>NZ_DBMV01000007.1 GCF_002298975.1 Ralstonia sp. UBA689
CCCGGTTACACAAATTCAAGGAGGGTGTCGCCATCTTGGGCGCGCCTTTCTTTTGCTTACTTTTCTTTGGCAAGACAAAGAAAAGTGAGTCAGCCCCGGCAGGGGATGAAACAGGGGTGAACCACCAACAACAACCCCAACAGCGAGAGACACACAAACCCTGCACCAACAGTGCAGAACATGTCGCCAGCACAGACCCAGGAGATAGCAATGTCCGACCGCATCATCATCGCCTCCGCCGCCCGCACCCCGATGGGCGCATTCCAGGGCGAACTCGCCAGCCTGACCGCGCCGCAACTCGGCGCCGCCGCCATCCGCGCTGCGGTGGAACGCGCAGGCCTGAAGCCGGAACAGATCGAAGAAGTCATCATGGGTTGCGTCCTGCCCGCCGGCCAGGGCCAGGCCCCGGCCCGCCAGGCTGCACTCGGTGCGGGCCTGCCGCTGTCGGTCGGCTGCACGACGGTCAACAAGATGTGCGGTTCGGGCATGCGCGCGGCCATGAACGCGTATGACGCGCTGTTGGCCGGGTCGCTGGATGTTGTGGTCGCGGGCGGCATGGAAAGCATGACCAATGCACCGTACCTGATCCCGAAAGGCCGCGGCGGCTATCGCATCGGCCACGGCATGATCTATGACCACATGATGCTCGACGGCCTGGAAGACGCCTACGAGCGTGACGAAAAAGGCGGGGGCCGCGCCATGGGCACCTTCGGCGAGGACTGCGCCGAAAAGTACGGCTTCACGCGCGAGGCACAAGACCACTTCGCGATGACCTCCGTGCGCCGCGCGCAGCAGGCGACCGAGTCTGGCGCCTTCCGCTGGGAGATCGCCCCCGTCACCCTCTCGGGCAAGACCGGCGACACCGTCATCGACACCGACGAAGGCCCGCGCCGCATCAAGGTCGACAAGATCCCCTCGCTCAAGCCCGCCTTCAAGAAAGACGGCACGGTGACGGCTGCGTCGTCGTCCTCGATCAACGATGGCGCCGCTGCTCTGGTGATGATGCGCGAATCGACCGCCAAGCAACTCGGCATCACCCCGCTGGCGGTGATGCTCGGCCACACCACGCACGCGCAGGCGCCGGGCTGGTTCACCACCGCGCCGGTCACGGCCATCGACAAGCTGTTCAAGAAGCTTGGCTGGAACGCCGACAGTGTCGACCTGTTCGAGATCAACGAGGCGTTTGCCGTGGTACCGATGGCCGCCATGCACGACCTGCACATCCCGCACGACAAAGTGAACGTGAACGGCGGCGCCTGTGCGCTGGGCCATCCGATCGGCGCGTCGGGTGCGCGTGTGATCGCGACGCTGCTGGGTGCGCTGCGCCATCGTGGCGGCAAGCGCGGTGTGGCAAGCCTGTGCATTGGCGGCGGCGAGGCCACGGCCGTGGGCATCGAACTCTATTGATCGGAAGGCGCGCACGATGACGAACACAACGTCCCGTCGTACCCGCACCGCGCTCATCCTTGGCGCGTCGCGTGGCATCGGTCTGGAGACCGTCAAGCAGTACCGCGCGGATGGGTGGCGTGTGATCGCCACCGTGCGCACGCAAGACGCCGCCCAGGCGCTGCAGGCTCTGGGCGCCGAGACCCACGTGCTGGACCTGACCGACGCCAACGCCGTCGCCGGCCTGGCGTGGAAGCTCGACGGCGAAGCACTGGACGTGGCGATCTACGTGGCGGGCATCTACGGCCCGCGCACGCAGGGCGCCACGCCGGTCAGCCAGGCCGACTTTGATGCCGTGATGCACACCAACGTGTGGGGCCCGATGAGCGTGCTGCCCGCCGTGCTGCCGATGGTGGAAGCCGGCCGCAATGGCGCCGATGAACCCGGCGGCGTGCTGGCCGTCATCTCCAGCCGCATGGGCAGCATCGGCGAGATGACGGGCAACGGCGGCTGGCTGTATCGCACCAGCAAGGCGGCGGTGAATGCGGTGCTGCGTGCGGTGTCGATCGACGCCAAGAACGCCACGTGCCTGACCTTCCACCCCGGCTGGGTGCAAACCGACATGGGCGGCGCCGGCGCGGCCATCACGCCGCAGGAGAGCGTGGCGGGCATCCGCCGCGTGATCGCCGGCGCCACGCGCGCTGACAACAGCGGGTTCCGCAACTACGACGGCAGCGTCATTGAGTGGTGAGGCCTGAGCGATGCTGCTGACTCCTGAACAGGAAATGATCCGCGATGCCATCCGCACGTTCGTGCGCGAGGCGATCGTGCCGCACGCGGCGGCGTGGGACCGCGATGCGACGTTCCCGAAAGACGTGCACCGCCAGCTCGGCGAGTTGGGGGCGTATGGCGTGGCCGTGCCGGAAGAACTCGGCGGTGCCGGGCTCGACTACCTCTCGCTGGCGCTGATCCTGGAAGAAATTGCTGCCGGCGACGGCGGCACCTCCACCGTCATCAGCGTGAACAACTGCCCGGTGTGCAGCATGCTGATGGCGTTTGCGAACGACACGCAGAAGCAGCAGTGGCTGGTGCCGCTGGCGCGCGGCGAGATGCTCGGCGCGTTCTGCCTGACCGAGCCGCACGTCGGCTCCGACGCTTCTGCCCTGCGCACCACCGCCACACGTGACGGCGACCACTGGGTATTGAACGGCGTAAAGCAGTTCATCACGAGCGGCAAGCATGCCGACGTGGCAATCGTCATGGCCGTGACAGACAAGACAGCAGGCAAGCGCGGCATCAGCGCGTTCCTGGTGCCGACCAAGACGCCGGGCTATGTCGTTGCGCGTCTGGAAGACAAGCTCGGCCAGCATTCGTCGGACACGGCGCAGATTGTGTTCGAGGATTGCCGCATCCCCGCCGATTGCCTGCTGGGTGAAGAAGGCGCCGGTTACAAGATGGCGCTGTCCGGGCTGGAAGGCGGACGCATCGGCATTGCCGCGCAGAGCGTAGGCATGGCGCGCGCGGCCTTCGAGGCGGCGCTGGCGTACGCCAAGGAGCGCGAGAGCTTCGGCCAGCCGCTATTTGCGCACCAGGCGGTGCAGTTCCGCCTGGCAGAGATGGCCACGCGCATCGACGTGGCGCGGCAGATGGTCTGGCACGCCGCCAGCCTGAAGGACGCGGGGCTGCCGTGTCTGAAAGAGGCGGCCATGGCCAAGCTCAACGCCAGCGAGATGGCCGAGCGCGTGTGCTCCGACGCCATCCAGGTCTTCGGCGGCTACGGTTATGTGAACGACTTTCCGGTGGAGCGCATCTACCGCGACGTGCGCGTGTGCCAGATCTACGAAGGCACCAGCGATATCCAGAAAATCTTGATCGCCCGCGCCTTGGCGTAGGCATTTTTGGGAAGCGGCAGCACAACAAGGGGAGCACATCATGAACGGGGCCATCGATTTCTACTTCGACTATTCCTCGCCGTACGGCTACTTCGCCAGCACGCGCGTGGAGGAACTCGCCCAGCGGTACAACCGCGCAACGGCGTGGCACCCGATCCTGCTGGGGGTCGTGTTCAAGACCACCGGCGCCGCTCCCCTGCCGCAGCTTCCGCTCAAGGGCGACTACGCGTGGCGCGACTTCGAGCGCACCGCGCGCTTTCATGGCATCGAATACCGCAAGCCGACGCACTTCCCATTGCCGACGCAATACGCGGCGCGCGCCACCCTGTGGGTGCACGACCACCACGGCGGCGACCGCGCCATCGACTTCGCACGCGCGGTCTACCGCGGGCTGTTCGTCGACGACATCAACATCGGCGAGCCCGCCGAGGTGATGAAGATCGCCGACACGATGGGCATCGACGGTGCCGCGCTCAACGCGGGGGCCAGCAGCCAGCAGATCAAGGACCAACTCAAGGCCGAGATCGACCTGGCGATGTCGCGCGGCGTGTTCGGCTCGCCCTACGTGATCGTCGACGGCGAGCCGTTCTGGGGCTTCGACCGCTTTGACCAGATCGAAGCGCTGCTGCGTGATGGTCGCGTTTGAGAGCCACGTTTGAGGAGCACGCCGACATGACGATGAAGAAGGGATTCCGCGCATTGGTTGACTTGGCCATGTCCGAAGTGCGAACGCTGTCGGTGGACGAGGCGCGCGCCCTGCTCGACGACCCGAACGTGCAGTTCGTCGACGTACGCGACATCCGCGAGCTGGAACGCGAAGGCGTGATCCCGCACGCGCTGCATGCCCCGCGCGGCATGCTGGAGTTCTGGGTCGATCCGGAATCGCCGTATCACAAGCCAGCCTTTGCGCAAGACAAGACCTTTGTCTTCTTCTGTGCGGCCGGCTGGCGCAGTGCGCTGGCCACCAAGACCGTACAGGACATGGGCCTTGAGCGCGTCGCGCATATCGAGGGCGGTTTCACCGCCTGGAAGGCGGCCGGCGCCCCGGTCGCCGCCTACGAAAAGCCAACGAAGAACGCATGACTGCAGTGACCCAACCCGCCTCGACCCACCCCCGCTTTGACGCCATCCTGTTCGATTGCGACGGCGTCCTGGTCGACAGCGAACCCCTCGTCAACCGGCTGATCTGGCAGATGCTGAACGAACTCGGCATCGGCATCAGCCAGGAAGATTCCATCAAGCGCTTTCTCGGCAAGGCCATCCGCGAAGAACTCGATGCGATTGCCGAGATGCGCGGCGCGCCGCTGCCGCCGAACTGGCTGTCCACCTTCTACGCTCGCCGCAACACATTGCTTGAGGCCGAGGTGGAAGCCGTGCCGCACATTGCGGATGCGATTGAAGCGCTGTCCACGCTCGGCCTGCCGATGGCCGTGGCCTCCGGCGCCGACCGCATGAAAGTCGAGCTGCAACTGAACCGCACAGGCCTGATCCACCGCTTCCAACCGACCAGCGCGCGCATCTTCTCGGCCACAGAAGTCGAGCGAAGCAAGCCTGCACCGGACGTGTATCTGCTGGCCGCAGAACGGCTGGGCGTGGCACCCGCGCGCTGCGTGGTGGTTGAAGACAGCCCCACCGGCGTGACCGCCGGCCATGCGGCGGGCATGACGGTGCTGGCCTACGCCGGCCGCAACGCCCCCGGCCCGCTGATTGCCGCAGGCGCCACGCGCACCTTCACCGACATGCGCCATCTGCCGGAGCTGCTGGCCTAATGTGCGCCACCCAAGCCCGATTGATCGGCCCGGCCGATGCCTGCCCCTGCGGCGGCGGTGCCTATGCGCGCTGCTGCGGCCCGTTCCACGCGGGCGATGCTGTACCGGCCACCGCCAAGCAGCTCATGCGCTCACGCTACAGCGCCTATGTGCTGGGCGACACGGCGTATCTGCGCCGCACGTGGCATCCGTCCACCTGCCCTGCCGATCTGGAGACCAGCGAGGCAGGCGCTCCTGCCACGCGCTGGCTTGGACTGGATGTAAAACGCCACGCACCGCAAGACGCCACGCATGCGACGGTGGAATTCGTCGCGCGCTACAAGGTGGGCGGCCGCGCTCATCGCCTGCATGAAACGAGCCGCTTCGTCCGCCTGGACGCGAGCGGCGCTGAATCCGCCGAAGGCCGCTGGCTGTACGTCGACGGCACCTTCCCTGACTGAACCCACTGCACTTCCGCCATGCCGACGCTAGAGACCAAGCTCAACCCCCGTGCCGAAGACTTCAAGGCCAACGCCGATGCCATGCGCACCCTGGTCGCAGACTTGCGCGACAAGGTCGCCCGCATCGCCCAGGGTGGCGGTGAAGACGCCCGCGCCAAGCACCTCGCGCGCGGCAAGCTGCTGCCACGCGACCGCGTACAGCAACTGCTCGACCCGGGCACGCCGTTCCTGGAGTTCTCGCAACTGGCGGCGTACGGCATGTACGACGACGCGGCACCGGGCGCCGGCATCATCACCGGCATCGGCCGCATCTCGGGGCAGGAATGCGTGATCGTCTGCAACGACGCCACGGTCAAGGGCGGCACGTATTACCCGATGACGGTGAAGAAACACATCCGCGCGCAGGAGATCGCCGAGCAGAACCATCTGCCCTGCGTCTACCTGGTCGATTCGGGTGGCGCCAACCTGCCGAACCAGGACGACGTCTTTCCCGACCGCGACCACTTCGGCCGCATCTTCTACAACCAGGCCAACCTGTCTTCCAAGGGCATCCCGCAGATCGCGGTGGTGATGGGCTCGTGCACGGCGGGCGGCGCGTATGTGCCGGCCATGAGCGATGAATCCATCATCGTCAAGGAACAGGGCACGATCTTCCTGGCCGGCCCGCCGCTGGTGAAGGCCGCGACCGGCGAGGTAGTGAGCGCCGAAGACCTGGGCGGCGCCGATGTGCATACGCGCCTGTCTGGCGTGGCGGACTACTTCGCCAACAACGATTCGCACGCGCTGGCACAGGCCCGCAACATCGTCGCGCACCTGAACCGCCGCAAGCCCGAGCAGGTGCAGATTCATGCGCCCGTCGAGCCGCGCTTTCCCGCAGAAGAACTCTATGGCGTGATCCCGACCGACACGCGCAAACCGTTCGACGTGCGCGAAGTCATCGCCCGCATCGTCGACGATTCCGCCTTCGATGAATTCAAGGCGCGCTACGGCACCACGCTGGTGTGCGGCTTCGCCCGCATCTGGGGGTATCCGGTCGGCATCATCGCCAACAACGGCATCCTGTTCTCGGAAGCGGCGTTGAAGGGCGCGCACTTCATCGAGCTGTGCTGCCAGCGCAAGATCCCGCTGGTGTTCCTGCAGAACATCACCGGCTTCATGGTCGGCCGCAAATACGAGAACGAAGGCATCGCCAAGAACGGCGCCAAGATGGTGACAGCCGTGGCCACGGCGCAGGTGCCCAAGTTCACCGTCATCATCGGCGGCTCGTTTGGCGCGGGCAACTACGGTATGTGCGGCCGTGCATATTCACCGCGATTCCTGTGGATGTGGCCGAACGCGCGCATCTCCGTGATGGGCGGCGAGCAGGCTGCAAGCGTGCTCGCCACCGTGCGCCGCGACGGCATCGAGGCCAAGGGCGGCCAGTGGAGCGCCGATGAGGAAGCCGCCTTCAAGGCGCCGATCCGCGAGCAGTACGAGCGCCAGGGTCATCCGTACTACGCCAGCGCGCGCCTGTGGGACGACGGCGTGATCGACCCGGCCGACACGCGCAGCGTGCTCGGCCTGGGCCTGTCGGCCAGCCTGAACGCGCCTATTGGCGACATGAACTTCGGCGTGTTCCGCATGTAAGCGGGCCGCCATCGGATGAGGATATTGCTGTGAACAGTAAGGACGTGCGGATGTGGCGCAGCGCATGGGCAGCCGTTGGCTGCGCGCTGCTGCTTGCCTCCGCGCATGCGCAGGACACACCCTCTGACCCGTCAGGTATCCGCGAGGAAGTGGTGGAGGTACCCAAGTCTGCGGGCATCTTCACCGTCAAGCTGGAAACCACCATCTACAAACCGGAAGGCGATGGACCATTTCCGCTCATCGTGCTGAACCACGGCAAGGCCCACGGCAACCCGTCCTTCCAGAGCCGCGCGCGCTACAGCGCCCAGGCAGCGGCGCTGGTCGCGCGCGGCTATGTGGTGGCGATCCCGATGCGCCAGGGCTTCTCCAAGTCGGGCGGCGCCTACATCGGCGGCGGCTGCAATGTGGAGAGCAACGGTCTCGTGCAGAGCGAAGACGTTGTCGCAGCGCTCGACTACCTGACCCGCCAGCCGTACGTCGACCGCGACCGCATCGTCATCATGGGCCAGTCGCACGGCGGCCTGACCACGATGGCGTTCGGCACCATCGCCTACCCCGGCGTGCGCGGCTTGGTGAACTTCGCAGGTGGCCTGCGCAACGACACCTGCGTCGCATGGGAAGACAACCTCGTGCGCGCCTTCGAGAGCTACGGCCGCCAGTCGCACTATCCATCGCTGTGGTTCTACGGGGACAACGACAGCTACTGGCCCAAGCCGCTGCCCGAACGGCTGTTTTCCGCCTACGCCGGGGCAGGCGGCAAGGCGCGTCTGGTTGACTACGGCAACTTCCAGAGCGACTCGCACGGCATGTTTGCCAGCCGCGCGGGCCTGAACATCTGGCTGCCCAAGGTCGATGCGTTCCTGCGCGAACTGGGCCTGCCTGCCGGCCCGGTGCATGCCGCTGCGCCGGCCAACGCCGCCACCACGCAAGGCGGCCCCAACAAGGACACCCAATGAACGCCTTCGAGACGCTAGCCTTTGCCCAGCACGGCGCCGTCGCCACGCTCACGCTCAACCGGCCGGATGTGCGCAACGCCTTCAACGAGACGGTGATTGCCGAGCTGACGGGCGCCTTCCACGCGCTGGCGAAAGAAGACAGCGTGCGCGCCATCGTCCTGTCCGGCAACGGCCCGGCCTTCTGCGCCGGTGCCGACCTGAACTGGATGAAGAAGATGGCCGGCTACTCCGACGACGAGAACCGCGCCGACGCCCTGCGCCTGGCCGAAATGCTGCGCGCCATCTACGCCTGCCCGAAGCCCGTGATCGCACGCGTGCACGGCGACACGTATGCCGGCGGCGTCGGCCTGGTCGCCGCATGCGACATCGTCGTCGCGGTGGAGAGCGCCAACTTCTGTCTGTCCGAAGCCAAACTCGGGCTGATCCCGGCCACCATCAGCCCGTACGTGATCCGAGCACTGGGCGAGCAGGCATCGCGCCGCTACTTCATCACCGCCGAGCGATTCTCCGCTGTCGAGGCGCATCGCCTTGGCCTCGTGCAGGAACTCGTCACCGCCGAGGCGCTCGACGCCAAGGTCAACGACATCACTGCCGCGCTGGTCGCCAACAGTCCGAATGCCGTGCGCGAGAGCAAACGGCTCGTGCGAGAGATCAGCGGTGTGCGCATCGACGAAGCGCTGCTGGCCGATACCGCCAACCGCATCGCCGCCATTCGCGCCTCGGAAGAAGGCCGCGAAGGCGTGCAGAGTTTTCTGGGCAAGCGCAAGCCGAACTGGCTGCTGCCGGCCTGACCCGCATAACAACGAAACCACGCATCACTTGAAGGAAGTCCTCATGCAATCCACTCCGCTCAACTTCGTTCCGAACGCCGCCAAAGCGCCCGTCATGTCGGGCCAGGCGTCCGACGCGCGCTGGAGCCGCGAAGCCATCGAAGCGCTGTTCGCGCTGCCGTTCAACGACCTGTTGTTCCAGGCGCAGCAGGTGCACCGCGCCAACTTTGATGCGAATGCCGTGCAGCTCTCGACGCTGCTGTCCATCAAGACCGGCGGCTGCCCGGAAGATTGCTCGTACTGCCCGCAGTCTGCACGCTACGACACTGGCGTCGAGGCTGAAAAGCTCATGCCGATCGACGCCGTGCTCGAAGCAGCCTCGCGCGCCAAGCAGAACGGCGCGAGCCGCTTCTGCATGGGTGCCGCGTGGCGCAACCCGAAGCCGCATCAACTCGATGCCGTGGCCGACATGGTGCGCGGCGTGAAGGCGATGGGGCTGGAGACGTGCGTGACGCTCGGCATGCTCAAGCAGGAACAGGCTGCGCAGTTGAAGGAAGCGGGGCTGGATTACTACAACCACAACCTCGACACCGCGCCCGAGTTCTACGGCGAGATCATCACCACGCGCACGTATCAAGACCGGCTCGACACGCTCGATCACGTGCGTGACGCGGGCATCAACGTCTGCTGCGGCGGCATCGTCGGGTTGGGGGAATCGGTGCACGAGCGTGCGGGCCTGATCGCCGAACTGGCGAACATGGAGCCGTATCCGGATTCGGTGCCGATCAACAACCTCGTGAAGGTGGAAGGCACGCCGCTGGCGGGCAACGAAGAACTCGACCCGTTTGATTTCGTGCGCACGATTGCCGTGGCGCGGATCACGATGCCCAAGGCGATGGTGCGGTTGTCGGCTGGTCGTGAGGCGATGGACGATGCGCTGCAGGCGTTGTGCTTTATGGCGGGTGCGAATTCGATCTTCTATGGCGAGAAGTTGCTGACGACTGACAATCCGGAGGCCGATGCGGATCGTCAGTTGCTGGCGCGGTTGGGGATGCGGGTGGAGGTGCAGGATCACATGCACCATGAATCGCATGCCGGGGCGCAGTCTTCGCATTGCCATATCGACATTACGCCGGCGGACTGACGTGTTTGGTTTGGGGATGGTTTTTTGTTGGTGGTCCATCCCCTGTTTCATCCCCTACCGGGGCTGACTCACTTTTCTTTGTCTTGCCAAAGAAAAGTAAGCAAAAGAAAGGCGCGCCCGAGATGGCGACTTCCCCTTGAATTTATGTCGCAAGGAGGGGAAGGGGAAAACTCGCTTCGCTCAGACAGTTCCCCTTCCTTTTTCCTCCTTACAACAGAAATTCAAGGCGCCATCAAGGGCTCCAACGGCCAAACCATCGAAGCATCCACGCAGTAGTAGGTACGCGGCAAGACGCAACGCAAGGCGAGCAAAACCAGTTGGAGTTGCGAGCGAAGCGAAGCAGCGCACAGCAACAAACAAGAGCCTGACGGGGCACGCACACCAACGGTTTCGCCGTTGACGTTCCTGCCCTAGATGGCGCCTTGAATTTGTGTAAGCGGGCGGGAAAAAGAGGGAGGCTTGTCTGAGCGAAGCGAGTTTGCCTCCCTCTCCGCCCGGTTACACAAATTCAAGGAGGGTGTCGCCATCTCGGGCGCGCCTTTCTTTGCTTACTTTCTTTGGCAAGACAAAGAAAGTGAGTCAGCCCCGGCAGGGGATGAAACAAGGGATGCACCAAAAGTGCAAAAGCAAAAACCAGGAGACGCAACAACACCATGATCACCAAACTCCTCATCGCCAACCGAGGCGAAATCGCCTGCCGAGTCGCCGCCACCTGCCGCAAACTCGGCATCCGCACGGTCGCCGTCTATTCGGATGCCGATGCCAATGCACGCCACGTTGCAGCCTGCGACGAGGCAATCCACATTGGTGAGCCCGCCGCCCGCGACAGCTACCTGCGCGCCGACCGCATCCTCGAAGCCGCCCGCGCCACGGGTGCGCAAGCCGTCCACCCCGGCTACGGCTTCCTGTCAGAGAACGAGGCGTTCGCCAAGGCCTGCGCCGATGCCGGCATCATCTTCGTCGGCCCGCCGGCATCGGCCATCGAGGCGATGGGCAGCAAGAGCGCGGCCAAGGCGCTGATGGAAAAGGCCGGTGTGCCGCTCGTGCCCGGCTATCACGGCGACAACCAGGACGCCACTTTCCTGCGCACGCAGGCCGACCGCATCGGCTACCCAGTGCTCATCAAGGCCAGCGCCGGCGGCGGCGGCAAGGGCATGCGCGTGGTGGAATCGGGCGATGCGTTCGAAGCGTCGCTGGCCTCGGTCAAGCGTGAGGCATCGTCCAGCTTTGGCGACGACCGCGTGCTGATCGAGAAATACCTCACCCGCCCGCGCCATATCGAAATCCAGGTCTTCGCCGACAGCTTCGGCGGTGCCGTCTACCTGTTCGAGCGCGACTGCTCGGTGCAGCGCCGCCACCAAAAGGTGCTGGAAGAAGCCCCCGCCCCCGGCATGACGCTGGACCGCCGCCGCGCGATGGGCGAAGCCGCCGTGGCTGCCGCGCGCGCCGTGGGCTACGTGGGTGCGGGCACGGTTGAGTTCATCGTCGATGAAGACGGCACGTTCTACTTCATGGAGATGAACACGCGCCTGCAGGTCGAGCACCCCGTCACCGAAATGATCACGGGCGAAGACCTGGTCGAATGGCAACTGCGCGTGGCCTCCGGCGAGCCGCTGCCGCGCGCGCAGGACGAACTGCACATCCACGGCCATGCGCTCGAAGCGCGTATCTACGCGGAGAACCCCGACCGCGATTTCTTACCCTCCATCGGCACGCTGAAGGTGCTGCGCACGCCGGCGGCGGTGGAATTCACCGTTGGCGCGCAACCCAATGGCGAACCGGCCGCCGTGCGCATCGATGCCGGCGTGCGCGAAGGCGACGCCATCAGCCCTTACTACGACCCGATGATCGCCAAACTGATCGTCTGGGGCCGCGACCGCGAAGAAGCGCTCGCACGCATGCTGCAGGCGCTGGGCAGCTTCCATCTGGTTGGACTGTCGTCCAACGTGGCCTTCCTGCGCCGCCTCGTGGCATCGAATCCGTTTGCCACCGCGGACCTGGATACGGGCCTGATCGCGCGCCACCACGACACGCTGTTCCCCGCCGCGCCCGAGGTGCCGCAGGATGCCATCGCCCTGGCCGTGGCCGCGCTGCTGGCGCGAGAGGCACGCGGCCTGCGTACCGACACGCGCGATCCGCATTCGCCGTGGGCGCGCGGCAGCGGCTGGCGTCTCAATGGCGCAGCCGAACGCACGCTGCGTTTCACGCAGGGCGATCAAGCCATCGATGCCACGCTCGTCTACGGCCGTGATGGCACGCGCCTGAAAACCAACGGCCATGAAGCGCCCTTCACCACGCAGCGCCACAGCGAGAGCTTCAGCGTCGCGCTCGGCTCGCACAAGGCGACCGGTCAGGTGCACGTGGATGGCGAAGCCTTCCACGTCTTTACCGGCGGCGCGCATTGGACGCTGGAGCGCCACGACCCGCTCGCCCACGCCGGCGAAGCCGACGACGAAGGCGGCAAGCTGACCGCTCCGATGCCCGGCAAGGTCATCGCCGTGCTCGCCACGCCGGGCCAGACCGTCACCAAGGGTGCACCGCTGGTCGTCATGGAGGCGATGAAGATGGAGCACACGCTCACTGCGCCGGCCGATGGCGTGGTCGAATCCGTGCTGTATGGCGTCGGCGATCAGGTGACCGAAGGCGTGCAACTGCTGGCGTTCAAGCCGGCGGAAGGCGCCTGATCTGTCGAACAACCATCAGGCAAGAGAAGCGCACGCGTTGCTGACACTCTTGGAGGAAGCGTCCAAAGGCTTGAACGATGTCGAGGCGGGCCGCGTCAAGGACGCGGCTACTGTGTTACGGCAGTTGCGCCAGTAGCGTAGTCGTACAGCTCGCGAGCAGTAGAGCAAGGCGGCGTTGATCGCCACCTGTGCGTTAACGCCATCTGCTATTTTCAGAATCCGCCGATGTCCAAGTCCACAGGACAACAGCAGAGTGTCGGAAGCACCCAAACGGAGACCGGCGATGACGCTCACCACTAGCTGCCCAACAAACCCAGATCAACCCTCGATGGCACCCATCGATGCTCAAAGGCGGCACACCGGTTGCCTCTTTCTCTCATTTCTCGGCCAGGCGTTCATCAAAGATTGGGAAAAACTTCTCCTCAAGTACTACGACGATGACTTGGACTACTGCACCGCAGGCTGGGGACATCTCGTCAACGGCAAACGATCGTGCCGCGATCTGGGCATTGCGGTGAACAGGCCAATTTCCTTAGCCGAGGCGGAGAGATTCTTTAGGCTCGACATCTCAAGGCATGAGGACGTCGTTCGTAGAGCGATTCACGTTCCGCTGCACCAGCACGAGTTTGACGCACTGTGTTCACTGGCATTCAACGTTGGCGATATCGCAAGGGTTGCCCCGATGCTCTGCCACAAGAGCAATACGAAGCGCTACGCTGAAGCGGCAAGGGAGTTCTTGGATATCACCAATCGAGGTGTTCCTGGCCTAGTTAAGCGGCGCCGACAGGAATATGACATGTACCTCAACAACCGCTATGACTCTACCCACTAAGCCCATGCGTTCCGCGCGTTCGGTCACGTTGGTTGCAATGCTGGCGGTTGCTGGCGCAGCGCACGCAGACTGCTCGAATCTAATTCAGAGCGAACCTGGATACGAAGCAGAGCATCGCCTTTCTTTCCCCTCTTCCGAACAGGAAAAGGAATTTACGCGGACGCTCCAAGACCAAGCCGGTCTAGACCTTCCCGAGGCAAGTGCCTTCTTCGCCTGTCTCAAGATCGCATCCAGACGTGACGACAAAGACACACTCAGCCAACTGATTCGCTATCCGCTACGAATAAACGGCCGAAACGCTGTCCGCACGCCGGCGGAGTTCAAGCGCGCATACCCCACGATTTTCAACAACAAGGTCAAACGCGCCATCGAGGCTCAGCAATTTGAAGACCTGTTCGTCAGCTACCGTGGCCTGATGGTCGGTGGCGGCGAAGTGTGGATCAGCGGCGTAGCCACCTCCTCCCCCGGCAAGACATCAATCAAGATCATCTCGGTCAACAATCGGTAAACGGTAAGCGGCGAAAACCCTTGAACAGAAGGGCCGCCGCTACTCTCCCGCGTTTGCAACGCCCCTGCTACACTCCTTGACGTATACGTCAACTAGCACGCAGGGCCCCATGCACATCCAGATCTACACGCCCGACGGCAAGCCCCAACCCTGGCTCGATGGTTTTGCGCAGGCGCTGCCCGAGGCGCGGCTGTCGGTGTGGGAGCAAGGCGCGGCGCAGGACGCCGACTACGCCGTGGTCTGGCAGCCGCCCGCCGACATGCTTCGCGATCGCCGCGACTTGCGCGCGGTGTTCAACCTGGGCGCGGGCGTCGATGCCATCCTCGGCCTGCGTGCGCAATCGCCCGATGCGATTCCCGAAGGCCTGCCAATCGTGCGTCTGGACGACGCCGGCATGGCCGCGCAGATGGGCGAATACGTCACGCATGCCGTGCTGCGTTTCTTCCGCCGATTGGACGAGTACGAGCGCCAGCAGCAAGCCAAGATGTGGCGCTTCCTCAAGCCGTTCAATCGCGACGAGTTCGTCGTCGGCGTGCTGGGCCTGGGCGTGCTGGGCACGCATATCGCCAAGACGCTGGCGGGCTTTGGCTTTCCGGTACGCGGCTGGAGCCGCTCGGCCAAACACGTCGAAGGCATCGACTGCCGTGCCGGCACCGACGCGCTGCCCGGCTTCCTGTCGGGCACGCGCGTGCTGGTGAATGTGCTGCCGCTGACCGCCGACACCGAAAACGTGATCGACGCAAAGCTGCTCGGTCAGCTCGCGCCGGGCGCGTTCGTCGTCAACGTGGCGCGCGGCAAGCATGTGGTGGAAGACGACCTGCTGGCCGCCGTGCGCAGCGGCCACATTGCCGGCGCCGCGCTCGACGTGTTCCGCACCGAACCGCTGCCTGCGGACCACCATTTCTGGACCGAACCGCGCATCCACATCACGCCGCACATTTCGGCGTTGACGCTGCGCGAGGTCAGCATTGCCCAGATCGCACGCAAGATTCGCGCGCTGGAAGCTGGCGAGCCGATTGCCGGCATCGTCGATCTGCAACGAGGTTACTGAGATGAGCACTCCGCATTTCGTGAAGGTGGTCGAGGTTGGCCCGCGCGACGGTCTTCAGAACGAGAAGGCACCGGTTTCGACCGAAACAAAGGTCGAGCTGGTGGACCGACTGTCCGACGCCGGCTTCGTCAACGTAGAGGCCGCATCGTTCGTGTCGCCCAAGTGGGTGCCGCAGATGGCCGACGGCGCCGAGGTGATGGCGCGCATCCAGCGCCGGCCGGGCACGCTGTATTCGGTGCTCACACCCAACATGAAGGGTTTCGAGGGCGCGGCCGCCGCGGGTGCGGATGAAGTCGTGATCTTCAGCGCAGCCAGCGAGGCGTTCGCGCAGAAGAACATCAACTGCTCGATTGCCGAATCGATCGAGCGCTTCGCGCCGGTGGCCAAGGCCGCCAAGGACGCTGGCATCCGCGTGCGCGGGTCGATCTCGTGCTCGCTGGGCTGCCCGTATCAGGGCGAGGTGCCGGTGGAATCTGTCGTTGATGTGATCAAGCGACTGGCCGACCTGGGCTGCGACGAGATCGACATTGCCGACACCATTGGCGTGGGCACGGCCGGGCGCGTGAAGAATGTCATGGAGGCGGCTGCGGCAACGTTCCCGATCGATCGGCTCTCGGGCCATTTCCATGACACGTACGGCCAGGCGCTGGCGAACATCCTCGCCAGCCTGGAAGTGGGCATCGCCATCTTCCACGCGTCCGTGGCGGGGCTGGGCGGTTGCCCGTATGCCAAGGGCGCAACCGGCAACGTGGCCACCGAAGACGTGCTGTACCTGCTGCACGGGCTGGGCATCCGCACCGGCATCGATCTGGACAAGGTGGTGCTGGCGGGTGATTTCATCTCCCAGGCTATCGGCCGGCCAACCGCCTCGCGTGCGGGCCGCGCGCTGCTGCTCAAGCTGCAGGACCAGATCGCCCAAGCCTGTATCTGATGTTGATACCTCCAAAAAACGACTGACAACGACGATGAGCGCAAACGATACAAACGTCCCCCTGCCGGAGTCTGCCCAGCGCGTGGCCGACCACCTGCGCACGCTCGGCTACGAGAAGACCATCGTAATGCTGCCCGCCACCGGCAAGACGTCGGCCGAAGCGGCGGCCGGCCTGGGTTGCTCGGTGGCGGAGATCGCCAAGTCGATCATCTTCCGCCGTGCCGAGGACGACGTGCCCGTACTGGTCATCGCCAGCGGCACGAACCGCGTCGACGAGGCCAAGGTGTCCGCGCAAGTCGGCGCGCTGGCCAAGGCCGACGCCAAGTTCGTGCGCGAGAAGACGGGCTACGCCATCGGCGGCGTGTGCCCGGTCGGCCATGCGGTCAAGCCGGTCATGCTGCTCGATCAGGATCTGTTCCAGTACGACAGCGTGTGGGCCGCCGCCGGCCATCCGCACGCCGTCTTCAACCTCACACCCGCCGAGCTGGAAGCGATGACCGGCGCACCGGTGGCAGACGTCGCCCTGCGCGATTGATCCGTCGGCCAACGCCCTCATGAACGCCTGCACACGCGCACAACTGAAGCTGTCTGCGGCCAAGCTGCGCAACAGCCGCGCGCAGGCCGAGCAGGCGCGGCCGGTGGGCTCGCCGTGCATCAACGTGTGCAAGATGGACGACGCGCGCGGCTTGTGTCTTGGCTGCATGCGCACGATCGATGAGATTGCCGCGTGGTCCACGCTGAATGATGACGCGCGGCTTGCCATCTGGCAGACGCTGCCTGAGCGCGCATGCGCGTGGCTTCAGGACACGAGCAACAACTGACCGCTCCCCATGGCCGAACACGACGTCATCACCCTGCCCGATTCGATGCGCGTGTTCGAGCGCGGTTGGCTGTCGTCCAACAACATCCTTTTCGTTGACGACGAAGCGCATGGCGGCTGCGCGCTGGTCGATTCCGGCTACCTCACGCATGCGCCGCAGACCGTGGCGCTGGTGCAGCACGCATTGCAAGGCAAGCCGCTGCGCCGCCTGCTGAACACGCACCTGCACTCCGACCACTGCGGCGGCAACGCGGCGCTGCAGGCGCTCTACGGTTGCCACACGCGAGTGCCCGCCGCACAAGTCGACGACGTGCGCCGCTGGGACACCGACGCCCTCAGCTACGGCCCCACCGGCCAGGAGTGTGCCCGCTTTACACTGCCCGACGACGACGCGGGCTTGGCCGACGGCATGACACTGCGCCTGGGCGGCCTCGACTGGCAGGCGATCAGCGCGCCGGGCCACGACCCGAATGCGGTCATCCTCTATAGCCCGGACACGCGCGTGCTGCTCTCGGCTGATGCGCTGTGGGAACGTGGCTTTGGCGTGATCTTCCCCGAGCTGGAGGGCGAGAGCGGCTTTGCCGAGCAGGAGGCGATCCTGGAGCGCATCGCGCAACTCGATGCGCGCATGGTGGTTCCAGGGCATGGCAGGCCGTTCACTGAAGTCAATGCGGCCATTGATGCCTCGCTCGGGCGACTGGCGTATCTGCGCGCCGATCCCGAGCGCAACGCCCTGCACGCCATCCGCGTGCTGGTGAAGTTCAAGCTGCTGGAGCAGCAAGCGCTGACTTACGACGCGCTGAGCGCATGGTTCATGCAGACCACGCTGATGCCGCGCCTGCAGACACGCTTTTTTGCGAACCAGTCGATGACTGCGTTGCTCGACGCGTCCATCGCTGCGCTGGTCAAAGCGAATGCTGCATCGGTCGAGCGCGACCGTATCCACAACCGCGATTGACGTGCCGCGCAGCGGCTGCGCGCCGCTACAATGCAGCGACGCCTCTTCTCTTCGCCAGGGCATGTCGAAACCCGCTACACCCAAGCCAACCGAATCTGCCGTTGAAGCCACGACAGAAGCCGACGCCGCGCCACGCCGCAAGCGCGGCCGCCCCGCGCAGGACGCCAACGAAGGGCTGCGCCGCGCACTGATCGAGCAATCGGCCCGGCTGTTCCGCGAGAAGGGTTACGGCAACACCACGGTGCGCGACATTGCTGCCGCCACGGGCGTGCATGCCGGAAGCTGGTTCTACTACTTCAAGACCAAGCAGGACATCCTGCAAGCCGTGATCGAGCACGGCCTGACGGTGGCGCTGGCCGACATCGAGGCCATCGACGTTGACGGCCTGCCGCCTCGCGAGGCGATGCGGCAGCTCGTGCGCGCGCACCTCTACACACTGCTCGCGCCCCACCAGGACTTCATTCCGGTGATGCTGTATGAATGGCGCTCGCTGGAGCCGCAAGCGCAGGAACGCATCATCGCGCTCAAGGACCGCTACGAAGGCATCTGGACGCGCGTCATTGAACGCCTGCGCGCATCAGGCGAATGGGCCCAGCCAACACCGGTAGACCGCCTGCTGATGTTCGGCGCGCTCAACTGGACGGCGCAGTGGTATCAGGCCGGCGCGGGCATCAGCATCGATGCGCTGGCCGATCAGGCGGTGCTGTTCATCCTGCGTACGCCGCCCAAACCGGCAGCCTGAGCGCTCTTATCGCTTACCGCGCATCGACATCGAACAGCGCCTGGTTGGCGCCGCGCAGCACATGCTTCTGGATCTTGCCAGTGGCCGTCATCGGCAGCTTGTCGACCACGGCGATGTGCTTGGGCACCTCGAAGCCTGCCAAGTGTTCCCGGCAATGGGCCTGCAAGGCTGCGGCGTCGGCCTGTGCATCAGGCTTGAGGCAAACGAACGCCGCCACTGCTTCCACCCAATGCACATGCGGCAACCCGACCACTGCCGCGTTCGCCACCGCCGGATGGCGCAGCAGCACCTCCTCCACTTTGACCGACGGCACATTCTCGCCGCCGGTCTTGATCATGTCCTTGATGCGGTCTTTGAACTGGAGCTGGCCGTCGTCATCCCACATACCGAGGTCGCCGGTGTGGTGCCAGCCGAAGCGGCGCGCGTTGGCGGTGGCCTGCGGGTCCTTGTAATAGCCCAGCATGACGTTGGGGCCGCGGTGCACGATCTCACCCAACTGGCCGGGGCCGAGCAGATTGCCCTGGTCATCCATCACCGCCGCTTCGTTGACCATGCATGGCTGGCCCCAGTAGTTGCCGGTGTGCCGCAACTGCTGGTCGGGGGCGAAGTACATCGTCATCGGGAAGATTTCGGTCTGGCCGGAGCCGAGCGCAAAGTTTGGGCACACCTCGGCAATCAGACGCTCGAGCAGCGGCTTCGCCATCGGCGCCATCGCATACAGGCACAGACGCAGGCTGGAGAGATCACGCTGTGCGCGCAGCGGATGATGCAGCAGCGCGGCGTACATGAGCGGCAGGCCGAACAGTTGCGTAATACGCTCGGTGGCAATGGCGTCGAGCAACATGGCGGGATCAAACCCCCGCTGGATCACCAGCGTCGCGCCCAACGTGATGGCGGAAGCGGCGGTCGCAAACTGCGCGCAGTGGAACATCGGCAGGAGGCACGAGAACACGTCGGCCGCATTCAGGTTCAGGCCGGCAATGTTCGACATCAGCGCCGCATGCACCGAGCGGTGCGAATGCATGGCGCCCTTGGGCCGGCCGGTGGTGCCGCTGGTGTACATGATGAGCGCGAGGTCGCGTTCGTCGATGATGACGGCGGGCAGCGTATCGGCGTGGCCTTGCAGCGCCTGCGCGACGGTCAGCGGGCCGCCGACGGCCGGCTCGCCAAAGCCGACATGCACCGGCAGGTTCAATGCCGCCAGCGTGTCGCGCAGCGGGGGGAGCAGTGGCGCATCGACAATCACATGCCGCGCCTCGGCGTGTTCGAGGATGTAGCGCACATCATCTGGGGCGAGCATCGCATTGATGGGCACCCACACCAGCCCCGCCTTGAGGATGCCGTACGCCGCCACCAGGAACTGCGCCGAGTTTCCGCAAACCATGGCGACCTTGTCACCGGGCTTGAGGCCGCTGGCAAGCAAGTGATGCGCGTAGCGGTTGCTGTCTGCGTTGAGTTCGGCGTAGCTGATGCGGCGCGGGCCATCGACAAGGGCCTTCTTGGCGCCGAACTTGCGCGCACTGCGATGTAACGTATCGCCGAGCGCCACCCGGTTCAGCAGGTTGGCTTCCAGCGTGGTGTCTGGCGTGGCTTCGAACATGGGACGTCTCCTGTGGGACCGCATGACCTGCACGAAACAACCGAAAGAACAACAAGCGCGGCGCCTTCAGGCGGCCGCAATCTCCATCAGCAGGCCGCCCGGCGCCACCTGCGCGCCGACCTGGATGAACAAACCTTTCACCTCACCGGCCAGCGGCGCGGCAATGCTGTGTTCCATCTTCATCGCCTCGACCACCAGCAGCACCTGCCCGGCGGACACCGCCTCACCTTCGGCCACGTGCACGGCAACCACGCGGCCGTTCATTGGCGCGCTGATGCGGCCGCTTCCCGTTTGCTCGCCGTTGCGCTCGGCCTTGGCGTAAGTGGTGTCGACGGCGGTATGCTCGCGGCCGTCCAGCACGAAGTGGCAGTCGGTTTCGGTGACAGCGTAGTCGAGCTGGCACAGCGTGTCGCCCAACGCGAGAGTGAGGCGGCCGTCGGCCTCCGACAGGATCTGCACCTCGGCAATGCCGCCGTCCCATGTGAGTTCCCAGCGCTGCGCTGCGAGTGCGCGCACTCGCATCTCGATGGCCTCGCCGTCGAGCGTGAAGCGGCACAGCGCGGGGTAGGTGCGGCTGCTCGCCCAGCCTTGCAGCTCATCGGGGTAGCGATGCGCGCCGCCCTTGCGCAGATGCGTGAGCAACATCGCGGCCGCCTGGCAGACCGCTGCATCGGGTACGGCCGCTTGGCGCGTCGCCGCCGGAAAATACCGCTCGATGAACGCTGTCGATACATCGCTCGCTTGAAACGCCGGGTGCGTCACGCACTGCAGCAAGAACGCGCGGTTGGTCGGCAAGCCCAGCAACAAGCAGTCGTCCAGCGCATGCGCCAGACGGCGACAGGCATCCGCGCGGTCGGTGCCATGCGCGACGATCTTGGCGAGCATCGAGTCGTAGTACGGCGACACCACCAGCCCATCGGCCAGCGCGTGGTCCGTGCGCTCCTCGCGCGGCGCACGCCAGCGGGCGACGGTGCCACTCTGCGGTAGGAAGTTCTGCTGCGGGTCTTCCGCACACAGGCGCACTTCGATGGCGTGGCCGCCCTGCGCACGGCGCGCATCGATTTCGGCCTGCGCGAGCGGCAGCGCCTCGCCCATCGCCACACGCAACTGCCACTCGACTAGATCGACGCCGATCACCGCCTCGGTCACGGCATGCTCGACCTGCAGGCGCGTGTTCATCTCCATGAAGTAGAAGGCGCCATCCGGGGCAAGCAGAAACTCCAGCGTGCCCGCGCCCACGTAGCCAATGGCACGCGCTGCCGCCACCGACACCGCCCCCATGCGCGCACGCAGCTCGGGCGATACGGCGGGCGACGGCGATTCTTCGATCAGCTTCTGGTGCCGCCGCTGCACTGAGCAGTCACGCTCGCCCAGGTGAACGACGTTGCCATGCGTATCGGCAAATACCTGGACCTCGATATGGCGCGGCTCGACGATGGCCTTTTCGAGGATCAGCTCGCCGGAGGCAAAAGCGTTCTCCGCCTCGGAGCGCGCCGATTGCAGTGCCGCAGCAAAGTCTTCCGCACGATCGACGCGCCGCATGCCGCGCCCACCGCCGCCGGCTGCGGCCTTGATCATCACCGGATAACCGATGCGCTCGGCCTCTTGCGCCATGCGCGTGTCGGATTGGTCCTCGCCCTGGTAGCCGGGCACGCAGGGCACGCCGGCGGCTTCCATCAACCGCTTGGCACCGGCCTTGTTGCCCATGGCGCGAATGGCGTCGGCCGGCGGGCCGATGAAGACGAGGCCGGCATCAGCGCACGCGGCGGCAAAAGCGTCGCTCTCGGCCAGGAAGCCGTAGCCGGGGTGAACGGCTTCGGCGCCGGAGCGGCGTACGGCCTCCAGCAACGCAGCGATGTTCAGGTACGACGCCTGCGGCTGCGATGCGCCGATCGGCAAGGCAAGGTCTGCGGCGCGGCAATGCGGCGCATCGCGGTCGGCGTCGGAATACACGGCAATGGTGCGCATCCCCAGGCGCCGTGCGGTGCGCATGATGCGCAGCGCGATCTCGCCCCGGTTGGCAATCAGGACAGAACGGAAAGCTGCGTGCGGCTTGGCCATCGCTCAGCCCTTCTTGCCCGGCAGCGTGTTCATGTACTTGCAGATGATGCCGAGCATCACCTCGTCCGCGCCGCCGCCGATGGAGCCCAGGCGCCCGTCTCGGTAGTAGCGCGACACCGGGTTGTCCCACGTAAAGCCCATGCCGCCCCAGAACTGCATGCACGCATCCGGCACGACGCGCGCGAGGCGTCCGGCCTTGAGCTTGGCCATGGAAGCCAGCTCGGTCACATCCTGCCCGTGGATGTAGAGATCGCACGCGCGGTAGGTGAGCGCACGCAATGCCTCCACCTCGGTCTTCAACTCGGCCAGCTTGAAGTGCACCCACTGGTTGTCGAGCAGGCTGGCGCCGAACAGCTTGCGCTCGCGGCCATACTCGATGGTGGTGTCGATGCACATCATCATCGACTCCAGGCTGCTGGCCGCCGCCCACATGCGCTCCTCCTGAAACTGCAGCATCTGGTACGTAAAGCCCTTGCCCTCCTCGCCGATGCGGTAGCGCTGCGGCACGCGCACGTCGTCAAAGTAGATGAGGCCGGTGTCCGACGAATTCATGCCGATCTTGCGGATCTTCTTGCCGACTGACACCCCCTTCGTGTTCATCGGCACGATGATGAGCGACTTGTTGCGGTGCGCAGCATCGTCCGACGTGTTGGCCAGCAGGCACATCCAGTCGGCCTGCAGGCTGTTGGTGATCCACATCTTGCTGCCGTTGATGACGTAGTCGTCGCCGTCCTTGCGCGCGGTGGTCTTGATGCCGGCCACGTCGGACCCGGCGCTCGGTTCCGACACGCCGATGCACGCCACCGCGTCGCCGGTGATGGCGGGCGCGAGAAACTGCGCGCGCAGTTCATCCGAGCCGAAGCGGGCGAGTGCGGGCGTTGCCATGTCGGTCTGCACGCCGATGGCCATCGGCACGCCGCCGCAGCGAATGTGGCCGAGCGTCTCGGCCATTGCCATCGCATACGAATAGTCGAGGCCCAGCCCGCCGAACTCGGTCGGCTTGGCAATGCCAAGAAAGCCCAACTCGCCCATCTTCTTGAAGAGCTGCTTGGCGGGAAACATCTCAGCCTCTTCCCACTCGTCGACGTGCGGGTTGATGTCGCTGTCGATGAAGCGCCTGAGGTTGCGTTGCAGTTCCTGATGCTCGTGGGTGAAGTGCATGGTGTTTCGCTCCGGTGGTCCTGACTGATTCGCTTGTTTGTGTGGGCGCGGCTACGGTCGCGCAACGCCGAACTGGATGGGATGCAGCACACGGCGGCGCGCCTCGTCGCACACGGCCAGCACGCAGGCCAGCACCTTGCGCGTGTCGCGCGGGTCAATCACGCCGTCATCCAACAGGCGGCCCGAGATGGTGAACGCGCCGGACTGCCGCTCGAAGGTGTCGATCACCTTGGCGCGCATTGCCTCGATGGCCTCGTGGTCGACGGTCTGCGTCTTGCGCTGCATGCTGGCGGCCATGACGGTAGCCATCGTGCCGGCGGCCTGTTCGGCGCCCATCACTGCGGTCTTGGCGTTGGGCCAACTGAAGCAGAAATCCGGGAAGAAGCCGCGCCCCGACATGCCATAGTTTCCCGCCCCGAACGACGCGCCGCAGTGCACAGTAATGCGCGGCACGGTAGCGTTGGACATGGCCTGGATCATCTTCGAGCCGTGCTTGATCATGCCCGCCTGCTCCGACGCCTTGCCGACGATGAAGCCCGTGGTGTTCTGCAGGTAGAGCAGCGGCGTATCGGACTGACAGGACGCCTGGATGAAGTGCACCACCTTTGTGGCACCCGCCGGGTCGAGCGGCCCGTTGTTCGTAATGACGCCGACGCGCATGCCACAGATGGCCGCATGCCCGGTGATCGTCGCGGGTCCGTAGTCGGGCTTGAACTCCAGGAAATCCGACCCGTCGGCAATGCGTGCGATGACCTCCCGCATGTCGAGCGGTTTGCGGTGATCGGTCAGCGCAATGCCGAGCAGTTCTTCCGCATCGAAGCGCGGCGGTGCATACGGCCGATCCGGCGCCGGCACATCGCGGTTCCAATCCAGCGCAGCCACGAGTTCGCGCGCGATGCGCAGCGCATCCGCATCGTCTTCGGCCAGGTATTCAGCCAGGCCCGAGGTGGTGGCGTGCATCTCGGCGCCGCCCAGTTCCTCTTCGGTAGCGATTTCGCCCGTAGCCGCCTTCAGCAGCGGCGGGCCGGCCAGGAACGCGCGCGCGCGGTCACGCACCATCACCACGTAATCCGACAGACCCGGCATGTACGCGCCGCCGGCCGTGCTCGACCCGTGCACCACGCTGATCACCGGAATGCCCGCCGCCGACAGCCGCGCCAGCCAGTAGAAGCCGCTGCCCCCGTGGATGAAGGTTTCCACGCGATAGGTCAGCAGATTGGCGCCGGCCGATTCGACCAGGTGGATGAACGGCAGCTTCTGCTCCAATGCAATCGCCTGCGCACGCTGGAACTTCTCGATGCCCATCGGCTGCACGGCACCGGCGTCGATGCCCGCGTCGTCCACGATGATCATCGCGCGCACGCCGCTCACCCAGCCAATGCCAGCGATGAAGCCACCACCGGGAATCGAGCGTGCGGGGTCCGCGTGGTCCAGGCAGAAGCCGGCCAGCGTCGACAGTTCAAGAAACGGTGCGCCGGCATCGAGCAGGCGGCCAAGCCTGTCACGCGGCAGCAACTGGCCACGCTGCTCAAAGCGCGCGCGCGACGCCTCGGACTTGTCGCGCGTGCGGGCTTCCAGCGCGCGCAACTGGTCGACCAGCTCCGCGAGTGCGGCGTGGTTCTGCTGGTAAGCGTCGCTCTGCTGGACGATGCGCGATTCAATGGCCGGCATCGTTGCCCTCCTTGTCTTGCAGCACCTTGGGCGTCACCGCCAGATGGAAACCGTTGAACGGCTCCGCGCCGTGCCGGGGCGCGCGCATCGGCGTGCCCGGCCGCACGTTGGGCCGGCCGCCGTCCACCCGCAGCGTCGTGCCCGTGATGAACGCCGCGGCCTCCGACAGCAAATACACGATGGCCGCCGACACCTCCGCCTCGGTGGCAAAGCGCCCCAGCGGCACGGTGCCCGGCATGCTGCGGATGGTCTCGGCCATCCATGGCGGATATGCGTCCATGCCCGAAGAGGCCACATAGCCCGGCGCCACCGCGTTCACGCGTACGCCGTACTGCGCCCACTCGAACGCCGCCGTCTCGGTCAAGTTGACCATGCCCGCACGCGCCGCACCCGAGTGCCCCATGTTGGGCATGCCGCCCCACATGTCGGCAACGATGTTGACGATGGCGCCGCCGTGCAACTGCATCGCCTGGTTCAGGCACTCGCGCGCCATCAGGAAACCGCCCGTCAGGTTGGTCTGCAGCACGGCCTCCCAGCCCTTGGCGGAGATCTCCTTGAGCGGCGCCGGAAACTGTCCGCCCGCGTTGTTGACCAGCGCGTCGATGCGACCGTGCTCGCCATAGATCTGCGCCACCAGCGCCTGCACCGCCGCCTCGTCGCGGATGTTGCACACATAGGCATGCGCGGTGCCGCCGGCCTCGACGATCTCGGTGCGCACGGCGGCAAGCTTGTCGGCATTGCGCCCCACCAGCGCCACCGCCGCACCCAGCGACGCCAGCTCATGCGCGGTGCACCGGCCGATGCCGCTGCCCCCGCCTGTCACGATGGCCACCTGGCCCTGGAACAACCCTGGTCGAAAGACTGAGCGATACATGGTGTGTCTCCCTATTGAGCGTTAGACCCAGCCGAGCTGGCGTGCGGCGAGATCGCTGAGGATGTCCTCCGCGCCGCCGCCGATCATGTAGACCTTCACTTCGCGGTAGATCCGCTCCGACTTGGTGCCGCGCATGAAACCCATGCCGCCGAGCAGTTGCACGGCCGTGTCGGCGCAGAATTGCAAGCTTTGCGTGGCGAAGTTCTTCAGCATGCACAGTTGCGCGACTGGTGATTCGCCGGCCTGCAGGCGGCGCATCAGATCTTCGAGCAGCGCGCGCGTGGCTTCGATGCGCGTGGCCATCGCCACGAGTTTCTGACGCACGGCCTGATGCTGCACCAAGCGCTTGCCGAACGTCTCGCGCTGGCTAGCCCATTCCACAGCTTCGGCCAGGCATACGCGGGCCAGGCCGTAGGCTTGCATCGCCAGCGCAAGGCGCTCGTGGTTGAAGTTGCGCATGACCAGCGCGAAGCCGGCATTCTCCTGGCCGAGCAGGTTTGCGGCGGGCACGCGGCAGTTGTCGAAATGCAGTTGTGCCGTGTCGGAGCACCACCAGCCCATCTTCTTGAGCGGCGTGCGTGACAGGCCCGGCGTATCGCCGTCGATCAGCAGCACGGAAATACCACCCGCCCCCGGCCCGCCCGTGCGCACGGCCACGGTCAGGTAGTCCGCGCGCATGCCGGAGGTAATGAAGATCTTGCTGCCGTTGACGACGTAGTGATCGCCGTCGCGCACGGCGCGCGTGGCCAGGTTGGCAACGTCCGACCCGCCCGAGGGCTCGGTGATGGCCAGCGCGCTGATCTTCTCGCCCGACAGGATGGCGGGCAGCACGCGTGCCTTCAGTTCCGCCGAGCCGCCAGCCACGATGGGCGGTGCGCCGATGGTGTGGCTGAACAGCGAAGCAAGCAACCCGCCGCTGGCTGCGCGCGTCAGTTCTTCGATCATCGCCAGTTCCATGAACAGGTCGCCCGGCGTGCCGCCGACTTCCTCGGGAAAGCCGAGGCCCAGCAGGCCAAGATCGGCAGCCTCGCGATACAACTCGCGCGGGAAGGTTTCGGCCTCTTCCCAGGCGTCGATGTTCGGCAGCACGGCCCTGTCGACGAAGCGGCGGACGGTTTCGCGAAACGTGTCGTGCTCTGCGTTGAACTGCATGGACGGCAACAGGCCTGCGTACATGGTCGCCTCGTTGGTTAGGGGTGATCGACCGGCACGCGCACCGGCATCGCCAGCAGCACCTGCGCCATGCCCTTGCCCAGCGGATCGTTGCGCAGCGACGCCATGCCGCCGCCACCGAGCGCCTGCTCGCAGACGAAGTTGAGCGCGTGAATGCCCGGCAGCTCATAGCGGGTCACGGGGCCCTTCACAACGTGCGCGAGGTACGCAGCCACCGCGCCTTCGGTCAGCTGCGCGCGCAGCAGCGGCATGTCTTCCGGCCGGCGCGCGATGACGCCGATGTTGGACGTATCGCCCTTGTCGCCGCTGCGGGCGTAGGCAAGTTCGATGAGCGGGACTTCTCGGGTCGGCGCGGTTGACGGCGCAACGGGCGCAGATGCTGCTGCCGACGATGCATTGAGCGGCACGCCACCGGTCGGCACCGCCACGTCAATGGTCTGCCCACCCAGCAGAGTCACGCGCGGCTGCAGGCGCGCCTTGTCGAGCAGGAAGGCGAACTGCTTAACGGCGGGCACCACGCTGGGCCGTCCGCCCGCGCCCGTCGTGCCGGGTGCCCACGATGTGCCGGCCGGTGCAATCTCACGTGCAAAGAGTTCCAGCGCCTGCCTGTTCGGATGCGCCACCGCCAGCCACATCACCGATTCAAAGCGCGGCACATCAGGCTGATGCGGCCCGAACAGATACGCAGAACCCAGCGTCTCGATATGCGTGGCGCTGTAGTCCGGCAAGCCGAGCTTGCGGAACAGCCCACGCGTGCGCTCAAGAATCGCCTCGGCCGTGCGGCGTGCCTTGCGATCGGCGTCGAAGCCGACCACGGTGAGTTGGCCGGTGGCGCGATAGCCATCGGCGTACGTAGCGCTCACCTTGTAGTCTGGCGTCGGGGCCAAGCCGCGTGCGCCGCGCACATCGACGCGATGTTCGCCGGCCTGCGCCATCGTCACATGCGCGAAGTCGCACACGACGTCGGGCAACACGTAGCGCGCCGGATCGCCGATCTCGTACAGCAATTGCTCGCCCACGGTGGCAGGCGTGACGAGGCCGCCCGTGCCTGCCGGCTTGGTGACGATGAAGCTGCCGTCGTTCCGGCATTCAACGATGGGGTAGCCGCTGTGCGCCCAGTCGGGCACGGCTTCCCAATCGGTATGCAAGCCGCCAGCGCCCTGGCAACCGCATTCGAGAATGTGCCCGGCAAGGCTGCCGGCAGCGAGGCGATCGTAGTCGTCGGCGGCCCAGCCGAAGCTGTGCATCAGCGCGCCGAGCGTGACGGCGCTGTCGACGCAGCGGCCAGTGATGACCACCTGCGCGCCCGCGTCGAGCGCCGCCTTGATCGGCAGCGCGCCCAGATATGCGTTGGCGCTGACCACCTTGTCGGGCAGCGGGCGACCGCTCTGCATCTCGCGCACGCCTTTATCGCGCAGCGCGGGCAGCAGCGGCATCACATCGTCGCCCTCCACCACGGCAATGCGCACGCTCACGCCCAGCTCATCGGCCAGCGCCTGCAGGGCAGCCGCACACCCGCGTGGGTTCACGCCGCCCGCGTTGGCGATGATGCGGATGTTCTGCGCCAGCGCATCCTTGAGCACCGCGCGCATCGCCACGTTCACGAAGTCGGTGGCGTAGCCCAGCTCCGCGTTCTTCATGCGCGCACTGGCCAGCAGCGACATTGTCAGTTCGGCCAGGTAGTCGAAGACGAGAAAGTCGAGGCGCCCCGAGGCGACGAGCTGCATCGGGCCGGTCACGCTATCGCCCCAGAAGCCGCTGGCGCCGCCGATGGAGACGGAGTTCTTTTGCATGTCAGCGGCCCGTCCAGTTGGGTGCGCGCTTCTCGCGAAAAGCGGCCTGCCCTTCCTGTGCGTCTTCAGTGAGGGCAAACAGGCCGATCTGGCTTTCAGTAAAGGCCATCGCCGGCTCGAAGCCCAGATGCTCAACCTGCTTGAGCGTATACAGCCCACGCCGGATGGCCGAGGGCGATTTGTCGAGCAACCGTGCCAGCAGCGCGTCGACGGCAGCATCGAGCGCTTCGGGCTCGGCCACCGCGTTGACGAGGCCGGTGGCCAGCGCGCGCTCCGCATCCATCGGCTCGCCGGTCAGGCACAGCTCGTTGAGCACGCGGCGCGGCAACTGGTGTTGCAGCACGGCCAGCACCTGGGCCGGAAACAAGCCCACTTTCACTTCAGGCAAGCCGAACACGGCATTGCGGCTGGCCACCGCCAGATCGCACATCGCCAGCAGCCCCATGCCGCCCGCCATGCAGGCACCGTTCACCCGCGCAATGAGCGGCACGGTGCAGCGGCGCGCTTGGCGGAACAGGTCGGCCAGGGCCTGATGCGGCTGGGAATAGTCGAAGCGGAAGGATTGCCCGGTCTGCAGATCGGCCCCCGCGCAGAAAGCGCGCGTGCCGGCGCCGGTCAGCACCACGGCGCGCACAGCCGGATCACGCCCGGCATCGGCCAGCGCCTGGCCCAGAGCGTCGATCACCGCGCCGTTGATGGCGTTGCGACGGTCTTCACGTTGGATGGTCAACCACAGCGCTTGGCCGCGCTGCTCAATGAGGAGTTCCGGGTCGGTGCTCACGCGATGCTCACCTTGGAAGAGAGATTCGGTTGGACAGC
Source organism: Ralstonia sp. UBA689 (assembly GCF_002298975.1). Classification (GTDB taxonomy): domain Bacteria; phylum Pseudomonadota; class Gammaproteobacteria; order Burkholderiales; family Burkholderiaceae; genus Ralstonia. Next base: position 29,662 of record NZ_DBMV01000007.1, read on the forward strand.
CTGCCCGGCAATACTAAATCATTTGATTGAATAAATGGAAGCCTTCAAACGCGGAACGTGCCATGTTGTGACGGGGCAGAGGGTTCAGCATCCGCAACATCTTGATCTGTCAGCCAATTTTCCTGGTGCGTAAGAATGCCGCCAGCCAATGCCTTGACGCCCCTGCGCCTAAACAATAATAATTCTCATTTGCATCAAATATGTAACCAAATCTCTCAAGGGAGCGAACACTCGGCCATGCAAGCAGCACAGACGGAGCGCAAGCGCGCGGAACATTCGGTGGTGGGATACCTGACGGGGGCGATGAGCTTTGCCATGGCCTCCGCGCCGGCAGTCGCCGACACGAAGAAAGACGCTGTGACGACCACCCTGCCGGCGCAGACCGTCACCGGCAGCAGCGGCTTCAAGACCGACGAAGCCTCGGGCGGCAAGTTCACCGCACCGCTGGTCGACACGCCCAAGTCCGTCACTGTGATTCCGGCCGAGATCTTGCAGGACACCGGCTCTGCCACGCTCACCGAGGCGCTGCGCACGGTGCCAGGCATCGCGTTTGGCGCGGGCGAAGGCGGCAACCCGGTGGGCGACCGCCCGTTCATCCGCGGCTACGACGCGCAGGCCAGCACCTTCCTCGATGGGCTGCGTGACATCGGCGCGCAATCGCGCGACATGTTCAACGTGGAATCGGTGGAAATCATCAAGGGGCCGTCGGGCGCGTATGAAGGGCGAGGCTCAGCGGGCGGGGCGATCAACATCGTCTCGAAGCAACCGAAGCTGGAGCACTTTACCGAGGGCACGCTGTCGGTGGGCAACGCGGCTTACAAGCGCGCCACAGCCGACGGCAACTACCAGATCGGCGAGCACGCGGCGTTCCGCCTGAATGCGCTGTACCACGATGCCGGCGTGCCGGGCCGCGACGTGACGAGCTTCAGCCGCTGGGGCATCGCGCCGGCCATTGCCTTCGGGCTGGGCACGCCCGCGCGCGCCACGCTTTCGTACTACCACCTGCAGTCGAACGACACGCCCGACACCGGCATCCCCTACAACAACGGCACGTTCAACCGCCGCACCGATGGTCGCCCGCAACTGTTCGGCCCCGGAGACGGCGCACCCGTGGATGTCGATCGCAATGTCTACTACGGCCTGTCGCGCGACTTCCGCCGCGACCGCGTCGACATGGGCACGTTGGCGCTGGAGCAGGATGTGTCCAGCACACTGAAACTGCGCAACACCACGCGCGTCGCCCGCACCAGCCAGGACTACATCTGGACCCAGCCCGACGACAGCCAGGGCAACATCTACTACGGCATGGTCTGGCGCCGCACCAACTCGCGCTACTCTGTCGCCAACACCATCGCCAACCAGACCGAGGCGACCGGCAAGTTCGAAACTGGCAGCTTCAAGCACAGCTATGCGGCAGGCGTGGAGTTCTCGCGCGAGCACAGCAGAAACGACACCTACAGCGTCGCCACCGGCAGCAACCGCTGCCCAAACGGCACGGGCACGGCGGGTGGTTACAACTGCACGAGCCTGTTCGACCCGAACCCGCATGACCCGTGGTCCGGCACCATTGCGCGCAACAACAATCCGGCGGAGACGACCGTGCGCACGCAGTCGGTGTACGTGTTCGACACCGTCGAGCTGTCGCCGCGCTGGCAGATCAACGGCGGCATCCGCTACGACCGCTACTCGGCTTCGGCCACCACGTCGGCCAACGCACAGGGCGTGCGCTCCAGCTTCTCGCGCGACGACAACCTGCTGAACTACCAACTCGGCCTGGTCTTCAAACCCGCGCAGAACGGCAGCATCTATGTGGCCTATGGCACGTCGTCCACACCGAGTGGCTCGGTAGCCGGGCAAGGCTCCGATACCAGCTCACTTACACCGGACCGTGCAGGCAATCGCGGCGACGTGCTGGCCCCCGAGAAGAACCGCGCCTACGAACTCGGCACCAAGTGGAACGTGCTGGACAACAAGCTGGCGCTGACCGCGGCCGTCTTCCGCATCGAAACCACCAACGCACGCATCGTCCAGCAGGACGGCACCGCCGCCATGGCCGGCAACAAGCGCGTGGACGGCTTCGAACTCGGTTGGTCGGGCGCGCTCACCAACAAGTGGCAAGTGTTTGGCGGCTACACGTTCCTGAAGAGCGAACTGCGCAACAACGGCGGCGCGGGCGCGGCCTTCGGTGGCACCAACGGCGCCGCATTCCCCAACACGCCCAAGAACAGTTTCAGCCTGTGGACAACGTACCAGCCGATGCCGAAGCTCACATTGGGCGGCGGTGCGTATTACGTCTCGAAGGTCTGGGGCAGCACCAACCCCGCCAACCCGAAGTGGGTGCCCGCGTACTGGCGCTTTGACGCGATGGCCGCTTACCGCATCGACAAGCACGCCAGCCTGCAACTGAACGTGCAGAACCTGTTCGACAAGACGTACTTCAAGCAGGCCTATGCATCGCACTATGCATCGCTAGCACCGGGGCGCGCGGCGATCCTGACGTTGGGCATCCGATACTGAGCCGATGTCGCTACACCCCAATGCCGCCGCGCCTGACCGCGCGGCGGTCGATGCCATCCATGCGGTGCTCGCTGGCCCTGCCGAGCGCGCCGCGCGCTGGCTGGCCGGTGCAGCGCAGCGGGGGCATGCTGATGCGCAGGCCATTTTCGGCCAATGGCTGCTCGACGGCCACGGCATCGAACGCAACCCGGCCGAAGCCCTGTTCTGGTTCAAGACCGCTGCGCTGTCGGGCCACGCCATGGCCGCCAACATGCTCGGCCGCTGTTACGAGCACGGCTGGGGCACGCCCGCGTGCGACAAAACGGCCACGCACTGGTACGCCCTCGCCGCCGACGCCGGCCTCGACTGGGGCCAATACAACTACGCCACCAGCCTGCAGCTTGGGCGCGGCGTGCCGAAGGACCGCGCGCAAGCCTTCGCGCTTTTCCAGGCCGCCGCCGCGCAAGGGCACGCCAAGTCGATCAACGTGGTGGGCGGCTTCTACGAAGACGGCTGGGAGGTCGAAGCGGACCTGGCGACGGCCCTGCGCTGCTATCTGCGCGCAGCCGAGGGCGGCGACTTCCGCGGCCGATTCAACGCCGCACGCCTGCTTGCACTTGCGGGGCGTTCCGACGAAGCCCGCACATGGATGCAGGCTGTACCGGGCGCCGCCACACCGGCTTTTGTCGCCCGCGCCCACGATTTTCTTGCCGGCCACCCCGACGCACGCCTGCGTGCCCTGGCCGGCGTGTTGCAAACGGAAACCCCATGCTGCTGAACATCCCCGCCGTCCTGACGAAGGCGCAGGTCGCGCAATGCCGCGCCATCATCGACGCCGCCGAGTGGGTCGACGGCAAAGTCACCGCCGGCGCGCAGTCCGGGCAGGTCAAGCACAACATGCAGTTGCCTGAGGACTCGTCCGCCGCACGCGAGGTCGGCACCTTCATTCAGGACGCGCTCTCCGCCAACACGCTGTTCTTCTCGGCCGCGCTGCCGCACAAGGTCTTCCCGCCGCTGTTCAACCGCTACGCGGGCGGCCAGACCTTCGGCAACCACGTCGACAACGCCATACGCCACCTGCGCGGCACCGATTTCCGCATTCGCAGCGATCTTTCCTGCACGCTGTTCCTGACCGAGCCGGAAGACTACGACGGCGGTGAACTCGTCATCGACGACACCTTCGGCGAGCACCGCGTCAAGCTTGTTGCCGGCGACATGGTGCTGTACCCGAGCAGCAGCCTGCATCGCGTCACGCCCGTCACGCGCGGCGCACGGGTGTGCTCGTTCTTCTGGCTGCAAAGCATGGTGCGCAGCGACGCACATCGCACGCTGCTGTTCCAGATGGATACGGAACTGCAGCGGCTGATGGGGCTGCTGGGGCAGGAAGACCCGTCGGTGATTGCGTTGACGGGGACGTATCACAACCTGTTGCGGGAGTGGGCGGAGGGGTGAGCCAATCGCTCACGCAAAGAACGCCCGCATCTCTGCGAGTAGCGCCTCCGGCGCCTCCTCCGGCACGTAGTGCCCGCACGGCACCGTGCCGCCGCTCACGTCATCGGCCACGGCCTGCCACAGCTCCAGCGGCTTGAAGCACCGCTGAATCACCCCATGCTCCCCCCACAGCACGCGCAGCGGCACGCTCACGCGCTTGCCGGCTGAGCGATCCGCGCGATCGTGTTCCAGGTCGATGGTGGCGGCGGCGCGGTAGTCCTCGCACATGGCGTGCACACAGGCGGGCTCGCGCATGGCGGCGGCGTAGGTGGCCATCGCCTCCGGCGCGAACGGGTCGAGCCCGGCGTGACGCAACCCTATCAGCTTGCCGATGTAGAAATCCGGCGTGGCGTTGATGAGCGTTTCTGGAAACGGCGACGGCTGGATCAGGAAGAACCAGTGCCAGTACGCCGAGGCAAAGGCCATATCGGTGTGCTCGTACATGGCCAGCGTGGGGGCGATGTCGAGCAGCATGGCGCGCTCCACGTGCGCGGGGTGATCGACGCACAGGCGGTGCGCGACGCGGGCGCCGCGATCGTGCGCACACAGCCGGAAGCGGCCGAAGCCCAGCGCGCGCATCACGTCCACCTGGTCCTGCGCCATGGTGCGCTTGCTGTATTCCGCGTGCCTGGCGCTACCGGGCGGCTTGGACGAGGCGCCATAGCCGCGCAGGTCCGTGGCGACGACGGTGTAGTCGCGCATCAGATCGCGCGCCACCTTGTGCCAGATCACGTGGCTTTGCGGATGCCCGTGCAGCAACAGCAGCGGCGGCCCGCTGCCGCCGATCACGCCAGCAATCTCCACGCCATTGACCACCTGGCGAAACGGGCGGAAGCCCGGAAACAGCGCCTGATCTGCGGCGGCGGTGGCGGCATCGATGGACAACGGGGCGGTCATGGCGGTCTCCTGTGCTTTGGCGCGCGTGTGATGCATCGCATGCTAGCGCAGAAGCTGGTACACAAAGTGTGGCGCCCGCTTCCTATACTCAATCGGCGCACCCCGCGCACATCAGCCAGGAGACGCCATGCCCGCCGCCAAGCATCTGCCGCCCGTGCTGCAACACCTGACGCTGCCGGTGATCGGATCGCCGATGTTCATCGTCAGCTATCCCGAACTGGTGCTGGCACAGTGCAAGGCCGGCATCGTCGGCGCGTTTCCTGCGCTCAACGCCCGCCCGGCCGAAGTGCTGGACGAGTGGCTCACGCGGATCAACGAAGACCTGGCCGCTCACCGCGCCGCGCATCCGCATGAGGTGGTGGGGCCGCTGGCGGTCAACCAGATCGTGCATCACTCCAACGCGCGGCTTGAGCAGGACGTGGCCACCTGCATCAAGCACAAGGTGCCCATCTTCATTACCTCGCTGCGCGCGCCGGTCAAGGAGATCCTGGATGCCGTACACAGCTACGGCGGCATCGTGCTGCACGATGTGATCAACCTGCGCCATGCCGAGAAGGCGTTGGAAGCCGGCGTCGACGGGCTGATTCTGGTGGCGGCGGGCGCGGGCGGCCATGCCGGCACGCTGTCGCCGTTTGCGCTGGTGGGCGAGGTGCGGCACATCTTCGACGGGCCGATCGCGTTGTCGGGCGCCATCGCCACGGGCGATGCCATCCTCGCCGCGCAGGCCATGGGGGCGGATCTGGCCTACATCGGCACGCGCTTCATCGCCAGCCAGGAGGCGCACGCGGCCGAGACTTACAAGCAGGCCATTCTGCGCGCGGCGGCATCCGACATCGTCTATACGAACCTCTTCACCGGCGTGCACGGCAACTACATCCGCGAGAGCATCGAGCTGGCCGGCCTGGACCCGAACGCCCTGCCCGAGGCAGACAAATCGAAGATGAACTTTGGCGACGGCAGCTCCCGTGGCAAGGCATGGAAAGACATCTGGGGCGCAGGCCAGGGCGTTGGCCAGATTGCCGACCTGCCGCCCGCCGGCGAGATCGTCGCGCGCCTGAAGGCCGAGTACGACGCCGCCAAATTGCGTCTCGCACTGCACCTGCGCCTGTAGCTTGAACAGCGCTTGCGCCCCCCACGGCACCTCGATTGACTTGCGCCGACGGCACTCCTACAGTCCAAAGATTCACGACGAAATGCGCGGCGCCATGGGATCGGCCCACGCGCAACCGTATGCGCAAGCATCCTTGGGGGGATGTTCGACAGGCGTCTCGTTTCCTGTTGCGCGCACCGACGACAAAGGAGAACACGATGACGCACTGCCCTGCGCCCGCGCGCCCGCTTACCAAGCTGGCTGCCGTGGCGCTGAGCGTGGCGGCCCTTACCCTGGCCGGCTGCTCCACCCAGAACCCCGAACCCACCGCCAGTACCGAATTGCGCCTGCCACAACCCGGCGAGGCGCAAGTCCGATCGGCCTATGTGTACGGGTTTCCGTTGATGATGACGGACGCCCTGTTGCAGACCACGTCCGCACTTGCGCCCACCGGCCGCTTCATGCACCAGCGCACGCTGGACGATGAAGCCCTGCCCACCGGCGTGCGCGCCCGCGTGGACATGCTTTCCAGCAGCGCCTTCATCGATTTGCGCAACGGGCCGGTCGTGTTGAGCCTGCCCGACGTCGGCCGCCGCCACATCTGGGTGGCCCTGCACGACGCGTGGACGGACGTGTTTGAATCGCTCGGCAACCGCACCACCGGCACACGCGCCGCCCACTACGCCATCACGCCGCCGGGCTGGGAAGGCACGCTGCCGGCAGGCGTCAAACAGATCGCCGCACCCACGAACCTGGTCTGGATCGTCGCCCGCACGCAGGTGGCCGGCCAGCGCGACATCGCCGCCGCACGCCGCGTGCAGGACCGCTATCGCATCACGCCGCTGGACGCCTTCGGCAAACCCGCCGCGCGCGAAACCGAGGCCGATACCAACAAACCGGACGATGTTGATGTCAGCCTGGATGCGGCACGACGCCGCGTGACCGCGCTCGACGCCAACGCCTACTTCACGCGCTTTGCCGCGCTGCTCAAGGACAACCCGCCGCACGCGGCCGACTCGACGATGGTGCAATCGCTGAGCAACCTGGGGCTGGTGCCGGGATCACCGTTCGACACCAACGCCGTGGACGCTGCCAGCCTGAAGGTGATGGACGCCGGCGTGGCCGCCGCACGCGACAGCCTGGACACGGCCGCCAAGCAGCCGCCGGTTACCCAGAACGGCTGGTTCATCCCGCGCATGATCGGCGCCTATGGGCTGGACTACGCACAGCGCGCCATCGTGGCGTGGTCTGGTGGTGGCACCGACGTGCCGCAGGACATGCTGATCGGCACCACCAGAGCTGACGCCAACGGCATGCCGCTGGATAGCGCGCACCGCTACGTGCTGCATTTCGACCGCGACCAGCTCCCGCCGGAGAACGCCGGCTGGGCGGTGGCCGCCGTGCAGCAACCGCGCCGCACCACCGAGCACCCCGGCCTGCGCAACGTGCTGAGCGAGGCAGACCGCCCGCGCCTGAACCGCGACGGCTCGCTCGACATCCTGATCCAGCGAGCGCAGCCCAAGGGCGAGCGCCGCAACTGGCTGCCGCCGCCTGTGGGCCCGTTCCTGCTGCGCCTGCAATTGACGTGGCCGAAAGAGGCAGCGCTCGACGCCACCTGGATACCGCCCGTCGTGCAGCGGCGGAACTAACCGCCGCGCTTTCGGAGCGATCACGCCTGCGTCACGCGCACCACCAGCTTGCCAAAGTTGCGCCCTTCGAGCAGGCCGATGAACGCGGCCGGGGCGTTCTCCAGCCCATCGATGCGGTCTTCGCGCAGCTTCACCTTACCGGCCGCCACCCACGCACGCATGTCGCGCTGGAAGGCGTCGTAGCGATCGGCATAGTGGTCGAGGATGATGAAACCTTGCATGCGGATGCGCTTCTGCAACACGGCGGCCGTCAGCTTGGGCAGGCGGTCCGGGCCGGTGACGGCCTCGTCGTTGTAGTGCGCGATGAAGCCACACACCGGCACGCGTGCGCCGATGTTCAGCAGCGGCAGCACCGCGTCGAACACCTCGCCGCCGACGTTCTCGAAATAGACGTCGATGCCGTCCGGGCAGGCCTCGGCCAGGCGCCTGGCGAGGTCGGGCTCGCGGCGGTCCAGGCACACGTCGAAGCCAAGTGTCTCGACGGCGTATCGGCACTTGTCTGCCCCACCCGCAATGCCAATCACGCGCGCACCCTTGAGCTTGGCGAGCTGCCCGACCACCGCGCCAACTGCGCCCGTAGCGGCAGCCACGACAACCGTCTCGCCAGCTTTAGGCTGGCCGATGTCCAGCAGCCCCACATATGCCGTGAACGCAGGCATGCCCAGCCCGCCCAACGCCAGTGAAGGTTCGGCCATGTCGCCCAGCGGCGTCAGTTCCTGGCCGGCGGCGACGGCGTAGTCCTGCCAGCCGCCGCCGCCGAGCACAAGATCGCCCTCATGAAACTGCGGATGCCGGGACGCCACCACCCGGCTGACCGTGCCGCCAACCATCGGCGCGCCCACCGCCACCGGCTGCGCATAGCCGGGCCCCACCTCGTCCATCAGGTTGCGCATGTACGGATCGAGCGACAGATACAGCGTGCGCAGCAGCACCTCGCCGTCCTGCGGTTGTGGCACGGCCGTCTCTTCAATGCGGAAGTTCTCGGGCGTTGGTGTGCCGCGCGGGCGGCTGGCGAGCACGATACGGCGGTTGACGGCTTCACGTTGCGACATGACGGGCTCCTGAATCGATTAATAGACCGATCGTCTAGAAAAAGGGACAAAAAAAATGCGCGAAGGGCAATTTAGCAGCAATCCCAGCAACGAGTCGGAGCAGCTGGAAAGCACTACCAATGGCAAGGGCAATGCGAGCGCCTCAAAATTCCAGTTTACCGGACGAATATTTCCACTAAACTGGACATCATGGACATCCACCAACGTATCGCCCAACGCCTGCGCGACTTGCGCGACGCCCAGGGCCTGTCGCTCGAAGCCCTGGCCGAACGCAGCCAGGTCAGCCGCTCGGCCATCTCCCTGATCGAACGCGGCCAGAGTAGCCCGACCGCCGCCGTGCTCGACCGGCTCAGCTCCGCGCTGGGCGTGACGCTCGCCTCGCTGTTCGAGGAGGGTTCCACGCCGGCCACCGAGCCGTCGCCCGTATCGCGCGCAGCGGAGCAACCCGAATGGACCGACCCCGCCTCGGGCTACGTGCGCCGCAACCTCTCGCCGGCCGCGCGCTCGCCGATCCAGCTTGTGGAAGTGCACTTCCCGCCCGGTGAACGCGTCGCTTACGACACCGGCGCGCGCGACGCCGAGATCCACCAGCAGGTGTGGGTGATCGAGGGAACGATGGAAATGACCGTGGGCGACGCGCACTGGCGCCTGAACGCGGGCGATTGCCTGACCATGCGGCTGGACCGCCCGATCGCGTATCACAACCCGACGCGACGGCCGGCGCGCTATCTCGTTGCGCTAACGACCGTGCAGCCCGGCCATTGGAGACCGTGATGACCGACACCCTCACCGTGCGGCGCGTGGGCGCCAATGAAGCGTGCGCCTGCATCGATGCGCTGGCGGACGTGCTGATCGACTGCGTGGAAGGCGGCGCCTCGGTCAGCTTCATGTGGCCGCTGTCGCACGACAAGGCGCGGGCGTTCTGGCGTGATGTGGTCGAAGGCCTGGCGCACGGCGAGCGCGCGCTGCTGATTGCGGAAGACGAACGTGGCGCCGTCCTCGGCACCGTGCAATTGATCCTGGCGCAACCCGAAAACCAGCCCCACCGCGCCGATGTCGCCAAGATGCTCGTGCACCGCCGCGCGCGCAGGCAAGGCGTGGCGCAGCGGTTGATGGTGGCGATAGACGAAGTCGCGCGTGCCGAGGGCAAAACGGTGCTGGTGCTCGACACCGTCACCGGCGGCGATGCCGAGCGGCTGTACGCGCGCGCCGGCTGGCAGCGCGTGGGCTCGGTGCCCAACTACGCGCTGATGCCCGACGGCGCGTTCTGCGGGACGACGTTCTACTGCAAACAGTTGGGCGCCGCAGATTAAATCGTCAGCGTGCCGCGACCGATCTCGATCACGCGGCCACCGACGTGGATGGTGCCGTCGGCATCCACACGCAGTGTCAGGTGGCAGGGCCGCCCCACCGCCGCGCCCTGCTCGATGCGGTAGCTTGCTGGCAAGGCATGGCCCGTCGCACGCAACCAGCCGCCCAGGTTGGCACATGCCGAACCGGTGCCCGGGTCTTCCCACAGGCCCGTGCCGTATTCGAAGAAGAAGCGCGAGACCACCGGATCGTTGCTGCCGGGCGCGGGCATGGTGAACACGTAGGCGTTGCGCCCATCGTTGCGGCTGCGCGGCCACGCATCGAAGGCTGACGGGTCGGGCCGGGCGCGCTCCACATCGGCGCGCGTCTTGACCGGCACCAGCAGTTGCTCGATGCCGGCATCCACCCACATCGGTGCGCCCGCCAGCGCATCGGCGTCCAGCCCCAGCATGCCGGCAATGGCCGGATCCACCTCGCGCGTGCTCAGTGCGCCCGAGCGCGGCGGCACCAGAGACCACCCCTCGTCCTGCGCCGTCAACGAGACGATGCCCGACTGGCAGCGCAGCGTCAGCGCGTTGCCCGGACCGTACAGTTCGCGCACCACCTGCGCGGTCCCCAGCGACGGGTGGCCGGCAAACGGCATCTCATAGTCGGGCGTGAAGATGCGGAAACGCGCCGTAGCGCCATCCGTGTCGTCAGGGAAGATGAAGGTGATCTCGGACAGGTTGAACTGGCGTCCGATGGCCTGCATGGTGGCGTCGTCCAGGCCGCGTCCGTCTTCGAAGACGGCGAGCTGGTTGCCGCCAAAGGTGGATTCGGCAAAGACGTTGAGCAGGCGGAAGGCGTAGCGCGACATGGCTGGGTCCGGTGTGTGAGAAAGAAAAAAAGCGGTGTGGCGATGCGTCATCATCAACGCACCGCCACACCGCCTCCATGCACACTTGCGGACACTTCGCGCGAAACCCGCCTGACAGTTGAAGGACAGCGCGAATGCCGGGTCGTTGGCGGCTTACTTCCGATAGTCGTACACGCCGCGACCGGTCTTGCGGCCCAGGTAGCCGGCGGCCACCATCTCGCGCATCAGCATGGCTGGGCGGTACTTCGGGTCGGCAAACTCGGTGTACAGCACTTCCATCACGGCCAGCATGGTGTCCAGGCCAATCATGTCGGCCAGCGCCAGCGGCCCGATCGGGTGGTTGCAGCCGAGCTTCATACCTTCGTCGATCTCCTCCGGCGACGCCAGGCCCTCGCCCAGCACGCAGAACGCCTCGTTGATCATCGGGCACAGGATGCGGTTAACCACAAAGCCTGGGCTGTTCTTGACCGTGATCGGCGTCTTGCCGAGTTGCTTGGCCAGCGCCTCGACGGCGGCGTGCGCGGCGTCGCTCGTCTGCAGGCCACGGATGATCTCCACCAGCGCCATCATCGGCACCGGGTTGAAGAAGTGCATGCCGATAAAGCGGCTGGCGTCTTGCAGCACGGCGGCCAGCTTGGTGATCGAGATCGACGAGGTGTTGGACGCGACGATGGCATGCGGCGCAGCCACGGCTTCGAGCTGCTTGAGGATCTTGATCTTCAGTTCGAGGTTTTCGGTGGCGGCCTCGATGACGAGGTCGGCGCGCTTGAGGTCGTCGTACGACGTCGAGCCCTGGATGCGCGCGAGCGCGGCGGCCTTGTCAGCTTCGGTCAGCTTGTCTTTCTTGATGAGGCGATCCAGGCTGCCAGCCACGGTGGCGATGCCCTTCTGCACGGCGGCATCGCTGATGTCCACCATCACCACGTCCAGCCCAACCACGGCGCATGCCTGAGCAATGCCGTTACCCATTGTTCCGGCACCGACGATGCCGACCGTTTGAATTGCCATGAAAAATGCTCCTCGCTTGGTATTGGAATGAAACAAAGTGCAGAGCATAAACGACCGGGCGACACGCGGAAAAGCCCCGCCGACGGCAACATCACATTCGGCCGGATGACCGTATGGTGGGCAGCGTCGCGCCCCTTTCTTTCACCCGCGCCGGGACACTGCGTAGGGGCCCCCTACATATTGCGCCGATACTGCCCCCCCACCTCAAACAGCGCATGCGTGATCTGCCCCAGCGAGCAAACCCGCACCGCCTCCATCAACACCGCAAACACATTCTGATCATCGATCACGGCGCGCTGCAGGCGCTGCAACATGGCCGGCGCGCGATCAGCATGACGCGAGTGAAACTCCTGCAGCCGCTTGAGCTGGCTCTGCTTCTCTTCCTCGCTGGAGCGCGCCAGTTCGATATGTGCGGGCACCGCGCCTTCCACTTCCGGGTTGCGGAACGTATTCACGCCGACAATGGGCAGCGAGCCATCGTGCTTGCGCTGCTCATACAGCATCGACTCCTCCTGAATCTTGCCGCGCTGGTAGCCGGTTTCCATGGCACCCAGCACACCACCGCGCTCGGCAATGCGCTCGAACTCCTGCAGCACCGCTTCTTCCACGAGGTCCGTCAGTTCATCGATGACGAAACTGCCCTGGTTCGGGTTCTCGCACTTGGCCAAGCCCCATTCGCGGTTGATGATGAGCTGGATGGCCAGCGCACGCCGCACGGACTCGGTCGTGGGCGTGGTGATGGCCTCGTCGTAGGCATTCGTGTGCAGGCTGTTGCAGTTGTCGTAGATGGCGATCAGCGCCTGCAGCGTCGTGCGGATGTCGTTGAAGGCAATCTCCTGCGCGTGCAAGGATCGGCCCGACGTTTGCACGTGGTACTTCAGCTTCTGGCTGCGCTCATTCGCGCCGTACTTGTCACGCAGGGTCACCGCCCAGATGCGGCGCGCAACACGGCCCAGCACGCTGTATTCCGGGTCCATGCCGTTGGAGAAGAAGAACGACAGGTTGGGCGCGAAGTCGTCAATGTGCATGCCGCGCGCAAGGTACGCCTCCACGTACGTAAAGCCGTTGGCCAGCGTGAAGGCAAGCTGCGAGATCGGGTTCGCCCCGGCCTCGGCGATGTGATAACCCGAGATCGACACCGAATAGAAATTGCGCACCTGGTGGTGCACGAAATACTCCTGGATGTCGCCCATCACCTTGAGCGAGAACTCTGTCGAGAAAATGCAGGTGTTCTGCCCCTGGTCTTCCTTGAGGATGTCGGCCTGCACCGTGCCGCGCACGTTCTGCAGCACCCACGCGCGGATCTTCGCCTCTTCGCCCTCAGTCGGCTCGCGATGGTTGTCGGCACGGAACTTGGCGAGGTTCCGGTCGATGGCGGTGTTCATGAACATCGCCAGGATCGTCGGCGCGGGGCCGTTGATGGTCATGGAGACGGACGTGTTCGGGCTGGTCAGATCAAAGCCGTCGTACAGCACCTCCATGTCGTCCAGCGTGGCGATCGACACGCCGGAGTTGCCGACCTTGCCGTAGATGTCCGGGCGCACGGCTGGGTCTTCGCCATACAGCGTGACGGAGTCGAAGGCGGTGGAGAGGCGCTTGGCGTCCATACCCTCGCTGACGAGCTTGAAGCGACGGTTGGTGCGGAAGGCATCGCCCTCGCCGGCAAACATGCGGGTCGGGTCTTCGTTCTCGCGCTTGAAGGCGAACACGCCGGCGGTGTAGGGAAATGAGCCCGGCACGTTCTCGCGCATCAGCCAGCGAAGAACCTCTCCGTCGTCTTCATATGGCGGCAACACAACCTTGCGGATAGTGGTGCCGGAGAGCGTGGTGTGCGTGAGTGCGGTGCGGATTTCCTTGTCGCGGATCTTCACGACGTATTCGTCGCCGGAATACGCGCGGCGCAGATCAGGCCACATGGCGAGCAGCTTGCGCTCGGTGGCGCCGAGTTGTTCGTCGCGCTCGGCGGCCAGCTTGTCGAGCGCGGACAGCGTGTGCACGGTCGAGCCGGCCGCCTCTAGCATGCGGCGGCTGGCCTGCAGTTGCTGGCGCTCGCGAGCGAGGCGGCTTTGTGCCTCGACGCGTCCGTGGTAGCCGCGCACGGTGCCGGCCACTTCGGCCAGATAGCGCGCGCGCGCGGGCGGCACGATGGCGTCATGGCTGGTCGAGCAGTGGCCGGCTGGGCGCGGCAAGATGCGATCACCCATTGCCATGCCGCGCTCGGCAAGACGATCGGCCAGCGCGTGGTACAGCGCCGTTACGCCGTCGTCGTTGAAGTGCGAAGCCTGCGTGCCGAACACCGGCATGTCTTCGGGGCGGGCATGCCACTGCTCGCGGTTGCGTTGCACCTGCTTGGCGACATCGCGCCACGCGTCCTGCGCGCCCTTGCGGTCGAACTTGTTGATCGCCACCAGATCGGCAAAGTCGAGCATGTCGATCTTCTCCAACTGGCTGGCGGCGCCAAACTCAGGCGTCATCACATACATCGACAGATCGACATGCGGCACGATGGCCGCATCGCCCTGGCCGATGCCGGAGGTCTCGACGATGATGAGATCGAAGCCCGCCGCCCGGCACGCGGCAATCGCATCCGGCAACGCGTCGGAAATCTCACTGCTGGCCTCGCGCGTGGCGAGCGAGCGCACAAAGATGTTCGGATGGTTGATCGCGTTCATGCGGATGCGGTCGCCCAATAACGCGCCGCCCGACTTGCGCCGCGACGGATCAATCGAGATGACGGCGATGCGCAGCGCGTCTTGCTGGTCGAGCCGGAAGCGGCGGATCAACTCGTCGGTCAGCGATGACTTGCCAGCGCCGCCGGTGCCCGTGATGCCGAGCACCGGCGTCGGCGCGGCCATCGCAGCCGCGTGCACGGCCTGGCGCAATGCCGGATCGACGCGGCCCGACTCCAGTGCGGTAATCAGTTGCGCCAGGGCGCGGCGATCGCCGCTGACGACGGGCTCCAGCGTGGTCGGCGCATAGGCGGCAAGGTCGATATCGCAGCGCCGCACCATGTCGGCAATCATGCCGGCCAGGCCCATGCGCTGACCGTCTTCGGGGCTGTAGATGCGCGCCACGCCATAGTCCTGCAACTCGCGGATCTCCGCCGGCACGATCACCCCTCCGCCGCCGCCGAACACCTGGATCTGCTCGCCGCCACGCGTGCGCAGCGCGTCGATCATGTACTTGAAGTATTCGACGTGGCCGCCCTGGTAGCTGGACACCGCAATGCCCTGCACGTCTTCCTGCAGCGCGGCGTTGACCACCTCGTCCACCGAGCGGTTGTGCCCGAGGTGGATCACCTCGCAACCCATCGACTGCAGGATGCGCCGCATGATGTTGATCGACGCGTCATGCCCGTCGAACAGCGAGGCCGCTGTCACGAAACGCACCTTGTTGCGTATCGGTGCGGGCTCACTGGCGGGCGTGGGGTCGGCCGCGCGGGCAGCGGAAAGATCGGTCATGTCTCCACCTTCGATAAGTGGGCGCCGGCGTTGGACGTGTTGTGCGCCGCACAAGGCGCGGCGTGCCGGTCGGGGGGTCGAAGAGACAGTATTTTCGGGGTTGACGTAAACGTCAACTCGTCGCGCCTTTTGTCTTGCTCGCTTTGCGCAAACCCGCATGCCACCGCGCCTGCTCGGTGCAAGCCCCGTCTTGCGCACAATCAATACAAATCGGTACATTCGGGCTTTGGCCGGCAACGGGTTCGGCCACAGGGGGACATGTCAATGCCAAGCCGCGCAACGATGCGCTGGTGTCTGACCGCCATGCTGGCGTGGTCCGGCCACGCTGTGGCGTGGGACTACACGCCCGGCGCCATCCCCGGGCTGGTCAGCGTGCTTGGTTTCCTGACGGTGCAGAGCCAGGCGCTGGACCGTGCCATCCAGCGGTTTCCGGGCCAGCGCGAAGAGCTGATCCGCGCCCGCAACCAGTTCGACAACGCTTTTCCGCAGGCCCTGGCCCGCACGCGCCGCCTGATCGCGGGGATTCCGCTGGCCGATGACGAGCGCCAACTGCTGATCGAGCGTGTGCTGGACGTCCACCAACCCAGCGTTGCGGTTGCCACGCAAACCGAGCAGACGGCCCACGCCCTGGCCGAGCGCGTAACAGCGCGCGCGCAGGGCAGCCAGGACCGCCCAACGCTGCAGACGCTGTTGGCGGTGGTCTACGACGACCGCCCGGCCGACGAACTGGCCGGCCGCTTCACCCAGGGCGTCACGTTGTCTGACTGGCCGAACGCACGCGGCGCGAACCTGATGCTGCACCTGCCATTCTCGTGGGAGCGCGTGCCGCCTGCCGCGCCGCGCAAGCCTGACCCGGGGCGCGTGGCGATCGGCGCTTGGGCCAACCAGGGCGGCGCCGGCCTGTCACGCATCGAGCTGATCGTACGCCCCACGGAAGGCGAGCCGGAGACCGTGCCCGATACCCGCGAACCCCGCTGGATGCGTGATGCCGTGCGGCAGGCAGTGGCCTTGCCGTGCCGGCTGATCAGTTGGGGGACGCAGTCGTTCGGCGGCCGGCCCGGTATCTGGGCCACTTACATTGGCGAATCGCCTGGCCCGCACGTACCGCGCGCGGCCGGCAACACGCTGGTCGGCCGCGTGTTCATCGTGCCGACCGACGGCGCGCTGGTCATGCTGCACATGCAATCGCCCGCCGCCTCGCCGGAGGGGGCCAGCGCAGTCCGCCTGCGCTACGAAGCACTGTGGAACGCGGTGGCCGCCTCGTTCGCTGTGTCGGCCCCCAAGCCGTAGACAGGCAACGCACCACATCGGCGCATATCCATCGCTAGACGCACCAAATCAAGGCAATCACGCACCGGATTCGAGCCAACCCCACAACCGGGTTCGACAAAGATGTCGCGCGCACGGCCATGGTGCGCCACGTCACGCTTTTGCACACCGTTGGAACGCATTTTGCATCTGTCGATGCCTTTTGCGTCATCTGAGGGCGTTCTGGAGACTGCATTGCACCCGAATGGCGCTGATTCCAAACCCGCTCGACAACCACAATGAACACCATCAAAACCGGGGGCGATGCGCTCTTTATCCTGCTGGGCGCAATCATGGTGCTTGCCATGCATGCCGGCTTCGCGTTCCTTGAGCTCGGCACCGTCCGCAAGAAGAATCAGGTCAATGCGCTGGTCAAGATCCTGGTCGACTTTGCCGTGTCGACCATTGCCTATTTCTTCATCGGCTATTCGGTGGCCTATGGCATCAACTTCCTCTCTGGTGCCGACGTGCTCGCGCAGCAGAACGGCTACGAGCTGGTGAAGTTCTTCTTCCTGCTGACCTTTGCGGCGGCCATCCCGGCCATCATCTCGGGTGGCATTGCCGAGCGCTCGCGCTTCGAGCCGCAACTGGCGGCGACCTTCGTGCTGGTGGGCTTCGTCTACCCGTTCTTCGAGGGCATTGCCTGGAACGAGCGCTTCGGCATCCAGCACTGGCTGCAGGCCGTGACGGGCGCGGAGTTCCACGACTTTGCGGGCTCGGTGGTGGTGCACGCGGTGGGCGGCTGGATCGCGCTGCCGGCGGTACTGCTGCTGGGCGCGCGCCACGGCCGCTACAAGGACGACGGCCGCATCGCCGCGCATCCGCCGTCGAACATCCCGTTCCTGGCGGCCGGTGCGTGGGTGCTGGCGGTGGGCTGGTTCGGCTTTAACGTGATGAGCGCACAGACGCTGGACAAGATGAGCGGCCTGGTCGCCATTAACTCGCTGATGGCCATGGTGGGCGGCACGCTCACCGCGTGGTGGATGGGCAAGAACGATCCGGGCTTCTCGTACAACGGGCCGCTCGCCGGCCTGGTGGCCGTGTGCGCCGGCTCCGACGTGATGCACCCGCTGGGCGCGCTGGCCGTCGGCGGCATTGCGGGCATCCTGTTTGTCTGGATGTTCACGCGCGTGCAGAACGTCTGGCGCATCGACGACGTGCTGGGCGTGTGGCCCCTGCATGGGCTGTGCGGCGCGTGGGGCGGCATTGCGGCCGGCATCTTCGGCCTAAAGGCACTCGGCGGCCTGGGCGGCGTGTCGTTCTGGGCGCAGTTGGCGGGCACGGCAGGCGGTATTGTCATCGCGCTGATCGGCGGCACGGTGGTGTACGGCACGCTGCGCAAGTTCGTGGGGCTGCGGTTGGATCGTGAGGCCGAATTCATGGGTGCGGACCTGGCGATCCACCGCGTGTCGTCCACGCCGGAGAGCGAAACGCACTGGTAGTGCATGGGGCACACGGCAAGTGGCGTGCCGGTGGCGTCCGGCGCGGCGTGCGGCTATCCGCTAGAGTAAAAGGGCGCCCCGCATGTGCGGGGCCGTGTCATTCGATGCAGGAGCACCGCATGCCCGATCTCGAACTGAACGCCCCCATCGTTGTTGAAGCCCACCCGCGTCGCGTAACGGTCACCTTCAACGGCCACACCATCGCCGACACACGGGCCGCGCGCACGCTGCGTGAGCGCTCGCTCCCGCCGGTGCTGTACATCCCGCGCGACGATGTACGGATGAACCTGCTGGAGCGTACCCAGCATCACACTCAATGCCCTTACAAGGGGCAGGCGTCTTACTACACCATCGTGGCCGGAGACGAACGCGCCACAAACGCGGTATGGACGTATGAGCACCCCATCCCCTTGGCCGAAGAGGTGGCCGGCATGCTCGCGTTCTATCCGAACGTCGTGACGATCACGGAGGAATGAACTGACACGCGGCTGTCACGCACACGGCGCACGATACGCTCGTTCCTCTTCTCACGGATCCTCGTCCGTGAAAGTTCAGCACCCGGCGCGGGAGTCATCTGTGGCCGGGTATTTTTTTGCCTGATCGCCGGTGCTATCCTCGGCCGATCATGCTGGACTTCCGCACCTACGGCCTCGCCGCTCCGCCCCACGCCCACGACTTTGTGCAAGTCGTGATGCCCGCTCGCGGCGTGCTGGAGATGGACGTGGACGGCCGCGCCGGCTGCGTTGACACCCATCATGCCGCGCTCATTCCCGCCGGGGCCACGCACGCCTTCGAGGCGGCCGGCACCAACAGTTTCATTGTGCTGGACATTGCCGCGCAGGCCATCGATGCGCCCGACCTGGGCGGATTGGCCAACCGCGTGTTCTTTCCGCTCACCCCCGGGCTGCGCGCGCTGACGGCCTGGCTGCAGAGCGCCCACGCGCCGCATGCGGGCCCTGTCCTTGATGCCACGCTGGCCAACGCGTGGTCGTCGCTTGCGCTGGCAACACTGGCCGCGCATCCGGCCAACCAGTCGACGCAGATACACGCTCGCCCCGACGCACGGGCGGAACGCGCGTGGCACGCCATCGAGCAGCGCTATGCCGAGCCGCTCACCGCCGATGCGCTCGCCGCCGAGGTTGGCCTGAGCGCACGGCGCCTGGCCACGCTGTTTCGCGCGGAGTACGGCACCACGCTGCATGCGCGCCTGGCCGAGGTGCGGTTGCGGCATGCGCTGTCGCTGCTGGAAGCCACCGCGCTGCCGATCGCAGAGATTGCCGCGCGCACCGGCTACTACGACCAGAGCGCCCTCACGCGCCATCTCAAGGCCGCGCACGGCGTCACGCCCGCAGCCGTGCGGCGCGGCTAAGCGTCGCTAACAAAGCCCTCCTGGCGTCGTTGTGCCTCCTGGCCGTACTCAAGTACTGTCTGCGTCGGCACGCCTAGCCAGGACCGCTGCGCTGGGTTGTGTTAGCGACGCCAAGTCTCGCCCGCCCTCCCGTTTCCGTCTTTGCCAAAGCGCATCCGCCCTCGCCAAGACGGCTGAGCACGCACACGCGCAGAGTGCCGGTTCGATTGATCTTCAGGACCGAACTGTTCATGGCTGTCGGCGACACCTCCACCGCAACGCACCTGGCCCGGGCACAACACGGCGCGCGGCGCGATCACCTCATGGGCCTCTCGTGCGGCGTGGCGGCCGGCGCGCTGTGGGGAATCATCTTCGTCGCGCCGAAGATGCTCCCCGCGTTCTCACCGCTGGCGCTGTCGGCGGCGCGGTACGTGCTGTACGGCGTGCTCTCACTCGCGCTGGCCTTGCCCGTGTGGCGCGCGCTGTGGCACAAGACCACGCGGCGCGACTGGGTGGTGCTGCTGTTGCTGTCGCTGCCGGGCAACCTGCTGTATTACCTGTGCGTGGCCGGCGGCGTGCAGCGTGCGGGCGTCGCGCCGGTGTCGTTGATCGTCGGGCTGCTGCCGGTGACGGTCACGCTGGCTGGCGCGGCCGAACGGGGCAGCCTGCCCCTGCGGCGGTTGGCGCTCCCACTTGCCATGGCTATTGCGGGCGTCGCGTGCATCTACCTGGATGCCCCCGCCGCGAACGCGGGCGGACATGGCAGCACCTACGCCATCGGCCTGTTGATGGCCGCCGGTGCGCTGGCATGCTGGACGGTGTATGCGGTGTGCAATGCGCGGTATTTGCGCGAACGTCCGCAGTTCACCAGCCGGGAGTGGTCGCTCTTGACCGGCATTGCAACGGGAGCGCTGTCGTTGGTGCTGGCGGTGCCGGCGTTTCTCGTGCCTGGCATGGCGACAGGCGCTGCGCAGCCTGCATCGGCTTGGGCGATGTTCTGGCTGGTCAATGCCGGCGTGGCGCTGGGGGCCTCCGTGCTTGGCAACAGCCTCTGGAATGCGGCCAGCCGCAAGCTGCCGTTGACGCTCTCGGGGCAGTTGATTGTGTTTGAGACGGTGTTTGCGCTGCTGTATGGATTTGTTTATGCGGGGCGGTGGCCGCATGGGCTTGAGGTGGTGGCTGCGCTGTTGCTGATGGGTGGGGTGGCGTTGGCTGCGCGGCGGCATGGTTAGGCTTTTTTTGTTTTTTTACCTTGGTGGTCCATCCCTTGTTTCATCCCCTGCCGGGGCTGACTCACTTTTCTTTGTCTTGCCAAAGAAAAGTAAGCAAAAGAAAGGCGCGCCCAAGATGGCGACCCATTCCTTGAATTTCTGTCGCAGGGAGGGAGACGGGGCAAACTCGGCCCTAAAGGGCCTCAGACAAGCCCCATCTCTTTTTCCTCCCTGCAACAAAAATTCAAGGCGCCATCTAGGGCAGGGGTAAAGGAAACAATCTTTTGCCAGCGCGCCTCTTCGTCTTGTCCCTCGTGCGCCGCGCCACATTCGATCTACGCGTTCGGTTGCGTGCCCCGTCGGTTTGGCCGTTCCTGCTCTTGATGGTGCCTTGAATTTTTGTAAGCGGG
>NZ_DBMV01000043.1 GCF_002298975.1 Ralstonia sp. UBA689
ACCTTAACTGAACGGCATTACCTCACAGGGCCCCTTCTTTTTTGAACCTGCTCAGGATCCGTAGCGAACGCCCCGAGGTTGGTCCAAGAAGCGCAACCGCACATGGGTACGGTGAGCATCGCAGGGCCAAGATCGGGGCGCGCAGCAGGATCGTGAACGGGTTCTCAATGCCCGCGCGCCTTGAAGAGCAGCGCGCCGATGCCGTGAAACCCGCGTTGGCGCGCGTGCCGCATCGGCGTGATGCCGCCGCGGTCGGGCAGGTTCGGGTCCGCGCCGCCATCGAGCAGGACTTCCACGGTCTTCTCGTATTTCTCGCTGCCGTCGCCCAGAGCCACCGCTTCGATCAGGGCGGTCAGGCCGAGGTTGTTGGTGGCGTCGGGCGGCACGCCGGCCTTGACGAGTTCACTCACCACTTCCACGTAGCCGCGCCGCGCGGCCGGGATCAGCGCCGTGTCGCCATCGGCATTGGTGGCGCGCAGGTTGGCGCCGTGCGACAGCGCCAACCGTACGGTCTCGGCATCGCCCTGGGTGGCGGCGAGCAGGAAGGCGCTGTTCTGCGCGTTGTCTTGCAGGTTGACGTCGGCGCCGGCCTGGATCAGCAGGCGAGCCGCTGCGCCCATGTGTGCGGTCACGGCAGCGATGAGGGCGGTGCGGCCGTCAGCGTCGCGTGCCTTGAGGCTGGCGCCGTCGGCCAGTAGCGCCTGGATGACCATCGTGTTGCCGGTCTGCGCGGCAAGGATGAGATCACGGTCGCGCGTGGCGGGGTCACGGCGATGGGCCGGTCGCGTAACAGGTGCGTTGCCCGGCGTGGTCTTGGCGCTGGAACTGGCACTGGCACTCGCGGCAACGCGCAGCACCGGCAGATGCTGTTCCTGCCAGGCGTTGGCCATGTCGCCCACTGCCAGTGCCATCCCCAGCATGATGCCGATGAGCTGGTTGAGCGCGGGATGCGGGGCAAAGAGCATGGCGGAGATGGGAGGTGGGCTCAGGCGCTGAGGTAGGGATCTGGCAGCGGTGCACTGCCGGTAGCTTCGCCTGCCACGCACGGGGCGTTGGCCGCATCCGTGGCTTGCAGGCGTGTCCAGAGCCGGTCCAGGTACGGGTCGTGCAGCCCGTTGCTGGCCAGGCCGATCAGCGTGCGCTGCAGGTATTCGCGCGCTGGACCGTACAGCCCGACCGCATCGCGCAGGCAGCCGACCACGCGTTCGTCGGGCAGGCGGCCGGCATACGCTTCATGCGTGCGGTTCATGACGAAGGCCAGCGCGAAGACGCGCTCGCCGTTGATCTCGGTGGGCAACCAACGCGGCAGGTAGGCGCCGGTCAGCATCTCGCGGCGCCACAGCACGCGGAACTCATGCTCGGCACGCGCGCGCGGCACACGGAAGGCCACGCCCCGGCAGCTGCCGCCACGGTCCAGCCCGAGCACCAGCCCGGGGTTGTCCCAGGTGCCGCGGTTGATGCGGGAATACAGGTAAAAGCCACGGTGATAGCCATGCACCATCGCGGGAGCCGCTTCGGTGTGGAAGATCATCGGGTTCCAGATCAGGGAGCCGTAGCCGAACACCCAGGCGTCCTGGCATTCGCAGGGCGCACTCGACAACCGCGCGAGCGTCGATGTAAGCGACGCTTCCAGCGCAGCCTCGGTCAGCAGCGACGACGCGACGGGTGAATCACCCAGGGCGGCGCGCAACCGGTTCTGTTCGAGATCCTCTCGGGTGACGGCCATGTCGCAAGCATAGAGCAATCGTTACGAGTGGTCACGCCAACGGACGGGGGATGCGCGGAAACAGGGCGTTGCGGGGCTTGGGAAGCGTCTGGCTATGGCGCGGCCGCAACGGTACACATTGTGAGGCCGGGAAATTGGAGGCGGGGGAACGGAATTGAACCGTCTTATACGGCTTTGCAAGCCGCAGCATTGACCACTCTGCCACCCCGCCGGGGGGGGAGGGACCTGCCATGCGCCGTGTGGCGCATCGCAGGCCGGGCGCGATTCTAGCGCAGGATCAGACTTCCAGCAGATCGACTTCAAAAAGCAACGTTGCGTTCGGGGGGATCACGCCGCCGGCGCCGCGTGCACCGTAGCCCAGGCTGGCCGGAATGATCAGCTTGCGCGTGCCGCCGACCTTCATGCCCTGCACGCCTTCGTCCCAGCCCTTGATGACGTGGCCGGCACCCAGCGGGAAGGCGAACGGGTCGTTGCGGTCCTTGCTGGAGTCGAACTTGCGGCCGGCTTGGCCGTTTTCATACAGCCAGCCGGTGTAGTGCACGGTGACGTAATTGCCGGCGGTCGCCTCGGCGCCGTCGCCAATAACGACATCTTCGTATTGCAGGCCGCTCGGGGTGGTCGTGGTGGTCATGATGTACCTCGTGGAGTGGGCGGGGGTGAGGGAGGACTCAGGCAGCCTCGGCAGCCTTGAGCGTTTCGAGCTGGACGTGGATGTTGTCCGCGTCGTTGGCGATCCAGATGTCGCCGTCCTGAATGGTGACTTGCAGGCGCATGGAGCGTTCGACCATAGCGGCCAGCGCGGCCACGGTCTCGGGCGCGACTTCGTAGACCGACAGGTTGGCAAAGCGCGCGACCTTGGTTTCGGTCTGCTGCCACCACACGCGGGAGGCGTTGCCGCTATAGGTATACACGGCAACCTGCTCGGCGCGGTTGCAGGCCTTGCGGATGCGCGTTTCGTCGGGGTTGCCCAGGTCGATCCAGAGTTCGATGGCGTCGGTCAGGTCACGCTGCCAGAGCTCGGGTTCGTCGGGTTCGGACAGCCCGCGCGTGAAGGCGAGTGTCTCGCTGGCGTGGCGGGCGAAGGCGAGCACGCGCACCATCATGCGCTCGTCGTTCTCGCTCGGGTGGCGGGCGACGGTCAGCGTGTGGTTGCCGTAGTAGTGGCGATCCATGTCGGCGATCTGCAGATCGACCTTGTAGATCGTGGATTTCAGGGCCATGCGAACAGAAAAGGGTGGGCGGTTTTGAAGCAAAGCGCGCATTGTCGCACGGGCGGATGATGCCGGTGGTATCGCTTTTCGCGTCTTTGGCCGGGCGCATTCCCATTGGCGGCGGTTTGCGGTATATGAGCGGTGCATGCGCAGTAATCGGCGCATGTGCATGTCTCTCCTATCCCAACCAGGACAATCAGAACGATGCGTTGGATATTCGGAATCGTGGGCCTGCTGTTCGGGGCCCTGACTGGGGACGTTGTCGGCGCGTTCTTCGGCGCGCTGATCGGCGTCGGACTGGCTTCACTGATCCTCTACATGGACAAGCGCGCCAGCTCACAGTGGGCGCATCCGCCGGAAGCGCCGCAAGACCATGGGCCAGTGGCGTCGCCGGTCGCCACTACGCTTCAGGAGCGCGTGGCACGCCTGGAGCACGAGGTGTCGCTGCTGCGTCGGCAGATCGCTGAGGTCAAGGGCGCGACGTTCGCGGTGCCTGCGGCGGAGGACCTTGCTGCCGAGCCGCCACAGGCTGTACCGGTGCCGTCTCAGGTGCCGGCCGCCACCGAGGCTCTGCCGCCAGTGGAGATGCCTGCCTCCCCAGTGGCTCAGGTGCCACCGGTGGTTGCGCCGTCGCCGGTTGCACCGCCCGTCCTGATGCCGCACGAGCCCGATTGGATCGAGCGGGCCGTCGGCGCCGCGCGCGACTGGCTGCTGGGCGGCAACAGCGTGGTGCGGGTCGGCATCCTGATCCTGTTCTTCGGTGTGGCCTTCCTGCTCAAGTACGCGGCCGATAACAGTCTGCTGCCGATCGAGTTCCGCCTGGCCGGTGTGGCGGTGGCGGCCATCGTGCTGCTGGGCATCGGCTGGCGCCTGCGCGAGAAGCGTCCGGGCTATGCGCTCGTGCTGCAAGGGGGCGGGGTGGGCGTGCTGTACCTGACGGTGTTTGCGGCCACACGCATGGTGCCGCTGCTCACGCCAGGGATGGCGTTTCCCCTGCTGGTGCTGATCTGCGCGCTGGCCGCCGGGCTGGCCATCAAGCAGAATGCGCCAGCACTGGCGTTTACCGGCAGTGCCGGCGGTTTCCTGGCGCCAATCCTGATCTCCACGGGCCAGGGCAGCCATGTGGCGCTGTTCAGCTACTACGCGCTGCTCAACGCGGGCATCTTCGCCATTGCGTGGTTCCGCGCCTGGCGCGCGTTGAACCTGCTGGGCTTCGTGTTCACGTTCGGTATCGCCACGGCGTGGGGCGCGCTGCGCTACGAGCCGGCGCTGCTCAAGAGTACCGAGCCGTTCCTGATCCTGTTCTTCCTGATGTATGTGGGCATCGCGCTGCTGTATGCGCTGCATCGCCACGTCAGCCTCAAGCATTATGTGGACGGCACGCTGGTATTCGGCACGCCGCTGGTGACGATGGGATTGCAGACCGCGCTGGTGCACCACATTCCGTTTGCGATGGCGTGGAGCGCGGCGGCGCTGGCAGCGTTCTACCTGGGCATTGCAGCGTGGCTGGCGCCCAAGCGCGCGCGCCTGGGGCTGCTGTTCGAGGCGATGTTCGCGCTGGGCGTGATCTTTATCACGCTGGCGATTCCGCTGGCCTTCGACGGGCGCACCACCAGCGCGGTCTGGGCGCTGGAAGGCGCAGCCGTGGTGTGGGTGAGCGTGCGCCAGCAGCGTCGGCTGGCGCTTAGCGCCGGTTTGCTGCTCCAGATCGCGGCGGGTCTGGCCTTTGCATGGGGGATGCTGTTCGAGGTGTCGGCATCATTGCAATGGCCGGTGCTCAACAGCCATTACATCGGCGGGGTGCTGATTGCCGCGGCGGGTGTATTCAGCGGTTGGCGTCTGCACGGCAAGGCCGAGGCACGCGACTGCTTGAAGGCGGCACCGGCATTGGGTATCGCTGCATCGGTGTGGGGGCTGCTGTGGTGGCTTGGCACCAGCAGCCATGAGATCGACCGCTGGGCCTGGCGTCTCGCCACTGACGCTGTGGACCGGCCGGACATCCCGTTGTATGCCGCCTTCGCCGTCCTGACGGCGTGGGTCGCGCACGGCCTGCGCCGCAAGCTCGACTGGGCGTTGGCCGAGTGGCCCGCGCTGTCACTGCCGCCGGCGCTTGCCCTGACCGCATTGGTGGCGATCGAGCACTGGGAGCCCTCGCCGCTGGCCGGCTGGGGCGGGCTGGTTTGGATCGCGTCGATCGTGTTGACTTTCGTGCTGCTGCGCCGTCAGGAGCTCGACGTGAAGGACACCACCCTCGCGCCGTTGCACACCGTACTGTTCTGGCTGATTTGCGGTGTGTTGGCCACCGAAGGCTACTGGCGCCTGAACGCCTACGTGCCGGAAGGGACGTGGAGCTTTGCCGCCTGGGCCTACGGCTATGGCACGCTGCTCGCCCTGCTGGCCGGCGCGGGCTGGCGCATTCGCTGGCCGATCGCCCGCTTCGAGCGCGCCTACCTGCTGTGGGGTGCCGCGCCGCTGGCCGTGCTGCTGTGGCTGTGGAGTCTGGCGAGCGCCGCCAGCGACGGCAATGCCGCGCCGCTGTTTTACCTGCCCATCCTCAATCCGCTGGACGTGGCGCAGTTGCTGGTCTTCCTGGCGATCGCACTCTGGATGCGTCGCGTCGCCCTCCAGAAGCTGGTACCCGAGCCGATGGTGATCGGCTATGCGACGGGCGCCACGCTGTTCATCTGGGCCAACGCCGTGCTGCTGCGTACGTTGCACCACTGGGCACACGTTCCGTACACGCTCGACGACCTGGGGGATTCCATGCTCGTGCAGGCGTCGCTGTCGATGTTCTGGACGGTGCTGGCGCTGGCGGTGATGGTGTTTGCCACGCGGCGTGCGAGCCGTGCTCTGTGGTTCACGGGCGGTGCGCTTCTGGGTGTGACCGTGGTCAAGTTGTTCCTGTTCGACCTGTCGCGCGTGACGGGGGTCGAGCGCATTGTTTCGTTCATCGGCATCGGCATGCTGCTGCTGTTGATTGGCTATCTGTCTCCGCTGCCGCCCAAGGGCAAGGCCGAGGCAGAACCCAAGGAGGTTGTGTGAAGAAGGTTGTTCTTGCGATGGCTGCGGCGTCGCTGTTGTCGGCGTCGGCCTGGGCCGAGCGCTTTGCGCTGAGCGGAACGCCCGGGGCGTCGTACTACGCGGTCACGTTGGGCGAAGAGGTCTATGCCCACGCGCGCGACGCCGGCCTGGCGGACCTGCGCATCCTCAATGGCGACGGCGAACCGGTGCCGTTCACCATTGATATCCCGCGCGATCCCGAGCCGCAGGCGCGCACGCTGCAGGACGTCCATTGGTTCGTCACGCCTGTGGACGATGTGCAGAACCCCGGCACGGCCGGCGTTGTGCTTGGGCCCGATGGCGTGCTGCGTGCCACCGGACCACAGCCTTCGCAGGCGTCAGCGCACGCATGGTTGGTCGACCTGAGCCAGTTGCATGATGCGGCGACGGCGCTGGTGGTGGGGCTGCCGGCGACCGAGTTCCAGAGCGGCGTGACTGTGCAGGCCAGCGATGATCTGCAGCACTGGAGCGCGGTCGGTCAGGCCACGTTGTTCCGCTTGTCCAACCAGGGCAGCACGCTGGTGCAGGACCGCATCGAATTTACGGGGCTGCGTGCAAAGTATCTGCGCCTGAAGTGGCAGGGCAAGCCGCCGGCGCCCGAGACCGTGCGTGTGGAGCTGGCCGCTGGCGCCCCCGTGCTGCCCGCCGACAACGCGATCCTGTGGCGTACCGGCCTGGCCCCCGTGCAGACGCCCGCAGCGGGCGATTACCAGTTCGATACGGGCGGCGTGTTTCCGGTCGAGCGCGTGAAGATCCGCCTGCCCCAGGCCAACACCGTCACACAGGCGACGCTGTATGCGCGTGCCGATGCGCAGGGGCCATGGCGGATGATCACCTCCGCGCGCCTGTTCCGGCTGGCGGGTGCCGATAGGCAGGGCGAACAGGAGAACGCGCCGCTTACCGTGCCCGCCACCGGCGATCGCTACTGGCGCCTGCAGGTCGATACCCGCAGTGGAGGCCTGGGCGCGGGTGCGCCGCAACTGGCGATCGGCTGGCGTCCGGCCACCATCACGTATGCGGCGCGCGGCAATGTGCCCTTCGTGCTGGCGGTGGGGGAGGTGGCGCGTGGCAACCCGGTCGCTCGGGCCGATCTGATGGCCGGTGCATCGCCGGCGATCGCACCGGCGCAGCTTGGCGCGATGAGCGAATCGCCGGCCGATGCGCTCAAGGTAGAGCCGCCTGGCGGCCGGACGCGCCAGTGGGTGCTGTGGGGCGCGCTGGCGGCGGCAGTGGCGGTGCTGGGCGGGATGGCCTGGCGCTTGTTCCACACGTCGGCCACACCACCGGACGCGTCTTCGTAGCCAGCAAAACGGCGCCACCAGGGCGCCGTCTTTCATAGGCGAAAGCCTGTCGTATCAGTGCACGAAGGCCGGCTGCACGAACAGCGTGATGGCGATGACGAACCCCACCGTCCACACCAGCGAGCGCACCGATGCCCAGTCGGCCAGGTAGCACACCGTGTACAGCACCCGCGCGGCAACGAAGCCGATGGCAAGCCAGTTGACGTGGTCGATCGGGCTGCCGCCAAGGATCGCCACCAACACCGCCACCGCAAAGAACGGAAACGCCTCGAGATGGTTGAGCTGAGCGCCGTTGGCACGCCGTGCCAGGCCAGTCAGGCTGGCTGACCATTCGCGAGGGTTGTGATTGTCGCGCTTGGGCCCGCTTGCCCGAGCGATCCCGATGCAGACGTAGGGCAGCAGGGCAGCGATCAACACGCACCACAGGGCGATCGGCATAGTCAGATTCCTCGAGGTTTGGATGGCCGCACGCTAGCACGACGCGCGCATTCAAACACCTGAATGGACCCCTGCCCTAGCCTTCAGCGCCATGCACGGCGATGCGGATATCACCCA
Source organism: Ralstonia sp. UBA689 (assembly GCF_002298975.1). Classification (GTDB taxonomy): domain Bacteria; phylum Pseudomonadota; class Gammaproteobacteria; order Burkholderiales; family Burkholderiaceae; genus Ralstonia. The sequence goes on from NZ_DBMV01000043.1 coordinate 7,854, forward strand.
GCATCACCACCTGGCCCGCGCGAATTTTGGCAGTCTTGCGCGACTCGGGCTGGCCGTCGACGGTCACGCCGCCTTCTGCGACCGCCGTCTTGCCGGCGCCGCCGCTGTCGACCACGCCGGTGAGCTTGAGAAGCTTGTGCAGCTCGATGTAGTCAGTGGTCAGGGCGAAATCGATGTTGGGCATAGCGAGTTTGATTGCGTGGTTTATTGCGGCGTGGCTTCCACGCTGATGTCGAGATCGACGCGATCGCCGACCTCCGGTAGAAAGCGCGTCATGCCAAAGGCGCTGCGCTGGATGGCGAGATGAAAATCGCCGCCGCACACGTGGCGGGTGGTGCCGGGCATCTTCTCGTCGCCGCAGTTGAAGCGGCGCACGTCCAATTGCACCGGCTGCGTGACCCCATGCAGCGTCAGCTTGGCTTCCACCGCGACGAGCTTGCCGCCTTCCACGACAAAGCGATCGCTGCGCAGGCGGATGATCGGAAACTGCGCGGCATCCAAGAACTGCTCGGATTTCAATACGCCGTCCAGCACCCGCTGGTGCGTATCGACCGAGGCGGCATCGACGGTGAAATCGAGCCCGCCCTGTTGCGCCGCTTCATTGAAGTCGATGGCGCCGTCGATCTTGTTGAAGCGCCCGCGCACCATTGAGCGGTCGAAGTGCGACGCGCCGAAGTAGACGAACGTGTGCGTCAGATCGGGCGTGAACGGCGCTGCAAGGGCGGGAGCCGTCAGCGCCCCCGCCAACAACAGAATCCATGCACGCATGGCACCTCCAGTGTCAGAGGCCCACACATGTATGGGCCTGTGCTTACTTACCCCAGCTGTCTTTCAGGCCGACCACGCGATTGAACACGGGCTTGCCCGGTTGCGAGTCGATGCGGTCGGCCACGAAGTAGCCGTGGCGCTCGAACTGGAAGCGGTCCTCCGCCTTGGCGGTGGCCAGGGTCGGCTCCAGGTAGGCCGTGACGATCTTCTTGGAGTTCGGGTTGAGCGCGTCCAGGAAGTTCTTGTCGCCCGAATCCGGCTGCGGGTCGGTGAACAGACGGTCGTACAGGCGCACCTCGGCTTGCAGCGCATGTGCGGCGCTTACCCAGTGGATGTTGCCCTTGACCTTCACGCTGTCCGCACCCGGTGTGCCGCTCTTGGTGTCCGGGATGATGTTGGCGTGCACGGCAGTGACGTTGCCGTCGGCATCCTTGTCGCAGCCGGTGCATTCGATCACGTAGCCGTAGCGCAGGCGCACCTTGTTGCCCGGGAACAGGCGGAAGTAGCCCTTGGGCGGCGTCTCGGTAAAGTCTTCGCGCTCGATCCACAGCTCGCGCGTGAGCGGGAATTCGCGGCGGCCGAGTTCGGGCTGCTTCGGGTGCACGGGCGCTGAGCACGGCTCGTTGAAATCCGCCGGCACGTTGTCGAGGATGAGTTTGACCGGGTCCAGCACGGCCACCGAACGCGGCGCACGTGCATCGAGGTCGTCGCGCACGGCGGCTTCCAGGATGCTCATGTCGATCCAGCTGTCGGCCTTCGAGACGCCCACGCGTTCGCAGAAGAGCTGGATCGATTCCGGCGTGTAGCCGCGGCGGCGGATACCCACCAGCGTGGGCATGCGCGGGTCGTCCCAGCCGTCGACGCGCTTTTCCGTCACCAGTTGCAGCAGCTTGCGCTTGCTGGTGATGGCGTAGGTCAGGTGCAGGCGCGCGAATTCGTATTGATGCGGCAGCGGCGCGGGCAGGGCGCCGGCGTCACGCAGATGGTCGAGCACCCAGTCATACAGCGGCCGGTTGTTCTCGAACTCCAGCGTGCACAGCGAATGCGTGATGTTCTCCAGCGCATCGGAAATGCAATGCGTGAAGTCGTACATCGGGTAGATGCACCACGCGTCGCCGGTGCGATGGTGATGCGCGTGGCGAATGCGGTACAGCACCGGATCGCGCATCACGATGTTGGGCGCGGCCATGTCGATCTTGGCGCGCAGCACGTGCTCGCCGTCCTTGTACTTGCCGGCGCGCATGTCGCGGAACAGCGCCAGGTTCTCTTCCACCGAGCGGTCGCGATATGGCGACGGCGTGCCCGGCCTGGTGAAGTCACCACGGTTGGCGGCGATGTCGTTGGCGCTTTGGCTGTCGACGTAGGCAGCGCCGCGCTGGATCAGCACTTCGGCAAAACCGTAGAGTTGCTCGAAGTAGTCGCTGGCGTAGTACAGGTGCGTGCCCGTGCCGTTTTCCCACGAGTAGCCGAGCCAGTGCACCGCGTCGATGATCGAATCGACGTATTCGGTGTCTTCCTTGACAGGGTTGGTGTCGTCAAAGCGCAGGTGGCAGCGGCCGCCGTATTCCTTGGCCAGACCGAAGTTCACCCAGATGCTCTTCGCGTGGCCGATGTGCAGGTAGCCGTTGGGCTCCGGCGGAAAGCGCGTGATGACGGTCGGCAGCGGCTGGCCGGCGGCGTCCTTGCGGCCGGCATAGCTGCCCTGCGTCAGGTCGGCATCGATGATCTGGCGCAGGAAGTTGGATGTGGAGGCGGTGGCCCCGTTGGCGTTGTCTTGGCTCATGGGAGTGCGTGATTCGGCAATCCCGCGATTTTACCGTGCCCGGCGTCCAGCGCCGGACTCGCCCCGATTTCCGTTACTTCTTTTGCGCCAGAGCATCCAATGCCTGTGCGCGCAGCGCCTCATTTGAGGCAGCAAAGGTCTGCTGACGCAACTGCGCGATCTGGGCGGCGCGATCGGCGTCGGACAGGCCGGAGAAGCTGTTGATGCGGTCGCGCTCGCGGGCGTAGGCATCGTAGCGGGTGCGCCAGGCGGCTTCTTCGCGGCTGGCTTGCACCAGGCGGTCGGCCACCACGCCGTCGATGCCCTGGGCGGCCAGCCGTTGGCGGATCTGCGCTTCGCTCAGGCCCTGCTTGGTCCATTCGTCCATGTCGTTCGCAAGCTTGATGGGCGCGGACGCATTGCGGCGAGCCTCTCGCACGGAGGGCGGCAGGTTGGCCTCGATTGCCGCGAGCTTCGCGGCGCGTTGTTCGGGGGTGAGCGACGGGTCGGCCATTATGGCCAGGCGGTCGAGCGCGGCGGCGTCCATCGCGTCTTCGTCGCCGTACCAGGCCTGGGCCACATCCGCACCGAGGACCTGGCGGCGCAGGGCAGAGCGGGTGCCGAGTTGCTGCCGCAGAGTGGCGATCATTTCGGGGCGCTGCTGGACTTGTTCGAGGCTTGGCTTGCTGCGGCCGGCATCGCCTTGCCCGGCCAGCGCTTTGCGATAGGCGAGGTAGCGCTGCAGCAGCGATTGCGCTTCGGACAGCGCAGGGCTGACCAGCTTGGCGCGCAGATGCGTTTCGGCCATCGCCACACGCTGCGCTTCGGGCAGAGAAGCGGGCACGTCAAGAAAGTAGTCGAATACCGCGCGGTTGGGGGCTTCGACGATGAGATGGCCGCTCGCATCGACACGCAGGCCATCGGGCGCCTGTGTGTCGGCCAGCTCGGTGGGACGCGCAGGCGCCGGAGCTTCCGTGCCCGCCACGCTGCCGATGAAGGCGCCGGATCGCGGCGCCTGCCGTGGCTGCTCGACGGCCGGGGCGTCGTCACCGGTGGTATGCCACCAGTAGACGCCCGCGGCGACGCCGATCGCCAACAGCACCGCGCCGATGAACGTCGTGGGCTGCATGGACTGCGCGGGTTGTGGTTTGCCCTTCATGACGATGCGCGTTGTGTTGGCGACGTTGCGGTGACGTTGGATTACAGCCCGGCCGTCTTCAGCCGATTCGCCTGGGTGCGGATCACCGCCACCGGATCAGCCGCGCCCCAGCCGATCAGGCCGAGCAACTGGTTCACCTCGTCGAGGTGGTTCCACGCGTAGTCGGTCGACAGCACCTGCCCGAACTTGGCGCTGCAGATCGAGACCAGTCCATCGTTGGTGCCCGAGCCGCGCGCCTGCATGACCGTGCCGCTAAAGACCAGCACCGGGTCGAACACGTCGAAAAAGTTGGTGGCTGTTGAGCGGCCCGTCCAGGAATATAGCTTCTGCACGTTGCCGTTGCGCACGTCGGTGCCGCTGCCGGTGTTGCAGCCGTCGGCCAGACCCGCGCTCGGGAAGGTCTTGTTGAAATCCGCCGCGCCTGCGGTCGAGAGGATATGCAGCGCGGCAAAGCCGTCCTGCGGGTTGCTGGCGCCATTGAACCAGCCGAGCACCGCACCGAAGATGTTCGCGCCCAGGTTCACCAGCGCCTGGAACGGCTGCGGCGTGGATTCAACGAAATCCGCAAACTCCGAACCCTTGTGGGGCGTGCCGATGGTGGTGACGGAAGCCACCAGGTCGGGCGCCACGGCGGCCGCATAGCGCGAAGTCAGCCCGCCCTGGCTGTGGCCGATGAGGTTGACCTTGGCTGCGCCCGTGGTCGCCAGCACGGTGCGGATCTGGCTGAGGAGCTGCTCGCCGCGCACGGTTTCATCGTTGAAGGCGGACACGTCGGCCACGTAGACGTTGGCACCGTTGGCGCGCAGGTCTTCGGGAATCTGGTACCAGTAGTCGACCACGCCAAGGAACTTGCTGGTGCCCGACAGGCCGTGCACGAGCACGATCGGGTACTGGGTGGCAGCATACGTGCTGGCGGCTTGGGCTGGTGCCGCAGCGCTCAGGGTGAGGGCGGATGCGGCCAACACAGCGGCTGCAGCGTGCGTGCGCAAGATACCGCGCACGGCGCGGAGCACGGGAGTCTGTGACATTCGGTTGTCTCCTGAAAGGTGGAAAGGTGGTCGACCTCCGTTATCCGAAGTAGGCTTTCCGGCGTCAACCGAATTGGAAGACAGGCTCTAATGCTGCGTTGCCGCGTAGGCAAACAAAAACCGGAGGGCGAGCCTCCGGTCATTTGGGATGCGGTGCAGCAACGACGTTATTCCTCTTGAAACGCTTCCTCGCGCCTCCTGTTGATGGCGGGCAGGGCGACGAGCAACACCAGGATCGCTGCCGCGATCAGCAGCCCCAGCGACAGCGGCCGCGTGACAAAGGTGGTGAAGTCTCCTCGCGAGAACAGCAGCGCGCGGCGGAAGTTCTCTTCCATCATCGGCCCGAGCACAAAGCCGAGCAGCATCGGCGCCGGCTCGCAGCGCAGCTTCACGAACATGTAGCCGATCAGTCCGAAGAGCGCCGTCTGGAAGATGTCGAACGTGGTGTTCGACACCGAATACACGCCGATGCAGCAGAACACCAGGATGGCCGGATACAGGAAGCGGTACGGCACCTTCAAGAGGCGGACCCATACGCCGATCATCGGCAGGTTCAGCACGATCAGCATCAGGTTGCCGATCCACATCGAAGCGATCAGGCCCCAGAACAGCGCGGGGTTGCTGGTCATCACCTGCGGGCCGGGCTGGATGTTGTGGATGGTCATCGCACCCACCATCAGCGCCATCACCGCGTTGGGCGGAATGCCCAGCGTGAGCAGCGGAATGAACGACGTCTGCGCCGCGGCGTTATTGGCCGATTCCGGTCCGGCCACACCCTCGATGGCGCCCTTGCCGAATTCGCTTGAATACTTCGACGTCTTTTTCTCCAGCGAATACGACGCGAACGACGCCAGCGTTGCCCCGCCACCAGGCAGGATGCCGAGCACCGAACCCAACGCTGTCCCGCGCAGCACGGCCGGGATCATGCGCTTGAAGTCTTCGCGGCTGGGCCAGAGGTTGCGCACGTGCTCGACGAAGGTCTCGCGGTGCTCCTTCTGTTCGAGGTTGGCGATGATCTCGGCAAAGCCGAACACGCCCATCGCCACCGAGACGAAGTTCAGCCCGTCGGCCAGTTCCGGCACATCGAACGAGTAGCGTGCCGTACCGGAGTTGACGTCCGTGCCGACCAGCCCGAGCAGCAGGCCCAGCACGATCATCGCAATGGCCTTGACGAGCGAACCCGAGGCCAGCACCACCGCGCCGATCAGGCCCAGCACCATCAGCGAGAAATATTCCGCTGGCCCGAAATTGAACGCGAATTCCGACAGCGGCGTGGCAAACGCCGCCAGCACCAGCGTGGCCACGCAGCCCGCGAAGAACGAGCCGAGGCCCGCGGTGGCCAACGCCACCCCCGCGCGCCCACGCCGGGCCATCTGGTAGCCGTCGATGGTGGTCACCACCGATGATGATTCACCCGGCAGGTTGACGAGGATGGCCGTGGTGGAACCGCCGTACTGCGCGCCGTAGTAGATGCCCGCCAGCATGATGAGCGCGGCTACCGGCGGTAGCGCATACGTAGCCGGCAGCAGCATCGCAATCGTGGCGATGGGGCCCAGGCCCGGCAGCACGCCGATGAGCGTGCCGAGCAGGCAGCCGATGAAGGCGTAGATCAGGTTCTGGATCGACAGCGCGGTGGTGAAGCCGAGCGCGAGATTGGCAAAGAGGTCCATGGCGCGCTCCTCAATTGCCGATGAACGCCGGCCATACCGAGAACTGCAGCTTGAGCCCGTAGACGAAGGCCGCCAGGCTCATGATCACCATCACGACGGCGGTGCCGACCGCGCCTTTCCAGGTGAACTCATGACTGGCCATGCTTGAGACCAGCACGAGCACCACGAGCGAGAGCACCAGCCCCAGTGGCTGCAGCAGCAGCCCGAACAGCACGACCGAGCCGAGAATCCACAGCAGCGTCTTGACGTCCCAGCGCGGAATGCGGTCTGCCACGCCCTTGCGCGACAGCGACTGCGCGACCACCACCGCACCCAGCAGAACCAGCGCCACGCCCAGCCAGAACGGGAAGTAGCCGGGGCCCATGCTGCTGGCAGTGCCCATGCGATAGCTGCGCGCCAGGATGGCGAACGCCGCGCCAGCGATCATGAACATGACGCCCGACGCAAAATCCTGATGACTGCGGATGACTGGACGATTCTGTGGATCGTTCTGCAAGATGGGTCTCCTCGTGTGCGTGCGGACACCGATGGGGTGATGGACCGCCAAGTTGGCGCCGCAGTGTGCACGCTATGCAGGCCGGCTTTCAAGCACCTTGCGAAAGGGCGGGGCGGGCCATTGTGACAGCCCGGAATGCCGCATGGGCAAACGATTCAGGGTTTGTCCCTAGCCCTGGATTTGGGGCCGCGCAACGCTCGTGCGCGGCCAAGCGCGATCACATGCCGATGCCGCGCGCCATCAGCACGGCCGCCAGCGGAATGAACACGATCAGGTGCGATTCGATCATGACCCAGCGACGCACCTTGGCGATCTCGGAGGGCGTAGGCACGAAGTCGGGCAGTGTCTTGCCCTGCTTCTTCCAACGCAGGATGGCGACGGTGGGCATGATCGACAGCAGCCCGACCAGGATGAACAGCCCGAGCTTGATGTGGAATACCGGGTTGTGCAGATAGAACGCAGCGCCCTTGGCACCGTAGAACACGCGCAGCCCGCCAGTGATCAGCACCGCCAGTGCCGCCATGCCGAACACTGCGTCATAGCGTGCCAGGCGCTGGCGGATCTCCGGCGTCATGTCCGGGCGCAGCACCACGGCCTCGGCGGAGAGGAAGACGATCATCGTGAAGATCGAGATGTAATGCAGGTAAGCCAGCAACGCATCAGACCACATGTTGACCTCGTGGGGGTAGGGAAACGGTTCGGGTCGCTCGGGCAGGCACTAGATGACACCTCGCACGCGCAGCGCTCCGATTTGGTCGGCGCTCAGATCCAGTACGTCGCGCAGCACGGCTTCGGTGTGTTCGCCCAGCAGCGGCGGATGGCTTACGGCCTTGGGCGGTGTGGCGCTCATCTTGACCGGGCTGCCGACCAGCTTGACGGTGCCGGCGCTCGGGTGGGGTAGGTCGACGCGCAGGCCGCGCGCCTGCACCTGTTCGTTGTCGAACACCTCGTCGAGATCGTTGATCGGGCCGCACGGCACGCCGGCCGCTTCGAGCTTGTTGATCCACTCCGTCTTGCCGAAGCGCTTGACCATCTCGGCCAGGATCGGCACCAGCACGTCGCGGTTGGCTACGCGTTGCGGGTTGGTGGCAAAGCGCGGGTCGTTGGCCAGTTCGGGCATGCCGCCGGCTTCCACAAAGCGGCGGAACTGCCCGTCGTTGCCCACGGCGACGATGATCCAGCCGTTCGAGGTGTGGAAGGTCTGATACGGCACGATGTTCGGGTGCGCGTTGCCCCAGCGCTTGGGCGCCTGGCCGCTGGTCAGGTAGTTGGTGTTCATGTTGGCCAGCATGGCGACCTGCACGTCGAGCAATGCCATGTCGATGTACTGGCCTTCGCCGGTGCGGTCTCGATGTGCGAGCGCGGTCAGCACGGCCACCGTGGCGTACATGCCGGTCATCAGGTCGGAGATGGCGACGCCGGCCTTTTGCGGGCCGCCGCCGGGCAGGTCGTCGCGCTCACCGGTCAGGCTCATGAAACCGCCCATGCCCTGCACGATGAAGTCGTAACCGGCACGCGCGGCATACGGGCCGGTCTGGCCGAAGCCGGTGATGGAGCAGTAGACCAGGTCCGGCTTGACGGCCTTGAGCGATTCGTAATCAAGCCCGTATTTCTTGAGCTGGCCGACCTTGTAGTTCTCTAGCACCACATCCGCATGCGCGGCGAGCTTGCGGACGATGTCCTGGCCCTCGGGTGTGCTGATGTCAACCGTGATCGAACGCTTGTTGCGGTTGGCGGCCAGGTAGTAGGCAGCCTCGGCGGTGTCTTGGCCGGCCTCGTCCTTCAGCCACGGCGGGCCCCAGGTGCGGGTGTCGTCGCCGGCGCCGGGGCGCTCCACCTTGATGACGTCGGCACCGAAATCGGCGAGGTTCTGCGCGCACCACGGGCCGGCGAGCACGCGCGTGAGATCGAGGACACGGAGATGGCTGAGAGCGCCCATGGAGAAACGTTTTGGCACAGTTCGGACGCGTGCACTGTACACCACCCTCCCGCATCTCCCCAGCCCCATGCGACCAATGGGCGTAAAAGCGGTACGAACCCCGTATAATCAACGGTTTGCACTGATCCAAGATGCGCTTTGGGGCTCCCCCAGGGCGCCATGCTGACTCCGGCACCCCGCGACATGAAAGCCTCCGATATCCGCCAAAAATTCCTGACGTTCTTTGAGACGAAGGGCCACACCGTGGTGCGCTCCTCGCCGCTGGTGCCGGGCAATGACCCGACGCTGCTGTTCACCAACTCCGGCATGGTGCAGTTCAAGGACGTCTTCCTCGGCACCGACAAGCGCCCGTACGTGCGCGCGGCCTCCGTGCAGCGCTGCCTGCGCGCTGGCGGCAAGCACAACGATCTGGAAAACGTCGGCTACACCGCGCGTCACCACACCTTCTTCGAAATGCTCGGCAACTGGTCGTTCGGCGACTACTTCAAGCGCGACGCACTCGTGTGGGCGTGGGAGCTGCTGACGCAGGAATACAAGCTGCCGGCTGAAAAGCTGTGGGCCACCGTCTACCAGACCGACGACGAGGCGTACGACATCTGGACCAAGGTCATTGGCCTGCCGCCCGAGCGCGTCGTGCGTATCGGCGACAACAAGGGCGCCCCGTATGCCTCCGACAACTTCTGGCAGATGGCCGAAACCGGCCCGTGCGGCCCGTGCTCGGAAATCTTCTACGACCACGGCCCGGACGTGTGGGGCGGCCCCCCGGGATCGCCGGAAGCCGACGGCGACCGCTACATCGAGATCTGGAACAACGTGTTCATGCAGTTCGACCGCCAGCTCGATCCGGCCACCGGTGAATACACGCTGACGCCGCTGCCCGCACCGTGCGTGGATACCGGCATGGGCCTGGAGCGCTTGGCCGCGATCCTGCAGCACGTGCACAGCAACTACGAGATCGACCTGTTCGAAGCGCTCATTGCGGCTGCCTCGCGCGAGACCAACACGAAGGACCTGTCGAACAACTCGCTGCGCGTGATTGCCGACCACATTCGCGCGTGCTCGTTCCTGATCGTCGACGGCGTGATTCCGGGCAACGAAGGCCGTGGCTACGTGCTGCGCCGGATCATCCGCCGCGCTATCCGCCACGGCTACAAGCTGGGCTGCCGCGCCGCGTTCTTCCACAAGCTGGTGGACGACCTCGTCGTGCAGATGGGCGAGGCCTATCCGGAACTGCGCGAAGCGCGCGACCGCGTGGTCGACGTGCTGCGCACGGAAGAAGCGCGCTTCTTCGAGACCATCGAGCACGGCATGTCGATCCTCGACGGCGCGCTGGGCGAGCTCAAGGCGAACGGCGGCAAGATGCTCGACGGCGAACTCGCCTTCAAGCTGCACGACACTTACGGCTTCCCGCTAGACCTGACGCAAGACGTCTGCCGCGAGAATGAAGTCATCGTCGACGAAGCCGCCTTTGACGCCGCAATGAATCGCCAGCGCGAGCAGGCACGCGCGGCGGGCAAGTTCAAGATGGCCGCCGGCACGCTCGATTACACCGGCGACAAGACCACCTTCCACGGCTACGAGCAGCTCGTGCGCGAAACCGCGCGTGTGACGGCGCTGTTTGTGGACGGTGCGTCGGTGCAGGAAATGCACCCGGGCCAGACCGGCGTGGTGGTGCTGGACCACACCCCGTTTTATGCGGAATCGGGCGGTCAGGTTGGCGACCAGGGCACGCTCAAGGCCGCGACCGTCTGGTTTGACGTGGCCGACACGCTCAAGGTGCAGCCGGAAGTGTTCGGCCACCACGGCGAGCTGCGCACCGGCGTGCTGAAGGTTGGCGATGCCGTGGCGGCGGAAGTGGACGCTGTGCGCCGCGCGCGCACCATGCGCAACCACTCGGCCACCCACCTGATGCACAAGGCCCTGCGTGAAGTGCTGGGCAGCCACGTGCAGCAGAAGGGCTCGCTGGTCGATGCGGAAAAGACACGCTTCGACTTCTCGCATAACGCGCCGATGACGCCGCTGCAGATTCGCGAAGTGGAGGCGCGCGTCAACGCAGAAATTTTCGCCAACGCCGCCACCAGCGCCCAGATCATGGGCTTTGACGATGCGGTCAAGAACGGCGCGATGGCGCTCTTCGGCGAGAAGTACGGAGACGAAGTGCGTGTGCTGTCGATCGGCACGTCGAAGGAACTGTGCGGTGGCACCCACGTGGCACGCACGGGCGACATTGGCCTGTTCAAGATCGTGAGCGAATCGGGCGTGGCAGCGGGCATCCGCCGCGTGGAAGCCATCACTGGTGACAACGTGCTGCACTACCTGCAGACGCTCGACACGCGCATCAACGAAGCGGCTGCCGCGCTGCGCGCGCAGCCTGCGGAACTGACCTCGCGCATCGTGCAGGTGCAGGATCAGGTCAAGTCGCTGGAGAAGGAACTGGAGCGCCTGAAGTCCAAGCTGGCCGCAGCCCAAGGCGACGAACTGCTCAGTCAGGCCGTGGACGTGGCCGGCATCAAGGTGCTGGCCGCCAAGCTCGACGGTGCCGATGCCAAGACGCTGCGCGAGACGATGGACAAGCTCAAGGACAAGCTGCAGACCGCCGCCATCGTGCTGGGCAGCGTGAGCGACGGCAAGGTTGCGCTGATTGCCGGCGTGACGGCTGACGCCACGGCCAAGGTCAAGGCTGGCGAGCTGGTCAACTTTGTCGCCCAGCAGGTTGGCGGCAAGGGTGGTGGTCGCCCGGACATGGCCCAGGCCGGCGGCACCGAGCCCGAAAAGCTGCCGCAGGCCCTGGCCGGCGTGGTGGCATGGGTGCAGCAGAAGGTGTGATGTAACGCCTTCCGCGTCTGACGCGATGCGCTGAACGGCGCGCGTTCCCGGCAACGGGGCGCGCGCCGTTTTGTTTTGGGGCTGCACTTTGTGCGCAGAGCACGCGGCGAGCAACTTGTATACGTGGAAGAAACAAGCTGCCGGCCGAAGGCGGGAAGCTGGAGACAGGCTGCGCCATCGCCTATACCGGGGAACGTGGCCGATTGTGTACGGATTGTGCGCCTGCTGGCAGGCAACTTGCATCGGTCGCGCGCGCTGTTCCCCGCAGCGCGGGTTGACCCCATTCCTATCCCCAAAAACCGAGGAGAACTATGAGCGTCTTATCCGACAAGGTCGACGCCCAGCCGCCGCAGCCACCGTCTGCGCGGTTTGGCAAACGATTGCTCAAAGCCGTCGCCGTTGGTGCGCTGCTGGCCGTGGGCATTGGCGCATCGACACAGCCGGTTGCGCAACTCGCACCGGAATCGCACGCGCGCAAGGTCAAGGTGCTGATCATCAGCATGTTTGCGCCCGAGGCGCAGCCGTGGATCGACAAGCTGGGCTTGACGCAGGACGTGCCGGTGCCGGGTCTGTCGATCGACTATCCAAGCGTGCACTGCAACGCCAGCGACGTGTGCCAGCTCACCACCGGCATGGGCAAGGCGAATGCCGCGTCGTCGGTATCGGCGCTGATCTACAGCGGGCAGTTCGATCTGCAACGCACGTACTTCCTGGTGGCGGGCATTGCCGGTATCGACCCTTCGCAGGGCACGCTGGGCAGCGCCGCGTGGGCGCGCTTCCTGGTCGATAGCGACATCGCCTGGGAGATCGACACACGCGAGGTGCCCGCCAACTGGCAGAACGGTTTCATCGGCATCAATACGCAAGGGCCGGGGCAGAAGCCGCCGCTGGATTACAAGACCGAAGTCTTCCGCGTGAACGAGGCACTGTTGCAGAAGGCGCTGGCGCTCTCGAAAAGCGCGGTGCTCGACGATAACGCCACCGCGCGAGCCTACCGCGCCAACTACCCGAGCGCCCCCGCCAACCAGCCGCCGTCTGTCGTGCAATGCGATACCGCCGCCGGCAACACGTACTGGCACGGCACCAAGCTGGGCGAGCGCGAAGCCGCGTGGGTCAAGCTGCTGACCGACGGGCAGGGCACGTACTGCACCACGCAGCAGGAAGACAACGCCACCTTCGAGGCGCTCACGCGCGGCTCGAAGGCCGGCCTGCTCGACCTGCAGCGCGTGGCCGTGCTGCGCACCGCGTCCAACTTCGATCGGCCGTATCCGGGGCAGACGCCGTATGACTCGCTGGTCAACAGCCACTCGGGCGGGTTCGTGCCGTCGCTCAACAACCTCTATCTGGCGGGTGGCCCGCTGGTCAACGAGATCGTCACGCGCTGGAGCGTGTGGAAACACGGAGTGCCCTCGCCATGATCGATTCCAAGACCACGACCTCCATGCCGCGTTTGCGCACGCTTGCCAAGCTGCTCGCCGTGGGTGCGGCGGCATTGACCTTGAACAGTTGTGCATATGACGGCATCAAGGTCATCGTTATCAACATGTTCCAGGGCGAAGCCCAGCCTTTTATCGACCGCTATGACCTGAAGGAGAAGGTGTATATCTCCGGGCTGTCGCCGGACGCGCCCAACATGCTCTGCAATTACGATGGCGTCTGCCAGGTCACCACTGGCATGGGCTACGCGAATGCGGCGTCGACGATTTCCGCACTGCTGTATCGCAGCAAGCTGGACCTGACGCACACCTACTTCGTGATTGCCGGCATTGCGGGCATCGATCCGGGGCAGGGCACGGTGGGCTCGGCGGCGTGGGCGCGCTATGCGGTGGACTACGGCCTGTCGCATGAGATCGACGCGCGCGAGATGCCCGCAGGCTGGCCTTACGGCTATTTCGGCATCGGCACCAAGGGCCCAGGCGAGAAGCCGCCAATGGACTATCGCACCGAGGTGTTCCAGTTGAACGAGGCGTTCATGCAGCGCGCAGTCACGCTGTCGAAGTCGGTCACGCTGGAGGACAGTCCCGAGGCTGTCGCCTTCCGCAGGAACTACAGCTACGCGCCGGCCAACCAGCCGCCTGCTGTCATCCAGTGCGATGTCGCTTCCGCCGATACATGGTGGGCCGGCCGCAACCTGGGGCAGCGCGCGCGTGACTGGGTGAAGACGATGACCGACAACAAGGGCACCTACTGCACCACCGCGCAGGAGGACAATGCCACGCTGGAGGTGCTCACGCGTGGCGCCCGCGCCGGCAAGATTGATTTCAGCCGCGTGGCACTGCTGCGAGCGGGCTCGGATTTCGACCGCCCATATGACGGCCAGGTCGCCTCCGATGGCCTTCTCAACTACGCACAGCAGGGCGGCTTCGTGCCGGCCACGCACAACCTCGTCAACGCGGCCAAGCCGTTGCTGGACGACATCGTGAACCGCTGGCCGCAGTGGAAGCGGGGGGTACCCGCCAATTAATGGTTGCGTGCATCACTTCGATCGCCGGCAGGCCGCAAGCTGTTCGACGCGGCCACCGGTGATTGGGCGGTGGCCGGCGACAAGCCACCGGCACGTGGAGTCCGGAAGGCCGGGCTTGTGGTTCGGGACGCGACGCCTGCGGTTCATGAACCCGGCACGCGGAGTTTTGAATACCACGCTTGAGGTTCAGAACCTGGCGTGTGAGGTTCAAAACCTGACATGCTCGGAGATCTGAACGCGGCGTCTGGAGTTCGGAGCCTTGCGCGCGCAGTCCGGAACTCGGCACGCGGCATTCAGAACCCAGGGCGCGCGGTTTTGGACTCGATGTTCGATGTTCAGAACCGCGCGCGCATGCTCCAGCACGCCGTCTGCGCAGAACGCGGCGCGTCAGCCTTTCTTCAGCGCTCCCAGGACTTCCATCGGTAGCGGGAAGACGATCGTCGAGCTCTTTTCGCCGGCAATCTGCGTGAGGGTTTGGAGGTAGCGCAACTGGATCGCCTCGGGTTGCTGGGCCAGCATGCGTGCAGCCTCCAGCAGCTTTTCCGACGCTTGCAATTCGCCCTCCGCGTGGATGACCTTGGCGCGTCGTTCGCGTTCGGCTTCGGCCTGGCGGGCGATGGCGCGGATCATCGACTCATTCAGGTCGACGTGCTTGATCTCCACATTGGCGATCTTGATGCCCCACGGGTCGGTCTGGATGTCGAGCACCTTCTGGATGTCGAGGTTGAGCTTTTCGCGCTCGGCCAGCATTTCGTCCAACTCGTGCTTGCCGAGGATGGCCCGCAGTGTCGTCTGCGCAAGCTGGCTGGTCGCCTCCAGAAAGTTGGCCACCTGGATGATGGCGCGCTCCGGATCGACCACGCGGAAGTACACCACCGCGTTGACCTTGACCGACACGTTGTCGTGCGAGATCACGTCTTGCGGCGGCACGTCCATCACAACGGTGCGCAGATCCACGCGCACCATCTGCTGGATGGCGGGGATGATCAACACCAGACCCGGCCCTTTCACACGCCAGAAGCGGCCGAGCAGAAACACTACGCCGCGCTCGTATTCGCGCAGCACCCGGAACGACGAGATGATCAGCAGCACGGCCAGGAAGATGAAGCCGCCTGCACTGAAAAAGCCGTAGAGCATTTTTCTTCTCCTTATGAAGATGCGGCGAGGGGGGCGACGGGTTCGACCATCAGCGTCAGCCCATGCCGGGCGATCACGCGCACCTGATCGCCACGCGTGATGCCGCCGTCGCAGCGCACGCGCCAGCGTTCACCGTGGATGCGCGCCCAGCCGTCGCTGTCGGCATCGGCGTCCGGTGTATCGACTTCAACGACTTCGCCCGTCATGCCGATGAGCATGTCGCCGCCGGCCACCACGGGCCGCCGCCGGGCACGCACGGCCATGCTGGATAGCGCCAGGATGACCGTCAGGCTAATGAACGCCAGGCCAATGATCAACGGCACCGGCACGCCGTAGCCCGGCGTTTGCGTATCGATCAGCATGACCGCGCCCAACACGAAGGCCACGATGCCGCCCACACCGAGCGCACCGAAGGTCGGCAGGAAGGCCTCCGCCACCATGCAGCCCAGGCCCAGTGCCACCAGCGCCAGCCCGGCGTAGTTGATCGGCAGCATCTGCAGCCCGTAGAGCGCCACCAGGATGCACATCGCCCCCAGGATGCCCGGCACCACCATCCCGGGCGTCGAGAACTCGAAGATCAGCGCATACACGCCCACCGTCAGCAACAGCAATGCCAGGCTCGGGTCGGTGATGACGGCGAGGAAGTGGTTGCGCCAGTCGGGCTCAACGGTCGTGGTTTGCGCGCCGGCGGTGTGCAGCGTGACCAGGCCGGTGGCGGTGCGCAGCGCGCGACCGTCCACTTGCTTGAGCAGGTCGGGGATGTCGGTGGCGATCAGGTCGATCACACGCAAGTTGGCGGCCTCAGGGGCGTCCAGGCTCACGGCTTCGCGGACGGCGCGTTCGGCCCACTCTGCATTGCGGCCGCGCAGTTGTGCCAGGCCACGGATGTACGCGGCGGCGTCGTGCATCTGCTTGCGGGCGAGGGTGTCTTCGTTGCTCGAGGGCGCGGCCGGAGCGCTGGCCGGCTTGGCGGCATCACCTGGGCTAGCTGTCGGGTTGGCCGGATTTGGCGCGGGGCCCGACGGCGCATGCCCGCCAATGCCGATGGCCACGGGCGATGCGGCCCCCAGGTTGGTGGCGGGCGCCATCGCCGCCACGTGGCAGGCGTAAAGGATGTAGGTGCCGGCACTGGCCGCGCGTGCGCCGCCCGGTGCCACGTAGCCCGCCACCGGCACCGGCGAGGCGAGGATGGCCTGGATGATCTGCCGCATCGATGCATCCAGCCCGCCGGGGGTATCCATCTCCAGCACCACGAGTTGCGCGCCTTGCTCGCGCGCTCGCTGCAGGCCGTGGATGACGTAGGCAGCGCTGGCCGGCCCGATGGCCCCGGTGAGCGGCAACACCATCACTGGCGCGGCCGCCATGGCAAGGCTGCTCCAAATGGCGATAGTCCCAGCCACCAGCCATCTGGCCCAACGTCGAACTCGCAACGACGGTCGCATACGCGCCTCCGTTCGTTACTGCCACCTTTCTCGATTGGACCGGCGGCACGGTCCGGTTGCTCACTTAAGTTTAGGCAGCAATCGCCTCACTGGCGGATGCACTTGCCTCGGCATGCGGCTCGTTCAGCACCTGTATCAGCCCCTGCAGGGCTGGCCCAGCCATGTCGCGGTGCCAGGCGAGCAGGGTGTCGACGCGACCGGGCTTGCCCAACGCATGCACGCTGATTTCCGGCGCATTCGTGTACAGCTCCAGCACCGAGCGCGGCACGAGCGCCACCCCGATTCCCGCCGCCGCGCACGCGATGATGGCGTGGTACGAGCCCAGTTCCAGCACGCGCGACGGCACCACGCCGCCGGCTTGAAACCAGTCGTCGATGAGCTGCCGATAAGCGCAGCCGGGCTCGAAGCCCAGCAGCGTGGGTGTTTGCACATCAGCGGCGCGACGGATAGGCGGATGGGCGCGGTGGGCGATGAGCACCAGTTCTTCGGCAAATGCCGGCAGCGTGGTGAGTGCAGTGCGAGGGTTGGCCAGGCAGGCGGTTTCGGCAATGAACGCGCAATCGACCTCGAAGTTCGATAGCGCCTGGATCGATTGGCGCGTCGTCATCGTCACCAACTCCAGTTGCACGCGTGGCCAGCGCTGGTGCAGGGTAGCGAGCAGCGCTGGCAGGCGGCTGGCAGCCGTGCTTTCCATGGAGGCGATGCGCAGGCGGCCATGCGGCTCGCGCGGTTGCACGGCTTGGCGGGCCTCGGCGGCCAGACGGAGGATGTCATCGGCGTAGGTCAGCAGTGTCTGGCCAGCAGGCGTGAGCACCATGCGCTTGCCCTCGCGCACGAACAACTGCACCCCCAGTGACGCCTCCAACTGGCGGATGCGCGTGGTCACGTTCGACTGCACGCGATGCAGTTGCTGGGCCGCCCGTGTGACGCCGCCCTCTCGCACGACGGTCCGAAAGATATCAAGCGAGGCCAGATCCATAATGCATCTCGAATGCTAATGTATTTGTTCAATATAATTCATTTTTCAGGATGGATGGCGTTGCGTACGATGAAGTGCCGAATCGTCGATTCCCACATCCGGGCCCTCACCATGCAGCAAGCGCTGTCGTCTCCCTCATCCTCAATGTCTGCCGCGCACGACACGCGTGCCTCCGCCTGGCGAGTCGCCATTGCCGGCATGGTCGCGCTGTCGGTAGCGATGGGCATCGGCCGCTTCGCCTTCACGCCCATCCTGCCGATGATGCTGCACGACGGCAGCGTCACGCTTGCGCAGGGGAGTTGGCTGGCCACCGGCAACTACTTCGGCTACTTCGTTGGTGCGCTGGCCTGCATGGCGGTGCGCGGCGACGCGGCGCGGCTGATCCGCATCGGCCTGGTCGCGACGGTGCTGCTCACGGCAGGTATGGGGCTGCTGCAAGGCCAGCCCGCATGGCTCGCGCTGCGCTTTGCGGCCGGCATGGCGAGCGCGCTGGTGTTCGTCTTCACGGCAGGCTGGTGCCTGCACCGGCTGACCGAACTGGGGCACGCAAAGCTGGGCGGCATCATCTTCTGCGGGCCAGGGCTGGGTATCGCCATTCCGGGGCTGGCTGCCAGCGGCATGGTGGCGCTGGGCTGGCGCGCGACGTCCGCTTGGGTTGCCTTCGGGTTGTTGTCGGCGGCGTTGGCGGCGGCAGTGTGGTCGACCATCCGCCCGGAACCGCACGCGCATCCGGCGGCGCCCGCAGCGGCGGCATCCGGCACCGCGCCGCGCCTGGACGCATCCACCGTCGCCATCACGCTGGCCTACGGTCTGGCTGGCTTCGGCTACATCATCACCGCCACCTTTCTGCCCGTGATTGCGCGCAAGGTGCTGCCGGAAGGGTCCATCTGGCCCGACCTGTTCTGGCCGATGTTCGGTGTGGGCGTGGCGCTGGGCGCGTTGCTTTCCACGCGGATCAGCCTGGCGCGTGACAACCGCGCCCTGTTGGCCGCTGCCTATGCAATGCAGGCGGTTGCCGTGGTTGTGAGCATCGTCTGGCCGACGGTGGCAGGGCTGGCGCTCTCCAGCACGTTGCTGGGGCTGCCGTTTACGGCGATCACGCTGTTCGCCATGCGCGAGGCGCGTCGCCTGTGGCCGCATGCCGTGCCGCGCCTGATGGGCCTGATGACGGCGGCCTACGGCATTGGTCAGATCGCCGGTCCGCCGTTGGCCAACCGGTTGTTTGCGACCACGGGCGGTTTCAACGCGTCGCTCGTGGTGGCGGCGACGTCGCTGGTGGTGGGCGCGGCGATTTTCCTGACGGTCAAGCGCACTGCCCCCATGCGTGCGTAATAGGCGGCATGCGGGCATGGCCCACGCGATTCGTGCGCACGTTCTAGAATGCGTCCTCCATTGGAGGAGCCCCCATGTCTTTTGCCCTGCGCCCCGGCGCCGTCGTGCCCGGGGGCCAGATCAGCGAGGCCGAGCGCGCGGTGCGCGTCGACCTGGCAGCCGCCTATCGACTGGCTGCGCTCAACGGCTGGGATGACCTGATCTACACCCACCTCTCGGCCACCGTTCCCGGCGAGCCGGATCACTTCCTCATCAACGCCTTCGGCCTAGCGTTCGACGAAATCACTGCATCCAACCTGGTCAAGATCAACCGCGCCGGCCAGCTCGTCGGCGATTGGCCCGATGCCGCCACGCGCCCGTCCGTCAACGTGACGGGCTTTGCGCTGCACGCGGCGGTGCATGCCGCGCGCCCCGATGCGCATTGCGTGATCCACCTGCACAACACGGCGGGCATTGCCGTGTCGGTGCAGAAGCACGGGTTGCTGCCGCTGTCGCAGCATGCGCTGCGCTTTCACAAACGCATGGCGTATCACGATTACGAGGGGCTGGCCTTTACGCCGGCAGAGGGCGCGCGTTTGACCGAATCCCTTGGTCAGCGCTTCGCCATGCTGCTGCGCAACCACGGCACGCTCACCGTTGGCCGCACCGTGGCCGAGGCGCACGTGCTGATGGCCACGCTCGTCAAGGCATGCGAGATCCAGATCCAGGCGCTGACTGGTGGTGAGGTCATTTCGCCCGCACCGCAAGTGGCCGATCGCGCTGCCGGTCAACTCGAAGACGGCGGCGCCATCGAGGGCGTGATGGAGTGGCCAGCCCTGTTGCGCAAACTGGATAGAATTGACGCGTCCTATCGAGCCTGATTGAACACGGAGACACCATGCCGACTTTCCATATCGAGATGTTCGAGGGCCGTACCGTCGAGCAGAAGAAGAAGTTCGTCGAAGAAATCACCCGCGTCACGTGCGAGACCCTGGGCTGTGCGCCTGGCGCGGTCGACATCATCATCAGCGACGTCAAGCGCGAGAACTGGGCGACCGGCGGCGTGCTCTGGTCCGAACAGAAGTAACGCGTCTTCCCCAAAACTTTCCGACGGCCCGCCATGCAGCCCATGCAGCATTTCGCCTCCGACAACTACGCGGGCTTCTGCCCGGAATCGCTGAAGTATTTTCTGGAAGCCAACGGCAGCGGCCACGAGCCTGCCTATGGCGACGATTCCTGGACGCAGCGCGTGTGCGATCGCATCCGTGACTTGTTCGAGACGGACTGCGAAGTCTTCTTCGTCTTCAACGGCACGGCGGCCAACTCGCTGGCGCTGTCCGCGCTGTGCCAGTCGTACCACTCCGTCATCTGCCATGAGCTGGCGCACATTGAGACGGACGAGTGCGGCGGCCCGGAGTTCTTCTCCAACGGCTCCAAGCTGCTGACCGCCAAGGGCGAGAACGGCAAGCTCACGCCCGACGCGGTGGAAGCGCTGGTCACGCGCCGCTCCGATATCCATTACCCCAAGCCCAAGGTCGTCTCGCTCACGCAGTCGACCGAGGTGGGCACCGTCTACACGGTGGACGAGGTGCGCGCGATTGCCGCCATTGCCAAGCGCCGCCAGTTGCGCGTGCATATGGATGGCGCGCGCTTTGCCAACGCGGTGGCGTCGCTGGGCGTGCATCCGTCGGAGATCACCTGGCGCGCGGGCGTGGATGTGTTGTGCTTTGGCGGCACGAAGAATGGCCTGCCGGTGGGCGAGGCGGTGGTGTTCTTCGATCGTCGCCTGGCGGAAGACTTTGCCTATCGCGTCAAGCAGGCCGGGCAACTGGCCTCGAAGATGCGTTTCATCTCTGCGCCGTGGCTGGGCTTGCTGGAGCATGGTGTGTGGCTGCGCAACGCGCGTCATGCCAATGCGATGGCGCAACTGCTGCACGCGCGTATTGCCGATGTGCCGGGCGTGCGCATCATGTTCCCGACCGAATCGAATGCCGTGTTCGCCGAGTTGCCTTTGCCCGCCATCGAGGTGCTGCACGCGCGCGGCTGGCGCTTCTACACCTTCATCGGTGCGGGCGGCTGCCGTTTCATGTGCGCGTGGGACTTGCAGCCCGAAACCGTCGAGGCGTTCGCCGCTGATATTCGTCTGGCCTGCGAGCAATCGGCCTGATCCAACCCCAATCTCATCACCATGAGCTTCGACTACCGCTTCTGCCCGCAATGCGCCACGCCGCTCGTCGAGCAGCACAACGCCGGACGGTTGCGCATTGCGTGCCCGACGCCGGATTGCGGCTTTGTCCACTGGAATAACCCGTTGCCCGTGCTGGCGGCGGTGGTTGAGTATCGCGGGCAGATGTTCCTGGCACGCAATGCGCTGTGGCCCGAGGGCATGTTCGCGCTCGTCACCGGTTTTCTGGAGCGCGATGAGACGCCCGAAGAGGGCATCGCGCGCGAACTGAAGGAAGAGACCAACCTCGATGCGCGGGCCATCTCGCTGATCGGCGTGTACGAGTTCATCCGCAAGAACGAACTGATCATCGCTTACCACGTGGTGGCCGATGGTGAGATCGCGCTGTCGGAAGAGCTGGTCGAGTATCGCCTGTTGCCGTTCGAGAGGGTGCGCCCGTGGACGGCAGGCACCGGCTATGCTGTGGCCGATTTTCTGACGGCGCGCGGCTTGCCCGTCAGTTATATCGACATTCGCACCGGAGAGCCGGCCGAGCCGGCACCGCGCCAATGGCAGCCTGCGCGCCTCGTTACAATAGCGGAATGAATGACGCGAGCCGCATCACGCTGCTCGCCTGCACCTCAGAGGAAGACATGGAGTTCCAGAAGGAAATCGACGCACGCGGCCTGAACTGCCCGCTGCCCATCCTGCGCACGAAGAAGGCGCTTGCCGATATGCAGAGCGGCGAAGTGCTCAAGATCGTCGCCACCGATCCCGGCGCCACGCGCGACTTCCAGGCATTCGCCAAGCAGACCGGCAACGAACTGCTGGAGCACAGCGAGCACGACAAGGTTTTTACGTTCTACATGCGCCGCCGCTGAGAACCGACTCACAATTCTGCTGCGCTTCTCGAACCAACCTCGGGCCGCTCGCTACGGATTGTGAGCGGGTTCTGAGTATTCGGGGCATTCAAGACACGCGGGGCGATCCGGGTTGGCCGGATCGCCCCGTTGTCATTTCGTCGGGGCGGATTGGGCTTGCGTGCGCTCAGCGCCGTAGGTCTTCACCAGGTAATCGACCATCGCCGGAATATCCTTCTCTGGAAACGGCGCGCCAAACGGCACCTTCATCTTCTTGACGGTGGCTTCCCAGTAGCTGCGCGGCAGCGCGGGGGGCTGGGTCTGCACGTACTGCGCGGCGTGGCAGATCATGCAGTTCTGCAGCACGAGCCGGTAGCCCGGCAGGTCGCTTGGCTTGTACTGGGCGGTTTCGGGCGGCAAGGTGATATCCAGCGCGTGTGCGGCCGTTGCGCCGAACAGTGTTGCCAGTGCGAGACCAATGCGCAGCGTTCTGTGATCGAACATGTCGGCCTCCTCACGCAACGATCACGCGCGTGGTTTCCACCACGTTGCGCATATAGCCCGGCGGGTTCCACAGCGCAGTCATTGGCTGGCTCTGGCCGATGCGGTTGACTGCGCGGACCTTCAGTTCATAGGTGCCGCGCCGGGTCGGATGGAACGGCGCACGCCATTCACGGAACGAGTATCTGCCTAGGTCTTCGCCCAGTTGCGCTTCGGTCCACGTGCGGCCGCCATCGGCGGAGAACGCAACCTCGGTGATGCCGTAGCCGCCGTCGAATGCGATGCCGCGCACGATGTGCTCGCGCCCGGCGGAAACGGTGGCGCCATCGGCCAGGCTGGTGATGAACGAGCGCACGTTGAAGCGGCCGATCGGTACCGTCTTTGCCGGTGCGGTGCCGGGCGCCACGCAGGCGCAGGGGTTGTCGGGAATGCGGTAGGCCGTGCGCATCCAGAATCCGTCGAAAGGTTTGTCGACGACCTGGATGCTGGTGAGATGCTTGACCCAATACGTGCCATAGTGGCCCGGCACGATCAGGCGGATCGGGTAGCCATTGAGCATCGGCAGATCGGCGCCGTTCATGGCCCAGGCGATCATCACTTCGCCGTCGAGCGCGTGGTCGATCTCCAGGGCCTTGATGAAGTCCGGGCTTTTAGCGTCGGCCAGTGGAGGATGGTCTAGGCCATCGAATACCACCTGCACGCTGCCCGCGCGTACGCCCGCCTTGTCGAGCACCTGCTTGAGCGCTACGCCGGTCCAGCGCGCATTGCCCATTGCGCCGTTGGAAAGCTGCCCGCCGCCCACACGCGGCTGGAAGTGGCCACGCCCGTTGCCCGAGCACTGGTTGACGGCCACAATCTCGCGCGGCTCGCCCAGCGCCTTCAGGTCCTCCAGCGACAGGTCGAGCGGCGTGTTGACGTTACCGCCCACCTGAAGGCGATACGTTGCGGGGTCGATTGAGGTGGGAATGCCGGCCCAGTGGTAGCGCACGAAGAAGGCATCGTTGGGCGTGATGGTGCCGTCGTTGAACACCGCAAACGGCGTTTCCAACTGCGGCGGACGGCTCGTGAGCAGGATCAGGGGGCGCTTTTGCGGGAAGGTCACCAGCTCGCGCGCGCCGTTGTCGAAGGGTAACGTCACGCCCCTTGCAGTGGCGGCCAGCGCGGTCAGTGCTGGGTGGCCGAGCGCGGCGCCCGCGCCAAGTGTGCCGAGTGCCCTGAGTACCCCGCGCCGCGTGGCGCGTTGCTGCGGATCATCGGGATGCATGCTGTCGTCTCCTTGGAGTCCCTCACGGTATCCAAGGACATGATGGCAGATGTGTCAATCAGGATTGTCGGTGGTGCGGATGGTGCGCCGCAATGTTGAGCGCACCAGCGGCGGCACTACTTGCGCGCTTCCATCGCCATGCGCAGCGCCAGGCCGGTCAGCACCGAGCCCATCAGGTAGCGCTGGATTGACAGCCAGCTCGGCTTGCGCGAGAGGAATGTGGCAATGCTGCCCGCCGTCGAGGCGATCATCGAGTTGACGGTGACGCTGACGCAGATTTGCGTGATGCCGAGGCACACCGACTGCACCAGCACGCTGCCGTGCGACGGCTCGATGAACTGCGGCAGCAGCGACAGGTAGAGCACCGCCACTTTCGGATTGAGCAAGCTGGTCAACAGCCCCATCGAATACAGCTTGCGAGGGCTATCCACCGGCAGCTCGCGCAACTGGAACGGCGCGCGTCCGCCCGGGCGCACGGCCTGCCAGGCGAGATACAGCAGATAGATCGCGCCGCCAAAACGCAGTGCATCGTACGCAAACGGCACCGCCATCAGCAGCGCCGTGATGCCGAATGCAGCGCACAGCATGTAGAACACGAACCCCGTGGCGATGCCCGCCAGCGACACCAGCCCTGCATTGCGCCCCTGGCAAATCGAACGCGAGATCAAGTAGACCATGTTCGGGCCGGGCGTGAGCACCATGCCGAGCGCGACCAGGGCAAAGGTGAGCAGGGTGGTGATGGTGGGCATGGTAGTGACGCCTGCGAGCGGAGACGATGAGCCTGCAGGCTAGCACCCGCTAGCAATTGGCCGACAGATACAGAACTTCAGAAATTTGGCGGATTCTGTATCGGTCGAGTGTCGAGGCGGGTTTCCGGTGACCCTGACGTCGAACGCGGTTGCGTCAATCAACGTGGCAATAACATGCCGGGCCACCAACCTGGCGCACGACGCTCAATCACTTGCGGTTATCTTCTTACCCGCGTTCGACACAGCTTGACAAGGCGATGCAGCCTAGCCTGAAGGCAGGGTCCACATGTTCCGCATGGTGGCCGTACTTGTGGCAGTCTGATGCCATCGATTCCGACATGGCGATGGAGATGATGTGAAGAATACTGTGGCCATGGCGCGCGCGCTGATAACAGGCATATTGCTCTGTTTGACCTCGGGGGGCAGTCAGGCAGCGGCAACGTCGTTGTTTACGCCGGAGGAGCACGCATGGA
>NZ_DBMV01000040.1 GCF_002298975.1 Ralstonia sp. UBA689
AGGTGACGAGCCTGAGCACGGCCGATACCTTCGGGGTGGGCATCCGCGCGAAGTTCTAAGCGGCTGGCTTTCCTTGTCAGTGCCCGCGTGTCGACAGCGCGGGCGCGTACTTGCAGCGGCGTTCGGGGTTCCGGGCGCCGTTTTTTTGTTGGGGAGACGTCAAGCCGTGTTAGCCGGTACGCGCGACGCGCGCGGGTGGCGGCTCGGCCGCCAGGTGGGGCTGGTTCAGCAGCATGGCGCCTCGCTGCGTGGCGACGAAGACGGCCTCGGTGCGGCTGCGCACCTCCAGTCGGCGATACAGCGCATTGATATGCGCCTTGGCCGTCGCCTCCGAGATGCTGAGCATGCGGCTGATGGTTTTGACCGGATGACCGCGCGAGAGCAGAACCAGAATCTCATATTGGCGCTGCGTGAGCCCCAGCAATGCGCAATCGCCGCTGGCACTGGACGGGCCGGGCGCCGTCGCTTCCGGTCGGGCCAGCACAATCGAAGCCGGCACATAACGGCCGCCGGCCAGCACCAATTCCAATGCTGCCGCAATCAATTTGCCCGAATAGCTCTTGAGCAGATAAGCCGCGATATTCAATTGCATGAGCGCGCGTACGTGCGCGGCCGAGTCGGCCTCGCCCAGCACGGCAATATGCCTCGGATGCGGCTGCTGCAGCAGCCGCGAGAGGGCAGGCAGATCGTCGATGCCTGGTACGGGCAGTCCGATCAGGGCCAGTTCGGCGTCCGCATGCGCCGCGAGATTTTCAAATAGAGCCTCGTCCGGGTCGACGCTGACGACTTCGGAAATGGCCGGCAAGGATTGCAAAACGTGAGTCGCGCCCGCACGCACCAAGGGGTGTGCCTCTACAACGATTGATTTCACTGCGCCGCCTGTCTGGTTATGGTTGTTTGCCCATTCCCGGAATAAGCCGTCACCGCGCCTATTTGGATCGGCGAGATCCAATTTCGTGCAGACACGGCAGGTGGAAACGCAATGACGCGCGGTTTTGGTATGTTTCCCCGTTCAACCGGCGGTCACCAGGGTGTGGTGCTGCCGGGCCAAAACCTTGATACGCCATTCAGGCGCGATTTCCTTCCGGTTTTTCTTGTTTATGTCGCCAGGCGCGGAGGATATACCCCGCCAAAATACGCAGAATAAATCCCCAGCATGCTTGTTGCACCCGTCAATGGGATGTAAACCTTTTTGTTTACCCCGACAGGTGGTGTGCAAGACCCGTATAGATAGCAGGATCAAGCGGGCGCAGCTAGCCCCACTTCAACCCCATTGACGTGAACGTAAAGTGGCGTTCGCCCGCTGGAGGGGCGATGTCGTGGCGGACTGGCGGCTTATTGCGCGACGACGGAGAAGCGCGGCATTGACAGCGGTTGCTTGCCGTCGCGGCCGTAGGGCGTGCCGCCGCCGTTGTTGGCGGCGTGCAGGACCGACAGCGCGTTCTGCGTGGCACGCAGGCGCAGGTCGATCAGGGTGCCGTTGTCGAGGTTGCGTTGGCGCAGCGTGCGGGCCAGCGCCAGGTTCTCGTCGAACAGCCGGCTGGCGGTTGCGTCCGCGCGCAGGTATTTCACCAGGCCGTATGGATCGGTGCCGCCATGCTGCGCCCACCACAGGCGGCGCTCGCGGTCGGCGTCGCCCAGGGCGACGAGCTGCTTCTGCTTGGTCTGGGTGACACGTTCGAGCTCCGGCATGTCGCCATCGCGCAACGCCTGGGCCTCGGCTTCCAGGGTCAGGGTGGCGGCGCGCAGCAGTTCCTGCTCGTCGGAAAGGGTGCGGATCAGCAGCGAATTGTCCATCGCGACAGCCTCTCTAGCTTGGGAGCTTGGGCAGCCGCCAGTCGGCACACCGCCCCGCCGCGATCAGCCCAAGCGGGCCGGCAGCGTCATCAGAATTGGGGGATAGGCGACGGGAGGCTCCCGTCAGACCTTCCTGGATTGCGCCGAGAGCAGCGATTGTGCGTCGGAAAGCGCCGCGTCGGCGATCTTGCCTGCGTCCATCTTGAGCGTGCCGTTCTGGATGGCACTGCGAATCTGCTCGACGCGTGCTGCGTCGAAGTCGCCGCTGCCCACCTGGCGCGAGACTTGATGGACCGAAAGCGACGGCACGGTCGTGTCCTGGCTGCTGTGGCGCGTCGAGCTCGTGGCCGAGGTGCTGGCCGTGCCCGCGGTGCGCGTCGACCCGGACGCAGCGTCCTTGGTCTGCGCGATGGCCGGCGCATTGTTGACGATATGGTTGATTTTCACGGGTGTCTCCGAAGAGAGCGTTCATCCTACCTCCCATATCGGCCAACCTCCGCGCAAACTTTAGCGGGGAAGTTCGGTTGCCCGTCACAATGCGAATGTGACCAATAGATCTCAAATCAATCTCAAAACTGGATCGCAACCACACCAGCGGACTGCGCAATGCCGGAAACGACGTTGCCGTTGGCCGTGCGCACCTGCGCTACCTGGCCTACCGCCGCCTGGTTCATGGCCCGTCCGTCGCTGGTGACCTGGAAGCCGCCGCCCTCGGCGACGAGCTTGACGGTCTGGCCGGCCTGCACGGCGATCGGCAGCCGCAGGTTTTCGGTGCGTAGCGGCTGGTTGGCGGCCGCGCTGGTGAGCAGCACACGCCCTACGACATCAGCCGGCTGTTGCACGACCGAAGGCGGGAGCATCGACAAGTCACCCGTGTGGGCCTCCAGATCGCCCATGTCGAGTGTCTTGCCAGGCGGCAACTGGCGCGCGGCCACGTAATACGTGCCGGTGATCTGGATGGTGGCCGGCACCCACGCTGCCCAGGCATGCGGCGAGCGGCAGCGCACGCCCACTTGTATGCGGCCGCGCAGGCGGTTGGCGGCCGGCAGCATCAAGTCGATCTGGTCGCACGGCTGATTGGCCACGCGCGGGTCGACTGGGCCGACTTCCACCGAGGCGCGCGGCGCGCCCGCGTCGTTGGTGCCGCCCAGGATGTCCAGTTGCGACTGCAGTTGCTGCTGGATCTGCATGTGGATGGCGTTCGGGCCCTGGATGGTGGTGGGCGCTGCGGCGGGCTGTGTGGCCGGGGCGGCGGCCGCCGGCGCATAGCCCACGCGCACCATGCCCTGCGCGCGCGCCAGGATCGGGTTGACCAGAAGGCTTACCAACAGGCCCAGCGCCAGGATCAGCAGCACCTCGCGCTGGCGCACGGCCAGCGGCATGGCCATGGCCTGCCCGCGCCGAACAACGGCAAACGTCAGGGTGTGGGCGCTGTGAGCAAACCGCGTGGACATGGAAGCCCTCCATCAAAAGTCCGGTGAAGTGTAGCCACGCGCGTGCGAGCGCCAAATGCGGAAATGTCGGCCAATCCCCCCCTTATTCGGACGAATGCTCTTGGCAGCCGGCCCCTAGACTTTGCAACGTGGTGAAGTCCCTGGCGCTGCGCGGTGCTGGCTTTCTGGTCGCGCGGCCTGCTCCGGTAGTTGGTTTCCCGGCCGGCTCCGGACCCGCAGACAGCGCTTCGCCACTGAGGATGCATGACGGCTTCTCAGCAATACAGCGGTTCTGGAGACGGCATCGGCGGTTTTGAAGGGGCCGCCGATGCCGGTTCCTCCATCCCCGCGGAATACGTGAATACGGAATTCGAAAGACAAACCCTGCGGCGGGTGGCGGCAACAACCATGACGCCACGCGCGAGGAATGACAGACATGGTCGACAAGCTGGATCAGTTGTTCGGTTTTCAGGAGCAGGCGCTGCATTTGCGTTCGCAGCGGCACCAGGTCCTGGCCTCGAACATTGCCAACGCGGATACGCCCAACTACAAGGCGCGCGACTTCGATTTCCAGTCGGCGCTGCAGGCGGCGGTCGGTCAGCAAAGCGGCAACAGCCTGCCGATGACGGCCACGGCATCGGGCCACCTCACGACCGCCGGTGCGCCGGCGGGCGAGGTGACGCCCATGCTGGCGTCGCTCTCGCAGCAGACAAAAGCGCTGCAGGGCGAGCTGCAATACCGCACGTCGCAGCAACCGTCCATCGACGGCAACACGGTGGACATGGACGGTGAGCGCATGCGCTTTGCCGACAACACGGTGCGTTACGAGGCGGATCTGACCATCGTGACGCAGAAGATCAAGTCGATGCTGGCGGCCATCCAGAACAGCTAGCACGACACGAAGAAGCAAGACGACCGCGCGGAAGTGCAGCGCGGCGAAAGAGGGGCGGGAACTGTGTGGCGCTCCGGGTCCGGCGCACGGTCTTGGACTGGCGGCCTGGCCCGGAGACCGCCGCCATGCAGGCAAACCGGTTCGAACCGGCAACAGTTTTGAAGACAGCGGAACCAACATGTCGCTATTCAAGGTGATGGATGTGGCTGGCAGCGCGCTCACCGCGCAGTCCAAGCGCATGAACGTGGTGGCCTCCAACCTGGCCAACGCCGAGAGCGTGACCGGCCCGGACGGCACGGCCTACCGCGCCAAGCAGGTGGTGTTCTCGCCCGCGCAGGAGTCCGACGGCTACGCCACCGGCGTGTCGGTCGACCGCGTGGTGGAAGACACCGTCACCCCCATGAAGCGCATGCACCAGCCGGGTAACCCGCTGGCCGATGCCGACGGCTACGTGACCATGCCGAACGTCGATGTGGTGGACGAAATGGTCAACATGATTTCTGCCTCGCGCTCGTACCAGGCCAACGTGGAAGTTGCCAACACCACCAAGACGATGGCCTCCAAGGCCTTGACACTGGGCCAATAGCCACTGTCAGACGCCAACCTTAGCGAGACACGAACATGACTGTGACTTCCGCCACGAACACCAGCAGCACCACGGGCACGACCAGCACGAACACCAGCAACAACCTGGCCATTACCAACGGCACCGATCTGCAGAGCACGTTCATGAAGCTCCTGGTTGCGCAGTTGCAGAACCAGGATCCGCTGAACCCGATGGACAACTCGCAGATGACCTCGCAGCTTGCGCAGATCAACACGGTCAACGGCATCCAGCAGTTGAACACCACGATGTCCAGCATGCTCACGCAGAACGCGGCCACGCAGGCGTCGTCGATGATCGGCCGGACCGTGCAGGTGCCGTCGTCCGCGCTCACGCTGGCTTCCGGCAAGGCCAATTTTGGCGTCTCGGTGCCCAACGGCGCCGACGACGTGGTCGTCACCATCACCAACGCAGCCGGCGTGGCGGTGCGCACCGTCGACCTGGGCCAGATGACTGCCGGCAGCGGCAACTACACCTGGAACGGCAAGGACGACAAGGGCAACCAGCTCGCGGACGGCTCGTACACGATCAAGGTCTCGGCCACGCTGGGCGGCCAGACCACCACCGCAAACGCCCTGGGCACCGACAAGGTGGCCGGCGTGACCATCAACAACGGCACCATGCAATTGGTGTTGGCATCCGGCGGGACGGCCAAGCTGTCCGACGTCGCCTCCATCCAGTAACGGTTCAGTCGCGGGTTGACCTCGCGCTTTTCAGTCTTCCACGGGAGAACACAATGGGATTCCAGCAAGGCCTGAGCGGTCTCGATGCCGCCTCCAAAAACCTCGACGTGATCGGTAGCAATGTGGCCAACGCCAACACGGTCGGCTACAAGAAGTCGACCGCCGAGTTTGGCGACGTGTATGCACGTTCGCTGGTCGGCGCCACCGACACCCAGGTCGGGCAGGGCGTGAGCGTGACGGGGGTGTCGCAGTCGTTCACGCAAGGCAACGTGACCATCACCGGCAACCCGCTGGACATCGCCATCAACGGCACGGGTTTCTATCGGATGGTTGACTCGGGCAGCGGCCAGGTGTCGTACACGCGTAACGGCCAGTTCCAGACCGACAAGAACGGCTACATCATCTCCGCTACCGGCCAGAACCTGACCGGCTACGGCGTGGACACCACCGGCAAGATCAACACGGCCGTGCTGACCAACCTGAAGATCCCGGTCAATGACTTGGCACCGCTGGCGACCACCAACACCGCCTTCGGCGTCAACCTGGACGCGGGCGCCACGCAGCCGACCACCACGCCGTTCTCGGCCACCAACTCGGCGACGTTCAACCACTCGGTGTCGGAGCAGGTGTATGACGGCACGGGTACGGCGCACATGCTGACCAACTACTACGTGCGTACCGCTACGGGTTGGGATGTGTACTCCCAGGTGGATGGCGCCAACCCCACCGGCGGTAACCCCGTCACCTCGCTCACGTTCAACAGCAGCGGCGTGTTGACCTCGTCGCCCAGCAAGATTGCCGTAGCCTTTGGCGGCATGAGCATCGCCAGCATGGACTTCACGGGCACCACGCAATACGGCGGCGGCTACAACGACACGGCCCCCGGCGTGACGCAGGATGGCTACGCCACCGGCCGCCTGGCCAGTTATTCGGTCGGCACCGATGGCACCATTACCGCGCGCTATTCCAACGGCCGCACTTCAGTGTTGGGCCAGGTTGCCATGGCCAACTTCAAGGCGCCGGCAGGCCTGCAGAACATCGGCGGCAACCAGTGGGTGGAAACGTCCAACTCGGGCGCACCGAACCTCGGTACGCCGGGCATGGGTTCGTTCGGCCTGCTGCAGTCGTCGGCGGTGGAGCAGTCCAACGTGGATCTGAGTCAAGAGCTGGTCAACATGATCGTTGCCCAGCGCTCGTATCAGGCCAATGCGCAGACCATCAAGACGGAGGACACCATCCTCCAGACGCTGGTCAGCATGCGCTAACTAGAAGCAGGAGCTCCGCATGGACCGCTCGATTTACGTGTCGATGACCGGCGTGAAGCATCTGTTCGACCAACAGGCTGCCAGCGCCAACAACCTTGCCAACGCCAGCACCACCGGCTTCAAGGCGCAGATCGACGCATTCCATACGGTGGGCGTGCAGGGCGATGGCTCGCCCACGCGTAGCTACGTGATGGCCTCGGCCATCGGCACGGACCTCGCGCCCGGCCCGATCGAGACCACCGGTCGCAGCCTGGACGTGGCCATCGACGGGCAAGGCTTCTTTGCCGTGCAGACGCCCGATGGTGGTGAGGCCTACACCCGCGCCGGCACCTTCCAGCTGGGTGCAGACGGCACGATCCAGACGCTGTCGGGCCAGCCGGTGCTGGGCGACGGCGGCCCGATTACGTTACCGCCAGACACGACGGTGCAGTTTGCCAAGGACGGCACCGTCAACGCCATCAGCGCCGACAGCCGCACGCCGCCCGTGGCACTGGGCCGGCTCAAGCTCGTCAGCATCGACCCGTCGAACATCGACCGTGGCACTGATGGCCTGTTCCGCCAGCGCGACGGCCAGGATGCAAATGTGGACGAAAAGGTGCGCATTACCGGCGGGGCGCTGGAAGGCAGCAACGTCAACCTGACCGACTCGCTGGTCAACATGATTGAAATCTCGCGCCAGCTTGAGATGCAGATGAAGCACTTGCAGACGAGCGACACGAACGCCCAGTCGGCCAACGAACTGCTGCGCCACGCCTGAGCAGGCGGGCCTGATTTGAATTAACCAAGGACTCGAACATGATTCGCTCCCTGTGGATTTCCAAGACCGGGATGGACGCCCAGCAATCGCAACTGGACGTCATCTCGAACAACCTGGCGAACGTCAACACGACCGGCTTCAAGCGCTCTCGCGCCGTGTTCGAAGACTTGCTGTATCAGAACGTGCGCGAGCCGGGTGCGCAGTCGTCGCAGCAGACCACGCTGCCCTCGGGCATGCAGATCGGTACCGGCACGCGCATCGTCGCCACCGAGCGTCTGCACACGCAGGGCAACCTGCAGCAGACCGGCAACTCCACGGACGTGGCCATCAACGGCAACGGCTTCTTCCAAGTGCAGATGCCCGACGGCACGCTGGCCTATACGCGTG
This sequence comes from Ralstonia sp. UBA689, assembly GCF_002298975.1. Classification (GTDB taxonomy): domain Bacteria; phylum Pseudomonadota; class Gammaproteobacteria; order Burkholderiales; family Burkholderiaceae; genus Ralstonia. The sequence continues at coordinate 7,819 of NZ_DBMV01000040.1, forward strand.
ACGGCAGCTTCCAGGTCAACGCGCAGGGTCAGCTCGTGACCTCCAGCGGCTACCCGATCCAGCCCGCCATTACGGTGCCGCAGAACGCCACCAGCCTGACAATCGGCAAAGACGGCGTCGTGACGGTCACCACGCCGGGCACGGTCAACAACACGCAGGTGGGCACGTTCCAGTTGGCCAACTTCATCAACCCGGCCGGCCTGCGCAGCATGGGCGAAAACCTGTACGCAGAAACAGAAGCGTCGGGTACCGCCAACCTGGCCAACCCGGGCTCGAACGGGGTGGGCGCGCTCAACCAGAACTACGTCGAAACGTCCAACGTGAACGTGGTGGAAGAGATGGTCAACATGATCCAGACGCAGCGCGCGTACGAGATCAACAGCAAGTCGGTGCAGACCTCCGACCAGATGCTGGAGAAGCTGTCGCAGCTCTAAGGAAGTGATGTGATGCGAACCCCCCCGGTTACCCGTCATGCTGTTGGTGCATCCCCGGTTCCGTCCCCTGCCGGGGCCGACTCCCTTTCTTTGTCTTGCCAAAGAAAGGAAGCAAAGAAAGGCGCGCCCGAGATGGCGAAAGACTCCTTGAGTTTTCGTAACCGGGCGGAGGCGGGGAAAACTCGCTTCGCTCAAACAGTTCCCCGCCTTTCTTCCGCCCGCTTACAAAAATTCAAGGTGCCATCAAGGGCAGGGAACGGCCAAACCGTCTGCGCGCATGTGTTGGCGCCAAGACGGGTTTCCTCCGAGCGTGAGCCGCTTCAAATCGCGCGAATGGTTCGCTTGGCCGTGCTCGGCACGGCGGCTGTGCTCGCCACCGCGTGCGGCATGCTGCCGCCGCCGGCCCCGATCGTGCAGGGTCCGACCACCGCGCGCCCGCCGATGCCGGTGATGGCCCCGCGCCAGAACGGGGCGATCTACCAGGAAGTGGCATCGGGCAGCGGCGGCTTTCGCGGCATGTTCGAAGACCGCCGTGCGCACATGGTGGGCGACACCATCACCATCGTGATCACCGAGAACACTGCGGCCAGCAAGCAGATGTCCGGCAGCGTGGACCGCAGCGGCAGCATGAGCGCTTCGGTGCCGACCTTCGCGGGCATGAACGCCGGCGTGCTGTCCCTGCTGGGCGTGTCGGCCACCGACGCCAACAAGTTCGACAGCAAGGGCGCCAATGGTGCGCAGAACAACTTCACCGCCACCATCACCGTGACGGTGGTGGAGGTGCTCGGCAACGGCAACCTCGTGGTGAGCGGCGAGAAGCAGATGGCCGTGGGCCAGGGCACCGAGTCGATCAAGTTCTCCGGCGTGGTCAACCCTACGACAGTCAACAATCAGAACACCGTGCTGTCGACCCAGGTGGCAGATGCACGCATGGAATACCGCGGCACCGGCTATGTGGCCGAGTCCCAGCAGATGGGCTGGCTGTCGCGGTTCTTCCTCACTGTGTCGCCGTTCTGAGGGCCCCGCCATGACATTGCATCGAATCCTCGGCGCCGCGCTCATCGCCTTCGCTTCATTGGCGGGCACGGCGCATGCAGACCGCATCAAAGACCTGACCACGATTGCCGGCGTGCGCGAGAACGCGCTGATCGGCTACGGCCTCGTCGTCGGGCTGGATGGCAGCGGCGACCAGACCACGCAGACGCCGTTCACCATCCAGAGCTTCAACAACATGCTCACGCAGTTCGGCATCAACGTGCCGCCCGGCGCGAGCATCCAGCTCAAGAACACCGCTGCCGTGGTGGTGACGGCCTCGCTGCCTGCCTTCGTACGGCCGGGCCAGATGATTGACGTGACGGTGTCTTCCATCGGCAACGCCAAGAGCCTGCGCGGCGGCACGCTGCTGCTCACGCCGCTCAAGGGCGTGGACGGCCAGCTCTACGCGCTGGCGCAGGGCAACGTGGTCATTGGCGGCGCTGGTGCGTCTGCCAATGGCAGCAAGGTGCAGATCAACCAGCTCGGCGCCGGTCGCATCGCCAACGGTGCGACGGTCGAGCGCGCAGTGGCCGCCACGGTGGGCGAGGCCGGCAACGTCCAGCTCGATACCGGTACGACCGATTTCGGTACCGTGCAGAACATCGTCAATGCCATCAACAAGCAGTTCGGCGCCGACACCGCACAGGCCGCCGACGGCCGCACGATCAACGTGCGTGCGCCGGCACTGGCGTCGGACCGCGTCGGCTTTGTCGCCAAGCTGCAGAACATCGAGGTGACGCCCGCACTGGCCGCCGCGCGTGTGGTGGTCAACGCCCGCACCGGCTCGGTGGTGATGAACCAGCTCGTCAAGCTCGAGCCCTGCGCCGTGGCGCACGGCAACCTGTCGGTCACCATCAGCACGGAGCCGGTGGTGAGCCAGCCGGCTCCATTCTCGCAAGGCCAGACGGTGGCGGGCGCGCGCTCGAACATCGAGGTCAAGCAGCAGGGTGGCAGCCTCATCAACGTCAGGGGCGGCACCAGCCTGGCGGATGTGGTCAAGGCCATCAACGCGATCGGTGCCAACCCGCAAGACCTGATCTCGATCCTGCAGGCGATGAAGGCGGCCAACGCGCTGCGCGCCGAACTCGAAATCATCTGACGTAGGCACGCTGATGAACCCGACCGATCTCTCCAGCCGCCTGGCGCTCGACTCCCAAGGGTTCGAGTCGCTCAAGCAGGCCGCGCGCACCGACCCGACCGGCGCCGCCAAGACCGTCGCCAAGCAGTTCGACGCGATCTTCGTGAACATGATGCTCAAGCAGATGCGCGATGCATCGCCGCAGAACGGGCCGCTCGATTCGTCGTCGAGCAAGATGTATACGTCGATGCTTGACCAGCAACTCTCGCAGACCATGGCGTCGCGCGGCGTGGGCGTGGCCGACCAGCTTTTGAAGCAGATGCTGCGCCAGGCCAACCACGTGAACCCGGATGCCGGCGGCAAGGTGAACACCGCGCTGTCCAGCACCACCGCCACGAATACCGCATTGCCCGGAGCCGCCGGCTCCGCAACCGACGCAGCCAAGGCCATCGCCCGCTCGTCGCTCAACAGCATGGCCGCGTCGGCCGCCTCCGGTGCGGACGACGACGGCTCGGGCATCAGCACCGTGCCGCGACCCGGCCTGGAAGAGCGCGTGCAGCGCGCCCTGGCCGCCCTGCGCAAGCAAGCCGAAGCGGAAGGCAAGGGCATGAACGCACTGGCCGATGTCGATCTGTCCACCGTGGCGTCCGAGCCGAGTGGCAGCCGCATGGCCAGCTTCTACAACAAGCTGATCGGCCACGCCTCGCAGGCCGCGCAGGAAACCGGCATTCCGGCCAGCTTCATGATCGGCCATGCCGCGCTGGAATCCGGCTGGGGCCGCCGGGAGATCCGCGCCAAGGACGGTACGAACACGCACAACCTGTTCGGCATCAAGGCCGGCGGTTCGTGGACGGGCAAGACCGCCGAGGTGACGACCACCGAATACGTGGGCGGCGTCGCCCACAAGGTCAAGGAGAAGTTCCGCGCCTACAGCTCGTACGCCGAGGCGTTCAAGGACTACGCCAACCTGCTGGCCAACAATCCGCGCTACAGCCACGTGGTGGCGGCCGGCAACGGCAACGACGCAGCGTCGTTTGCCAAGGGCTTGCAGCGCGCCGGTTATGCCACTGACCCGAACTACGCCAACAAGATCATGGCGGTGCTCAAGCAGATTGTTTGAGAACGCTATCGAAATAAAAAATCAATAGTATCGGCCGGCTCAAGTTTGCTCTGAGTCGGCCGATGTCCTTTCCAGGGTCCATCTTGGCGGCTGCGCGCTGCCTGCACCGAGACAAATATGAGCAGCTCCCTCTTGAATATTGGCGCGAGCGGCCTGCGGGTTGCCGATATCAACCTGCAGGTGACCGGCAACAACATCGCCAACGCGAGCACGCCCGGCTATTCGCGCCAGGAAGGCGTGCAGACGGAGAACATTCCGCTGTACGCCGGTGTCGGCTATCTGGGTCAGGGCGCCAATGTCACGACCGTCAAGCGCATCTATGACCAGTTCCTGACCGCGCAGGTGCAGAACGGCCAGGCCGCCACGAGCGCGGCCGACCAGCTCAACAGCCTGGTTTCCGGCCTGAGCAAGTACATGTCGGACAGCAACAGCGGCCTGAGCTCGGCGCTCACCAGCTTCTTCAACGGCGCGGACGGATTGGCATCCAACCCGTCGAGCACCACTGCACGCCAGGTCTTCCTGAATGCGGTGTCGGGCCTGCAGAGCCGCTTCAATTCGATTGCCGGCCAACTCAGCTCGCTGACCAACCAGGTCAACACGCAGGTGCAGACGCAGATCAGCTCCGCGAACAGCGTTGCGTCCCAAATCGCTTCGCTCAACGATCAGATTGCCAAGGCCGAGGCCTCCACCGGCCAGCCCGCCAATGACTTGCGAGACCAGCGCGACCAGCTCGTGCAGACGCTCAACCAATCGATCAAAGCCAGCGTGGTGCAGACCGGCGACGGCCAGTTCAATATCTACGTGGGCAACGGTCAGGCGCTGGTGCAGGGCAACCAGAGCTACCAGTTGACGGCGGTGCCGTCTCAGTACGACCCGACGCAGCTTTCGGTCGGCTACAAGAGCCCGGCCGGCACCGTCACCATCGATGACAGCCAGTTGGGCGGCGGCGCCCTGGGCGGTCTGATGAATTTCCGCCAGAACACACTCATTCCGGCGCAGAACAGCCTGGGCCGTCTGGCCGCAGCGGTGTCGGCAGACGTGAACGCGCAGAACAAGCTGGGCATGGACGCCAACGGCAACATGGGCACCAACCTGTTCTCGGTGGCCGGCCCCAGTGTCGCTGCCAGCAGCAGCAACACCGGCAGCGCCACGCTCACGGCCAGCATCACCAACGCCAACGCCGGCCAGGGTTACGACTACCAGGTCAAGTACCAGGGCGGCACCTACACCGTTTCGCACTACCCGGATGGCTCGGCTTCGGTGACGGTGACAAGCTGGCCGACCACCGTCGATGGCGTCACGCTCAACCTGTCGGGCACGATGAACAGCGGCGATTCGTTCCTGGTGCGCCCGACCGCCAATGCAGCGGCGACCATGCAGACGCTGACCACCGACTACCACAACGTGGCGGCTGCCACGCCGGTGGTGCTCAACCAGGGCAGCAACAACACGGGCAGCGCCACCGTGGCGTCCATCGGCGTGGACAGCACCTATGCCGGCGCGCCGCTCACCTCGCCGCTTTCGCTGACGTACAGTTCCGCCGCGGGGGGCTCGCTTTCGGGCTTCCCGGGCAGCGTAACCGTAACGGTGGGCGGTACGTCCACCACCTATACCGGCGGCTCGGCACCCTACACGCAAGGGGCGACGTACTCGTTCAACGGCATCCAGATGTCGCTGTCGGGCACGCCGGGCAATGGCGACACGTTCACCCTCTCGGCCAACACGGCCAACAGCACCGACAACGGCAACGCCAGCGCGCTGGCCAAGCTGCGCAACGCCACGCTGCTCGATGGCAGCACCAACTCGATCGGCACGGCGTGGAACAACCTCGTCACCCAGGTGGGCGTGCAGGCCAGCCGGGCCAGCAGCAACCTGACCTCGCAGAAGGCGCTGCTGGCGAGTTCGACCTCGCAACAGCAGTCAGTCTCGGGCGTGAACCTCGATGACGAGGCGATGAACCTGATGAAATATCAGCAGGCCTATCAGGCGTCGGCAAAGGTCATGCAGACCGCCAACACGCTGTTCGACAGCTTGCTATCGATTGCCGGTGGTTGAGTTCGATCGAACGATTGAAGAATCCTGGTTTTCTGTCGATAACGCTCTAGAGCCTTCCGTCCGGATCGACCATGCGAGTCAGTACTGCCCAATTCTTTGCTGTGTCCGCTGCCTCGATGCAGAGCACGCAGTCGAGCCTGCTCACGTTGCAGCAGCAGCTTTCGAGCGGCATCGCGCTCAACAGCGCGGGCGACAACCCGAGTGCCTTTGGCCAGATGGCACAACTGCAGCAGACGCAGGACGCCAACGACCAGTTTCAGACCAATCGCGACGCCACCGACGCGCGCCTGACCACCGTGTCTTCGGCGTTGACCAACCTGGTGACCACGCTGCAGCAGGGCAAGCAGTCGATGGTGTCGGCCAACACCTCGCTGATGACGGATTCGCAACGCATCGGCGTGCTGGCGCAGGTCAAGCAGCAGTATCAGCAGTTGCTGGCGACCGCCAACCAGCGCGACTCCTCGGGCGTGGCGCTGTTCGGAGGTGCCAACGGCACGACCGACCCGTTTGTCAGCACGGCGGGCTCGGTGCAGTACGTCGGCTCCGGCCAACCGCCCACGGTGCAGGTCTCGCAGAACATCTCGATGCCGAACTCCGTATCGGGTGACTCGGTGTTCGTGCGCATCGCCAATACGGACCCGTCCAACCCCGCCGCCAATCAGAGCATCTTCAAGACGTACGAGAACCTGATCACGGCGCTGTCCACCCCGATCAACCCAGCTACCCAGGCCACCGACGTCGCCAACCTGCAGAAGGCCGTACAGACCGCGCAGGGCAACCTGGACAACGCCTACCAAGTCGCCCTGCAGGCACAGGTGACGGTGGGCACGCAGCAGGCGCAGATCACCACGCTCAACAGCAGCGGCTCGAACTACGGAGAGCAGTTGAAGGAGCAGATCTCCAAGCTGCAATCGGTGGACTACACCACTGCCATTTCACAGTTCACCCAGCAGCAGGTGTCGCTGCAGGCCGCGCAGAAGACGTTCACGGCCATGCAGGGCATGTCGCTGTTCCAGTACTTCAATCCTTGACCGGCCGCATGCCCGGCAGGGTTGGCCGGGGGGCGGTGAGGGCGCGCGGCGTATCATATTGACTCGCCTACCGTTTGAACCGGTTATGCCCATCCAATATCTTCGCCGCCTGACCGGCCCCCAGCGCTCGGCCGACGCCAATCGGCGCCTGGGGCAGTCGCTGGCCTTCGTGGCGGGTGCCGCCAACGCAGGCGGCTATCTCGCTGTCAATCAATACACGTCGCACATGTCCGGCATTGTCTCGGCAATGGCCGATGACCTTGTGCTGGGCGATGTTGTGCTCGTGCTGGCGGGGTTTGCCTCGCTCCTGGCGTTCTTGTGTGGGGCGGCCTGCACTGCCGTGCTGGTCAACTGGGGGCGCCGGCGCAGCACGCAGAGTGAATTCGCGTTGCCGCTGATGCTCGAGGCCGGGCTGCTGCTGCTCTTCGGGCTGATGGGCACGTCGCTTGGGCAATACCGCGTTGTGTTTGTGCCGGCCACCGTGGCGCTGCTGTGTTTCCTGATGGGGCTGCAGAACGCCATCATCACCAAGATTTCGAAGGCGGAGATCCGCACCACGCACGTGACCGGCCTGGCCACCGACATCGGCATCGAGATCGGCAAGGCGCTGTACTGGAACCACGGGCACCGCAACCTGCCGGCCGTGGTGGTCAACCGGCCCAAGCTGCGGCTGCTGGCGTCTTTGCTGGGGATGTTCTTCGTCGGCGGTGTGACGGGGGCGTTGGGGTTCAAGCACCTGGGCTATGCGACTACCATTCCGCTGGCGTCGATCCTGATGGTGCTGGCCGTCGTGCCGGTGGTGGATGACCTGATGACGCGCTGGCGCTGAAGACGGCGGTCAACGCAGCAGCAGGCCCACGGCAATCGCACAGCCCAACACGATCAGCCACGGCACGGCCGTCTTGACGACGACGGTGCGCAGCCAGTCGGCATCATTCGCGCGCCGGGCCGTGCGGATCAGCCCGCCGGCCAGCAGCACCTCGAACGCCGCTTCCGACAGCAGCATCGGCCCCTGCGTATAGAAATACGTCAGCACGCCCAGCGACGCTGCCACCACCGCCACCACGACGGCAATCACAAGTGCCACGGGCAGGAATTCATCGGCCGACGACAAACCCTCCGCCATGCTGCTGGCGGCTTCGCCCAGTGGCGACCCGTCGTCCGCACTGGCGAACGGCTCGAAATCGGCCGATGCCCCGCCGCCGCTGAATGTACCGCCATGCTCGCCAATGCTCGAACGGACAGCAGCCCGCCCGGTGCTGCCGCCAATGCGGGGCAGATCGAAATCGAAGTCGAGATCTGCGCCCGAATCGGCGCTTTCGCTCGCGCGTTGCTGTTTGCGGCGCTGCGTGAAGCCCGTGTAGGCCAGCCACAGCTTGAAGGCGACAAGCATCGCCAGCCATGCCGCGACGGCTGCTGTGCCATACCGCCACGGCGGCGATTCCAGCCCCACCCAGTGCAGCGCCTTGTTGCACCCCACGCCCCATGCCAACGACCACAGCACGATCAATAGCACGTGCATGCGCAAAGCAAAGCGCGCCGCCAGCCGGCGCGCAATGTTGCGTTTGAGTGTGGATTCCGGTGCGAGCGCTGTGTTGGCTTCAGGCCGCTTCCATTTGGCAGACTTCATGCAGCGTATTGAGGCGTCGCACCGGATCGGCCACGAACGGGTTGGTTTCATCCCAGGCGTAACCGGCCAGGATGGCGCTGATCATGCGGCGGATGCCCGGCGCGTGGCGCGGGTGGAAGATGATGTCCTGCAGCTCACCCGTATACCAGCGCTCGACGAAGGCACGGAAGGTGTCGACGCCGCGGCGCAGCGGCTTGTCGTAGTCGGCCAGCCAATCGACCGCTTCGCCGTCGAGCTGGCGTACGAGGACACGCGTGGCCAACTCTGCGGAGCGCAGCGCAATCGTCACGCCCGACGAGAACACCGGATCAAGGAACTCGCCCGCGTTGCCGAGCAGCGCATAGCCCGGCCCATACAGACGCTCGACATTGGCCGAGTAGCCGCCGATCTGGCGCACCGGCATCAGGAACGGCGCGTTGCCGATCAGGGCGGCGATGTTCGGCTCGGCCTGGATCAGCCCGCGCAGGGTGGCCTCGCGCTCGGCTTCGGGCACGTCAAGGAAGCTGGCTTCGGCCACGCAGCCGACCGACGAACGGCCGTTGGCCAGCGGGATCATCCAGTACCAGACGTCGCGCCGCTCGGGGTGCACGGCCACGCAGATCTTGTTGCGGTCGGTGCTGCCGGCGGGCAGGGCATCGTTCACGTGCGTGAACAGCGCCGCGCGCGTCGCCAGGCCGGTCGGTGCTTCGAGGTTGAGCAGGCGCGGCAGCACGCGGCCAAAGCCGCTCGCATCGAGCACGAAGCGGGCGTGCACGGCATAGGCATGCCCGGCCTCGTCCTCGACTTCCAGCACAGGCGCATCGCCCGGCTGCATGGCGCGCACCGTGTGGCCAAAGCGCACCTCGGCGCCTTGTTGAGCCGCACATTGGATCAGGATCTGATCAAAGGCCGCGCGCTCGACCTGATACGTCGTGCCCCAGCCCGCGGAATGCTTGTCGCGAAAATCGAACGCGGCGTGCTTGTCACGATGCACGAAGTACGCGCCATTCTTGTATTGAAACCCGGCCTCCACCACGGCCTGCAGCATGCCGGCTTGTTCAAGATAGGCCATGCTCTGCGGCAGCAGGCTTTCGCCAATCGAGAAACGCGGGAAATGCTGGCGTTCGAGCACCAGCACTTTGCGCCCCGCTTGCCGCAGCAGTGCTGCCGCCACGGCGCCGGACGGGCCGGCCCCGATGATGGCGACATCGACGTGCTCGTGTTTTTCGATTGCGGGAATGGTTGCGTGCATTATCGTTTGTGAATAATCCGTTTCTCGGCGCCTTGCCGAAATAAAGCGCGATCGTACGACGTTCAATGCGCTTTGAAAACCGGAATTGATTGTCGGTACAATGCTCCGCCGATTTTCAAAACGCCACCGTCACCCCATGGAAACCACCTCAACGCCCGCGCATGTCGGTTCGTTCGTGCCCGAAACTGCATTCGGCATCTGGTTCTTGCGCACATATACGTGGGAGCACCATGTGCTGCGCGTGGCTATCAACGATCTCAAGCGCCTGATCACGACACCGCTGCCAGCCTCTCCGGTGCTGGTGGACGTGGGTTGCGGGCAAGGCATTTCATTCCGGCTGCTGGAGCAAGCGTTTGCTCCGCAACGCATCGTCGGTGTCGATTGCCATGCGCCTTCTCTGGAGGCCGCGCAGGCTGCTGCGCGCGCCATCGGTACACCCACCGAGATCCTGCACGGCGATTGCGCGGCCCTGCCGCTGCCCGATGCCTGCGCAGACATCGTCTTCTGCCACCAGACCTTTCACCACCTCGTCGAGCAGGAGCGCGCGCTGGCGGAATTCCGCCGCATCTTGAAGCCGGGCGGCGTGCTGCTGTTTGCCGAATCGACGGACGCGTATATCAAGTCGTGGGTGATCCGCCTGCTGTTCCGGCATCCGATGCATGTGCAGAAAAGTGCCGACGGCTATCTGCAGATGCTGCGCATCGGCGGCTTCGACTTTGACGAGCGCAATGTCTCGCTGCCGTATCTCTGGTGGAGCCGTGCGGCTGACTTCGGTCTGTTCGAGCGGCTGGGCCTGCATCATCCCAAGCCGGGCAAGCGGCGCGAGACGCTGGTCAACGTCGCCGCCACCAAGCCCGCTGCGGCTGAAGTTGTGATTTAAGGCTGCCGGTCGATCCGCCTGGCCGGCAGCCCTTGCCGGCTTGTTACTTCTTCAGCGTCACGACTTCGCCCTTGAGGGCCACGCCCGACATGATGGCGCCCGAGCCGCACGTGAAATCCGTTGCGCTTTCGGTCAGCCGGTTCTGGTAGTTGCTCTTGATGTTGATGACCGCGTTGCCGCCCATCTGGCGAGCGCGTTCCTGCAGGGCCAGCACTGCCGACAGGAATACGTACTGGCAAGCAGCTTCATCGCTGCGGCCGACGCCGTTGGTCTTCTTGTTGGTGGCGATCTCACCCATCGATTTGGCGACCGGTGCGTGCTTCTGGCCGGCAAAGACCAGCGCGATGTCGCTGCCGACCTTGTCGGAGCCTTCGCTCTTGAGCGCCGCGGCGATCGGATACGTGCCGACGTCGTTGCGGGCGAGGGCGGCGGTGCTCATCGTGGCCAGGCACAGGGTAGCCAGCATCAGGGGACGTTTCATTCCAGACTCCTTGTCGTTGATTCAACGGTTGGGGGTGGGACTGCAATGGCCAATGCCAAATTACTTGGCGGATTCGATCGTGACCATTTCGCCGCGCACGTGCAGCGCTGCCGACACGCTGCTCACGCCGCAGGTGTAGTTGTTCGCATCGTTGCTTTCGCTCGAATGGAAGTTCGTCTTAATGTTGATGACCGCGTTGGCGCCACGGTCGTGAGCGGCGCTCGCGAGCTGGCGCAGGGCATCGGCCAGCGTGGCATTGCAGACTTCGACTTCGGTGAGCGTCTTGCGCGGCGGGTGGGACGACTTGGTGACTTCGCCCAGCTTGGCGACGACCGCCGGGTGCGGCTGGTTGCCGAAGTAGAGCGCCACATCGGGCGCGAACTGCTTGGATTCCAGCACCGGCTTGATCGGGTACGTCACGACCTCGGTGCGTGCATGGGCGACCTGGGTGATGGCGGCAAGTGCGCTGGCGGCCAGCAGCAGTCGGATCTTCATTGAGAGCACTCCGTTTCTTGGTGTTACGTTGAGGAATCGCCAATGACGGCGTCGAACATCAGCCCGGCGCTACTGCCGCCGAACCCAAAGGAAATGGACAGCGCCCGCCCGATGCGTGCGTCGCGCGATTGCCGCACCAGCGGCATGCCTGCGACCGCCGGGTCGGGCGTTTCGATGCCGGCACACCCGGCCATGAATCCGTCGCGCATCATCAACAGCGTATAGATGGCCTCATGCGCGCCTGCCGCGCCCGGCGGATGCCCGGTGAGCCCCTTGGTGGACGAGAACGGCGGCACCTCTGCGCCGAACACGGCCTGCAGGGCGTGCAGTTCCTCCACATCGCCGGAGGGGGTGGAGGGGGCATGTGTGTTGATGTAGTCGGGCCGTTGCTGTTGTGTACCGGCGTCGTCCAGCGTGGCTTGTATGGCCCGGGCAATGCCTTGCGCGCGCGGCGACACCATCGAGCCCACATCCGTGCTTTGCCCGAAGCCCGTCAGCTCGGCATAGATGCGGGCACCGCGTGCACGCGCGTGGGTGAGCGATTCCAATACCAGCATGCCGGCGCCCGAGCCCAGCACGAAGCCGTCGCGCGCCACGTCGTATGGGCGCGATGCGCGCTCGGGCGCGTCGGCCGGCGCGTGCGACAGCGCGCCCATGGCATCGAAGAACAGCGCGTAGCCGTCGTGCAGTTCTTCCGCGCCGCCGGCCAGCATGATGTCCTGCTGCCCTGAGCGAATCCACTGCGCGGCCTGCCCGATCGCCAGGGCGGACGTGGTGCAGGCTGACGAAGGCGAATAGCAGATGCCGCTCATTCCGAACACCTGCGCCACGTTGGCCGACACGGTGCTGCTCATCACCTGCGGAACGATGTAGGGCGAAGTCCGTTCCACGCCGCGTGTGCGTGCCACCTCCAGCGCCGCGTCGTAGGCGGCCAGCGCGCCGGTGCCCGAACCGGCCACTACGCCCGCGCGCGGCGAGTGCAGCGCAGCCGCATCGAGGCCCGCATCGTCGATGGCCTTGCGGGCGGCATGGCAGGCCAGTCGTGCGGTCTGGCCCATGAAGCGCTCGAACTTGCGCGCAAAGGGTGGCTCGTCGTGCGTGGAGGTCACGCCCGCGACCTGGCTGTCCAGGCCCATCGCCGCCCAGGCCGGCACATGCGAGAGGCCTGAGCGCCCGTCGCGCAGCGCACTGGCCACGGCATCGAGCGTATTGCCCAGGCAGCTCACGATGCCCAGACCCGTCACGACCACGCGTTCCGGTGCAAAGCGGGAGAGGGGGCGTGAGGTGCTGGCCTGCATCAGTCGGCGCGCTTGAAGATGAGCGACGTGTTGATGCCGCCGAACGCGAAGTTGTTGCTCATCACGTATTCGGCATTGAGCGTGCGTGCGCTGCCCGCGATGTAGTCCAGCGGCGCGCAGGCGGGGTCGACGTTCTCCAGGTTGAGCGTGGGTGCGTACCAGTTGCGCTTCATCATCTCGATGGTCCACCACGCTTCGATGGCGCCGCATGCGCCCAGCGTGTGGCCGATGTAGCTCTTGAGCGAGCTGATCGGCATCGTGGGGCGGAACACCTCGGCCGTGGCCTGGCTTTCGGCCACGTCGCCCAGGTCGGTGGAGGTGCCGTGCGCGTTGACGTAGCCGATGGCGTCTGGCGAGAGGCGCGCGTCCTGCAGCGCCAGGCGCATGGCCTGGCTCATGGTGGCGGCGGTCGGTTGCGTCATGTGCGCACCGTCGGAATTGCAGCCGAAACCGATCACCTCCGCGTGGATGCGCGCGCCGCGTGCGCGGGCGTGGTCGTAGTCTTCCAGCACCAGCGTGGCGGCGCCTTCGCCCACCACGAGGCCATCGCGCGCCTTGTCGAACGGGCGTGGCGTCAGGTGCGGTTCGTCATTGCGCGTGCTGGTGGCGTAGAGCGTGTCGAACACGGCCACGGCAGGTGCGGAGAGCTCTTCCGCGCCGCCGGCCAGCATCATCGTCTGCTTGCCAGTGGCGATGGCTTCGTACGCATAGCCGATGGCCTGGCTGCCCGATGCGCATGCGCACGACGTGGGGATGATGCGGCCCTTCAAATCCCAGAACAGCGCCACGTTGACGGCTGCGGTGTGCGGCATCATCTGCACGTAGCTGTTGGACGTGACGCCCAGCATCGAGCCCGTGTCGAGCATGTTGCCGAACGCGCGAATCGGCTGCACCGAGCCCGACGACGAACCATATGCCACGCCCATGCGGCCATCGGCGATGGACGAGTCGCCCGCCAGGCCCGCATCGGCCAGTGCCAGCTCGCTTGCGCGCACCGCGTACACCGACACCGGCCCCATCGAGCGCGTCTTCTTGCGCGGGTATTCCGCCGGCGTGGTGAAGGCCGGCAGCGGGCACGCCAGCCGCGCGTGCAGGGTGTCGAAGTAATCCCATTCGGGCATGCGGCGCACCGCGTTGCGGCCCTGCTCGATGGCCGCTTGAACCTCGCTCCACTCGGAGCCCAGAGCGGTGACGCCGCCCATGCCTGTGACGACCACGCGCTTCATCAGATCATCCCGCCGTTGACGCCGATCACCTGCCGCGTGACGTACGACGCGGCATCCGACATCAGGAAGCCCACCACTGCGGCCACCTCGGCGGGCTGGCCGACGCGGTTCATCGGTACGGTTTGCAGGGCCTGGTCCAGGTGCTCGACGTGCGACAGCATCTCGGTCTCGATCAGCCCCGGGGCCACGCAGTTGACGGTGATGCGGCGCGACGCCAGCTCCACCGCCAGCGCCTTGGTCGCGCCGATCAGCCCGGCCTTGGCCGCGCTGTAGTTGACCTGCCCGCGGTTGCCCATCACGCCCGAAACAGAAGCGATGGTGACGATGCGCCCGCCCTGGCGTGCACGCACCATCGGCATGGTGAGCGGATGCACCACGTTGTAGAAGCCGTCCAGGCCGGTTTCCAGCACGACGTCCCAGTCTTCGTCCGTCAACGCAGGGAAGGCGGCGTCGCGCGTGACGCCCGCGCACAGGACGATGCCGTAGTAGGCGCCGTGCGCTTCGACATCGGCTTCGAGCTGCGCGCGGCAGGCGGTGCGGTCGCGCACGTCGAACTGCAGCACGCGGGCGGTGCCGCCCTGCGCCTGGATGCCGGCCACCACGGCCTCGGCCTCGTTGCGGCCGCTGCGGCAATGCACCGAGACGTCGAACCCGTCGGACGCCAGTTGGTAGGCGATCGCGCGGCCGATGCCGCGGCTAGCGCCCGTCACAAGAACACGGCGGCTCATGTTGCGAAACTCCCTTCGATGAATGCTTGAAAATCGGTCGGTTGATATACCTTGATGACCGCGTTGGCCAGCGTTCGACCCGCTGGCCCGTCTGTGCTGATTGTGCACTCATACGCGCCGTGGCCTTCGGTGCTGCGCAGCAGTTCGCGCGCTTGCACGCACAGCGGCTGGCCGTGGGCGAAGGCAGGCACGCTGGCCTCGTATTTGCGCGAGCCCAGCAGCACACCGGGCCGCGCTGGCTGTCCGGCGCGCATCGACAGCAGGCCCACGTGCGCGGCAATCGCCTGCGCCATCAACTCGATGCCGATCCACGCGGGCATGTTGCCTTCTGCATCGGCATACCAGGCGGTGCGGTCGACGTGTGCTACGGCCGTCAGGGATTCGTCGTCCCAGGCGTCCACGCGCGCGAGCAGCAGCATGGTGCCCCGATGCGGCAGGAGGGATTCGATGGGCGCGATGGGGAATGCGCTCAGTTCGGTATCGGTCATGCGCGTTTTTGTCCCAATTCCCGGCCCAGGATCAGGCTGGCATTGCTGCCGCCAAAGGCGAACGAGTTGCTCATCACGTATTGACCGGAGGCGAGGCGGCGCGTGTTTTCAATCAGGTCCAGTGCGGGCAGCGCAGGGTCGGCCTCGCCGTCCCAGATGTGGCGCGGCAGGGTGGTGCCTTCGTTTGCAAGGGCAAGCCACGCGAAACCCAGTTCGGTGGCGCCGGCCGCGCCCAGCGTGTGGCCGGTCAGCGGCTTGGTGCCGCTGGTCGGCACGCCTTGCGGGAAGACGCGCGCCATCAGATGCGCTTCCATCTCGTCGTTCTTGCGCGTGGCGGTGGCGTGCAGATTCACGTAGCCGATGGCGCTGGCGTCGATGCCCGCATCGGCCAGGGCGGCACGCAATGCACGCTCGGCACCGGCGCCAGTGGGGTCGGGCGCGGAGATATGGTGGGCGTCGCTCGATTCACCCACGCCGGCCAGCCGCACGGGGCCCGGCTCGCGTGTCATCAGGAAGACGGCCGCGCCCTCTCCGATATTGATTCCGGCGCGGTTGCGGCTCATCGGGTTGGTGCGCGCGGCGCTGGTCGATTCCAACGAGGCGAAGCCCTGCAGCGTCAGCTCGCATAGCGAATCCACACCGCCCACGATCACCGCATCGCACAGGTACAGTTGTAGCAATCGGCGTGCGGAGGCAAAGGCCTTGGCGCTCGACGTGCACGCGGTGGACACCGTATAGGCGGGGCCCGAGGTGCCAAGCGCAGCAGCGGCGAACGGTGCCAGCGTGCCGATTTCCATCTGGCGATAGTCGAATGCACTGGGCAGCGCGCCGTACGCCTTGGCATGCCGCAGCGCGGCCTCCGCAGCATCGATGCCGGATGTGCTGGTGCCGAGCACGATGCCGATGCGGTGCGCGCCGTACCGTGCGCGGGCGGCATTCAATGCCGGTTCGATCTGCGCGAGTGCCGCAAGCAGCAGCCGGTTGTTGCGGCAGTCGTAAGCGGACAGATGCGCGGGCGGCGCGAGTTCGAGCGGCGCCAGCGCACGGCCGACGACGGCGATGCTGCCATCCGGACGGTCCGCAGCCAGCATGCCCGGCGCGTGGCCGGCTTCCAGGTTGCGGCAAATGGTTGGCACGTCGTCGCCCAGCGCGTTGACCATGCCGAGTGCATGCAGGTAGGCAGTGGGAGCAGTCATGAGGATCGATGTCTCGAAATCGGCGACTTCGGCGGCATGCCCAGCGGCGCCAAGGCGACCGCGATGACGATGCCCAGGGCCAGCGTCATGCCGAAACTGCGCAGCACTGGCATGGCGCTCGTGCCGAGCAGGCCGAACGAGAGCAACGTGGTGGCCGAAGAGAGCAGCACGCCCACCCACACGCCGCCGATGTCGGCGCGGTGGCGTGCGCAGCCTTCGCGCAGGAACACGGCGTAGTTGGCACCCACGCCCAGCACCAGCATCAGGGCCAGCCAGTGGAACAGGTTCAGCGGAATACCCGCATACCCATACACGGCAAACGTGATGCCGACCGCAAAGACCACCGGCAGCGTCACCCGCACACCGGCAGCAAGCCCGTAGCGCACGCAGAACAGCACAAGGATCAGGGTGAGCGCCCCCGCCAGCCACCAGCCGCTGTCGATCCGGTAGGTGGCGAACAGGCGGGCGACGCTGGCCGGCTTGTCGACGAAGCGGATGCCCGCATCGGCATCGGCCAGCGCGGCGAGCGCCGGTAGCTGCGCTGCCGTGGCACCGACGGGGATGACGATGGCGGCAAACACGGGCGTTTGCGCATCGGCACTTGCCACCTGGCCCAGCCAGAGGTGCCGGTACGGCTGCGACCATGGCATCGCCAGCCAGGCATCGACCGTCAGCGGTTGGCTGCCGGCGCTTGCAAAGGTGTTGAGGTACTTGGCCGCCACGTCCGCGCGGAAACCGGCATCGGTCAACGTTGCGCCCAGCGCCTGCGGGTTGGCGAACACGCGTTTGGCGAGGCGGGCCCGATCTTCTGCCTGCTGCCGCGCCGACGGCACGAACTGCGCGACCGACTGCACGCCCTTGAGCTGCGCGCCCGCAATCGGTGCTTCCAGCTTGTGCTGCAGGGCTTCTGCGCGCTGCAACACCCGTTCGGCCGAGTCACCCTTCACGACGTAGAACTGCGTGCTGTTCTCCACGCCAATCGCCTCGCGCACGGCGGCTTCCTGGCGCGCCAACTCGGGGTCGCGCTGGATCAGCAGGTGGATGTCGTCGTCGCTGGTCAGGCGCAGCCAGCCGGGCACCGCCGCCGCTGCAAGAAGACCCAGGCACAGCCAGGCCCCTCGATGCGTGAGCGCGGCCTGCCACCCGTTGAGCCAACGCGCGGCGCGTCCGTAGGTGCGACGTTGCCGGCGCGGTGCATTCACCAGCAGCGCTGGCAACAGCGAGGCCACCGATAGGAAGGCCGCGCCGATCCCGGCAATGGCAAAGCACGCAATCTGGCGCAGCGCCGGAAATGGCACGCCGACCAGGATCGCGTAACCGAGCAGGCTCGTGGTCAGCGCCACCAGCAGTGCAGGGCGCACGTCGCGCGCGCTGCGCTGTGCGTCCCGCTCGGCGCCGCCACCGAGATAGGTCACGAAATACTGGATGGAGTAGTCCACCGCCTCGCCGATCAGGCTGGCGCCAAACACAAGCGTCAGAAGATGCAGCTTGCCGAACACCATCAACGTGGCCGCCAGCGCGCACACGATGCCAATGCCGGTCGACACAAAACCCAGCAGCAGGAAGCGCGGCGAGCGGAACACCCACAGCATCAGCAACGCAATGCCGCAGGTCGAGATGATGCCGATGCGGTGCAGTTCCTGCTCCGAGGCGCTGCGCGCCGCCGCCGCGTAGAACACCGCGCCTGTGCGGGCCAGCGTCACATTAGGGAAGCTCTGCGCCAACGATTGCTCGGCCTGCGCAACAGCGGTGCGTACGGCGGCCTGGGTTTGCGCGTCGTACGCGGAGGCTGCCAGGGTGCTCGTCACCAGCACGCTGGTCGTATCGCCATGCCGGGCGATCAGGAAGTTGTCTTCCAGCTCAAGCCGGGTGGAGGCCAGCGGCAGGTCGGCCAGCCAGTGGCCGAGCCAGCCGAACGGGTCGTCGGCCAGCGGTGCGCCCAGGCCGGTTTCAACGGGTGCATAGAGCCGCTGCGCGAGCAGTGCCGGCAGCGCCGTACTTGGATCGTCCAGCGCAGCGCGGTCGGCTGCGCTCAGCAGGCCGAACCGGTAGGGCAGGTAGAAGCGCGTGATCTGGCTGGCATCGAACGGCGGCAACTCGGCAATCACGTTGCGGAACGCCGAGCTGGCCCTGAGCTGTGTGCTGAGTTGTTTCGCCGCTACCTTGGCGTGAGCGGCGTCCTGGCTGCTGACCAGGAACACCGTGCGGTCGCCCAGCGAAGCGGCCAGCGTGTCGACGGCCTTCTCGGCAACGGGGTCGGCCTCGGTGGCTGGCAGCAGCGAGAGCAGATTCGTCTGCAGCGCAGCACCGTCATGCAGGCGCACGCCGCAATAGAGCAGGGCCGCCAGCACGAACGCCAGCCAGCCGAGCCGGACGGCCCACGCCGATTGGGCAGGCCCGCTCGACGCGCCTGGTGTCTGTGCCGCAAGCTCTTGCGTCATCAGGGCGCCCCCAGCAGTGCGCGTTCGGTTGCGTTGGGCGCATCGACGTGCGTGCTGCCCGTGAACTCGATGCGCGTTTCGTCGCCGTTGGCTGACCGGATGCGGATGCTGCGCACGTAGCTGTCACCCGTCAGGTCGAGCCCGCGCAGCGCCTGTGCCAGTTGTGGCTGGGCCGGGGTCAGATTGAGCTGCCAGCGGCTGGCGCTGCCCTGCGCGTTCACGTTGAACTGCGAATACAGCGCCGACAGGTCGCCTGCCAGCATCGCGCGCATCATGCGCGAAACCTGCGCCACGCCCGCGGCGTTGCGTGCGCCGCGCGCCATCGGTTTGTCGTTGGCGTCGAGCGTGGTGACGCCGGCATCGGTCATCACGTACGTCATGCGAGTCGGGTGCTCGATGCGCCAGAGCGCGCCCTGATCGCGCAGGAACAGCAGCGTGCCGCTGCTCACCAGCGGCTTTTGCATGGCCTGCAGCGATTGCGTTTGCACGAACTGCGCGCGCACGCCCTTGGCCTGTGCCAACTGCGCGGCAACTTGCGAGACGAGCGGTGAGACTGACGCGCCATCCTGCGGCGCCTCGGTGGGCGCTGCACAGGCGAGCATGCTTGCCGCAGCGACTGTCAGGCCAACACACCAGGCGCGTGCGGTCTTCATCAACCGAGCCATGCGCGCTCCACACGTTCGATCATCACCGGCGGCGAGACAAACTGCAGCTCGCCGGTGCGGGCGCACACCGCCACCTGCGTGGTGTGACCCTTGGTCAGGCGCGTGCCCGAAGCGCAATCGACGATCTCGTAGCCGATCTTCAAGCGGTTCTCGTACTCCATCAGCGTGGCGCGCACCTCGATCTGCTGGCCGTAAGTGGCCGGCTTGATGTACTTCAGGTGGGCTTCCACCACGGGCCACAGGAAGCCCGAGTCGCGCATTTCACGATAGTCGTAGTCGAAGCGGCGCAGCAGCGCGGCACGGCCGATCTCGAAATACTTCAGATAGTGGCCGTGCCAGCAGACGTCCATCGCGTCGACGTCGTGAAACGGTACTTCGACGCGGGCGCTGGCGGCCAGCGGCGGCAGGTCACGCGCGGTCATGGCGGTCTCCGTTTTCGGTGTCGAGTTCGCCGCGTTCGATGGCGGTAGTCAGCGCGCGCAGGTCGCTCTCCAGCGGGCGGTCTTCCGCGACGAACGCCGACAGCCCGCTCACCCGATCGACGAACGCCCGCACCGGCGCCGGCACCTTCGTCGTCGGATCAAGCTGGCAGCGCAGCCGCACTGCCTGCACGGCGGCCAGCGTGTGCGCAGCGGCTACTTGTTCGGTCAACTCCAGCACGCGCAGGCAATCGCGCGCGGCAATCGTGCCCATGCTGACCTTGTCCTGGTTGTGCGCCTCGGTCGAGCGCGAGAACACACTGGCCGGCATGGTGTGCTTGAGCGCCTCCGCCGTCCACGCAGACGACGAGATCTGCACGGCCTTGAAGCCGTGGTTGATCGGGGCACGATCAGGCGTGGCGCCGGACAGGTTGCGCGGCAAGCCGTTGTTGAACTTGTCGTCCACCAGCAGCGCGAGCTGGCGGTCCATCAGGTCGGCCAGGTTGGCGACTGCGGTTTTGAGCGCGTCCATCGCAAACGCGATGTGGCCGCCGTAGAAGTTGCCGCCGTGCAGGATTTCCTGCGCGTCGGGGTCGACCAGCGGGTTGTCGTTGGCGCTGTTGAGTTCGTTCTCAATGTCGCGGCGGATCCACGATTGCGCGTCGCGCGCCACCCCGATCACGTGCGGCGCGCAGCGGATCGAGTAGCGATCCTGCACGCGGTGCGCAGAGGTGTCGTCCCAGTCGGCCAGATCGGCGCGAATCCAGCCGGCTACCTCTGCCTGGCCCGCATGTGGCTTGGCCGCGAAGATGGTCGGGTGGAAGTGTGCGGCCCGGCCATCCAGCGCCACGGTCGCCAGCGCCGTCAGCCTGGACGACAGGCGGATCAACTGCTCGGCACGCGCATAGGCCAGGCATGCGAGGCCGGTCATGACGGCGGTGCCGTTCATCAGCGCGAGCCCTTCCTTGGGCGCCAGCGTGATGGGCGCGTGGCCGATCTGTTGCCACACGCCTGCGGCGGGTTGCAGTTGGCCATTGAACAGCACGTCACGTTCGCCGACCAGCGCGGCGGCCACGTATGACAGCGGTGTGAGATCGCCGCTGGCGCCCACCGAGCCCTCGGCCGGAATGCGCGGCAGGATGCGGTGGTTGATCAGGTCTGCCAGGCGTTGCAGCAGCAGGGTGCGCACACCCGAATAGCCGTACGCCAGCGAGTTCAGCCGCGCGGCCACCACGGCCAGCGTTTCGGCGGGCTCCAGATGGCGGCCCATGCCGCAGCCGTGGTAGCGCGTGAGTTGCAGCGGCAGCGCTTCGACCAGCGCCATCGGCACGCTCACCTGGCAGGCGTCGCCGTAGCCTGTATTGACGCCGTAGATGGTTGCGCCTTGGGCAAGGCGCTCGCGCAGGAATTGCGCGCCGCGCTCGATGCGGTCACGCCATGCAGCATCGGCATTGAGCGATACCGGCCGCTGGCCGCGCGCGATGGCAACCACGTCTTCAATCGTCAGATGGCGGTTGCCGATGACGATGGCTTCCTGCCGGGTAGGCGCTTCCGCCTGCGCGGGCACGTTCAGATCGTGTTCAGCCATGGGCGTCCATATTTTTGAGGACTTTGGGGCGCGCCCAAAAATCGAAGAAGTTGAACCATTGGAAAGGCGCCTTGCGGCAATAGTGCTCCAGCCGCTCGGCGTAGCGTTGAGCCAGCGCGCTCAGGTGGCGCGCGCGCTCGGCGCGAGGCAGCTCGATGCGCTCGGCAAACGGCTCGAAATAGAGGGTGTGGTCCTGCCCCGTCTTCAGGCAGAAGAACAGGTACACGGGGCAGCCCAGCGCGTGGGCCAGCACATATGGGCCTTGTGCAAACTGCGCCGACGCGCCGAGGAAGCGTGCTTCCACCGTGCGGCCGGATTCATGTGCGGGCACGCGGTCGCCCACGATCACCAGCAGCTCGCCCGCGTCGATGCGCTCCTGCATCAGCATGGCGGTAGCGGGGCCGAAATCCGTCACCTGCATCAGGTGCGAGACGACGTCCGGATGCGCCTGCGCCAGCACGTGATTGAAGCGCTGTGCGTGCTCGGTGTACACCACCGCCGTCACCTTGGCGTGGCCGTTGCGCGCGGCCAGTGCGCGCGTCATTTCCAGGTTGCCCAGGTGCGCACCGATGACCAGCGCGCCGCGTCCGCTCGCGATGAGCGCCTCGAACGCGGCCGGGTCGTCAAAGCGCACGCGATCGCCTTTTACCTGGCCCGACCATGCGGCCAGCTTGTCCAGCCCCGATTGCGCAAACGCAATCATGTGGCGGTAGGCGCTCAGCCAACCCGGCTGCGGCATGCCTGCTCCCGGCGATGCCGCATGCAGCCGTGCGAAATACTGCCGCGATGCCTCCCGCGCCGTGCGCCCCGTCAACAGGAAATACGCGACGATCGGGTACAGCCACAACGAGGTGAAACGCGTGCCGAACAGGCGGCAGCTCAGCGCCAGGAACTGCATGCCGAGCCGGCTGCCGCGCTCGGCCATGCGCCACCAGCCTTGCGACGCGCCCGAGGCGGATGGATGCCGCCAGCGTGGCATCAGCTTGCCCGCCAACAGCAGCGGCAGGCGCAGCAGCATGCCGGCCACCAGCCGCGTATGGCTTTTGCTGATGCGGACGTTGTCCCACAGCACGTCGAAGTGCGACAGCCCATCCGGCGCATACGTGACCCGCGTGGGCAGGGTGACGATGCGTGCGCGGCGCCAGTGCAGGCGTACCAGAATCTCGATGTCGAAATCCATGCGCGTGGGCAGGGCAACGTCGTCGATCAGCTTGCAGGCCAGCGCCAGCGGATAGATGCGGAAGCCGCACATCGAGTCCCGGATGTCGAACGACAGCGTTTCGATCCACACCCAGACGTGCGTGACGTAGCGGCCGTACAAGCGCGCCTTGGGCACGCTCTCGTCGTAGACCGGGCGCCCGAGGATCACGGCGTCGGGTGATGCTTTTGCAGCGCCGATAAAGCGCGGGACATCTGCCGCGTCGTGCTGGCCGTCGGCGTCGATCTGCAGGGCGTGCGTGTAGCCGGCAGCGTGGGCGGCGCGCAGGCCGGCCATCACGGCCGCGCCCTTGCCGCCGTTCACCGGCAGCCGCAGCAGCGTGACCTGTTGCGCGAATTGCTGCGCCAGTGCGGCCAGCACATCTTGCGTGGCCGCGTCGCTGCCGTCGTCAACGATGAAGATGGGCAACCCATGCACCGAAAGGTGCGCGACGGTGTTGCCGATCGCGTCCTTGTGGTTGTAGATCGGGATGACGATGGCCGGGGTGACGGCAGTCGGCATGGTCACACTCACGCGGCCTCCCGGGGGGCTTGGTAGGCCAGCACGCCGGAAGCGCAATCGCGCGCGCCGAGCCGGGCGATGAAGCGCACGCGAGTACGCTCCGGCTCATGCACGAGGCGCAGCGACACGACGGCACCCGGCGGTACCGGCGCCATGAACTTGAGCTGATCGATCGAGGTCATGGCCCGCACTGCACCGTTGCGCATTGCCGCCAGGCGGATGGCCCAGTCGATCAGTACGACGCCCGGCAGGATCGGCAGGCCGGGGAAGTGGCCTTCGAAATGAATGAGATCGGGGCTGACGCGCAACTCGTAGTGGTCGCCATCGGCGTCGCTCACGTGCGCGAGCGTTTCAAAACCGTCTGCGCTGGCCCGGAAGGCAGCGGCGACGGCCGAGGCCGGCAGCTTGCCGCGCGCATCTACCGGCATCGCCATGCAAAAGCGCCAGCGGCGCGGGATCAGCGTGGGCTCGGTGTAGGTGGACAGGTGCCGGCGCAGCGTCTTGGCGAGTGCCACGCGGCCTTGTGCTCGCAGGGCTTCAACGCCCGCCGGGGTGAGGGCGACCAGCGCACCCAGGCGCTCGCGCGACGCTCCGGCCAGCAGCGTGGCTGCGGCCCGCGCGACAAACGGATGCGCACCCAGCCAGTCTTCCACTTCCGGCAGCGAGACGCGCTTGCCGTCCACCTTGACGACGCGGTCCAGCCGGCCGCGCAGGATGAAGCGGCCGCAGTCGTCAAAGGCGATGGCGTCGTCGGTGCGGTGCCAGTCGTCATGCGGCAGATGCGGCGAGCGCACGGCCAGCGCGCCGTCGTCTTCCCGGCGGACTTCAATGTTGGTGAAAGGGCGCCAAGCGTGGGTTTGATCCTGGCGGCGCCAGGCGATGCCGCCCGTCTCGGTGCTGCCGAAGACTTCGATCGGGGCGTTTCCGTGTGCAGATGCAAACGCCGTCGCCGCACTGGCGTCCAGCGGGCCGCCCGACGAGAACACCACCGGCAGCGGCCGCAGCGCATCGAAACCCGGCAGCAGCGGCCATCGCGCGAGTTGTGCCGGGCTGGACACAAACGCGGCGGCAGGCCGTTGCACCAGCGCCTCTTGCAGTGCGATCGGCTCGATGTGCGTCTGGCGGCTGAAGGCGCGGCCGGCCGCGAGCGGCCAGAACACGCGGAATAGCAGCCCATAGATATGGTGATGCGGCACGCTGGCCATCACGGCGCCGGTGCCGATCTGCGCGCCCCATTGCCGCTCCAGCGTGACGACTTCCGCGTCGAACTGGGCCAGCGTCTTGTGGATGGGCTTGGGTGCGCCGGTACTGCCCGACGTGTACAGCGTGATGGGCGCGTGCGGATTGATCGCACCGATTGCAGCTTCGGTATGCGCACCCATGGCCGCGAGATCGGTATCAGTGACGAGCACGTCATAGGCGTCGGCCAGCGTGTCCAGGTAAGCCGGCGCAGCGCTGGCAGGAATCACGACGTGCTTGCCGCTCGCGAATAGCGCGAACAACGCGCAGGTGAAGTCGAACGGGTCGTCAACGCACAGCGCGTAGCGTACTGCCGCTTGGCTGGCGAACGCTGTCGCGCAGGCGGCCACGCGCGCGCGGAATGCGCCGTACGTCATCGATTGCGGGCCGTCGACGCAGACCACCGCATCGTCGGGCCGCGCAGCGCAGAGCTGGGCGTGCAGGGCGATCATGGGGTTTCCGATTGCAGTGCGTGCGGGCGGACGACCCAGTGCCGGAACGCCGCTTCGGCCGCGATCAGCGCACCGACCAGCACGTAGGCGATCACGCCGTTGTACAGCGCCCAGGCACCACGCGACCAGTAGAGCGCCGCAACCACAGCCGTCAGCCCATTGAGCGCAAAGAAGCCGCACCAGACCTGCGTGACGTGCCGCGTATAGCGCACGGCACGGGGCTGCAGATCGGGCAGGCGCATGCGCGCGAACTTTTCAATCATGGTGGGGCCCGAGCGCAGGGTGGCCGCGAAGCTCAGCAGCAGCCCGCCATTGACCAGCGCCGGATACAGGCGCAGCAGCAGCTCGCTATTCGTGATGGCGACGGCCGCCGACGTGCAGGTCAGCACTCCGGCGATCAGCCAATCCAGCGGCGTGAGCTGGCGAAGCAGTTCCGACACGCTGCCCGCCCCGACCCACCGCTGGGCCCAAAGCAGCGCCAGCAGGGCGATGCCCACGTAACGCGGTGCGCCGAAATGCCAGGCGCCAAGCAATACCAGCGGATACGCGATCTTCAGCACCGCCTGCGCGGCGCCGCGTGCCCAGCGGGGCAGGGCCAATGGCTGACGGGTCGTGCGGGCAGGTTGCGCCTGCATCCGCTTATGCCGCCAGCAGCGATTCGACCGCGCCGATGACGTCGCCCACCGTGCGCACGGTTTTGAATTCTTCGGGCTTGATACGGCGCCCGGTCATTTCCTGCAGCTTGATCGCCAGGTCCACGGCGTCGATGCTGTCCAGGTCCAGGTCTTCGAACAGATGCGCCTCGGGCGTGACGCGCTCGGGCTCGATGGCAAAGTTCTCTTTGAAAATGGCGCGGATGCGCTCGAGGATCTCGGTGTCCGTCATGATGTTGTTCTCTCCCTGTATCAGCCGGTGCCTGGAGGCACTATCAAAATGATCCTGGCGTTGTTGTGTAGCCTGGCCGTACTTCAGTACTGTCCGCGGCCACACGCCTAGCCAGGACCGCTGTGCTTCATTTTGATAGTGCCTCTCATTCCGGACGATTATTGTTGGCTCTTCACGAGTGCCGCGAGCGTATTCACCGAGCGGAAATATTCGCGCGTCTGTTCGTCGTTGGCGGCAATCGTCAATTGATAACGCTTGCGCAGCACGATACCGATCTCCAATGCGTCGATGGAATCCAGGCCGATACCGTTGGTATCGAAGAGCGGGGCGTCGTCGTCGATGTCGGCTGGCGTCATGTCTTCCAGATCGAGTGCCTCGATCAGGAGCTGCTTAATTTCGAGCTTCAAGGAATCCATATTGCAGGAGGTGGTCGGTGATATGGGTTTCGATGCCCGAGGCGAGTGCCCGCGCGGCCAGCATGGCGGGGGCGTTCTCGGGTACGTATTGCGCGGCGCTGACGGGCTCCAGCACCGCCACTTTCATGTGGAACGTGCGCGGCGGCACGTCGTACCAGCGCATGGTCTTGGTGAAGGCGGGCGGGTTGCAGTCCATGAGCACGGGCACGATGGGGGCACCCACGTTGAGCGCCATGTGCGCGAAGCCGCGCGAGAACGGATGCAGGCGGTCCTTGGCCGGGCTGCGCGTGCCCTCGGGAAAGATGATCATGGTGTAGCCCGCAGCCAGTTGGTGCGCGCCGGCTTCCACCAGTTCGGTCGGGTCGGCATTGCTGATGTACTCGGCCGCGCGCACGATGCCCCAAAAGCACGGGTTACCCCAGTGCGCGTTCTTCACCACGCAGCACGCGCGCGGCGTGAGCGAGAGCAGCACCACCACGTCCAGATACGTCGGGTGATTGGCTACCACGATGGCCGGGCCGCCCGTGCGCAGGCGTTCCGCGCCCCGCACTTCCAGCGTCATCACGCGCATCCAGTGCAGCGAGCGCACCAGCGCGCGGAAGAACCAGTGGATGACGAATGTGACGGTGCGTTGCCGTGATGCACGGTGCGGCCACACCCAGGCGAGCGGAAACACCACGATCGAGAACAGCAGGCCGCAGACGCCGAAGACGGTAAAGGCCAGCCCGGTTGCCGCCAGGCGCTGAGCCTTGTCAAGGCGCGTGCTCAGTGTGGTTGCCATGGGCCCTCGCGCCATTGCCAAGTCCACGCGCCGTCGGCATGCCGCCAGGCGCTGGAGGTGCGGGACGCCAGGCAGTGCAGCACGGCCTGGCTTTGGGTTGTCATGCTGGCAGCGGCATCCTCAGTGGTGGCCGTGCCATGCGAGCACGCAAGGGAGGCCGATGCCGAGCCATCGAGCAGGATGGCGAGTGCGCGTTCGTCGATCTCATCGGCCACGGCGCCAAAGCGTGGGTCGGCCGGCTCGTCGGCATAGACCAGCAGCACCGGCGAGGCGGGGTCCGACACGTACTGCGCATGGGCTTCGAGCAGCGCCAGCCCCAGCGTGGCCGGGCCGGCCGATACGGCAATCGCGGGCGAAGTGTCGCCGCGCGCGATGCTGAACACGCCGCTCATGGCGTTGAGCACGGACAGGCTGAATGCGGTGGGGGAGACCGGCTCGGCGTTTTCGATGTCGGCCAGGATGCCGGCGGTGCGGCGCAGTTCGCCATGCCGGGAGGCAAAGACAATGCGCGCCTGGGGCAGATCAGCCACGCAATCGTGTGCGACCTTGAGGGCACTTTTAGAGAGGGTGCTCAAGCGCCGCCGCACCATCGGCTCGATAAAGCCGATATCCGGCGACGACGCTGCATCGGAACCAATGGCAGGCCAGCAAGACCAGCGAGCGACCGGAATTGTCCAGTGCAAATCGGGCATATCGGTGTTCGCGTATGGAGCATTGCCGGGTGGCCGCAGCGTGGTGCGGCGCCCAGCGCGGGGCGGCGGTCGCGCATCACGGCCACGCTTGCCTTCACCCGATTCGCTCTCGTTGTTTTCGATTGATCTGGGTGAACGCGCGGGCCGTTATTCTCGGCCGATTCTCTCTTTCAAAACGCTTGCTATTCCCCAACCCCGGGCCGAATCATACTGAAAAACCCCCTCGGAAAACAACCACTTGCAAGACTTCGTGTCACGCGCACGACTGGGTGAAACGGCAGATGATTTTGTTGTTACCGGTTCATCAAAATCGGGTATTTGGGCAGATCCCGTGTTGGCCAAACCAGGATTGAAACGGGTGTTTTAATCCTTTCGGTCAGGTCGTGAAGTGGTTGGCTGTATTGGGGCGATAGCGATGTCTTTACGATCCGCTCAGGGTGTCTGTGCGCCGGGCAGTGCAACAACTTGAGGGCATCTAGGCAGCGAGTCACCACTGACATAGGCCAAGTCTGATTGTTGTCAGCGAGGTGCCGCCCCAAACTGCCCAAACGCCCGCCCACTCAACTCCAGCGCATTCATCACCGAACGTTCCACCACCGGCGCCAGCGAGGTCATCATCACCGTCACCAGCATCAGCCCCACCACCAGCGTGGCGGAGATGCCCACGGCAAACGGGTTGAGCGCCTGCGCCGTGCGCGAGAGCACCGCAAAGGCCAGGTTGACGACCAGCATGATGGCGATGATCGGCAGGGCGATGCGCAAGGCCAGTGCAAACAGCACGGTGCCGCCGTCGGCGAGTGTCTGCCAGCCCGGGTTGGCCAGTGGCGAGGCAGAGACGGGCAGGGCGGTGAAGCTGTCGAACAGGGCGTGTAGCAGCACGAGATGGCCGTCGCCGGCAATGAAGGCGGTGATGGCGGTGAGGCTGATGAAGCGGCCGAGCAGCATGCTGCTTTCGGTCTGCGTCGGGTCCAGCAGGGTGGCAAAGCCCAGCCCCATCTGTATCGACATCACCTCGCCCGCGCCGCTGATGGCCGCGAACACGAGCTGCACGCAAAACCCCAGCGACAGGCCGATCGCCACCTGCAGCAGCGTGATCCACAACCCCTCATACGACCCGACCGACACACCAGGCGGCACCGGCAGCAGGGGCGCCAGCGCCACCGTGATGATCACGCCAAAGGCCACCTTGATCGACATCGGCACTTCGGTGTTGGCAAACGGCGGCGCCATGGCGATGAATGCCAGCACACGCACCAGCGGCCACCAGTACATGGCAATCCAGCCGTTGAGTTGGGCGGCGGTGAACTGGATCATGGCGAGATTTCGTCGTTCCCGCGCAGGCGGGAACCCAGCGACTTGTTCGTCCTGATGAAATCAGGACACTGGGTCCCCGCCTTCGCGGGGGCGACGGCGTTGGGAGGCATCTCAGTTGATGTAGTTCGGGATGTTGGTGAGCACATCGCGCGTGTAGTCGACGATCACGCTCACGATCCACGGCCCGGCCAGGACCATGGTGGCGGCTACGGCCACCAGCTTTGGGATGAACGACAGCGATTGCTCGTTCAACTGCGTGGCGGCCTGGAACACCGCCACCAGCAGGCCGACCACGAGCGAGACAAGCAGCATCGGCGCGCCTACCATCATGGCAACCTGCATGGCCCGGCGGGCCATGTCGAGAACGTACTCAGGCGTCATCGTGGCCTCCTTATTGCGTGAAGCTCTGGGCCAGCGAGCCCAGCAACAGGTGCCAGCCGTCCACCAGCACGAACAGCATGATCTTGAACGGCAGCGAGAAGATCGACGGCGTGACCATCATCATCCCCATCGACATCAGCACCGCCGCCACCACGATATCGATCACCAGGAACGGGATGAAGATGGCAAACCCGATCTGGAATGCGCTCTTGAGCTCGCTGGTGACGAAGGCGGGGATGAGCGCGCGCATTGGCGTCTGCTCGGGGCTGGCGATGGGCGGCATGTTGCCCATCTTGACGAACAGGGCGAGGTCCGGCTCGCGGGTCTGCTTGAGCATGAACTGGCGCAGCGGCGTGGCGGCGGTGTCCATGGCCTGCTCGACGGTGATCTTGTTGTCGCGCAGCGGCACGTAGGCATCGGTGTAGACCGTGTCGAGCACCGGATGCATCACGAAGAACGTGAGGAACAGCGCCAGCCCGATCAGCACCTGGTTGGGCGGCGTGGTTTGCGTGCCCAGCGCGTGGCGCAGCAGCGACAGCACGATGATGATGCGCGTGAAGCTGCTCATCATCAGGATGATGGCCGGCAGGAAACCCAGCGAGGTCAGGAAGATCAGCGTCTGGACCGGCAGCGAATAGCTCTGGCCGCCTGCGGTGCCCGTGAGCAGCGGAAAACCCGGTTGCGACTGCGCGAACACGGCGGGTGCTGCGCACAGCAACGTCAGGGCGATCAGCCAACGGAAGAGGGCGCGCACGTTCATTCCGACTTCCCCGTGGTGCCGGTGAAGCGGCGCTTGAGCTGGATGGCCAGCGCATCGGAAAAGGAGGGCGCCTTGGTGCCCGTCGTGCCATCGCCGGCGTCGGACGCGGCCGGGTCGGGATCGGCGGGGCGCGGCATCGTGTGCAGCGTCTGCACGTGCTGCTGCGTGACGCCCAGCACGAGCCACGTGCCTTCCACGTCCACCACCACGACCTTCTCGCGTGCGCCCAGCATCTGCTGCGCCACCACGGTGAGGACCTGGCTGCGGCGCCTGCCTGGGCCCATGGGGCCCATGCCTGCGCGTTGCTGCAGCCGGCGCAGCAGCCAGCCGGCTGCCACGATCATGGCCAGGACTACGAACAGCCCGCCGAAGGTGCGGGCCCAATCAACTGCATGGTTCATTTCAACACCTTGCCCGGGGGGAGCAGCGGTTGCGCAGGGTGTACATCAAACCGGTTTTTAGCGGTTCAACTTACGGATGCGTTCGGACGGCGTGATGATGTCGGTCAGGCGGATACCGAACTTCTCATTGACCACCACCACTTCGCCTTGGGCGATCAGGTAGCCGTTGACCAGCACGTCCATCGGCTCGCCGGCCAGCGCGTCGAGCTCGACCACCGAGCCCTGCGCCAGTTGCAGCAGGTTCTTGATGGGCACCTTGGTGCGGCCCAGCTCCACCGTCAACTGCACGGGGATGTCCAGGATCATGTCGATGTCGTTGCGCGTGCCGCTGCCCAGTCCGTCGGCCGTCAGCGGCTTGAACACCGGGCTGGCCTCGGCGGGAGCGGCCGCCGGCGGGTTTGCGGCGGCGCGCTGTGCAGCTTCCAGGGCCATGGCCTCTTCCATCGTCATCTCGACGTCGATATCGTCGGCGCTGGTTTCGGGGTTCATGGTCGGTTCAGTTGTCATCGTCAGACTCCGTGGCAGACTCGCTGCCGCTCATATTCAGCATGCGGTTGACCCGCAGCGCGTATTGGCCGTTGAAGGTGCCGTAGTTGCATTCCATGACGGGCACGCCGTCCACCTTGGCGGTCACCAAATCGTCCAGCTCGACGGGAATCACGTCGCCCGCCTTCATGTTCACGATATCGGCGAACCGCACCTTGGCCGTGGCGAGGTCGGCAATCAGCTCCACCTCGGCGGTCTGCACCTGCTGCGAGAGCAGCCGCAACCAGCGCTTGTCCACTTCCAGCGCCTCGCCCTGGATGGCGGAGGTGAGCCGGTCGCGGATCGGCTCGATCATGGTGTAGGGCATGCAGATGTGCACGTCGCCGCCGTTGCTGCCCAGCTCCACGCTGAAGCTGGTCGTGATCACCACCTCATTGGGCGTGGCCACGTTGGCGAACTCGGTGTGCATCTCCATGCGCAGCGCTTCGAACTCGATCGGATACACCGGCTGCCAGGCCTTGGCGTAGTGCTCGAACACGAGCTGCAGCATGCGCTGGATGATGCGCTGCTCGACATCCGTAAAGTCGCGGCCTTCCACGCGCATGTGAAAGCGCCCGTCGCCGCCGAAGAGGTTGTCGACCACCAGGAAGATCAGGTTGGGGTCGAACACGAACAGCGCCGTGCCGCGCAGCGGCTTGACGTGCACGAGGTTCAGCGAGGTGGGCACCACCAGGTTGCGGATGAACTCGCTGTACTTCTGCACCTTCACCGGGCCGACGGAGATCTCCGCGTTGCGTCGCATGAAGTTGAACAGCCCGATGCGCCAGTTGCGCGCGAACCGCTCGTTGATGATCTCCAGCGTGGGCATCCGCCCACGGACGATGCGCTCCTGGGAGCCCAGGTTGTAGACGCGTACGCCTGACGGGTCGGCCTCGGCGGGTTCCTCGTCCACCTCGTCGGAGACGCCCTTGAGGAGCGCGTCGATCTCCTCCTGGGAAAGAAACTCTTCCTTGAGCATGTCACTGGATCACAAAGTTGGTGAACAGGACGTCAGCCACCGGCGATTCCTTGCCGACAGCCTTGAACACCTGGTCACACTGTTCGACGATTTCCTTGGCCAACTTGGCTTTGCCCTCGGCCGGATACAACTCGGTGGGTGTCTTGCTGGCCAGGAGCGTCAGAACCCGGCTGCGCAGCTCGGGCGTGTAGGTCTTGATGGCTTCTTCGGCGTGCTTGTCGAAGCTCTTGAAGGTGATGCCGACTTGCAGGTAGCGGTCGTTGCCTTCCTCGGGCTGGAGGTTGACGGTCAGGGTATCCATTGCCACGAACACCGGCTCCTTGGGCTTGGCCGGTCCGGCGGCGGATGCCGCGTGGTTGCCGCCTCCCAGGAAGAACCACGCGGCCGCGCCACCCATGCCGATCAGCACAAGCAGGATCAGGATGATCAGCAGCAGCTTGGTAGAGCCACCTTTGGCAGGGGCAGGGGCGGCAGCAGTGGTGGTGGCAGCGGCTTCAGCCATGGGGATCACTCGGAGGCTAGGGGGGGGTGGGCCTTCCCGGCTCGAAAAATGCGGAGTCGGGTTCTCGGATGGCATTCTTCCTCAGCTCTGTCCAGCTCATTCCGGCAAGAAACGCGGTCAATCCTGCTTATCTCGGGGGTTTGCGGCGGGTTGGACGTGTCGTCCCCGTCAATAAAAGTGACGTACTAAGCACTATTTGGTGGGATAGCCGGCCGCCAAGCGCTTTCCCAAGCGCCTTGCCAGCCGGCCCCCTGCACAAAAGTGATGCCTGCCCGAAAGATTTGCCGGCGCGTGCCGTTGTAGTTGGCAGTCGCTGCTCGTTGGCACCGGACATGTTCGGCGCCCGTGCGTGAATGCGTTGCCTTGCCGGAAGCCGTCTTGAACTCCTTGCCCTTCTTTCCCCACGCTGCCATGGCGCCTGTCCAAGCCGACGGGCTGCCGGCCGATTGCCCGGCGCGTGGCGAGCAGCCAGGCTTCTGTCCGAAGCTGGACCTGCTCTCGATGGTCAACGCGCTCACCGAGGGCATCCTGGTGTGTGGCGCCGACCGCCGCGTCACCTACGCCAATCCGAGCGCCGCGCGGCTGCTGGGCTTGCCGGTGGCCGAGCTGGTCGGTCGCATGCTGCCCCAGGTGGTGCAGTCGGCCGTTGACGAATTCGAGACCACCATCCACGACACCGACTGGCCCGATCGCGACGTGATGCTTGAAGGCCAGCCGCAACTGAACCAGATTTTCGGGCTGCATTGCGTGGACGGCCGCACCGTATGGGTGTCCAGTAACTGGACGCCGCTGTACGCCGCGGGCGGCCACTCGATGACAACCGCGCCTTCCGAGTCCGCGGGCGTGCCGCCTTATTCGGTGCTGGTGTCGCTGGTCGACATCACGCAGATTCGCGAGGCACAGCAGCGCATCCGTCACTTGGCTACGCACGACACGCTCACCGGGCTGCTCAACCGCTCCGCGCTGGAAGACCGGCTGGAACATGCGCTGGCGCTGGCACGCCGCAACCAGACGCGCGTCTCGGTCATGTTCCTGGACCTGGACCGCTTCAAGAACGTCAACGACACGCTGGGCCACCAGTTCGGCGACATGCTGCTACGCGAGGTGGCCGCCCGGCTGCAGGCCTGCGCGCGCGAGGCTGACACTGTGGCCCGCCTGGGCGGCGACGAGTTCGTCGTCATGCTGGAAGCGCTCGATGGCCTGGGCACGCGCCGTGTGGCCGAGCGCATCCTGTCGGCCATCAGCGCGCCGTTTCACATCGAAGGACAGGAGCTGTACCTGGGGGTGTCGATCGGCATTGCCGTGGCGCCGCTCGACGGCGACGACCCCAACACCCTGCTGCGCAAGGCCGACGCCGCCATGTATCTGGCCAAGGAGTGCGGCCGCAACAATTACCAGACGTTCACCAGCGATCTGGACGATCGCGTCTCGCGGCGCTTTCGCATCGAATCCGGCCTGCGCCGCGCCCGCGACCGCAACGAGTTCTACGCCGACTACCAGCCGCGCGTGGATGTACGCAGCGGCCGCATCGTCGGCGTGGAGGCGCTCATCCGCTGGAATTCGGCCGATTTCGGCCGCATGATGCCCGGCCAGTTCATCCAGGATGCCGAAGAAACCGGCCTGATCGTCGAGATCGACCGCTGGATCCTGCGCGCCGCATGCGATCAGCTCGCGCGCTGGCGCCGCATCGGGCTGCCGCACTTGCGGATGTCGATCAACCTGTCGGGGCAGGCGTTCAGTTCGGGACAGTTGAGCGCCATGGTGCGCGGGGCGCTGTCCACCAGCGGCTTGCCCGGCAACGCGGTCGAGCTGGAGATGACCGAGGGCATCCTGATTCGCGACGATCCGTCCCTGCATGCGCTGCTCACCGAGCTGCGGGCGATGGGCGTGTCATTGGCGCTGGATGATTTCGGCACCGGGTTTTCGTCGCTGTCGTATCTGCACCGCTTCCCGATCGATACGCTCAAGATCGACCGCTCCTTCGTGCAGGACCTGCCGCACGTGGCCGAGCGTGCGGCAATCACCCGGGCCATCATCATGATGGCGCAGGCGATGGGCATGAAGACCGTGGCCGAAGGCGTGGAAACCGCGGGTCAGCTTGAATTCCTGCGCGAGGTGGGCTGTGACGAGTTCCAGGGCTACCTGCTCACGCGACCGCTGGAGCCGGCCGCCGTGCAGGACCTGGTGCGCGAGAACGCCCGCCGCTACGGCGAGCGCATCCCCCGGATTCTTTAGATCGGTTCTCCAGGGGCCCTGAAAAGCGTAGCGAATGGCCCGAGGTTGGTATCAGGTCGCGCAGTCGCTTTGTGGGCACTCTACCTATAGCTGCAGGCTGTTGTGGACCACGTAGACGGTCAGCTCGGCGTTGTTGCGCAGCTTCATCTTCGAGAGCACGCGGGCACGGTACACGCTGACCGTCTTGACGCTGATCTGCAGCGCCTCGGCAATCTCGCCCAGCGTGCGGCCGGAGCCGAGCATGCGCAGCGTCTGGAATTCGCGGTCGGAGAGGATGTCGTGGCGAGGCTTGTCCCAGTCGACGTTCAGGTTGTCGGCCAGCACTTCCACCATGTCGGAGGGCAGGTATTTCTTGCCCTTGGAGATGGCGTTGACGGCGGCAAGCAGTTGCGGCTGGCTGGCATCCATCGGCAGGTAGCCGGCGGCGCCGGCCTTGAGGGCGCGCACGGCAAGCAGCGCTTCGGGGTGGCGGCCCAGTGCCAGCACGGCCAGGCGCGCGTGTTGCTGGCGGACGGTCTTGATGGTCTGGAATTCGTCGCCGGTGGCCGACTCCACCGAGAGCAGCATGACGTCCCACTCGCGCTGGAGGAGCAGGTTGCTGTTGGCTTCGCGCAGGTCCGGCACGGCCTCGATCTGCCGGGCCAGGCGTGAATCCTTGATGATCTGGCGCAGGCCGGCACGGGCAATATCGTGCGGTTCGACAATCAGGACGTTGAGCATGGTGGGTGCTGCGGTCAAACGGGCTCGACTTGAGCTCTTCTAACCGCCGGCGGCTTGGGCCGGACGGCGGGCTTGCAACTCCCCATCTGTGCGGTGGCGCTCTATATATGGAGACTGGGCGCCTGAGAACGGATCGAACGAGTATAGCCGAGCGCCGGTTCGGCAAGAAGGCAGCCCAGCGCTTCTTTTGGAGGGGGCTGGAGAGGGTGCCCGGAAGCCCAAACCGCCCCTCGCGCACAAATTTGTCAAGGCGACCCTAAACTTTCTGCCGCGGCCACCGATAACCTGAGTACAACGCAGACCTGATCCCCTTCAAGTTGCAGGTCACGTTGCCCGGCATCGCCGGAACATGGAACTCATCGGGCAACAAAGCCATCGGGAAACTTAGGAGCCGTCATGTCCCTCAGCCTCAATACCAACATCTCGTCCCTGCAAACGCAGCAAGCACTGTCGCAATCGCAATCCGCTCTGCAAACGTCGCTGCAACGTCTGTCGACCGGCCTGCGCGTGAACAGCGCCAAGGACGATGCCGCTGCTTACGCTGTGTCCGTTAGCCTGACGACCACGCTGAACTCGCAAACGCAAGGTATCCAGAACGCCAACAACGCACAGTCGTACCTGCAAACGGCCGACTCGTACCTGGGCCAGGTTGAAAACAACCTGCAGCGTATGCGCCAACTGGCTGTGGAAGCCAACAACGGCGGTCTGTCGACCACCGACCAGGCCAACCTGGACAAGGAATACCAACAGCTGGCCACGGCCAACAAGAACATCGAGACGAACGCCAACTACAACGGCGCCAAGCTGTTCGACGGCTCGGTGACGTCCACGACGTTCCAGTACGGCCAAAGCGCGTCGACCGACGTGGCTACCGTCACTAACGCCAACCTGGCCAGCTTCGGCACGCTGTCGGGCACGGACGTGACCTCGACCGCCAACGCCACCGCCGCTCAGGGCAAGATCGACACCGACCTGGCCAGCCTGAAGGCCGCTCGTGCCAGCCTGGGTGCCCAGCAAAGCGGTCTGAGCTCGACCATCAACACGCTGACCTCGTCGAACACCGCTCTGTCGGCTGCCAAGTCCGCCATGATCGACACCGACTACGCGGCTGAAACGTCGAACATGACCCGTCAGAACATCCTGCAGCAAGCGGGTACGGCCATGCTGGCGCAAGCCAACTCGGCGCCGAACAGTATCCTGAACCTGCTGAAGGGTTAATCGGCAGTCTGATGCAGCCCCCGCCGCCTGGCGGTGGGGTGAGGGCCGGCGCTCCCATGGGGCGCCGGCCTTTTTCTTTTTCTTTTTCATTTGTCGGATACCCCACTTCTTCGGGGTGAAGCCGGGCTGACAGGTCCTAAAGAAGTCGCAGGCGTTGCCGTTGTGTAGAAGGACTTCCGCCGACGCAGACGTTCACCAGATCCGATCATGGCGACCACCACCACCTCTTCCACGAGCAGCAACTACGTTCCGCCGATCTCGATTCCCGGTATCGGGACGAGCATCGACGTCAACTCGCTGGTCTCCAGCCTGATGAGCGTGGAAAGCCAGCCGCTGGCCCAACTGCAGAATCAGCAGAGCTCGTACCAGACGCAGCTCTCGGCCGTGGGCACGCTCAAGAGTGCTCTGTCGACCTTCCAGACCACGCTGTCCAACCTGACCAGCGCGTCGGGCTACAGCGCCATGAAGGCAAGCGGCTACGACACGTCGGTGCTGAACGCGTCGGTCACCGGCTCGGCGCCGGCCGGCTCGTACGCCGTCAACGTTACGCAGCTTGCGCAGTCGCAGGTGCTGGCTGCGCAGGGGCAGACGTCCACCACCGCCGCCATCGGCAGCGGCACGTCGACCACGATTTCGTTCTCGTTCGGCTCGGTGTCGGGCGGCACGCTTTCCGGCGGCAAGTACACCGGCGCCACCTTCACGCAGAACGGCAGCCTGCCGGGCGGCACGATCACCATCAATTCGTCCAACAACACGCTGGCGGGCATTCGCGATGCGATCAACTCGGCCAACCTGGGCGTGTCGGCCAGCATCGTCAACGATGGCAGCGGCAATCCGTATCGCCTGGTGCTGACCTCCACGGCGGGCGGCGCCAATTCGGAGATGAGGATCTCGGTGTCGGGTGACTCGACGCTGCAATCGCTGCTCTCGCAAGACCCGGCTGGTACGCAGAACCTGACCGAGGTGACCACGGGCCAGAACGCCCTGGCCACCATCAACGGCATCGCCGTGCAGAGCCCGACCAACACGTTGTCCAACGTGGTCGACGGCACGTCGTTTACGCTGTCCAAGACGGGCAGCACCACCGTCACGGTGGCCAACGATCCGACCGCCACCACCAATGCCGTCAAAAATTTCGTCAACGGCTACAACGCGCTGCGCACGCAACTGA
The DNA here is from genome assembly GCF_002298975.1 of Ralstonia sp. UBA689. GTDB lineage: Bacteria > Pseudomonadota > Gammaproteobacteria > Burkholderiales > Burkholderiaceae > Ralstonia. The sequence continues at coordinate 45,729 of NZ_DBMV01000040.1, forward strand.
ACGCGCTCACCAACATCGACACCAGCAACAAGGCCAACAACGGCCCGCTGGCCGGTGATGTCAGTACCAAGACCCTGATCAGCCAGATCACGGACGTGCTGGGCCAGGCCATCGGCAGCGGCACGTATCAGTCGCTGGGCAGTATTGGCGTGTCGATGAATTCCGACGGCACGCTGTCGGTCGACAACACCAAGCTGTCGGCCGCGATTGCCGCCTCGCCCAGTCAGGTGGCCGGGCTGTTTGCCGGCACCGGCATAGCGACCGATTCGCTGGTCAACGTGCCGACGTTCTCGGATTCCACGCAGTCCGGTAGCTATGCCGTCAACGTGACGCAACTGGCCACGCAGGGTTCGCTCACGGGTTCGGCCGCTGCCAATACGACCATCACGGCGGGTTCGAACGACACGCTGGCCTTCAACATCAGCGGCATCGCCGTCAACGTGACGGTGCCGGCCGGCAGCTATAGCGCGTCGGGGCTGGCCGCGCAGATCCAGAGCCAGATCAACGCATCGGCGAGCCTGCAGAGCGCCAAGATCACCGCGTCGGTGTCGGCCAATGCCAGCGGTGTGCTGAGCATCACCGACAGCCAGTTCGGTTCGATATCGGCGGTGTCGGTGTCGGGCAACGGCGCATCTTCGCTGATGGGCGCAAGCCCCACGGTGACGACCGGCCAGGACGTGCAGGGCACCATCAACGGCGTGGCCGCCACGGGCTCGGGCCAGAATCTGTATGGCGCCAGCGGCACGGCCGTCGATGGCCTGACCGTGCAGGTGACTGGCGGCGCGCTGGGCAGCCGCGGCACAGTGGCGGTGCAGCGCGGCTACGCCGCGCAGCTCAATACGGTGATGACCAACCTGCTGTCGACCAACGGCATGGTGCAGAGCGAGACGGACTCGATCAACAGCTCGCTCACCTCGCTCGCCAGCCAGATCAGCAACATGCAGACGCAGTTGAGCAAGAAGCAGGCGCTGTACTACACGCAGTTCAATGCGTTGTCTGCGGCGGTGGCCAGCATGACCAACACCAGCAGCTACCTGACCACGCAGCTCGCGGCCATCCAGAAACAGACCACGAGCGGCTAAGCAGATTCCGCGCACCATCCATAACAAGATCACATCAGCGAGGACCTTTCCCATGTACGCAGCACGCCGCGCCATCGGTGCCTACGCGCAAGTCGGCATTGAGACGTCCGTGGTTGACGCCAACCCGCACCAGCTGATCGCCATGCTCTTCGAGGGGGCACGCACCGCCCTGAACCTGGCGGGGGCAGCCGTCCAGCGCGGCGACGTGTTCGCCAAGCTGCGTGCAATCGACAAGGCCATGTCGATCATTGGCGAGGGCTTGCAGGCCAGCCTGGATCATCAGCGCGGCGGCGAGATTGCCTCGCAGCTCAACGGCCTGTACGACCACATGCTGCGCCGCCTGCTGGTGGCCAATGCCAACAACGATCTGGAAATCCTCGGCGAGGTGGATCGCTTGCTGGCGCCGCTGCAGGAAGCCTGGACCGCTATCGGCCAGCCCGGCGCAGCGAACAGCCACCTGAGTGTTGTGAGCTGACGCGGCTGGCCGCGCAGCGTACTTTTTTGAATGAATTCGGCCCAACCTGGAGCCAACATGCACCGCAACTTTGCGATCAAGGACAGCGACAGTCTGTTCATCTGCTATGAAGCCATCGCTCGTCTGACTGCCGAGATGGTCAGCGCAGCCGAAGTGGGCAACTGGGAAGTCGTCAGCACGCTCGAACGCGAAAGTGCTGCCTATGTGGACACGCTGCGCCGTTCCGAGCCGCATCCGCAACTGTCGCACGCTGACATCGAGCGCAAGCGCACGCTGCTCGTGCGCATTCTTGAAGACGACGCCCGCGTGCGCGCCATGGTGTATCCGCGCCTGGACCACCTGCAAAAGCGCATCGATACGGCACGCCGTGCTACCACGGCCAGCCACGCATACGGCAGCATGGCGCGCTTCTGACCCGCCGCTTCGTCCCACGTGGTGGGGCGGGGCTTTCGCCGTTTTCTAGCCGAGAGGTTGCGGGGTGTCCTGCAACTGCTTCGACAACGCCAGATAGTGCTCCGATTTGCCTGCGAGCACATTGGCCTGCATCTGATAGACGGTGGCAAGCTGCTGAGCGGCCAGGAAGCTGCCTCTTCCGATCACGCTGCCGTCCATGTCCGCTTTATCGCCGATCTCCAGGCAGCGGCGAAACGCCTGCTCCGCCAGCGGCAGCCATTGCACGGTGTCACCCTGGGCCTGCTCGGGGTATTTGACGGCGGCATCCAGCAACACCAGCCCAAGCGCGAAACACAGATCCGGAAAATCCGGCCACGCGCGGATGCTTGCGTCCGCGTGCGCCATGGCCTGCTCCAGCCGGTCGGATTTGCCCAGGCTGTACAGATAGCGCAGCGCGAGGTTCCTGCGGTAGGGGGCGTCATGCGGCGCAAGGCCGATTGCGCGCTCGTAGTAGTCAGCGGCCTTGGCGTAGTTCTCGTGATGCAGTTCGGTTTCCTTGCCCAACTGGAACAGCACGTACGGGTTGTCCGGCTGGTGTTTGAGCTCGTCGAGCAGGAGCTGGGTATTGCGCTCGCCCTTCTTCTGCATCTTGGCGGCGGTATAGCCGTCATGCCGGAGCGTGATGGGCAGCCGCACTGCCGGCAGCGACGATACCGGCTGTTCATGAATGCGCCCGACGTAGCGGACCCCACGCGGCAGCACCCGGGGGAGCCACGCAATCAGTTGGCTGACAGTTTCCGCGGTATCGGTATCGTTCCCAGTGTCGTTCTTCATGCGGAGCACGCCCAGCATCGGGTTGGCGCCGCCGAGCGTGCGCAGGTGTTCGCCGCCGGCTTCCAGCCATTCATCTGCATCCAGGACGAGGTTCCAGTCTGCGTTCGCGATGTCCAGCGCGGCATTCCGGGCGGCCGAGAAATCGTTCGACCAGGCCATGTGGTTGACGACCGCGCCGCACGCCTGGGCAATGGCCACCGTATCGTCGGTGGACCCCGTGTCGAGCACCACCATGCGGTCGACAAACGGTTTGACGCTGAGCAGGCAGCGCTCAATGCAGGCGGCCTCGTTGCGAGCGATGACGACCAGCGCCAGATCGGTTGGAGTGGGTTGCACGGAGTATCAGGAGAAATGGAGAATCAAATGGGGTGAGGCTGGCAGCAGCGCCGCGGGGCGGGCTGGGTCGGGCCGCTACTCCCGGTCGTCTGCTGCCGCGAGCGCGTCCAACAGCCTGCGCAGCACGTCGCGGGTGGTGCCGATCTCGCCGGGCTCCAGCGGGATCTTGCACGCCAGCGCCTCGGGCACCTTGGTGGCGCGCGCGCGCAGCGCCCGGCCGCTGTCCGACAGCTCGATGACCACGCGTCGCTGGTCGTCGCGGTCTCGTGTGCGGGTGAGCAAACCCTGTTCTTCCAGACGCTTGAGCAGCGGCGTCAACGTGCCCGTATCCAGATACAAGGTGCGGCCGAGGTCGCCCACGGCGCACGGCGTCTGCTGCCAGCAGGCAAGCATCACCAGGTATTGCGGATAGGTCAGCCCCAGCTCGTCGAGCAGTGGGCGGTACAGGCGCGTCAGCAGGTGGCCGGCGGCGTACAGAGGAAAGCAAAGTTGCTGATCAAGCGCCAGCACGTCGTTCACGGAAGACTCCCGGGGACGGTCCTGGCGCGTGCAGCGAGTGCCGCATCGGCCCGGGCGGGCGCCTTGCGCGTGACCGTGTTCAATGGGGCGTCCATATTGCCACGGACGGCCCGCGAATAGGGCGCCGCTACCGTACGCCGCAGCCACAAGCGGCTCGGCCGTCACCGCCGTCTGGCGTTGTTCGGCCATCACATGTGTCATATGCGGCACTGCATTTATGGAGTGGGCTGCTGCCGTAGCCGTTCGCCCTTCACCAGCCCCCTATCCGGCCGGTTGAGGCAGGTTGCCATTCATCTGTCCGGAGAGCGTCGTGGGCCAACGCGAGTGGGAAGGACGTGTGCTCGCATTTGAGCGCACGCCACGTGGCAGCAGGCATGGACTCCATTCCTATGGGCATTTGCTGGCCAGCACGAATAGCGAGATCGCATTGAAGAACCAGATCCCGTCGATATTCCAGGGCGTGTACTTCTTGATCGTGTTTGAGAGCGTGTACGGCGTGTACCAGCAGTTGTGGTCGGGGTGCACGACCTCGACAAAGGTCTGCGTGTCGCTCAGGTAGTCGAAATGCCGGGCGTGACACTGGAAGGCGTCCGGTACGGTGATCACATACGAATGCGTGTTCAGCGAGTCGAGCTGCTTGAGGAAGCCAGCCACGTCGGGTACGTGCTCCATGACTTCCGGGGCCAGTACGATGTCGTATTGGTCCTGGATGTCTTCAAAGCGCGAGAACAGCCGGCCGCGCGTGTAGGGCTTCAGGGCGTCGAGCGCCTCCGCATGGATGTCGAAGCCATCGAGCTTGGCGCACACCGGTTCCAGCGCCAGATGCAACGAGGTCTTCGGGTCGGTGATCGGCCAGTCGGCGCAGCCGATATGCAGCACGCGCTTGCCTTCGCACAGCCGCCTGAATACGTCGACGCGGCTGATGCTCATCACGTCGGTGCTGACCGGTACGCGTTGCACGAAGTACGGGTCGTGAACGGCCTCAAGTTTGGAGCGCGACGGGGCAGCGGGGGCAGGGGCGGTCTGGGCCGCTTGTGCTGCCGCTGGCACCGGTGCGGTGGCCTGTATGGGTTCCACTGGCTGGCCGTTGGCGTCGAACTGCTGCTGGTGCAGGCTGTCGTAGTTGCGCTTGGTGCTGGCCCACATCTGGTTGGCATACACCGGGCCGGGGCCGTCGTACTTCACGCCCGAGAAATGCTCGGGGATGAAAAAGTGGCTCGGCAGGATGCGCAGCGGGTGGTACTGGTAGCGTCGGTATGACTCCGTCAGGCGCAGCGGCCCGACTGTCTTCCAGGCCATGTCGTGCACCACTGAGGGCTCGTTGTGGATGTCCACCATGATTTGCTGCACGAACGGGTTACCCGGCTTGCAGCCGAAGTACCCGGCGGCAATCAGGCCTGGGCGAGCAATCTCGCTTTCCCAGCAGGCAAAGGCCTCGCAGTCAAGCAGAGCGTCATCCAGCGGGCGCAGGCAGATGCTGTCAGCATCGAGCACGATGCCGCCCTCCTTATAGAGGATTTCCCACCGCATCATGTCGGCCACGCCGTTGAATTCGCGATCGAGCATGGCGTCCATGTGGCGCGCGTTGAGCCACTTGTGTTCGGCCAGTGTGGCGTTGCCCCAGATCTTGATCTGGTAGTCCGGGTTCAGCTTGGCCCAGGTCTGGATGCAGTTGTCCGGACGTTTGGTCTCGTCGCCCACCCAGATGAAGTGCAGTGTCTTGGGGATCATGCGCGTCTCGAATCGGTTCGATGCTCGGTCATGCGGCCACCTGCGCGGCCACGGATGCGACGTTTTCCTGCATCTGCCGGGCGAGGTTGGAGTATTGGTTGGCCTTGAGGGCCAGCGTGTCGGCCTGGGCGCGGTAGGTCAGCGCCAGATACTTGGCCGCGGCAAAGCTGCCGCGCCCGAAGACGGCGGCGTCCAGCTTGGGCTGCTCGCCAATCTCCAGGCATTTCAGGAAGGCGCTCTCGGCCATCGGCAGCCACTGAGTCTCGGCCTGGGCGGGGTTTTTCGCCGCCGCTTCGAACATCAGGTGGCCGAGCATGTAGAAGTAGTCCGGCGATCCCGCCCACTCGTCCATCCACTCGCCGGCCAGGGTGATCGCCAGGTCCAGTTGCCCGGATTTGCTCAGGCACGCCAGCAGGCAGATGCACAGGTCATGCCGATAGGGCGCCTGCTTGGGGGCCGTCGTCAGGGCGCGCTGGTAATGGGCTGCGGCCTGGGCGGGGTCCTTCTGGTTGATCTCGAAATCCTTGCCGAGCTGATAGAGCACATACGGATCGTCCGGATGCTCGGCCAGCTCCTGCTGCAGCAGGGCGTGGTTGCGCCCGCGCTTCTTGTCGAGCTTGGCGTTCATGTAGCCATCGTGGCCGAGCACCAGCGGCAGGCGGACCCGCTGCAGGTTGGCCGCCGGCTGTTCGTGGATGCGCCCTTTGTAGCGCACGCCGCGCGGCAGCAGGCGCGCAATCCAGCTGTTGGAGTGCTCCACGTGGCCCGAGATGTCGTATTCGCTGCGGATGCACACCACGCCCAGCAGTGGGCCGAAGGTGCAGGCGTTGCGCAGTTCCTCGGTGCCGCTTTCGATCCACTCGTCGGCATCCAGGACGAGGTTCCAGTCCGCATTGGCCACAGCCAGCGCGGCATTGCGGGCGGCCGAGAAGTCGTCGATCCACTTGAAATGGTGGACCTGGGCACCGCATGCCTTGGCAATCGCGACGGTGTCGTCGGTGGAGCCGGTGTCGAGCACGATCATGCGGTCGACATGCGGCTTGGCGCTCAGCAGGCAGCGCTCGATGCTGGCGGCTTCATCGCGGGCGATGACGACCAGCGCAATGACGGGCTTGGCGCGCTGTTTTGCGTGTTTGGACATGCTGACTCTCTAAGGCGACCGCCGGCTTTTCTGATGACGCAGGCACCAGGCGGGAACGGAGCAACCGTGAATATGTGACGTCAGATCGACATACTCATGATGCTTTGGTACGCCGAGACGAGCTTGTTGCGCACCTGCACGGCGGTCTGGAGGTCGATGTTGGCTTTTTGCAGCGAGAGCATCACGTCATGCAGGTCCACGTCGCTGTTGCCCATTTCGAAACTGCGCGAGACGGATTCGGCCTTCTGTTGCGAGGCGTCGACCTTGTCCAGCGAAGACTTGAGCACCGAGCTGAAGTCAACGCTGACCTTGGCGTCGGTCCCGCCCGCCGAGTTGACGCCGGCGCCGATGCCGCTGACCTGGCTCGATGGCGCCAGCACGCTGTTCATCAGCGACACCACCGAATTGGCGTTCGTAATATCCATGTGACAAGAGCTCCACTTTTGCTTTGTGGCGCGGCTGGCCGGCTTTCTGTTGGGAAAGGGGGCCGGTCTGGCGCCACGGTGATGCAAAGGTAGCAGCCGGCCCGCCGTCCCCATGCGCCCAAATGAGCGGGAAAAGGCCCTCTTCTTGCCGAATTGCTTGGCGTACCCCTGCCGATAATGCCAACACGGAGCTTTGCCTGTTTTTGGGGTTGGATTGCTCCCGTCATGTTGTCAGCGCAGTCAGTCAGGAGATTTTGGATGCCAACGACAGCCGATTCGGTTGCTGTCGCCGACACGCTCGGTACGGTCGATATGCCGGCGGTGGGCCAGGGCGCGATGGTGCGCCAGAACGCGGGTGCCTCGGGTGCATTGGGTGCCCTGGGCCCGCTCGGCCGTCTGTCGCCGCGTCTGCTCATGATGATCGGCGGGGCCGCCCTGGTGGCCGCGATTGCCGCTGCGATGCTGTGGAGCCGCGCCCCTGACTACCGCGTCCTGTTCAGCAACGTGAGCGATACCGATGGCGGCGCCATCATCGCCGCCCTGCAGCAGATGAACGTGCCATACCGGTTTGCCAACGGCGGCACCGCCATCATGGTGCCCGAGGCCAACGTGCACGAGACGCGCCTGAAGCTGGCCGCGCAGGGGCTGCCCAAGGGCGGCCTGGCCGGCTTCGAGCTGATGGAAAACCAGAAATTCGGCACCAGCCAGTTTGCCGAGCAGGTCAACTACCAGCGCGCCCTGGAGGGCGAGCTGGCCCGCACCATCCAAGCCATGCAGGAGGTGCAGTCCGCCCGCGTGCACCTGGCGCTGTCCAAGCCGTCCGTCTTTGTGCGCGAGCAGGCCAAGCCCAGCGCTTCGGTGCTGCTGACGCTGTATCCGGGACGCATGCTCGATCGCTCGCAGGTGCAGGCCATCGGCCACCTCGTCTCCAGCAGCGTGCCGAACCTGCCGCTGGCCAACGTGACGGTGGTCGACCAGGCGGGCCGCTTGCTGTCGTCTTCGTTCCAGGACAACGCCTCGGGCCTGGACCCGACGCAGCTGAATTACGTGCGCGAGATCGAGCAGGGCTACATCAAGCGCATCGAAGCCATCCTTGGCCCCGTGGTGGGCGAAGACAACGTGCGCGCGCAGGTGACGGCCGACGTCGACCTGGACAGCACCGAACAGATGGCCGAGACGTATCGTCCGAACCAGGATCCGCAGACGGCCGCCGTGCGCAGCACGCACACCGCTGAATCGACGCAGAACAAGGCCGACGCCCAGGGCGGCGTGCCTGGCGCGCTGTCCAACCAGCCGCCGACCGCGCCGCGCATGCTGCCAACCGCGCCGGCTCCGGCTTCGCAACCGGCCGCCACCGGCCCGAACGGCCAGCCGCAGCAACCGGCCGCCGCAGCCAACACCAATACCGCGGCGTCCAGTGGCGCCTCGTCGAGCAACCGCGACACCACCACCAATTACGAAGTCGACAAGACCGTGCGCCGTACCCGCGCCGCCGTTGGCACCGTGCGCCGCCTGTCGGTGGCCGTGGTGGTCAACTACCGCGCCGAGGGCAAGACCTGGAAACCGCTGTCCGAAGCCGACATGACCAAGCTCAACGCGCTGGTCAAGGACGCCGTGGGTTTTGACGCCAAGCGCGGCGACTCCGTGAACGTGGTCAACAGCCAGTTCTCGGGCACGCTGCCTACGCCTAAGGACGACCTGCCGCTGTGGAAGCAGCCGGAGATGGTCCAGTACGGCATCCAGGCCGCCAAGTACGGCGCGCTCGCCATCGGCTTCCTGATCCTGGTATTTGCGGTGATCCGCCCGCTGATCCGCTCGCTGAACAAGAAGGACGAACCGGCCACGGCCACTTTCGTCGGCCGCGAAGGCGAAGACCCGAACGCGCCGATCATCACCGGCGCCGCGGCTTCGGCCGGTCCGGAGTTGGAAGGCCCGTCAGCCGCCGACAGCGGCGAGATTCCGGACGACCTGCCGCAGCTCAAGAACAACGACTTCGAGAAGAAGCTCGAAACCATGCGCCGCATCGCGCAGCAGAACCCGCGCGCCGTCGCTGCCGTCATCAAGCAATGGGTGAATAACGAATGAGCGCAGAAGGTCTCCAACGCAGCGCCATCCTCTTGATGTCGCTGGGTGAAAACGAAGCCGCCGAGGTGCTAAAGCACCTGGGCCCGCGCGAAGTGCAGAAGCTGGGCGCCACCATGGCCGCACTAAAGAACGTCTCGCGCGAACGCGTGCTCGATTCGTTCGACGCCTTCTTCGTGGAAGCCGAAGACTTGCCGCTGGACATCGACTCCAACGAGTACATTCGCACCGTCTTCCGCAAGGCGCTGGGCGATGACCGCGCCGCCAACATCATCGATCGCATCCTCTCGGGCGGCGACACAAGCGGCATCGAAGGCCTCAAGTGGATGGATGCTTCGTCGGTGGCGGAACTGATCCGCAACGAGCACCCGCAGATCATCGCCACCATCCTGGTGCATCTGGATCGCGACCAGGCTTCGGAAATACTGACCTATTTCTCCGAGCGTCTGCGCAACGACACCATTTTGCGCATCGCCACGCTCGACGGCATCCAGCCCAGCGCACTGCGCGAGCTGAACGACGTGCTGACCAAGCTGCTGCAGGGCAACGACCATCGCAAGAAGAACGCCATGGGCGGCGTGCTCACGGCGGCGGAAATCCTCAACCTGGTGCCGAGCGCGGTGGAGTCCGCCGTCATCGAGGGCGTGCGCTCGCGCGACCCGGAACTGGCCGATGCCATCGTCGAGAAGATGTTCGTCTTCGACAACCTGATCGATCTGGATGGCCGCAGCCTGCAGACGCTGCTGCGCGAGGTTGGCCAGGAAATCCTCGTGGTGGCGCTCAAGGGCGCCAAGCAGGAATTTCGCGACAAGGTGTTCGCCAACATGTCGCAGCGTGCCGGCACGATGCTCAAGGAAGAGCTGGAAGTGCTGGGCCCGGTCAAGGTGTCGGAAGTCGAAACGCAGCAGAAGGAAATCCTGATGATCGCGCGCCGCCTGGCCGACGAGGGCGAGATCACCATCGGCCGCAAGGCGGAGGACGCTTATGTCTGATCGCGTGCGCCTGTCCGTGATGGAGCGCTGAGATGCCGCGCCCGCCGATCATCCCGCGCGACACGCTGGTCGACTACCAGCGGTGGGAGCCGACCGATTTCGTGCGCGAGGCCGAGCTGGCCGCCGCCGCCGAGGCGGCGCCGCCACCGCCGCCGCCGCCGGTCGAGCCAGAAGAGCCGCCGATTTCCGAAGAGGAATGGCAGGCCGCGCTGGATGCGGAACTGGCCACCGCCCGCGACGAAGGCCGCCGCGACGGCTTTGCCCAGGGCTTTCAGGATGGCTTCGAACAAGGCCGCCGCCAGGGTGAGGAAGATTCCAAGCAGATCGCTGCGCTCATGCAATCCGTGCGCGAGGCGATCGACCAATTGAACGGCAGCGTTGCCGAAGAACTCGTCGACCTGGCGTTGCAACTGGCGCAGCAGTTCTTGCACGGCGCGCTGCATGCGCAGCCCGAACGCATCCTGCCGCTCGTGCGCGAGGTGCTGGGCGATGCGCCCACCGCGCCGGCACCCGCCATGCTGCGTGTGCACGCCGATGATGCCGAGCTGATCCGCCAGATGCTCGGCGCCGAGCTCGCCGCAGCCGGCTGGACTGTCGTCGTCGATGCCGCCATCGAGCGCGGCGGCTGCCGTGTACAAACCCGCTTTGGCGAAACCGACGCCACGCTGCAGACCCGCTGGGCCGAACTGACCCGCGCGCTGGGGCGCGATACCGCCTGGGTCGCCAGCGAGCGCTCGGAAGCCGAGCGCGTGGCCGGAGGGGCGCTCCATGTCGCTTGAAACCGTGCAGCCTGCTGGTCAGACCGCCGCCAACAACCCCAATGTGCGGGTGTGGCAGGCGCGCCTGCGCCAGACCGCGCAGCGCGCCCGCCTGGCGCGCCCCGTGGTGACGTGCGGCAAGCTCACGCGCGTGGCAGGGCTGGTCATGGAGGCGGTGGGCCTGAAGCTGCCCGTCGGCAGCGCCTGCCGTGTGGAACTGCCGCATGGCCGCCACGTGCTGGCCGAGGTGGTGGGCTTTGCCGAAGAGCGCGCCTTCCTGATGCCGCAGACCGATCTGGTGGGCGTGGTGCCGGGTGCGCGCGTGTTTCCGCTGGAGCCGCAGCGTCTGCCGGATGACGCCGCCGATCCAACCATCTCGCACAGCAAGTTCCTGCCCGTGGGCCCGCGCCTGCTGGGCCGCGTGGTCGATGCCAACGGCGAGCCGCTCGACGGCAAGGGGCCGCTCGGCACGCACGAAGAACTGGCCTGGGGCACGCTGAGCCCGCCACCGCTGAACCCGCTCAAGCGCAAACCGATCGAGCACGTGCTCGACGTGGGCGTACGTGCCATCAATGGTTTGCTGACGGTCGGCCAGGGCCAGCGCCTGGGCCTGTTTGCAGGCTCCGGCGTCGGCAAGAGCGTGCTGCTGGGCATGATGGCCCGCTATACGCAGGCCGACGTGGTGGTGGTGGGCCTGATCGGCGAGCGCGGCCGCGAAGTGAAGGAATTCGTCGACGAGATCCTCGGCGAGGAAGGGCTCGCGCGCTCCGCCGTGGTGGCCGCGCCGGCTGACAATTCGCCGCTGATGCGCCTGCAGGGTGCTGCCTACGCGCACACCATTGCGGAGTATTTCCGCGATCGTGGCTGCAACGTGCTGCTGATTGTCGATTCGCTCACCCGCTATGCGATGGCGCAGCGCGAGATCGCCCTGGCCATCGGCGAGCCGCCGGCCACCAAGGGCTATCCGCCCTCGGCATTTGCCAAGCTGCCGGCGCTGGTGGAGCGTGCCGGCAACGGCATGGTCGATGCCAGTGGCCGTGGCGGCTCCATCACCGCGTTCTACACCGTGCTGGCCGAAGGCGATGACCAGCAAGACCCGATTGCCGATGCCGCGCGCGCGATCCTGGATGGCCACTTCGTGCTTTCGCGCAAGCTGGCCGAGCAGGGTCACTACCCGGCCATCGACATCGAGCAGTCGATCAGCCGCGTGATGTCGGCCATCGTGCCGCGGGAGCATCTGGATGCAGCGCGCCGCTTCAAGCAGCTCTACGCCCGCTACCAGCGCAACCGAGACCTGATTGCCGTGGGCGCCTACGCACGCGGCAGCGATCCGATGACCGACCAGGCCATCGCCCGCTACCCCGACATGGAAGCGTTTCTGCAGCAGGGCATGTTCGAGAACGAAAGCCGTGAGCACACGCTGGAGAAGATGCTTGGGGTGCTCACGTGAAGTGCTCGCTTGACAGTGTGAAGCCGCAAGCGTTGTGCAGGCCGGAGGCTAAAGCCGCTGTGTTTGCGACCGATTGGTTGATGTAACGGGAAGCTGGAGGGTCTACCGATGACCACCATGAACAAGCCGTTCCGCCTCGAAACCGTGCTGGAACTGGCCCAGAAGGACACTGAAAGAGCCACGCAGGAAGTCGGCCGCCTGATGAACACGCGCGAGGCCGCTACGCAAAAACTGGCCTTGTTGTCGGACTACCGCAACAACTACCACCAGCAGATGCTGGCCACGGCCAATGCCGAAGGCGGCATCGACGCCACGCGCCTGCGCAACTACGCTGCCTTCATCGACCGCCTGGGCACCGCCGTGCATCAGCAGAAAGGCACCATCAGCGCACTGGAAAACCAGCTCGAAGCGAGCCGCGCCAACTGGCTGGAGAAGCAGCGTCGCGAACAATCGTTCGACATCCTGCGCCAGCGTCATATCGAAGAGCAGCGCCAGGACCAGGAACGCCACGCCCAGCGCGAGAATGACGAGCACGCCGCCAAGCTGATCCGCATGCGTGCGGCGCAGGGCGGTCGCTAACACGCAAGACGGAGTCAACGTGGCTTTGAGTGCTACTCCCAACACCGCAGCGCAAGACCTGAGCGGCATGCTGTCGGCCGGCAACAATGCCGCCGCCGACAAGACGCAGGGCGCGTCGTTATCCGGCGCCGATACCTTTGGCAACCTGCTGTCGGACCGTATGGCGCAGGATGCCGCGCGCCGCCGCGCCGATGCGCAGTCCGCCGCCGATGATGCCGCCAGCCGCGGTGCAGACATCGCGCGCAAGGATGCCGCGCGCGCCAACGCCGCGCGCAATGGGCAGGACGTCAAATCTGCCGCGAATCCGACCGCCCAGGCTACGACAACGCCGGCCGCTACTACGCAGGACGCTGTCAGTGCCAAGCCGGCACAGTCGACCAATGCCAAGGATCTCGATGCCGCCGCAGCGCAGGCTGTGATCGACCCCGCGGCCCAGTTGGCCGCCCAGATCGAGGCAGCGCGCCAGGCCGCGCAGCAGGCAGCTCAGCAACTTGCCCAGCAGACTGCTGTCGCCACATCGGCGACAGCGCTGCCTGCCGCGCAGCCGGCTGTCAGTCAGTCGAATACCAATACCGCTGCGGCACAGCCTGCACGGGCCACGCAGGGCACCGGCAATTCGACCGCAACGGATGCCGCCGCACTGGCCGCGCTGAATGCGGCCGCCAATGGCACGCCAAGCGCTGCGAATCCGGCGGATCCCACCGCTGTGGCTCAGGGCGAGCAGGCCGCACTGCAAGCCGCCAAGGCTGCCCAGAAGACCGCCAAGACTGCGGGTGCGGCCAACACCGGCAACACGCCAACGCTGCCCGCTACGGCGCTGCCAGACGGCAATGCACTCGCCCAGACCCTGGCCCGTACGCGCGCGGTGGCCGACAACACGCCACCCGCAGCGCGCCAGTTGGGCAGCGTGTCGTCGGCACAGAATGCCAACGGCGAGCACAGCCAGCCCAAGCGTGCCGACTCGAACACGCACAGCAACGTCACGCAAACCGCCCCAGCGGCTGTGGCTGATGCCACCAGCCACGCGGGCAGTGGCGGCAACACCGGCACGCAAGCCGATGCACAGGGCAACGGCACCCAATTCCAGGGCATCCTGGCCCGCGCCAATGGCGACGCCAGCGCGGCCGCCCCGACCTTCGCCGTCGGCACCGCCGGCGCGACCGGCGCCACGGCCGGTGCCACGATCACGCCAGCTCAAGTCCACACGCTGCCGACCTTCGGTGATGCCGCATGGCCGCACAGCATGGCCAGCCAGCTCGCCTTCATGCAGGTGCACCGCCAGTCGTCGGCTGAACTGCAGTTGAACCCGGCCGAACTGGGCGGGCTGAACGTCAAGTTGGAAGTGGACAATGGCGCCGTCAACGCCAGCTTTGTCTGTCAGCATCAGGCGGTGGCCGAGCTCGTGCAAGACGCCATGCCGCGCCTGCGTGATGCCATGCAGCAAGGCGGCATGCAGCTTGCGCAAACCTCGGTCAGCACCGGCGATTTCAGCCAGCAGCAAGGCGCTTCGCAGGGCTCGTCGACGCAGGGCAACGGTTCGGGCCATGGCGGCGGTGGCAGTGGCAGCCGTTTTGGCGGCAGCGCGCAAGGTGGAGCCGATACCGGCACGGTGGCCGTGACGTCGCGTGCGTCCAGCCACGTTGGCGTGATCGACACGTTTGCCTGAGGTGCTTGCCTAAAGTTTTGCTAAAGCCAGCCGTTAGTGCTCTGGAGTGCCATGCAAATGGCAGGCCGCAAGGCGACGAAAGTAGAAAGAAGGACGGGAAATAACGACGCGAACCTGCCCGATGTATCCGTGGCGGTGGCTTCGCGATGAATAACAAGGGGGTCAAGTCCGACCGGCGAAGACGGGATCAAACGGGGATCACTTCGCCACATTCGCCTTCGGGCGAATGCACACGGACCGATGCGGCGTGTCCGAGCCGGGGGGCTGGCGCACCGCATGTTTGCCGTACTTACGGGAGAGCGCACCGAGAGGTGCGCTTTTTGTTTTTGTGGTGCCCGAAATCAGGCGCGCGCCTCGGCGGTGGCCAGCGTGTCCGTTGACACCGGCACCACGTGCTCCACGTCATAGCCGCGCTCAAGCCACGCATCGATGCCGCCATGCAGCGGGCGCACGCGCTTGAAGCCGTGGCCCATCAGCTTGCGCGCGACCATCACGGCCGAGGCTTCGTTGGGGCAGGCGCAGTAAATGACGATCTCGCGGTCCGGGCCGTCGATCTCGATAGGGTTGTTCCGGCTCGACATGTCGTACAGCATCGCCCCCGGGATGCGTTGCGGCTGCAGTTGCCGCGAACTGTCGGCGCGTACGTCGATGATGACCGGTGCCGAGCCCGATTCGATCAAGTCGTGCAGCTCGTCGGGCGAAATACGCGCCATCTCCAGCATCTTGCGAAAACGCCAGCGTTGCAGCCAGCGCCCCGCCACGTAGAGTGCCGCCAGCAGCGCGATCAGCAGGATCGCCTGCATGCCGAGGCGGTCGAGCAGTCGCAGGGCCTGGTCGATGCTGTTGTGCGCCACGCGCCCGAGCATCAGCCAGATCAACGCCCAGAGCGCAGAGCCCCCCAGGTTGTACAGCACGAACGTACTGAACGACGTGCGCATGGTGCCCAGCAGCGCGGAAGACACCGTCGACAGCCCCGGGATGAACTTCGAGATCAACAGCAGCGGCGCGCCCCAGCGCTCGAACTGCGTGCGCGTGCGCCGCACGCATGAGTCGGGCGACAGCGACACCCGGCACAGCAGCGCCATCACGTGCCGGCCGTAACGCTTGCCGGCCAGATACCACAGCCCGTCGCCGAGCAGCGCACCTGTGATGGCGGCCGGCAACAGCTCCATGAATAACAGGGGTCCGTTCAGGGTGAGGGCACCACCTACCAGCAGCGTCGGTACCGCCGGCAGCGGCGCACCGGCTTGCGTGAGCAGTACGTTCAGGAACACGGCAAACGCACCGTATTCGGAGAGCAGGGGAAACAGGTCGTGCATGGAGACGGGGGGCAGGGCGGCAGGCCAGATGGGCCTGCCAAGTTACCGCATTCCGGCGCTGTCCGATAGCCATATCAGCGTGGTGTGCTGGGTGACGTGCCGGTCATGTGAAATTGGCGTGACAATGAAGTTTTCGCGCACGCGCCTGCTGCCATGTCTGCCGCTTCCTCTAACTCCGCCGCCGTTTCCCATTCCCGCCCCGCATCAGCGGCCGATGCCGTCAGCATCCGTCCGGCCGCGCTCGCTGACTTGCCGGCCATCGTCGCCATCTACACGGAGCATGTCCGCTTCGGTTCCGCCAGCTTCGAGGTCGAACCGCCCGATCTGGCCGAAATGACGCGCCGCTTCCGGGCCTTGCAGGACGCGGGCATGCCCTACGTGGTGGCCGAGGCCGACGGCAAGCTGCTTGGCTACGCTTATGCCGGCCCGCATCGTGCGCGACCCGCGTATCGCCATACGGTGGAAGACTCGATCTACCTCGACGCCGCCGCGCAGGGGCGGGGTGTGGGTACGTTATTGCTGCAGACGCTGATCGCCGAGTGCACGGCACGCGGATTCAAGCAGATGGTGGCGGTGGTCGGCGGCGGACATGAAAACCCGGGCTCTGCCAAGCTGCATGCGCGCTGCGGGTTCCGCGAGGTGGGCGTGCTGGAGAAGGTGGGCTACAAGTTTGGGCGGTGGCTGGATTGTTTGCTGATGCAGCGGGAGCTTTAGGCGTTGGTCCACCAAACACAGCGTTAGGCGTGGCGGGTCCCTAAACGCTCGCGAAGAAACTCAATCAAGCGCTGCGTCTTCGCCGGCAGCAGCCGGGTTTCCGTGATGGCGTAAACCGGCATCGGGGTTGCCGTGCCATTCGGGCAGGTTGCGACGCAGCGCCCCGCTGGCCAGCTCATCGGTGACGATCTCCTCTGGCACCAGCATGATGCCCATGTTCAGCGTTGCCCGACGCCGGATCATGCCGACGCTGTTGAGCGTGAACCGGCCGCCCACCGGCACCGTGGCGGTTCGCTTCCCGGCGCGCAGCGTCCATGCGCTGGTCTTCAGCATGCCCAGGCATTCGTGTCGCTCCGGGTCGGCGCGTGTGCGCGGCTCGCCCAGCAAGATAAGTGACGACACGGCGCTCCGCCGCATGAAAAAGCATGGCGTCACGCTATCGAGCACGAATCAGGTCATTGCCGAACTCGCCGGCAACTGGGCCACGCCGGAGGGCTCGCAGATCGTGCAGGTCGTGATGGAGGCGCTGCAAGGCGCCTGATGCAGAGGGCGGGCCGCGCGGTACTCAGTCAATGATGTCCGCACACGCATCCGTCGGGGCGGCTGCCACGTGGCCCACCAGCGGCACCATCTTCAAGCCCGCAGAGGCCACGCGGCATGGCGCGGCCACCACGCCGCAGCCCGAAAGGACTGCGCTACCGAGTAGAGAGACAGCCAGCAGAAAGCGTTTCATCGTTGGTCGGGGCGAGGGCGAATCGGATGGGGTGGCGCAAGTGTCAAGCAGAGAATGTTGCGCAGTGTGACACAAGCGTGCCCACGAACCTGTGCGTGTTTGTATCGGGACATGACAAGCTGTGCGCCGCCGTCGGAGAATGCTGCGGTGCATGAAATGGCAACCATCCTGACCGTACTTCCTACGGGCAGATCTGGCTTTCTTCAAAAAAGTCACATCTTCGATTTGCGCAAATCAACCCGCTACGCCTGACCGTAGGCCGCTAAACCAGCTCTGATGCGGGTTTTCCCTTAATTTCACATATCGCAACAATAAATTGTCTGTCGCGACATTTATTGTCTGAATGGGCTCGCCTACGATGACTCCATCGAATGCGGCGCCGCAGCGAAAAAGTCCAAACAATCCACCGGACACTGCCCGACGCGCTGCGCCCTGACCGGAGAAGACATCATGAAAGCCCAACGCACCCTGATCGCCGCCCTGATCGCCCTGGCCACCGTGCCGGCACTGGCCGCTACGAAGTTCGACGTGTACACCCAAGGCGCAGCGCAAGCCGGCCAACGTTTCGACGTTTATACGCAAGGCGCCAAGGCGGGCGGCAAGTTCGACCCGTACACCGAAGGTGCCAAGGTTGGCGACAAGTTCGATCCGTACACCCAAGGCGCACTGGCTCGCGCGGGCAAGTTCGACACCTACACGGAAGGCGCCAAGGCCGGCAGCAAGTTTGATCCGTACACCGAAGGCGCATTGGCTCGTGCCGGCAAGTTCGATCCGTACACTGAAGGTGCCAAGGTTGGCGACAAGTTCAACACGTACACCGACGGCGCCAACGCCTGAAGCCGCCGCTGGCGCGAAGGCGCCCGCCGCATAGAATTCACAGGAACGCCCGCATTGCGCGGGCGTTTTTGCTTTGTTGCGAACCGATATATTGTCATCGCGTCTCACTAGCATGCCACGCCTGGAGGATTCGATGACCCTCGCCCGCCGCCTCATTCGCACAGCCCGTTTCAGCCTGTGCATCTCACTGGCTGCGGCAGCCACGATGCTGGCCGGCTGCGCCACCGTCACGCCCGGCCCGTTCCAGATCACCGTGCGCGACACCGATGACACCCTGCTTGAGCAATTCCAGTTCCAGGCCGGTTCGCAGAACGCGCTGGAGATCGCCATGATCGGCATGTGCCGCGTCTATCCGGATGCCGTTGTCGTTGCCGAGCAATTGTTGACGCACGAGCGCCTGCAGGAGCGCTGCAAGCGGTCGTTCGCTTCGATGCTGAAGGCGCCTTGACCGGCCTCCTGAAGCGGGCTCCGCATGGGCCCCGGTTGCTCGTTGGGCGCCCTGATCGAAGCGGCTACCATGTCGCCTCGTCGGCCGGCATTGCCGGTCTTGTTTTTCGACGGTTTGAACGCACGCAAGAGGCCAATGTGAACCCGCAGGACGAGTCTTTCCCGATCTCTCGATGGATCCCTCGCTTTGCCGCGGCGCGGCCGCGCTTGTTGCTGGCATTCGCGCTGGGCACCGTCGTCGGTGCCGTGGTGCCGGCGGGGCATGGGTGGCTCTCACGCACGTTGCTCGGCTGGGATGTCGCTGTGTGGGCGTATCTGATTCTGGTCGGCGTGATGATGCTGCGGGCCGACCCGCGCCGAATCCGAGCCGTGGCCCGGCGCGAGGATGAACGCGCAGGTGCGGTGTTGGCGGTGGTCTGCCTGGGCGTGGTGGCCAGCATGGTGGCGATTGCCTTCGAGTTGGCGACGGCCAAGTCGGCGGGGCACGCACAGGCAGCGCACTACATTTTGACGGGCGTGACGGTGATCGGCGCCTGGCTGATGGTGCCGATGATGTTCACCGTGCACTACGCGCATCTGTACTACCGCACACCCGATGTGCCGCCGTTGCAATTTCCCGATCGGGAGATCGAGCCCGATTACTGGGATTTCCTCTACTTCTCCTTTACGATCGCGGTCGCCAGCCAGACGGCCGACGTCGGCATCCGCTCGCGCGCGATGCGCCGGGCGGTGCTGGGGCAGTCGCTGCTGTCGTTCTTCTTCAATACGAGCATCCTCGCACTCTCCATCAACATCGCTGCCGGTCTGTTCTCATGACGATGCTTCCTCCCACCACGCACCCCCGCGCCATCGATACCGTCAGCTACGTGCTGGTGGCCGCCATGATTGCGGCCGTGCTGTGGCTGCACCTGCTGCCTGCTGCCATTGCCGGTTTTCTCGTCTACACGCTCGCACTCAAGCTGGAAGCGCGCCTGCGCGAGCGGCGTATGTTGTCCCAGCGCGCCAAATCCATTGCGGTGATCGGCGTGTTCATGATTGCCGCACTCATCCTGGCGGGCATCGGCCTGAGTATTGGCCGCCTGGTCGAGCGAGGCCATGGGCTCGAAGGCATGCTCACGCGCATTGTCGACGTGCTTGACCACCTGCGCGAATCGCTGCCCGCTGCCGTGGCTGACTACATTCCGCTGTCGGTGACCGAACTGCGTGTCCAACTCGTGCAGATGCTCAAGGAGCACAGCCAGCAAGTGTCGACGATCGGCATCGATGGGCTGCGCGCCAGTGCGCTGGCGCTGGTGGGGTTGATCCTCGGGGCAATGGTGGCATGGTCGGATACGCTGAATCCGATACATCACAAGCCACTGGCCGCAGCGCTGTTCAGTCGGCTGGGGAGGCTCACGGCAGCCTTCGAGGCGGTGGTGTTTGCCCAGGTAAAGATTTCTGCGCTTAACACGGCGTTGGCGGCCATCTATCTTCTGGGGGCGCTGCCGTTGTTCGGGCAGCACGTGCCGTATTCCAAGTCGCTGATCCTGCTGACTTTCGTGGCCGGGCTGATTCCGGTGGTCGGCAACCTGATCTCCAACACCGCCATCGTGCTGATGAGCGTGACGGCATCGCTGCAACTGGCGGTGGCCTCGCTTGCTTTTCTGGTGGTGGTGCACAAGCTCGAGTACTTCGTGAACGCGCGCATCATCGGCAGCCGCATCGACGCGCGCGCGTGGGAGCTGATCCTGGCATTGATCGTGATGGAAGCGCTGTTCGGCGTGGGCGGCGTGATCGCCGCCCCGGTGCTGTACGCCTACATGAAGCGTGAGTTGACGGACGCCGGGCTGATCGGCTGATGTCGTCACTCGATGGTGATACCGCCAGCGCTTCGCGCTGACGGCATCGGTAGAAAAGAGCGCGCCCTACGGGACGAGGGGCGCGCAATAACTCGCTGACCGAGAGACGTCAGCGAGCCGAGGGGCGGTACACAGGGAAGCAATCGCGGGCGACGGATGTATGGCGTTGCCAGTCAAGTCCACGGCTTCGGAGGCGACAAAGCAGCAGATGACGCGGTCGTCTAGCAAGGCCTGATAGAAGAGGTCTCCCATCGCGCGGCATAGCGTTCCCGTTAGCAGGATCTTCATCGCTCCCCTCCCATGACGGGCTGATGATGGTGTTGTTGCGCGTCGGTCGACGGTACTGGCGCGAGGGCACTGTGCAGCAGCCTGTACTGGCGAGTATAGAAAGCGTCTCCTGAGCGACCATGCTACGAACGGACGAGCCTTGCGTGCGAATATGGCTAACAGGTTAGCTACCTGCCAAGGCAAGCGGCAGGCGGGTTTGCGGGAAAAAGGGGGGTGTTTCCCGGGCGAGGCGCGCCAAGTGGGCTGACGTTTCTGCCTGGACAGCAATTTGTCTGGTTTGCGCTAATCATTGTCGAATTTGCGGTAACGAGCCTGCACGGTTTGAGAGCATGATTGAGCGCTCCTTGCTTCAATCCTCTGCACCGCAAACCATCATGCAAACCACCGCAAACGGCACGGCCGCCGCCCCCATGCAGGCCGACAAGACCGGCTTTGGCGTGATCGGCGCCATCAGCTTCGCGCACTTCCTCAACGACATGATGCAGTCGTTGATCCTGGCGATCTATCCGCTGCTCAAGGGCAACTTCCACCTGGACTTCACGCAGATCGGGCTGATCACGCTCACGTACCAGATCACGGCGTCGTTACTGCAGCCGATGGTCGGGCTCTATACCGACAAGCATCCGAAGCCGTATTCGCTGGCGGTGGGCATGGGCTTTACGCTGGTGGGGCTGTTGTTGATGTCGGTGGCGCCGGACTTCGGCACGCTGTTACTGGCGGCTGCGCTGGTGGGCACGGGCTCGTCGATCTTCCATCCGGAATCATCGCGCGTGGCGCGCATGGCCTCAGGCGGCCGGCACGGGCTGGCGCAGTCGCTATTCCAGGTGGGCGGCAACGTGGGCAGCGCGATGGGTCCGCTGCTTGCCGCGGCCATCATCATGCCGTATGGGCAGCGCAGCCTGGCGTGGTTCTCGATTGCCGCGCTCATCGCCATCTTCGTGCTGTATCACGTGGGCGGCTGGTACAAGCGTGAACGCGCTGCGGGCCACGGTCGCAAGGCAGGCGGCCGCGCGCATGGGGCGGTTAAGCTCTCGGGCGGCCAGGTGGCGTTTGCGATGACGCTGCTAGTGGTGCTGCTGTTCTCCAAGTACTTCTACCTGGCGAGCTTGAACAGCTACTACACGTTCTACCTGATCACCAAGTTCCATCTCTCTACGCAGGCGTCGCAACTGTTCCTGTTCCTCTTCCTGTTCTCGGTGGCGGTGGGCACGATCGTGGGCGGGCCGATCGGTGACCGCATCGGGCGCAAGGTGGTGATCTGGGTGTCGATCCTGGGCGTGGCGCCGTTCACGCTGCTGCTGCCGTACGCCAATCTGTTCTGGACGGCCGTGCTGACGGTCTTCATCGGGTTGGTGCTGGCTTCGGCGTTCTCAGCCATCCTCGTGTACGCGCAGGAGCTGATTCCCGGCAAGGTGGGGATGGTGTCTGGCCTGTTCTTCGGGTTTGCGTTCGGGCTGGGCGGCATCGGCGCGGCCGTGCTCGGCAAGCTGGCCGACGCGACCGACATCTACTACGTCTACCACCTGTGCTCGTTCCTGCCGCTCATTGGTCTGCTGACGGCGTTCCTGCCGGACATCGAGCGCAAGCTGCGCCCGCAGGCAGCCTGACGCATCACAGGGTGTGCTGTCTGGCGTCGGCCAGCAGCGCATCGGCCAATTGCCGGCAGGCATCTGTCCGATCACGAAAGGGCCCAGGCATGGCGTTGTCATGAGAGGTGGGTTAGGCAAACGCCCGCGCCGAACCGCTGCGCCCCCATTTGCGCACGCGAAAGGCCACGCAGATCAGCGCAATGCCCCACACGATGGCCCACGCGCCGATCCACCACAGGACGGCCAGCACGCCCGCTTCGGGTCGCCACAGCAGCCAGCCGGCCAGCAGCACGCTGGCAATGCCGCCGAGGATGAGCCACCACTCGCCGGAGAGCTCTTCACGCAAACGCACGGCCACGACGATTTGCAGCACGCCCTGCGCAAGCAGCCACGCAGCGATGTACAGCAACAACCCCAGCGCGGTCACGGCCGGGTTGAACAGTGTCAGCACGCCCACCGCCACGCCGAGCAACCCCTGCAGCAGCAGTGGCCAGCGATCCTGCCCCTTGCGCAGCCCGCCGAAAGACGTCGCCAGCAACAGGCAACCCTCCACCAGCGCGTAGGCACCGAACACCAGGATGAGCGCGGCCAGCGTGGCCGCTGGCACAACGAATGCACCGATGCCGATGGCCAGCGCGCACAGCCCGCGAAGCGCGAGCACCCACCACAACTTGGAAAGTGTATGCAGCATCAAAACACTCCTTGATGGCAAAAACAAAAAACGAAAAGCGACCGCGCGCCAGGCGCGGCGTGCGATCGCTGATGATTCCAAGGTAGTGCAGGCTGCTGCGTGCCTCAATCCATGCGAGGTGATTCTGTGCATCTGGCGGGTCACATTTGGCGAATTTCTTCGCGCAATGTGCGTGCCGCGCAATACCACACGCCGCGCTACATCTTGATGCTCACGCGTGCCCAAGCGGTACGCCCCGGCTCGGGAATCGGCGTGCTTGCCGGGAATCCGAAGCCTGCGTCGCCGGCCAGGTTCAGGTGCTCGGTGTAGGCCTTGTTCAGTACGTTGTCGATGCCCACGGCCACGCGCACGGTCTTGCTTACAGCATAGCCGGCATGCAGCGACAGCACGCCAAAGCCCGCGCTTGGCCCGAAGTCTTGGCCGACCACGTTGCCCTGGTTCAGCGCATAGCGGTGCTGCGCTGCGGCCACACGCCAAAGCCCGCCGGCTGACCACGGCCCACGCTCGTACTCCACACCCAGACGCAGATCCAGCGGCGGCATTTGCGGCAGCGGCTGGCCGGTGCTGCTGTTGCGTCCCCATGCATAGGCGAGCGCGCCGTCGATGCGCCATGCGCTATCCACGCGCCACGTGCCGCCGATCTCGCCGCCGGCAATGCGAGCATCGACGTTGGTTGCTTGCGACGTGGTGCCCATCATGCCGGGCCGGTAGTTGAACAGGATGAAGTCGTTGACCACGCCCGCATACGCCGACACCCACGCATCGAAGCGCGCGCTCTTGAACTGCGCACCCACGTCGAGCTGTGTCGTCTTCTCGGGCCGGATGGCGGAGAACGCGTTGACGGAACCCGTCGGCCCCATGCGTGGCGAGATCAGCTCCCAGTAGTCCGGAAAGCGTTCTGCATGACCGACGCCTGCATACAGCGTGGCGGGCACGCCGGACACGTCATGCTCGTAGCGGGCAAAGCCGCTGGGCAGCGTGCGCGAGCGGTCGTCGCCGGCAGTGGGGTTGGGGCGGCTGCCCATCATGCTGCTGATCGATGCGCGGTCGTCGCGGGCGCTGGCGCGGTCGATGCGCGCGCCGGCAATCACGCGCTGGTGATCGGTGGCAAACCAGGTCAGCTCGCCGAACGCGCCGGTGTTGAAGAAGCTGGCGCTCGGCACCCACGGGCGTGTGCTGTAGGAGACGATATCCGTGCCGCTGCGCGAGCGCAGGCGGCTGGTTTGCATGTCCAGGCCGGTGACGAGTTGCAGCGCATCTGCCCAACGCAGCGTGGCGGCCACGCGCCCACCTACCGTGCGGCGGCCCACGTCGGAGGCCATCGCCATCGGCATGCTGCTCATCGGGTCGGGCGTGCGCAGTGTGAAGTTGTCCATCACGTGGTCGGCATCGTTGTAGTAGACCTGCGCCTCGATGCGCTGCAGGACTTCGCCAATGTGCGATTTGTCAAAGCGCAGGCCGACGCTTTCGCGGCGGAAGTGCACGCCGTCCATGCCGCGCCCGGCGTAGCGCGCGTAGCCGTCGCCGGTGCCGGCGGTCAGTTCCAGGCGTGTGTGGTCGTCGGGCGTGAGACCGAGGGCGGTGTCGACGTTCCACTTGTCCCATTGCGAGGGGATGGTGTTGCCGTTGCCGTCTTTGTAGTCCTGCTGGTGCGCGTGGTTGGTGGTGATGCGTGCATACGCGTCGGGTGTGCCGGCGGTGAAGTCGGCGTTCTGGTCGTTGCGGCCGAACGAGCCGCCGACCACGCTGCCGTCAAAGCGCGTGCCCGGCTCGGTAAAGCGCTTGGTGTTGCGCTCGAACAGGATGGTGCCCGCCGAGCCGACCGGCCCGTAGATCACGGATTCCGGCCCCTTGATCACGGTGAGCTTGTCGTAGCTCTCGGGCGCGATGTACGAAGTGGGCGCATCCATGCGGCCGGGACAGGCGCCTAGCATGGTGGTGCCGTTGGTGAGGATATTCAGCCGCGAGCCGAACATGCCGCGCAAGACCGGGTCGCCATTCGTGCCGCCGCTGCGGATGGCGGAAAAGCCCGGAATGGTCTTGAGGTAGTCGGTGCCGTCGCTGGCGGGCAGCGGCTGGCGCGGCGATTTCGGATCGGTAACGATGGTCAGCGGCGATGACGGCGCGGGCGCAATCACCATCGTCGTCGACAGGTCGAACACAGGTGGGTTGGGCTCAGCCGCATGGGCGGCAGAGATGGACAACAGCAAGGCAACCGCCAGGGCAACGGCGTGCGGGCCGGTGTGTGGGTGATCCAGCATCATGAGAAATCAGAAATCGAAGACGAAAAGGGTGAAGCCCGCCACCGCGGTTGCGGGGCGGGTGAAGATGTCTTGAGATGGAGCGGATCAGCCCAGAGGCGGGCCGCGGGCGCGCCGTTGCGGCGCAGGTGTGGCGATGGGCGGTGCGAGGACATCCGCCGCATTGACGCTGCCGAGCAGAGCGGGCGCGTTGGGTGGAGCGATGTCGAGCGCGGGCGCGATGTCCGCCACGACAATGCACGCGCCGCAGCACGCAGGCGCCGACATCGATTGTTCGACGCGCTTGCGCTCGCCCGGATCGGACAGCGGGATGATCATCACGCCCGTGCCGTGCGCCGAGCACAGCGTCACGGGCAACTGCTCGGCGCGCGCCAGGGCGGCATGCGCCAGCGGCATCCATGCAGCCGCCAGCAGGTAGGCCCACAGCAGCACCCACGCAGCCGCACGCCCACCGGCAAGACGCAGGCAGGGCGCTGGTTTCCAGGCGGGGTGACGACGGGCAGGCATCGCGCGAGGATACTGCCTGCTCAGTCACCCGCGCCGCGCTGCGACGCCGTGCCGCAGCTCGCTTACGCGATTCGCGCCAGCCCCAAGGCCAAGCCCAGCCCGATCAGAATGACGCCGATCACGCGATCGACCATCCGTTGCCGCGCCAAGAGCGAGCGCCGCAGCACGCCCGACGCAAACATCGTTGCCACCAGTGCGAACCACGCCGCGTGCGCCGCCGACATGAACAGCCCGTAGCCGAACTGCGCGGCCAGCGGCGTGCCCGGATGGACGACCTGCGTGTAGGTGCTGACGACGAACAGCGTCGTTTTTGGATTCAGCGCGTTGGTGAGGAAACCCATGCGCAGGGCCGCAGAGGTGGGCAGCGCGCGGTCGCCTGCGTTGTCACGAATCACCTCGCCGCCCGACGGCAGCACCTTGGCCGACAACGTCTTCCAACCGATCCACACCAGATATGCCGCGCCGACCAGCTTGATGCCATGTAAGAGCGTCGGCGCATGCGCAATCAGCAGCCCCACCCCGAACATTGTGTAGAACACGTGCACCTGCACGCCCAGCGCAATGCCAAGTGCGCACAGCACGCCGGCGCGCCGGCCATAGAGCAGGCTGTTGCGCGTGACCATGGCGAAATCTGCGCCGGGGCTGACGACGGCCAGGATGGTGATGACGGCAACGGCAAGGAGTTCGGCCATGTCGGGCACTCGAAAGGCGAAGTGGAGATGCGCCGATTCTGGGTGAGCCGAGCCCCGTTGAAAATCGATTTATGATGCCGTTTTTCCGTGAGAAAAACTGACAGATGGAGCTCCCTCCGCTCAATACCTTGCGCGTGTTCGAGGCGGCGGCACGGCACGGCAGCTTCGTGCGCGCGGCGCAGGAACTGCATGTGACACATGGCGCTGTCAGCCGCCAGATCAGGTTGCTGGAAGAGTCGCTGTGTGTTGCCCTGTTTGAGCGGCGCAACCGGGCGGTTTTCCTGACAGCGGCCGGCGAGCAGCTACGCGCGGCAGCGGCTGATGCGTTCTCCATTCTCACGGATAGCATTGACCGGATTGCCCGTCGTGCCACGTCTTCTGCGCTGGTCGTCTCATGCGAGCCGACGCTGGCGATGCGCTGGCTGATCCCGCGTCTGTCGCGTTTCCAGGCGCGGCATCCGTCCATTCAGGTGCACCTGTTTGCGGCCGGCGGCCCGATCGATCTTGCGCGTACCGGCGTGGATGTGGCCTTGCGCCGCAATGACTTTGCGTGGCCCGCGCACTTGCATGCCGAACCGATCTGCGAGGAATGGATCGGACCCGTGCATGCGCCGCAAGCGGACGCCGCCGCGCGCCGCCGGTTGCTGCACACGGCCACGCGGCCTGACGCCTGGCAAACATGGTGGCGCGTCAGCGGAGCACCGCGCCCGCGCGGGCGGCTGCCTGAGGCACGCTACGAACATTTCTACTTGAGCTTGCAGGCTGCCCTGGCCGGACAGGGCACCGCCATCGCCTCGAAGTTGATGGCGGGGGATGATCTGAAGGACGGGCGCTTGATGGCGCCGGACGGGTTTCGGCGCGATGGTTCAGCGTATTACCTGCTGGCGAACACGCCAATTGCGCCGGACAGCCCAGCCGGCGCGTGGCTTGCCTGGCTATGCGAGGAAACGGCTGCAACCCTGGCGGGCTAGGCAGCGGCGTGCCGGCCCGCGCCCAGGATGCCGCGGATGGTCGCGAGGTATGCCTCGCCCACGGCACGGTTGAGCGGCCGCGTGCGTGAGGTACGCTGGCGCGGCGGCGGCGTCACCCCCAGTGCACGACACACCTCCGATGCATATGGCCGGCCGCGCCCCTCCATGCGCATTACGACTTCGCACAGCGCTTGGTCACCCAGGCGATTACGCAGCCAGGCCACGGTTTGGCGGTCGTATTCGTTTTCGATGCGGATCAGGTCGTCCATGGTGAATGCTGTATATATTTACAGTACCTGTAAATATATACAGTTATTCATGGATTTCAAGATCGTTGTTTCGGTGGCTGCGCGGGAGCGGACTAGATGTAAGCGACAAGATGCCCCTTGGCCGCGCGGCGGGCCCGATGTGCTATCGTCCCCGCCACACAAATTTCACGAATACCGGGTATGCACGACGTTGTCATCAGCGGCACGGGCCTGTGGGTCGCGCCGGAGGTCATCACCAACGAGGAACTGGTTGCTTCCTTCAACGCTTACGCTCAGCGCTACAACGAGCAGCATGCGGCAGCCATTGCCGCCGGTGAGCTGGCGCCGCTGTCGGAATCGTCGGCGGAGTTCATCGAGAAGGCTTCGGGTATCCGCCAGCGCTACGTGATCGAGAAGAACGGCGTGCTGGACCCGACGCGCATGCGTCCGCGCCTGACGCAACGGCCGGACGATGCGCTTTCGCTGCAGGCCGAGATCGGTGTGAAGGCTGCCCGCGACGCACTGGCAGCCGCTGGCCGCAACGCCAGCGAGATCGACATGCTGATCTGCGCGACCTCGAACTTCCAGCGCCCGTATCCGGCACTGGCCGTCGAGATCCAGAACGGCATCGGCGCGGGCGGCTACGGGTTCGACATGAATGTCGCTTGCTCGTCGGCCACCTTCGGGTTGGAGCAGGCCATCAACGCAGTGCGCTCCGGCACCGCCCGCGCCGCGCTGGTGGTGAGCCCCGAGATCACCTCCGGCCACCTGGACTGGAAAGACCGCGACTGCCACTTCATCTTTGGCGATGTGTGCACGGCGGTGCTGGTCGAGCGCGCGGAGGACACCCGCTCGGCCGACGCCTGGCGTGTGCTTGGCACCAAGTGTGCGACCAGCTTCTCGAACAACATCCGCAACAACGCCGGCTACCTCTCGCGCTGCGAAGACCGCAACCCCGACGATCGCGATCAGCTCTTCCGCCAGGAGGGCCGCAAGGTCTTCAAGGAGGTCTGCCCGATGGCTGCGGAGCACATTGCCAGCCATTTGCAGCAACTGGGCCATGCGCCCGGCGGCGTGCGCCGTTTCTGGCTGCACCAGGCCAACCTGGCGATGAACCAGCTGATCGGTAGGCGCCTGCTCGGTCATGAAGCTTCGGCTGACGAGGCGCCGGTCATCCTGGATGAATTCGCCAACACGGCATCGGCGGGTTCGATCATCGCGTTCCATCGCCACCGGGCGGACCTGAAGTCGGGTGACGTCGGGCTGATCTGCTCGTTCGGTGCGGGTTATTCCATCGGCAGCGTGGCTGTTCAGAAGCAGTGATCGATCGGCGGGCGACGCTCAGGCCCTGGTGCCCAGCGTTGCCCGAAAGAAGTCCAGCGCACGCCGGATGGCCTGCGCATGCACAGCATCACGGTCCACGCCGGGGTTGTCCTGGCACAGCAGCGGCAGGTGCGGTATCGCGCCGGGCAGGCAGGTGTCTAGGAACGTGTAGTGCGAGGCGCCCGGCACCAGCAGGAGATCCGCCTTCGGCAGCAGGCCGGCGATGCGGCGCGCATTGGTGTCGACCGGAACCGTCACATCGGCGTCACCGGCCATCAGCGAGATGGGGAGGGTGATGTTGCCGAGCGAGATCTCGTCCATCGCCATGCCCAGCGCTGGCGCGATGGCGAAGACTGCCTTGATGCGCGTATCTCTGTAGGATGCGCCAGCGCGGGCAAGCGAGGCCTCTGTTTGTGGCGTCTTCGATGCGTTGGGCTGCGGGCCGGTCTGCACGCGGCGCATCTCCGGTGGATGACAGATCGCATCGGCCTGCAGCGAGCCGCAAAACGCCTCGAACGCCGGCACATTGGTGCGTGCGCCGGCCAGTTCCAGCACCGTGTAGCCCCCCAATGAAAAACCCACCGCGCCGATGCGCTCCCGGTCAACATGCGCGCCGAGCGCCGGATCGGCGAGCATGCCGTCGAGGACTTCGCTCACATCCGTTGCGCGTTCCCACCACAGCATGAAGCCGTCGTGCGTGAGGGGCTCCAGCGCATTGTTGCCGGGGTGGTTCACGCCCGCGACGATATAGCCCTGCGCAGCCAACGCGGCGGCCAGCCAGTCGAGGCTGTCGGCGGTGCCGCCTGTGCCGTGCGAGAGCAGCAGCAGCGGGTAGGTGGACTGTGCACTTGCCAGCGGCGCATCACCCGCAGACGGATGCCCGCGGAACGTCGGCCGGCTCGGCTCGCCGATGTTGTGCGGCGCTTCAGGGACAGAGGCATCCACCGGATACCAGAGGTTGGTGACGAGCGCTTCGGTGCGTGCGCCGCGCCAATGCCGTTCGACCTGCGAGTGGAACACGCGGGAAGTTTCGCCCACGTGGTACGGCGCGGCGGGCGCAGGCTCCGCCGCGCTGGCGGCGCCCACGACAAGCGCCGCCAGCGTGGCGGCAAAGTAGCGACGCAGCATCTCTACTCCTTGCGGATGGGAATCATCAGATCGGTCACGCAGGCGCGCGGCAGCCGGTGGCGCGCCGGGCTTCGATACAGCTCCAGCGTCGGTCGGTCGTCCGGCTCGAATCCGTAGCTGGCCAGGCAACCTCCGTATAGCGCCTGCATGGTCGGCGCGATCAGCGCGTAGGGGCCGATGAGCCGATGCGAGGCATAGAGGCCGCCTTCCACGCGCATCGGCTGCAGTTGGCCCGTGATCGCGCGCGGTGTGTCGAGGATGGCACCCGCGAAGTATTCGAACGAGCCCGGCGTTTCCGGATCGCCGTAGCAGATACCGATGCGGTCGGGCGCGTCTGTCGACGTGCTGTCGATGCCGAGCGCCTGCCACAGCGCGATGAAGGTCTGGCGGATGGTCGCGACCGGGCCTTCGTGGCGCAGGCACAGTGCGTTCAGCGGCGGCTGTTCGATCAACTCGATCGGCGGCAGGCTGGCGGCATCCGCGGTCGGCACGGTGAGTTCCTGCTGGCGGGTCTGGAAGGCGCGCGGACTCACGCCCGTGAATTCGCGAAAAGCCCTTGCGAAGGCTTGCGGGCTGCCGTAGCCGACGTTGAGCGCGACGTCGGTCACGGAATCCTCGGCCCAGCTCAGGTGCCTGGCGGCCTGCGCCAGCCGCACGCGCTGGACGGTCTCGAACACGCCTTCTCCCGTGAGCGCACGGTAGATGCGGTGAAAGTGAAACGGCGACAGGTGCGCGACCGCCGCCAGGCTCTGCACCGTGTGCGGGGCGGCGGGGTCGGCCAGGATCGCCTCGATCACGCGGGCGATGCGGCGGTGGTAGTCGCGTTCTGTGCGGGGTTTCATGCTGCACAGCATAGACGCCCGGCATGTGGCGCGCGGTGCAGCAATTGCGAAATTGCGGCTAACGTCCCGCCGTAGCGCGCAGCGTAGAGGCGAAGGTGCGCAGTGCCTTCTTCGCGATCGGATCGGCCAGCCGGGAGTGCAGCACCACGCTGCGCGCGGGCAATGGCGGCAGGCCGAACGATTCGCCCACGTCAACGGTACCGGGGGGCGCCACGCGCCGGCTGAGTGCCGCCACGGCCGCGCCAATCGTCGCCACGCCGCCGCCCACGAACACCTCCTGCCAGGCGATGTGGGCGGCTTCCAACGTGGCCACCGCCATCTGTCGTACGCGGCACGTCTCGGCCTGATTGGCCAGGCGTATCGGCTCGCCAGCGCGGTGCTCGAAGTCAGGCGATGCCATCCAGCCGAATGGCTCTTCCATCAGCACGTCGCCGTCGCTGCGCCGGTGGTCGTGGCGCAGCACGATGGCTGCATCCAGTGCGCCGTTCTCAAAGATGTCGAGAATCTCCCACGAACTGGCGATGCGGATTTCCAGCGTCAGCCCCGGCTCTGCACGGCCCATCTGACGCAGCAGGTGCGGCAGTTCCGCGCCGACGATGTGATGGCTCATGCCAACCGACAGCCGCCGCTGCTCCGTGCCGAATGCGCCGAGCGCATCTTCATGCGCAGCCACCAGTTCGCGCGCCCGCACGAGGAACGCCGCGCCATCTTGCGACAGTCGCACGAGGCGCGGCGTGCGTTCCAGCAGGCGGTGGCCCAACGCATCTTCCAGCCGCTTGATCTTCAGGCTCACGGCCGATTGCGTGGAATCCATCGCCTCGGCCGCGCGCGTGAAGCTCTTGAGGTCGGCAGTTAGCACAAAGGCCTGGACGGCCTCCAGGTCCAACATCTTCATGGCTCAATCATTGAAAAATCGAATGATTGAAATATCTTAGGGTGGCTTTTATGAATGATCAAAGGAGAGCATGCTGCCACCATCCAACCCACGGAGTTCACCATGCCTCTGGTTCAAGTGTCGCTACGGCGGGGCAAGCCTGCTGCGTATCACCAGGCCATTTTCGATGGCGTCTATCGCGCCATGCGCGAGACCTTCAATGTGCCGGAAGACGACCGCTTCATGACGCTCACCGAGCACGATGCCAGCACCTTCAGCGTCAGCCCGACCTACTTCGGCATCGCACGCAGTGACGATACGGTCATCCTCCAGATCACCGCCAACAACACGCGCAACCTTGAGCAGAAGCAGGCGCTCTATCGCCGCATTGTCGAGCTGCTGCGCGAGAGCCCCGGCGTGCGGCCGGAAGACGTATTCATCAATCTGGTGGAGGTGCTGCCCGAGAACTGGTCGTTCGGCAACGGCCTTGCGCAGTACGCAAAATGACGCCGCGCCAGGCGCTCATCGCGCACCTGGGCGGCGTGTTGTGGGCGGCCACGCTCATCGTGGGCCTGGCGTTCACGCTGGCGATGGCGGTGCGCGATGTGCTTCCAATGCTCAGTCCTTGAGCGAGTCGCCCAGCGCATCAAGCAGGAACTGCGTGCCGCGCTCGCGCGAACCTGCATCGTCGTAGCCGTCAAGAAAGGCGCCTTGCTCGGTCATGACGAGGCGCGTGCCGTTGCCCGCTGGTTTCAGCTCCAGCGTGGCGAGCGAGGCGGAGATCTTGCGCTCGTCCAGATGCATCACATACGAATACACGACGCGCTCGTCGGGAATGACGTCGTGATACGTCGCCTCGAAGCTCGACACGACGCCGCTGTCCCACCGGCCCTTGACGACTTCGCGGCCGCCGGGGCGGGCGTCCATCTCGCGCACGAGCAGAGTGTAGCCGCTGCCGCCGGCAAACCACTTGGCCTTGGCGGCCGGATCGGTCAGCGCTGTGAACACGCGCGAGCGAGGGGCATCGTACGTGCGCTCGACGGTAAAGGCGGCATGCACGACGGAGCGCTTGGTGTCGGCCGTGACCGGCATGCTCGCCGCCACGCGTTCGAGCCTGTCCAGCGTCTGCTTCCAGCCTTCCGGCGCGCCCTGGATCATCTGTTCGGCAATCGGCGCGAGCGGCGTGTGGGTCTGCGTGACTTCCATGCGCGTGCCGCCGCACTCTTCAGCAAACGTGACGACGGTGTGGGCATGCATCAGTGGGCGGTTGTCGGCGTCCACTACGTTCATGTCGATCACCAGGCGCGCGTTGGGCACGATCTCGACAAAGTGGCCGCGCGACCAATGGTCTTGCCCTTCCGGCGAGCGCATGCACACGTCAAACGCACCGCCCACGCGGAATTCGACCTTGGCATCGGGCACCGTGAAGTGCGCGGGGCAGAACCAGCGCTTGATGTGCTCGGCGGTGCTCCACGCCTGGAAGACCCAGTCGCGCGAGACGGGAAACGTGCGGGAAATCACGAGCGGGCGCAGTTGCGCTCGCGTAGGGGTTGCTGAGGTATCAGCGATTGTCATCATGCGGGTCTCCTTCGGCTTTGAGGGTTTCCAGATAGGCGCCAAGGCGGTCGAAGTGCTGTTCCCACTCCAGGCGTCGTTGGTTGATCCACTGCTCGGCCAGGCTCAGGGCCTGTGGCTCGATGCGGCATGTGCGCACGCGGCCGACTTTTTCGCTGCGCACGAGGCCCGAGCTTTCCAGCACTGCCAGGTGCTGCATCACGGCCGGCAGCGACATGTCGAGCGGCCGCGCAAGTTCGCTCACGGAAGCAGGGCCGCGCACGAGTTGGGCCAGCATGGCGCGCCGATTGCCATCAGCCAGCGCCTGGAAGGCCAGATCGAGAGAAATGTCATGGTTAAGCATGTTGTTAACTATAGCGACTCTGAATAGTTAAGCAAGTCCTTTATCTTTTGGTCGTTGACATACCGATTTACTTCGCATACAAAGTAAATATATTTCGCATACGAAATAAAAAATCAAGCCGAACCGATGGATAACTCCCTTCAAACCATTTCCGCCACTGACGGCTACCCCCTGGGTGCCAAGTTGTGGACCGCTGTCGGCACACCGCAGGGCGTGGTGGTCATGCACCCGGCCACGGGTGTGCCGCAGCGGATCTACCAGGTGTTTGCACAGCATCTCGCGGGACGCGGCTTTCATGCCATCACGTACGACTACCGCGGTATCGGCGCATCGCGGCCGAACAGTCTGCGCGGCTTTGCCGCGCGCATGCGCGATTGGATGCTGCTCGACGCCGAGGGCGTCACGCGCTGGGCGCGGGGGCGCTATCCGGAGCTGCCGCAACTGGCGGTCGGGCACTCGGTGGGCGGTCACGCCATCGGCATGTGCAGTGCGGGCTGGGGTTTGGCCGGCGCCGTGCTGGTGGCTTCGCACACGGGCAACTCGCGCTTTATCCGCCAGCGGGGCGAGCGCTGGCGCGTCGAGTTGATCCTGCGCGTTGTCGGTCCCGCGATGGCACGGCTGATCGGCTACGTGCCCGGCAAGCGGATGGGGCTGGGTGAAGATCTGCCGGGCGGCGTGGCCATCGAATGGGGCGCCTGGGGCGGCATGCAACGCTACTTTTTCGACGACCCCACGCTGGGGGCCGTCGAGCGCTTCAACCGCGTGACGAACCCGGTGCTCGTCTACGGCTTTGATGACGACCCGTGGGCCACGCCACCCGCCATCAATGCGCTGACGACCCACTTCACCAGCACCTGGGTCGAGCGCCGCCAGATTGCGCCGGCAGAGGCGGGCGGGGCCGTCGGGCACATGGGCTTTTTCCGCCCGCAGTTTGCCGAGACGTTGTGGCCCGGCCTGACCAACTGGCTCAGCGAGCGCGCCGCCGCCACGCGTGTCTCCGAGGCCGCGGAGGTGGCCGCATGACCGCACCCGAGCGCCGCCTCGTCTATCTGCTCAGCGTCGGGCAGCGCCGCCTGCAGCGCTGGGTCCAGACCCGCACCGGCGAGGGCGTGACGGCCGCGCAGTCCGGCCTGCTGTTCTTCCTTGAAAAGAATGACGGTGCATTGATGCGCGAGGCCGGTGCCGCGCTCGACCTTGGCCCCTCCGCCATGAGCGGCCTGGTTGACCGGAGCGCCGATGCCGGCCTGATCGAGCGCCGCCCCGACGCCAACGACGGCCGCGCATGGCAGCTCTGGCTAACGCCCGCCGGCCGCGCAGCGTTGGCCGAAACCCGCATCGGCCTGGCCGAACTCAACGCGCGCTTGACCGATGGCTTTACCGACGCCGAGATCGACGTCGTTGCGCGCTGGCTGGCCAGCCTGCAGACCAAGTTCCCCACAGGAGACGAGCAATGAGCGAACACATCCAGAGTCATCAGGCCGATGGCGTGCTGACCCTCACGCTGGCACGCGCCGACAAGAAGAACGCCATCACCGATGCCATGTACGGCGCGCTGGCCGATGCGCTGGACGCCGCTGAGCGCGATAACACCGTGCGCGTGGTGCTGCTGCGTGCCGAGGGCGATATGTTCTCGGCCGGCAACGACATCGGCGAGTTTGCCGCCGTGGCCATGTCCGGTGGGGGTGGGGAGCGCAACGTCATCCGCTTCCTGCATGCGTTGGCGCGCGCCACGCGTCCGCTGGTGGCGGCGGTGCAGGGCCGCGCGGTGGGCATCGGCACCACCATGCTGCTGCATTGCGACTTTGTTCTGCTGGCAGACAACGCACAGCTCTCCACGCCATTTGTCAACCTGGCGCTGGTGCCGGAGGCGGCATCGAGTCTGTTGATGCCCGCGCGGCTAGGCCACGTGCGTGCGTTCGAAATGTTCGCGCTGGGTAATGCGGTGAGCGCGCAGTCGGCGCTTGCGTGGGGCCTGGCCAATCGTGTGGTGCCGCTCGACAAGCTCGCCGACGAGGCGCTGGCGATTGCGCAGCGCCTCGCGCGCCAACCGCTCGGCGCGCTCACGGCCACGAAGCGGTTGATGCGCGATGCGGAGCTGCTCAAGCAGCAGATGGATGCGGAGTCCGTCTGCTTTGCCCAGCGCCTGAAATCCCCCGAGGCGCATGAAGCCTTCAGGGCGTTCGTCGATCGACGGCCGCCCAATTTCAACGCCGTGGCGCACTGAGCGCGGCGGTGTCTCCTTCGGCGGCCCTGGTTCGGCCGCTTTTTTTCTTTGTTTCTTTGCTAAACCGCCAGCCGGCCTTGTGTGGCCGCCACCGTGATCGTCGCCTCCATGCCGGCCGTGAAGCGCAGGTAATCGGTCTCCATGCCGTCTGAGAAGATCACGCCGTTCTCGGGCATGCGCGAGCGCAGCTTGAGCGGCTGGTCCGCATCCACATGTCCGAACACGAGCGTAGCCTGCGATGCGCGGCTCGGAAACGGCTCGCGCACGGCAAACGTCAACTGCGGGGTGTCCCACGGTTCGGGCTCGTAGCGGAAGCCATCGCCGCCCGCATGCATGGCGCGCGCGACGCCCATCGAGCCGGTCACGATGCTCTTGAGCCACGCCGTCGAACCCAATCCCGTGGCGACGATGATGCCCGACGACGATTGCGCTTCACGCTGCTCACCCACTTCGATTTCATACAGCGCAGATGCATGCGTGCGCGGCCCGATGAAGAGGTCGTTGACCGCGCGCAGCACTTGCCCGTCGGACAGCCGCGCCTCGGCCATCGTCACGGTTTTGGTGGGACGTTTGTCGCGTGCCACGTCAGTCAGCACAGTGCCGAGGTCTTGCGGCTCGAAGGGCAGCAGCACGCCGTCCCAGCGGCCGGGCTCCGGGTTCAGGCCGATAAGCGGCTGGCCGTCGAGATACTTCATCGAGTTGGCGACCAGCCCGTCTTGGCCGAGCGCTACGACGATGTCATCCGGCGCAAAGATGAAGTTGGGCAGATAGCTGCGGTCCACTACCTGGTAGCGGCCCCAGGCTTCCAGCGCACGCACGGTGATCTCCAGGCTGCGCGCGTAAGCGGCATTCTCGGCCAAGTAATCGGAGAAATCGGCGCCCAGGTGTTCGAGATAGAACTTCGCCTGCGCCAGCGTGTGGTGGCGCGCCACCAGCTCTTCGAGCCGGGTGCGGCGCGTCACCAGCACGACCTTGCGGCCATCGGTGCTCATGATGCGGCCTTGCCGGTGGCGGTAGCGTTCATCAACCCTTGCAGCAGATCCGGCGACACGTTGAGTTGGCCGATGCGTTCCGCACGTTCGGCAATACCGCCAAAAGCCTGTGCGATGAGCTGACCTGGCTGCATGCCGGCTGCGGCAAGCGCGTTGACGATGCGCGGATCGGCCTTTTCCAGCGCCTGCATGACGGCGGCCACCCGGTAGGCCTCGGCTTCGGCGAGCGTGCGGCTGTTCTCGGCCTGCCCAGCCACGAAGGCCTTGCGCTGACCTTCGAGTTCCACATCGGCGGCCATCTGTTCGTTGCGCAGGGCATTCTCCTTGCGCATCAGCATGGCCTTGGCCTCCATCTGCGTCTCGCGAATCTGGCGCTTCTTCTGCTCGACGGCGATGTCGGTGTCCAGCTCGTTCTGGCGGATGGCGCGTTCGTTCTCCACCGCCGACATGCGGCGCAAGTAGACGGCGTCGTCCGCAGCCTTGAGGTTGGATTCGCGCGCCTCGGCTTCCAGCGCGCGGGCGATGTCGGGGGTCGGTTTGACCGCCATGACCGATACTCCAAGGATCTCCAGTCCCAACGCTGCAATCTCCGGCTGTGCGGCCAGTTCGGCCTGCGCGGTGCGCGCAATGGCTGCCGAGGCGCGCAGCGCTGCCTTCAGCTCCAGCGCCTGCACGGCTTGTTGCACGATCACTTCCACTTGCTGCGCCACGCGGTCGCCCAGGCGCTTCGGGTCTTCCGACACGTAGGTCTGGCCGTTCTTGGCCAGCGAGAAATCCATCATGGCAGCGGTGCGGCGCGGGTCGCTGATGCGGTACGTCACCTGGCCCTGCACGGTCACGCTCTGGAAATCTGCCGTCACCAATTCGAGGATGAACGGGCGATCCTGGCTGGCCACCGGCACGGCCACCAGCGTGGTCGTCGGGCCGTAATAGAAGAACGACAGGCCCGAACCTTCGCGCACGACCTGGCCGGCGCGGAACTGCATGAGGTGAACGGTGGGCTGCGACTTGATGAAGCGGATGCCGAACATGATGACCTCCTTTCTTGTTTGGGTTGTACAGTACAACTTGATTTGGTTGGACAATACAACTTACTATCGGGGCCGTCAAGAAATTTACATGTTGATGCGCCATGGCCACACGATCCACCTCCAAGACCTTCCCAAGGCCGTTTACGACGGTCGATGTGGTGATCTTCACCGTGCTGGAAGATGCGCTTCGCGTGCTGCTGGTGCAGCGCCCCAAGACCGACGACGAACCGTTTCCCGGCGGGTGGGCGTTACCGGGCGGGTTTGTCGATACCGCCGTCGACGCCACGCTGGAAGATTGCGCGCGTCGCAAGCTGCTGGAGAAGACTGGCGTCGGCAGCCCCTATCTGGAACAGCTCGGCAGTTGGGGCAGCGCCACCCGCGACCCGCGTGGCTGGTCGGCTACGCATGTCTACTTTGCGTTGATGCCCGCGCAGGATGCGGTGCTGGCCAAGGGCGCGAATGCGGCCGACGTGGCCTGGTATGCGGTGGACGATGTGTTGCGTGCGCCCAAACTCGCCTTCGACCATGCGGAGATTTTGCGTACAGCCGTTGAACGCCTGCGCAGCAAGGTCGAATACACGTCGCTACCGGCGTTTCTGCTGGCCGAGCCGTTCTCGTTGCCGCAATTGCAGCGCATGTACGAGATCGTGCTGGGGCGCCCAGTGGACAAGAGCGGCTTCCGCACGCGCATGCTCGCGGCCGGTTTTCTGCAAGAGGACGGCGTGGCCGAAGGAGATTCGTACCGCCCCGCCAAGGGCTACCGATTGATCGACCGCAGCGCGCCAGTCGTCTTCCCGCGTACCTTCAGCCCGCGCGGCGGCGAATCAAACGCCTGAAGTGTCAGCGTGGCTTCGCAGCGGAGTCGTCATCTTCAAGGGTAAAGCGTTGCACAACACACGTGCGATGTCGCACCGTCTCTTCAGCCTCACCACGAAATACCACGCGGTGTCCGGCAATGGTAGCGATGGCCGGCAGCCCGTGGCTGCGCCGGCTGTCGATGCCGGCGATGGGCGCCTCCGGGTCAGGCTCGGGATGGCTGTTGACAAGCGAGGCGTTGGAATAGATGACGTTATCCTGCCACAGCGACGGGTTTCTGGCCGCTTCCCGGCTCTTGCCGTCGCAATCGACGGTGCTGCCCGAGGCCTCAGTGCCTGCCGCATCGACAGAGCGGATGCGCTGTGATGCTTGCAGCACCGGGTCGTCCGGGGTGGTGCCGGCGGCGACGGTTTTCGCCCCCACAAGCGGTGGTCGGGCGGAGCGGAACTTGTTGGCGTTCATGATGGAACTCCTGCGGCGATGATGCGGCGGTCGTGCGATGACGGCCTTGCCGCAACCGTCATGCCTGCCCGGGACCTTCCATGCGTTGCCGATGGCACCTGTGCTCAGGCCCGCTTGCGTGCGGGGCGCTTGCCGGTCTCCTGCAGGAAGGCCAGTGCGCGTGGCTCGGTCGCGTAGGCGCTGTTGATGCGCACCCAGGGTGAGACTTCCATGTTCGGCCGGAAGTAATGGCCCGGCGCCAGTGTGATGCCATGGCGTTCCGCTGTGGCGGCCAGTTCGCGCGAATCTTCCACGTGCGGTACGCGCGCCCATAGGAAGCTGCCGCCGGGCGGATGATGGAACACCTCCCAGCCCGCATCGATCAGCGCGTCGAGCGAAGCGATGACGGAGTCGCCGATGCGCTGGCGCAGCCGCTCGACATATTTGCGATACGCACCGCGTTCGAGCAGCGTGGCGACCACAGCTTCGGCAAAGCGCGAGCCGCCCACGCTGGTGAGCATCTTCACGTTGGTCAGGTCCTGCACCAGTTCACGCTTGGCGACCAGGTAACCGACGGGCAGCGAGGCCGACACCGTCTTGGAGAATCCGCCGACGTAGATCACATGTTCGAGCTGGTCCAGCGTCGCCAGCCGTGCAGTCGGATCGGCCTGCAGGTCGGCAAAGATGTCGTCTTCCAGAAACACGAAGCCGTGGCGTCGCGCAAGCTCCAGCAGCCGGAACGCCACCGGCGGCGACAGCGTGGAGCCGGTCGGATTCTGCAGCACGCTGTTGGTAAAGAACAGCTTGGGCCGGTGCTCGCGCAGCATTGCCTCAGTCACCTCCACGTCGGGGCCGTCAGCCCTGCGTGGAATGCCGACCAGCTTCACGCCGTGCAGCCGCAGCAGGCCGAACACGCTGTAGTAGCCGGGGTCTTCCACGAACACCGTGTCGCCGGGCTTGAGCAGGTGGCGCACGACGAGGTCGATGGCCTGGCTCGTGCCCACCGTGGTCATCACGTTGGGCGGTTCCGCCTGGATGCCAAGCTGGCGCGCGCGCATCATGATCTGGTGGCGCAGCGCGGGATTGCCGAGCGGCGTCGCGTAGTCGATCACGGCTTGCGTATCTGTGCGCGAAACCTGGCGGATGGCCTGCGTGAGGCCATCCATGTCGCGCCAGTCGGCCGGCACGAAGCCGCCGCCAAGCTTGAGCATGCCGTCTGGAAAGCTGAACTGCTCGAAGATGTGCTTGGATTCTGCTTCTGCGCGGCGCGGGTCTGACCAGCCGCGCCCATCGCGCCCGGTCAGGCCGCTCTCGGCCACATAGAAGCCCGAGCCGTGGCGCGAGTCCAGCAAGCCCAGCGAAACCAGCCGGTCGTACGCCTCGATCACCGGGAAGCGGCTGATGCCGTAGTCGGCGGCCAGTTGCCGGATCGACGGCAGCTTGGCGCCGGGCCGTACGTCGTTGTCGCGAATCCAGGCCTGCACGCCGGCCACGATCTGGTCGGCAATGGGCACGCCGGTGGTGGCGTCGATCAGGAGTTTCATGGTGCGGGCGGCAGGTTGGCTGGAAGCTGCCGAACAGTGGGGCAGGACTGTTCGTAACTGTTTGCGGATTGTAATCCTGGGAAACCCACCCCGCCGAGTGGTGGCGATTGCACCGAGTTGCAGTGATACTGGCGACCCCGGGCCGGACTTTACCGGCCAGTACAACAATTCATTCTCAAGGAGCGGGAGGCGATGAAGGTGTTCCTCAAAAGCCGTGGCGCAATGAAGGGGCGAGTGGTGGGCCGTCTGCTGTTGGCGGTCGTCGCGGTTGTGGTGGTGCTGGCCGCCAGCGTGGCCATCAATACCTGGCGCCACGGCTCGCGCCAGCTTGAGGTGCCGGCCGTGGCGCCGGTGGCGGTGGATGGCGCAGCCGCCGCGGCGCACTTGGCCGAGGCCGTGCGCGCTCGCACAGTCTCCAGCGCTACCGATGCTCAGCTGAACGCCGACCAGTTCCGGCAACTGCACGCCATGCTCCAGGCGCGCTATCCCAAGGCGCATGCCGTACTGCAGCGCGAGCAGGTCGGCGATTTCGCGCTGCTCTATACGTGGAAGGGCTCCGACCCGTCGCTGCCGCCGATCATGCTGATGGCGCACCAGGACGTCGTGCCCATCGCCCCCGGCACCGAAGGCGACTGGACCCAGCCGCCCTTTGATGGCGTGGTGAAAGATGGCATGGTCTGGGGGCGCGGTGCGTGGGATGACAAGGGCAACCTGATCTCGCAGATGGAGGCCATCGAACTGCTGACCGCCAGCGGCTTCCAGCCGCGCCGCACGATCCACCTGGCCTTTGGCGCCGACGAGGAAGTGGGCGGCGAGCGTGGCGCCAAGCAGATCGCCGCGCTGCTCAAGGCGCGCGGCGAGCGCCTGGATTTCGTGATCGACGAAGGGCTGCTGATTACCGAAGGCGTGCTGCCGGGGCTGGCCAAGCCGGCCGCGCTGATCGGGGTGGCGGAGAAGGGTTTCCTCTCCGTGCAGCTCAAGGTATCGGCCACGCCAGGACATTCGTCGATGCCGCCGCCGCATGGGCAGAGTGCCATCGCCATGATGAGTGCCGCGCTCAAGCGCCTGGACGATGATCAACTGCCGTCCGGCATCCGTGGTGTTGCGCAGGAGATGTTCGAGACGCTGGCGCCCGAGATGCAGGGCTTCAGCCGTGTTGCGCTGTCCAACCTGTGGCTGTTCGGGCCGATGGTGCAGAAGCAGTTGGAGGCGTCCGCCAGCTCCAGCGCCATGCTGCGGACGACCACGGCACTCACCGTCGTCCAGGCCGGCAACAAGGACAACGTGCTGCCCGGCCGCGCTGAGGCCACCGTCAACTTCCGCCTGCTGCCGGGCGATACCGTCGCGTCGGTAACCGAACACGTGGAGAACGCCGCCAAGGCCGCCGCCCCCAAAGGCAAGTTCGAGCTGAGCACGCTGCCGGGCGTGAGCGAGGCCTCGCCCGTGTCACCCACGCAATCGGCGTCGTACCAATTGATCAACAAGACCGTGCGCGAGCTGTTTCCGGGCACCGTGGTCGCACCTGGCTTGATGATCGGCGCCACGGATTCGCGCCACATGATCGGGATTGCGGACCATGTGTACCGCTTCTCGCCGGTGCGCGCCAAGCCGGAAGATCTGCCGCGCTTTCACGGGACCAACGAGCGGATTACCGAAGCCAACCTGGTGGAGCTGATCCGGTTCTATCACCGGTTGGTGCAGCAGGCGGCTGGTTGAACTGTCCGTGAAAGATGCTGAACAGTTCAGCAAAACTGTTCGCAACTGTTCATGTCAATGCCCTGAACCGCCGCGCAAGATGGAGTCGTGCCGATCCGCAGTCCCCATAAAAACTTCCACCACGAACCCCGGCACATGGAGTCTCCATCATGCGCGAAATCAGGATCTTCGAACTGAACCGGCCGGGCGTGCCGGTGAGCTGGCGGTCGGCACGGGCCCAAACCATCGCCGCACAGGCCGGGTTGTTGTGGGTCACGCAGGAACACCAGTTGCAGGATCTCTGGCTCAAGCCCGGCCAGTCGATCGATGTGCCGGCGGGCGTGCGTTTCTGGCTCTCCGGTGAACCCGCCGGCGGCATTCCCGCTCGCTTTGCAGTGACGGAAGACGTTAACGCCCCGCGCCGCCTGCTGCGCTTCATCGGCCTGCTGGTGGCCGCCGCGTATCGCCAGGTGCTGCGTGACGACGGGCAAGATGCGACACGCACGCCGTCGGCGCTGCGCATCGGTACGTAAGGCGCTTGCGCTAAACCGGAAACACCAGCCGGAACTCGGTCCGCCCACCCGGCGGGCTGCTGGCCTGCACCCACCCCCCGTGCAGGTCCATGATGGTCTTGACGATGGCCAGTCCCAACCCGGTGGACTGGCTGGATTGCCCACTGGATTGAGCCCGCGAAGGGTCGCCCCGGTAGAACCGCTCGAACAGCAGCGGCAAGCTCGCGGCCGGAATGCCCGGCCCTGGGTTGCACACGGCAATCGCGATGCTTTGCATTCCCGCCGTGTCTGGCTGCAGATGCTCCACCACCACGTCGATGCGCTCGCCGGTTGGCGTGTGGCGCAGCGCGTTGTCGAGCAGGTTGTTGATCGCCCGGCGCAGCAGCGTTGCATCGGCTCGCACCTGAGCGTCTCCGATCACGTGGATGGCGATGTCGCGGTCGGCGGCCACGGCCTCGAAGTAGTCGACCAGCACCTGGATCTCGTGCCGCGCGTCGAGTGGCGCCACCGATAGCGCCACGCGTGTGTGGTCGGCGCGGGCGAGGAACAGCATGTCCTCGATCATGTGCGACAGGCGCGCGTATTCCTCCAGGTTGGATTCGAGCACGCTGCGGTATTCCTCCACCGTGCGCGGGTGGGCGAGCGTGACCTCGGTCTGGCCGACGAGGTTGGCCAGCGGTGTGCGGAAGTCGTGCGCCAGATCTGCCGAGAATTGCGAGAGCCGTGCAAAGCCGTCCTGCAGGCGCGTGAGCATGGCGTTGAGCGAGGCCAGCAGGTCGGCCAACTCGCGCGGCGCCCCCTCGATCTTGAGGCGCGTATCGAGTTGGCTTGGGACTACCGATGCGGCCTGCCTGCCAATGCGCGCCAGGCCACGCAGCGTGCTGCGCACCAGCAGCAGGCTCAGCAGCGCCACCGCGGCCACCCCGCCAACGACCGCAAAAACGATGTGGCGCCGGTAGCTGGCCAGCAGCGCGGCGCGGCTATCGCCGTCCTGCGCGACCAGCACAATGACCTTCGCGTTAGTCTGCCCGAGCGATGCTTGCCCTGCCACCGCGCGTGACGCGATGCCGCCTCGCGACTCCCAGGCATGCACGGCCGATTCCGAAGGCGTGTCCTCGGACCGGATGACGGGCGGCATTGTCACCGGTTCCCCTTCGGGGTTCACTTCAACCAGCGTGCGCCCCTCGGGCGTGGCAATGCGCAGGATGAGCCCATCGTGGCCGGAAATCACGTCGGTGTAGCGGTGCGCGGTGCGCACCAGGTCGTCGGCGCTCGCCGCCTCGCTGGCAAGGTGGCGCAACTGCGAAATCTTGCCGAGCAGCATCGCATCGTCAGTCGCGCGCAGTTGGGCATTGAGCGCGTAGTACAGATACGTGCCGGCGGCCGTGAGCGTGACCGATGCCACCAGCACGAAAGCCAGCACAAGCCGGCCGGCAAGCGACGCGGGCCAGCGCATCAGCGGGCCGCTTCGTCCAGCACGTAGCCCATGCCGCGCAACGTGTGGATCAGCTTGTGCTCGAACGGGTCGTCCACCTTGGCGCGCAGGCGGCGGATCGACACGTCGACCACGTTGGTGTTGCTGTCGAAGTTCACGTCCCACACCTGCGAAGCGATCAGCGAGCGCGAGAGCACTTCGCCCGCGCGGCGCGCCAGCAAGTGCAGCAGCGCGTATTCCTTGGCGGTCAGGTCGATCCTGCGGCCGGCACGCGTGACACGGCGCTTGACGGTGTCGATGGAGAGGTCGGCGATTTCGATGATCTCGCTCTCGCGCATCGGGCCGCGCCGCAGGATGGTGCGCACGCGCGCCACCAGTTCGGCAAAGGCGAAGGGTTTGACGAGGTAATCGTCCGCACCCAACCCCAGGCCCTTCAGGCGGTCAGGCAGCTCGTCGCGTGCGGTCAGGAACAGCACCGGCGTGCTCTTCTGGCGGCGCAGTTCCTG
This sequence comes from Ralstonia sp. UBA689, assembly GCF_002298975.1. Taxonomy (GTDB): domain Bacteria; phylum Pseudomonadota; class Gammaproteobacteria; order Burkholderiales; family Burkholderiaceae; genus Ralstonia. The sequence goes on from NZ_DBMV01000040.1 coordinate 90,608, forward strand.
GATGACCTGCCAGCCGTCCATGCCGGGCAGCATGACGTCGAGCACGATCAGGTCGTAGTCGTGTTCCATGGCCTGGAAGAGGCCATCTGTGCCGGTGCGGGCGAGGTCGGCCACGAAGCCGGATTCCGTCAGGCCCTTGAGGAGGTAATCGCCCGCCTTGGGCTCGTCTTCGACGATGAGCAGTCGCATGATGAAAGTGGTGGGCTTTTCGCGCCCACCTTGGCTGCCGATGCCCGCCACGATATGCCAAAACACCCCGCACGGGAACGAACATGACAAGTTTGTCATTTTCGGGTCATGCCCGCGTGGCGCACCCCTCCCTAGACTGGCCGCACTGACACCGCCCCCCTCATTGTTCCTGCTGGTGTCAGGTCTTTCGAAGGAGATCATCATGGCAATTCGATTCCAACGTGTGCTGCCACTGGCCGCTCTGGCCGCAATGTTTGCAGCGGGCGCTGCTGTGGCCGCGCAAGACCGTCACGACGCCTGCAGCGACTTGCAGATGAAGTCGATGGCTGCGCCGCTGGCCAAGGTCGGCGCGCGTGACCCCTATACCGATGGCGCCAAGACTGGCGCGCGCGACCCGTACACGGACGGCACCGCTGCGCAGGTCGTGCTCGAAGCGCGCGTCGGCCCGCGTGATCCGTACACGGATGGCGGTCTGGGCAGCAAGCGCGATCCATACACCGATGGCGCGATCGCGTAATGCTTCGCAACTCCTGGCTTGAACGGCCCGTGGGAGCGGCCTTGGCCTGTCTGCTGGCCGCTCCCTTGGCTGTCGTGGCGGCAACTGACCTTGCTGCTCCGGTGGCGCTTTCCATGGCCGCCGATGCAGCCCCGGGCCAAGCCGAGCGCGTGACGCTGCAACAGGCCGTCGAGCGCGCCATGCAGACGCATCCCGCGTTGGCTGCCGCCGGCTACGAGATGGCGGCCAGCGAGGGCGCGCTTGACCAGGCCAGCCGCCTGCGCAATCCGGAGGCCGCCTTCACAACCGAAGACGTGCGCCGCGATCGGGCCACGATGACGGCGCAACTCAATATCCCGCTGGAACTTGGAGGCAAGCGCGCGGCCCGCACGCGTGCGGCGGAACTGACGCGCGACGCCACCACGCAGGACGCTGCCGTGCTGCGTGCCGAACTGCGCGCTGACGTGACACGCGCGTTCTTCGATCTGCTGATCGCCCAGGAGCGGCTGACGCTTGCGCAGGCATCCGATACGCTGGCCGTTCAGGCAGAGTCCGCCGCAATGCGGCGCGTGCAGGCCGGCAAGGTGTCGCCCGTGGAGCAGACCAAGGCGGGTGTCGCCCGCGCCAGCGCTGCCATCGAGCTGCGCGATGCGCGCACCGAATTGCTGGTTGCACAGCGCGCGCTGGCAGCGTTCTGGGGCGGGGCGCTGGCCGTGCCGGAAGCCGATGGCAGTGCCGAGACCTTGCCTGCCGTGCCGTCCGAAGCGCGCCAGGCCGCCAGCACGCTGAACAACACCCCACGTGCCGTCCGCGCCCGCCTGGAGATCGACCGCCGCCAGGCACTCGCCAATGTCGAGCGCAGCAAGGGCGTGCCTGACGTGACACTCACCGTTGGGGCAAAGCGCGACAGCGCCGCAAACAACAATATGGCCGTGCTCGGCATTGCCGTACCGCTGCCGTTGTTCGATCGCAACCAGGGCAACCTGCTCGAAGCGCAGCGCTTGGCCGACAAGGCGTTCGAAGACTACCGCGCGTTGCAGCTCGCACAGAACGCCACGCTCGCACAGGACGTGGCACGGCTCGATGCCGCCCGCACCGCCGTGCAGTCGCTGCGACAGGACGTGCTGCCCGGCGCCCAGCGCGCTTACGACGCCGCCCGCATTGGCTTCGATGCCGGCAAGTTCAACTTCCTCGACGTGCTGGACGCTCAGCGCACGCTGTTCCAGGCACGCGCGCAATACCTGGCCGCGCTTTCGCGCGCGCATCAGGCGGCAGCCGGTATCGATCGCATCCTCGGCCGGTGATCCGACATTTCTTTCTTTGCTGACATGACACTTCCACCGCAACAACGGCGCGCCATCGCGCTCATCGTCGTGCTGGGCGCGCTGGCCGCCGCCGGGCTGTGGTTCGGCATGGGCGCACGGCAAGCCGCATCGACCGAAGCCGAAGCGGCACCCGTGCCGGCCGCCGAGCAAGCTGAAGCACCACATGCCGAAACGCTCGCCATGACGGCGGAGGCGATCGCCAATGCGCAGATCGGCGTGGAGACCGCAGGCGCAGCCGAGCTGCGCACGGAAGTCGTGCTGCCCGGCGAGATCCGTCTGAACGAAGACCGCACCGCGCACGTGGTGCCGCGCGTGGTGGGCGTGGCGGAAAAGGTGGAGGTGAAACTAGGCCAGCCGGTCAAGCAAGGGCAATTGCTGGCCGTCCTGTCGAGCCCTGCGCTGTCCGATCAACGCAGTGAGCTGCAGGCCGCACAGCAACGGCTGGCGTTGGCACAAGAGACGCATGCGCGTGAGAAGCGCCTGTGGGAGCAGGGCATTGCCGCCGAGCAGGACTATCAGCAAGCGCGCACCGCGTTGCAGGAAGCGCGTATCGCGGCTGACAATGCGCGGCAGAAGCTGACCGCCATCGGCGCAGCGCCGGCAGGTTCGGCGTTGAACCGGTTCGAGCTGCGCGCGCCGTTCGATGGCGTGGTGGTGGCCAAGCACCTTTCGCAGGGCGAGGCCGTGCAGGCAGAAACCGCCGTCTTCACCGTGGCCGATTTGCGCATCGTGTGGGCGGATTTTTCGGTCACGGCCAAAGACCTGGAGGCCGTGACGACCAACGCCGCTGCCACCGTGCGCGCCATCGCCACCGGCACAGCCGTGCAGGGCAAGGTGTCGTACGTGGGCGCACTGCTGGGCGAACAGACCCGCACCGCCCCCGCGCGCGTCACGCTCGACAACCCCAAGCTGGCGTGGCGCCCGGGCATGTTCGTCAACGTGGCAGTTGAATCGGGCCGCGTGCAGGTGCCCGTGGCCGTGCGCGCCGATGCCGTGCAGACGGTTGACGACAAGCCCTCCGTGTTCGTGCCGGTGCAGGCTGGCTTCGAGGTACGCCCCGTCAAGGCCGGCCGCAGCGACGGCGCTTGGACGGAGATTCTCGATGGCCTGCCTGCCGGCACACGCTACGCCGCTGCCAACAGCTACGTGCTGAAGGCCGAGGCCGGTAAGTCCGCCGATCACGGCCACTAAAAGGAGGCGCCATGTTTGAACGCCTCTTGCGCACCGTGATCGCCCAGCGCTGGCTGGTGCTGTTGGCCGTGCTGGTTGCTGCTGCATTCGGTGCAGTCAGCTACACGCGCCTGTCGATCGATGCGGTGCCCGACATCACCAACGTGCAGGTGCAGATCAACACTCCGGCCCCGGGCTACTCGCCGCTGGAAACCGAGCAGCGCATTACCTATCCGCTGGAAACGGCGATGGCCGGGCTGCCGAAGCTGGAGCAGACGCGTTCGCTTTCGCGCTACGGCTTGTCGCAGGTGACCGTGATCTTCAAGGAAGGCACCGACATCTACTTCGCACGCCAGTTGGTGAGCGAACGCCTGCAGGCTGCCAAGGAGCAGTTGCCCGACCGCATTTCGCCGAGCATGGGGCCGGTCTCCACCGGCTTGGGTGAAATCTATCTGTGGACGGTCGAGGCCGACACCAGCGCGCGCAAGCCCGACGGCACGGCTTACACGCCTGCCGACCTGCGCGAGCTGCAGGATTGGGTGATCCGTCCGCAGATCCGCAACGTGCCGGGCGTGACTGAAGTGAACACCATCGGCGGGTTTGCCAAGGAATTCCTGGTGGCGACCAGCCCCGAGCGGCTCGCCTCGTACAAGCTGACGCTGGCCGATGTGGTGGCCGCTTTGGACCGCAACAACGCCAATGTCGGCGCCGGCTACATCGAGCGCAAGGGCGAGCAATACCTCGTGCGCGCGCCAGGGCAGTTGCGCGATGCGGACGACATCGGCAACGTCGTGCTGGCCAGCCCGAACGGCACGCCGGTACGCCTGCGCGACGTCGCCACCATCGAAAGCGGCAGCGAACTGCGCACGGGCGCGGCCACCAGCAACGGGCGCGAAGTCGTGCTGGGCACCGCCTTCCTGCTGATGGGGGAGAACAGCCGCACCGTCTCACAGGCAGTCGACAAGCGCATGCAGGAGATTCGCAAGACGCTGCCGGCAGGCATTCGCGTGGAATCGGTGTACGACCGCACCGTGCTCGTCGACAAGGCCATCGCCACGGTCAAGAAAAACCTGCTGGAAGGCGCCATTCTGGTCATGGCGGTGCTGTTCCTCTTCCTGGGCAACCTGCGTGCAGCCGTGTTGACGGCACTGGTGATTCCGCTGTCGATGCTGATGACGTTCAGCGGCATGGTGTCGGCCAACGTGAGCGCCAACCTGATGAGTTTGGGCGCACTGGATTTCGGCATCATCGTTGACGGCGCCGTGGTGATCGTCGAGAACTGCGTGCGGCGCCTGGCTCATGCGCAGGAGGCGCGCGGCCGACCTCTCACACGCGCCGAACGCTTTGACGAGGTGTTCGAAGCCGCCCGCGAGGCACGCCGCCCGCTGCTGTACGGGCAGCTCATCATCATGGTCGTGTACCTGCCGATCTTTGCGCTCTCGGGCGTGGAAGGGAAGATGTTCCACCCGATGGCGATCACGGTGGTGCTGGCGCTGGCGGCGGCCATGATCCTCTCCATCACCTTCGTGCCGGCGGCTGTGGCGTTGTTCATCGGCGAGCGCGTTGCCGAAAAGGAAAACCGCCTGATGGACTGGGCACGCCGCATGTACGCGCCGTTGCTCGAACACGTGTTGGCCACGCCCGCCGTGGTGTTGACGTTTGCGGCGGTGGCCGTGACGGTTTCGCTGGTGGCGGCCACGCGCCTGGGTGCGGAATTCGTGCCCAACCTGAACGAAGGCGATTTCTCCATTCAGGCGATGCGCGTGCCCGGCACAGGTCTGGCGCAATCGCTGGAGATGCAGATGCAGATCGAGCGCGCGCTCAAGGCGAAGTTTCCCGAGATCGAGCGCGTCTTCGCCCGCACCGGCACCGCCGAGGTGGCGACCGACGTGATGCCGCCCAGCATTTCCGACGGCTACATCATGCTCAAGCCCGAAAAGGACTGGCCCGCCGGCCCCGACGGCAAGCGCCAGGGTCGGCGTACGCGCGACCAGTTGCTCGCCGACATCCGAGCCACGGTGGAAGCGCTGCCCGGCAACGCGTACGAGTTCTCGCAACCGATCCAGTTGCGCTTCAACGAACTGATCTCCGGCGTGCGCAGCGATGTGGCCGTCAAGCTCTTTGGTGATGACATGAGCGTTCTGGAAGCGCAGGCCAAGAGCGTGGCCGCGCAACTCGGCAAGCTGACCGGTGCCACCGAGGTGAAGATCGAACAGACCGGCGGTCTGCCGTTCCTCAACGTGGAGATCGACCGCGATAAGGCCGCGCGTTATGGGCTGTCCATCGGCGCGATCCAGGACACCGTGTCCGCCGCCATTGGTGGCAAGGACGCAGGCACGGTGTTCCAGGGCGACCGCCGCTTCGGCATTGTCGTGCGCCTGCCGGAAGCTTCGCGCAGCGACCCGGCCGCGCTGGGCCGCCTGCCGCTGGTGCTGCCGGGCGGTCAGGGCTATGTGCCGCTGTCGGACGTTGCCACGCTCAACGAAGTCACCGGCCCCAACCAGGTCAGCCGCGAAGATGGCAAGCGCCGTATCGTCGTCAGCGCCAATGTGCGCGGGCGCGACATCGCTTCGTTCGTGGAGGAGGCGCAGTCCGTGCTCGATGCGCAGGTGCGCCTGCCGACGGGTTACTGGATGGCTTGGGGCGGGCAGTTCGAGCAGTTGGAGTCCGCCACCGAACGCCTGCAGGTGGTGGTGCCGCTGGCGTTGGCCATGGTGCTCGCGCTGCTGTTCATGATGTTCGGCAACCTGAAGGACGGGCTGCTGGTGTTCTCCGGCATTCCGTTTGCACTGTCGGGCGGCATCCTGGCGCTGGCATTGCGGGGCATTCCGTTGTCGATCTCGGCAGCGGTGGGCTTCATTGCGCTCTCCGGCGTGGCGGTGCTCAACGGGCTGGTGATGCTGAGCTTCATCCGCAGCCTGCGCGAGGGCGGAAAGTCAGTCGACGAAGCTGTGCGCGAAGGTGCGCTCACGCGCCTGCGCCCGGTGTTGATGACGGCGCTGGTGGCCTCGCTCGGCTTCGTGCCGATGGCGCTGGCGACCGGCACCGGCGCCGAGGTGCAGCGCCCGCTGGCGACGGTGGTGATCGGCGGGATTCTGTCGTCGACGGCGCTGACGCTGCTGGTGTTGCCGGTGCTGTATCGCCTCGCCTATCGGCGAGATGCCGGGCATGACGCCGGACGGGAGGGAGCAGCGGCGCAGACGGCGACCGCAATGCCATCCGCTGCGCCGTAGCCGTGGCGCTTACTCGGCTTGCAGCGCGGTGATGATCTTCTCGGCGAGGGCCTTGAGCTTGTCCGGGTCGGCCTGCACGCGGGCGTGCGGCTGCAGCGGCGTATCGGTGTAGCGCGGCAGCACGTGGAAGTGCACATGCGGCACGGTCTGGCCGGCAGCGCTGCCGTTGAGCTGGAAGATGGCAATGCCCGGCGGCGTGAAGGCAGCGCGCACGGCGCGGGCCAGCTTGCGCGTGGTGCGGATGGCGGAAGCGGCCGCCTCGTCCGACAGGTCGAACAACTGCGCTGCGCCTTCCTTGGGCAGCACCAGCACGTGGCCGTCGGCCTGCGGCATGATGTCCATGAAGGCGATGGTGTGGTCGTCTTCGTACACCTTGATGCAGGGCAGCTCGCCGCGCAGGATCTTGGCGAAGATGTTCTGGTTGTCGTACGTCGCGTCAGGCATGGGTGTCTCCGGCAAACAGGAAAACAGCAGAAAGGACAGCGCGCAGTATATGCGAGCCCATCGCTGCCGACTTGCAGCAGGTCAAGCTGGTCCATCGTCCATCGACAGCGGTGCAGCCACGTGTTCGAGCGGTTTGCGTTCGGCCGCAGTGCCCCAGCAGGCCTGCACGGTGGCTGCCAGCAGCATCAGCACGGCACCCAGCGCGTAGCCGGCAAATACGGCGCCCCGCTCGTGGGTGTCGATCAGCCAGCCGAACAGCGCGGGGCCGGCTACGCCGCCCAGGGCTGTGCCCACGGCATAGAACAGCGCGATGGCCAGCGCGCGTACTTCCAGCGGGAAGGTCTCGCTCACCGTCAGGTAGGCCGAACTGGCGGCGGCCGACGCGAAGAAAAACACCACCGTCCACGCGAGCGTCTGCGTGGCGCTGTCGAGCACGCCGGCTTTGAACAGCGCGCCGCTGGCCAGCAGCAGCGCGCCGCTGATCGCATACGTAGCGGCAATCATCGTGCGTCGGCCGAGCACGTCGAACAGTCTGCCGAGCAGCAACGGACCGAGAAAGTTGCCCAGCGCAAACGGCAGCAGGTAGGTGCCGACTTTGGTGGCGGGCACGTCATAGAAATCCGTCAGCACGAGCGCGTAGGTGAAAAAGATCGCGTTGTAGAAGAAGGCCTGCGCGGCCATCAGCGCTAGACCCACCAGCGCGCGCCGGCGGTGCCGCACGAACAGCACGCGCGCAACTTCCGCCAAACCAGGGTGCTTACGTTGACGCAGGCGCAACACGGGCAGCGGTGCATCGTCGAAGCGGTGTCCACGCATGGCGATCTCATCTTCGATACGGCAGACGATGGTCTGCGCCTCGTCGTGGCGGCCACGTGTGATGAGCCAGCGCGGGCTTTCGGGAATCCAGAGGCGCATGATCAGGATGATGAGCCCCAGCACCGCGCCGATGAAGAAGCACAGCCGCCAGCCGGTATCCATGGGCAGATGCGCCGGGTTCAGCAGCCACAACGAGGCCCCGGCACCCAGCGCCGCGCCCACCCAGAACGTGCCGTTGATGGCGAGGTCCGTCCAGCCGCGCACGCGTGCTGGCGTCAGTTCCTGGATGGTGGAATTGATGGCCGCGTATTCGCCGCCGATGCCTGCGCCCGTCAGCGCGCGAAAGGCAACGAGGCTGGCGAAATTCCACGAGAATGCCGTCGCCAGCGTGGCCGAGATGTAGACGCCCAGCGTGACGAAGAACAGCTTGCGCCGCCCGAGCCTGTCCGTCAGCCAGCCGAACAGCAATGCGCCGAGTACGGCGCCGGCGAGATACGCACTGCTGGTGACGCCCACCTGCGCATTGCTGAGCTGCAGCGCGGGGCTTTGCTTGAGCGCGCCCGCCACGGCGCCTGCCAGCGTCACCTCCAGCCCATCGAGCAGCCACGTGATGCCCAGCGCCACGACCACGCGCGTGTGAAAGCGGCTCCATGGCAAACGGTCGAGCCGGCTGGGCAGATCGGATGGAGGAAAAACAGGCGAGTCGGGCATCGCGGCGCATTCAAGAGGGCACGCGCGCGATGCAGCACGATTTGTTCCTGTGCCGGGTTGCGTTAATCCTCGGGCGGCGCGCCGGCTAGCAGCGTGTCTTCAAAGAAGCGGCGGCGTGCGTCTTTATCGGGCTTGCTGCCCTGGTTCCAGAGTGTGGCCTCGGAGAGCTGGTAGGCGTAGAGCATGAAGGCGCGCGTCTTGGCGTCCTTGCGCGTAAAGCCGATCGCCCGGAAGTGCCGGATGTAGTAATCCATGCGGTGTTCATCCACAGCATCGACGGCTTGCTGCGCCATCGGGTCGCGGCGGGCCCAGGCACGGATGGCGAATTCGATCATCGCCGTGCGGCGCGCGCTGCGACCACGAAAAGGCAGCACAAGCAGGTCGCGCACCAAGCCTTGCACCGAGGCGTTCTGCCGCTCCAGCTTGGGGCCGACGCGCGTGCGCTCGCTCCAGTCCTGCAGCACCTGATGCAGCAGATCATCCCGGTTCTTGAAGTGCCAGTAGAAGCTGCCACGCGTTACGTCCAACTGCTTGGCGAGCACATCCACGCGCACGGCGTCGATGCTCTTGGTGACGAGCAGATCGGCCGCCGCGCGCACCCAGTCATCGGGCGTAAGCTGCGCGCGCGGCGCTGTGGGGGCGGGGGCTTCAGCATCGACGGGGCCATCGTGTTCGTCGATCAGCGAAGAGGGCATGCGCACCTCGTGCGGCGTGGAGATGAAGGCGGATTCTAGCTGTGCTGACACCGCTGTCCAGCGCTTACGGCGTACTTGCGCCCCCAGGTTTGCGCGAGTTGACACCGCAGCAAACGCACTTCTACCATGCACATACGTTTGTGTATGGAAGGATCGAGCTGCCGCAAGCCTTGGTTTGCGGTGTTGTGCAAGAACCATGCTCGACAATGCCTTCTGCACGGCGTCCAACGATAAGACATCAGGAGACATTTGCATGAAGGCATTTCGAGTTGCGCTGCGCGCGGCGGCCATGGCGGGCGCGGCGGCTGGCGCATTCTGCGCGAGCACCGTTCACGCCGAGACCGTCAAGATCGCCTGGATCGACCCGCTGTCCGGGCTGATGGGCGCGCTGGGCCAGAACCAGTTGCGCAGCTGGCAATACGCGGCTGATCTGGCCAACCAGCAGAACTGGAGCGGCAACGGCACCAAGTTCGAAGTCGTCGGCTTCGACAACAAGGTCTCGCCGCAAGAGAGCCTGACGCTGCTCAAGCAGATCACCGACCAGGGCATCCGCTATGTCGCGCAGGGCGATGGCTCCAGCGTGGGGATGGCGCTGCAGGAGGCGATTGCCAAGTACAACGACCGCAATCCGGGCAAGGAGATCATCTACCTGAATTACGCAGCGGTCGATCCGGACATGACCAACAGCAAGTGCAACTACTGGCACTTCCGGCTGGACGCCAACTCCGACATGAAAATGGAGGCCCTGACGACCTATCTGGCGAAGGATCAGAACATCAAGAAGGTCTACCTGCTGAACCAGAACTATTCGTTTGGTCACCAGGTGGCGCGCGCGGCCAAGGAATACCTCAAGCGCAAGCGCCCGGATATCCAGATCGCGGGTGAGGATCTGCATCCGCTGGCGCAGGTGAAGGACTTCTCGCCGTACGTGGCGAAGATTCGTGCCTCTGGTGCGGATACGGTCATCACCGGCAACTGGGGCAGCGACCTGGCGCTATTGATTCGCGCGGCCAAGGATGCGGGCCTGAATACCAACTTCTACACGTACTACGCCGGCACCACCGGTGTGCCCACGGCAATGGGCGCCTCGGGTGCCGACCGCGTGAAGGTCATCAGCTACTTCGCGCCCAACGACGGCAGCCCGAAGACCAACGCCGTGCTAGACGGTTTCAAGAAGAAGTACAACGACGACTTCTTCAACGCTGACGTCTACACCGGTCTCGCCTTCCTGTCCAAGGCCGTCAAGACCGCAGGTTCGGCCGAGCCCGCCAAGGTCGCCAAGGTGATGGAAGGCATGACGGTCGACAGCCTGAACGGCCCGGTCGAGATGCGCAAGACCGATCACCAGGCGCAGCAGACGCTGTATGTGACCACCTGGGTCAAGGCCGACGGCAAGAAGATCAAGTACGACCAGGAGAACACCGGCTACGGCTGGCGTACCGACGTCACGCTCGAGCCGCACCTGGGGGCTCAGCCGACGTCGTGCCAGATGAAGCGGCCGGCGACCTGATCGCGTGATTGGCCTGTCCCCGGTACAGGCGCTTGCTTAAACCGGGGACACCACCGCCTCGCCCGCCAGGTGCCGGCGGGCGTTTTCCAGAAAGCGATCCACCGTTGCCTGCACCGACTCCGGCGACCAGCCGGCAACGTGCGGCGTCAGCACGACCTGCTCCAGGTCCAGCAGCCCGGCGGGCGGCTTCGGTTCACTCTCATACACGTCCAGCCCCGCGCCACCCAGCTTGCCCGCGCGGATGGCTGCTTCCAGGGCTACCGTGTCCACCACGCTGCCGCGCGCGATGTTTACCACATAGCCGTGCGGCCCCAGCGCTTCCAGAATCGTATGGTTGATCAGGTGCCTGGTCTGCGCGCCGCCCGGCGTGGCGACGATCAGGAAGTCGGCCCACTCGGCCATGTCCTTCAGCACATTGAAGTAGCGGTACGGCACCCCTTCGCGCGGTGCGCGATTGTGATAGCCGATCTGCATGTCGAAGCCCGCTGCGCGGCGCGCGATCTGCTGGCCGATGGTGCCCAGCCCGACAATGCCCAGGCGCTTGCCCGAGACGCCGGGCGGCAGCGGGATGTCGTCGCGCCAGACGCCATCGCGCGTGATGCGGTCAAGCTTCGGGATACCGCGCACCGTGGCCAGCAGCAGGCCGATGGCGTGGTCGGCCACACAGGCATCGTTGGTGCCGGCGCCGTTGGCGACTACGACGCCGCGTGCCCGGGCAGCCTGCACGTCGATGTTCTCGTAACCGGCGCCCAGCGCGCAGGCCAGTTCCAGCTTGGGCATGGCGGCTATTTCAGCCGCGGTCAGGCCGGTTGAGCCGTTGGTGAGCACGATGCGTACGTTGTGCCCATCGCGGGCGATGGTCGTATCGCGCTCGGCGCGGGTGGGGGCGTGGATGACGTGGAAATGTTGGCCGATTTGCGCCACGTTGTCGGGCGTCATCGCAATCAGGATCAGCAGCGTCGGGTGCATGGTGAGGAGAAGAGGGGGGGGCGTCGTACGTGGAGGGCAACCAATCTGGTTTGCAGGAAGTGCCGCGCACGGCGCCCGGCGATCATAGCGCGCCCCTCGTACGATGCGCCGGAAGCCCTGAGCACGGTGCGGTTACACGCCGTTACCAATGAGCAGGTTTGGTTGCACGGGTTAGCAGTGCTGCGGCATAGACTTTGCGGCGAGAGGTGCATTGCCGCCGGCCGTACGAAGACGGACGGTCCGGACCAGACGCCTCGTCCACATGACGAGATCAATCATGCAAGCAACGAACAAGGCGGTACGCACAGGGCGGTGGGTGACAGCGGTGGTACTGGCCGCAGCGGCGGCCGGGCTGACGGGCTGCGTCACTGCGCCGCCTTACACCGGTTATGGCGCAGGCTATGGCGCGGGCTACGCAGCCGGCAGTTCCACCTACGGTGGCAACTACGGCAACAGCTATGGCGGTACGACCTACAGTTCCGCGCCGGCCAGTGGCTATGCCAACGGATATGACAACGGCTACAACGGCGGCTATGGCAGCTACGATCCGAATGCGCCCCAGCCTTATCCGCAACCGTATCCATCGCAGCAGCCGGCGCCGGCGCCCGTGTATTCGCAGCCGAGCTATACCCCATACCCGAGCAACACCGCACCGGCCTACCAGGCGTCAGCCGACAACCGCTATGGCGTGGTCGAGCGCATCGACGCCGTGCCGGTGCGTGGGCAGCCATCCGGCGTGGGCGCAGTGCTGGGCGGCGTGGTGGGCGGTCTGCTGGGCCACCAGGTGGGCGGCGGCCGCGGCAACACCGTGGCCACCATCGGCGGGGCGGTGGCCGGGGCCATGGCCGGCAACGCCGTGGAAGGCAATACCGTGGTTGGCCAGACCTACCGCGTGGTTCTGCGCCTGAACGACAACTCGGTCGCTACGCTCACGCAGAACAATCCGAACGGCCTGCGCCCAGGTGATCGCGCTCGGATTGACAACAACATGGCAGTGCCTTACTAAGCACTCACCACATCGCCCCCGCATGGGAGGCCGGTCCGCTCCAGGCTTCAGCAACGGCGCGGACCGGCCGATGTCGCCGTTGCGATGACTCGCTTCGACTTCCACGCTCAATCGACTTTCCATCCGTTTCCGACTCAACGCCGCACTGGCGCTGCTTGCCGTGCTGCTGGCCGCCATTGGCACCATCGGCGTGGTCGGCATGCGCGCGTCTGACGCGACGATTAAAGAGATCTACACCAACCAGCTTGCTTCGCTGGGCTGATCGGCAAGGCGCGGTTGAACGCCGCCATTGTTCGTACCACGCTCGATCGCGCGGTGTTCCACATCGACGCGGCTGACGTGCCGGCCACCATCGAGAAGGCCGAGACCTATCGGGCCAAGTCGGACGATGCCTGGAAGCGCTACTCGGCGCTGCCCATGAGCGCGGAGGAATCCCGCCTGGCCGCCGAGGTGCAGGCCAAACGCACCGCGCTCTTCCGCGACGGCATCGAGCCGCCCATCATCGCGCTGCGCGCGCGTGACGCCGCCGCCGTCGACTCGGCAGTCATCAAGACGATTCCGCCGCTGTCGGTGGCGTTGACTGCCGCTGCAGACGCGCTTGACCGCAGCCAAACCGAACAGGCCACTGCGGCCTATGAAGCCGCAGTGGCCCGATCGCACAATTTCCTGATGCCGACCATTGGCGCGATCGTGGTGGGGATTGCCGCTGCGCTGGGCTGTGCCTTCGGCCTGCACCGCGCGATCTGCGTGCCGCTGTCGCACATGCTCGGCCACTTTGGCGAGATCGCACGCGGCAACCTGACCGAGCACGTCACGGTCACCAGCCAGGACGAGATGGGCGCGCTCACCCAGGGCCTCATCGACATGCAGCGCGGCCTGATCCGCACCATCGAGACCATGCGCGGCGGCAGCGACTCGATCGCCAGCGCGACCAAGCAGATCGCCGCCGGCAACATGGACTTGTCGCAGCGCACGGAAAAACAGGCCAGCTCGCTGGAGGAGACCGCCTCCAGCATGGAAGAGCTGACCAGCATCGTGAAGCAGAGCGCCGACAACGCGCGCCAGGCAGCCAGCTTGCCGGCAACGCATCGGACATCGCCGTCAAGGGCGGCGAGGTGGTGGGCCGGGTCATCGAAACGATGTCTGGCATCAACGACAGCAGCAAGAAGATTGCCGACATCATCGGCGTGATCGAAGGCATTGCCTTTCAGACCAACATCCTGGCGCTGAATGCCACCGTGGAAGCCGCACGCGCTGGTGAGCAGGGCCGCGGTTTTGCCGTGGTGGCAGGCGAGGTGCGCAGCCTGGCGCAGCGCAGCGCGACGGCCGCCAAGGAGATCAAGGAACTCATCAGCGATTCGGTCGACCGCGTTGAAAATGGCTCGACCCTGGTGACGGAAGCCGGCGGGGTCATCGACGAGGTGGAGGTGGCCGTCAAGCGCGTGACCGACATCATGTGCGAGATCAGCGCTGCCTCTGACGAACAGAGCGCGGGCATCGAGCAGGTCAACCAGACTGTCACGCGGATGGACGAGGTGACGCAGCAGAACGCGGCGCTGGTCGAAGAGGCGGCCACCGCGGTGCCAGCGCCGAAAGCCTCTGCCACTGTGTCGTCCGCGTCCGGCACCGTTGCCAATCTGGCGCCGTGCAAGGCTGCCGTGACAACAGCGCCTGCGACGCCTGCACTGCGCGCTGCGCGCAAGCTCGCCGCAGCGCCTGCGAAGCAAGTTCCCGCCCCATCGGCAGCTTCTGCCGTGACAACCGAATCCGATCCGATCAAGCTTGCCCTGGCTGCGGTCTCCAGCGACGCATGCGATTGGGAGCAGTTCTGACGCCCGCGCCCGCGCGCTAGTCCTCGCAAGCCGCGCTTCGAGCGCGGCTTCGTGTTTCAGCGCTGCAACGTATCCGCGCAGGTTGGCGAGACCGCTTTTGCCGATAAAGCGGTCAGGCTCGCATCGGCCGGAGGCAATCTCACTATCGTGCCGAATCGCGTGGGGTGCGTCTGGGCGGGCCATCGCCCCTGTGAGCTTCCCGTGTTCGGCAAAGCGTTGTGCGACAAGGCCTTGTCTGGTCACAACACTTTTGCTACGCGACGCGAGCGGCAACGCATGTGCGAGCCGCGCAAATTGAGCCACCCGCGCGCCTAAGCCGAATCTCCGGCGCCTGACGGCTCAACACTTCCATCGTTTGTAGGGCGGCCAAATCGGCTGCGTGGACGAGTGTCGCGCGCCGCCGATATGCATGGCATGCCGTGACCATGATCGCCGCATCGCTACCGAGTTCAGCTTTCGTTCACTCGTGCAACATCTCGGCGCGCATGTAGCCTGCTCGGATGCTCGTGCTGGAAGCCGCATCGCTTAACAGCGCGGCTTCGCAGACATTGGCACAGTCCTCGCGTTCTTTCTCGCAGCAAGCGAGGCGGGGAACAACGCATCGACAGCCATCGTCGCGCAGGCGGTGGTGCCTGATGTCGCATCTCAAGCCATTGGGTTCACCCGCTCGAAAAATCAAATGGGGTAGCCATGAGCACCAATGTGCAAGGTGGGGGAAGGATCGCGTACGGCTCGGACGCCGGTAGAGGGCGCCGTGTGTCGCGCGTCAAGGGCTTTCATCCAGATGCTTCTGGCGGGACTCCACTGTGAGCGCAGTCATGGTTGGGCACAAGCTGACACTGGAGACCCTTCAACATGCGTAAAGCTCTCGCCGTATTCGGAACCCGCCCCGAAGCCATCAAGATGGCGCCGCTGATTCACCGGCTACGCAACTCATCCGCTTTCGACCTGCGGGTGTGCGTGACAGGCCAGCATCGGCAAATGCTGGATCAAGTGCTCGAGCTTTTCGAGATCGTTCCGGATTTCGATCTCAATGTCATCAGTAACGGGCAGAGCTTGACCGACATCACAACCAGGGTGCTGTCCGGTGTGCATGCCGTGCTCGACCAATACATGCCGGACGTGTTGCTCGTCCATGGCGATACCACCACGACGCTGGCGGCCACACTCGCCGGGTTCTACCGCAACGTTTCGATCGGACATGTCGAGGCGGGGCTGCGCACGGGCAACCTGGGCGCCCCCTGGCCCGAAGAAATGAACCGACGCGTGACGGACATCATGGCGTCGTGGCATTTCGCCCCCACGAAGCAGGCGCTGAAAACGTTGTTGGGCGAAGGTGTCAATCCGATACGGATCAGCCTCACCGGCAACACCGGTATCGACGCGCTGCTCCAGATCAAGCAACGCATCGATACGGATGCGCTGATCCGCACCAGGCTGTTGCGCAGCTATCCGTTTCTCGACGAGGCTCGCCGGTTGGTGCTGGTGACAGGACATCGGCGGGAGAATTTCGGAGAGCCGTTCGCTCGATTCTGTACGGCACTGCGCAGGCTGGCAGATCGGAACGATGACATCCAGATCGTTTATCCCGTTCACCTGAATCCTCTGGTGCGCGCGCCGGTCAACGCCATCTTGAACGGGCATCCCAGCATTCACCTGATTGGGCCGCAGGAATATCTCCCGTTTGTGTTCCTGATGTCGACGGCCTATCTGATCGTGACCGATTCCGGCGGGATTCAGGAAGAGGCGCCG
Source organism: Ralstonia sp. UBA689 (assembly GCF_002298975.1). Lineage (GTDB taxonomy): Bacteria > Pseudomonadota > Gammaproteobacteria > Burkholderiales > Burkholderiaceae > Ralstonia. Next base: position 106,756 of record NZ_DBMV01000040.1, read on the forward strand.
GCCCTGGGCAAACCGGTTCTTGTGACGCGCGAAACGACCGAGCGCCCGGAAGCCATTGCAGCCGGTACCGCGCGACTGGTCGGCACCGACACAAACCGGATCGTCGCTGCGGTCGAGCATCTGCTCAAAGACCGTGACGAATACGCCCGCATGTCTCGGGCACACAACCCGTTTGGTGACGGTCATGCAAGTGAGCGGATCGTCAGTGTTCTGCAGGGACGGCACCCGGATGAAGACATCCGCGTCCACCAATTTGATGCGCAGGCAGGAAAGCCGAATTGCAGGCGCACAGGCCCGCGCGCTGTTCGCCTGCCCGGTCAGGCTGAAATCTGGAGGAAGGGATCATGAAGGCAATAACCATAGCGGCAGCAGCGATCTGTGTTGCCGGTGCACTGGCTTCAGCAGGAGCTGCCGGCGCCGATGCGCTGTCGAAAGAGGCGTCGGAGGCGATGTCGGGGCCAACCATGTATCTGCCGGCAAACCCATCGAATCCAGGTGGGGTCAAGGGCTACGACCATGGCAGGCAGTTTGATTTCAACGTCGAAGACGAAAACCCCGCCAAGATCAGGGCGCTGCAGCACCAGTTCAAGAAGACCATGCCCAAGCATGCGGTGGTTGGTCAAAAGGTCAAGTCGGGCAGCTACAAACTGGCTCCGGTTCATGACTCCGGTTCGAATTAGTTTTTCCTTTCTGGCTTCGCGCCGTTTCGTGGTTGAGACGGGCGGTCGGAGGTAGGTGCACCCCGGGGTGCTTGCTTGGATAGGCAGCGATGCCTGGCACGCCCCAATGAATTCCATCGTGTTTGGAGGCAACCGTGTTCCGAAATCTCTGTTCCATGCTGACACGACTCGGTGTCCTGGCATTAACGGTCCTGGTCTTGGCTACGCCTGCACCAGCCCGCGCCGCCACCAATCAAATCGCCATGTTGGTGCCGGATACGTTCTCGCCGACCGATCCGCGTGTGACAGCGTGGCTCGACGCCGCGTTAGAGGAAGGCCTGCAGATCACCCTGGTCACAGATACACAGTTTCTTCAGGGTGTCACGCCCGCACAGTTCCCGGGGGTGATCCTGCCCGATATGGTGCACCCGAATGCCAGCGATTCCTTGGTCGCCGCAGTCGAGACCTACGCGAACCAGGGTGGCAAGGTCATGCTGGTATATGACTTCGGAGCGCTGACGACCACGGGCTTCTATTCGGCAGGGCAAAGCCGGTTCAGCAACCTCGCTGGGGTTTCCTATGTGCTCTACGACACGTTGCTGGGCAACATGATCGGACTCGGGCCGGTCACGGGGTTGAGCAGCACGTTGCGCACGATCCAGGTCCCTCCGGGGAAATCAATGGCCTGGACGACGACATCTTCAACGGATCCGGTCGAGGGCATTTCGGGCTACGTTTATGGCTTCCTGACGTACCCAAGTTTCGTGACGCAAGGTACCTACGCCGGAACCACCATGCTGACTTCACCCAACTTCGGGCTCGTGGCTGGTTTGCGGAATTTCGGCGCAGGGCAAGTGCTGTTCGTCAATACGCCTCTCACTTACCTCAAGGGACAGACCGACGGCATGTTGATGCACGGATTCCTGCGCTATTTCGGCAGCAACATGATGCAAATGCCGCGGCTGTCGGCACAACCCAAGGGCATGGCAGGCTTTGTGCTCAACATGCACTTTTGCGCTGAAGACCAGATCGCTCCGGCCTATAAACTCAAAAGCTGGGGGATCTTCAAGAATAACGGCCCGTTCTCGATCGTGATTACAGCCGGTCCTGATCAAATCACGTTCGGCGATGGTCTCGGGATCAATCTGTCGCAGAACCTGACGGCTCAGTCACTGGTGCAATACCTCCTCGCCAAGGGGCACGTCATTGGCAATCATGGCGGCTGGATCCACGACTACTGGGGCGACAACGCCAGCGAAACCAACGCGTCCACGTTCACGCAGTACCTCGTCCTGAACAAACAGTCGGTGGAAGCCGTGACGGGCAGACCGACCGTTGAGTACGCCGCGCCACAAGGCAATACGCCGCAATGGTCGATCGACTGGCTCGAATCGAATGGCAACAGTGGCTATTACTTCGTGGGGCATACCGGCATGGCGCCCACACGCAGCTATCGCAACGGTGCGTTGCTGAACCAGACGATCCGCGCTTTCCCGGTGATGCCGTTCGGAAAGTACGCGACGTTTGAGGAATTTGAGGAATTCAAGGTGCCCACAACCAGCATCATCAATTGGTACAGCCAGTTGATGGACTTTGTGGTGAAGAATCGGACCAGCCGGCTGATTTACATGCACCCGCTCGGCGCCGTGGACTATCCGACCGTTCTCAGTGCGCTGTTCACGAAAGCCACGACGTATAAGTCGGCGGGTCTATTCAACTGGTACACGATGGACACCCTGTCCAAGTTCTCGCAGCGGCGGCAGCAAACTGCCTGGACAGCCACCGATACAGGCAATGCGTGGCAATTCCAGGCGAGCAATGCTGCAGGGTTGGTCGATCAGACCTGGGTATTGCCAATGTCGGCTTATAACCAGCCAGTCGTGACCCAAGGCGTGGCAACGGTGACGTGGGATACGACCAACTGGCTGGTGACGGCAGGTGCAGGCAACTCTCTGACATTCATCAGCGGTAAGCATTAACACCAGACGAGAGCGCAAGAAGGGGGGCAGTGATGTCAATGTTCTCGAGCGACAAGAGCGCGATGCCGAAGGCCGCCGGCACCGCAATCGCTCATGTCACTGCCACGCCCCGATCGTTGTGGCCCATCGTGTTGCTCGGCGCACTGTTGGCCGGTACGGCTCAGGCGTCTCCGGGCGCGGACGGCAAGGTTGTTGTCCGCGCTGCGGCCGAAAGTGTGCACGGAGTTCCTGCATCCATCGAGCGCACTCAGATTGTCGCGGGAGCGGGGCTCGTAGACAGGCCATCCCCCAACCTTGAAGACGAGCCCCGCGACTCACAAAGCAGGCTTCCCCCGCCGTTGCGGGCGGCCGGCAATCCAGCCGATGGCCCCGGCATGGGTGACTGGGCCGTGACCTCTATCACCTCGCTGCTGGCACTGGTGATCGGCCTCGTCGCGTTCTATGCGGTGAGGCACTACCTCTTCACGCTGAACCGGCTCTTTGGCCGGCAGCGGCATCCGTACCTGGACGTCGACGTTGCAAACTGGCCGACACTGACGGTGCTTGTGGCTGCGCATAACGAAGAGGCGGTCATCGCAGGGTCGCTGGCGTGCCTGCTGCGTGCGGACTATCCGGCAGACCGGCTCACGATCATGCCCGTGAACGATCGCTCCAGCGACCTGACGCGGGAGATCATCGACGAGTTCGTTCAACGCCATCCTGGACGCATCGTTCCTTTTCACAGAACCGGTGGGAAACCCGGCAAGGCTGCGGCGCTCAAGGATGCTTGCAGGTGGGTGACAGCCGAGGTCATCGTAGTCTTCGATGCCGACTACTTGCCGCCGGCAGGCTTGCTCAAGCAGCTCGTGGCGCCGTTCTTTGATCCAGAAGTGGGTGCCACGATGGGCCGTGTCGTGCCGCTGAACCTCGGCCGCAATCTGCTGACCAGACTACTTGATCTCGAGCGTTCCGGCGGGTATCAGGTCGACCAGCAAGCGCGCATGAATCTCGGACTCGTGCCGCAGTATGGCGGCACGGTCGGCGGCATCAGGCTTCGGGCGTTGCAAAGTGTTGGCGGCTGGCACGACGACGTCCTTGCCGAAGATACCGATCTTACGTATCGCTTGCTGCTTGGCAACTGGAGGACGATCTATCAGAACTGGTCGGAGTGCTACGAGGAAGTGCCCGAGGCATGGCCCGTGCGGGTCAGGCAGATCATGCGATGGACCAAGGGGCACAACCAGGCACTTTATCGCCATGTCTGGAAGATCGTGAAGTTCCAGGGGTGCGGGCTGTTTGAAAAATTGGATGGTGTCGCGTTGCTCGGCATCTATCTGATGGCGCCCATCCTGCTGGCCGGCTGGGCGCTGGCCATCCTGCTGTTCTATATGACGGGCTTTCCGCTCCAGGGGGCCATCATCTTTGCCCTGGCGCTGATGGCGTACGGGACGCTGGGTAACTTCGCGGCATTCTTCGAAATTGCGGCCGCGGTGTATCTCGACGGCAATCGAAAGCGGATTCGGCTGCTGCCCTTCAACTACTTCGGCTTCCTTGTCAGCGCGCTGACGGTTTCGCGGGCCATCTTCAACCAGGTGGTGGTGGACGCCATGCTGCGGCGCGAGCTGCATTGGGACAAGACCACCCGGTACCGCCAGGGGAGCTGACCGCATGTGGTTCGTGCTGCTGCTAGGACTCAACGTGGTGGTTTTCAGCCTGCCGCTGGTGCCGGCCGCGCTGGAGTGGAAACGCCGCTCAGATGTTGACCCACTGCAAATCGATGCAGAACATACGCTCGATGTGAAAGCGGTGGCTTCGGAATTTCGGGCGATGCTCGAGAGGCGGCGCGCCTCGGGCCGGATGGACGGTGCCCTGGATGCTCTCGGGAGAGTGGTCACGGTAGTCGGCTTGTGGGCGCCGACGCCCCTGGAGTGCGCGTTGCAGACATGCTCGCACGTGATCGCCGCGAGAGGACGCCTGATCCTGCGCGACAACTTTGTCTTCACGCACGCCATGTACGCGACGCGCGGCGTCACCAGTGGCAGGGAGAACCACCTTCAGGCCGTGTTGGCGGAGGGGGACCTGTTGGTTTGCAGCGGCAGCGTGCTGCATCGCTGGGCTTATGCGCGCAGTGCGCACATTCAGTCGCACTGTCGCCTGCAGGGGCCATTGTCTGCGCAGCAGCAGATCCTGATCGAGGAGGAATGCCGGTTCTCTTCGCTGATGGCTGGCTCGATCTACTTTGGCGCGCAGGCTGAGAGGGCTCGCCGGGGTGGTGCGAATATCGGCACCGGGCACCCACACGGGATCAATGGGAGTGAACCGGCGCGTGCCACCACCGACTCACCTGATGCCGGGCGCAGGATCGTGGAGGGTGACTGCACTCTCCCTGCAGACAGCTATTACGTCGGCGACCTTGTGGTACACGGCAATCTGTGCATCGGTTCCGGAGCGTGGGTGACTGGCAGCGTCAAGGCCGCGGGATCCATGTGGCTTGGCCACCGTGTTCATATCGGAGGTGCGCTGGTATGCGAGCGCGAACTTTCCATTGCCACGGAATGCGATATTGTGGGGCCCGTGATCGCGGAGCTGTCGATCCATTTGGGCTCCTACTGCGTGATCGGTGCCCCTTCGCGGCAGACCTCGCTGGTGGCACCTGAGGTGTGCATTTCGGCGGGGGCAACGGTGCACGGCGCCGTCAGCGCGCTGGACGATGGAAGGGTCGTGAAGTCCAGTGGAGAGCCGGCCTGACATGCGCATCAAGTGGATGCTCTCCGTTCTGCTGATGGCCACGGCAATGGCGCTTCAGATCGCCCACGCAGTCGGCACTCGCGCGGTGGAACTGAGTCTGCAGGGCTACCAGCGACCGGACGGTGCAATCACCACCTACCTCAGCGGCGATTCGGTTGACCCGTACTTCGCCACGAAGGCGCTGCTGGTCGCCCAAGACGCCGGACTGGATACCACGGCGGCGGCGCACAGGTGGATTCACTGGCTGTTGCCGCAGCAGTTGGCAGATGGACGGTTCGAGCGCTATTGCTTGAAGGGGGAGCGTTTCCTGCCCTGTCGCCCGGCAGACGCAGACGATGCGTTGTTGGCCACGTGGATGGAGCTTCTCGCGCGATCTTCTCCGCCGGAAGGCATGCCGGCCGATTGGAAACGCAGTTTCGGTCAGGCCCGCCGGCATCTCGATACGCTGCGTGACAAGCGCCTGGGCGTGTACCGCATCAGTGCTGATCTGCCGGTCGCCCTGCTGATGGACAACGTCGAGATCTCCAGCGCTTACAAGGCGGTGAGCGAGTACCTGCGGCGCAGGCATGATGAAGAAGGCGCGGTGGCCTGGAAGCGCAGGGCCGAGCAGCTTGATCGGGACATCCTGAAGGTGTTCTGGCAACCGGCGCGCGGCTTCGTGGCCAGTACGCAGGCACGCAACGAGAACGAGTTCTATCCAGACACGGTGGCGCAGATATTTCCGATCCTGGCCGGAATCCAACCCCCAAACCGGACATTGGAAACCGGTTATCAGGCCTGGATGCAGCAACACCGGTTTGTTTGGCTGCAGATGTCTGAGACAGATTTTCCATGGGGCCTGGTGGCGTTGGTGGCGGACAGGATGGGGGATCAGGACGCGATTACCTGCTGGCGGGCGCGCTCCGTTCAGTTCCGGCATGGTGCGCACTGGAACGTCTTGGAGGAGACGCTGTACCTGGCATTTGAGGCTAGACTCAGCCCAGAACAGGCGCTGTCTCCTGTCCCGGCCGGCGTTCGGTGCCGCTAGGCGAAAAAAGGGAGGTAACGCGCAGACAGCCGTTCTAGACTTGTCCCAGGCTGAAAGCCAATCTTGCAGCAATTCACACAAAACGGAGGGTGCCAATGGCCCCTCTCAGAACGAACAGCAAGCGAGGGAGGGAACAAATGGGAGAACACTTTCACTTTCGCAGCCGGTGCGCGAGGACCATGTTTGGCGCGCTGCTGCTAGTTGCCGCCCCGCATGCGTTTGCAGAGGCGGAAGCGACGGCGCCGGTGGCACCGACGACCGTTGTGCCTCCCCCGATTGCTGGTTTTATTGAAGGTGGTATCGGGCATGCCAGCCTGACCGGCAGCAACGCGGATTGGAACGACCAGTACCTCCGGGGCGGAGTGCATCTGACGCCGAAAGACTACGTGACGAGTGAAGTCAGCCACCAGAGCCATTTTGGTGATCAAGGTACCTTCGTGGGCCTGGGCTACACACGCACCTTCAATGACGACTGGTATGGATTCCTGAGTGCGGGGTCAAGCACCGGTGGCTTCTTTCTGCCGCGGTACCGGATCGACGGAAATCTGTATCGCAAGCTGCTGGAAAAGAAGAACCTGGTGGTGAACATCGGATTTACCTATTACCGCGCCAAGGAAATCTATACCGACAAGACGCTCCTGGTGGGTGCTACCTACTATTTCGAAGCGCCTTGGATTGTCCAGATTGGGGCTCGGCTGAATCGCAGCGATCCCGGACATGTCCGATCGAACCGCGGGGTGGTTGCAGTCACGTATGGCCGGGACAAAGACCAGTACATCACGCTGGTGCATGACAGTGGACGCGAGGCCTATCAGCTGACCGGTGGAGCGACGATTCTGAACGATTTCACCAGTCATGAAACCTCCCTGACTTGGCGCAAGTGGATCACCAAGCAGTGGGGTTTCAATCTGCGCGCGATCTATTATGAAAACCCGTTCTACAAGCGCAAACAGGTAGAGGCGGGGATTTTTCACGAGTTCTAGCCGTGCGACGATCCCGACCACCCGCCGCCATGCCCGACAAAGGCGAGGCCCTTGGCTTGACCGTGATCAGCCAGGCGAGGCATCGCTCGATCGAGCGTTTGGCGCTTTCAGCGCCAACGCTCGCCGGCCTTGTGACGGTGCCGGTCTTGTTCAACCTCGCCGTGTGGCAGTTGCGAGACGAATTGAGCACCGGCTGGGCAGCCATATTCACTTTTTGGCTGACAAGGCTGGGAATTCCTGGGACGGTGGTTGAGCAAGCGACGCATCCGGCATTGTTCGAGATACCGCTGCCGCACGTTGACGTGACTGCGCCGCTACCGGATTCAATTACGTGGCTGGTGGCGACGGCGGTCACGCTACTGGTCTGGCTGGCCGCACTGCGCTTGCGCGAAGAATACCTGCCGCTGCGCTATTTCCTGCTGTTTGTGCTCTTCATACAGGTCACGTCGCTGCTCTTTTTTGCGGTGTTTCCGGAGCGCTTTCCCCACTCGGCAACCGGGTATATCGACGGTGAGCTGAAGACCGAGTTTGGCTTCTTGCTGCTCCTGCCATGGGGGCATGCCCTGATGTATTACGTCTTCGACTTCTCTTGGCCGCGCAAGATCGGTTTAACGCTGATGACGCTCGTCTTTGTCGTCATTGCTGTGCCGCTTCAGTTGACGCTGCATGCCTATGTGCTGGCGCGGTGTTCGCTATTGCTGATGCCTTTGTTGTCGTTCGTGCTGGGGCCGACGCTGATCGTATTCGGGTCCATTGCGCTTTATGGCTGGGCGATGAGTTGGCCGCGAGAGCATGAGCTGCCAATCGGGAAACGTGGGTCCAATGGATAGGAACAGGATGACTGGGGCCTGCTGACACATGAATCGTGCGCACGTTTCATGTGTCAGCAGGCCCTCTCTGGTTCTTGCCTTCTGCGGCATCTGGCATGGACGTGCTCCCGGCCGGAGCTTTGGGGCGTCCGGCCGGGCGTGGTTGCCGCTTAGGGGCACATCAGGCGCGCATCAGGGGAACGCCTTCATCCCGAGCAGTGCCGCGACCGCAAAACCGGAGACGTTGGTTTCCTGGTCCGGCGAGCCGGGGTAGTCGTGGATGCCGAACGTTACCGGATCGAGCACGTTGTTCATGATCCAGGGCAGCGTCGTCGCCGGCGGCTGCATGCCCAGCGTACCGGCGCCCAGCAGCAGAATCACGTCGGAGAGCGCGTAGGCCGGATCGGTGGACGGCGAACGGATGCTGCCGTCGGCGGCGGTCTGGTTGATCAGCCATTGGACCGAGCCTGTGCTCTGCGCGTTCGAGCCGAACACCCAAGGCACGTAGCCCTGCGGGAAGATCGTATCGATGCCGAGGTCCGGATCCAGCGGCGAGCCGGTGTCGCGGCCGACCGAATAACGCAGCTGACTGGTCATGTAAAACTGCGATGGCACGTTGGCCTTCAGGAAGTCTGCCTTGGCGGCGTACTTCGGGTTGTCCGGGAACAGCAGTGCGCCCGCATGCATACCAAGGTACACGTCGCCTTGGTCCGCAGCGTATTCATACGGCCAGAACTGCCATGTGGTGCTGCCGGTGGGCAATTGCCACGAGCTGCCTGAGAAACCGCTCGGGTTGATGTTCTTGTTCAGAACGAAATCCAGTGCTGCGCGCGCGTTGGCACTGTACTGCGTCACCAGTGCCGTGCTGCCGGTCAGCATGCTGTGCTGGTACAGCAGGTAGACGAATAGCGCAGACGTTGCATCCACACCGCGCACGTCGTCGATGCCGGCGCCCGGCGACGTCGGGATGGGGTTGTACGGTGGGGTCATTGAATAGGCGTAACGCCAGCTTCCTTTCCACGTCGGATCGCTCATCTCTTCGCGGGCGGCCAGCCAGGAGATGCCCTTTTCGAGACCAGTCAGGTATTTGGGGTCATGCGTTGCACCGTAGGCGGCCGCCAGACCGATCAGCGCGTACTCCATGTTGGAATCCGTGTTCGCGGTGTTGGTGTCGGCCTCGTCGGGGATCGCGCCGTTGATGTCCTGTTGCGCGAGTATGAAGTTCGCGATCTGCAGTGCGTTGGCACTCTGGGTGCTGGTAGGGCTGGTGGTCGTGCCGGTAGTGGTACCCGTGGTGGTGCCAGTGCTGGTGGTTGTGGTGCTAGTGCCGCTCTGTTTGTTGCCGTGACCCTGGCTCTGAATCTGGGCGCTGGTGCTGGCTTGGCTGTCGCCTGAGTCGCCACCGCCGCAGCCCGCGATCGCCAGCGAGGCGGCTGCGGTCAGGCTCACGATCGCGCGCTGGCTCATGCGCGCCATGCTCTGTGCTCTGTTCTCGTGCATGTATGTACTATTCCCTCGGGCGCAAGGTGACGCACCCAATGTTCTCAATGGACAAGCGCCGACCTACCTGTGCGGTATATCAATGTGGTGTGACTCGATTGGCACACTGAGCACCGAACCGGTGCGAGCGTCATTGACGCCCCGGTCGGCGAGGTGATTGCGCGATTGGAAGCTCATGCCGGAGACCGGCTGGCCGTGCGCTTATTCGAAGACTGGTGCAGCTGGAACGCACTCACTGTTAGCGAGGCGCAGCTTCACGAAAATGAAAAGCCCTGCACATCAACCGGCCGTTGACTGCTTTTCCCCCCGCCAACGGCCGGCTCCGATGATACCCCATTCAGGTGACACGTCCGGCATGAAACTGGTCGAATGTGACTGAACGTTCAAGCTGGCTTGCTTGCTTCAGGCGATGCCCGTTCAGTCTGCGGGCACGCTCATGCGCTGCGGGTTTGGCGAGGGTTTGTGCTCGCCAGATATTCGGGCCCGGCCGACTCCACATCGCGGTGCACGAGCTGGATGGTGCGCGTGGGCAACGCGAAGGCCGTACCAAGATTCTCCAACCCCTCCAGGATCGACAGGTTGATGCGCTGCTGGATGTCCATGTAGAGGTTGAAGTCGGGGCTCGTCACGAAATACACCACCTCGAAGTTCAGCGCGTTCTCACCAAACTCCTTGAAATGCGCACGATCGAAGCGCGTATTGCCAGCCGCCTCTACGGCGTTGCGCACGATGTCCGGAATCTTCTGCAACTGCGCGGCGCGCGCGTCGTACGTCACCCCGAAGGTAAAGACGATGCGTCGTTCCGACATGCGTTTGTAATTGTGGATGGTGCTCTTGAGCAGCGCCGTGTTGGAGGTGACGATTTCCTCGCCCGACAGGCTGCGGATGCGCGTGGTCTTCAAGCCCACGTGCTGCACCGTTCCGGCAATCGATTCGAAGACGATGAAGTCGCCAATCTCGAACGGCTTGTCCAGCCCGATGGCCAGCGAGGCGAACAGGTCGCTCAGGATGTTCTGCACCGCCAGCGCGACAGCCACGCCGCCTACGCCCAGACTGGCCACGAAGGCTGTGACGTTCACGCCCACGTTGGCCAGGATGGCCAGCAGCAATGTCGACCACAGTGCAAAGCGCAGCACCCACGCCATCATCGAAGTGATGACCGGGTTGCGCGTGGTCTGGCTTTGCGCAGACAACTTCTCGCGCGCCCACAGCTTCACGCCCCGGTTCAGCCACAGCGCGATCTGGAAACCGATGATGACGAACCAGATGTGGTCCAGCTTGTTGGCGAGGCGCGTGGGCAGCGCGATGAAATATGAGCCGGCAAGCAGCGCCGCCAGCCCGATGAACAGCGGATGCGTGTCGCGCAGCGCTGCCGAGACCAGGATGTCGAAGCGATATCCGGTGCGGCGCGCGCGCGCCTCCAGGCGGTTGCCGATCAGGCGCAGCAGGCTGGCCAGCAACACATACGTCACAGCGACGGTAAGTGCGGCGGCGGCCCAGTCGCGAGCCGGTATGCGCAGGAATGTGTGGGTGTCGAGCCACTCCACGGGCTTCTCCGTGCAGGAACACGGAACGTTGCACCGCACAGAACGTGCCCGCGCTACTGCGGAAGGCCCGCCCCCCCTTGCAGATCAGTCGGCACGCACACGCGGTTGCGTCCTTGCCGCTTGGCTTCCATCAGACCGATGTCGGCATCGGCCAGCAGCCTGGCCAGATCCTGCCCCGGGCGCAGCGGAGCCGCGCCCACGCTGATCGTCAGCGGGCCGACCGGCGTCTGCGCCGTTGCCACGCTGTGCTTGAGCCTGTCGACCACCGCCAGCGCATCGGTCAGGCCGCAGCCGGGCAGCAGCGCGGCAAATTCGTCACCGCCCAGACGACCGAACAGGTCGTTCGGGCGCAGCACGCGCGCCAGCGCGTCCGACAGCGCGATGAGCGCTTCGTCGCCGGCGGCATGTCCCCAGGCATCGTTGATGGATTTGAAATGGTCGACGTCCAGATACAGTGCGCACAGCGGCTCGGCATGATGCTGCGCGCGCTCCACGGCAAAGCTGCCGAGTTCAAAGAAGCGCTGCCGCGCCAGCATGCCCGTCAGGTGGTCGATATTGGCGCGTTCGGCCAGGCTGAGTTCGGCCGCAAAGTGCCGGGCCATTGCGCGTAGCAGGTAGCGATGGATGACCGTGGCGGCGGCAACACAGATCGGCAGATAAAGCGCCAGGCCCAGCCACGCCTGGCGTAGCGCCGCGGCCGGCGCATCGGCAACGAGCAGGGCAACGATCGGTGCGGCGGTGCACAGCGTCATGGCAATGCCGAAGTCGCGCCGCGTCAGCCACGCGGGGCTGGTGGCCAGCGGCATCAGGTAAAACGCCGGCAGCACCCATTCGAGACCGGCCTGCTGGCCGAAGGCGATCACGGCGATCTCCTCGGCCACCAGGTGGGCAAGCGCCAGCGGCCCCCACAGACCAGTATGGCGATGGCGCTGCGCGATCAGCACGACGGCGCACAGCACCCCAAGCAGCGCCAGGAGTGGTGCCAACTGATGGACCAGCCCGGCCGCCCAGCCAAGGGCGATGGCAAAGCCATAGGCCAGCACGCCGCATTTGGAGAGCGCGAGGATCATCGGCACGAAATGGCGTGCCTGATAGTCGCGTGAGGGCGTGCGAGCGTCGGACGAGGTGGAGGCGGTGGGCAGGTTCGCGCTCAAGGCAGGGCGGGCCGGAGGATGCGGGCGCGGGCAGGCATGGGCCGGGTTGCGCTACAAAGCGCGCATTCTAATGTTGGCGTGCCCGGTCGTGCGCGGTTTTTTTGGGCAATCCCTCACCCGGCGACAACCTGCCACACCAGCCACAAGCTGGCGGAAGTTTTTGCCCTTCAAGCCCAAAACGATCAGCGTATCCAGCGCGGTGAGCGCCACGCCTGCCAGGATGGGCGCACCCAGCGGCAGGTGGCAGGCCAATTCGCAGCCCAGCCGGGATGACGAAGGTGCCGCGCGCCTTTTGACGTGCAGAGCGGTGCGGCGGGGGAGGGGGGCGCAGGTGGAATATGCGTGCCAGGTTGGCGGAAGAAGAACCAATCGAATTAGTTTATCGATAGTTTGGTTCTGGATTTGACGCCGGTGCCTACCGCCAACAGGCGTTTCAAGCGGATTTTCTAGTCACGTTGTGCCACACATTTAAGGTAAGTCTCAGTCCGTTGCGGTAAATTTCGCCCTTTGCCGGCACCCGTGGCCCAGGTGCCGGCGGTCCGTTTACCGCCGATCTGCCGAGACTCCCGCGCATGAACGCCATCCTCCTCATCGAAGACGACCTGCCGCTGGGCACCGCCCTTGCCCGTGCGCTGCGTCAGGCCGGCTACAACGCGACCTGGGTGCGCCGCCTGGTCGACGCGCAGAAATGGATGACCACCAACACCTTTGAGGCCATCGTGCTCGACCTCGGCCTGCCCGATGGCGAAGGCCACGTCTTCCTTGAAGAGTTGCGCGCCGCGCACAGCGACGTGCCCGTCATCATCGCCAGCGCGCGCGATGCGCTGTCCGAGCGCCTCAAGGGCCTGGACGCCGGCGCCGACGACTTCCTCGTCAAGCCGTTCCCCGTCGATGAGCTGGTTGCGCGCCTGCGCGCCGTGCTGCGCCGCCATGCCGGACAGAGCACCAATCAGTGGAGCGTCGGCAACCTGGTCGTGGAGCCCTCGCAGAAGCGCGTGACCCAGGAAGGGCAGGTGATCGAACTCACGCCGCGCGAATACCAACTGCTGCTCGAACTCGTGCGCCGCGCCCACCGCTGGGTCCCGCGCGAGACGCTGATGGACGCGCTCTACCGCGAAGGCGACAGCGTCAGCGCCAACGCGCTCGAAGTCGTCATCCACCACCTGCGCCGCAAGCTTGGCAACGAGACCATCCAGACCATCCGTGGCGTCGGCTACATGATCGGGGGCAACCGGTGAAGTTGGCGGTCCCGGCGATCCTGCGGGTACGGTCGCTGTCGTTCCGCCTGTATGTGCTGATCCTGCTGGCACTGGTGCTGATGCTGCTGGTGCAATTGGTGATCGCCTACCTGGAGATTTCCCGCACCAACAGCCGGCAGGTGGTGAGCGAGCTGCGCATGTCTGCGCAGGCCTACGCAGACCTCACCACCTTCACCATGGATGATGTGCCGCGTAGGGAAGAATTCCTGCGCCGCCTCACCGACATCAAGCTGGGGCTGTCCCAGCCCAACATCCTCCCCGGCGAATTCCGCTACGTGCTGTGCGACCGTGCTGGACAGGTCATCACCACCTTTCCCGGCGCGCCCACCATGCCTTGCGGCAAGGCGCATGATTCGGTGGTCGAGATCATGCTGGAAGGCAAGCCGTGGCGCAGTTATACGGTCGACAGTGCCGACGGCAAGCTGTCGGCCACCGTGGCGCAACCGCTCTCCGCATACGAACGCGCGATTCGCGATCTCTTTCAGGAGGTGGCGGTTGCCTTGGCCATCCTGGCCACCGCGCTGATGGTGATGGTGGGCTGGGCCGCGCACCAGGGGCTCAAGCCGCTGCGCACGCTCACGCGCCAGGTCGAGTCACGCGACTCGGCCGATCTGGACCCCGTGCAGAGCGTCGAGCATGCCGAGCTGAAACCGCTGGTCGATGCGTTGAACGGCCTGTTCGCGCGCGTGCGCCGAAGCATCGATGCCGATCGTCGCTTCTTTGCCGATGCCGCGCACGAGCTGCGCACACCGTTGGCGGCCATTCAGGCGCAGGCGTACGTCGTGTCGCATTCGGACAGCGAGGACGACCGCTCTACCGCGCTGCGCGAGTTTGATCGCGGCATCTCGCGGGCAACGCAATCGCTTGCCAAGCTGTTGGCCATCGCGCGGCTCGACGCACGCCGCGTGGAGGCGCAGCTCGCACAGGGCGCGCTGTCCGATCTGGCCGGCTGCGCCCGCAGCGGCGTGATCCAGCAGGCCTCGCGCGCCGAGCGCCGCAACATCACGCTGTCGTACGAAGGGGCCAATCAGGCGTGGGTGTCGGTGTCGCACGAAGACGCCGCCACGCTGGTGGAGAACGTGCTGGACAATGCTGTGCGCGAGACGCCCAAGGGCGGTGAGGTGCGTGTGGTGGTCAAGCGTGTCGAATCGGGCGCTACACCCATGGTCGAGCTGCGCATTGAAGACAGCGGCACGGGTATCCCGCCCGAAGAACGTGAGCGCGTGTTCGAGCGTTTCTATCGACCGCGCGGCAGCCAGTCGCAGGGCAGCGGTCTGGGCTTGGCGATCGTGCGCCGGATCGTCGAGTTGGGGAACGGCACGGTTGCCATTGAAGATGGCCTAAGCCATGCGGACGGCAAGGGCTGTGCGGTGGTGATCCGCCTGCTCGCACTGGATGCCGCACCCGAGCCGATCGAGCCCGATGATGTGCCTCCCGGCATGGCTGATACGCCCCGCCATTGATTGGCGCGGCTCACGGTTGGCCATCCTGGCGCTGGTGGTGCTGGGGCATCTGGCGTTGCTGGCGTGGTGGCGGGAGCGTCCAGCACCGGCCGCGCGTGGCGATTCCCCTCTGCTGCAAGGGCGGCTGCTCAGCATCGACATCCAGCCGACGCCTGCCTTGGCACCGTCATCCGAGACAGCGCCGCGCCGTTCGCGAGCCGGATCGTCAATATCGTCGGCTTCGACTCAACGTCCCATCCCCAGCCCGGCCGAGAGAGCCGAGCCCATGCCGGCAAAGCCGGCCGTCGCCGACGCAGTTGAAGCGCGCGCCCTCGATCTTGGCGCTCCGGCGGCGGCACCGTCGCGTGCGCGGTCCCGGGCGGAAAGCAATACGCCGACAGTGCAGCGCGGGGTGCCGGACACGCATTTGGGCCGGATGCCGCGTCGGCGCCGCGTGTCGCTGGTCCGATCCAGGAATCACGCAGCGGCGCCGGCCGCTGGCAGGCGCGCGTGGAGGTGGGCGGCAATGCCTACTGCCTGAACGCGCAAGACCCAAGCCTGCGCCGCGCCCCCTTCGAGAAGGCGTTGGCCGTGCCGTCCACCTGCCGCTGATCAATAGCCGACCGTGAAGCGCTGGTGCGGGTGCGCCGGGTGCTCGGTCTCGTCAAGGAAGGCGATGGCGAAGTCTTCCATCGACACCCAGGGCTTGCCGTTGGCGTCGACCAGCAGCGTGTCTTTGCCCAGACGGAAGGTGCCCGTGCGCTCGCCCGGCTCGAAGATGGCCGATGGCGACACGAAGGTCCAGTTCAGCTCCGTCTCCTTGCGCAGCGCATTGAGGAAGTCGCGCCCGGCCGAGGCTTCGGCAAAGTATTCCTTGGGGAACTGCGGCGTGTCGATCAATGCCACGCCCGGCGCCACCTCCAGGCTGCCTGCACCGCCCACCACCAGCAGACGCGGCACGCCCGCCTTCTTTACTGCGCCAACGATCTGGTCAGCACTGGCTTGCAGGAAGCGCACCGTGCTGTAGACCACGTCGTTGCCCGCCAGCGCGGCCGTCAGGGCAGCCTGATCGGCCACGTCGACGTCTTTGGTGCTCAGGCCCGCGCGGGCCGGCAGCTTGGATGCGGTGCGCGCGATGGCGGCCACCTGATGGCCGCGGCGCAGCGCCTCGTCGATCAGGCGGGTGCCCACGCGCCCCGTGGCGCCGATGATTGCGATCTTCATAGTCAACTCCTTGTTGAGCGGTTGGTCGGTGATATGTAATTAATTTAGTTACATATGCGGTTAAAAAAACACGCCGATGCCAGGCCTCAAACTTCAAGTCCGGCGACGACGACGTTGTGCATGTTCCACCTCGTCGAGCATGCCGGCGATGGTCTGCGTGGCCAGCTCGGCCTCCATGGCGGCCTGCGCACGTTGCGTTGCGCGTTCCAGCACGCCGGTGATCTCGCTGCCGACTTCGCACGCGGGGTTGGGCGCATTGGGCGGCAGCGCGATCAGCACGGAAGACTCCACCACCCGAAACACATCGAGCAACGTGATGCGATCAGCCGGCCGTGCCAGCGTTGCGCCGCCGGTCGCGCCCATCTGCGAGGTGACGAAACCGGCCTCGGCCAGTTGTGCCACCAGACGCCGGATCAGCGCCGGATTCGTGCCCACGCTGCCTGCAATGAGCGACGACGGTACCGGCCCCTCCGCACTGGCGAGCAGAGTAAGGGTATGCACGGCGACGGCGAAGCGGCTGCTGGTAGACATGGTGCTCGGTCTGAAATGCAACCAATTTAGATACAGATTGAGGGAATCGTCAAGCGCCTCTCCGGCGTGAGCCGTGCGTGCACGGCATTAAAGACATTGAGGCCGACGGTGTTGCCGCATGTGGATATCGCCTGAGCCCGCTGGGCGAATCGCTCAATCGCGCACGGATCGGCGCCGGATACGCGGCTCGGGGAACGCTGGCCGGAAGTGGAACGGATGCGCGCGATGCCTGTCGATTCCGACTGAGAGTTGTGTGCAGATGCAGCAATCTTCCTGCTAATATTCGGGGCCCATGTTTGTGATCAATCGTGTCTTCGTCTTGCCGATGCAACCTCGCGCCAACGCGCGCGGCGTGTTGTCGCGCACGCGCGGCATACGGTGGATCGTCACGATCTGGTGTCTGTTGTTCACCGTCTCGGTGTTCTCGGCTACGCATTTTCCGGATGGCCAGGCCGCTGACGATGCGCTCGAAGCCATTGAAGCCGTGGTCGACGATGTGTTGGCTGATGTGGAACCGGTGGCCCAACCCAGTGCGGGTTTCGAGCGCGCCTTGAACACGGCGCTCGGCAAGCGGGTCAAGCAGCCCGGCCAGTGCTTCAACGTTGAGCACTGGATTGCCCAGGCGCAAGACGCGCCCGATGCGCCGGTCAGCAATGCCGCTGCCCCCGATCACTCCAGCGACGCTCCGGAACTCTGGATGCCGCCGTCTCCCATGACGCTGACGCCCGGCCTGCGTGTCGCGCGCGTCCGTATCGCCCTCCCGCCTTTCCTGGCCGGCCCCGCGCCGGCGCGCATGCTGCGCCCGCCTGCGTACGTCTGATTTCCGGCGCTCGCCGGAAGCCTTCCCTTTGAATTCGTAGTGCGGCACCGGTCCCGACACCGGGGCTAGCACTTGCCCGTTCTTCTCTTTCAGGATGGATCAGATGTCGTCCAATCAGGACGCGGCCCGACCGTGCCCCGCTGCGGGTGCGCGCGCGTCGCAACGCCTTCTTCTTGTCGCCGTGCTGTCGTTGTTGTCCGCCCCGGCGGTCTGCGCTGACGCGGTGCCACCTGCGCTCTCGCAGGCCAGCGCTCGCGCGGCCGCCCCCAATGTCCCGCGCGACGAAGCGCTTCCGCAGCCGCGTTACACCCTGCCGCAACTGCTGGAACTGGCGCGCGCCAATCATCCGGCGCTCGCCGCCGCGCAAGCGCAGGTGCAGGCCGCCCAGGCGGGTATCGCCACCGCGCGCGCCTGGCCCAACCCCGAGGTGGAAGCCATGACCGGACGCCAGCGCGCCCGCATGCCGGGTGCGGCGGAAGGCCGCACCAACAGCGTGTCGATTACGCAGAAGCTCGATCTGCCGTGGCAGCGCGCCTCCCGTACGCAGGCCGCCGATGCCGCCTTCCAAGGCTCTCAGGCCGGCGCACGATCGCGCTCTCGCGGTGTGGAGGCCGATCTCAAGCTGCGCTTCTACGACGTGGTGCGCCGCGAGGCCGAGCAACGCAACGCGCGCGAAGACGTGACGCTGGTCGAGCAGATCCGCCGCCGCGTGGCGGTGCGTGTCGAGACCGGCGAGGCCCCGCGCTACGAACTCATTCGTGGCGATGCCGAACTGCTCAACGCGCAGCGTACCGAGCAGGCTGCCGCGCTGCGCGTGCAGCAGGCGCTCGCGGAGTTGCGTCGTGCGGTCGGTGCTGAACTGCCGCAGACGTTCGACGTGGATGCCGGTGCCGATACACCATCGGTGGCGCACCTGCCGCCGCTGGCCGACTTGGTCAGCATGGTGGCGGCCACGCACCCCGATCTCGAAGCCGACCGTGCCGCCGTGCGTGAAGCCGAGGCGCGCCTGGCCCATGAACGCAGCCAGCGTTGGCCGTCGCTTGCGCTACGCGGTTCCGTTGACCGCGCGCCCGATCTGCAGGACAACCGCGTCGGTCTGGTGATGTCGATCCCGCTGTTTGACCGGCGCGAAGGTCCGGTGGGTGAGGCACTCGCTGCGCTCGAACGCGCCCGCGCCATGCTGCGCGACCGTGAGTTGCAGACGCGGCAGGCGGTGGAATCCGCCTATCGCCAATACGAGATTGCCGAGTCGCAAGTGAGCGCGCTCGAATCGGGCGTGCTCAAGCAAGCCGAATCCGCGCTGCGTGTGGCCGAGGCGGCTTACCGCCATGGCGAGCGCGGCATTCTCGACGTGCTCGATGCCCAGCGTGTCTTCCGTCAGGCACGCAATGACCTGATTGCCGCACGCGCAGACCTGCGCGCCGCCGCCGTCGAACTCGACCGCCTGCGTCCGGAGGCCCCATGAGCCGCCGCGCGTCTTTCCCTATTCCTGAATCCGGTCTGACCATGAATCCACGCTCTTCCTTTTCTTCTTCGATCCGGCTGGCCAGCGCGGCGATGGCGGCGATGCTGCTGCTGAGCGCCTGCGGCAAGGATGCCGCTGAGGACGCCAAGACTGCCCAGCAGGCCGCCGATCCGAACCTGGTCGTCGCGCAACCTGCGCTGGTGCATCGCCTGAAGGTGGCGCAGGTAGGTCAGCAACCGGTTTCCGAGCGACTGCGTGTGCCGGGGCAGATTGCGTTTGATGAGCAACGCGTTGCGCGCATCGGCGCCACCGTCACGGGCCGTGTGACAGAGCTGGTTGCCACGCCGGGGCAGAGCGTCAAGGCGGGCGACGTCCTCGCGCAACTGCACAGCACGGAACTGGGCGCCGCGCAGCTCGCCTATCAGAAGGCCGCTGCGCAGCGCGATTTGCAGGCGCGTGCGCTGGAACGCGCCAAGCTCCTTTTGGCTGCCGACGTGATCGGCTCGGCCGAGCTGCAGAAGCGCCAGAGCGAACTGACGATGGCCGATGCCGAAGTGCGCGCGGCAGTCGACCAACTGCGCGTGATGGGCGTGTCGCCTGGCACGCTGGCGAAAATGCGCACGGGCGGCATGTCGTCGATCTCGCCCGTAGTGGCGAGCATCAGCGGCACGGTGGTGGAGCGCAAGGTGACGCGGGGCCAGGTGGTACAGCCGGCCGACGAGCTATTTACCGTGGCCGATCTGTCGCGCGTGTGGGTGGTGGGCGAAGTGCCCGAGAACGCCGCTGCCGGCGTGCGCGCGGGCCAAGCCGTGGAGATCGATACCGGCGCGGGCGACCGCATTGTCGGCAAGCTGATCTGGGTGTCGGACATTGTCGACCCGCAAACGCGTACGGTCACGGTGCGCACCGAGGTGGACAACGCAGAGCGCACGCTCAAGCCGTCGATGCTCGCCACGCTGCTCATCCAGTCGCGGCCGGAAGAACGTGTGGTGGTGCCAACTTCCGCCGTGGTGCGTGAGGACAACCGCGACTACGTGTTCGTGCGCGCCAGCGAAACGAACTACCAGCTCACGCCGGTCAAGCTGGGCGATGAATCGAACGATGTGCGCCCGGTCATCTCCGGCGTGCAGGCCGGGCAGCCGATCGTCGTTGAAGGCGGCTTCCATCTGAACAATGAGCGCAAGCGCGCCGAGATGGAGGGCGCATGATCGACGCATTGATTCGCGGCGCGCTCAAGCAACGGCTCGTGGTGGCGGTGATCGCCGCCGTGCTGCTGTTCTTCGGGTTTGACGCCGCACGCAAGCTCTCGCTTGACGCGTTTCCGGACGTGACCAACGTGCAGGTGCAGATCGCCACGGAAGCACCGGGCCGCTCACCCGAAGAGGTCGAACGCTTTGTGACCGTGCCGGTGGAAATGGCCATGACAGGCCTGCCGGCGCTTACCGAGATGCGCTCGCTCAACAAGCCGGGCCTGTCGCTCATCACGCTCGTCTTTACGGATGAGACCGATGTGTACTTCGCGCGCCAGCTTGTGATGGAGCGGTTGATCGAGGTGCAGTCGCGAATGCCGGCAGGTGTGACGCCGGTGCTGGGCCCGGTTTCCACGGGGCTGGGCGAGGTGTATCAGTACACGCTCGACAAACCGGATGACGGCGACAAGGAGCTTTCGGTGGAAGAGCTCACCCAGCGCCGGATTGCGCAGGACTGGGTAGTCCGTCCGCTGCTGCGCTCCATTCCGGGTGTGGCCGAGATCAACTCGCAGGGCGGTTACGAGAAGCAGTATCAGGTGCTCGTCAACCCGGAGCGCCTGCGCCACCACAACGTGACGGTCAAGCAGGTGTTCGAGGCGCTGGCCGCCAACAACGCCAACTCGGGTGGCGGTGTGCTGCCGCACTTTGCGGAGCAATACCTGATTCGCGGCGTGGGCCTGGTGCGCGACACCAATGACATTGGCGCCATCGTGCTCAAGGAGGTCAACGGTACGCCGCTCACGATTCGCGATGTGGCCGACGTGAAGATCGGCACGGCGGTGCGCGCGGGGGCGGTGGTCAAGAACGGCGTGACGGAATCCGTCGGCGGTGTGGTGATGATGATGCGCGGCGGCAACGCCAAGGAAGTCGTCGCCCGCATCCAGGATCGCGTCAAGGCGATCAACAACGACGGCATGCTGCCCGATGGCCTGAAGATCGTGCCGTATTACGAGCGTTCGGAGCTGGTGGATTCGGCGCTGCGAACCGTCATCAAGGTGCTGGCCGAAGGTGTAGTGCTGGTGGTGATCGTGCTGCTGCTGTTCCTGGGCGATATACGCTCGTCGCTCATCGTGGTCGGCACGCTGATCCTCACGCCGTTGCTGACGTTCATGGCGATGAACAAGCTCGGCATCTCGGCCAACTTGATGTCATTGGGCGGGTTGGCCATCGCCATCGGCTTGATGGTCGATGGCTCCGTGGTGGTGGTGGAAAACGCGTTTGCGCACCTCGCCAAGCCGCACGACCCGAACGAGAGCCGCGCGCGCGTGATCCTGCATGCCGTGACGGAAGTGGCCACGCCCGTGATCTTTGGTGTGGGCATCATCATCCTGGTGTTCCTGCCGCTGATGACGCTGGAGGGCATGGAAGGCAAGATGTTTGCGCCGCTGGCTTTCACGATTGCGATTGCGCTGTTCTTCTCGCTGGTGCTGTCGCTCACGCTCACGCCGGTGCTGTCGTCGTATCTGCTCAAGCCCAAAGCGCATAAGCACGTGGAAGGCGAACACAATGACGACCCACATGCCGAGCACGACGCACACGATACGTGGCTGATCCGCAAGATGAAGAAGCCGTATCTGCGCTTGCTGGAGCTGAGCCTGAACAACGGCCGCAAGACCGTCATCGTGGCCGTGGCGGTGTTTCTTGCCACCGGCGCGCTGATGCCGTTCCTGGGCACGGCGTTCATTCCGGAGATGAAGGAAGGCTCGGTGGTGCCAGGCATCAACCGCGCGCCGAACATCTCGCTGGAAGAGTCGATCCGCATGGAGATGGAAGCCATGCGCCTGGTGATGCAGGTGCCGGGCGTGAAGTCGGCCGTCTCTGGCGTGGGCCGAGGCGAGTCTCCGGCCGATCCGCAAGGCCAGAACGAATCGACGCCGATCGTGTCGCTGAAACCGCGCGACGAATGGCCGAACGGCTGGAACCAGGACGACATTGCCGAGGCGATGCGCAAGGCGCTGCAGGTGCTGCCCGGCGTGCAGATCGTCATGGCGCAGCCGATTTCCGACCGCGTGGACGAGATGGTGACCGGCGTGCGTTCCGACGTGGCCATCAAGGTATTCGGCGACGACCTGAACACGCTGCGCGAAAAGGCCGAGGCGATTGCCAAGGTGGCGCAGGGCATCCAGGGCGCGCAGGACATGCGCGTGGAGCGGATCACCGGTCAGCAGTATCTGCAGATTGCGATCGACCGCCAGGCCATCGCGCGCCATGGCTTGAATGCGGCCGACGTGCACAACGTGATCGAAACCGCCATCGGCGGCAAGGAGGCCACGGAAATCTTCGAAGGCGAGCGCCGCTTCAGCGCGGTGGTGCGCCTGCCGGACGCATATCGCGGCAGTGTGGAGGCCATCCGCAACCTGATCGTGGCCGCTCCCAATGGCGCGCAAGTTCCGATGGAAAGCATCGCCCGCATCGATGTGACTGATGGCCCTGCGCAGATCAGCCGTGAGCTGGGCAAGCGCCGCGTGGTGGTGGGCGTGAATGTGCGCGACCGCGACTTGGGCGGCTTCGTGGCGGAGTTGCAGGCGGCGGTTGCGCAGAAGGTCAAGCTGCCCGAGGGCTACTACCTGGAATGGGGCGGCCAGTTCCAGAACATGGAACGCGCCATGGGCCACCTGAAGGTGATCGTACCGATTACGGTGGCCGCCATCTTCTTCCTGCTGTTCCTGCTGTTCAATTCCGTGCGCTACGCCACGCTGATCATTCTGGTGCTGCCGTTCGCCTCGGTGGGCGGCATCATCGGCCTGTTCGTCACGGGTGAATACCTGTCCGTGCCGGCATCGGTCGGCTTCGTGGCGCTATGGGGCATCGCGGTGCTCAACGGCGTGGTGCTGGTCAGCACGATCCGCAGTTTGCGGGAGCAGGGCATGTCGGTAGAGGAATCCGTGCGGCTGGGCTCGCGCATGCGCTTCCGCCCCGTGATGATGACGGCCACGGTGGCTATGCTGGGCCTGATCCCGTTCCTGTTTGCCACGGGGCCGGGTTCAGAGGTGCAACGGCCGCTGGCCATCGTGGTGATCGGCGGTCTGCTGACCTGCACGCTGCTCACGCTGGTGATGCTGCCCACGCTGTACAAATGGTTTGATGAGGAGTCGCAGGCATGAAGGAAATCCGCATCGTAGTGCGCCCGCAATTGCTGGAACGCATGCATGAAGCGCTGCGCAGTTGCCCGGGCTTTCCCGGTATGACGGTGGCCGAGGTGAATGCCTATCCGCCAACGGCCTCAACAGGTGGTGCGCATTCCATCAAGGAAGACCTGACGGAGTTTGTGCCGCGCGTACGCATCGAGATCATCGCTTCCGATGCACTGGCCGGTGTGCTGTTCGAGAGTGCGGTCAAGGTACTGGAGCACGGCCAGACCGGCGACAGCGCCATCTGGATGACCGATGTGATTCAGGCCACCTTCCTGCATCGCACGGGTTGAAGATCGTGTGATGCGTGCATGAAAAACGGCGGACCCTGTCCGCCGGAAATCAGGAGCCAACGTTGCAGCGGGCTGCTTCCCAAGACACAGGGGAAGCGGCCCGCTTGCTTTGGCGCTTACCGCTTGATGTCGGTCAGATGCTTCATGAGACCTTCGTAGCGGAACTTGTGGATCGGGCGATCCATGTTCTGCATCTGCTGCAGCTGCACCGCTTGCGGACGCAGCGAGCCGGTCGGCGTCACAGCCTGGGCACGCAGCGCTGCGACGGCCGGCTGCATGTTCTGGATGCCGACGATCTGGTCATACAGCGCCTTGTCGATGATCTGGGCGTTGTACAGCTGCGTTGCATCGCCGGCGATGTTGGTCGTCGTCGCCTTGTTGGTGATGGCGCCGGCCTGCGCCAGCAGCGCGCTCCAGAGCGTCGGGCTGTAGTTGGTCACGTAGTAGTCCAGGCCCGTCGGGTTCGCCAGCACGGCCGAGCACGTCGGCAGCGTGACTTGTGCGGTCTGCTGATCCAGCACTACCGTCTGCGTCTGTGCTAGCCCATCGCCGTAGGCGATCGTGAGCGGGATATTCCACTGATAGCCGGAATAGACGTTCTTGTTCGGGAACGCCTTCTGCGTGATCGTCAGCACGTTCTGGTTGGTGGCCGGGTTGCACTGCGCGTCGATGCTGACAAGCGGCACGCCGGTCTGGCGCACAAAGCTGTCGCCTACCTTGCCGACAGGCTTGCCGCTGGCGGCTTCAAGCTCCGCCCACAGGCGCGGCGGCGTACCGTTGCCGAACTTGTACTTGTTCAGGTAGCTCTGCAGGCCCTTGCGCATCGCGTCCTTGCCGACGTAGTTCTCCAACATCTGCAAGACGTGGCCGCCCTTGTTGTAGGCAAAGCGGTCCAGGAAATCCATCGAGCCGGCGTCGCTCAGGTTGTGCTGCACCGGCACCGAGGTCGGCTGCAGGTCGAGCGTGTAGACGCGCTGCTTGACGGCTGCATAGTCGGCCCACGTGTTGCCCAGGAACTCGGGGTGCAGCGCG
Organism: Ralstonia sp. UBA689; assembly: GCF_002298975.1. Lineage (GTDB taxonomy): Bacteria > Pseudomonadota > Gammaproteobacteria > Burkholderiales > Burkholderiaceae > Ralstonia. The sequence continues at coordinate 131,588 of NZ_DBMV01000040.1, forward strand.
ATCTTGGTCACGTTCTCGAACCAGTTGGCGAAGGATTCGTTCAACCAGATGTCGTCCCACCAGTCGAGCGTGACGAGGTCGCCGAACCATTGGTGCGCCAGTTCATGCGACACCACAACGAACGAGCGCGCCTTGCCCATCGAGTGGACGGTGGTCGGAGCGCCATCGGGCGGCACCAGCACCTGGTCGGCAAATTCGAAGATGGCGCCCCAGTTCTCCATGCCGCCAAAGCCGGCATTCTTGTTGTCGTAGCTGTCGTTGGCGACGATGGTGTCCATCTTGTCGAACGGCAGCGGGATCTGGAAGTAGTTGTAGTAGTGGTTCAGCGCTTCCTTCGTGAATTGCATGCCGGCCACTGCCGAGTGTGCCTCGCCAGGCGGTACCCACCAGCGCAGGCGCATGCTGCTGCCATCGAGCGGGTTGGTGAACTGGTCTTCCAGAATGTCGAACTTGCCGCCGCCGAAGAACAGCAGGTACGCCGGCATCGACGGCGTCTTGGCAAACGACACCTGCTGATAGCCGTCCGGCAGCTTGGTGGCGCCCGTCTGCCTGCCGTTGGCCACGGCCTTCCAGTCGCCCGGAATTTCTGCCGTCACCTCGAAGGTGTTGCGGAAGGCCGGCTCATCCCAGCTCGGGAACCACTCGCGCGCGAAGTTCGATTCGCCCTGCGTGACGATCGCGTCGGAGCTTTCGCCGGTCGCGGCCTGCAGGCCCAGCTTGAAGATGCCCTCGGCCTTGGTGAAGTTGATCGTGCCCGTCCATTCCATGTGGAGCACGTAGTTGCCTGGCTTGATGTCTCCGGTCGGGTCGCGCAGGTCGTAGAAGGCCCCTTGCGATTGCGGAATCGGCACCAGCACGCGCGATGCACCGCCGCCCGAGGTTGGCGTGAGCGTCAGGCGCGAGGCGTCGAGCTTCAGGTCGCGCACGGCCAGCGTCACCGCGCCGGTCTGCTTGGTGACCTTGATCTCCACGTCGGCGCGGCCCGAGAAGCTGTTCAGGTCTGCGCTCGGGCGGAACCACAGCTTGTAATTGACGGGCTTGATGTAGTCGGGCAGTTCGACTGGCGGCACCGAGGCGTCGACTGCGGGTGCCTGTGCATTGCCGTTATTGGTGTTGCCCTGCTGTTGCGAGCCGTTGGCATCGAGTTTGCCGCTGGCCGGGGTGAGCGTGTCGTCGCCACCGCCACCACCGCACGCTGCCAGAATCATCGCCGCTGCGGCCTGGGCCACGAGCGCCAGCTTGAATGAGCGGCGTGCGCACACGGCAGCCGTACGACGGGGAGTAGTCGAATCCCGCATTGCATCTCTCCTGAGTTGGAAGCGAATCGGAGGCCCAGGGCTCGAAGATTTTTGGGGGGCTGAACCGCCGAATCGGGACAAGGAATTTCCCGCCAATTGCGCGGAGCCAATCATTGCCCCGTGCACGGGATGCACGGATTCTGGATGAAAAGTGATCTGAATCGAGACGAAGTTTTTTAATTCACTCGCACCGGCTTTCGTCCATGCATGTGCAATTTCTGACGAGAAACCGGCCCGTATAAGCCGGGCGCTGCCGGAAGTGCGGCGGTTTTTGCAAGGTGTATTGAAAAAAGGAGATGCGTGCCTGGTTTCATGAAATTCTCTTAAAAATACGCGCAGTGATTTTTACAAAGCCAGATAAAGAAAAATTGAATGCGGCGCGCACTCGAAAAATCTTGTCGGGAACTTTTTAGGGATTTTCTCGGATATTGCATTGCAAAAATCGCCGTCCATCGATCCCCCGTGGGGGTAATCCTTCTGAATGAGACAAGCATCGTGTGCGGCGGTGCACAAAGCCGGTACGCTCAAGGCTTTGTAACGTGTTCTCCTGTCGAGCCATCCATGCAATCCGCGTCCGATAGTGTCAGCAGCCCGGCTGCTGTGGGAGTCGACCTGATCGACTTTTTCGACGTCACGCCCACCTCGCTCTGGTTGGAGGACTACAGCGACCTCCACCGGCTTTTCGCCCAATGGCGTGCAGCCGGCGTGACCGACCTTCAGCGCTTTCTGGAGGAAGACGTCTCGCGTGTGGCCGCGTGCTCGGCCTGCATCAAGGTGCTGCGCGTGAACCGGCGCACGCTGGCGATGTACGCCGCCCGCGACACCGAAGCGCTCACCGCTCGCCTGGCCGACGTGCTGCGTGACGACATGCTTGAAGCCCATGTGGGTGAACTCGTGCAGCTCTGGTCGGGCAAGCCGTCATTCGAGAGCCGCAGCGTCAACTACACGCTCGACGGCCGCCGGCTCGACATCTTGCTCAAGGGCGTGCTGCTGCCGGACCATGACCAGCCGTGGGACCGCGTGCTGGTGGCCGTGGACGACATCACCGAGCTGGAAGACGCGCGCCGCCGCGTTGCGGCCAGCCAGCTCTATGCGCGCGGCGTGTTCGAGCATGCACCGGTATCGCTCTGGGTGGAGAACTTCAGCACCATCAGGACGTTGCTGGACGAGGTGCGCATGCAGGACATCACGGATTTCCGCACCTTTACCGACGTGCATCCGGAGTTTGTCGAGCGCTGCATGCAGGAGATCCAGGTGCTGGACGTCAACGGCTTCACGCTGGAGATGTTCAAGGCGCGCAACCGCAATGACCTGCTCAGCCGCTTGCCGGAGGTCTTTCGCGACGACATGCGCTCGCACTTTCGCGAGCAGTTGATCGATTTGTGGGAGGGCAAGCTCTTCCAGCAGCGCGAGGTGGTCAACTACGCGCTGGACGGTAATCCGCTGAACATCCACCTGCAGTTTTCCGTCTTTCCAGGTTGCGAGAAGGATTGGGGCAAGGTGCTGCTGGCCCTGACCGACATCACCGCGCGCAAGAAGGCCGAGTCGTATCTGGAATACCTCGGCAAGCACGACGTGCTCACCAAGCTCAAGAACCGTTCGTTCTATGTGGACGAGGTCAACCGGCTGGAGCGCAAGGGACCCTTCCCGATGACGGTCATCATGATCGACCTGAACGACCTGAAAGCGGTGAACGACCAGCTCGGCCACGCGGCAGGCGATGCGCTGTTGCGCCGCGCCGGCGAGGTGCTCGGCAAGGCCGTCGACAAGCCCGCGCATGCCGCGCGCATCGGCGGCGACGAGTTTGCCGTATTGATGCCCGGCGCCGACGCGCAAGCCGGTGAGGCGTTGATGGAAAGCCTGCGTAAGCTGGTCGATCTCAATAACCAGTTCTACTCAGGCCCGGTGCTTGGCTTCTCGATGGGGTGCGCGACCTGCCACGAGGGCGAGCGCCTGGAAGACGCCTTGCGCGAGGCGGATGTCGCCATGTATGAGGACAAGCGTGTTCAGCACGAGGGCGGGCGCCAGGCATAGCGTGCGCCGTTCTGGATTCAGGCATTGCAGCCGATGCCAGCAGTTGGTTGGACATCGATTGCACTGGCCGCGCGGACTTTGCTGGCGGCCGTACCCATACGCCTGCCGCAGGCCCAGCCCGACCAGCCAACTGAGCGAACAGGTGGGGCCACTGCGCGGCAGACAGCGGTTGCCTCGGGAGCAAGTACGCCTAGTGGCTTGACGTGTCGCAACGCGATTGTGCAGTGCGTTGGCCTATCAGCCGGATACCGGATGCCGAAACCGGCCGCGGCTGGATAGGTCGGTCGCGGCCGGTTTCAACGTCCCCGATTATTCGAAAGCTGTTTTTGAGTGCCCATGACACGGGGAGCGACTTGAGTACCGTGCCCGTCAAATCGACGCATCCTCAGTCATGAACTGGTCGATCAATCGATAGTACCCAGGCAGGACGCGGTTGAGCGCGCCGTTGCCCGCCTTGGTCAGATGAACAAGTTTGGCCCGACTGTCGCTATCACTTGTCGAGAGCTGGATCATGCCGTCGTCGGACAGCGTCTGGAGCGTTCGGGTCATCACGGGACGCGACACGTCCAGGCGGTCGGCCAACTCGCTGACCATCAGGCCGTCATCGCTGTCCTCACGATCCAGGACGACAAGTATCAGGTAGCGCAGGGTCGAAAGCCCGTGCTCTGTGAAGTAGCCATCGAGCTCTCGCATCAGGAGGCTGGCACGCCTGAGCATGTGCAACGCCGCATGGACGTTGTCCACGTTCATTGCGGGGAATCGCTGACGATAACGCGCCAGCATCTCCTTGCTGGGCAGCTCCTTCAAGAAGAACATGTGGCTTCTTCCTGTGAGTTGGCCGCATGCATGCGTTGGACGAGCGCCTCCGACTCGATACCCGCGCCGAAGTGATGGACGACGTGATTCAGGACATGGTTGTGTTGTCCTTCAGTGAACGCGGCGCAGCCATCGGTGACGACCCAGCAATTGATGCCCATGTCGTGCGCTTCCCGCAACGTGGATTCCACGCAGACATGCGTGGCGAAGCCCATCAGCACGAGCGAATCGATGCGATTGTTGCGAAGGAACGGATCAAGTGTCGAGTTCCTTAGAACGCTGGCGCCAGAACGCCCCTGGGATACGAACTCATCGCCCTGAGGGACAAACGGGGGCACGAATGCCGCGCCCGCGCCGGTCCAGGTGCCTGCACGCGGTATGGCCGCACGCAGTCCGAGTACATTCTCCCCGCCGGAGAAGAGGCGATAGGCCGCATCTGATCGAAGATCCAGTCCGGCGTGAACGATGGTCCATCCTTGTTGCCTTGCCTCGGTCAACACGCGTTCGGCGTTGCCAACCGCGCTCAGGAAGGCCTCCTTGTCTTGTACGAGGCCGTTGAACAGAACGCCGTCCGTTGCCAGCCATTCGCGTTGGAATTCGATGAAAACCAAAGCGGTGCGCGACTTCTCGAGGAGAGGTTGATTCGTCATTCGTGATCTCTGCAATATGATTACCACGATAACCATATTGTGAAAAATGGACGCTGGCAAGCATGTTCAGGTAACGAGCTGGCGCGATCCGTGCCGCTTGCGGCGTCACGGCCGTTCGGCGTCAATTCCCCACGCTTTTACGCTTGCAGGGGCGCGCGCTTCCCTCGCGGTAGAAAGCCCGGTGTGCGGGCCCTGCCGAAGTGGACTGCATATGTGAGGTCGCGCCTCGGTTTGCTGCGGCGGGTTGTGCGAAAGGGTATCGCCATCGACGCTGAAAACGCGTCGCCTGCACGATAGGCGCTGGCTCCGCCCGGAGCTGTTGTCCGCTACCGATCAAGCCGGCGCAAAAAACCGCTCGTGCAGCTCTTCAAGCCCAAGCGTGCCGATCACTTCAGCAAGCCGCTCAGTCGCGCGCCGGCGCGGCAGATCCTTGTACTGCGCAATGATCAGCTCGTTCTTCATTGAATGCTCCCAGCCGACGAGTTCCGTCACGCTCACCTGATAGCCGTGGGCTTCGAGCTGCAGGCAGCGCAGTACGTTCGTGACCTGGCTGCCGAACTCACGTGTATGCAGCGGATGGCGCCAGATTTCCGTCAAGGCATTGCCAAGCGATTTGCTCTTGTTCTTGCGCAGCACCCCCGCCACCTCTGCCTGACAGCAGGGCACGAGCACGATGTATTGCGCATGCTTTTCAAGCGCGAAGCGGATCGCATCGTCGGTGGCCGTGTTGCAGGCATGCAGCGCGGTCACGATGTCGACGGCGGGCGGCAGTCGCTCCGACGTAATCGATTCGGCCACCGACAGGTTCAGGAACGACATCCCCTTGAAGCCGAGCCGCGCCGCGAGCTCGGTCGATTTGGCGACAAGCTCCTCGCGCGTTTCGATGCCATAGACGTGCGAAGCGCCGTCGCCGGGATGTTCTTTGAAGAACAGGTCGTAGAGGATGAAGCCCAGGTATGACTTGCCCGCGCCATGATCGACGAGCGAGACATGCCCTTTCGCCTTTTGCACGTCGGCGAGCAGCGGCTCGATGAACTGGAACAGGTGATAGACCTGCTTCAGCTTGCGGCGGCTGTCTTGATTCATCTTGCCGTCGCGCGTCAGGATGTGCAGCTCCTTCAGCAACTCGATCGACTGGTTGGGGCGGATCTCGTGGGTTTTATTGGACATCGTCAGAACTGCCGAGCGGCATGCCACACTCATGCGCGCGGCAGCCTGTAGAAAAACGGAAGCGAATGCGCCAGTTTACCGAAAAGCGGCTCGGGCGACGGCGGGTTCCTCAGCGTGAGAGCGATGGGCCGCATTGTTTGCCCCAGCCAAGCCGGGATGTGACAATAGCGCCCCCCCCCGCTAGTCTGCCCCGCGCGTCCTCTGTCCACCTCCGTATGTCCGAACCGCTCAACGTTCCCTTGGTTGCCGTGATCGGCGCCGGCCCCGCCGGGCTGATGGCCGCCGAAGTCCTGTCACGCGCAGGCGTGCGCGTCGAGGTGTTCGACGCGATGCCGTCGGTTGGGCGCAAGTTTCTGCTGGCGGGCATCGGCGGGATGAACATCACGCACTCGGAACCGCTTGAGGCATTTCTCGGGCGCTATGGCGCGCGCCGCGAGCAACTTGCGCCGCTCATCAATCGTTTCAGCCCGGACACCCTGCGCGAGTGGGTGCATGGCCTCGGGATCGAAACATTCGTCGGCAGCTCGGGCCGCGTGTTCCCGACCGACATGAAGGCGGCGCCCTTGCTACGGGCGTGGCTGCATCGGCTGCGCGAAGCCGGTGTGAAGTTGCACATGCGGCACCGCTGGGTCGGTTGGAGCGCAGCGCCGTCCGATCAGGCGGATCAACCGCAGGCCTTGCGCTTCGAAACGCCCGACGGTGAGCGGCTTGTCCATGCCAACGCCGTCGTGCTGGCCACAGGCGGCGGCAGTTGGCCGCGCCTTGGCTCCGACGGCGCATGGGTGTCGCGTCTGGCAGCATGCGGCGTGCAAGTGCGGCCGCTCCAGCCCGCCAACTGCGGGTTTGATGCGGACTGGAGCCCGTACTTTCAGGAGCGCTTCGCGGGGCAGCCGGTGAAGTCCGTCGCGATCGGCATCGCGTCCGGCGACGATGGTGCGGTCCAATTCCGTCAAGGTGAGTTTGTCGTCACGCAGACGGGCATCGAAGGCAGCCTTGTCTACGCGTTGTCGGCGCCGATCCGCGATGCGCTTGCGGCAGGCGGCGACACCACAATCTGGCTCGACCTCGCGCCCGGATGGAGCGCGCAACGCGTAGCCACCGAGCTGATGCGGCCGCGCGGTGCACGCTCGATGTCCAGTCATCTGCAGAGCAAGCTGAACATCACCGGCGTCAAACTTGGGCTGTTGCGCGAATGCCTGTCGAAAGACGCATTTGCCGATCTCGCGCAGCTTGCGCAGGCTATCAAGGCGCTGCCGCTGCGGCTCACGCGTGTTCGGCCGCTTGACGAGGCGATCAGCAGCGCGGGCGGCGTCGCGTTCGAAGCGTTGGATGTGAACCTGATGGTAGAGCGCTTGCCCGGCGTGTTCTGCGCGGGCGAGATGCTCGATTGGGAAGCCCCGACGGGCGGTTACCTGCTGACGGCGTGCTTTGCGAGTGGAGCCGCCGCCGGGCACGGTGTGCTGACGTATCTGGCGGCGCAGGTCCGTTAGCGCGCCTTCAAGCGCCACAAGGACGTGACCTCGGCCGCGCGCGCCTGATAGAGCGGGTCATTCTCATCCGACGCCTTCGGGTGCTTCGGCTTGATGTCGTCGCGTCCGATGACTTGCAGGCCGGCCGCATCGATCATTGCCAGCAGGGTGTCCCGCGTGCGCAAGCCGAGATGCTCGGCAAAATCCGACAGGATCAACCAACCCTCGCCGTTTGGTTCGAGGTGCGCGGCGAGGCCATCGAGAAAGCCGCGCAGCATGCGATTGTCGGGGTCATAGACCGCGCGTTCGATCGGTGAGCTCGGCCGGGCCGGAAGCCACGGCGGATTACACACGATGAGCGGCGCGCGGCCCTCGGGAAAGAGATCGGCGCAGACCACTTCGACTTGCGATTGGAACCCAAGACGCGTCAGGTTCTCGCGGGCGCAGGCCAGCGCGCGTGCATCCTGGTCGGTGGCGATGATGCGTTTCACGCCCCGTTTTGCGAGCACGGCAGCGAGCACGCCCGTGCCCGTGCCGATGTCGAAGGCCAGCGCTTGCGATGGCAGGGGCGCTTTTGCAACCAGATCGATGTATTCGCCGCGCACCGGCGAAAAGACACCGTAGTACGGGTGAATGCGCTCACCGCCCAGCGCGGGAATTTCGACCCCCTTCTTGCGCCATTCATGCGCGCCGATCAGCCCGAGCAGTTCCCTGAGCGATACGACCGAAGCGTGTTCGCCCGCGCCGTATGCTTCATTGCAGGCCTCGCGCACGTCGGGCGCGCGGCGCAATGGGATCGTGTAGTCCGCATCCAGGGGAATCAGCAGCATGCCGAGCGTGCGGGCGCGCTGCGATTGGGCCTGACGATGAAGGTTGAACGCGTCGATGGGCGAGGTGGCGGCCTTGCGCGGCTTGCGATCAGCGCGGCGGGACATCGCCTGCAGCAGTTGGCGCGCGTTCTGAAAATCACCGTGCCAGAGCATCGCGATGCCTTCGCATGCCTGGCGATAGGCAACGTCGGCCGTGATGCGGTCGTCAGCAATCGTGACGCGCTTGGGTGGCGGGTTGCCGGCTTCGGAGCGCCAAAGCGCGGTGTGGGCGGTTTCGGCGTCGGTCCAACTGAGGGTGGGGTGGTCGGTCACAGGGCTGCGTAACAAAAAGCGGGAGAGGCGTTGCGAGCTTGGGAGCGCATCGCGCGGGAATCGGCGACACGATACCGTGCTTTTTGCCGCGCAGCACCACCTCAATCGTCGTCGCGCTGCTGCCGATTGAGCGATAACTCCTGGGCGGCGCGCACCAGCAGCGTCCGAGCGTCATCCAGCGACGGCCCGACATGTCGGTCGATACGGCGGATGTACGGCGAGGTCAGCACGGCCAACGCGTGCCCGTCCGGCCCCAGGATCGGGCACGAAATATCCACCACGCCGAATGACTGCAAGCTATCGCGCTGCTTGTAGCCCTGCGTGCGGATGCGCTGCAGCGTGTGTTCCAGTTCGTCGGCGGGGATCGGCACTTCGCCTTCCACAGCGATGTGTTCGGCCAGCATCTGCGCGCGGCGCTCGTCGCTCTGGAAGGCCAGCAGCACGTGGCCGGAGCCGGTGTCGAGCAGGCTCACGCGCGCTCCCAGGCGGATCGACAGACCCCACGTGCCGGGCCCGGGCACCTGCGCGATCACCAGCACATTGCCGCGGTCATATACGCCCAGGTGGCAAGATTGCTCGGATTGGCGCGCGTAGGCATCCATGACCGGCAGCGCCTGCGTCACCAGCCGGTTGACGGGCGGGTGCCGGTGCGCCAACGCAAACATCTTCAGGCTCAGCGCATGGCGGTCGCCGCCGGCCGAGCGCGTCACGTATTGCCGCACCACCAGGCGCTCCAGCATCCGGTAGATCTCGTTGGCGCTGCGGCCGAGCGCCTTGACGATCTCGGCACGCGTGAGGCCGTCGGGGTATTCGGAGAGCAGCTCGAGGATGTCGAGCCCCTTGTCCAGCGCGGGCGCACGGTAGCGGTCGCTGCCGGTGTCGGTAGAAGTCGTGGTGTCTTTGTCCATACGGCATCGAATCTTAAAGCGGTGTTTGGGCAATCACAAATGTGCCGGGCATGCGCCCAGCTTCAGTAGGGAAAACCCCTGCGACGCATTCCTTGACGTCGTTGCATTCAAATATAAATAATCTATTCACTGATGAGCGCGAAGGGGGTGCCACGCGGTCGTCAGGCACAGATGCAGTTCTCAAACTTGCACACCGGAGACAATCACATGGCAGCTTCACGCAGTCCGTCCGCCATTGGCGGGCGCGTTTCCCAATCCTCCCGATTCTTCCAGCGCGGCCTCGTCAGGCGCGTGACCGTGGCCGCCGCGGCCGTCGGTGCCTTGTGTGCTGGCGCGGCCCATGCCGTGGATGGCGCCAAGGTGGGCGTCAACCTGCCGTTGCTGACTTCGCCGTTCTGGCAGTCGTACAACGGCTACATCCCGAAGATGGCCAAGACGCTGGGCGTCGACATTCTGGCGCCGGTCAACTCCAACCAGGATCCGGCGCAACAGATCACGGACATTTCCAACCTGATCAACCTGGGCGCGAAGGGCCTGGTGGTGGCGCCGCTCGATTCGGCGGCGATCAGCCGGGCGCTGGACCTGGCCGAGCAGCGCAAGGTGCCCGTGGTGGCGGTGGATGTGGCGCCCACCAAGGGCAAGGTGGCGATGGTGGTACGCGCCGACAACCGCGCGTATGGCACCAAGTCGTGCCAGTACATCGGCCAGCACGTGAAGGCGGGCAAGGTGGTGCAGATCATGGGCGATCTGGCTTCCGTCAACGGGCGGGATCGCGCCGAAGCCTTCCGCACCTGCATGAAGGATTTCCCGAACCTGAAGGTGCTGGAGATTCCGGCGGGCTGGAAGTCCGACGCCGCGGCCGCTGCGCTCGATAGCCTGCTCTCCGCCAACCCAGACGTGAAGGGCATCTACATGCATGCCGGCGGCGTGTATCTGGCGCCGACGCTGCAGACGCTGCGCCGCAAGGGCCTGCTGGTGCCGGCGGGTGATCCGAAGCACATCGTGGTGGTGAGCAACGACGGCATCGCGCAGGAATATGACGCCATCCGCAAGGGCGAGATCGACGCGACCATTTCGCAGCCGGCCGATCTGTACGCCAAATATGGCCTGTACTACATCAAGGCTACGCTGGCCGGCCAGACCTTCAAGGTGGGCCCGACCGACCACGGCAGCAACATCGTCGAAGTCTCGCCGGGCATTCTGGAAGACCAGCTTCCGGCGCCCGTGGTGACCAAGCAGAACGTGGACGACAAGGCGCTATGGGCCAACCAGCAGTAAAGCCCTCCGAAGCCGTGCCGATGGTCGAGGCGCGCGGGCTGTCCAAGCAGTTCGGCTCGACCATGGCGCTGCGCGACGTGAGCCTGGCGGTCATGCCGGGCGAGTCACACGCGCTGGTCGGGCGCAACGGCGCGGGCAAGTCGACGCTGGTGTCGATGCTCACCGGTCTGCGCCAGCCCGACACCGGCACGATCCTGTTCAACGGGCAGGCCGCGCCGCCGGTGTCGGACAGCGCGGCCTGGCGCAGCCACGTGGCTTGCGTTTATCAGCACTCGACCATCGTGCGTGAGCTGACGGTGGCCGAGAACCTCTTCATCAACCGGCAGCCGACGCGGCGCGGGTGGATCGACTGGCGCGCGTTGCGCCGCGAGGCCCGCGCGCTGCTCGACAGTTGGCAGATCGATGTGCACGAAGACATGCGCGCGGCTGATCTGACGGTGGAGGCGCGCCAGTTGGTGGAGATCGCGCGGTCTTTGTCGTATGGCGCGCGTTTCATCATCCTCGACGAGCCGACTGCGCAACTCGATGGCGATGAGATCAAGCGCCTGTTCCGCCGCATCGAAGAGCTGCAGCGCAATGGCGTGACGTTCCTCTTCATCTCGCATCACCTGCAGGAGATCTACGACATCTGCCAGACGGTGACGGTGCTGCGCGACGCGCGCCACATCGTCACCTCGCCGGTGGACGCGATGCCCAAGACCGCGCTGATCGAGGCCATGACGGGTGAAGCCGGCAAGCTCGCCCCGAGTGATGCACGTGACCGCGAGCCACTGGCGGACGCACCCGTGGTGCTCGACATCGCTGGGCTGAGCGGCGAGGACTACGCCAATGTCTCGCTGCAGGTGAGGCGCGGCGAGGTGGTGGGCATCACGGGGGCCACCAGCAGCGGCCGCACCAGCGTGGGCGAGGCAGTGGCCGGGCTCAAGGCGCAGTCGGCAGGCGAGATCCGCGTCGACGGCCGTGCGCTCAAGCCGGGCAACGTGACCGACGCGCTGGCCTGCGGCGTGAGCTGCGTGCCCAAGGACCGCCATCACGAAGGCCTGGTGCTCAGCCAGTCGATCGGCGAGAACGCGACGATGACCGTGCCTCACCTGCTCGGCAAGTTCGGCTTCATTGCGCCGGCACCGCGCCGCCACATGGCGCAGACGCTGATGCACGAACTGGGCGTTGTCGCGCAGGGCGAGGAACAGGCGGTGTCGGGCCTGTCGGGCGGCAATCAGCAGAAGGTGGTGATGGCGCGTGCGCTGGCCAACAACCCCGATGTGCTGGTGCTGATCGACCCGACGGCGGGCGTGGACGTGAAATCGAAGCAGGCCTTGCTGTCGGTGGTCGACACCGTGCGTCAGGAGGGCAAGGCGGTGCTGCTGGTCAGCAGTGAACTGGATGACCTGCGCGTGTGCGACCGCGTGCTGGTGATGCTGCGCGGTGCCGTCTGCGCGGAATATGCGGCGGGCTGGGAAGACAACGCCCTGATCGCGTCGATAGAAGGAGTGACTCTCAATGAAAGGTAATGCCATGGCCGCGAATGCACCCGATGCGCGCGCCGCTCGTCAGGCGCCGCGCTTCAGCTTGGCGCGTCTGCGCGATTTCGCGCTGATCCCGGCGCTCGTGATCCTGTTCGTGCTCGGCGCGTTCGTCAGCCCGAGCTTCCTGACCGAGGCCAACCTCATCAGCATCCTGGGCGCATCCGCAGCGCTGGCGCTGGTGGTGCTGGCGGAGTCGCTGATCATCATCACGGGCAAGTTCGACCTGTCGGTGGAATCGACGGTCGGTATCGCCCCGGCGGTGGGCGCCATGCTGGTGATCCCGGCCGCCTCGGGCGGCTTTGGCACCGAGTGGCCGCTGGTGCTGGGTTTGCTGGCCATCCTCGCCATCGGCGCGGTGGTCGGCTTCGTCAACGGCTTCCTGGTGGTCAAGCTGCGGTTGAACGCTTTCATCGTCACGCTGGCCATGCTGATCGTGCTGCGCGGGATGCTGGTGGGTGCCACCAAGGGCGGCACGCTGTTCGACATGCCCGCGCCGTTCTTTGCGTTGGCCACGACCACGCTGATCGGGCTGCCGCTGTCGGTCTGGCTTGCGGCGCTGGCCTTTGCGGTGGCGGGCGGCATGCTGCGCTACCACCGGCTGGGGCGCGCGCTGTATGCCATTGGCGGCAATGCCCCTGCGTCCCGCGCGGCCGGCATCAAGGTCGATCGCATCATCTGGGGCGTGTTCATGCTGGCCGGCGTGCTGGCCGCCGTCGGCGGGCTGGTGGTGACGGGCTACGTGGGTGCCATCAATGCCAACCAGGGCAACGGGATGATCTTCACCGTGTTTGCGGCAGCCGTGATTGGCGGCGTGTCGCTCGACGGCGGGCGCGGCTCGATGTTCGGTGCGCTGTGCGGCGTGCTGCTGCTGGGTGTCGTGCAGAACCTGCTGACGCTGGCACAGGTGCCGTCATTCTGGATTCAGGCCATCTACGGCGCCATCATCCTCGGCGCATTGATGGTGGCCAAGCTCACCGGCGAAGAGCAGCAGTAAGCCGGGTTCTCTCCTCATACCAAGACAAACGCAATGAGACTCCAAGGAAAACGCATTCTGGTGACGGCGGCCGGGCAGGGCATCGGCCGCGCCAGTGCCCTGATGTTTGCAAAAGAGGGCGCGCAGGTGCTCGCCACCGACATCAACGAAGGCGCGCTGGCATCGCTGGCGGACGCGGGTGGCATCCGTACGCTCAAGCTGGACGTGATGGACGCCAACGCCATCGCTGTGCTGGCTCGTGAAGAGGCCGCCTTCGACGGGCTTTTCAACTGCGCGGGCTTCGTGCACCACGGCAGCATCCTCGACTGCTCGGAAGACGACTGGGCGTTCTCGTGGCAGCTCAACGTGTCGTCGATGTACCGGCTCACACGTGCGCTGCTGCCCAAGATGCTGGACAACGGCGGCGCGTCGATCATCAACATGGCGTCCGCCGCGTCGAGCGTGAAGGGCGTGCCAAACCGCTTCGTTTACGGTACCACCAAGGCCGCCGTGATCGGCATGACCAAGGCGATTGCTGCCGATTTTGTGGCACGCGGCATCCGCTGCAACGCCATCTGCCCGGGCACGGTGGAATCGCCTTCGCTGGAGCAACGCATCGCCACGCAGGCGCAGCAGCAAAACGTGCCCGTCGAGACCATCCGTGCCGCCTTCGTGGCGCGCCAGCCAATGGGCCGCGTGGGCACAGCCGACGAGATCGCCGCGCTGGCAACGTACCTCGTTTCAGACGAGTCCCGCTTCACGACTGGCACCTGCTGCGTGATCGACGGCGGCTGGTCTAACTGATTGCAGTTCACAACGACAACGATATGAAACTCCTCCGCTTTGGCCCCAAGGGGCAGGAAAAGCCCGGTCTGCTCGACGCACAGGGCAAGGTGCGCGATCTTTCCAGCGTGATCGACGATATCGGCGGCGCGGTGCTGCTGCCTGAAGGGCTGGCACGCCTGCGCGCGCGGGACATCAACCGCCTGCCCATCGTCGACGGCACGCCGCAAGCTGGCCTACGCCTGGGCCCGTGCGTGGCCAATGTCGGCAAGTTCATCTGCATCGGCCTGAACTACTCCGACCACGCTGCCGAGACCGGTGCTGAGGTGCCGGCCGAACCGGTTGTCTTCGGCAAATGGACCAGTGCCATTTGTGGCCCGGACGACGATATCGAGATCCCGCGCGATTCGGTCAAGACCGACTGGGAGGTGGAGCTGGGTGTCGTCATCGGCAAGGGCGGCCGCTACATCAGCGAGGCGGACGCACTCTCGCATGTGGCGGGCTACTGCGTCGTCAACGATGTCTCCGAGCGTGAATTCCAGATCGAACGCGGCGGCACGTGGGACAAGGGCAAGGGTTGCGACACCTTCGGCCCGATCGGCCCGTGGCTGGTGACGGCCGACGAGGTGCCCAACCCGCAGGCGTTGCACCTGTGGCTGGAGGTGGACGGCCACCGCTATCAGAACGGCTCCACGTCAACCATGGTGTTTGGCGTGGCGCACCTGATCAGCTACCTGAGCCGCTTCATGAGCCTGCAGCCGGGCGACGTGATTTCGACCGGCACGCCGCCGGGCGTGGGGCTGGGGCAGAAGCCGCCGGTCTACCTGCATGCAGGCCAGACCATGCGCCTGGGCATTGAAGGCCTGGGCGAGCAGTGCCAACGCACGGTGAGCGCACAAGGCTGAGCATTCCGCATTCCCGAACACGACACACATGACCATCATCCGATCCCTGCGCGTGCTGGACGTGCGCTTTCCGACTTCACAGCATCTCGACGGCTCCGACGCGATGAATCCTGACCCGGATTACTCCGCTGCCTACGTGATCCTGGAAACCGACCAACCGGGCCTGGAGGGCCATGGCCTGACCTTCACCATCGGGCGCGGAAACGAGGTGTGCTGCGCCGCCATCGAGGCGATGCGTCACCTGGTGGAAGGGCTCGACCTCGACTGGATTCGCGAAGACATGGGCCGCTTCTGGCGTCATGTCACCTCCGACAGCCAGTTGCGCTGGATCGGCCCGGACAAGGGCGCCATCCACCTGGCCACCGGTGCCGTCGTCAACGCCGCGTGGGACTTGTGGGCCAAGGCCGAAGGCAAGCCGCTGTGGCGTCTGGTGGCGGACCTCACGCCGGAAGAACTCGTGCGCTGCATCGACTTCCGCTACATGACCGACGGCATCACGCCCGAAGAGGCGCTGGCACTGCTGCGCAGGCAGGCCCCAGGCAAGGCCGAACGCATTCGCATGCTGGAGCAGGAGGGCTACCCGTGCTACACCACCTCCGCCGGGTGGCTCGGCTATGACGATGACAAACTGCGCCGCCTCTGCCGCGAGGCCGTCGACGGCGGCTTCCGCCATATCAAGCTCAAGGTCGGGCGCGATCTGAAGGACGACATCCGCCGCGTCTCGATTGCGCGCGAGGTGCTCGGGCCGGACCGTCAGTTGATGATCGATGCCAACCAGGTCTGGGAGGTGAACGAGGCCATCGACTGGGTGCGCGAACTCGGCTTTGCCAAGCCGTGGTTCATCGAAGAGCCGACCAGCCCGGACGACGTGGAAGGCCACCGCGCCGTGCGTGAAGCCATTGCGCCCGTGAAGGTCGCGACGGGCGAGATGTGCCAGAACCGCATCCTGTTCAAGCAGTTCATCATGCGCGGCGCCATCGACGTGGTGCAGATCGACGCCTGCCGCCTGGGCGGTGTGAACGAGATCCTCGCGGTGCTGCTGCTGGCGGCCAAGTACGGCCTGCCGGTGTGCCCGCACGCGGGCGGCGTGGGGCTGTGCGAATACGTGCAGCATCTGTCGATGATCGATTACATCTGCGTGTCGGGCACGCGGGAAGGTCGCGTGGTGGAGTACGTCGACCATCTGCACGAGCACTTTGTCGACCCATGCGTGGTGCGCAACGCCGCCTATCTGCCGCCGCAGGCGCCTGGCTTCTCCATCACCATGAAGCCGGCCTCACTTGAGCAATACCGCTTCCGGGGCTGAACCGATGGCCACGCCTGTTTCCCGCATCGATGCGCATCAGCATTTCTGGCGCTACCGGCCCGAGGCGTATCCGTGGATCGGCCCCGGCATGGAAGCGCTGGCAGCGGATCGCCTGCCGGCCGACTTGCTGCCCGAATTGCGCGCGCAGCGGTTGGATGCGGCGATTGCCGTGCAGGCGCGCGGCGAGCGGGAAGAGACGCGCTTTCTGCTGGAGCTGGCGAACGCGCACGATTGGATTGTCGCCGTGGTCGGCTGGGAAGACCTGACCGCAGACGACCTGGAGGCGCGCCTGGAAACCCTGAGCGGCGAGCCCAAGCTGGCCGGCTTCCGGCATCAGGTGCAGGACGAGCCTGACGTGGCCGCCTTCCTGTCTGCGCCCGCGTTCGAGCGCGGCATGGCGTTGCTGCAGATCTGGGGATACGCCTACGACGTGCTCGTCTTCGGCCATCAGATGGGTGCGGCGGTGAACTTCTGCGGCAGGCACGACAGCCACTGGCTGGTGCTCGATCACTTGGGCAAGCCACCGCTCGAAGCGTTTGCGCGCGATGCCGATGCGATGGCGCGCTGGAAGGCTGCGCTGGCACCGCTCAAGGGGATGCCGCACGTGGCGTGCAAGCTCTCGGGCCTGCTGACCGAAGCCGACTGGCGCAAGGGCGTGACCGTGCGCGATGTTCAGCACGCACGGCAATGCCTGGATGTGGCGTTGGACGTGTTCGGGCCGCAGCGGCTGATGTTCGGCTCGGACTGGCCGGTGTGTTTGCTGGCGGCGTCCTACGGCACTGTTTATGACGTGCTGCACGTCTGGGCCGAAGAGCGCCTGAGCGCCGCCGAGCGCGCCGACCTGTGGGGCGGCACCGCCGCCCGCTGCTACAACCTGCAACCCAAGGCCTGAGCACCATGGATCTGCATCTGCAAGACCACGTCATCATCGTCACGGGCGGGGCGGCCGGCATCGGCGCGGCCATCTCGCTGCAACTGGCGGCGGAGGGCGCCATTCCCGTCATCTGCGGAAAGAGTCCGATGGCGCCGGAGTTCGAGGCCGAATTGATGCGGCGACAGCCCAAGGCGCGCTTCTTCCAGTTCGACCTGGAGCAGGAGGTGGACTGCCGCGGCATGGTCGACGAGACGGCGCGCGCTTTCGGCCGCATCGACGGCCTCGTCAACAACGCCGGCGTCAATGACGGCGTGGGGCTGGAGGCCGGGCGCGATGCGTTCGTGCGCTCGCTGGAGAAGAACCTTATCCATTACTACGTGATGGCCCACCTGTGCCTGTCGCACCTGAAGGCCAGCCGTGGCGCCATCGTCAACATCTCGTCGAAGACGGCGGTGACGGGGCAAGGCAATACCAGCGGCTACACCGCCGCCAAGGGGGCGCAACTGTCGCTCACGCGCGAGTGGGCGGCATCGCTGGCGCCGGATGGCGTGCGTGTCAACGCGGTGATTCCGGCCGAGGTGATGACACCGCTGTATGAACGCTGGATCTCCACCTTCGACAACCCCGACGCCAAGCTGGCCGAGATCACCGCCAGGATTCCGCTCGGCCGACGCATGACCACCGCCGACGAGATTGCCAGCACGACGGTGTTCCTGCTGTCGAGCCAAGCCTCGCATACCACCGGGCAGTGGGTGTTCGTCGACGGCGGCTATACCCACCTCGACCGTGCCCTGACGTGAGGCTCGCATGCGCTACTGCCTCGCTCTTGACCTGAAGGACGACGCGGCGCTCATCGCCGCTTACGAAGCGCACCACCAGCGCATCTGGCCGGAGGTGGCGCGCCACCTGCACGAACACGGCGTGATCGGCATGGAGATCTACCGCCTGGGCACCCGCATGGTGATGCTCATGGACACCGACGACGCCGTCTACAACGCTGATCGCATGGCCGCAGCCGCCAGCACCGACCCGAAACTCATCGAATGGGAAACGCTGATGTGGCAGTTCCAGGCCCCCACACCTTGGACGCCCGCCGGCCAGAAATGGATACCGATGACCCGCATTTTCGATTTGCAGCAGCAACCGCAGTAGCAATGCCGGCCGTGGCCGGCATGACACCAGAGAGGAGACGACAATGAAAAACCGAGCAACTTGGCCGCTGGGTGCGGCCATCCTGTGCGCGGCCGCTACCGCGGCGCACGCGCAAAGCAACGTCACGCTGTACGGCCGGGTGGTCGCGGGCGTGGATTTTCAGAGCAACGTACAGAAGACCGACGGCTCGTCCGGCAGCCTGTGGCGCGGCGCCGACAACCAGTGGGGCACCAGCATGTTCGGCCTCAAGGGGGCCGAAGACCTGGGCGGCGGCCTGAAGGGTATCTTCCAGCTTGAGTCGGGCTTTGGCGCCACCAAGGGCCGCACCAACGGCGATGCGCTCTTTAACCGCCGTGCCTATGTCGGCCTGCAGAGCGGCGCGTGGGGCACGCTCACGCTGGGCAAGAACCAGCCGATTGCCGATGCGCTGTGGGCGCTGGACCCGACCGGCCAGCAGTTCATCGGCTCGGCCACGCTGGTGCGCGGGCGCAACTGGCAGGGTAACAACAACATGGTCATGTACGAGACGCCCAACTGGGGCGGCTTGAGCGCGCAGGTGCTGACCAGCTTGGGTGAGCAGGCGGGCTCGTTCAGCAACCTGCGCAAGGATGCGATCTCGCTCACGTACACGGCGCCGTCGTTCGAGCTGCGCGCCATCTACGATGTCGCCCGCGATGCCAACGGCAAGTACTCCGACATCTTCAACACGTCGAAAGAGCTGACGTTGGGTGGCACGTACACCATCGGCGCGCTCAAGCTGTTTGCCGGCTACGAGAATCTCTCCGCGCCCGATGCGGCGGCCGGCGCGCCCACCAAGGCCAACCACTACTGGATCGGTGCCAACTACCAGCTCACGCCAGCGCTCACGCTCATTGGCGCGGGCTATCGCGTAAACGTGAACAACGGCGGCGGCAATGCCAACCTGTTCATGCTCGGCGCCAACTACAGCCTGTCCAAGCGCACGTTGCTGTATGCAAGCGTGGGCACCGTGCAGAACAGCGCCAACGCCAACTTCTCGGTGGAAGCCACCAACAACAACCCGGCGCCAGGCAAGAACCAAGTCGGCTTCTATACCGGCATTGCGCACTCGTTCTGAACGGCGTGTCCTCCTGACCGTTCAGCTTTTGTCAGCCCGCATGTGTGCGGGCTTTTTTTCTTTTTTGGAACACTCGCGCGCGTCCTTGAGTTTCCAACCCGGCTCTAACGAGCATGGCGCCAAAACCAAGGCGTTCAATATGCTCGCCGGCAAGTCGTGCATTGTTAATAAAAAATCATCCACGAAATGAGATAGACCGATATATTTCATGATCCATGGATGCGAAGCAGCTCGACGCAGGCAGGTGCCATTGCCCTGTCGACGAAGGCGTCTCGCGCCTAAATGAGGGGGGGGGAGGGCCGTCGTAGCGCGGCTTGATCGCCAGTCGTCCGTGCGCGCGGCGGAGTCTGCGCGTACGCGGATTCTGTCTGTCTTTTTTTCGAGGTGAGCCGATGAAAACCGTTGCGCTGATTGCGCTGACCTGTGCTGCACTCACTGCTTGCGGTGGCGGCGATTCCTCCGCGTCAGCTATCGGTCCGGGTTCCAGTTCGGGTTCGGGGGGCGGCAGCGGCTCAACCGGTAGCACGCTGACGTTGCGCTATGAAGCGCTGCCGCCCGCGGGGGACGCGCCGAGCTTTCTCGCACTGGTGAACGGTGAAGGCGCAAAGGGTTTTCGCTATCTGAGCGATACGTTCAACACGGCCAGCAATACAACCAGTTCCATCTTCGTCAATGATGGCACTGTGCAAACGTACACGTACGAACTGCTCAGCGCGCAAGGCAGTCAGTCGGGCTTCATCGCTCAGACAAACGCCGAGGGTGCGCGCGGCTACCGCTTTGAAGGTCCGCTGACTTACGGCAATCTTTATCGGAAGGACGGCGGGTCGTCGGCGACCTATACGTACGCGACCGCCGCCTGGCCGGCCAGCCAAGCCGCGTTCCTCGCGCAGGCGAACGGGCAGGGGCAGTCGGGCTACTGGCTCGTCGGCCCGATCATGCTAGGCACCACAAGCGCGAGCTTGTACATGAAGAACAACGCGTCAAACGCGACCTATGCGTACGATGCGCTGGCGCCGCAGGCAAGCGCAACCGCTTTCCTGGCACAGGCGAACAGCGAGGGGGGGAAGGGCTATCGAGCGAAAGGCGAACTGGTGTTCGGGACCGACACCGCGTGGGTCTACGTGAAAGATCAGACCCAATCGCCCACTTTCACGTATCAGTCCGCGACCTTGCAAGCAAGCAGTTTGGCTTTCGTCCAACAGTCGAACGATCTCGGAGCACAGGGCAACGCTTACTTTGGTGATCTCATGCTTGGTGGCGCAGCCGCGTCGTTCTACTTCAAGCCAGCGACCTGCACGGGGTTCCTGTGCACGGCGCTCAACCCGCTGACGCAGAACTGAGCTTGCCTACCCAGGCGCGCCAATGAACTCAGTCCGGTGTTTGCAGCGATTCCCACGCGGTTAGCAATTCGAACTGCTTTGGCAGCCAGGTTTTCTTCGCCGGGTGGGGCGCCATCCAGATACTCGAACAGCATCAGAGTGTGCTCGCCTTCGGGCAATACCGTCGAAATCGCAGCGGAGCCGTCTCGAGTCGGTGGTGATGCAGCGACTGCCGTTCCGGCCGCCTTCAGGTGCGTGAGGCGAGCGGCTTCGAAGTCTGTGTTGGGTGCTTCAAGACACGGGTATCGCGCAGGCCGGTGTCACCAGCGGCGCAGGATTCCGATCGGAAAACCCGGCGGAAACAGGCAGGAAGCCCCATGGGCTTCCTGTTGTTCAATGCAGCACGCTTACCCGTTCAGGGCGGCGTCCTTGACCTTCTTCAGCGGGCGCACCTTGACGCGCACGCTCGCGGGCTTGGCCTCGAACCACTGTTCTTGGCCAGTGAAGGGGTTTTTCCCGAAGCGCCGCTTGGTAGCGGGCACTTTCACCGACATGACCTTGAACAGACCGGGCAGCGTGAATTCGCCTGCTCCTTTCTTGTGCAGCGCGCCCAGGATGGTGTTTTCCAGATGAACCAGCACGGCTTTCACCGCTTTCGCTTCCAGTTCCGTTTTTTCAACGAGATGGCTCACCAGGCTGGCTTTGGTGAACGTGTCTTTCAAAGGCTTTACAGCCGGAGCGGCACTGGCCGATTTCTTCGCCGGAGTGGCCTTCTTTGTTGCTGTCTTTGCTTTGGTCGCCATGGTCTTTGAATTAGGTTAGCCTTCGAAACGCGACGCGCTTAGGCAGCGCCGCTCCGATCAGCATAGCAAAATCTTGCCTGAACCTTGAGGGAATCGATAGCGACCAGAGCTTGGCTCCGCTGAACTCGCACGACGGCGGGCGCCTTCCTGACCAGCCCGCACCTGCATCAAGAAGAGAACTGCTCAAATGCCGCGAGCGCATGTGTCGCGTACATCATGGAGGGGCCACCTCCCATATACACAGCGGTTCCCAATACTTCCTCGAGCTCGGCGCGAGTGGCGCCCAGTTTGACGAGCGCCTGAACATGAAAACCGATGCAATCATCGCAGCGGCTGGCGACCGCGATACCCAGCGCCACAAACTCCCGAGTCTTCTTGCTCAGCGCACCTTCTTTGGTGCCGGCAGCAGCCAGTTGACTGAAAGCTGTCATCAAGTCCGGCTGGGTCTCGCGCATGTGGCGCATCTGCGCAGACACCTCCTTGACGACGGACTTGAACTCCGGGATGCCGCTCATGAGCGTTCTCCTTACCTTAGGAACTGCAGGGTGCGAATGAAATACCGCTCGAATAGGTCCGAGCCGTACGTCAACTGCTCAGCAAATCGAAGCGGAATTACTTCGTATCGGACTTCGGTGTCGCGCACGTCTTCAGGCCCAAGATGCTGTATGCAGGACAGACACGCACCAAACCAGTGATAAGGGGTACGACGCCGATCCATCCCCACACTCCGATGCGTCCGGTCGCGGCCAGACCAATCAAGAGCAGCCCAATAGCGATTCGGATGACACGGTCAACCGTTCCAACATTCGTTTGCATGATGGGCTCCTTTACATGAAGAGGATTGCTTGGGTTCGTTCATCAGGGCCGGACAGGCTACGCTAGGAGTTCAGCGCGGGTCACTTGAAGCGGCCTCTGACGTGCATTGTCAGCCTTGGTCAAGGATGGGGACATGATGTAGCGCAACGTTTGACGAAGTTGCGATGCCGCCATGAATCGCCCCGGGAATCGAGGAGGCGTCCATATAAATGGAGCCATGAACAAGACGAACAAGTTCTCACCCGAGGTGCGCGAGCGCGCCGTACGCTTGGTGCAGGAGCACCGAGACGAATATCCGTCGCTCTGGGCGGCCGTTGAGTCCATCGCGCCCAAGATTGGCTGCGTGCCGCAGACACTGCTGGACTGGGTCAAGCGGGATGAGGTCGACAGCGGGCAACGCGACGGCCTGACGTCACCGGCCGGTTGCGATGGGGAGTTTCAAGAACAAAGATGCCAACTCAATAACGGCTTGCCGGTGAAGTTAACAGCCCCTTTGAGCTCTTTTTGAGATCGTTTCCTAGTTGCCGAACAAGCTCCCCAGAGCGGCGACAGTCGTTGAGATGGTTGCCGTTATTGTTCCTGTCTTTCCTGCGTCGATCGCGAGCGCGACATCGCCCGTAGAAGCAAAAGACGCGCTTACCTGATCTTCCGTCGTGCCAAAGGCTACGGTGCCGGCGCTCGGCACACCGGTGGCACCTATCGCCAATGGCGAACTTGTGCTCAGCAGGAGGTTCGCGATGCCAGACGGGGTCGTGAAGTTCAGGTTGCCCGAAAGGCTGACCTCATCGGTGTATGTCAGCAGTGAGAGCGCATCATCCAGCCGCCAGCCCGCCAACGTAATGGAATCCTGAACGCCATTGATGCTGCGGTTCACGGTCGCATCGTTGGACGTCGCAATGTATCTCAGTGTGCTGTCAGGCTGCGGAATCGACTTCGAAATCGTCATCGTCCCGTTGAACGTCATCGAAGCGGGGCCAGCCTGGGCGTACAGGTTGTTTGCGGTCGCGGTGGCGACAAACGAGAAATCGCGCAGGTTGGCTACCGGGGGCGACGCGGCATTGATTGCGAACGTCATTCCACCGTTGAGTGTCGTCATCACCGTTGCGCCAGCCAAGCCTATGTCCTCTTGGCAATTCAAGAAAGTCATGCTGGCTGTGTCACCAGCCGAGATGCTGTTGGACCCATCATTGTCATTGAACGTGATTGACGCCGTACCTCCGCCCGTACAGTTGCTCGCAAACGTGCCGGGACCAGTCTGACTGGCGACGGCGATGACCGAGAACAGACTGATCGCATAGAGGCTGTAGGTATCGCGCGAGCCGAAGTACGTATAGGCAGCCGCGGTTCGCGCGTTCAGGTAGCTGTTGGTGGGGTCCCGCAACTTGATGGAGGAAGGCTGCTGCTGTGGAGGGGGCGAAGTGGCGCCGCCATCATCGCCGCCGCCACCGCAAGCCGCCAATGAGGCGGCAATCAAAGTTACGAGAGTTGCCTGCTGCAATGTCTTCACGTCAGCCTCCTTATTCCTTGCAAGGAATGGAAACAATTTCACTGGAGTTACCAGCGTACTAGACGTGAATACCACTGTTTTTCATTGTTAAAACTTCATTGATCCATCGCAACCTCCCAAGGGAGGTATTGTCTGTCAAGGCAGAAATTGCCCATGCGAAAATTTCGTTTTTTCAGATTGAATTAATATGATTGATAATCAATCGACGGTCATTTCAAATAAAAGCGGATATATTCGATATCTAATTAATTTTTTTGATATTTATTTTATGCGAGGCTTGAAAGCCGCAGGTGCGACACCAAGTCGTGTCATGCCGTGTTGCTTGAATTTCATCCCCATTCCGGAATCTGACCAGCCAAGCGAGAGCGCCAGGCGCACGCCTTTTGCGGGCAGGGTGAGCTTGCCTGCGTTGTCGTTGAACTCAATGTCGAGCTGGTCCGCTTCAAAGCCGCTGTTGTCGGTGAGCGTGAGCGCGATCCGCGGGCCTTGGAAGTGGCCGGTGATGTCGGGATAGACGCCGATAGATAGTCGGCCCTGAACAAATCGC
>NZ_DBMV01000027.1 GCF_002298975.1 Ralstonia sp. UBA689
CGCGGCAGCGCGCAGCGGGCGTGCCGGCTGCGCCGGCGTGGGATTGGCGGCCGTGGTCACGAGCGCGCCTCGCCATTGGTGGATTCGCCTGGGCGTGCGGCAGCGTCCGGGCCGGTCTGCACATCGACGTGCGTCTTCGGCGGCAGTGTCAGCCCGATCTCGCGCCAGAAGGGGCGCAAGTCGATCGACATGGCAATGGTCAGGAACACGGTGAGCGCGGCGAACCCCCACAGGCCCGCATCGGCTTCCAGCGACACCATGCGTGCCACCTTGATGAGCGCCACGATCACGCCCAGCATGAAGATCTCGATCATGGCCCACGGGCGCAGCATTGCCGCCGTGCGCAGCGCCAGCGTCGTCGCCGGATGCCGCTGCCCGCGCCAGCGCGCGATCAGCAACGGTGCGAGCGCGGCCATGTACAACAGCGGGCAAAGCAGCGTGGTCAGGCCCACGAGCACGGCAGCAAACACCATGTCGTAGTCGTACAGCGCCTCGACGGCGCCGAACAGCGTGGTGGCATTGCGGTTGCCGCCGCCGTTCATCTCGGCAATCGGGAAGACGTTGGCGACGACGTAGACGATGATCCCCGTGACCACCAGGGGCAGCAGCACCGACAACCGCTCGCTCTGGTTGCGGTAGAGCTTGACGCCGCAGCGCGTGCAGCGCGCTTCCTCATCCAGCGCGATGACTTCGTGGCGATGCAGGGTGTCGCAATGCTCGCACGCGATCCACGCGTCGGGGTCGCCCGCAAGCGGTTGGGCGACCGGCGCGGTCGGCCGGTCGGAGGGGGCACCCGATCCAGCATCCGGCGCCAGCCCAGACAAGACCACACGCCACGACTGCGGCAGCGGGAAGGGGAATCTCACGTTGAACAGCTCCATCGTCTGGCCGGCATCGGCCTGCTACGTCACTTGGCGAAGCGTAGCCCACGCCGGATCAGGTGGGGCGATTATACATACAAGCCTGAATGTATAAACGAACACCTTCGGATCGGCATTTTGACGCTAGAAGCGATGCAAGAATCCCGCCATCCAATTGTTTGAAAGGTGCCTTCCTGGTCTGGGCCACTGCCGTGCACTACTCAACTGCTCGGAGCTGGGCTGTGTGGTGCAGGAGGTGGTCTTCGATGAAGGTCTGGATGAAGTAATAGCCGTGGTCGTAGCCGGAGTGGCGGCGCAGTTGCAGCGGTTGCCTGGCCGCCGTGCAGGCAGCGGCAAAGTCATCGGGGTAGAGCTGCTCGGCGAGGAATTTGTCGGCCTCGCCCTGATCGACGAGGATGCCGCTGGGGAATGGGCGGCGCGCCTGCTGCATCAAGAGCGTGGCGTCGTGTTGCGCCCATGCGGCGCGGTCGTCGCCGAGATACCCCGTGAACGCCTTGATGCCCCACGGGCAAACGGACGGATGCGCGATTGGCGCGAACGCCGAGACCGACCGGAAGCGATCCGGGTGCCGCAGCGCCAGCGTCAGCGCGCCGTGCCCGCCCATCGAGTGGCCGAAGATGCCGATGCGTTGGGCGTCGATCGGCAGTGCGGCCGTGACCGCCGCATACAGCTCATCGACGATGTAGCTTTCCATGCGGTAGTGCTCGCGCCACGGTGCTTGCGTCGCGTCCAGGTAGAAACCGGCGGCGACACCGAAATCCCAATTGTCGGTTTCACCCGGCACGTTGGCGCCGCGCGGGCTGGTGTCCGGCGCGATCAGGATGAGGCCCTCGCGTGCGGCCACCCGCTGGGCGCCGGCTTTCATCGGGAAAGTCTCTTCCGTGGCTGTCAGGCCGGCCAGATAGAACAGCGCGGGGCAGCGCGTGCCAGCCAGCGCCTGTGGCGGCAAGTAGACCGAGAAGCGCATCGGCAGTCCGATGACCGACGAGGCATGCCGATAGAAGCGCTGCACGCCGCCAAAGCAGCCGTGCTCCGAGAGCAGTTCGAGCGTGGACGTCTGGCTCATGGCATGCACCTCAATACAGGACGACCGAACGGATCGACTCGCCGCGCTTCATCAGGTCGAAGCCTTCGTTGATGCGCTCCAGCGGCAGCGTATGCGTGATGAGGTCGTCGATGTTGAGCTTGCCCTCCATGTACCAGTCGACGATCTTCGGCACATCGGTGCGGCCGCGCGCACCGCCGAAGGCCGAGCCCTTCCACTGCCGCCCGGTGACGAGCTGGAACGGACGCGTGCTGATCTCCGCGCCGGCCTCCGCCACGCCGATGATGATCGACTGCCCCCAGCCCTTGTGGCAGCACTCCAGCGCCTGACGCATGACCTTCGTGTTGCCGATGCATTCGAACGAGTAATCCGCACCGCCATCCGTGAGCTGGACGATGTGGTCGACCACGTTGTCGACATCCTTCGGGTTGATGAAGTGTGTCATGCCGAATTTGCGTGCCATGGCCTCGCGCGCGGGGTTCAGGTCCACGCCGATGATCTTGTCGGCGCCCACCATCTTCGCGCCCTGGATCACGTTCAGGCCAATGCCGCCCAGGCCGAACACCACCACGTTTGCGCCCGGTTCCACCTTGGCCGTGTAGACCACCGCGCCCACGCCGGTGGTGACGCCGCAGCCGATGTAGCAGACCTTGTCGAACGGCGCATCAGGGCGGATCTTCGCCAGTGCAATCTCCGGCACCACGATGTGGTTGGCAAACGTGGACGTGCCCATGTAGTGAAACAGCGGCTTGCCGTCGATCGAGAAGCGCGATGTGCCGTCCGGCATCAGGCCCTTGCCCTGTGTGGCGCGAATCGCCTGGCACAGGTTGGTCTTGCGCGAGAGGCAGAACTTGCACTGGCGGCATTCCGGCGTGTAAAGCGGGATCACATGGTCACCGGCCTTGAGCGACGTCACGCCCGCGCCCACTTCCAGCACCACGCCCGCGCCCTCATGGCCGAGGATGGCCGGGAAGATGCCCTCCGGGTCGGCGCCCGAGAGCGTGTAGTAATCGGTATGGCAGATGCCGGTGGCCTTGATCTCGACCAGCACCTCGCCGGCGCGCGGGCCTTGCAGGTCAACTTCCTCGACGGTGAGTGGAGCACCGGCTTTCCAGGCGATGGCGGCTTTGGTTTTCATGCGCAGTCCTTCTTGCTTGTGGTGGGGCCGTGTCCGTGATGTGTGACGTGTCGTGCACGGCTCGGCGTGGGGTGGACGATTGTAGTGCGTTACCTGCCGCAGCAACGTGACGCTCCGATCAACAGGATGCACACCAGACTTCAGATTTTCTTACAGCGGCCGTTTCTTGAGCGACGGCAAGGCCGACAGGGCCACATGCCGCATGCCTTACATGGCGGAACCGCCGCCATGGCTCCGTAGGAAACCATACCGTGCTTGCTTCCATTCGTACCCGCATTCTGCTGACCTGCGTTGCCATCGTGGTCGGCGCGCTGACCTTCGCCGGCGGCCTCAACTATCTCGTCACCCGCTCGTACAACGACGCGTCGATCCACCAGAACCTGCAATCCGTTGCGCGCGGCCACATTGCCGGCATCGACGACTGGGTGGCCTCCAAGACGCAGATGATGGTGGCACTGCAGGATGCGGCGCTCTCCGCCGATCCCATTTCCGCCTTCAAGACCGTGCACCAGGCCGGTGGCTTCATCAACGTCTATGTCGGCTACCCCGACAAGACGTACAAGTTTTCCAACCCCGAAGGCATTCCGCCCACCTACGATCCGACCGCGCGCCCCTGGTACAAGCAGGCCATGGATGCCGGCAAGCCGGTGGTGACGCCGCCGTACGTGAGCGCCAGCACTGGCCAACTGGTGGTGACCTTTGCGGTGCCTATCCTGCAGGGCGGCGCACTCAAGGGTGTGATCGGCGGCGACGTGGCCATGGATAGCGTGATCGCCAACGTGAAGGCGATTCACCCGACGCCGGCCAGCTTCGGCTTCCTGGTCAACGCTGGGGGCAAGATCGTCGCGCACCCGAACGACAAGCTCACGCTCAAGCCTGCGACGGATCTGTCGGCGGGTCTGAATGAAGCGACGCTGGCATCGCTGGCGCAGGCTGACAAGCCGGTGGAAGTGGACGTGGATGGCGCCGCCAAGCTGCTTTACCGCCAGGGCGTGAAGGGCACCGATTGGGGCCTGGTGGTGGCGCTCGACAAATCCGACGCCACGGCCGGCATGCGTTCGCTGGTGATGACCTCCGCTGGCGCGCTGGTGGCGGTGGCCGTGGTGGCTGCGCTCATCGTCGGTGCGATGACGGCGCGTGCGTTCCGCCGCCTGTCGATGATTCGCGACGCAATGGACGACATCGGCTCGGGTAGCGGTGACCTCACCAAGCGCCTGCCCGCTGACGGCGAGGACGAAGTCGCGCAGATCGCCCGCTCGTTCAACGCCTTCGCCGACAAGCTGACGGCGGTGATGCAGCAGATTCGCCTGGGCAGTGACTCGGTGCGCTCCGCCGCACAGGAGATCGCCGCTGGTAACGCAGACTTGTCGCAACGCACGGAAGAGCAGGCCAGTTCGCTGGAAGAAACCGCGTCGAGCATGGAAGAGCTGACCAGCATCGTGAAGCAGAACGCCGACAACGCGCGTCAGGCCAGCCAACTGGCCGTGACCGCGTCGGATGTGGCCACGCGCGGCGGCGACGTGGTCGGCCAGGTCGTGCAGACCATGGGCGGCATCAACGAGAGCAGCAAGAAGATCGCCGACATCATCGGCGTGATCGAGAGCATTGCCTTCCAGACCAACATCCTGGCGCTGAACGCCGCAGTGGAGGCTGCGCGCGCCGGCGAGCAGGGCCGCGGCTTTGCCGTGGTGGCCAGCGAAGTGCGCAGCCTCGCGCAGCGCTCGGCCGGTGCGGCCAAGGAAATCAAGGCGCTGATCCACGACTCGGTGGACCGTGTGAGCAACGGCACGGCGCTGGTCGATCAGGCTGGCGTGACGATGGCCGAGATCGTTGATGCTGTGAAGCGCGTGACCGACATCATGGGCGAGATTTCCGCAGCGTCGGAAGAGCAGAGCAGCGGCATCGAGCAGGTCAACCAGGCCGTCAACCAGATGGACCAGGTGACGCAACAGAACGCCGCGCTGGTCGAGCAGGCGGCTGCCGCTGCGGAGTCGCTGGAGGAACAGGCTCACAACCTGAACGAGGCGGTGGGGCAGTTCCGCCTGTCGCACTGAACCCGCTTCTATGCGGTCGAGGCCGAGGCGGCTGCCTTGGCCTTGTCCTGTTCGGCTGCCAGCGCCAGATCTGCTGCCTGCGCGCGCTGGATGGCCGGGCGCGCCAGGATGCGGTCGATATACGCGCGCACCATGGGCGTCTCGGGCATCAGCTTGAACATCGTGATCCAGTCCAGGGCGGCGCCCCAGAGCACGTCTGCCGCCGTAAAGCGGTCGCCCAGCAGATAGGGACCTTTGGCCAACTGCGCGTTGATCGCGGCAATGACCGTATCGAAGTCGCCATAGGGCGAGGTCGAGTACGCCGCTGGGGGGCGGCCCATCGACTGGTCGACGATGGCGGGCTCGAAGCAAGAGCCGTAGAACGCCATCCAGCGCAGGTACGGGCCGCGCAACGGATCGCCCACGGCGGGCGACAGGCCCGCTTCCGGATACAACTCGGCGGCGTACAGATACACGGCCACCTGCTCGGTGACGACCACGTCGCCGTGCCGCAGGGTCGGCACCTTGCCAAGCGGGTTCATCGCCCGGAATTCCGGCACGCGATGCTGGCCCGTGGTCAAGTCGAAGGCATGCACCTCGTAATCCGCGCCGAGTTCTTCGAGCAGCATGCGTGCTCCACGCGAGCGGCTGCGCGGCGAGTGGTA
This sequence comes from Ralstonia sp. UBA689, assembly GCF_002298975.1. Classification (GTDB taxonomy): domain Bacteria; phylum Pseudomonadota; class Gammaproteobacteria; order Burkholderiales; family Burkholderiaceae; genus Ralstonia. The sequence goes on from NZ_DBMV01000027.1 coordinate 5,763, forward strand.
AAGGATCAGGTGGCGGTCTGGCGACATGGCGGGCTCCGGTCAGTCTGTAGGAAGAGGAAGAGAGATTGCCAATGTAGGGTAGGCCCACGCCGCCGTCTTGGAAAAATCCGCTGCGGCGGTGCATCATCGCGGCATCGCTTTCGCTGCCGCTTTCATGAATGACCGACTTGCGTGATGTTGCCGACAAGCCCAAGGGCGTGGTCGATCCGCTGGCATTCCATCAGCGCTTTCGCCTGAACCGCTACCAGCCGTGCGCCGCGCTGGCCGGCGTGCTGTCTCATCACTGGATCGTCGAGTGGGACTTGCGCGGCCAGCCGGCCTATACGCAGCGCACGCTGCCGTATCCATGCGTGAACCTGGTGTTTGACCGGCGGCAGACAGCCGTTTTTGGGGTGGTGTCGGGCGCGTTCGAAACCACGTTGGCCGAGGCGGGCCGTGTGATCGGCCTGCGTTTTCGGCCCGGTGCATTTCGCGCGTTCTTTGGCAAACCTGTGCATCTGCTGACCGACAGGGTGCTGCCTGTTTCCACGGTGCTCGGCTGCGATGATGCGGTGGCCGAAGAGATCGTGCTTGGCGCAGCGGACGACGCGGGCATGGTGTCAGCCGCCGAGACCTTGCTGCAGCGTGTGCTGCCGCCGCCCGATCCACAGGTCGAACGCATCCACGCCATCCTGCAGGTGTTGCAGCAGGACGCGACCGTCACGCAGGTGCGCGATCTGGCCGACCGCGCGGGTTTGCGCGAGCGCACGCTGCAGCAATTGTTTTCCGACTACGTGGGTGTGACGCCCAAATGGGTGATCCGCCGCTACCGCCTGCATGAGGCCGCCGACCGGCTTGCCGGCGGCGTGGAAGTCGATCTGACCGAACTAGCCCATGCGCTCGGCTATTTCGACCAGGCGCATTTCACGCGAGACTTCCGCCGGCTGGTCGGCAAGGCACCGGCGGAATACCGTCGCGCGAATCTGCCCTAGACGCTTTTCAGTCCGCCGCCGCCGACAGGTCGGGCAGCGCTGGCGGCAGGTCCGTCATCACGCAGTTGCGCCCCGCCAGCTTGGCGGCATAGAGCAAGTGGTCGGCCCGCTTGAGCAGCGACTCCAGCGAGGGGGGATCCGCTGCATACGCCACCGCCACGCCAAAACTGGCCGTCATGCGGCAGGGCACGTCGGTGCCCGTGGGCACCGCCACCTCGGCGATACGGCGACGCAGGCGCTCGGCCAGGTTGTGCGCCTGCGCCAGGCTGTCGACCCACACCATGGCCGCGAACTCTTCCCCGCCGATGCGGGCCACCACGTCGGCCGAGGGGCCGTCGGTGCGGCACAGGCGGGCGACGGTGCGAAGGGCCTCGTCGCCCACGGCATGGCCGTAGGTGTCGTTGATGCGCTTGAAATGGTCGATGTCGAACATGATCAGGGCGATCTGGGTCGCCTTGGGTTCGGGCGCGTTGCAGATCGTGCCGGCCCGGTCTTCAAAGGCGCGGCGGTTGAGTAGCTTGGTCAGTGGATCCGTTTCTGCCATGCGCGCGAGTTTCTGCATCAGGTGCACGCGCTCGAGTTCGAGCCGGCGGCGCTCGATGCTGTTGATGCGCAGTACGCGGATCGCCTCGAACAGCGCGCGGATCTCATGCCGCGCGAAGCTGGTCGGGATATGCACGCTCAGGTTGCCGCGTGCGATCGCCTCGATCAGGCGCGTGGCGTTGACGAAGGGCCCCACCACGTCGCGGCGGAACGAAACGATCATCCACGCCAGCGCTCCCAAAACCGAAAGCACCGCCGCTGCTGAGCCCGCGAGCACCAGCAGCATCGCGCGGCGATGTTCGCGGATGTCTTTTTCGGCCAGGTGCAGCACGCTGTCGCGGAAGTCGGTGATGGCGCGCATGGTCGGTACATAGTGCTCGGCGAACTGGCCGGTGGTGATGTCTACGCCGCCGGGCAGACTGGCGCTGGCGCGCACGGCTTCGATATAGCGCAGGCCGTCGCCAAAATATTGCGTGCCCAGTGCGGCGCTGGCGCGCTGGTCCTGGCTCGATCGGCCCGCGGTGCGTGTGTCGATCAAGTGGCGGAGCTGGTCGATGCGGCCGTGCGTGCGCTCGATCGCCAACTGTTCAGCGAGCGTTAGCGTGCGATGCATGGCCAGCGCACCGGTCAAGCGTGAGCCAAGCTGGCCCGCGTGCTCGCGCAGGTCGGCCGCCAGCCGCGCCAGTATCAAACAGTTGAGCACGTCGGGGTCGCCGCGGGTGACGCTGGCCGTGCGCGCGTTGACCACCGGCAGGAATTCGGGGATCACCGCAATCATGCGATCCACGCCATCGGCCAGGGCGCCGTTGCCGCGCGAGCGCAGGGGCAGGGCGACCACCCGGTCGATGTTCGCGCGCGCGTTGGCCAGGTCGGCCTGCGCCCGCCGTACGGAGTCGGCATCGGCCGTGCAGGCTGGGCAATGCTCAGGGCCCAGCGTATCGAGCAACTGGGCGATGTGCTCGTCGCTGGCGGCGCGCGCTCGGTGCAGGGCGGCCTGGCGTTCGGCCGGCAGCGGCAGGTCTTCGCCGAGCACGCCGTTGGTTGGGCCGCGCTCGGCCGAGACTTTCTCCATGACCAGCAGCGCCGCACGCAGTGCCTGAAAGCTGCGCGCGGCATCGTCGGCCCGGCCATAGGCAAGCCAGGCATAGCCGAGCAGCCAGCACGACAGCGACAGGACCGGGACGAGGACGATGGCAACACTGACGCCAAAGCGCCTGTCCATCGACGTTTCAGAGGACATGGGGGAGACCGGTGGCGTCTTGGCCGGCGCTCTGCGTGAGGTTGTTATGACGGTGGCGCAAACCAGGATGCGCGGCGCTTATCTCAGGCTATCGGCAAGACGGAGGGCATCTTTACGCCGCTATTGAACCCGCGTATGGAGGGCAAACTGCAAACAAATGCAAAGTGATTGTTACGCTGCCTTAGGAGCCTGCTATCCGCTCGATTGGAAGGTGCCTGTTGGGATTCACTCAACACCGGACCAGCGCGGCGTCATTGCAAGGCCTTTCCGGCGAAGTGGCTCGGCCAGCCATGAACTTCGGGTTCGCTTAACAATGCCCACCCCGCGTTGGGATTCACGTCACTCCGTATGTTCCGCGGGATGCCGGTTCTGCTCGGTCCTGTATGACGGTGCGGCGCGGCGCTCCATCTGGCGGCGCTTCTGCATGCGTTGGCCGCAACACCTATGACAACGGTGTCTTCGCGGGCATACTCCGGTTCGGACCGCCAGGCCCCTGATTTTGCCTGGGGCCTTCAGACTTCACCTTCACGCGACGGCCATCATGGATAGCAGAAACGACCGCCAAAAATTCTTTTACCTTCTGCTGTTCGCCGTCACGATTGGACTCTGCTGGATTCTTTCGCCGTTCTCCGGGGCGGTATTCTGGGGCGCCATCCTGGCGATTCTGTTCCAGCCCGTGCAGCGCTGGCTGGCCGCCCGTTTCGGCAACCGGCGCAATCTCGCTGCACTCGTAACGCTGAGCCTGATCATCCTGATCGTGATTCTGCCGCTCGTGTTCGTCGTGGCGACCCTCGTGCAGGAAATCGCGATCGTCTATCAGGAGATCCAGAGTGCGCAACCGAATTACTCTCGGTATCTCCAGCAGGCCATCCATATGCTGCCGACGTCGATCCAGCATCTGCTCGCGAAGTCCGGTCTGGCCGACATTGCCGGGATTCAGAAGAAGCTGACCGACGGCGCCGCGCAGATCAGCCAGTTCGTCGCCGCCAAGGCGTTCAGCATCGGCCAGAACACCTTCCAGTTCGTCATCGGCTTTGGCGTGATGCTGTACATGGTGTTTTTCCTGCTGCGCGACGGCGGCGAGATTGGCAGCCGCGTGCGCCGCGCGCTGCCGCTGGACGAGGAGCACAAGCATCTGTTGCTAACGAAGTTCACGACCGTGGTGCGCGCGACCGTGAAAGGCAACATCGCAGTCGCGGTGGTGCAGGGCGCGCTGGGCGGGTTGATCTTCTGGTTTGTCGGAATCGACGGCGTTGTGCTGTGGGCGGCGCTGATGGCGTTCCTGTCGTTGCTGCCCGCGATCGGCGCGAGCCTCGTGTGGGTGCCGGTCGCGCTCTATTTCCTGGCGGTGGGCGAAATCTGGAAATGCGTGATCCTCGTCGCGTTCTGCGGCGGCGTGATCGGGCTGGTCGATAACCTGCTGCGCCCGCTTCTCGTCGGCAAGGACACCAAGATGCCCGATTGGGTCGTGCTGGTCTCGACGCTCGGCGGGATGGAGCTGTTTGGTATCACAGGCTTCGTGATCGGGCCGCTCGTCGCCGCGCTGTTCATGGCGAGCTGGGACATCTTCGCGCGCGCTGGGCAGGAGGAATGACGTGAGCCGCGTCAGTGTGCGTGGTTTGCGGCTCGTGGGGCACCGCTCGCAATTGACTTCGACTCGGTTGGGAACTGCCAGCTTGACGATATCGGCCTCATTGGAGCAGAAACCGGACGGCGCCCCGACTTGATCGAATTTTTTGGCGGACTCGAGGACGAATGTTTTTCGTATCGCGCACGGTATCGCCCGTGCAACGGTGCTGACGTGCTGTTCATCAGGTTCCTGGAACAAGCGCAGCCGGCCAGCATGATACCGGACCACGAGCGCTAACGATTGGAGGGCCTATGGGTCCGTCCTAAGGGGCGATTGGAAGCCTTTAACGATACGCCACGGTCTACTAAAGGTGAGTAAACGCCGCCCACGCTTCGCAGACTGGTTCGCGCTTTTGACGTACACCTCAGTCTCAAGTTTGAGAGTACGGTGGACGGTGCGGTCGAGGTGGTGCGCTTCGTAGAGACAGACCTGGACGTACCCTCCCGTGAAGTGGAACTGCGCGTGCATGGCGTGTATTCAATCTTGCCTCCCAGCTTCGGGCAGCCGTAGTGACGCGGCCGGGTCCCCTCAAGTCAGGCGAATCGCTGTGCGCGGGATAGCGCCATGCAGCTCGCTGGGAACGGCCACCTCATGCAACTACCAGGTGTAAGGGAAACGTAGCGTAAAAACGTAGTTGGGTGCATCTGGCGTCAGGCCCATCGCCAACGTGGCGCTGATCGACAGGTTCTTGGTCAGCACATGGCTGATGCCGAATGTCATGGTGCCGACGTTTGTCTTGCTGCCCACTACTGATTGCTCGGTCCCGCCATCTGGCGTGATGTGCGTATTCCCAGAGAAAGCGGTGCTGTACGCCATCGTGAGGGCTGTGCGGTCGTTCAGTGCGAGCGCGAGCCCCCCGCCCAGCGTAATTGTGTCGCCGAGCTTGACCTTGCCCGGCTGCACCACGCCCTCTGTCGAGGAAATGTCAGCAAATGAGCGCGGCACGTAGTACGTGTAGCTGGCATTGGCAAACAGCACCACCGGGTCGTACGTTTTCAGGAACGACATGCCAAAGGTGCCACTCCACACACCGTTACCGGTCGGCAGTTGCTGGTCAATGATCAGGTTGTTGTTATTGCTGTCGGCCTGAATCAGTTTGATGCCGAACGGTGAGCGCCCGGTCGGTGCACGCACGCGGAAGCTACCGACAATGTCTGGCCAATCGGCAGACTCCTTGACGAGCTGATAGTAGATGCCCGCGCTCACATCGCCCAGGCCGGCGGAGGATTTGTTGGCCTCGCTCACGGTACTGGATGCGCCTCCTGCTCCACCACTGAAGAACGTGCTGGAACGGTACACCGCCGGCACCGTGAAATCCGCACTCAGCCGATCGCTGAAGCCATAGCGGCCGGTGATGTCGAAGGTGGTGACATTGGCTTTAGTCTGGACCAGGTTAATCTGCCCGAGGAAGATCGCATCCAACGCTAGGAAACCCGAAAGCGCGAGATTACGACGGTCGTAGTAGCTGTAGCTGATGCCGGTATCGAGCGTGAAACGTCGCTCAAACAGCGGTGCATGTTCGGATTGGAAGACAAGGTCCTTGCTCTGGATACGAGGCTTGTCGTTGGGGTCTGGGCGAACGGCGCTTGTGCTTTCCGACGCGGGCGCCGTGTTGCCGGACTGCGCGACCAATGCGGCTGAAGGCGGTTGTGCTGACGCGGCTGCCGGTGCCGTCGTTGGCGCCTGCGTGCGGCCGCTGCCGACTCCTCGCCCGCGTACACGCACAAGCTCCAGATCGCCGACACGCTCTTCCAGCGCATTGATGATCTTCTGCTGCCGTTCGATGATGCGCTGCAGGCGCGCCAGCCGCGCATCAAAGGAACCCTCGTCTGACTGCGACGATTGCGCCCAGGCCGCTGCAGGCAGCAACGACCAACATGCCACTGCCCACGCCACCGCTGTGCGTCGGTGTCCCATGTTTCCCCCCCCCCGGAAAGCAAGGTGGAGACTGAAGAGCCTCCATTTCGGCGCACCGGCCCAATTGCCAGGCACCGACTCTCACTGCCTGCCTGTACGTTCTTCTACTGCGTCGTTATAGTGAATCCTGCATCACCAAATCTAGCGGCGTAAACCCGCCATCGCCTGCAATGCCTGCGCGACGCCGATCTGAGCCAGCTGTTGACGCGACATCGTCTGGATCTGCAGCTGGATCGCCAACTGATTGGCAATCAACTGGGCATTGCCCGCCATTTGCGCCACCTGCATCACGCTCCCCGCCGCGCCGGCCAGATTGGGTGTCACCGACTGGGAGGCGACGCCCATCGGGCTGGTGATGGCCACCTGCACACCGCCCGCGCCCGCCTGGGCCTGAGCGGTGAATCCATTCTGAGCCGCCGTCGCTGACGAACCGCCCGAAGGTAGTGTAGGCAATGGAGCGGCCTGCATCGAGATTGATGTGGTGTTGCTTGCCAGATTGTTGTTACCGGCCACCTGTGTCACCTGGCCGACACCGTTGACCAGTACACCCGCCCCACCCGAGGCGGTCGCCCCGGAAGAAGTGCCGGCAAGCGCTTGGGCGCCCATTTGCACGGTTGCCTGCGTGCTCACCGCAACATTGGCGGCATTGCCGCGCAAGTTGGTTGCCAGCATTCGGGCTTGGGCCGCCGCCTGCCCGGCCTCGTTGCGCCATTGCGAGGCCATTTCAATCATGAAACCGCTGACGATGCTCGCGCCCAAGTATTTGCCGCGCTGCTGAGCTAGTTCGCCATCGTCGGCCAACTCAGCAACGGTACCGGAACGAAACAACACAGCACTATCGTGCGCGTCGGACGCCTCGGAAAGGTTGGGGAGCGTACCGGCGCAGGCTCCAGCACACCAGCCGGCGTACGCCAGCGACAGCATCCATGCGAGTGTCTTGGCTTTCATCAGAACAGATCCCACCGAGCGGGCCCGAATTCCAACTGGATCGGCAGCGCCCCACCGGAAAACGCGGCGTTTTCACGCGCGCGCAATGCGGGGGCGTTGGTCTGCAGCAATCCGGAATCGGCCTGCACGGATACGTCGCCGACGATTGCGAATACGAGGCCGTTCCACGCAGGCGCGAACTCCCATTCCTGCATGATGCGGTTGCCCAGCGCGGGGTCGGCGATGAACACCCGCCCCTGGGCCACGCGCTTCACGACCACGAAGTGTTGGTACCCGTTCAAAGTCAACAAGACGATCACCGGGATCGCCAGACCGCGCATCGCCGTCATGTCAACGCGATAACCGCGTCCGCGAAAGCCGAGCGTCTGCACGTAGTTACGCATGTCGAGCATCGAGAATCCCTGCTCGGCCACCTGCCGGGGATCGGACGCCTTCATCATCTCGGTGATAATGCGACGCTCGTCGATGTCCATGCCGTAGGCATAACGCAGCAACGTACCGACGGCCGCCGCGCCGCAACTGAAATCCTGCTGCTGGCGCATCACGCTGCGGTAGCGTAGCTCCAGCATGCTCTTGACCGGCTTGTTCAAGGGCATCTCGTTGTCTGCGCGTAGCGCAATTGCACCTTCTTGCGCGAGTGCGGGTGCAGCCATGCTCCAGCACGCCAGGCTCAAGCCGATCGCGACCACCCATGCATTTCGCATGATTGCTCCCTCGGTTGCGCACCCAGCCGCGCGATGCATGCGGCCGGGTGCCTAGTCGGCTTAGCGCCGTACTCCCGTGGCAGTGGCGATGGCCAGCCCGTTGTGTTGCAAGTTGCTCGCGCCCGCGGCGATGTTCACGCCGATGTTGCCCGAAGCGCCTTGCAGCGCATTGCCGCTCAACGATGCCGCGTTGGTCGGATCCAAGTTGCAGAAGAGCGGGTTGTTCAGGGCCAGCGAATCACCCGTCACAGTCTGCTCGTTGTCGATGGTGGCCTTGGCGATCGTGCCGGAGCTGTTGGTGGAGGCAGCCAGCCCGTTTTCCTGCAGGTTGCCCGCGCCCGCGGCGATGTTCACACCGATGTTGCCCCTCGCACCCTGCAACGCATTGCCACTCAAGGCGGCCTTGTTCAGGGAGAACGGATCGAGAAAGACTGAATTACCCGAGGCGTTCTGCTTGTTGAACACCATGGCCGATGCGAACACGTGCTCGGCATCCACCGCCGCCAGAGCCGCGTCGTTGGACTGCACGTTGCCGGCACCCGCAGACACGTTCGCACCGATATTGCCGGTTGCATCCTTGAGCGCGTTGCCGTTCATCGTGGCCGAGTTTGTGCTGTACGGACCGACGTGCACCGATTCGCTGGCCGCGCGCTGTCCGGAATCCACAACCGCCGACGATTCCGAGTTGATCGGGATATAGCCTCCCGCCCACGCCCAGCCCTGAACGTGAATGTCATTGCTGATTACGGTTTCGTTGACGATGTTGGCCAGCGAGGCGCCGTTCTCCACATCGCCTGCGTAAGCAGCCCCTGCCGAGAGCGCAGCCAGCGCCGCAACAGCCATCAGTTTCGCTTTCATGTTGATCTCCCTACTTCATCGCTGTTGAAAAAGAGTGCCCGCCGGGGGACGGAGCACAAAAACGTTGGACGTGACATTCCCCGTTCCAGCCGTCTGGTTCACCTGCACAACGCCGGAGGTATTGCGCAACGCGGTCGATGCAATCGACGCATCTTGCCTGCCCTCCGACGCCGGCGCGGTATCCTGACGACGACCTTGTACCGCCACGCCAGACAGGGCACTGTCGGCGAGCGGCTCAATGTGGCGAAGTTGCTGTTGCCCGATGGAGGCGTTGGGAGCGATCACTGCAACGTTCACTTGAGCGTTTCCGCTGCCGCTGGCTTGGTTGATCGAAACCAAACCTGTCGCCCCGTTGAAAGAAGCCCCTGCCATGCGGCTTGACGTCGACAAACCGGCGGGCGCCCGCCCGACGAGTTGTACCGACACGACTCCGGCCTCGCCGGTCGACAAGGCCGCCAGATTTGCCTGAATGTTGCCCTGCCCAGATACCTGGTTGACGGCAACACGGCCCGCAGCACCTGAGGCCGTTTCGCCGTCGATGACAGCTGAAAGCGGCACGCTCTGGGCCAAAGTCGGACCTGACGCGGCAACGCCCAGAATCATCAGGGCGCAACGCAACCCCCGAGGCTTCACGGCTGCCCTCCGCGAGAAAGGGGGGCCAGTGCTCCGCTGATCTGCGAGGCAATGCCCGCAGTGGCTTGCACCACTTGTCCACCGACCCCGCCAACTGCCGCCCTGCCCGATGCCGGCCCAGTGCCAAGCGCGCCGGTTATCGGTTGCAAGCCACCTATTTGTGGGATCGCGACACGCTGCAATCCCAGAGTTGGATTGCTCGCCGACGCATGTGAGGTGCTCAGTTCGCTGTCCGAGAGAAAAGACATGACCGAACCGACAGATTGATTGAACGCCTGGGTGGGAAACGGGCTGATTGCGGTTCGAATCGGTAAGGACTCGGTGGGAACGCCCCGGTATGCTACGCGCGGCGTCACATCACGCTGCACGATGATGTCGCCGTCATCCGCGAACGCCGGCACTACGACGATCATGGCCGCAAGACTTGTGACCACTGCGGTCAGAGCCATCGCCCACGTCGTTGGCAAGCGCCAATCATGGCGCCACAAGATGATTGTTGGCATGGCTCGCCCTCCCCGCAGGGCATAGAGCGACATCCGTGCCATGACGACTAAACACTTGTTCTTACGGGTGACTCAGCCGGCCAACGACACAATGAGCGATCAGAACGCGACTACTTTGTGTCAAAGCTGAAACAGGCACGTCATCGAAAAGTGCTCCGGACAGGAACTAGCCGTTCAACAAGGAAGAACACGTTTTCGTCGGCCAGAGCTTCTGGCGCAGCTAGGCTGAGCCCCTTCTGTTGACGTCGCATCACGATGCAGTAGCGCTCACTGAGCTTCACCGAGTCTCACGCGATCTGTTCATGGCGGTTGCGGAACTTGAACAACACTCTCGCGAGCGTGGCGACCACTGGCAGTGGAGTTCCGGCCCTCGGGTATTTCTTCCAACCGAAGGGGCGATCATGCTTTCGGCGAATTGATTCCGCGGCTCATCGTGGAAAGAGCTGAGACCTCGACGACAGGCCAGTACGCTGTTCGGCGGAGAGGTCCGAAGCAGATAACATTTTCACCCCATTTCGGGATCAGAAAATATCGCGAACCCTAGCAGCGAGGATGTGTTTCGCGATGGCAACGACTCGGCCGGTCGACGACACGCTGATAGATCGGAACTCTGCCCTCATGGGCAGCCGAAGAGCAAATGAATCGGATGAATCGCCCCGGAATTCGAGGAGGCTCAACCTCTTGAGAGAATGGAACTGTGAACAAGACGAACAAGTTCTCACCCGAGGTGCGCGAGCGCGCCGTGCGCCTGGTGTAGGAGCCCCGAGGCGAGTACCTGCTTACCGTGCGACGCAGGCTGGCATCAAGACGCGCTTCATCACGGCCGCTGGCCCCGCTTCCTTGGCCGTAAATCCCTTGGCTACAGCTTCAGGCGGCTGCTAGGGAAAGACGTCAAGCGCGGCATGGCGGCTGAACCGGGGGTGGCGCTCGCGCGGCCCATCCGGGAACCGTCGCGCCGCAGTGTTGGGCGGCAGCTTGCCGCAGGCGATACAGCGGCTGCGGCTCTACCGCTTGAGGTGAAAGGGGCAACTTCCTGTTCGCACAAACACGAGCGCGTGGCCCAGACCGGATGAATGGCGTCGTCGGCTGCGGGCGCTCCAACTCAAGCACTCGGTGGCAAGACCACGTACCGGGAGTTGTGCACTTGGCGAGAGCGAAGATGCGGCGTGCCAAGTGGCAGCCAATAGCTGCGGTTATGGCACAACAGCGACAAACTGCTCAACTGGGTGCGCTTGCTCGCTTGGTTCGATCCCCTCGGTCTGTCTCGACTCTCCCCGACCTGAACCTGTCGAACCGCAGGGGCGGACCCCGCTTGTCGGGTGGCGCGTAAGGGCCCCGATCTACTAGCATCGCCTCCCATCCCGGTTTTGGCAGCCTTGGGGCCAGTGCCTAGGGAGCGTCTTGATGGCATGTCGAGTACCCTGCAATTTCATATGTGACTGAAATTTAATGGTTTTTCGTCGTTGATGTGTATGCGCAGCCCCCAAGAGTTCCAAATTGAGTGAATCTCGACACGAATGTCGAGATTCACTCAACGCTGAACCGGTGAGTCGCGATTCGTGGGGCTTCCCGGCGGAGTTGCTCGGCCAACTTTGAACTCTTGGTTCGCTTAACTTTGAACTATCCGCGTTTTGGTTCACGTAACTCTGAACTTTCGCGGGTGCCCAGCACGCTAAGACTCATAGGACATCCTGGGGGGCAGGTCACGCTTGCTGCTTATGCTCCCGCACGAACCGCACCGAGGTCAGGTGGCCGAGGGGGCTGTTGCGGCAATATGGTCGATGCAGGATTTGGAACATAATAGAAAACCCAATCGGAGTACTTCTTGAGCCGATTGAAATTCTCGAACGGTGCGCTGAAATTCGCCTGCCGAATTGGCTCGAGCTCCGAGCGACTGTGCAATCCCGCCACCCCCCCTTCCGGAGACATGAGCAGCGCCCAGTCGTTGCGTTGCGTGATGGGGTCTGGGTAGAGCGAGCGCAGGTAGCGTCGCGGTTGCGGGTAGCGCGGATCGCGCAGCAGCGCTTCCAGTGTCGGTGGGAAACGAGGCTGGCCAGGAGGCGTGGCGTCCACGTACAGTTGTAATGCCCGACGGTACTGGGCGCCCACATAAAGCAACTGGTCCTCGGCTTCGCGACGGTCAGCCAGTGCCCCGATCCTGAGCGCTGACATACCCACCAGACCCAGTATGGCGATGAAGATCAATAGCGCCAGCAACGCAAAGCCACGCTGGCCATGCCGACTTCTTGGCGTCATAGCGAACTGAACGGCGTGCCGTCCCGGGTCGTGCCTTGCGCACTACTATGCAGATCGTAAAGTTTACCCAGCTCGGGGTCGCTGGGCGCAATAACGGTCCAAGTTGCGTTGCTGTCAGTGATCGGATCGACGGGCAGCGCATGGAGGTATCGCTTGGTCACCAACTCCTGTAGGTCCTCGGGATAGCGCCCGGTGTCACGAAAGTACTGATCGATGGTCTGCCGCGTGATGCGCAAGTTTTCCTTCAGCACGGTTTCCTTGGAGGCGTCGACGCTACGGAAATAGCGGGGCAATGCCAGCGAAAGCAGCAAGGCTACGATGCTAAGCACCACCAACAGTTCGATCAGCGTGAACCCTTTCGGCCTGGATCTCAGGCGTTGCCACAGGATGGACTGGATCAGCACGGGTTCACCAGCGGTTGTAGGGAATGCTGTTCAAGCCAACGGTCGACGAGCGTGAGTAGACATCGAAGACATCACGCCCTTCGGCGGGCGCATCGGGCTCGCTTTCGTAGCTGCGTTTGCCCCAGGTCTGGGCGTCGCTCAGTGTCGAATCGTGCACCATCGGATCTCTTGGAATGCGGCGCATGAAATAGATCTTGTGCTTATCAGGATCGCGCGCGTCCTCAACCCCATCGACCAGCATTTCGAGCGTCGCTGGATAACCGCTGTCCCCGACAGAACGCACCATGCGTCCAGAGTCGTAGGCCTGCTTGTAGGCATCGATGCCGCTGCGGATTTCACGAAGCGCCAGTCGGAGATCCTTTTCTCGCATCCGCTGAACTTCCAGTTGTGCGACGGGCAGCACGAGTACGGCCAGTACAGCGAGAATGGCTAGGCTGACAAGCAGTTCGATCAGGGTGAAGCCGGCTGGCCGACGATGAGATCGGGGCATCGGATTGATTCGTCCAAACCACATTACATTCGTTTCCGGGCTACTGCGATCCGGCGGTGATCGCCAGCGTCTGAGCTGACGTTGGCAACGGTACGGCAGATCCGTCGGATCCCGTGGCGGAAATCGATAGCACCTTCAATTGGGTGGACCCTGTGGCTTTTAGCGGCATGAAGGTCAGCGACACCAGTGGACCTTGCCCGGTTGCGCCGGCAGACGCGTTAGCAGTCCGTGCATCGCTGATGAATATCTGGCCGGTAGAGGCATCCACCCGCTGCGAGAACGAGGTTTGAGTTCCATCCGCATTGAGCGCCGTACCCTCCGCGACGTTGACTAACTGCATAACGGAGGGGTCATAGCCCAGCAGCAATGTCGCGCTGCGCACGGGCTGCTGGGTGCTGAGAATCAGTTGCTGCTGGACGCTAGTTCCCGTTGCAGCTTGTGCGGCGCCCGACCACGTCAGGTTTGCGGAAGCGGCTGTCCCGCCACCGACTGCACCGGTGGCGGTACCTTGCGTGTTATTTGCGCCATTCACCATCGCGCCCGAGCTATCGAGCGAGTTGCCTGTAACGTCCGTGCTTCGTTTAGAGCCCGCCTGGTTGGGTGCGGCGCTAGGTGCTGCACTCGCGGGTGAAACGGGGGCGCTTGCGTTAGAAACGGGTGCTACCGAGTTGCCTACGGGAAGCTCGGACACGCCCCGCAGGCTGGACTCGGTACCTGAGGCGAAATCGACCAGGCGAGCTTCGGGCCTCAGCGGATTGCGGATCAGATGAGGCGTAATAGACAGCACAATCTCAGTACGCTTTTTGGTGTTGGCGTGATCCGAAAACACTCGCCCGAGCACCGGAATATCGCCTAGCCCGGGAATCTTTGTGACAGTGCGGGTGTCTTCATCGTTGATCAGGCCCGCCAGGATCTGGGTTTCGCCATCTTTCAAGCGCAGCACTGTAGAGGCGGAGCGTGTACCAATCTGATAGGCCACTGTTCCACTGGTGGTGGTGATCTGGTTGGCAATATTGCTCACCTCCAGTGCCACCTTAATGGAGACTTCATTGTCGATGGTGATGGTCGGTGTGACTTCCAACTTCAGCCCAACGTCCAGATATTGCACGCTCTGTGATACGAAGCCAGTGGAAGTTGCCGTGGACGTGATGTTCGGTACCTTGTTACCGATCAAAATCTTGGCTGCCTCCAGATTCTTCACCCGAATCTTGGGGTTGGCCAACAGCTTCACGTCGGTATCCGTGCCTGTCAGATTGATCGACAAAGGGGAAATCGTTGCGCCTAACGTGCTTTGAGTCGGGTGAAGCAGATCCTGCAATGTGAGCGTGCCGCCTGAGACTGATGACAATGGCGTCAAAGACAGCTTGGGCGGGTAGGTTACGCCGATCTCATCGAGTCGATCCTTGTTGACCTCCAGCACGGACACTTCCAGCATCGTTTCGGGTGTGGGCAGATCTTGAAGCGCGACAACCTTCTCGGCCATCTCGATAACATCGGGCGTATCCCGCATCATGATCATGTTTTGCCCCTTGTCCACCACGAGGTTCTGCACCTTCAAGATGCTCTTCAAAGTGGTTGCCATCTGCTCGGCGCTGACATTGGTCAGGTAGAACGTGTGCACGCTGAGTGCCTGATAGTCCTTTTGTTTGGCTGGCAGGTTCGGGTAGATCAAGATGGCGCTGGCGTTGATGACTCTCTGTTCGAGTTGATTGGTTGTCAAGACGACCTCGATCGCGCTCTTCACCGTGACATCTTTGAGAAACACCGAGGTCTTTTGATCGGCCTTGATGTCTTTATCCAGAACGAAGTTGATGCCTGAAGTTGCAGAGAGGACGTCGAATACCTGCTTGAGCAGGGCATCCTTGAACTGAATCGAGATCTTGCGCTGCAAAGCCTCAGTAGGAGCGAGCTGCGACGCTGGAGGGGTGGACTTGTCCAAAATGGACCTAATCAATGCACGTGCAGCAGGATTATTCGGGTCTTCGGCCAGAATCGCTCTCGCCTTGGCCATCGCGCCAGCATTGTCTTTCGCATCGAAAGCGAATTGCGCGTCTAACTGCATCTTTGCGTACCGTGCGTCTCGGTCGATACGGTCTAGAGCAAGAACGGCCCTCGCATTGTTTGGGTCAATCGCCAGGACGCGGCGCAGGAGCTGAGCGCGCTCTCCCGAGCTCGCACCCGCAGGCAGTCTCTGCTCCTGAGCCATCAAATCGTTGACGGCACGCTCGCGCAACGTCATATACGTCATCTGCAACTCTGTGTTGCTTGGATCCTTCACCAGCGCCACTCGCAACTGCGCAAGACTCTCTTCGAGCTTGCCTTGTTCGAACGCTGATCGGGCCTCTTGAAGAACGGGGGACTGGGCGCAGGCAGCCAGCACGACTACGCACGCTGCACACAGCGGCCAATGAAGAGCGTTTCGCAAACGGTAGAGGAGCGCTGAAATCAAGCGCGCACTAGAGCTCGGCGGACAAGGCAGCGTCTCGGGCACGGGCCGACAGTCGGCCCCACTGCCAAAATTTTTTTTGTTCATTCGATCTGCAGTGTTTGCCGCTCGTGCAGCGGTAGATATTCGAAGGTCATGGTCGGTGGCGTGATCGACAGCACCTTGTATTGGCCATCGATACTGTCTTTCTCTCCCACCACCAGCGTGGTATCCCCATTGGCCAGGAATACCTGCCACGTCTGACCCGATTGCTCTTTACCGAGGTATGTGAAGGGCAACGCAGGCGCTGTTGGTGCGGCAGGTTCTGCTGGTGCGCCGTCCGACTGTGCGGAAGGGGCCCAACTGTGCGCGGCGAATAGACTGCGCGACTCGTCGCGCTCCGTATGTCCGATTAACTGCTCACGCGGGGCAAGTTCGAGCACTATTTCGGGAGAGGACGGCAACGTCTCCGGCGTTAATGGTCGTGGCTCCACCGCGGCGCGAGGTCCGCTGACGATCCCTCCGCGGGTGCCTTCGACGACTGTTGGAGGCTTGTCTTGGTTACCCCAGACCGCCACGCAAGCGGCCGCCAGCAAAGCCGTTCCCATTGCAATGTGTCGCGGCTTCAAGGCGCCTCCGCCGCTGCATGCTGGACGTCTGCCAGAGACTGTTGATTTGTCGCGATGGAGTCAGAGGATGTCCTCACCTGAGTCGTTGTGGGCCCATTGCGGAGGTACAGCGTCAGGTGCAGCTTCGCCTCCACCGCATCGGCTGCGACTGAACTGCGTTTGAACTGAACCGAGTCCAGCGAAGCGAAAGGCAGATGTTGCAGGGTGGTTTCGCAGAACGTACGCAGACTGCTATAGGTGCCGGTTAATGGGAGTGCGACGCCTTCCAACGCCATCCCTGCCTTGGGCGCTGTTGCATGATCGTAGTTTGCTTCTGCTACTGTGACCCCTGCATCCTTGGCATAGGTTAGTAACGCGCTGAGGTTCTGTTCGAACGAATGCTCGTCGCCCAGCACCTTGAAAAAGGCTTGAGCCCGTTGGGTGGCAAGCTCGGCGCGACTTAGCGCGCGCCCTGGGGCAAGTGACGCGTTACGCTGCGCCAGGCTTGCCCGGATGGCTTGGAGCGTCTCGCTGTTCCGCTTCTCCAGCCAAGGCTGGGCGATCCAGTGCAAAGTGGCGGCGCATACCAACAGTGCGATGCCGAACCAGGTCAGCCAATTCTGCCGATGCAACGTCAAACGTAGCCTCAAGCTGAGGTTGCTTGGTACACGCACTCTCATGCCGCATCCTTGTGCGATTGGTTCCCTGCCGGTGGCAATAGTCGCTCGGGATACCGCCAGTTCAAGACCAGCGTGAAGCGCACTGGGTGATAGGGATCCTTGGCGTCCATTTGATGCTTGTTGAGGGACACCGACTGAACCTCCGGGCGCGACTTAAGGCGCTGGACGTACTCGATCATGTCGTCGACCGTACCTGCCTCGGCGCTGAGTTTCAGCACTGAACGATCGGCATCGGGCTCTAGTGAAAGCAATGCAACCGTCTGCGGTGTGGCCTGCTCCAGCATGTCAAAGAGATCACGCCATGGAACGTTCAGGCGCCGCACGGCACGGTTTACGGTACTGACCTGCTCGGGTGTCAAACTGTTGATGGACTGTTTTTGTTGATGTGCCAAGACCTGCGTGCGTTCACTTACCCGTATCAGGCGCTCGCTGAGTGTCTGATACTGTTGGACTAAGTGCACCACGTGGGGCAGCGTGAGGCCACAACCCACCGTCCCAGCAACGATCAGCATCAGCGCCGTACTGGTGGGTGCAAAGCGCGACCTTGTGTCGGCCGCAAAGTCGATATGCAGTCGTTTCACGCTTGAGGCTCCCCAACTGGCAGGTACGGCGTTTCGGGCGTCGCCTGCTGTTGCAGCGGCTCATGAGTTGGCGCCGACATCAGATGTTGGATGGCACAGCCGTCGACGCTCTGCCCGTGCCAGTGGCGCATCGATTCCCCGGCCACATATAGGGTGGTTGGTAAGGCCAGACCCCATTGCAGGCTCGTGCGCCGGATCACGGTTCGGAGGCCATCAATGTTCTCCCATCCCGATGAAGTGATCTGGGAAACTGCAGCGGGTCGCCCCCTGGATGTGGCCACAAGTATGGCGTGCTGCGCGCTGACATCAGCGGCCCACGCTTGCTGCTGACGCATGCGTGAAGCACACTCGTTCCAGGTTTGCACGAAGCGCGAGGTGATGCTATCGAGACGACTGCGTCGCAGGGATGCGACCGTTGCAAGCGTTTGCATCAGGGATTTCGGCAGCGCGCAGACTAGAAAAGGGTCGCGGGCGTGCCAGTCGCCCATGCACGCCCAATCTTCAGCCGGGTCACCAAACAGCGACTCACAGCGCAAAGCGCTCACCAATTGCAGCTCCCGCAGACCCGCAACGCGTTCCGGGGGGCGGAGCATAAAGAATCGCGCCAGTTCGTTATCGACCTGCACTGACCAGCGAGCACGCCGCGGCAAGCGCAGTTGACAGAACTGCGTGAGCGTCGTCGAGAACTCTGGCTCGCACGAGATTCCAGGGTGTTCCCCGGTCGCCTGGTGTTGCCATTCGCGTCCGCGTGCCACGCGCTTGCTCAGGACAAGCGTTCGTTCTGCGATCTGCAGGCGATAGCGGTTAGGACTGAAGAGTGACACGCTTGACCTCCTCCAGTGTCGTGATGCCTGCGCATGCGAGTTTGAGGGCAGCGTCACGCAGGCTTCGGGTGCCGTGCTTGGCGGCCACTTCTTTCAGGTGGCGTACCGGCGCCTTGTTCACGATCAGCTCGCGTAGTTCGTCGTTGAGCGACAGTATTTCCGCGATCGCGGTGCGGCCCTTATAGCCGGTTCCCCGGCAATCGCCGCAGCCCGTGCCGGCGCGAAGGCGGTAAGCCTGGACATCCTCAGCCCGCAGACCCAGGCGCGACAGCATTGTGGGATCGGCGTCCGTGTCGCGGGTGCAATGCGGACAGTTGTTGCGGATCAGGCGTTGTGCCCAGATGCCGTTGAGTGCTGAAACGAAGGCATAGGGATCGATACCCATGTGCGTGAAACGACCGAACACATCGAACACGTTGTTGGCATGCACGGTCGTAAGCACAAGGTGGCCAGTCAGCGCTGATTGCACCGCGATCTCGGCCGTCTCTCGGTCACGAATTTCTCCCACCATGATCTTGTCGGGGTCGTGCCGCAAGATCGAGCGCAGGCCTCGTGCGAAGGTCAATCCTTTTTTGTCGTTGACGGGGATTTGCAGAATTCCCGGCAGTTGGTACTCGACGGGATCCTCGATGGTGATGATTTTGTCGCGGCCGTTGTTGATTTCTGTGAGCGCTGCATACAGCGTTGTGGTCTTGCCAGAGCCTGTCGGCCCCGTCACCAACAGCATGCCGTAGGGTTCATCGCTCAGCCGGCGCAAGGTGACCAGAGATGCGTCATCAAAACCTAAGGCCTCCAGCGACAATGCACCATAAGATTCGATCATGGCGCGCTTGTCCAAGATGCGAATCACCGCGTCCTCGCCATGAATGCTTGGCATGACGGAAACCCGCAGGTCAATGTCCCGTCCGTTGGACTCGACCTGGAAGCTCCCATCCTGCGGCACCCGTCGCTCGGAGATGTCAAGTTCGGCCAGCACTTTCAGACGCGAGATCACCTGCGCTGCCAAGTCGCGTCCGGTGATCGAACGGGCATGGTCGAGCACGCCATCGACGCGATACTTGATGGTGAGTCCAGACGCAGTGCTTTCCAGATGTATGTCGGAGGCCGTCGCCCGCAGCGCGTCATATAGGGTCGAGTTGACCAGTTTGACTGCGGGGCTGGCGGCCACACTGACTGACGCAAAGGACAGCACTTCTGTCGCGCGAGATCCGCGAGCTTCTTCGTCTGCATCGGCGACAACACTGTCGACTGCACGCACCGACTGTTCTTGCTTGGCAAGATAGGCTTGGATGTCGGATCGCAGCGCCACGCGAAAATTCACCGTGGCGCCCGCACGGGCTCCAAGCCAACTCTGCAGCTCCATGTCAAAAGGATCTGCAACAACGGCGAGGATTTGGTCCGACGTCTGCAACAAGACCGCGTGCCGGCGCATCGCCTCCACTAGCGGCAACCGATCGAACTTCGGCTGACTTTGGTCCATCTGCTGGGTGTCGACCACCGGCCAGCCGAGCACTTCTGCCAGCCAAGCTGCGAGGGTGCGCAAGCGTCCGTCGTAGAGCACTTCCAATTCCTGCATGGGCGATAAGCCCAAGGACTTGGCACGTTCGCACACCGCGTGTAAGTCATCAACGCTCAGGACAGGGTCTTTGACCTTGTCATCCGTGCCCGGTGACATCCGTGAGGACAATTGACTCATATCTGTCATTGCAGGGAAGTCGCCAGGTCGAAGATCGGCAGGTACAGCAGCACGACGATGACACCGACCACCACGCCGATAAGCAGCATCATGATTGGCTCGAAGGCGCGAGTGAACCGGTCGATAAAGCGGGAGATATCGTTGTCGTAGAAGTTGGAGGCCTGAATCAGCATGGCCCCCAACTTGCCGGAGCGCTCTCCTACCCGCAGCATCCGGAACGAAATCGACGTCGTCAGGCCGTTGTCATGGAAGGTGTCTGCAAAGGGCGCCCCAGCTTCGATGGCGTGGCGTGCACGCTGCAAGCGCTCCAGCACGTGGCGCGAGATGACGCCCTCGCTCATGCGTAAGCCCGACACTGCCGGAATACCACTTTCCAGCAGCATCCCCAGCGTCAGGTACAACCGAGACATTTCGTACAACTGCACGCGCGGTCCTACCGCCGGGAGCCGCAACACACCACGGGACAGTGCCCCACTCTTGTGCAGGCGTGCTGCTGCAACAACCGTTGCGGCAAGGGCGATGGCCATTGCAATGGCTGTCGGCAGCGCGTGTTCGGCCACAAACTGGCCTGTGCCCAACAACCAAGCTGACATCAGCGGCAATTCACGCCCCGAATCCTTGTAAATGGAAGCAAATCTGGGGATTACGTAGCCGCCAAGGAAAATGGTGACCAAGCCCCCCACGACCATGAGGATGGCCGGATAGATCGACGCGCTGACGATCTTGCTGCGGACCACGTCCACACGTTGCTGATACTCGACATAGCGCGCCAGCGCCGCCGGTAATGCCCCCGTAGTCTCCGCAGCTTGCATCAGGCCGACATAGAGGGGAGGAAATGCTTCTGGCATCGCCGTAAGGGCCGCCGAGAAGCGTTGACCTTCGCTGATAAGGGCGATGAGTCTTTGCAGGACGCTACGCGCTTCAGGCGCAGCCTCTTTCTCGATCAGACCTTCAAGCGCTTCCATCAACGTCAAGCCGGCAAGCAGCAGAGCGTGCAGTTCCTGACTGAATAGCAGTAGCGAAAAGCGCTTGCGCCGCCAACCTGTGGCGGCCTGCGCCACTCGCGAACTGCGGATGCCCAGCGCCTGCAGTCCTTGGTCTCGTATCTGACGTAGAGCGTCCGCTTCGCTCTGTGCCTCGACGCTCAGCAGCTGGATCGCATTCGAACGAGATAGGACGCGTACTTCAAACTTCACGCGAGTTTTCTCCGGCTAGCAATGCGGCCGTCAGGGGCGGACGATGTCGGCGTTTTCGCCGCTGCCGCCAGGCTGACCGTCCTTGCCGTAGCTGATGACCTCGTATTCGCCGTTGGCGCCGGGGGCGTGGTACACGTAGGCGTGCCCCCAAGGGTCCAGCGGCACCTCGCGTTTGAGATAGGGGCCGCTCCATTTCGCGCCGGCAGTGGGTGGCGCCACCATCAGCGCCTGCAGACCTTCTTCGGTGCTCGGATAGCGGCCGACGTCCAGCCTATAGGTGTCCAGAACCTTTTCAAAGGCTTCCAACTGGGCCTTGGCCGTCGTGATCTCCGATTTTCCGATTTGGGAGAAGTATTTCGGACCAACATACGATGCCAGTAAGCCGATGATGACCAGCACGACTAGCAGTTCCAGCAGGGTGAAGCCGTGCAGTCCTCGGCTTGGTCGAGCCAGGGCGGAGCGGCGCTCGTTAGAACATCTTACGGACGTCATGAGTCGTTGGGGTTAGGGTACTGGTATCGCCGCGGCAACTCAGTGGTGCGCTGCCTGGGGGTCAGGGTTCAGCCTAGCGAGCGCTTGCGGACTGGTGGTCAGCGCTTCCAAGAACGCGATCAAGTCCTGACGCTCCATGGGAGTGAGCAGCAACGGTCGGCCTTGCTCGTTGCTGCGGTAGTAGACCTCATAGTCGACTGCCTGCAAGAGCGTGGGCACACCGCCATCGTGCATATAGGGCCCCGTCTTCGCCACATTGCGCAAGCTGGGGGTGCGAAACTTGCCGATGTCCTTCGGATCGAGTGACACCACAAACCGCCCTAATTCGGCGAAGTCGTCATTCGAGAGAATGATCTGGTCCAGCGGCACGCCCTTCTGCTTCTGAGAAGCCAACTCGGTAGTCAATTGCGCCAGATGCCCACTAATACGCTCCATGCCGACCGACAGCGCATGAAATTGGTTATCAGTAAGCAGGGCGTGATCACGTTCGATCGTGTGGCATGTGGAGCAACGCGCGGCTCCGGTAAATAGGGTTAGCCCTCGCACTGCGCTCGCGCTGAGGGCGTTTTTGTCGCCTCCAAATGCATAGCGATCGAATGCTGAGTCGCCAGCACGCAGTGTGCGCTCATAGGCAGCCAACGCTTGCGCAACTTGCTCAATACGCACCTGGGATGCTTCGTTAACTCCAAAGGCGTGCCTGAATGCCTCCACGTAGTTCGGGTCTTGCACGATTACATGAAGCACGGCCGCACCATCTGGCATGCCCATCTCTCGAGGATTGGTCAGCGGCCGGAGAGCTTGGCTTTCGAGTGTGGGGTCTCTCCCTTCCCAGAATTGAGAGGTGTTATATGCAACGTTCAATAGGCTCGGTGCGTTGCGGGTCCCCAAGCGCTCACCAATCCCTTTTGAAACGCGCAGGCCATCGCCGAAGAACTGGTCCGGTGAGTGGCAACTGGCGCAACTGCGAGTGCCGTCACTGCTGAGTCGCTGGTCAAAGAAAAGCCTTTGGCCCAGGGCGATCATCGCAGGGCTTGGCGGGCGCCCGTCGATTTTGGGCAGACCGAGAAGATCCAATTCCGAGGTGCTGGCGGCCGGTGCTGGCCAAGGCTGAACAGCCCAAGCTAGGAAAACGAGCGCACCCGTCGCTGAGAGGACGGGTAGCGCTCTTCGAGTCCTGTTGCGCAATGGAGACAGGACTCCGCGCCCAAAAATTGCAACCAGCATTGAGCGACGCAAACGCGAAGCAGCCTGGCTGAAAGGCCATCGTGCCAACGGACCGACCCCCTAAACATATTTTATTGAACCGTGACGCGAAACCGTGCCGTCACCTTTGTGGAGGTGATATTTGACATGGTCGCACACGGGATTTTATTGGCGGAAAAACGTGCCTTGCTTTTGGAGCATGTTGTCACCCACGACTTAACGCTGTCAATGGGCGGCTTGTTGTGAAAACGTGAATAGCGGGGGTGTATTCGGGGTCGCAAATAACACATTTCCTGATCGTGGAGTGTTATGGATTCTTTAAGGAGAGTACCCCTCTTCACCAATATTGCGATTTGCTAGACAAGCTGGCAGGCTGCCGTTCTCTCGGGCGACGGTCCTGTTGAATGGAGCAGTCTGACCTCGTTGGAAGCGTGTCACCAGACCGGCTGGTTACGGTTTTGTTACGGCAATTCATGCTGATGATTAGGGGGTATGCCCCTTGGTTACCAAACAGCGCGAGTGGCAGAGACGTGTGTATGTTTCAAGTGCAGTGGTATTACCTGCGTTGCCGCTTGCCGGTCTAATGGATCGGCTCCTGCTTAGAACGAAAAACAAAGATCGAAATACCCAGGGGGTGGACCCATATGGCCAGGTCCGAAAATGTGTTTGCGCAAAGCGCAAGTGGCATCGTGCGCGCTGCGCGTGCCAAATCTTCTTTTTCGTTCACTGATCTGGCTCGGGCGTTTGGGCTTTTCGCCGTATGCAGTGTTTTGTTTGTTAGCAACGCTGGTCATGCTGCTAACACCGGGTTCGTTTATGACGACCTTGGGCGTCTCATTCAGGTTGTTGCTCCCGACGGCACCAGTACTCAATATGCGTACGATGCGGTCGGCAACATCACTGCAGTCAAAGCAAGTACGACAAATACGCTGGCTATTGCGAGCTTCTCGCCCAGCGGTGGCCCTGCGGGTACCAGTGTCACCATCTTAGGTAGCGGTTTCAGCACCACCGCCAGCGCAAACTCGGTCACGTTCAACGGCGTAGCAGCGGCAGTGACCGCGGCAAGCGCCACAGCTCTTCGCGTCACGGTTCCTTCTGCGGCCACGACCGGGCCAATCTCCGTTTCCAATACGAACGGCACTGCTGTCTCGTCGGCCAATTTTGTTGTTGGTACGAGCGCAGCACCACCCACCATCACCGGCTTCACTCCATCGCTGGGCCTAGCCGGAACTTCGGTCACAGTCACAGGGACTGGATTCCAGCCTGCGACGGCAGCCAACAATGTTGTGTTTGGCTCGACCCAGGGACAAGTTACCGCGGTGACTGCGCCGACGCAGGTTGTCGCGACTGTGCCTCAGGCAGGGTCTGGCAAGATCTCGGTTACCACGGCCAATGGAAGCGCAATCAGCGCGAACGATTTCTACGTCGTACCCACGGGAGTGTCGCCGAGCACGATCGTGGATACGCAGCGCATCGTTCCGGACGGCGCGGCGACGAGCTCTACCCTGGGCACGGCGGGCAGCGCTGGATTGTTCATCTTTGACGCGGTGGCGGGTCAACGGCTTGGGCTCGGGGTCGCCAACTTCTCGCCTTCGCCTACAAACGGCAGTCAACAACTTGCACTGAGCGTCTACGCTCCCTCCGGTGCCGTGCTGGTTTCGTGCACAGTTACTACAGCGAACAAGTGCACCCTGCCGGCAATACCCCAGAAGGGTACTTACCGCTTGCTCGCTCGAATCGATGGTTCTCACACTGCCAATGTTTCGCTGCTTCTGACATCTGAACAGTCCGGGGTACTGACCGCTGGCGCGCCGGTGACGACGTTCGCGACGACCCGAGCGGGCCAGAACGCGCGCTACACGTTCAACGCGACGGCGGGACAGAACCTGACCCTTGCGTGGA
>NZ_DBMV01000030.1 GCF_002298975.1 Ralstonia sp. UBA689
TCATCAGCCGACGCTCCGATTCACAGACGAGCCGAGGTGGACGCGCTTTAGCCACGAGGCATCGCCGCCATTGGTGATTGGTCCTTGCAATCTCATCCTGCTATTTCCCGTTCGGTGCTTTCGCAAGTAATTGCTCCCACACGGTGGGATGGATGCCTTCTTCGCACGCCGCCATGGAGCTACTGCTACGCATCCGCTCTTCCAATGCGATGCGAACATTGCTGTGTTCATCGAATGCGGGGCCGTACCGATAGGACAGTTCGCAAAAACGCAGCCGATCAGCAGGTTCGGTCAAGCCCCATGCCGCAGCTTTCTGGTAGCGATGCAGGAAGTTTGTGAACCGAGGAAGGTAAGGGCCATCCTGCGGTGCGATGCCGTTTTCTACCAATGCGGCGAGCAACTGATCAGGCTCGCAGTGCTCCACAAAGCGATCGAGTTGTTCTTGCGTGAGTTGAATGGGGAGTGGGGCGGTTTGCGTGGTGCAACCATCCGCGGGCCCATCAATACGCTCCCAGGTTTCGCTGTGGCCTCGGTACTTCCACTGCTCGATGGGCCACATAAGCTTGTCGCTGATCTCATCGCCCCAGACTTCCATTGTGACCAGCAGGTTGCGTGGGTCGTAATAGCGGATCAGTGCCGTCATGCCGTCGCCAATGTCGGCAATCAGGAATTGGCGTAGATGCTTGGCAAGCGCGTCGATGTCAGCACGGCTCCAGATCAAGGTGAGGCATGGAGCCTGCAAGTCCATCGCATCCAGCTCGGCCAGCCAGGGTGCGTCGGCGTCGGTTACGTGCGCGAGGAAGAGCGATGCGTCTCCGGCTTCTTCTTCGGGCAGGCCGGCGTAGACGTTGCGAAATTCTGTGCCGGCTTCGCGCAGCAAGGCGGCCAGGCGCAAAGGATAGGCAGCGCCATCCGCCAGCACGTAAATATGAACGGGAGTTTCGTTTCCTGACATTGCATTCTTTGCGAGGGGCGAGAGTGATTCCGGCTCGCTGTGACCGAGCTACACCAGCGAGCCGGAGGGCTTGCTGGGCGCGTTAGTCGTCCTGCTGCGCAAAGGTGCCGGTGTCGGGAACGTGCTGCACCAGAGCCGGATCAATGACGAGCGGTTGGGCCGCCTGGATATCGCGCGTGTTCTTCTGCACGGCGATTGCGCCAAACAGCGCAAGGGCAAACGACATGCCGTAGAAGCCCTTTTCGCTCAGGGCAAGCGTGGCGTTGAACAGACCCACGCACAGCAGCAGCACCGCAAGAAGCACGGAAACCCAGCTCAGGCCGTAGTAAATGCCGGTGACGGGGATACCTTCGAGCCTGTCTCGCACGCTCTTCTGTACGGACACAGCGGCAAAGAGGCCGTAGACGAGTACCGTGAAGTAGTAGCCGCGTTCATTCAGTTGCATGTTGGCATTGAAGAGCCCAACGAGGAACGCAAGAAAGCCGGTGAGCAACGCCGCCCATGAGGCTGCAACAAAGGCAAACGACGGTTGATGTGCTTGATAAGAATTTCGCATGATGAATTCAACGATGGTTGGAAAAAGCGGGGGGGGAATTAGCGAGGCACCACGGCGGTGTTGCGCGTGGCGGCCTTCAGCAGGCATTCAAGGCACACCTGCTTGGGCTTGAGATCGACCGGCACGCTGCTGGGGCCGGTGAGGTTCTTGCTGGCGGCGTAGACTTTCCACGCACCTTCGGTGCCGTTCTCGATACCGCCGGTGGTCAGCTTGATATAGCTGCCGCCTCCGTTGAGTTGCAGCTCCTGCTTGGCCTTGATGGTGATCTTCTCGGCGGTAGCGGTAATTTCGAGCTTGGCGAGCAGGTTGATCGAATCCTTGAGGGCCTGCACGTTGATGTTGCCGGCGGCCGCGACAAAGCGCATTCCCGCCGCGTAGACGAAGACGCGCCATGCATGGCGCACGCTGGCGAAGAATCCCCCAGCGGCTGTTACGGACACGTTGTCTCCGGTGGTGATGGCGAGATGCGTGCCGCTCTGTAAGTGGGTCAGACCCGGTGTTGAGGCGGCGATGCCGACAGGGCTGGTCAGCACGAGGTGAGGCGCAGTGAACTCTTTGAGCGGTCCTTCGCCTTTGAGCGCGGCGTGCTGCCGAGCCATGGCCTTGGCGATCTCTTTTTGCTCGCCATCTTGGGCATCCGCTTGCTGAGCGGCGTCGGCCAGTTGTTCGGTCTGTCGTTCTGCTTGTTGCAGGGCGTCCACCATGTCGCCCATGCTCAGGGCGTAGTCGCTGCCGTGGGTGCGCTTGTAGGTGGTCAGGAGCATGCCCATGGATGCACGCATGGCTCCCCACGCATCCGTGCGCAACTCGTAGCCCTCGCCGCGCTTGTTCTTGCGGCCTTGCCAATCAGGAATGGCGACGATATGGCCGAGCGCCAATTCCGATGATTGAAAGTCTGAGCCGATCTGCGCCTGCGGTTGCCCCGGTGTGTCGTCGGCCAGAATCTTGTTTTGGCGGCCGCCACCATGGCCTTCCCCATCTGGCAGTTCCTGGCTGGCAAAACCCGAGAGCGCCTGCATTTGCGGCAACTCCCACGGTGGCAGGTTCATCTTGTTGTAGACGCGCTCGGTGGCGATGAGACAGTCCGGGTCGCCATGAATGCCAATCACTAGAACCTCTTGCCCGACACGCGGCAGGTGCATGGCGCCATAGCGGTGGCTTGCCCACGCGTTGGCTACGCGGACCCAGCATGAGCTGTGCTCATCGTTGTTGCCGTACAGGTCATATGGCATCTGCACTTTGATGCGCCCATAAGCATCGGTGTGAATCGGGTGTCCTGCGGGGCCGACCACGCGCGCCTGGATGGGGCCAGACATACGTGGCTTGTGCTGCGTGCGTACGGGCCGAAATATTTCGTTGGTGGGCTGCACCTCGAATTCCACTTCACAATGCCATTGCTGGCCGGTGCCTGCGGCTTCGCCCACGTCTTCAATGCGCAGTTTGGTGCCGAAAATGAGGTATTCGCGGTTGGCTTCCTGTTCAAGAAAGCCGGTGAGGTGAAAAGTGCAGCCCGGCACCATTGCGCGCAAGTTGCCTTTGCCTCTGCCGCGCAGTCCGTGTTGGCGGATTTCCTCGATCCGAATGCGGGCGATGAACCGGCCTTCGTTCCATGGGTCGCTACCGGTTGTGGGCTGGCTGTGGTCGCCGGGGTATTCGTAGAGACTTTGCGTTGAATGCGCGGTGTCGCGCGGGTCGCGGTCGCGAATGCTCAGGTCGGCGCGCGGCTTGCCAAAGTCGTAGTCCGATGTACGCCACTCGCCCGCGACAAGCTGGTCAATGAGCTCGAATTCGTGGGCGTGCTCTTCGTCGATACGGTCTGGCGTGGCTTGCCAGCGGATCGTTTGATATGCGGTGCTTGAGTAGGGCGCCAGGCGTTGCCGACCGTCTGAATGGGCCATGAACCAGGAAATACCCCACTCTTGCGTGAGACGCTGGAAATAGGCGAAATCCGTCTCGCCATACTGTTGCTGAAACACCCGATTCGGGTATTTCCGCTCATCCAGCCGTTTTTCTACGGGGTAGATGTAATTTCCGAGCAGCGCATCCAGAATCTGAACAACGTTCTTGTTCTGGTAGATCTTGTAATCGGAGCGTCGCGTTGCAAGCCATAACCAGGGCCGCAGCGTAATGCGATAGGCGATGTGCCGGCCAGCGGGATAGGGGCCGCGCACCTGCGTGACGATACCGGTGATCTCACGCGTGCCCGCACCCGCACGGCCCTCTAAACCGACGCCCGAACCATCCAGCTCGATCTTGATCGTGACTTCGGTGCCCTCCAGGGCCTTCTTGTCGAGGTCGGCTGCGGGGCCGTAGATCGCATGACGCTCGTCTGGTGTGCGTAGTTCCAGATCGTATTCGAACAGTTCATTGAGGTTGTCCGTGCCGGATAGGCGCGAGAACACCAAGGTTGGTTGCCCCAGCAGCGTGGGCAGTGCCGCGCCTGAAACGGAAATGGTGCGCTCAGAAAGCGGTAAACGGTCGAGACCGTCCATGACGGGTGCTCCTCCTTTGGCAGGCAATCGACAAAATGAAATACGCGCAAACCTGCCGAAGGCTGCCAAAGGTGAAGCGGGAAATACATGAGACGATTCTGAAAATCGTTTCTAATTATCGAAATCAAAATTCAGAACCATTGATGCCAAATAGAACGTCGTCGAATGCGACGTTTATGCGCTGTCCCCAAAAGAAAACGGGCACCCGAAGGTGCCCGTTTTTCATGGTGCGTTGAAACGCAGTGCCAGTATCAGCCCAGCAGCAGCGCGTCGTCGTCCACCTTGGCGCCGCGCGTTTCCTCGAACTTCTGCAGCAGGTGCGGCACGTCCAGGCCTTTGCGTTCCTCGCCCTGCACGTCGAGGATCACGTTGCCCTGATGCAGCATCACCGTGCGGTCGCCGTAGTCGAGCGCCTGGCGCATGGAGTGCGTGACCATCATCGTCGTCAGCTTGCTTTCAGAGACGATCTTGGCGGTCAGTTCCAGCACGAAGGCCGCCGTCTTCGGGTCCAGCGCTGCGGTGTGCTCGTCCAGCAGCAGGATGCGCGACGGTTGCAGCGAGGCCATCAGCAGGCTCACCGCCTGGCGCTGGCCACCTGAGAGCAGGCCGATACGGTCCGTCAGACGGTTCTCCAGGCCAAGGTCCAGCCGGCGCAGTTGCTCGCGGAAGATCTCGCGCCACTTGCGGTTGGTCGCGAACTTGAAGCCGCGACGCTGCCCGCGGCACATGGCCAGCGACATGTTCTCTTCGATGGTCAGATTCTCGCAGGTGCCTGCCATCGGGTCCTGGAAGACGCGGGCGACTTTGTCGGCGCGCTGCCACGCATGCTTGCGCGTGACGTCTTCACCGTCGATGGTGATGCGGCCGCCGTCGACCATCTGGTCGCCGCTGATGGAGTTCAGGAAGGTCGATTTGCCCGCGCCGTTCGAGCCGATCACGGACACGAACTGGCCCGACGGGATCTCCAGCGACAGGCCACGCAGCGCGCGCGTTTCGATGGGCGTGCCCGGATTGAAGGTGAGGGTGAGTCCTTGTGCGCTCAGCATGTCAGTTCCCCTTGGAGCCGTTCTTGGCGAGTGCACCGAACACCTTGCGGCGCATGCCGGGCAGCACGAGGGCGATCACCACCAGCGCGGCGGTCACCATGTTCAGGTCTTGCGCCTGCAGGCCGATGAAATCACTGTTGAGCGCCAGGGCGATGAAGAAGCGATACAGGATCGCGCCCACCACCACGGCCAGCGTGGTCAGCACCAGGCGGCGTGCCGGCAGCACGGTCTCGCCGATGATGACGGCGGCCAGGCCGATCACGATGGTGCCGATACCCATCGACACGTCTGCGCCGCCTTGCGTCTGTGCGTACAGCGCGCCGGCGAGTGCCACCAGCGCGTTGGACAGCGCCATGCCGGCCAGCGTGGCACGGCCGGTGGCTACGCCTTGGGCGCGTGCCATGCGCGGGTTGGCGCCGGTCGCGCGCAGCGACAGGCCGATCTGCGTGGAGAAGAACCAGTCCACCAGCAGCTTGACCACCACCACCACCACGGCCAGCAGCACGGGGCGGAACACGTAGTCGGGCATCCATTCCGGCTGCAGCAGCGAGAAGACCGTCGGCTCGGTGATGAGCGGCACGTTCGGCTTGCCCATGATGCGCAGGTTGACCGAGTACAGCGCGATCATCATCAGGATACTGGCGAGCAGATCCATGATCTTCAGGCGCACGTTGAGCCAGCCCGTGATGAAGCCAGCAACGGCGCCTGCCAGCATGCCGAACAGGGTCGCCGTGAACGGATCGTGTCCGCCCGCGATGAGCGTGGCCGACACGGCGCCACCCATGGGGAAGCTGCCGTCAACGGTGAGGTCGGGAAAATTGAGGATGCGGAAGGAGATCAGCACCCCGAGCGCCACGAGGCTGAAGATCAGGCCGATCTCCAGGGCGCCGAGTAACGAAAACAGTGACATGACAGAGTAGGGCGCGGCGATTGGGCACCGCACCTGAAGGCAATGAACGGGGACGCTTGAGGGTAGAGCGCGAGCGCCCGGCCATTATGCGGCGGATAGCCGCGTTTGGGCGCGGGCTGACTGACCCGCGCCGGGCCGGCTCCGTTGGGCGGAGCACGGCCCGGCGCCTTGCGATTTACTTGATGATTTCCTTGGCGTCCTTCAGCAGGTCCGCCGACAGGGTGGCGCCTTGCTTCTTGGCTGCGCCTTCGTTCACGAACAGTTCCAGGTCGGAGCTGCCGGCCGAGGCGATGGCACCCGGCTTCTCGCCCTTCAGGATGCGCGCAACGACCTTGCCGGTCTGCTGGCCCAACTTGTAATAGTTGATGCCCAGTGCGGCGATCGCACCGCGCTTCACGCTGTCGGTGTCGCCGGCCACCAGCGGGATCTTAGCTTCGTTGGCCACCTTCACCAGAGATTCGTACGCCGACACCACGTTGTTGTCGGTGTTCGTGTAGATCACGTCAACCTTGCCGATCAGGTTCTTGGCGGCCGGGGCGATATCCACGGTGCGCGGCGCGGCGGATTCCACCAGCGTCATGCCCTGGGCCGGCAGCAGCTTCTTCAGCTCATTGACCACCACCACCGAGTTGGCTTCACCTGGGTTGTAGACCATGCCCACGCGCTTGGCGCCAGGCACCACGCGCTTGATCAGGGCGATTTGCTTGTCCAGCGGCAGCTTGTCGGACACGCCGGTCACGTTGGTGCCCGTCGGCTCCCAGCTTTTGACCAGTTGCGCGGCAACCGGGTCGGTCACGCCGGAGTAGACCACCGGAATGCTCTTCGTGGCGGCTACGACAGCCTGCGCCGACGGCGTGGCGATGGCGATGATGGCATCCGGCTTGTCACCGATGAACTTGCGGGCGATCTGCGCGGCGGTGGCGGTGCTGCCTTGCGCGCTTTGGTATTCCCACTTCAGATTCTTGCCGGCGTCGAAGCCCTGGGCCTTGAGTTCTTCCTTGGCGCCGTCGCGGATGGCATCCAGCGCCGGGTGTTCGACGATGGCCAGCACTTCGACCGACTTGGTGGCCTGGGCCAGCGCCGGGGTGGCTTGCAGAAGCGCCATCGGGATGGCAGCAAGGGCAGCGAGGCGGAAGGCATGCTTGAAGCTGGACATAAGGATCTCCTGTTTCCTTTTGGGTGGTTTCGCTCTGGCCGTGGGCGGGATGTGCCCGGGCTGGCGTGGTTGGTTTTCAGTATTTCTTGAGTGCACCGATGTAGTGCAATATCGGCGCGCGTGGGCGCACATTATGAGACAAATCTGACTGCTTTTCAGCAAACACTTCAAAAGAAGGCGTGCTGTGCCTGGGGGATTCCGATTGCGTGCGATGCAACCGGCCCATCAAATCAAAAAGGGGCACGCGGCCCCTTTTTTTGATTGCCCCAACGGGCTGTTGCTTACTGGATCTTCGCCTTTTCGCGCAGGTCCTTCAGCATGGACTGGAACTTGGTGCGTTGCCAGTTCTGGTCGCCCATCATCATCTCGAGCAGTTGTGGCTTGACGTCTTCGTACGACGGGATCTTGGCGTCGCGCGTGTCGTCCAGGCGGATCACGTGCCAGCCGAATTGCGTCTTGACCGGGGTCTGCGTGATTTCGCCCTTCTTCAGGCCGGTCAGCGCTGCCGAGAACTCCGGCACATAGGTGCCCGGGTTGGCCCAGTCCAGATCGCCACCGTTGGCGCCCGATCCCTTGTCCTTCGATTGGGCCTTGGCGATGTCTTCAAACTTGGCGCCTGCCTTGAGCTTGGCAATGATGGCCTTGGCGTCGGCTTCCTTGTCCACCAGGATGTGGTGGGCGTGGTATTCCTTGCCGTTGCCGAATTGCGCCTTGATCTTTTCGTACTGCTTGTGCAGCTCTTCTTCGGTGGCGGGGCTGTTCTTGACGTAGTCTTCGAACTCGGCGGCTACCAGCACGTTCAGGCGGGAGGCGGCGAGTTGTTCCTGCACGTCGTCACGCTCCAGCAGGCCACGCTTGGCAGCATCCTGTTCGATCAGCTCACGGTCGATCAGCATCTCGCGGGCTTTGTTGCGCAGCTCGGGCGAGTCGGGCTGGCCCGACTTCTTGATCAGCGCGTCCACCTTGGCGCTCGGGATGGCTTTGCCGTTGACCACGGCGGCGTTCTGGGCCATGGCCGGTGCAACAGCCGCAGCAAGGGCAACAGCCAGCAGGCTGGCAGTAAGGCTGGAAATCTTCATGGGATTGCGTTCGAGGGAAGGACTCAGACGTTTTCTTCGGGTGTGACCGCGTGGATCGCCAAGGCATGAATGGCAGCGGGCCACAGCGTGCGCAGCGCATCATACACCATGCGATGGCGCGCAACGCGGCTCTTGCCGGCAAAGGCTGAGCTGACGATATCGACGTTGTAATGTCCGCCGCCGGAAGCCGCACCGGCATGGCCGGCGTGCTTGGCGCTGTCGTCTTCAACGACGAGGTGGATGGGCTGGAAGGCCTCGCGCAGCAGGCGTTCGATCTCGCGCGGATCGGCGGCCATCAGGCGTCTTCCTGGGAGTTGGAGGCCGGGCGTTCCTGCATATGGCGCGCCAGCCAGATGCTCTGCACGATGATGAACACCACCATCAGGCCCATCGAGCCGAACAGCTTGAAGTTGACCCAGACGTCGGTGTCGAAGTGGTACGCCACGTACAGGTTCAGGCCGCCCATGGCGAGGAAGAACGCCGCCCACACCAGGTTCAGACGGGCCCAGAGCGGATCGGGCAGCGAGACCTGCTGCTCCATCATCGCGCGGATCAGGTTCTTGCGAACGATCAGCACGCTGCCCAGCAGCACAACGCCAAATAGCCAGTACAGCACGGTCGGCTTCCACTTGATGAAGGTCTCGTTGTGGAAGATCAGCGTTGCGCCGCCAAACACGCCGATGATGAGCAGTGACAGCCACTGCATGGCATCAACCTTGCGGTGCTTGAACCACACCCAGGCGATCTGCAGCACGGTGGCGACCATTGCGACGGTGGTCGCCACATAAATACCGGCCACCTTGAAGGCAGCAAAGAACAGGATGACCGGGAACAGATCGAACAGGAATTTCATGCGGGAGCGCGCTTAGGTGAGCAGATGCGGAAGATCAATCGCCGAAGTTTAGCGCAGCCGAGTTGATGCAATACCGTAGACCGGTCGGCGCGGGGCCATCTTCGAAGACGTGGCCCAAGTGCGCGCCGCAGTTTTTGCACTGCACCTCGATGCGCACCATGCCGTGCGAATGGTCGGTCTTTTCGGCGATCACCTCGCCGTTGATCGGCTGGAAATAGCTCGGCCAGCCGCAGCCGGCGTCGAACTTGGTCGACGATTCGAAGAGCGGGGTGCCGCAGCAGACGCAGTTGTAAATACCGCGGCCCCAGTGATCCCAGTATTTGCCGGTGAAGGGGCGCTCGGTGGCGGCTTCGCGGGTGACGCGGTATTCGATGTCGGAGAGCTGGTCGCGCCATTCGGCGTCGGTTTTCTTGACGGTCATGGTGATGAGACTCCTGGTTGGTTGCGACGGCGGCTTCATTGGCCGCCGATGTGGTTTTGTCGCGCAGCAGCGGCGATCCTGACAGGGCGCGATGAGAGCGTGGCATCAGGGCCTGCCCAATATCCAGCTGCGTGGCCCGATCTTGCCGCAGCGATGCTCGCCGTACCCGTGTACGGTTGCGCTTCTCACGCCAACCTCGGGCCGCTCGCTACGGATCATGAGGAGGTTCTCATGACGAGCAGCTCACCTCCAGCGATGACGCCCAATCCGGTGCGGGCTGCGCATAGTGCTCAAAGCCTGGGTGGTCGTCGAAGGGGCGGGCCAGCACGGCGCGCAGGTTTTCCACCTCGGAGAAATCCTTCTCCTTGGCGCGGCGGATGGCGATTTCGGCCAAGTGGTTGCGCAGTATGTATTTCGGGTTGACGCGCTGCATGGCGGCGGCGCGTTCGGCATCCGATTGCGGTTCGGCTTGCAGGCGCTGGCGATAAGCGGCGAGCCACACATCGGCGGCGGCGCGGTCGAAGAAGAAATCGCGCACGGTGCACGTTTCTGCCGCGGCGGGCGTGTCGTCGCGGCGCACGTCGGCGAGGTGGCGGAAGAAGAGCGTGTAGTCGGCGCGCTGGGTGTGCAGCAGCTTGAACAGGTCGCCGAAAAGTGTTTCGTCGGCATCCTGCGCGGCCGTCAAGCCGAGCTTGGCGCGGTAGCGGGCGTAGAAGGCGGCGCCGTAGGTGTCGCGGTAGACGAGCAGGGTGTCCTGTGCGGCGTCGATGGCGGGCTGGGTCTGGGCTTCGTCGCTCAAGTCGACCAAAATATCGGGATCTTCGCCGAACAGCGGCAGCAGGGCCTGCGCGAGGCAGAACAGGTTCCAGTAACCGATCTGCGGTTGCTGGGCGTAGGCGTAGCGGCCGCCGGTGTCGGAGTGGTTACAGATGTGGTTGGCATTGAAACCATCGAGGAAGCCGAACGGGCCGTAGTCGAGCGTGAGCCCCAGGATCGACATGTTGTCGGTGTTCATGACGCCGTGACAGAAGCCGACGGCTTGCCATTGCGCCATCAATTCGGCGGTGCGACGGGCGACCTCGCGCAGCAGGGCCAGGTAGGGTTGCGGCTCGTTTCGGCAAGCAGGATAGAAGCGATCGATGACGTAATCGGCCAGCGCACGCAGTTCGGGCAGCTTTTCGTTGGCGGCAAAGTGCTCGAAATGGCCGAAGCGCACGAATGATGGCGCCAGGCGCGTGACCACGGAGGCGGTTTCGATGTCTTCGCGGCGTACCGGGGCGTCGGTGCCGGTCACGCACAAAGCGCGCGTGGTCGGGATGCCCAGGCCAGCCATTGCCTCGGAGCACAGGAATTCACGGATGGACGATCGCAGCACGGCGCGCCCGTCAGCCATGCGCGAATACGGCGTGCGACCCGCGCCCTTGAGCTGGACTTCGCAGGGGCCGTCGCCTGTCTGCAGTTCTGCCAGCAGCAGCGCACGGCCGTCGCCCAACTGGCCGGCCCATACGCCGAACTGGTGGCCCGAGTAGACAGTGGCAAACGGGTCGCTCCATGTGGCGATGGCGTTGCCGGTGAATACGTCCAGCCCGGCTGGGGTGTCGAGTTCCGTGCGCGAAATGCCCAGCGGCGCGGCGGCGTCCGGTGAAAAGCCCACCAGATAAGGCGCTCCGAAAGACGACATTGGCAGCGGAGGCAGGCGAGTCAGGAAACGTTCGCCAAGTGTGGCGAATCCTGGGGCGGCGGCAGGGCGGCCCGGCCAGTCGAACTGGCTGATCAGTGAATCGTCAGGAAGGGCGGCGGGGGAGGTCGGCATGGAGCGGGCGAGCGATTAGCACAGGAAACAGCGCAAGAACAGTGCCGAATCGTCAAGAGTTGAGAATTCCGCAGTGCAGAAAAATGCTCTCTGCGTAGGGGAAAACGCCATGTTGAGACGCAGCAACGCTATCGCGTATTGTACTTGCCAGTAAAGAAGGCTGCAGCCTGTGAACCCTTGCACCACAACGGTTAACAGGGTTTTTCAGATGGCCGGGTAAACATGGGGGCCGATGTGGCAGCGCACAACAATATCCCGTTGACGAGCTAGGCGATCACGGGAACAATCGGCCAAAAAATAGAACGGTTGTTCAGTTTTTCTAGGAGACACCATGGCCCTGATGGGACAAATGATGAGCAGCCCTTTGCTTATCTCGACCATCATCGAGCATGCAGCGCGCAATTCCGGTTCGACTGAAGTCGTGTCGCGCCGTGTCGAGGGCGATATCCATCGCACCACGTACCGGCAAGTGCGAGACCGCTCGAAGCAACTGGCGAACGCGCTGGCAGCGCTGGGCGTACAGCCCGGCGATCGCATTGGGACGTTGGCCTGGAATGGCTACCGCCACCTTGAGATCTATTACGGAGTCTCAGGCTCGGGTTCGGTGTGCCACACCATCAACCCGCGGCTGTTCCCGGACCAGATCGCCTACATCGTCAATCACGCAGACGATCAGTACGTCTTCTTCGACCTGACCTTCGTGCCGCTCGTCGAGGGCATCGCGCCGCATTGCCCGAACGTGAAGGGCTGGGTGGCGATGACCGACCGGGCCCACATGCCCAACTCCAGCGTGCCGATGCTCTGCTATGAAGAGCTGCTGGACGCGCAGAGCGCCGACTACACTTGGCCGCAGTTCGACG
Source organism: Ralstonia sp. UBA689 (assembly GCF_002298975.1). GTDB lineage: Bacteria > Pseudomonadota > Gammaproteobacteria > Burkholderiales > Burkholderiaceae > Ralstonia. The sequence goes on from NZ_DBMV01000030.1 coordinate 12,142, forward strand.
AGAACACCGCATCGAGCCTGTGCTACACGTCGGGCACGACAGGCAACCCGAAGGGCGCGCTGTATTCGCACCGCTCCACCGTGCTGCATTCGTATGCGTCGGCACTGCCGGATGCGCTGGGGTGCTCGGCGCAGGACGTGATCCTGCCGGTGGTGCCGATGTTCCACGTCAACGCGTGGGGGCTGCCGTATTCGGTGCCGCTGGTGGGTGCCAAGCTGGTTTTTCCGGGGCCGAAGCTGGACGGTGCTTCGTTGTATGAGCTGTTCGAGCAGGAGAAGGTGACCTTCTCCGCCGGCGTGCCGACGGTGTGGCTGGGCTTGCTGCAGCATATGCAAGCCAACAACCTCAAGTTTTCGACGTTCCGTCGCACGGTGATCGGCGGCTCGGCTTGCCCGCCGGCCATGATCCGAGCGCTCGAGGCGCTCGACGTGGAGGTCATCCATGCGTGGGGCATGACCGAGATGTCACCGCTGGGCACGACGTGCAAGCTGATGGGCAAGCATGCCGACCTGCCGGAAGAGGCCAAGCAGCACGTGCTCGAACGCCAGGGCCGCGCCATCTATGGTGTCGAGATGAAGATTGTCGATGCGGAAGGTGCCGAGCTGCCGTGGGATGGCAAGGCTTTCGGCGATCTCTACGTGCGTGGTCCGTGGGTCATCGACACTTACTATCGGGGCGATCGCTCACCGCTGGTCGACGGCTGGTTCCCGACCGGCGATGTGGCCAATATCGACGCCGACGGTTACATGCAGATCACCGATCGCAGCAAGGACGTGATCAAGTCCGGCGGCGAGTGGATCTCGTCCATCGACGTGGAGAACGTGGCCGCTGCGCACCCCGCCGTGCACATGGCGGCGTGTATCGCCTGTTACCACCCGAAGTGGGATGAGCGCCCGCTGCTGGTGGTAATGAAGAAGCCGGGCGCGGAGCTCACGCGCGAGGAGATGCTCAAGTTCTTCGAGGGCAAGGTCGCCAAGTGGTGGATTCCGGACGACGTGGTGTTCGTCACCGAAATTCCGCTCACCGCCACCGGCAAGATGCAGAAGCTCAAGCTGCGCGAGCAGTTCAAGGACTATCAGTTCCCCGCCGTGCAGGCGTAGACACAAAACAGAAACCGCCGCCCGTGCACCGGCAACAAGCCGGGCATGAGGATGGCGGACGGAGGACAACCGGATCAGGGCCGGCCGCCGCGTATCCAATGCGGATGCGGCGGGATGAAGCCCGGGCGCGTTGCAACCTGGAGACGCAAGCAGCCTGCATGCCCGTTGTGGCATGCAGGAGAGTGACTCGCCGGCGGCTCCACGACATGAAGGAGACACGCATGACGAAGTTCCGTCCGTTGTTTGTGGCTGTTGCATGTGTCGCGGCAATCGGTAGCGCCGCTGCGCCCACCGCGGCATCCGCCGCCGAAACCGTCAAGATCGCCTGGATCGACCCGTTGTCGGGCCTGATGGGCGCGCTGGGTCAGAACCAGTTGCGCAGTTGGCAATACATCGCCGACCTGGCCACGCAGAAGAACTGGGCCGGCGACGGCACCAAGTTCGAGGTGGTGGGCTTCGACAATAAGCTCTCGCCGCAGGAAAGCCTGACCGTGCTCAAGCAGGTGGCTGACCAGGGCATCCACTACATCGTGCAGGGCAACGGCTCGAGCGTGGGCATGGCGCTGGAAGACGCAGTGGCCAAGTACAACGAGCGCAACCCTGGCAAGGAAATCGTCTACCTGAACTACGCGGCGGTGGATCCGGACATGACCAATAGCAAGTGCAACTACTGGCACTTCCGTCTGGACGCCAACTCCGACATGAAGATGGAGGCCCTGACCAGCTACCTGGCCAAGGACCCGAAGGTCAAGAAGGTCTACCTGATCAACCAAAACTATTCGTTTGGTCATCAGGTGGCGCGTGCGGCCAAGGAATACCTCAAGCGCAAGCGCCCGGACATCGAGATCGTGGGCGAAGACCTGCACCCGCTGGCACAGGTGAAGGATTTCTCGCCGTACGTCTCGAAGATCAAATCGTCTGGCGCGGACACTGTTATCACTGGCAACTGGGGCAGCGACCTGGCGCTGCTCATCAAGGCCGGCAAGGATGCGGGCCTGAACGCCAACTTCTATACGTATTACGCCTCGACGACGGGCGTGCCGACGGCCATGGGTTCGGCCGGTGCCGACCACGTGAAGTATGTCGGCTACTGGAACGTCAACAACGACGGCTTCAAGGGCGCGGACATCGTCGACGGCTTCAAGAAGAAGTACAACGACGACTTCTACCTGATGGCCTCATACACCGGCATCGCCATGCTGGCCAAGGCCGTCAAGCAGACCAAGTCGACCGAGCCTGCCAAGGTCGCGAAGGCCTTTGAGGGCATGAAGGTCGACAGCCTGAATGGTTCCTTCGAGATGCGAGCAACTGACCACCAGGGCCAGCAGCCGCTCTACATCGCCACCTGGGAAAAGACCAACGGCAAGACGGTCAAGTACGACCAGGAAAACACCGGCTACGGCTGGAAGACCGATGCGGTGCTAGACCAATACATCGCGTCGCAGCCGACTTCCTGCCAGATGAAACGTCCTTAATGAAACGGTAGGTGGTGTGTCGAAGGGCCGCCCGATGCTATCGTGTGGCGATGTTTTAAACGAGCAAAGGCATGGACCGGCGCGCCGCGTCCATGCCTTGCCGAGAGGGCTGTAGCGTGGAATTCCTAGTCATCAACTTGTTGAACGGCATCAGCTACGGGCTGCTGCTGTTCATGCTGTCGTCGGGCCTGACGCTGATCTTCAGCATGATGGGCGTCCTCAACTTCGCGCATGCCAGCTTCTACATGCTGGGCGCGTATTTCGCCTACGTGGTCAGCGGGTATCTGGGCTTCTGGGCCGCGCTGATCGTGGCGCCGCTGATGGTGGGGGCGCTGGGTGCGGTGGTCGAGCGTTTCGGCCTGCGCACGGTGCACCGTTACGGGCACGTTGCCGAACTGCTGTTCACCTTTGGTCTGGCCTATCTCATTGAAGAGGGCGTGAAGCTGGTGTGGGGCCTGCCGGCCGTGCCGTACCGCGTGCCGGACGCGCTGGACGGGCCGCTGTTTACGCTGTTCACGTCGTCGTTCCCCAAGTACCGCGCGTTCATGATGCTCGTATCGCTGCTGATGCTGGTGGGCATCTTCCTGCTGCTCACCCGTACGCGCATCGGGCTGGTCATCCAGGCGGCGCTTACGCACCCCGACATGGTCGAAGCGCTCGGCCACAACGTGCCGCGCGTGTTCATGCTGGTGTTCGGTGGCGGCTGCGCACTCGCCGGGCTGGCGGGCGTGATCGGTGGCAATGCCTTCGTCACTGAGCCTTCAATGGCGGCGGCGGTGGGCTCCATCGTTTTCGTGGTGGCGGTGGTGGGCGGAATGGGGTCGCTGGTGGGCGCCTTCGTCGCGTCGCTGCTGATCGGCTGCATCCAGACCTTTGCCGTCACGCTGGATATTTCGGTGCAGAGCCTGCTGGGCAACATCGGTGTCGCGCTCAACCCAGATGTGCCACTCATCTCGGTCTGGAGCCTGACGATCGCGCAGGTGGCGCCGGTGCTGCCATATCTGCTGCTGGTACTGATGCTGATCTTCCGCCCGCGTGGGCTGATGGGTACGCGGGAGAGCTAAATGGAACGCACTATGCGTCAACAAGCGCAACAACAACGAACGCTGCCGTCCAACGATCGCGCGTGCACGATGAAATTCAAGCCGGTCAATCTCGTTCGCTGGCTCATCTGGGGCGCCACTGCGATGGTGATGATCGTGCTGCCGCTCATCTGGCCGCAGGGTTTTGCGATCACGCTGCTCTCGCAGATGGGCATCATGATCATCTTTGCGCTGTCGTACAACATGCTGCTGGGGCAGTCGGGCATGCTGTCGTTCGGGCACGCGGTCTATGCCGGCTTGGGTGCCTTCATGGCGGTGCATGCGCTCAACAAGATCGGGGCAATGCCGGCACTGGGCATCGGCGGGCCGCTGGCTGTCGCATTGCTGCCGATCGCAGGTGGACTGGGCGGTGCGCTGTTCGGCGTGATCTTCGGCTATGTCACCACCAAGAAGTCGGGCACGACGTTCGCGATGATCACGCTGGGCATCGGCGAGATGGTGTTCGCCAGCGCGCTGATGTTCCCCGATTTCTTTGGCGGCGAGGGCGGCGTATCGACCAACCGCAGCATCGGCGATGCGCTGCTGGGTGTCAGCTTTGGCCCGGCGCGTCAGGTGTATTACCTGATTGCCGCGTGGTGCCTGATCTCGATGGCGCTCATGTATGCCTGGACGCAGACGCCGTTGGGCCGCATTGCCAACGCCGTGCGTGACAACCCCGAGCGCGTGGAATTCATCGGCTACAACACACAGCGCGTGCGGTATCTGGTGGTGATTCTGTCGGCGTTTTTCGCGGGCATTGCCGGGGCGCTGTCGTGCATCAACTTCGAAATCGTGACGGCCGAAAACGTGTCGGCGGTGCGCTCGGGCGCGGTGCTGCTGGCGGCGTTCATCGGCGGCATGGGCAGCTTCTTCGGTCCGATCATCGGCGCGGTGCTGACCGTGTTCTTTACCGTGGCGCTGTCCGGCATCACCAAGGCGTGGCTGCTGTACCTCGGCCTGTTTTTCGTGCTGATGGTCATGTATGCACCGGGCGGCATTGCCAGCCTCTTGGTGATGCATCTGCCGATCGCACGGCGCGGCAAGCTCAAGACGCTGCTGCCGGCTTATGGCGTGGCAATCGTGCCGGCGGCGATCCTGCTGGTGGCGCTGATCTCCACCGTCGAGATGATCTACGCCGTGCAGGACGACAGCTCGGGCGGCGTGGCTACGCTGTTCGGCCTGTCGGTCGAACCGAATACCTGGATGCCGTGGGCCGTGACCGCCGTGCTGTGGGTGGTGGGCGCCGTCGGTCTGCGCGTCGCAGCAGGCAAGCTGCGCACCGCCTGGGACAATGCATTGCAGGAGCCGAAACCATGAGCCAACCCATGTCTGGGCCGGTCGCCGCGCTTGAGTTGCGCGACGTGCGCAAGCGCTTCGGCGCCACCGAGATCATCCGAGGCGTCAACCTCACCGTCGGCAAGGGTGAGCGCCACGCGCTCATCGGACCGAACGGCGCCGGCAAGTCGACCACGTTCAATCTGATCTCGGGTCGTTTCCCTGCCAGTTCGGGCAGCGTGCGCCTGAATGGTGAGGAGATCAGCGGTCTTGCCCCGTTCGAGATCAACCGCAAGGGCCTGTCGCGCAGTTTCCAGATCACCAACATCTTCCATCGGCTGTCGGTGTTCGAAAACCTGCGCTGCGCAGTGCTCTGGTCGCTCGGCTACAAGTATTCGTTCTGGCACAAGCTGGCCGAATTGCGCGATGCCCGCGAGCGGGCGGAGGAGGTGCTCGAGCAGATTGGCATGACGCACCGGCGCGATGCCGCCGCGGGTCTGCTCACGTATGCCGAGCAGCGCGCGCTGGAGATCGGCGTCACCATCGCCGGTGGTGCAGACGTGATCCTGCTGGATGAGCCGACTGCCGGCATGAGCCGCTCAGAGTCCGACCACGCCGTCGACTTGATCCGCAAGGTGACCGTCGGTAAGACGCTGGTGATGGTCGAGCACGACATGAGCGTGGTGTTTGGCCTGGCCGATCGCATTTCGGTGCTGGTCTACGGCGAGGTGATCGCCACCGACACGCCCGAGGCCATCCGCAACAACCGCCGCGTGAAGGAGGCCTACCTGGGCACCACGCTGGACGAACCTGCAGGAGCGCACTGATGGCAACGAATACTCCCATGCTCGAAGTGCGCGGGCTGCACGCGTACTACGGCAAGAGCCACATTCTGCACGGCGTCGACATGCACGTGGGCGAGGGCGAGATCGTCGCCTTGCTCGGGCGCAACGGCGTGGGGCGCTCCACGCTGGCCAAGTCCATCATGGGCATGGTCAGGCACGAAGGCGAAATCCTGTTGCGCGGCAAGAACGTGAGCGGCCTGCGTACCTTCGAGGTGGCGCACCAGGGCATCGGCTATGTGCCCGAGAACCGCGATATCTTTCCGACGCTGACGGTGCGGCAGAACCTGTTGCTGGGTGATAAGCGCAATCCGAGTCAGCCGAAACCGCGCTGGCAGTTGGAAGACATGTACCGCATGTTTCCGCGCCTGAAGGAGCGCGAGAACACCCCGGCCGGCGTGCTGTCCGGTGGCGAGCAGCAGATGCTGACGCTGTGCCGCACGCTGATGGGCGATCCGGATTTCATCATCATCGACGAGCCGACCGAGGGGCTCGCGCCGCTGATCGTGACGCTGGTGGGCGAGTATCTGAAGACGCTCAAGGAGCGGGGGATTTCAGTGTTGCTCGTTGAGCAGAAGCTCGCCATTGCCCTCGATATCTCACAACGTGTTTATGTGATGGGGCATGGGCAGATTGTGTTTGAGGGCACGCCTCAAGACCTGAAGGAGGATGCGAAGGTTCGGCAGGAGTGGTTGGAGGTTTGATGTCTTGTTCGGGATGGACCGCGAGCAAACGAACGGTCCATCTCATCATCCGCTCAGTTGGTGGCAACCTCGGAAGATCGATATGCAGTACCGGGGCTCACGGTTTCACGCTGGAGGTGTTCCGCACTGAACCGCATCTCCGCGTATCGCACAAACCGGGTCTTGTACCGCCAGCGGTACCCCAGCCAAATCGCCACGAACAGGAACACCCCGCAGTACGTTGCGACGAAGGCGCCAAAGTTGTCGATCGGCGCAAACAGCGCCTTGGTGTTCTGGCCAAGAATGATCACCACGCACAGGATCGCCACCATGATCGGCCCGAACGGGAAGAACGGCGATCGATACGCCAGTTGCCCCACCGAATGCCCCTGGCTCACGAACCCCTTGCGGAACCGGTAGTGCGCCAGTGCAATGCCAAACCACGCAATGAAGCACGTCACTGCTGACGTGTTCAACAGCCACAGGTAGACGACCTGATCCCCAAACAGCGAGCTGAAGAAGCACAGCGCGCCCACCGCCGAGGTGGCAAGCAGCGCCCGGTGCGGCACGCCGTTGCCCGACACCTTGGCAAACCAGCGCGGCGCCTGGCCTTCGAGCGACAGGTCGTACAGAATCCGCGTCGAGACATACAGGCTCGATGTACCCGACGACAGCAGCGCTGTGAGCACCACCGCATTCATCATCCCGGCAGCGAAGGCCAGCCCAGCATGCTGGAACACCAGCGCAAAGGGACTCACGCCGATGTCGGTGGCTTCATTGCGCAGCAGATTCGGATCGGTGTACGGCAGCAGCACACCGATGATCAGGATCGCCAGCACGTAGAACAGCAGGATGCGCCAGAACGTCTGGCGAATGGCGCGCGGGATCGTACGGGAGGGGTTCTCCGCCTCGCCTGCAGCCACGCCAATGGTCTCGACGCCCTGAAACGAGAACCCGGCGATCATCGCCACGCCCACCATGGCCGGTAGGCCGCCCACAAACGGCGCGTCTCCGACCGTAAAGTTCTGCCAGCCCGATTGCGGCCCGCCGTGCATGATGCCGAAGATCATCGCCAGGCCCATCAGCAAGAACACGACGATGGTCACCACCTTGATCATCGAGAACCAGTATTCCGCCTCGCCAAAGCCGCGCACGGAGAAGGCGTTGAGGACAAACATCAGCAGCAGGAACGCCGCGCTCCACACCATGCCCGACATGCCTGGGAACCAGTACTTCATCACCAGTTGCGCGGCGGCCAATTCCACCGCCACTGACACGGCCAGCGCAAACCAGTAGTTCCACCCGAGCGCAAAGCCGAAGCCTTCTTCCACATACAGCCGGCTGTAGGTCACGAACGAACCCGACACCGGCAGGTGCACCGCCAACTCTCCCAGGCTCGTCATCAGGCTATAGACCATTGCGCCGAGCAGCACATACGTCAGCAGGGCGCCGCCGGGGCCGGCCTGCGCGATCGACGCACCTGAGGCGACGAACAGTCCCGTGCCGATGGCGCCGCCCAGGGCGATCATCATCAGGTGGCGCGAGCGCAGGCGTCGTCGCAGTTCGGATTGGGCTTCGAGGCCGGTGGGGGTGATGGGTGTGTGCATAGCGGGTGACGCCAGGGTGGGGCGTCCAAGTCAAAACGCCCGCCGGACGCAATGCGTGCGGCAGGCGAGGCGGGTTGTTATTGCTGCGTGCTGGCAGCGATGACCGGCAGTTCGGGGCCGGGGTCCTGGCCGGCCAGCGGATCGCGCATCACGGGTGGGCGCGGGAAGTGCATCTCGTGATAGCGGATGATGCGGCCGCCGCGCGCCGCGCGGTAGCCAAACCAGATCGCAAAGAAGATCGGAATGCCGATATACGTGGCGACCACCGCCGGCCAGTCGATCATGCCGCTGGTAAAGGCCTGGTAGTTCTGGCCCAGCGTGATGATCAGGCACAGCCCAAATGCGAACAGCGGGCCATACGGGAAGAACTTCGAGCGATACGGTAGTTGCGAGAGGTCATGCCCCTGCGCTACCAGTCCTTTGCGGAACCGATAGTGGCTGATGGCAATGCCCAGCCACGCCACGAAGCCGGTCATGCCCGAGGTGTTCAGAAGCCACAGGTAGACCGTCTTGTCGCCATACAGCGAGCTGAGGAAGCACAGTGCGCCGACGGCAGTCGTGGCCAGCAGCGCATTGCGCGGCACGCCATTCTTTGAAAGCTGCGCAAAGATGCGCGGCGCACGGCCTTCGGTGGCCAGGTTGTAGAGCATGCGCGTGGAGGCATACATGCCCGAATTGCCGGCCGACAGCACGGCGGTCAGGATCACGGCATTCATCAGCCCGGCCGCAAACGCCAGACCCGCATGCTGGAACACCAGCGTGAACGGGCTCACGCCGATGTTGGTGACTTCCGTCGAAAGCAGATTCGGATCGGTGTACGGCACCAGCACACCGATGATGAAGATCGCCAGCACATAGAACAGGAGGATCCGCCAGAAAACCTGCTTGACTGCCCGCGGAATGGTGCGTGCCGGGTCCGCCGATTCGCCCGCCGCCACGCCGATCAGCTCCGTACCCTGGAACGAGAAGCCCGCGATCATCGCCACGCCGATCATCGCCGGCAGCCCGCCCACGAACGGCGCATCGCCTACCGTCAGGTTGCGTAAGCCCGATTGCGGACCGCCCTTCATGATCCCGAAGATCATCGCCAGGCCAATGGCAATAAAGAAGATCACGGTGACAACCTTGATGAGCGCAAACCAGTACTCTGCTTCGCCAAAGCCGCGCACCGAGATCGCGTTGAGCAGGAAGATGATGGCGAGAAAGACTGCGCTCCACAGGACGCCCGGCACATCGGGAAACCAGTAGTGCATGACGAGCTGTGCGGCGGCCAGTTCCACTGCAATCGTCACCGCCCAGTTGTACCAGTAGTTCCAGCCCAGCGCGAAGCCGAAGCCTTCGTCTACATACAGCGCGCCGTAGGTGGCGAACGAGCCGGAGACGGGCATATAGGCGGCAAGCTCGCCGAGGCTGGTCATCAGGAAATAGACCATCGCCCCGATCAGGATGTAGGCGGCAAGTGCGCCTCCGGGGCCTGCCTGCGAAACCGATGCGCCCGAGGCCACAAATAGCCCAGTGCCGATCGATCCACCAATGGCGATCATGGTGAGATGGCGCGCGCGCAAGGTGCGGCGCAAGCCCGGCGTCTCTGAGGACGGGGTAGCGTGTTCTGACATGGATACAGAGTGGTCGATTTTGCTCGGATCGCGAGCGGAATCGACGAAATGTGACGAAACGTCCCCGCGCCTAGTGGGCGCCTGGCGAACGAAATGCGCGACTCTATCAAAACCGTCATGTGCCGGGCAAAAAATCGATGCTGCAGCACACGCGTTTGAACCCGGCACAACCCGCCGCACCGCGCGCAAAATGGCGCCGTGCAGCGCAAAAATAAAAATTGAACGACCGTGCTATTTTGTGTATTCTGTGTCGAGTCGCGGACTTACCGCGCGTTAAAAAAACGATATTTGAGAGACAGTTCAACCGCGAGGCGCGGTGCGTCCTTCCAGCGCCGCTTTGGCGTCATTTTGAGTCGGCCCTCGCATCATCAAAGGAACCAGCATGACAGCGGAGTACAAGGTCCAGGACGGCGTTGCCGTCATCACGCTCAGCAACCCGCCGGTCAACGGCCTTGGCCACTCCACGCGCCTGGGCATCGTTGAAGGGATGGTCAAGGCGGGCGATGACCCCAGCGTCAAGGCCATCGTGATCACCGGTGCAGGCAAGGCCTTCTCGGGCGGCGCCGACATCCGCGAGTTCAACACGCCCAAGGCCACCCAGGAGCCGTCGTTGCACGCCGTCATCAAGGCGGTCGAGTCGAGCAGCAAGCCGGTCGTGGCCGCCATCCACTCGGTGGCGATGGGCGGTGGGCTGGAATTGGCGATGGGCTGTCACTATCGCGTGGCCGCCCCGGGCGCGCAGATCGCGCTGCCGGAAGTGAAGCTGGGCATCCTGCCGGGCGCCGGCGGCACGCAGCGCCTGCCGCGCGCCATCGGCCTTGAGCCGGCTCTGAACATGATCGTCTCGGGCACTGCCATTCCGTCGGAAAAGCTCGCCAAGAGCGGCCTGTTCGACCAGATGATCGAAAGCGACCTGATGGCCGGCGCTATCGATTTCGCGCTGAAGGCCGCCGCCGAAGGCAAGCTGCCGAAGCTGCGCGATCGCAAGGTCGTGCACGACAATCCGCAAGGTTTCCTGCAATTCGCGCGCAATACCGTGGCCGCTGTGGCCAAGAACTTCCCGGCACCGGGCAAGTGCGTTGACGCCGTGCAGGCTGCCGTGGAAAAGCGCTTTGACGACGGCATCAAGTTCGAGCGCGAACTGTTCATCGAACTGGTCAACACGCCCGAATCGCGCGCGCTGCGCCACGCCTTCTTCGGCGAGCGTGCCGCGAGCAAGATCCCCGACGTGCCGGAAGACACGCCCGTGCGCAAGGTGGAGAAGGTTGCCGTCATCGGTGCCGGCACCATGGGCGGCGGCATCTCGATGAACTTCCTGAACGCCGGCATTCCGGTCACGATCCTGGAAACCAAGCAGGAAGCGCTGGACCGTGGCGTCGCCACCATCCGCAAGAATTACGAGAACAGCGCCAAGAAGGGCAAGCTGACGCAAGAGAAGGTCGAGCAGCGCATGGGCCTGCTGACCCCGACGCTCTCGTACGACGACATCAAAGATGCGGACCTCGTCATCGAGGCCGTCTTTGAAGAAATGGGCGTCAAGGAAGTCGTGTTCAAGAAGCTGGATGAAGTCGTCAAGCAGGGCGCGATCCTGGCATCGAACACCTCCACGCTGGACGTCGACAAGATCGCCAGTTTCACCAAGCGCCCGCAAGACGTGGTCGGCATGCATTTCTTCAGCCCCGCCAACGTGATGAAGCTGCTGGAAGTCGTGCGCGGCAAGGACACCGCCAAGGATGTACTGGCAACCGTCATGAAGCTGGCCAAGGCCATCAAGAAGACGGCTGTTGTCTCCGGCGTGTGCGACGGCTTCATCGGCAACCGCATGATCGAGCAATACAGCCGCCAGGCCGGTTACCTGTTGGACGAAGGCGCGCTGCCCGAGCAGGTCGACAAGGCCATCGAAAAGTTCGGCTTTGCGATGGGCCCGTTCCGCATGGGCGACCTGGCCGGCAACGACATCGGCTGGGCCATCCGCAAGCGCCGCGCCGTGGACAAGCCGGACATCGTCTATTCCAAGACGGCTGATTTGCTGTGCGAGATGGGGCGCTTTGGTCAGAAGACCGGCGGCGGCTGGTACGACTACAAGGCGGGCGACCGCAAGCCGTATCCGAACCAGCAAGTCAACGACATGATCGTCCAGCACTCGAAGGATCTGGGCATCACGCGCCGCAAGATTTCGGATGAAGAGATCGTCGAGCGCCTGGTGTTCGCGCTGGTCAACGAAGGCGCGAAGATTCTGGAAGAGGGCATCGCCTCAAAGGCGTCGGACATCGACATGGTCTACCTGACCGGTTACGGCTTCCCGCTGTTCCGCGGCGGCCCGATGCTCTACGCAGACACCGTCGGTCTCTACAACGTCGCGCAAGCGATGCACCGCTACAGCAAGGGCTACCACGGCGAAGCCTGGAAGCCGGCGCCGCTGCTGCAGAAGCTGGCAGACGAGGGCAAGGGATTTAACGGTTAAGCGGCTGACCAACCGACGAAAGCGACTGAACCGCCATGCCACTCACGCCCACCGACTGCCTGCTGATCATCGACGTGCAGAACGACTTTCTGCCCGGCGGTGCGCTGGCTGTGCCGGACGGCGACCAGGTCATCCCGGTCGTCAATCGGCTCGCCCAGGCATTCGGGCGCGTGGTGCTGACGCAGGATTGGCACCCGCGAGAGCACGTGTCGTTCGCTGCCAACCATCCCGGCAAACAGCCGTTCGGCACGATTGTATTGCCGTATGGGCAGCAGGTGCTGTGGCCGGTGCACTGCGTGCAGCACAGCACCGGTGCGGCGTTGGCCGATGGGCTGGACGTGCCGCATGCGCAGTTGATTGTCCGCAAGGGCTATCACCCGCACATCGATAGCTACTCCGCATTCTTTGAAGCGGATCGCAAGACGCCGACCGGCCTGCTGGGCTACCTGCGCGAGCTTGGAATCAAGCGCGTGTTCTGCGTCGGGCTGGCCACGGACTTTTGCGTGGCGTGGTCGGCGCTGGATGCGCGTGCAGCGGGGCTGGACGTGGCTGTCATTGAAGATGCCTGCCGCGCCATCGACCTGAACGGGTCGCTCGCACAGGCGTGGAAGAACATGGCGGATGCGGGCATCGCGCGGTTGCAGTCGACGGACGTTTTGAACACCTTGTCTTGAACGGATAACAGAGATACCGGGCGCCTGCCGATGCAGTGCGCCCGCCACCAGTTACGAGGAGCAGCACCATGACCGAAGCAGTCATCGTTTCCACCGCACGTACCGGCCTGGCCAAGAGCTGGAAGGGCGCCTTCAACATGACGCACGGCGCGACCCTGGGCGGCCATGCGGTCGAACACGCCATCGCACGCGCCAAGATCGAGCCGGGCGAAGTTGAAGACGTGCTGATGGGATGCGCCAACCCGGAAGGCGCAACCGGCGCCAACATCGCGCGCCAGATCGCCCTGCGTGCCGGCTGCCCCGTGACGGTGCCGGGCGCGACCGTGAACCGCTTCTGCTCGTCGGGTCTGCAGACCATCGCAATGGCCGCGCAGCGCGTGATTGCCGATGAAGGCGACATCTTCGTGGCTGGCGGGGTGGAATCCATCTCGTGCGTGCAGCAAGAGATGAACCGCCACATGCTGGCCGAAGGCTGGCTGAACAAACACAAGCCGGAAATCTACTGGAGCATGCTCCAGACCGCCGAGACCGTCGCCAAGCGCTACAACATCGGCAAGGATCGCCAGGATGAATACGGTGTGCAAAGCCAGCAGCGCGCTGCCGCTGCGGCTGCGGCCGGCAAGTTCAACGACGAAATCGTCCCGATGACCACGGTGATGGGCGTGGCCGATGCCAAGACCGGCCAGCTCATGACGCGCGAGGTCACGATCTCCGCTGACGAAGGCATCCGTGCAGACACGACGCTCGAAGGCGTGTCGAAGATCCGCACCGCCATGCCGGGCGGCGTGGTCACGGCAGGCAACGCCAGCCAGTTCTCGGACGGCGCCTCGGCAGTGGTGGTGATGAACGGCAAGGTGGCCGCGGCCAAGGGCCTGCAGCCGCTGGGCGTGTTCCGTGGCTTTGCCGTGGCTGGCTGTGAGCCGGATGAAATGGGCATCGGCCCTGTATTTGCGGTGCCCAAGCTGCTCAAGAAGGCCGGCCTGAAGGTTGAGGATATCGGTCTGTGGGAGTTGAATGAGGCGTTTGCCGTGCAGGTGCTGTACTGCGCAGACAAGCTCGGCATTCCGATGGACCGTCTGAACGTCAACGGTGGTGCCATCGCTGTGGGCCACCCGTACGGCGTGTCGGGCGCCCGCCTGACGGGCCACGCACTGATCGAAGGCAAGCGCCGTGGCGTCAAGTACGTGGTCGTGACCATGTGCATCGGCGGCGGCCAAGGCGCTGCCGGTCTGTTCGAGGTGCTCTAAAAGCAGACAGGCTCCCCAACAAACGGGAGCCTGTTTTGTTTCTGCCAGACCTGACTTCAGTGTCAGCTCATGCACCTAGACGGTTTGGCCGTTGTCGTTCTTGCCCTAGATGGCACCTTGAATTTCTGTAAGCGGGCGGGAAAAAGAAGGACCGCTGTCTGAGCGCAGCGAGTTTCGGCCCTTCTCCGCCCGGTTACGGAAATTCGAGGAATCTTTCGCCATCTCGGGCGCGCCTTTCTTTGCTTACTTTCTTTGGCAAGACAAAGAAAGTGAGTCGGCCCCGGCAGGGGACGAAACACAGGATGGTCCACCAACATCATGTCTTCTCTACTGCTATCCCGTCGCGACCTGAGCTTCCTGCTCTATGAATGGCTCGACGTCGAATCGCTCACACGCATTCCGCGTTTTGCCGACCACTCCCGCGAAACCTTCGATGCTGCGCTCGATACCTGCGAGCGTATCGCCACCGATCTTTTCGCCCCGCACAACAAGAAGAACGACCAGCAAGAGCCGCATTTCGACGGCACCACGGTCCACATCATTCCCGAAGTGAAGGTGGCGCTGGATGCCTTCAACAAGGCTGGCCTGATGGCTGCCGGGCAAGACTTCGAGCGCGGCGGCATGCAGTTGCCGACCGTAGTCGAGAAAGCCGGCTTCGGTTTCTTCAAGGCCGCCAATGTCGGCACCAGCTCGTATCCGTTTCTCACCATCGGCAACGCGAACCTGCTGCTCGCGCACGGTACGCCCGCGCAGATCGAGACCTTCGTGCAGCCCGAGATGGAAGGCCGCTTCTACGGCACGATGTGCCTGTCGGAGCCGCAGGCCGGTTCGTCGCTGTCGGACATCGTCACGCGCGCTGAATACGAAGGCGAATCGCCGCTGGGCCAGCAATATCGCCTGACCGGCAACAAGATGTGGATCTCCGCCGGTGAGCACGAACTGTCGGACAACATCGTCCACCTTGTGCTGGCGAAGATTCCCGGGCCGGACGGCAAGCTGATTCCCGGGGTGAAGGGCATCTCGTTGTTCATCGTGCCCAAGTTCCTCGTCAACGCCGATGGCTCGCTGGGCGAGCGCAACGACGTCGTGCTGGCTGGCCTGAACCACAAGATGGGCTATCGCGGCACGACCAATTGCCTGCTGAACTTTGGCGAGGGCACGCAGTTCCGCCCCAAAGGCGCAGACGGCCAGCCGCGCGCCGGTGCCATCGGCTATCTGGTCGGCGAGCCGCACAAGGGCCTGGCGTGCATGTTCCACATGATGAATGAGGCACGCATCGGCGTTGGCATGGGCGCGACGATGCTCGGCTACACCGGCTATCTGCATGCGGTGGATTACGCGCGCAACCGCCCGCAAGGCCGCCCGATTGGTCCATCCGGCAAGGATGCCGCGTCCCCGCAAATCCGCATTGTTGACCACGCCGATGTGCGCCGCATGCTGCTGGCGCAGAAGGCCTACGTGGAAGGCGCGCTCGGCTTGAACCTGTATTGCGCCAAGCTCGTCGATGAAGAGCGTGGTGAAACCGACGCGGCCAAGCGCGCGAAGCTCGGCCTGCTGCTCGACATCCTCACGCCGATCGCCAAGAGCTGGCCGTCGCAGTGGTGCCTGGAAGCCAACAGCCTGGCGATCCAGGTGCACGGCGGCTACGGCTACACGCGCGAATACAACGTCGAGCAGTTCTACCGCGACAACCGCCTGAATCCGATCCACGAGGGCACGCACGGTATCCAGGGGCTGGACCTGCTCGGCCGCAAGGTCGTCATGCAGGATGGCGCCGCCTTCAGCGCGCTGGGCGAACGCGTGCAAGCCACGGTCGGTCGCGCGCTGGAGACCGGTGACGAGACGCTGGTCGGCTACGGCCGTGCGCTGGGCATGGCCACGCAAAAGCTGGCCAAGGTCACGCAGACGCTGTGGGCGGCCGGTGACCCGCGCGTGACGCTGGCCAACGCCTCGGTCTATCTCGAAGCCTTCGGCCATGTCGTTGTCGCGTGGATCTGGCTGGAGCAAGCCTTGTCTGCCGCAAAGGCGTTGCCGAGCGCGCAGGGCGAGGAAGCCGACTTCTATCGCGGCAAGCTTCAGGCCGCGCGCTACTTCTTCCAGTGGGAGTTGCCGAAGATCGACCCACAGATTGCGCTGCTGGGCTCGCTCGACACCACCACGCTGGATATGCAGGACGCCTGGTTCTGATCGAACCGCCAACTACGACAACGACATACAGGAGACACCATGGGTACGCTCAAGCACCTCTTTGATCTGTCCGGCAAGACGGCGCTGATCACCGGCGGCTCGCGCGGGCTCGGCCTGCAGATTGCCGAAGCACTGGGCGAGCAGGGCGCGCGCATCGTGCTGTCGGCGCGCAAGGCCGATGAGCTGAGGGAAGCGCAGGCGCATCTGAAGTCGCTCGGTATCGAGGCCGACTGGATTGCCGCTGATGGCGCTGTGGACGCAGACATCCAGCGCCTGGCCGATGAAGCGCTTGCCAAGCTGGGGCACGTTGACATCCTCGTCAACAATGCCGGCGCCACCTGGGGCGCCCCGGCCGAAGACCACCCGGTCGAAGCCTGGGACAAGGTGATGAACCTGAACATCCGTGGCCTGTTCCTGCTCACGCAGCAGATCGGCAAGCGTTCGATGATCCCGCGCAAGTACGGCAAGGTCATCAATGTGGCGTCCATCGCCGGCCTCAAGGGCAACCCGCCGGGCTCGTTGGATACGATTGCCTACAACACCAGCAAGGGCGCCGTGGTCAATTTCACGCGCGCGCTGGCCGGCGAATGGGGCGAGCACAACATCACCGTCAACGCGATTGCCCCGGGCTTCTTCCCGTCGAAGATGACGCGTGGCTCGCTGGAAAAGCTGGGCGTGGACAAGCTAGCCGAGCGATCGCCGCTGCACCGCATTGGCGACGAGGAAGACCTCAAGGGCGTGGCCGCACTGTTCGCGTCGGATGCCTCCAAGCACATCACCGGTCAGATCCTGGCCGTCGACGGCGGCGTGAGCGTGGTCTAATTCCGGCTGCTTCTCAATCCTCATTGAACGCAGCATGAACGCAGACACCAACGGTTTTCCGATCAAGATCCCCTTCCTGCAATGGCTGGGCATGCGCTGCCTGAAGGCGGCTGATGGCGAGGGCATCGTCGAACTGGCGCTCGAAGATCGCCACATGAACAGTTGGGAAATGGCGCACGGCGGCGTGACCATGACGATGCTGGACGTGGCCATGGCAATGGCCGGACGTTCTGCGGACGTGCACGGCCGCGGCGTGGTGACGATCGAGATGAAAACGGCGTTCATGCAGCCCGGGCGCGGCACGCTGCGTGCCAGCGCGCGCTGCGTGCACCAGTCCACCACCATGGCCTTCTGCGAAGGCGAGGTGCGCGATGCAGACGACAAGCTGGTCGCACGTGGCTCGGGCACCTTCAAGTTCGTCAAGCGCATGCCGCCGCCGCGCACGCCCGAACCAGGCGCGGACGGTTGACCAGACAACACCGCAGTTGCAGTACCTAGTTGCACACCGGACAGCGTCCGGCACACAAGAAGAGCAACCACGGAGACAACCATGCAACAACCTGCGCGGCGGACGGCATCTGCCCTTGCCATCACTCTGCTTTGCTGCACCGGACTGACCATGACCCTGGAAGGATGCGCCTCGAACGCGACGCAGGCGGCGGCTGCCCCAGCCAATACACCTGTCGCGGTGCAGAAGCCGCTCACGGCGGAACAGTCCGACCCGAACAAGATGGGCTGGATGCAGGGCTTCCCGCCGCCGCCGGATCGCACCATCCGCTTTGACCTGGCGGGCAACATGTTCCCGCGCACGCGCTACGGCTACAGCCGGGTGCGTGAATTCGTGCCCACGCGTGCCGTCTGGCGCGGCGAGGGTTCGGTCAGCAAGCTGCCCCGCGCCGAGCGCGACATCGGCAACGTGCTTTTCACCGATGTCGATGGCACGCGCCGTACGTTTACCGACATGCTGAACCTGACGTATACCGACGGCATCCTTGTCATGCACAAGGGCAAGGTGGTGTACGAGCGTTACTTCGGCGTGCTCGATGCGCACACACAGCACATCGCCATGTCGGTCACGAAATCGTTTGTCGGCACGTTGGCCGCCACGCTGGCGGCCGATGGCAAGCTCGATCCGGCCGCGCCTGTGACGCAATACGTGCCGGAGTTGAAGGACAGCGCCTACGGCGACGCCACTGTGCGTCAGGTGATGGATATGACCGTCGGCGTGCGGTACTCCGAGAACTACGCAGACCCGAACGCCGACGTCTGGGTCTACGCCCGTGCCGGCGGCATGCTGCCGCGCCCGGCTGACTACAAGGGACCGACCAGCTTCTACGATTACCTCGTCACGTTGCGCAAGGAAGGTGCACACGACGAGGCATTCGCTTACAAGACCGTCAACGCAGAGGTGCTGGCGTGGATCGTCCGCCGAGCATCGGGCAAGTCGCTCGCGGCGCTGCTGTCAGAGCGCATCTGGCAGCCGATGGGCGCACAGACCGACGCGTACTTCTCGGTGGACGGTATTGGCACTGAATCGGGGGGCGGTGGCCTGAACACCACGTTGCCGGACCTGGCCCGCTTTGGCGAGATGATCCGCAACGAAGGGCGTTTCAACGGCAAGCAAATTCTGCCCAAGAGCGTGATCGACGATATCCGCCGCGGCGGCGATCCAGACAAGTTTGCCAAGGCCGGCTACACCACGCTGCCGGGCTATTCGTACCGCGACATGTGGTGGGTTTCCAGCAACGATCACCACACGTTCGAGGCACGCGGTATTCACGGCCAGCGCATCTATATTGATCCGGTGGCCCAGATGACCATCGTGCGCTACGCCTCGCATCCGATCGCCGCCAACGCTGCCAACGATCCGGTCACGCACCAGGCGTATGCGGCGCTGGCCGAGTATTTCATGCAACACAAATAACGTCGGCTCCTTACCCCGATACCGACATTCAGGAGCGTTTTTCATGTCGAAGACCTATCAGCGCATCGTTCTGGCTTCCCGCCCGCAGGGGGCTGTCACGCCGGACAACTTCCGCCTGGAGACGGCGGAGATCCCCGAGCTGCAGGATGGCCAGGTGCTGGTGCGCAACCATTTCCTGTCGCTCGATCCGTACATGCGCGGGCGCATGAACGAGAGCAAGTCGTATGCACAACCGCAGCCGCTGGACGAAGTGATGATCGGCGGCACGGTGGGTGTGGTGGAAGCCTCGAAGAACCCGTCGTTTGCCGTAGGCGACAACGTAGTTGGCATGTTCGGGTGGCAGGAGGTGGGTATTTCCGACGGCCGTGGCATCCAGAAGGTGGATACGCGCCACATTCCGCTGTCGGCCTACCTGGGCTCGGTTGGCATGCCGGGCGTGACTGCCTGGTATGGCCTGAACAAGATCATGCTCCCCAAGCCCGGTCAGACCGTGGCGGTGAGCGCCGCTTCGGGCGCCGTGGGCAGCGTGGTCGGCCAGCTCGCCAAGCTCAAGGGCTGCCGCGCCGTCGGCTTTGCCGGCGGCAAGGACAAGTGCGACTACGTGGTCAATGAACTCGGCTTTGACGCCTGCATTGACTACAAGGCCGCCAAGGATCCGAAGGAGCTGTATCAGATGCTCAAGGCCGCGACGCCCGACGGCATCGACTCTTACTTTGAAAACGTCGGTGGTGCCATCCTGGATGCCGTGCTGCTGCGCATGAACGCCTTCGGCCGCATCGCCATGTGCGGCATGATCGCCGGCTACGATGGCCAGCCGCTGCCGCTGCAGAACCCGCAACTGATCCTGGTGTCGCGCCTGACCATTGAAGGCTTCATCGTCTCTGAGCACATGGACGTGTGGCCGGAAGCACTGCGCGAGCTGGGCGGCTACGTGGCGCAGGGCAAGCTGAAGTTCCGCGAGAGCGTGTCGCAGGGTCTGGCGAGTGCGCCGGAAGCCTTCATGGGCCTGCTCAAGGGCAAGAACTTCGGCAAGCAGCTTGTGAAGCTGGTCTGACGTTTTAACGTCAATGCGCGGACTGTCAATCGCTTGACAGTCCGCTGGGCGAGGGCCGCAACAGAATGGCTCCACCCACAACGATCGCGTGAAGGAGACACCATGAACGCACCCGATACCTCGCACGCCAAGCGCCCCGATGACATGGCGACCAACCTCAGCCCTGAGGCGGCCGCCAGATACCGCAACCTGCCGCGTCCGCCGCAGTTCGCCACCGTTGCTGAAGAGCGTCTGCATCGCAAGCAACGTCTGGCAGCGGCGTTTCGGCTGTTCTCCAAGTTCGGCTTCGATGAAGGCGTGGCCGGGCACATCACTGCGCGTGACCCCGAGCACCAGGACAGCTTCTGGGTCAACCCGTTCGGTGTGCATTTCAGCCAGGTGACGGTGTCGAACCTGATCCGCTGCGATCACCACGGCAACGTGGTCGAAGGCGATTACCCGGTCAACGCGGCGGCCTTTGCCATCCACTCGCGCGTGCACCAGGCGCGGCCCGACGCGGTGGCAGCGGCGCATTCGCACAGCACCTATGGCCGAGCATGGTCGACGCTGGGCCGTAAGCTCGATCCGCTCACGCAGGATGTCTGCGCGTTCTACGAAGACCACGCGCTGTACGACGATTTCGGCGGCGTGGTGGTCGAACTGGACGAAGGCCAGCGCATTGCGGAAGCACTTGGCGACAACAAGGCGGCCATCCTGCAGAACCACGGTCTGCTGACGGTCGGCAAGACGGTCGACGAGGCCGCGTGGTGGTTTATCACGATGGAGCGTTCCTGCCAGGTGCAGTTGCTGGCAGAGGCGGCGGCTGCGCGCACCGGCCAGGCGCCGCGCACCATTTCCGATGCGGCTGCGCGGCAGGCGTATTCCATCGTCGGCTCAGCGCAGGCGGGGTGGTTCCAGTTCCAGCCGCTGTATGCGCGCATCGTCAAGGAGCAGCCCGATCTGCTCGACTGATCGACCGCTCAACCTGCTGGAGCACCCATGACGGATTTGATTCTGCATCACTACGCCACCTCGCCGTTCTCGGAAAAAGTGCGCCTGATTCTCGGCTACAAGGACCAGCCGTGGAAGTCCGTCACGGTGCCCGTGATCCTGCCCAAGCCGGACGTGATACCGCTCACCGGCGGCTACCGGCGCACACCGTTCCTGCAGATCGGTGCGGACATCTATTGCGATACCGCGCTGATCGCGCAGGTGCTGGAGTCGATCCATCCAGCACCGACGCTGTATCCGGCAGACCATGCCGCTGCGGTGTTCGCGATGGCCCAATGGGCCGATACGACGCTGTTCTGGGCGGCAGCTTCGTTCATCGGCCAGCCTGAAGGCTTCAAGAGCCTGATG
The DNA here is from genome assembly GCF_002298975.1 of Ralstonia sp. UBA689. GTDB lineage: Bacteria > Pseudomonadota > Gammaproteobacteria > Burkholderiales > Burkholderiaceae > Ralstonia. The sequence continues at coordinate 33,532 of NZ_DBMV01000030.1, forward strand.
GCGGGACTGCCGGAAGAATTCGTCAAGGCCTTCTTTGAAGACCGCAAAGCGATGCGTGTGGGCGGTACCGGGCTGCGTACGCCGCTGCCGGAAGCGATCTCGACGCTGCACGTGTTTCTCGCGCAACTGGAGCGTCAACTCGCCACGGGCGAACGTATCTTCCTGTTTGGCGAGCAGCCGACCGTGGCCGATTTTTCCGTCTATCACTGCCTGTGGTTCATCCGCCGCGCGACGGCGGTAGCGGGCGTTCTCGATGCACACCCGGAAGTGGTGGCGTGGATGCACCGCGTGGCTGGCCTCGGGCATTCGCAAGCGCAGCCGATGACATCTGCCGAAGCACTGGACGTGGCGAAGGCCGCCACACCGCGCGCGCTGACCGAATTCAATGCCCCATTTGACGAACGCTACGGCTTGCCCAAGGGCACGCGCGTGACCGTGGCAGCGGTCGACTACGGTGTCGATCCGGTCGAAGGCGAACTGGTCGCCTCCACGCGCGACGCAGTGGGCGTGCTGCGGGAAGACCCACGCGTTGGCCAGGTGGTGGTGCATTTTCCGCGCGTGGGTTACGCCGTGCGCAAGGTCGAGGCGGCCGGCTGACACGGTTTTGCCATTTCGACCGCATTTCATGACAACAAGACGAGAGAGACACATATGAAGCAATTCGCAGGCGGCGTGGCCGTCATCACGGGCGGTGCATCGGGTTTCGGCAAGGAGTTCGCCAAGATCGGTGCCGGATTGGGCATGAAGCTGGTGCTGGCCGATATCCAGCAGGATGCGCTGGATGCCGCCGTGGCCGAGTTCAAGGCGCAGGGTGTGGAAGTGATCGGCCTGCGCGTCGATGTGTCCAAGGTGGAAGACGTGCAGGCGCTGGCCGATGCGGCCATCAAGACATTCGGCAAGGTCAACCTGCTGTTCAACAACGCGGGCGTCGGCTCTGGCGGACTGGTCTGGGAGAACACCGAGCGCGACTGGGACTGGGTGCTGGGCGTCAACCTGCATGGCGTGATCCACGGCGTGCGCATCTTCACCCCGCTGATGCTGGCGGCCGCCAAGAAGGACCCGTCATACGAGGGCCATATCGTCAACACCGCGTCGATGGCTGGGCTGCTCAACGCGCCGGCCATGGGTATCTACAACGTGTCCAAGCATGCGGTGGTGGCGCTGACGGAGTCGCTGTACCAAGACTTGAGCCTGGTGACAGAGCAGGTCCATTGCTCGGTGCTGTGCCCGTATTTCGTGCCGACCGGCATTACGCAATCGCATCGCAATCGCCCGCAGGACTTGGCCAACACGGCGCCGCCCACCAAGTCCCAACTGGTCGCCCAAGCCATGTCGGACAAGGCGGTCAACTCCGGCAAGGTGACGGCCGAGCAGGTCGGACAGATGACCTTCGATGCGATCCGCAATGCAGGCTTCTATATTTATTCGCATCCGCACGCGCTGGCGCCGGTGCAGCATCGGTTTGAAGACATCGTCTCGCAGCGCAATCCATCCGATCCGTTCGAAGGTAAGCCGGACGTGCGCGCGCGTTTGGTGGAAGCGCTGCGCGGATAACCCTTACCCCAAGACTCCGAAATCGCCATGAACACTGCCGCAGCAGTTGCCATCACCGAATCGCAATTCGCCGATCTGCCCAACGGCACACGGTTGCATTACGCCAGCGCCGGCAAGCGCGGTGCGCCGCTGATGCTGTTTGTTCATGGCTTTCCGGAGTTCTGGTACGAGTGGGAAGCGCAGCTCGCTGCCTTTGGCGGCACGCACTTTGCCGTGGCGCCTGACATGCGCGGCTACAACCTGTCGAGCAAGCCGGCGGCGGTGGATGCCTACCGCCCCAAGCTGCTGGTGCAGGATCTGGAGCAGTTCATCACAGCGCTTGGCTATGAACGTGCCATCGTGGTCGCGCATGACTGGGGTGGGGCGATCTGCTGGAACTTGGCGATCCAGCACCCGGAGTTGGTCGAGCGGCTGGTCATCGTCAATTCGCCGCATCCGTGGCTGTTTGCCAATGCGCTGCTGAGCGATCCGGCACAGCAGGCGTCGTCGGCGTATATGAATTGGCTGCGCCAGCCGGGTTCGGAAGCCGCGTTGGCCGCCAACGAGTTCGAGAAGCTCGAAGGCTTCTTCCACGGCATGGGCCAACCGGTGGCCGAGTGGTTCACGCCGGAGGTGCGAGCGCGCTATCACGCTGCCTGGAGCCAGGCGGGTGAGGGTGGCTCGCACGGCCTGACGGGTGGGGTGAACTACTACCGCGCATCGCCGCTGCATCCGCCCGCAGAGGGCACCACGCCGCTGCGCATCGATCAGATGCCGCCCGAGGCGTTCGTGGTGAGGGTGCCGACGCTCGTGATCTGGGGCGAGAAAGACATGGCGCTGCCCAAGAGCCTGCTCAACGGGCTGGAGCGCTTCATTCCCGATCTGCGGATCGAGCGCATTCCAGAGGGCACACACTGGGTGGTGCATGAACAGCCGGAGCGCATCACTGCGCTGATCCGGCCATTCGTTTCGTAGCCCTGTCGCGTTACATCGATTCCGCCAGCATGCGCCGGTAGTCGTCCGCCGTAGCGACGCGCGGGTTGGTCTTGTGGCAGTGGTCGAGCAGGGCGCCTTCCACTACGTGCTCCAGTACGGCTTCCGGTACGCCCATCTGGCGTAGCCCCGTCGGCAGCCCCAATCGTGCCGTCAGGTCGTGCACAGCCTGGGCGAGGTCGGCATTGGCCGGCAGGTTCATCACGCGGCGCATGCGTGCGTAACGGTTGTCCCGCACCACCGATTCCGCAGTCTCGTTGAAGCGCAGCACCGCCGGCAGCACCACTGCGTTAAGCGTCCCGTGGTGCAGCCCGGTCTTGCCGTCGACCTTCACGCCGCCCAGCGGGTGCGACAGCGAATGCACGCAGCCCAGCCCCTTCTGGAACGCCATCGCACCCTGCATGGACGCGCTCATCATGTTCAGCCGAGCGTCGCGGTCTGAGCCATCGCGCGTGGCGCGCTCGATGTTGGCCCAGGCGCGCTCCAGGCCATCCAGTGCGATGCCATCGGCGGGCGGGTTGAAGGCGGGGGCGAGGAAGGTCTCGATGCAATGCGCGATGGCATCCATGCCCGTGGCGGCTGTCAGTATGGGCGGCAGGCCGAGCGTCAACTCCGCATCGCAGATGGCCGATTTGGGCAGCAGGTGCCAGGAGTGGAAGCCGAGCTTGCGGCCGTCTTCTAGGATGATGATGGCGCCGCGCGCCACTTCGCTGCCGGTGCCCGCCGTGGTGGGGATGGCGATCAAGGGCGCTGCCGCCTCGGTGATCTTGCCGCTGCCGCCCTCGATGGTCGCATAGGTGGTGAGCGGCTCCGGGTGCGTCGCCGCAATAGCAATGCCCTTGGCCAGATCGATGGATGAGCCGCCGCCGATGGCGATCAGCCCATCACAGCCAGCCGCTTTGTACTGCGCGGTGGCCTTCTTGACCATCACCTCGGTCGGGTTGGACGGCGTCTCGTCGAACACGGTGACGGGCAGGCCGCCCGTGGCGTCGATGGCCCGCTGCGCCAGCCCGGCCGCCGCCACGCCCTTGTCGGTCACCACCATCGGCCTGCGGATGCCCACGCGCGCGCATTCGCTCTTCAATTCGTTGATCGTGCCGAAGCCGAGGTGGATGTGGGTGAGGTAGTAGATGAGGGCCATGCGCTGTCTCCGGTGGTTTGTGCGTATCGCCCGTCTTGTGTCGCGGGCATGGTTCAATGGATACTCCCGATGATAGTCAAATTAGAACGATCGTTCAGTTCTCGCCCTCATGCAGTCCTCGTCTCTCGACCCGCACGTCGCCCAATTGCTCGATCTGGTGGCGCGCGCCAAGCGTCCGCCGTTGAATGCGCTCGATCCGGCCGACGCCAAGATCGCCTACGAAAAAAGCAGCCCCATCGTCGATATCCCGAGCATTCCGTTGGAATCGGTGCACGACCTGACGGTCTCGGCGCGCGATGGCTATGCCATCCCCATTCGCACGTACGCCGCGCGTGAGGCAAGCTGGGCCGATCCGCTGCCGCTGTTGGTGTATTTCCACGGTGGCGGTTTCACGGTCGGCAGCATCAAGACACACGATCAGTTGTGCCGATCCTTAGCCGCCAAATCCGGGGCGATGGTGCTGTCGGTCGATTATCGGCTTGGGCCCGATTGGAAGTTCCCGACCGCCGCCAACGACGCCTTCGATGTGCTGCAATGGGTGTTCGATGAAGCGGCCACGATTGGCGTGGATGCCACGCGCATCGCTTTCGGCGGTGACAGCGCGGGCGGCACGTTGGCCGCCGTGAGTGCGATTGAGGCACGCAACCGCGGCCTCCAACCCGTTCTGCAATTGCTGATCTACCCCGGCACCACGGCACGCGAGACCACGCCGTCGCACCGCGAATTTGCCGAAGGTTATCTGCTTACGCACGAGATGATCCGCTGGTTCTTCTCGCAATACCTGCGCACCGACGCCGATCGCGACGACTGGCGCTTCGCCCCGCTGGACGCCGGCGGCCATGGCGCCGATGTGCACGGCGTGTGCCCTGCCTGGATTGCCGTGGCCGGCTTCGACCCCATCCGCGATGCGGGCATCGGCTACGCGAACAAACTGCGCGTTGCCGATGTGCCGGTCGACGTGAAGTATTACGAAGGCATGATCCACGACTTCTTCAAGATCGGCCGCTTTGTGCCGGCGGTCGAGCACGCCCATTGGGACGCCGCCAACGCGCTGCGCCGCGCCTTCGGCACCGAAACTGAATAAGCCTCCAAACAGAGGAGACCGCATGGCGATCGAGGATTTCCGCCACAGCACGCCGCTGCGCGTGCGCTGGGCTGAAGTCGATGCGCAGGGCATCGTCTTCAACGGCCACTATCTGCTGTATGCCGACGTGTGCCTCACCGAATACTGGCGCAGCATCGGCGTGCGCTATCCGACCGACGTGGTGGATGCTTTCGGCGTCGATTTCTACGTGGTCAAATCCACGCTCGAATATCACGCCTCCGCGCGCTTTGACGACGAGCTGGACCTGCGTGCCCGCGTGGCGCGCCTGGGCCGCTCCAGCATGCGCTTTATCATCGAGATGTATCGCGCAGGCGAACACCTCGTCACCGGTGAAGTCATCTACGTGTGCGCCGATCCAGCCACGCAGACCTCCGCACCGCTGCCCGACATGCTGCGCGAACGCATCCTCAATTTCGAAGTACTGAAGCCTGAAACATGACTGCCCCTGAATCTGTCCGCCCGCTTGCCAGTGTTGAAGTCGATCGCTGGGACGCCGTGCGCGAAGAAGCCCGCGCCATCCGTTACGACGTGTTCGTCATTGAGCAAGGCGTGCCCGTCGAACTTGAGTGGGACACATGGGACGACCAATGCTGGCATGCCCTGGCGCGCGACACTGCCGGGCGTGCGGTGGCCACCGGCCGTCTGCTGCCCGATGGGCATATCGGCCGCATGGCGGTCCGCAAGGAGGCGCGCGGCACGGGCGTGGGCGCGCGCGTGCTCGAGGCGTTGATCGACAAGGCGAAATCGCTCGGTTATCCCGAGTTGATCCTCAATGCGCAAACCCACGCCATGCCGTTCTATGCCCGCGTTGGTTTCACGCCGGAAGGCGAGGAATTTGAAGAGGCCGGCATTCCGCATCGGAGCATGCGCCGCGTGCTGTAGCTCACCTACACGTTGATCGCCTTGGCGGCCCCCACGATTGCCTCGATCGCTGCCTGCGCCGCTGGCGACGACGTTCTGCCGCGCAGCCGCACGATGCCCGTACTGGACGGCGGCGACAGCCAGCCTTCCACCACCAGCCGGACGAACGCGCCGGATTCCAGTTCTTCCCGCACAGCAGCGTCCGTTGCGCCCAGCACGGTGTCCGTGGTGAGTGCAATCGTCTTGAGCACCGCATAGTTGTCGCATTCGAGCGCAATGGCGGCTTCCTGGCCGGCCGGTAGTCCCAACAAGGCGGCCAGTTCCATCTTTGAAGGGCTCAGGAGCTTGGGCACGGCAATGCCGTATTCCCAGACTTCGCGCAGCGTACGCTCGCGCGTCGCCAGCGGGTGGCCCGCCCGCACGTACAGATGGGGCGGCTGCCCCCCGATCAGTTGAATGTCCAACGCAGCGTCTTTTGGCATGTCGCGCACGTCGGCGGCAAAGAACTCGATGCCCTCGGTGCGCAGACTCTCCAGCAATTGCACCCAGTTGCCGACCTCCATGCGCAGCGCTACCTGCGGGTGCTGGCGCCGCAGCGCCTGCAATGCCTGCGGCATGAGCGTGGCGGTCAGCAGCGGGCCCACGCCGAAGGCCGTATCGCCAAGCTGACTGTCGCGGTACAGATCGACGTCACGCTGCAGGCAGCGTGCCTCGAACAGCAGCTTGCGCGCCCGTTCGATGACGAATTCGCCTGCAGGGGTCGGGCGCACGTCTCCCACGTCGCGGTCGAACAGGCGGATCCCCAGATCGCTCTCGATGGCCTGGATGCTGCGGCTGAAGGCGGGCTGGCTCAGGTGTACCTGCTCGGCGGCTCGGGCAAAGTGCAGGGTATCGGCCAGGGCAACGACGTGACTGAGGCGGCGCAGGTCCATGGTGTTGCGTCCATTGCATCGAATGAATGCTAATTATGCATTGGACGCATTGAAATGCCACTTCTAGGCTTGTCTCCACAATCAAAATGAGGAGACACCCCTGATGAGTCAGCAAGTGCAGTTGCTTCTGATCGTCGCCTGCATCCTGGGCTTCGGTGCCATGGAGTTCATTACCCGGCGTTACCAGGCCAGCGTAGGCAAGCACGTCACCGCCAACGACACCTGGCTGGAAGTGTTGATGTTCGTCAGCCTGATCGCCGTCACTCAGCCGATTGCGCTCCTGGGCAGCAATGCACTGTGCAACTGGCTCATGCCCGCCCAGCACAACGCTTGGGCCAGTCTTCCGTGGTGGGCGATGACGGGGCTGCTGCTGATCGGCGATGACCTCACGCAATACCTGTGGCATCGGGCCTCGCACACGCCGCTGCTGTGGCCGCTGCACCGGGCGCATCACAGCGCGTCGTACATGAGCGTGCGCATTACGTACCGCAACAACTTCTTCTACTACCTGATGATGCCGGGCCTGTGGATCGGCGGCGTGGCGGTTTATCTTGGCTTTGGCGAGGTCTATGCCGTCTATCTGGTCGTCAAGATTGCCGTCATCCTGGGCGCGCACTGCGCTTGGCCGTGGGATGCACCGCTGTACCGCATCCGCGCGCTGCGCCCGTTGATGTGGGTGGTTGAGCGCACCATCTCCACGCCGGCCACGCACTGGGCCCACCACGCACTCACCAACGCCGACGGCATCGGCCACTACAAAGGCAATTTCGGCAATCTGCTGTTCTTCTGGGATGTGCTGTTCGGCACCGGCCACATCACGCGCAAGTACCCCGCACAGGTCGGCCTGCAAGATGACGTGCTGTTTGGTCCGGAGCGCTGGACCGCGCAGATGTTCTATCCGCTGGTGCATTCTGAGCGCGAGCACTCGGCGTTGCGCCCAGGCGGCCATGGCTTCACCGAGGCCGACTCCGCCCCCGTCAAACAGGAGACGGCGTGAGGCACGAAACGGCGCATATTGGCGCGTATTCGCGACGCGGCGGGTGAGGGATCGCTCGCAATGCTTGGTCGGATGACGCCGACGTTACGCAATCCAGGCAAGGACGATAGGTTCTTGCGCACAAATCGGACTGATCTCATTTCGCTCAATTTCAGCATCACGATAATTGACGAATCGTCGCCGCCCACCTGGATCGGGCGCCGCACGCCGAGATGACGGCAACGCGTCAACTCGTCGCGCCGCGCATGTGCAACTCCGAGAGGCGGCCGGCAGTCTCCAGTCTCTGTGTTGCTTTGCGTGCGTCAGGTCATGAAAACCGATTCCCTTTTCCGCTTCACCCTCGGCATGCGCCGTATTGCAGGCGCAGCGCTTGCGGCCTGCATGGCCATGGCGCCGCCGCCAGCCGTCGCCGTGCTGAGCAACGCCACCCACGCCACGCGGCACCCCGCTGCAACGGCCTTGTCTGCCGATGGCCCTTGGGTGCCCGACGACCAGGGCGCACGCATGGCTTTCGGCGACATCGAATCGAACCTGCGCGACGAGCTTGAAGCGGCCGCCGTGCCGGACCACGTTGTGGCGGAAGTCGAGCGCTTGTTTGGCACGCGTGCGGATCTGAAGGCGCCGGGCCTGCCGGGCGATTACTTCCGGTTGATCTACGAACCGATTCGGCTGCACGAGAAGGCCGGGGCAGGCAAACAGATTGCGGCGGCGGAGATTGTGCTGGGCGGCCGGCAGATGACCGCTGTCCGATTTGCTGCCCCTGGCCGAACCACGAACCACTATTACACGTTCGATGGCCAGCCGCTCCTGAACAAGCGCTTCACGACGCCGGTCAAGCGCGCGCGCCTGACTTCGCCGTTCGGGATGCGCACGCACCCCATTACCGGCGTGCCACATGGCCATTCAGGGACGGACTTTGCCGCGCCAATTGGCACGCCTGTTGGTGCAGCGGCACCAGGCATAGTCCGTTTTGTGGGCACCGAGCGCGGCTACGGCAAGCATGTCGTCGTCAACCACGCAGACGGGTATTCAACGCTGTATGCGCATTTGTCCGCATTTGCGCCGGGCATCCGTGCGGGGGCCAAGGTTGCGCGGGGGCAAAAGCTGGGCGCTGTCGGAAAGACGGGCATGGCGACCGGGCCGCATCTGCACTTCGAGGTGCGGGTCGATAACCAACCGACCGACCCGATTGCCGAGTTGCACAAACCCGGCGGACACGCCATCACGGCAACAGCACGCGCAGCGTTCACGCGCACGGTGGAGAAGGCACGCGCTTGGTTTGCAATGCTGCCGTCCGACACCGGGAATGCGTAACGCCTGCGGTCTGCCACCAACCGCCAACGACTGCGTTTCTGTCTTTAAGGCGTGTCAGCCTGGGTGACCGTGTCGAGCACGCCCAGATAGCGCGTCTCTCCGATCTGCCCCTCGGCATTGAAACGGCGCTCGGTCACGTCGAAGCAGCCATCGTGGCGGATGCGCATCACGGTGCTGGCCCGTGTGCCATAACGCGGCGAGCGGATGAACGCGGCGGAGAGCAGCTTTTCCCACTCCGGCGCCACGCCTGTGGCGGGCAGGGCGCCGGTAGGGGCTTCTCGCGTTTCCGCCAGCAGGTCGAGGTAGCGGGTGACGTCAAGCGCATTGCCATGCCGCCCCGTGTCTGCGGCCAGCGCTTCGGCAAAGGCGGCCATGCGGTGCCGCACCTTGAACCATGGCGTATCGAGCAGGGCATTGGACAGCCCATACAGACCGGGCGCGAGCTTGCGCGGGGCGTCGGCGCGGTTGCTGGTCCACCAGAGTTCGTCGCGCGTGGCGGTCAGCAGGTTGTAGCCGTTATAGGCGCCGTTGCGAGCGGTGAGGCTGTCGAGATACGTCGGGATCGATGTCTCTTCGGTCGTCAGAAAATTGGCGACGAGCTCGCCGCGCGAGCGTGCATCGGGGCGGCGTTCGGACGGTGCGCGGTAGTTGGTCAGCGCCGCAAAGCGCCCGTCGCGCGTCATACCCATCCACGTGCCTGCGTGACCGACCACCTCGGCCAAGTCGCGCCCAGCCAGCACGTTGGGCGCGTCGCTCCACCACGCCAGCGGCGCGGCAGGGCGGTCATAGAATTCGTCCCGGTTGGCGGCCACCACCAGCGCGTAGGCGGGGTGGGCGTGCCAGGCCGTGAGAATCAGGCACATATGAGCACTTCCTTTGAACATGCTGCGCGACGATCGATGTGACGACCTGTGTCGCGCAGGCTTCGGCCAAGCATAGCAGCCTGCCGGATTTTTGCGATGACGATTGCGGTGAGGTGCTCTCGGTGGCGCGGTCAACCACTTTCGAGATCGGCGAAAAGCTCCGCGTGGCGTTCACCGGCGACGAATTGGCGCGGGCCGCCGGTTTCCCACAGGCCGGCCAGCGTGGCGGCAAAGGCGGGCGGAATGTCGTGATAGCACTCCATCCACGTGGCTTGGCCATCGCTTATTTCGGGGCGCCGCATCAGCGTGCCGGCCACGCCGGTGGCTTCTTCCACGGTGTCGAGCCAGCGCTGCCAGCGCGGCAGGGCTCGCTCGGCGTCGCGCTCGGCGATGCGGAAGTAGACGAACAGGTGGTCGGCCATGATGGGTACTCAGGCTCCGATATCAGGCGCTTTCCGCCGTGGGAATCGTGTACGGCAGGCCTTGCAGCGTCAGCACCGGGCCATCTGTCGTGGCCAGGTGGATGACCGATTCGATCGCATCGAGTTTCAGCTCGACCAGCAGGTCGGTGCCGCCATCTGGTGCCATGGCCGCGTTGACGACCATGCCGCATGGCTGGTTGGGGTCGGTGTCGCTGTAGACTTCGGCGCCGGCGGAGGTGGGCGCCTTTACGTGAGCGCGGTGCATGCGCCGCTTGAGCGTACCGCGATACTGGCTGCGCGCCACAACCTCCTGCCCCGGGTAGCAGCCTTTGCGGAAATCGACGCCGCCCACCAGTTCGAGGTTCACCATCTGCGGCACGAACTGTTCCTGCGTGGGCAGGGTGATTTGCGGCACACCCGCCTGCAGGCTGAGCCAATCCCAGACTTCCGTGCCGACCAACGACAGGCGCGATGAGAGCGTCTTCCAGGCGTGCTGGAAGTGCTCGGCATGCACCATCCACTGATAGCGCGGGCGGCCGTCGGTATCAGGCAGGCGGATCACCGCGCCGACTTGCTGGCCGACCGTGCCCGGCTGTTGCGCAACGGCATAGACGGCGTCCGGCTCGGGCAGCACGGCACCGGCCTCGCGCAGCGCATCCGCCGCACCCGGCCCGGCGACGCCGATGGCAATGAACTCGTCCATCGGGCGCAGCTTGGCCTTGGCGCGCAGCACGAACATCGACAGCCGCTTGGTCAGTGCCGGGGCGATCAGCTTGTCGGCCTGCAGCACGATCGTATCGGCCTGGCGCCACATCAGCAGTGTGGCGAGCAGGCGGCCCTTGGGCGAGCAGTAGCCGGACAGGCGCGCCTGGTCCAAGCCCAGGCCCGTCACTGCATTGGTCAGTTGGTTGTGGAGAAATTCGGCGGCATCGGCGCCTTCGACGGCGATGCGCGCAAGATTGGTCGGCGGGCAGAGAACGCTGCCGCGCGCTGCGGCGTCAAACTGTACGTCGAGCGGCGGAAAGCTGAGCGTATCGACGAAATCCTGGAAAACGTCATTCATGGTGTGCAGGCTGCCGGAGATTGACCCGGTATTATATGAGGCTGTCTGAAGGGCGGTTTGTGCCTTTTCAACCCATTTCAAGAGTGCGGACAAGCCCGCTGCCGGGCTGAATCCGCGCGCAAACTCGCAAGTCAATGTTCTCTTTTCTCAAACGCTTGGTGCTGCTGGCGATCCTGATCGCGCTGGCGGCCGCGGGCGGCGTGGTGTGGTGGGCCCAGCAACCGGTGAGCCTGGCGGCCTCGCCGCAGGAAGTGGTGATCAAGCCGAACTCGAGCGTGATCTCGGTCGGGCGACAACTCGCGAGTGCAGGCGTGGGCGTCCAGCCGCAGTTGTTTTCGCTCGTGGCGCGTGCCACCGGCAATGCAAAGAGCCTGAAAGCCGGTGGCTATGAGCTGGAGACGGGCGCTACGCCGCTGTCCATCCTCGGCAAGATGGCGCGCGGCGAAGTCACGCATTACGTCGTCACCGTCATCGAGGGCTGGAACATGCGTCAGATGCGTGCGGCGGTGGACGCCGAGCCCGCGCTCAGGCACGACACCGCGGGCCTGTCCGACGCCGATCTGATGCGCAAGATCGGCGCACCCGAGACCAATCCGGAAGGCCTGTTCTTCCCTGACACCTACCTGTTCGCGCGCGGCAGTTCCGACGTGGAGCTTTATCGTCATGCCTACCAGGCCATGCAGAAGCGCCTGACCGACGCCTGGGCCAAGCGTGCACCCGACCTGCCATACAAGACGCCGTACGAGGCGCTGACCATGGCTTCCATCGTCGAGAAGGAAACCGGCCAAAAGCAAGACCGGCCGCTGGTCGCCTCGGTGTTCATCAACCGCCTGCGCAAGAACATGTTGCTGCAGACCGATCCGACGGTCATCTACGGTATTGGCGCTGGCTTTGACGGCAACTTGCGCAAGCGCGACCTGCTGGCCGACACGCCGTACAACACCTACACGCGTATCGGCTTGCCGCCGACGCCGATCTCGCTGCCGGGCGTGGCATCGCTGCAAGCGGCGCTGAATCCGGCGCCCTCCGATGCGCTGTACTTCGTGGCGCGCGGCGATGGCAGCAGCCAGTTTTCGACCAACCTGACGGACCACAACCGGGCCGTCAACAAATACCAGCGCGGCCAACCATGACCGGCAAGTTCATCACATTCGAAGGCATCGACGGTGCGGGCAAGAGCACGCACCTGGCGTGGTTCGCGCAGCAGTTGCAGACCAAATTGGCGCCGCAGGGCAAAAAGGTGGTCGTCACGAGGGAGCCGGGCGGCACGCCTTTGGGCGAGCGCCTGCGCGAGGTGCTGCTGCACGAGCGCATGCATCTGGAAACGGAAGCTCTGCTGATGTTTGCTGGCCGCCGAGAGCACATCGCCGAGGTGATCCAGCCCGCGCTCGATCGCGGTGACTGGGTCATTTCCGACCGCTTCACCGACGCCACTTTCGCCTATCAGGGCGGGGGCAGGGGGCTGGCCATCGACCGGCTGGAAGCGCTGGAGCAATGGGTGCAGCAGGGCCTGCAGCCGACCAAGACCATCCTCTTCGACCTGGCGCCCGAGATTGCGGCTGCGCGCTTGGCCGATGCCCGCACGCCCGACAAGTTCGAAGCCGAATCGGTCCAGTTTTTTCTGCGCACCCGTGCCGAATACCTGCGCAGGGCTGCCGCCGAGCCGCAGCGATTCGTCGTGCTGGATGCCAACCGCGAGCGAGGCGATATCCAGAAAGACTTAGAGAAATTGCTCGCAACACTCTGATTCTGCAGGTAATTTCCGATACAGAAATAATGGTTTCACGGCAATATTTCGCATCAACAATCTGACGTAACTCATTGATTCATGATGCTTTATCCTTGGCAATCTGCTGATTGGGCACATCTGCAGGCAATGCGGGCCAAGCTGCCGCACGCCATCCTGCTGAATGGCCAGGCCGGCACGGGCAAGCGCGATTTCGCCATGCACTTCGCGCAGGGTCTGCTGTGCGATACGCCCGCCGCTGACGGCCAATCCTGCGGAACGTGCGCCGCATGCAACTGGTTTGCCCAGGGCAACCACCCGGATTTTCACCTCGTGCGCCCCGAGGCCATGGAAGACGCGCCCGAGACCGAGAAAGACGCCGAGGGCAAGAAGAAGGCGCCCAGCAAGATCATCCGCATGGAGCAGGTGCGTAACCTGATCGAAGCCATTGGCGTGGGCACGCACCGGGCGGGCTTGCGCGTGGTGGTGCTGTATCCGCTGGAGGCGCTGCAGACCGAGGGCGCCAACGCACTGCTCAAGACGCTGGAAGAGCCGCCGCAGGACACGATTTTCCTGCTGGTGACGGACCGCATCGACCGCATCCTGCCGACCATCCTGTCGCGCTGCCGGCAGTTTCCGCTGCAGCCGCCACAGCCGGAGGCCGCTCGCCAGTGGCTGGAGCGGCAGGGCGTGCCGCATGCGCAAAGCCTGCTGGCCGAGTACGGCAACGCACCGCTTGCGGCGTTGGCTGCTGCGGAGTCCGAAGACCGGCCGCTGCTGCAGTTTCTGCTCGAACAGCTTGGGCAGGGCCCGAAGCTGGATGCGCTCGGCACGGCCGATCATTTACAGAAATTGTCGGTTCCAGCCGTTCTCAGTACCATGCACCGATGGGTCTTTGATCTGATGGCAGCACGGCTGGCGGGGCGCCCGCGCTATTTCCCCGCTCAGCGAGACGCGCTGCAGCGCTGCGCGAACGCCATCCCGCTGGACCGCCTGGAACGTTTTGCGCGCGCCTTACCCGGGCGGCGCCGCACGGAACAGCATCCGCTAGCCGCACGGCTCGTCATCGAAAGCCTTTTGCTGGATTACCGGCAGCTCTTTGCGGCTGCCTGAACCTGAACTCTTGGAACTTCTGTGAGCACTGCACCCCTTCGTACACCCGGTATGCCGGTCACCCCTGGCGCTCCTGCTGCACCCGGCATGGCGACTGGCGCTCCGACGCGCCCGGGTATCGTCTCGCTGGCCATCAAGGACGAGGCGGGCCTGTATGCCGCCTATATGCCGTTCCTGAAGAACGGCGGCATCTTCGTGCCGACCCAGCGCCCGTACCGCATTGGCGAGGATGTCTTCCTGGTGCTCTCGTTGCTGGATCGCCCGCAGAAGTACCAGGTGGCTGGCAAGGTGGCCTGGATCACCCCGGTGGGCACGCCCAACAAGACGCCGGGCATCGGCGTGCACCTGGGCGAGGATGAGCCTGGCCGCGTACTGCGCCGCGTGGTGGAGGAGATTCTCGGCAAGGCAATGGGCTCCCAACGGTCTACCCAGACGCTTTGACGCTTTCTGACGCAGCGCATGAAATCTGCGCTGTAACACACTGATTATTCGATGTTTGTTGATTCCCACTGCCATATCAACTTTCCGGATCTCCGGGCGCGCCTGCCTGAGTTGCTGACGCGCATGCGCGAGAACCGCGTCACGCACGCGCTGTGCATCTCTGTCACGCTGGAAGACTTCCCGAGCGTGCTGGAGATTGCCGAGCAGGAACCGAACATCTACGCCACCGTGGGCGTGCACCCGGATGCCGAGGCCGACATCGAGGAAGGCACTCGCATTGAAGAGCCCACGCTGGAACGCCTGCTGGCGCTGGCCGATCACCCGCGCGTGGTCGGTATCGGCGAGACCGGACTCGACTACTACCGCCTGGGCGACCGCACGCTGGCCGACATGGAGTGGCAGCGCGAGCGCTTTCGCACGCATATCCGCGCGTCGAAGCAGACCGGCAAGCCGCTTGTGATCCACACACGCTCGGCCGCCGCGGACACGCTGGCCATCATGCGCGAGGAGGATGCCGAGGCCGCGCGCGGCGTGATGCACTGCTTTACCGAGAGCTGGGAGGTGGCCAAGGCCGCGCTGGACCTGGGCTTCTACATCTCGTTCTCGGGCATCGTGACGTTCAAGAACGCGGTGGACCTGCAGGAAACCGCCAAGAAGGTGCCGCTTGACCGCATGCTGATCGAGACCGATTCGCCGTACCTGGCGCCGGTGCCGTTTCGCGGCAAGACCAACGAGCCGGCCTATGTGCGCCACGTGGGCGAATTTCTTGCCACGCTGCGCGGCGAACCGCTGGACCGCATCGCCAGCGTAACTACCGAGAATTTTTTCAATCTATTCAATGCAATACCGCGATAACTTGAAGCGCAACATGAAGCAAATCGCGCTGGCCGCCGGGCTGGTCGTAGCGTTTGCGGGCGCCGCACAGGCCACGCCGCAGGACGATCTGCGCGCCTCCGTCGAATACAACCGGCCGGCCCTCGTGCAGAAGCTCGTCGCCCAGGGCGTCAATCCGAACCTGAATACGCGCGACGGTACGCCGCTGCTGGTGGATGCGCTCAAGGACAAGAACCTTGAGGTGGCCGAAGCGCTGATCCGCGCCAAGGGCCTGGACTTCGAGCGCACCAACGCCTCCGGCGAGAATGCGCTGATGATGGCCGCCTACCAGGGCCTGCTGCCGCTGGTGAAGCTGATGGTGGAAACGTACGACGTGGAGGTCAACAAGACCGGCTGGACCGCGCTGCACTACGCCGCCACCAACGGGTATGACGACACCGTCAAATACCTGCTGGACCACGCCGCCTACATTGACGCCGAAAGCCCCAACGCCACCACGCCGCTGATGATGGCGGCCATGAGCGGCCACATCACCACCGTCAAGTTGCTGTTGGACGAGGGCGCGGACATGAACCTGCGCAACCAGCAGAAGATGGACGTGATCGACTTTGCCAAGCGGTATCACCAGGACGAGATTGCGGCGGGGCTGGAATCGCGCCGACGCAAGCTGGCAGAGCAGGCGGCTGCAGCCAAGGCGGCATCTGCGCCAGCCCAGTCCGGGCCGGTAGCTGCACAACCCGCCAAACCTGCGGTGCCCGCCATGCCGGCGCCGATGCAGGCACCCAAACCGGCCGCGGCGGCATCCAGCAACCGCGATGCGATCGGTACCTCAACCGACGCGCTGTTTGACAGCAACGACAACAAGCGCCTGCCCGGCAATTGACCCTCTCGGCCGGGCGTGGCCCTCGTCACGCCTGCCGCGCCAGCCGCACACCGGTGAACTGCCACCGTTGATGCGGATAGAAGAAGTTGCGGTACGTCGCCCGCAGATGCCCTTCGGGCGACACGCATGACCCGCCGCGCAGCACCATTTGGCTGCACATGAACTTGCCGTTGTATTCGCCCACGGCGCCCTCGGCCGGCTGGAAGCCGGGGTAGGGGCCATACGGGCTGGCGGTCCATTCCCACACATCCCCGAATAGTTGACGCAGGCTGCCTGCCTCGGCCACGCCATGGTCAGGCAGGGGCCTCCGTGGCCCCAGCGAGCCCCCCCGGCTGGCGAAATTGCCTTGCACGGGCAGCCCTTCGGCGGCGTGTTCCCACTCGGCTTCGGTCGGCAGGCGGGCGCCGGCCCAGCGGGCGTAGGCATCGGCCTCGTAGAAGCTGACGTGCGTGACGGGCGCATCCGGGTCGACCGGCTGCAGGCCGTGCAGCGACATCTGCTGCCAACCTTCCCCCGCATCGGCATTTGCGCGCCAGTAAAGCGGAGCATCGATGCCTTCGCGCTGGACCCAGGCCCAGCCGTCGGACAGCCAGAGCATCGGCTGCCGGTAGCCGCCGTCCTCCATGAAGGCGATCCACTCGCGGTTGGTGACGGGGTGGGTGGCCAATGCATAGGGCTCCAGCCAGACGGTGTGGCGCGGGCCCTCGCAATCGAACATGAAATCGGCGCCAAGGTTGGGATCACAAGCGGTTTTGCCGATCTGCACGGCGCCACCCTGGAAGCTGACCCAGCCAGGTTGCGCCCTGGGTTGACCACCTGCTGCGCGAACGGGCGCTGGGCGAGTCTCTGCATAGGCTGGACACATCGGGTTCTGGGCAAACAGGTGCAGCAGATCGGTCAGGAGCAACTCCTGATGCTGCTGCTCGTGATGCAGGCCGAGTGTGACCAGCCGGGCAACGTCGGCTGACACGCCGCCAGCCAGCAGGCGCTGCATGGCCCCATCGACATGCGCACGGTAGCTACGCACCTCGTCGAGCGTCGGGCGCGTGAGCATGCCCCGGCGCGGGCGTGGGTGCCGTGCGCCGACCGCCTCGTAGTACGAATTGAAGAGATACCGGTAGCGCGCGTCCGGCGAGCGGTAGCCGGGCACGTTGGGGCCAAGGATGAACTCCTCGAAGAACCACGTGGTGTGGGCCAGGTGCCATTTGGCGGGGCTGGCGTCGTCCATGGACTGGACGGTGGCGTCTGCGTCCGACAGCGGCGCGGCCAGCGCCAGGGACTGCGCCCGCACGGCGTCGTATTGCAGCAGCAGATCGGGCAAAGCGGTGGCGGGTGCATCGAAGGCGGGCAATACACGCATAGGCGTCTCCAGTCTCCAGGCAAGCGGCAGGAACAGCCCAGCAGCAAGCGGGCCTGTTGAAACGTGCCCATCTGCGTCAATTGGCGTGGCGCGCTTCCCCTGTTTGGTAAGAAGCATATGCGAGCTTTGCAACTTTGCTATGCGCAACACTCGCCATGCTGCGTTGCAAGGAACATCGCGGTGCAACATCGATTGTCATGAAACGTTCATTGCTGCCGCCTAGGATGTAAACGTTTACAAATCTTCCAGGGCGCCAGCATGGCGAGCAGCATCAAGGATGTGGCAACGCACGCCGGCATCTCCATCGCTACTGTGTCGCGCGCGGTCAATACGCCGGAGCGCGTGAGCGCCGAAACGCTTGCCCGCGTGCAGGCAGCCATGGATGCGCTGCAATACCGCCCGAATGCGCTTGGGCGCCAGTTGCGCGCGATGCGCACGGGTCTGCTGGGCGTTGTGCTGCCGTCGCTGGCCAACCCGGTGTTTGCCGAGTGCATGCAGGGCATCGACGAGGCGGCATCCGTCACCGGCCAGCGCGTCATGCTGATGACCACCGCCTACAACCGCGAGCGTGAAGCCCGTGCCATCGAGACCATGCTGGAGCAGCGCGTCGATGGCCTGATCCTGACCGTGGCCGATGCCGCCGCCAACCCGCACCTCGATCGTCTGGACGCTGAGCACGTGCCCTACGTGCTGGTCTACAACGACACGTACGGCCAGCCGCGCATCCCCGCACGCTGCTGCGTGACGGTCGACAACCGTGCCGCCGCGTGCGACGCCATTCGCGCCTTGCTCGCGCAGGGCCACCGCCAGATTCGCATGCTGACCGGCACGCTGTCGGCGTCCGACCGTGCCGCGCTGCGCCACGACGGCTATCGCGAGGCGCTGCAGGCCGCCGGCATAACGCCGCAGCCGCCCGTGGAAATCGACTTCAATGCCGACGCCATGCTGCCCGCCGAGCTGGCCCGCCTGCTGGCGCCGCCGCGCCCGACCGCCATCTTCTGCAGCAACGACCGGCTGGCCCTGCTGACCATCCGCTCGCTGCGCGAGATGGAACTGCGTGTGCCGGAAGACGTGAGCGTGATCGGTTTCGACGGCTTGGCGATGGGGCAGTGGCTCTCGCCCACGCTCGCCACGGTGGCCCAGCCGCACCGCCAGATCGGCGTCGATGCGGCCCAGGCGCTGGCCCGCCGCATCGCCGGCGAGGTGGTTCCGTCGATCACGCTGCCTCACCGGTTGCTTGCGGGCGGCACGCTGGCCAAGGCGCCGGCCGAGCCGTCTTTGTCCGTTATTTCTTCCCTCACGTCTGATACGCAAGGAGCGTCTCGATGAAACGTCTTGTTCAATGGCTGCGCGCGTGCGGCCTCGTGGCTGCCGGCGCCTTCGCTGTTGCTGCGCCGGTGCAGGCTCAGCCGGCCGGTCAGCAGGTTGCCATCTGCTACAACTGCCCGCCGGAATGGGCCGACTGGGCCAGCCAGATCAAGGCCATCAAGGAGAAGACCGGCATCACCGTGCCGTTCGACAACAAGAACTCCGGCCAGGCCATTGCGCAGATGCTGGCCGAGAAGGGGCACCCGGTGGCCGACGTGGCCTACCTGGGCATCACGTCTGCCTACCAGGCCAAGGAAAAGGGGCTGGTCGCCAACTACAAGCCCAAGCATTGGGAAGACATTCCGGCCGGTATGAAAGACCCGGACGGCGCGTTCTTTTCGATCCACTCCGGCACGCTGGGCTTCTTCGTCAACAAGGATGCGCTGGAAGGCAAGCCCGTGCCGCGTTCGTGGAAGGATCTGCTCAAGCCCGAATACAAGGGCATGGTCGGCTACCTGGACCCGAGCAGCGCCTTCGTCGGCTACGTGGGTGCCGTGGCGGTCAATCAGGCGCTGGGCGGCACGCTCGACAACTTCAGCCCGGCCATCGAGTGGTTCAAGCAGTTGAAGAAGAACGCGCCGATCGTGCCGAAGCAGACCGCCTACGCGCGCGTCGTGGCAGGGGAAATCCCCATCCTGCTCGACTACGACTTCAACGCCTACCGCGCCAAGTACAAGGACCACGCCAACGTGGAGTTCGTGATCCCGCAGGAAGGCTCGATTGCCGTGCCGTACGTGATGAGCCTGACCGCCGGCGCGCCGCACGCTGACAACGCCAAGAAGGTGCTGGACTTCGTGCTGTCGGATGAAGGCCAGGCGCTGTGGGCCAACGCCTACCTGCGTCCGGTGCGCGCCAATGCCATGAGCAAGGAAGCCGCATCGCGCTTCCTGCCGGCCAGCGAATACGCCCGCGTGAAGACGGTCGACTTCAACAAGATGGCAGCTGGCCAGCAAGCTTTCGGCACGCGCTATCTGGACGAGGTGCGCTAAGCATGGCCGCAGCCGCCACCCGCCCCACCTTGCCGGAGGACGCCGTATTGCCCGCGCGGTGGCGGGTGGCGCTGCTCGCGCCAGCCGTTGCGCTGTTCTGCGCGTTCTGGCTGCTGCCGATGGCTGCGCTGCTGCGTGTAAGCGGCAGCGAAGGCTTGGTCGCCACCTATACCGCCGCGCTCACCACGCCGCGTTACCTCGGCAGCCTCGTCTCCACGGTGATGCTATCGGCGGCGGTCACGCTGGCAACGCTCATCCTATCGACCATCGCCGGGCTGTTCCTGGTGCGTCACAACGTGCCGGGTAAGCGGCTGATCACAGCCATGCTGACGTTTCCGCTGGCGTTCCCTGGCGTGGTGGTCGGTTTCATGGTGATCCTGCTGGCCGGGCGCCAGGGCCTGCTGGGTGACCTGACCCACAAGCTGACCGGCGAGAAATGGGTCTTCGCCTATTCGATCGGCGGGCTGTTTCTCGGCTACCTGTATTTCTCCATCCCCCGCGTGGTGCTGACGGTGATGGCCGCGGCGGAAAAGCTTGATCGCTCGCTGGAAGAGGCGGCCCGCTCGCTGGGCGCATCGTCGTGGCAGGTGACGCGCGATGTGCTGGTGCCGGGGCTCGCGCCCGCGCTCATCGCCTCCGGGGCCATCTGCTTTGCCACGTCGATGGGCGCGTTCGGCACCGCCTTCACGCTCGCCACCGATATCGACGTGTTACCGATGACGATCTATACCGAATTCACGCTCAACGCCGGGATTGCGATGGCGGCGGCGCTCTCCGTCGTGCTGGGTGTGGTGACGTGGGTGGTGCTGGCGATTGCGCGTACGGCCGCTGGCGGGCAAGCAGGAGCGGCAGCATGAGCAGCGAGCAGGGGCCCCGCGCAGCGGGGATGCGCGCGTCCGCGAATGCTGCCGGCCGCCGACACCAAGACACAGGCATGACCAACAACTTTTGGAAGGCGGCAGCATGAAGCGCGCGCTTTCTCTCTCGCAGTGGCTCATCACGCTGCTGCTGTGCCTGTTCCTGATCGTGCCGGTCGTGCTGTCGATGGCCGTGGGTCTGACGCGCAACTACATCCGCGGCTTCAAGAGCGGTTGGACGCTGGATTGGGTCGCCCAGGTGTGGGACATGTATCACGCGTCGATCTGGATGTCGCTGCTGGTGGCGCTGTGCACGCTGGTGATCGTGCTGGCCGCAGGCGTTCCGGCAGGTTACGTGCTGGCCCGCCGCCAGAGCCGCACAAGCCGCCTGATCGAAGAATTCCTGACGCTGCCCGTGGCGCTGCCGGGGCTGGCGACCGCGCTGGGGCTGATCGTGGCCTACGGCGGGTTCGGCAGCTTTCGCGAGAGCCTGTGGTTCATCGTTGTCGGGCACGTGGTGTTCACGCTGCCGTTCATGGTGCGCTCCGTGGCGGCGGTTTGCGCGGGGCAGAATCTGCGTACGCTGGAGGAGGGCGCGGCCAGCCTCGGCGCATCGTTCTGGCAGCGCTTTCGCACCATCGTGCTGCCCAACGTGCAGCCCGGCATCCTCGCTGGCGCGTTGACGGTCGTGACGCTCTCGGTGGGCGAATTCAACCTGACCTGGATGCTGCACACGCCGGAAACCAAGACCCTGCCGGTCGGCCTGGCCGACACCTATGCGTCGATGCGCCTGGAGATTGCCAGCGCCTACACGCTGATCTTCTTCGTCATGATCGTGCCGCTGCTGGTGCTGATGCAGCGCTTCGGCGGGCTGCGTGTGAACAACGGAAAGACTTCCCGATGAGCAACGAACCTCTTCAACTCGCGCCCGTGTCGATCCGGTTGCGCGGCTGCGGCAAGCACTTCGGCGGCCAGCGCGTGCTGGACCCGCTCGACCTCGACATCGGCGCCGGCGAGACCGTCGTGTTGCTCGGCCCATCAGGCTGCGGCAAGACCACCACGCTGCGCATCGTCGCCGGGCTGGAAGCGCCGGATGCCGGCGGCACCGTGTGCTTTGGCGACGAGGATGTCACCGCCCGTCCGATCGAGCGTCGCCGCGTAGGCATGGTGTTCCAGAACTACGCGCTTTTTCCCAACCTGAGCGTGCGCGGCAATGTGGAATACGGCCTGCGCATCCAGCGCCGCCAGAATCGCCTGTCCGACACGCAAATCAGCGCGCGGGCGGATACGCTGCTGGAGATGATGCACCTCGCGCCGTACGCCGACCGTCGCGTCGATCAGCTCTCGGGCGGACAGCGTCAGCGCGTGGCATTGGCGCGTGCATTGGCACCCGAGCCGCGCGTGCTGCTGCTCGACGAACCGCTCACGGCGCTCGACGCCAAGCTGCGCGAATCCGTGCGTGCCGAGATGGACCGCCTGCTGCGCGGCCTCGGCATCACCACCATCTACGTGACGCACGATCAGGAAGAGGCGATGGCGCTGGCTGATCGCATCGTTGTCATGGAAGCCGGCCGCATCGCGCAGATCGGCACGCCGCGCGAAATCTACTTCCAGCCGGCCAACCGGCATGTGGCGGATTTCATCGGCATCATGAACCGGCTTGACGGTCTGCGCCGGGATGGCGCGTTCGTTTGTGCAGGCGGCCGCGTGGCCCTGCCGTCGAGCGGCGCGGGCGAAGGCGACACTGTGTTTTTCCGCCCCGAAGATGCGGTCCTGGCCGATCCGGCCCAGGCGGCGCTCAAGGGCACGGTGGAATCTGCGGTGTTTTTGGGCTTCCGAACCCGTGTGCGTGTGGCAGGTGTTTCTGCGACGCCGTTGTTTATTGATGTGCCTGGCCGCCAGCACTTTGCGCCGGGCCATGCCGTCGGTTTTGACATTCCGGCCGACCGCCTTCTGACTCTGCAAGCCTGATGCACTTCCTGCAACTGACCGATCTTCATATCAAGCGCCCCGGGCGACTGGCTTACCGACGCGTTGATACCGCCGCCTATCTGGCGCGCTGCGTGGCGCATATCCTCGCGCAGCCTGAGCGGCCAGTGGCCATCGTCCTGACCGGCGATCTGGTCGACGCCGGCGCGCCCGAGGAATACGCGCACCTGCGCGCCGTGCTCGCACCGCTGGATGCGGTGGGCATCCGCCTGCTGCCGGTGCTCGGCAACCACGACGCCCGCGCTGCCGCACGCACGGCCTTTGCCGACTGGCTGGCGCCCATTTCCACCACCGAGCAAGACCCGAATGCCTTCCAGTACTGGACCGACATCGGCGATGTGCGTCTGATCGTGCTCGACACGCTGGACGTCGGCAACCCAGGCGGCCGTCTTGGCGTGCAGCGTCTCGACTGGCTGGCCGAGGCACTGGCGATGGAAACGCAGCGCCCGGTCGTGGTCGCCATGCACCACCCGCCGTTCGCCACCGGCATCGGCCATATGGACGTGCAATCGCTGGCCGAAGAGGACATTCCCGCCTTCGCGCAGATCGTGCGCGCCGCCGGCAACGTCGAGCGGATCATCTGCGGCCATCTGCATCGCTCCATTGACGTGCGCTTTGCGGGCACGGTGGCATCGACGTGTCCGTCGCCCGCGCATCAGGTCGCGCTGGATCTCGATCCGGACGCCGAACCTGGCTTCGTGATGGAGCCGCCCGCCTACAAGGTGCACGCCTGGGTGCCGGGGCAGGGGCTGGTCAGTCATCTTGCTTATGTCGGCGAGTTTGACGGCCCGCACCCGTTTTTCGAGCCGGACGGGCGGTTGATCGACTAAACCGCCTCGGCAGTGGCGCCGGCCGCCATGCGCACGACCAGCGCATCGACGCCATGTTCTGCGACGGCAATCGATGCCGTCAGGCGCTCGTCGGCAAACTCGTCGTACTCGATGGCGACTGACGCTACGTCGGTGATGCCGATATAGCCGAACGCCGTGGCGACACCGCCCTCCACGTGATTCAGGTGGGCGATGCGCTGGCCCGGCCCATACCCGAAATCGCCGCGTGAGCTGAGGATGACGAGGCGCTTGTTCATGCCGGCCAGCAGCGGCCAGTAAGGCTCGCCCGCGCGGCTGCGGTCGAAACCGAACGTACGGCCCACGCGCACGATGTTGTCGATGTAGGCCTTGAATTGCGCGGGCATGCCGAAGTTGTACATCGGCACGCCAGCGACGATCACGTCGGCGGCGAGCAGTTCGTCGATCAGCGCATCGCTTTGCGCTAGCGCCTCATGCATCCATGGCGCCCGCTGCGCGGGCGGTGTGAAGGCGGCATGCACCCATCGGCCGTTCACGGGCGAGGGCGGTTCGGCACCAACGTCGCGGTAAACCACACGAGCATCGGGCTCGCGTTCAAGCCAACGCTCAACAAAGCGCGCAGAGAGCCGGCGCGTGTGCGAGCCGTGCAGGGCCGTGTCGGAGCGGCCGGGGCGGGCGCTGGCGTCGAGATGCAGAAGTCGGGTCGGAGCAATCATGTCGAATGCGATGTTGTGAGTAGAGGTGTGACCACTCTACGAACCGCGCTGCACAACGACAAACGACAAGTTTTGCGCGCCATGGATGACCTGGATTCATCCACGCCAGCCGTGGGGCCACTGCGTGAGTGACTGCCCGTGACACAATCGGTGAATGCGAAAACTCCCACCCCTGAGCGCGCTGCGGGCCTTTGAAGCCGCAGCGCGCCACCTCAGCATGCGCCGCGCCGCCGATGAGCTGTCGGTCACGCCCACGGCCATCAGCCACCAGATTCGGCGCCTGGAAGATGCGTTGGGCGTGGCGCTGTTCGAGCGGAAGGTGCGCGCGCTGCGGCTGTCCGAAGCCGGCGAGCGGCTGTACCCGGTGCTCAACACCGGTTTTGATGCGTTTGCGCAAGCCATTGGCACCATCCGCGCGCCGGACCGAGTGCCAACGCGCCAGCGCGTCACCCTGACAGCACCCGTTGGTTTGGCGGCACGCTGGCTGGTGCCCAAGCTGGGAGCGTTTGCGACGCAGCATCCTGGCATCGACCTGCGCATCCATGCTTCCGACACGGTGGTTGATCTGCACGGCGGCAGCGCCGATCTGGCGGTGCGTTACGGCAATCGGCCCGCCGCAGATTCAGGGCTCGTGGCTGAACATTGGTTTGACGATGCGTTTGCACCAGTCTGCCACCCGGGCCTTGGCGTCCGCACGCATGCGGATCTGATGCGCGCACCGCTGATCCACTCAGAATGGCAGCGCACGCTGCCGCAGCCGATCGGTTGGGCGCGTTGGGCACACGCCGCCGGGCTGGATGCCGTCTTGAAGACGGACGCGGGCATCGTATTGTCTGATGACGGCCACGCGATCAGCGCTGCGATGGCTGGTCAGGGCGTGATCCTGGCGAACTTGCCGTTGGTGTGTGATGCGCTGCAAGCAGGCACGCTGGTGCAGCCGTTCGACGGGCCGGTGATCCGCCGCTATGCGTTCTGGCTGGTAGCGCCCGCTGCCCGTCTGGAAGATGCGGGCGTGCAAGCGGTGTGGAACTGGCTGCATCAATGCCGCGAGCCTGAAGCCGCGCAGCCGCTGAAGGACCGGGCGGCCGGCGACGTACACGGCATGGCGTGAAGACGACGGCGGTTGTGCAACAACTCGCCCAAAGCCATCGCATCCTGCACCGCAATAACCCAAACGCCACCCGTGGCTCAGCCGAAAGGCTGGGCTTGTTTTCGCTCGCCCAGCGTCTAGTGTGGAAACAGACGCGGGCAGCCGTGCTGCACGCATCCTCCCTAGAAGAAGAATGAGGGGCTGCAGTCATGACCACAGTCGGCAGCTTTCAGATTGATTTTCTGCAGGTTCTGGACCGCGAGGGCACGCTGGTCCAGCGTCTCCCGGCGTTTGCGCAGGATGTGCAGACGCTGATCACGCTGTACCGCGCGATGGTGCTCACCCGTGCGTTCGACGCCAAGGCTGTTGCGCTGCAGCGCACGGGCAAGCTCGGCACGTTTGCCTCCTCCGTTGGCCAAGAGGCGATAGGCGTGGGCGTGGCCAGCGTCATGCTGCCGGAGGACGTGCTGTTCCCGTCGTATCGCGATCATGCTGCGCAATTGCTGCGCGGCGTCACCATGGCGGAGAGCCTGCTGTACTGGGGCGGCGACGAGCGCGGCAGTCAGTTCAGCGCGGTGCCTGACGACTTCCCCAACTGCGTGCCGATCGGCACCCAGGTCTGCCATGCGGCGGGGGCGGCCTACGCATTCCAGTTGCGCGGCGAGCCGCGCGTGGCGGTCACCATCGTGGGCGACGGTGGCACATCCCGTGGCGATTTTTACGAAGGCATGAACTTCGCGGGTGTGTGGAACGCGCCGCTGGTGCTCGTCATCAACAACAACCAATGGGCGATCTCGGTGCCGCGCAGCCGCCAGACCGCTGCGCAGACGTTGGCGCAAAAGGCCATCGCCGCGGGCATCGCAGGCCTGCAGGTGGATGGCAACGATGTGATCGCGGTACGCCTGGCTGCGCAGGAGGCCATCGACCGCGCAAGGGCAGGGGGCGGCCCCACCCTCATCGAAGCCGTGACCTACCGTCTGGGCGACCACACCACCGCCGACGACGCCACGCGCTACCGCGACTCCGACATCGTCAAGCAAGCCTGGGAGGCCGAGCCGATCCTGCGCCTGCGCAAGTACCTGACCAGCGTGAACGCCTGGGACAAGACCCAGGAAGAGCAGCTCGGTCGCGCGTGCTACGCGCAGGTGGAGGCGGGCGTGGCGGCATATCAGGCCGTCGCGCAGCCAGGGCCGGAAGCCATGTTCGACCACCTGTATGCGACCCTGCCGACCGCGCTGGAATGGCAACGCGCGATGGCGCTGGCGTTTGCCTCCAACGGAGGCAGTCATGGCTGACGTCAACCTTGTCGAAGCCGTCAACCTGGCGTTGGCGCATGCGCTGGAGCATGACCCGTCCGTTGTGCTGATGGGCGAGGACATTGGCGTCAATGGCGGCGTGTTCCGCGCCACGGTGGGGCTGCAGGCACGTTTCGGCGCGCAGCGCGTGATCGACAGCCCGCTGGCGGAAACCGCGCTGGCCGGCACGGCGATCGGCATGGCGGCCGTCGGGCTCAAGCCGGTGGTCGAAATCCAGTTCAGCGGCTTCATCTATCCGGCCATCGACCACGTGCTCAACCATGCGGCGCGGTTGCGGCACCGCACGCGCGGACGGCTGTCGTGCCCGATGGTGATCCGCTCGCCGTGCGGTGGCGGCATCCATGCGCCCGAGCACCATTCGGAAAGTCCGGAGGCGCTGTTCACGCATATCCCGGGGCTGCGCGTGGTGGTGCCATCGTCGCCAGCACGAGCGTATGGGCTGTTGCTGGCGGCCATCCGTGACCCGGACCCGGTGATCTTCTTCGAGCCGACCAAGCTCTACCGCGTGTTTCGCCAGCCGGTGGAGGACGATGGCGCGGCGCTGCCGCTCGACACCTGCTTTACGCTGCGCGGCGGCACCGACGTCACGCTGGTGAGCTGGGGCGGGGCGCTGCAGGAAGTGCTGGCTGCGGCCGATCGACTGGCTGAAGAGGGCATCGCTGCCGAGGTGATCGACGTGGCCACGCTCAAGCCGCTGGACATGGCATCGATCCTCGCCTCGGTGGCCAAGACCGGCCGCTGCGTGATCGTGCACGAGGCCGCGCGCACGTCGGGTTTTGGCGCGGAGATCGCCGCCAACATCGCCGAGCATGGGTTGTATTCGCTGCTGGCACCGGTGCAGCGCGTCACGGGCTACGACGTGGTCATGCCGCTGCCACGGCTCGAACACCACCACTTGCCGAGCGTGGAGCGCATCCTCGCGGCAGTCAGGAAGACGTTGGAGGGCGCTTGACGATGATCGTCTTCAAACTACCGGACCTCGGCGAAGGTCTGCAGGAAGCGGAGATCGTGCAATGGCACGTGCAGGTTGGCGACGACATTGCGGCAGACCAGCCACTGGTGTCGGTCGAGACGGCCAAGGCAATCGTGGAGATCCCATCGCCGCAATCGGGACGCATCGCCAGGCTGTTCGGCCAGCCGGGCGATATCGTGCACATCGGTGCGCCGCTGGCTGCGTTTGAGGGGGCTGGCGGTGAGGATGCCGATGCCGGCACCGTCGTCGGCCAGATGCCCGCCGGGCAGCACGTGGTGCGGGAAGCGCCGGCCGTGGTGGGTGCGGCCGCTGCCGCTGGCGGCGGCATCAAGGCGATGCCGGCCGTGCGCGCGCTGGCACGCAAGCTCGATGTGGACTTGTCGATGGTCACGCCATCGGGGCCGGACGGCGTGGTGACAGCGGCAGACGTCGAGCGCGCTGCCAAGACGTTCGCCGATCTGGGCCCACCCGAAGTGCTGCGCGGCGTACGCCGGGCCATGGCCCAGAACATGACCCGCGCGCAGAACGAGGTGGCCGCCGCCACCGTCATCGATGATGCCGATATCCACGCCTGGCCGCCCGGCGCTGACGTCACCATTCGGCTGATTCGCGCGCTGGTGGCCGGCTGCCGCGCAGAGCCCGGGCTCAACGCCTGGTTTGATGGCAACGCGGGGCGACGCCACGTGCTGGAAAAGATCGACCTGGGCATCGCCGTGGATTTGCCGGACGGGCTGTTCGTGCCGGTACTGCGCAACGTTGCGCATCGAGATGCGGCGGATTTGCGCGCGGGGCTCGAACGCATGCGCGCCGATATCAAGGCGCGCAAGATCCCGCCCGAGGAGCTGCGCGGCAATACGATCACGTTGTCGAACTTCGGCATGATCGCCGGCAAGTACGCCGCGCCGATCGTCGTGCCGCCTACCGTGGCGATCCTGGGCGCGGGGCGCATCCATGAGCAGGTGGTGGCGGCTGGCGGGGTGCCGGCCGTCCACCGCGTTTTGCCGCTGAGCCTGACATTCGACCACCGGGTGGTGACCGGTGGCGAGGCGGCAAGGTTTCTGGCGGCGGTGATCGGCGATCTGGAGAGGGCGGATTAGTTCAGCAACGGCGATGTGCCCCGCGCCGGCGCAAAGGCTTCATGCCAGGCCGCAGCAAGCTGCAGCAAGGCAAAGTCCGAGCGCGGTGGGGCAATGACCTGCAGGCCCAGCGGAAGGCCGCTGGCAGTGAAGCCCGACGGCAGGCTGGCGGCCGGTGCCCCCGCAAGGGTTGCGCCGATGACGACTTCCATCCAGCGGTGATACGTGTCCATGGCTCGGCCGGCGACCATCCGTGGCCAGGGTTCCTCGGTGGGAAATGGCGCGACCTGGCTGCAGGGCAGGACCAGGAAGTCGTACTGGGCAAACTGGGCCAGCAGCGCCTGATACCAGCTCGAACGTGTGGCCGAAGCGTGGTTGATGTCGGCAGCGCTGCGGCGGCTGCCTTGCTCGAATTCCCAGATGGCTTCGGGCTTGAGGAGGTCGCGCGTGGCGGCGTTGGCGACTAGCGGCGCCAGTTTGTCGGACACGCTCAAGGCGCGCAGCGTGATCCAGCATTCCCACAGGGCATCCATCGGGAAGAACGGCTGCACAGCCTCGACCTGGCAGCCCAGGGCTCGGAAGGCGTCCAGCGCGGCCTCGTTCACGGCCATCACTTCCGGCTCAATGGCAAGGTAACCGCCAAAGTCGCCCAGCCAGCCGACGCGCGCGTTGCGAAAATCACGCTGCAGCGGCTGGGTGAAACACGACGGATCGTCCTGCAAGGAGAGCGGCGCGCGCGGGTCGTGGCCCGCCTGCGTGGCGAGCAGCCAGGCGAGGTCTTGCGGGTTGCGCGCCATCGGGCCTTCGGTTCCGAGTTGCTGGAAGAACACGTCTTTGGCCGGGCCGTAGGGCACGCGCCCGAGGCTGGGGCGCAGGCCGTAGATGTTGTTCCAGGCAGCGGGATTGCGCAGCGAACCCATCATGTCGCTGCCGTCAGCCACGGGCAGCATCTGCAGCGCCACCGCGACGGCCGTGCCGCCGCTGCTGCCGCCAGCCGTGCGCGTGGGGTCCCAGGCGTTGCCGGTGGTGCCGTAGACGCGGTTGTACGTGTGCGAACCCAGGCCGAACTCCGGCGTGTTGGTCTTGCCGATCAGCACCGTGCCCTGACGGCGCACGCGCTCGACCACGATGCTGTCATGCGTGGGCACGTTGCGTGCCAACGCGAGGCTACCCATCGTGGTCACCAGGCCGGCGGTGGCAGCGAGATCCTTCGGCGCTTGCGGAAAGCCGTGCATCCAGCCACCGGACAAGCCTTGCGACAGCAGCACGTCCCGCTCGCGCGCCTGGTCGATCGCAGATTCCGCATCCACGCGCGCCACGATGGCGTTGACCTTCGGGTTGAGACGGTCGATCTGCGCCAGGAAGGCCTCCATGACTTCAACGCAGGACACATCACGCGAGTGGATGCGCCTGGACAGCTCGATCGCACTCCATTGCACGATCTCCTGGCGGGTCGATGCGGGGGAGCGGGTCGCTTGCATGGCTCAGGCCGTCAGGTAGGTTTGTGCCAGTCGCACCCAGCATGCCGCGCCCAGTGGCAGCACCTGGTCGTTGAAGTCGTAGCCGGGGTTGTGCACCATGCAGCCGCCGAATTCGCCTTCGCCGTTGCCGAGAATCAGGTAGCAGCCCGGCACCTCGTTGAGCATCCAGGCAAAGTCTTCGCTGCCGTTGAGCCCTTTTGGGGCCTGCGTGACGACGTTGTCCGCGCCGACCAGTTCTGTGCAGACCTGCTGCGCGAGCCGGGTTTCGGCCTCGGTATTGACCATGGGCGGGGTGAGCTGGCGGTAGTCGATCTGCGCTTCCACGCCATGCGCCTGCGCGGTCAGGCTGATGATCTCGCGGATACGCTGTTCCACCAGCGCGCGCGTTTCCGGCCGTGCCGCACGCACATTCAGGCCGATGGTCACGGTTTCAGGAATCACGTTGTGCGTGGTGCCGGCGCGGATGAATCCGACCGAGACCACCGCTGTATCATCCGGCGCCACATTGCGCGCCACCACAGTCTGCAGCGCGGTGACGATGGCCGCAGACGCCACGATCGGATCATGCGCGCGGTGCGGCATCGCGCCGTGCCCGCCCATGCCCTTGATCGTGACGTCGGCCACATCGGAAGACAGGCTCACCGGCCCCGGCAGCACGCGGAAGCTGCCTGCCGCCACGCCCGGCATGTTGTGCAGGGCAAAGACCGCATCGCAGGGGAAGCGCTCGAACAGCCCGTCTTCGATCATGGCACGCGCACCGCAGAGGTTTTCCTCATCGGGCTGGAAGATCAGGTTGAGGGTGCCGTCAAAGTTGCGGGCATCGGCCAGTGCCTTGGCTGCGGCCAGCAGGATGGCGGTGTGCCCGTCGTGACCGCAGGCGTGCATCTTGCCGACGTTGCGGCTGGCATAGGGCAGGCCGGTGGCTTCGACGATGGGCAGGGCATCCATGTCGGCGCGGATGCCGAGCCGGCGCGTGCCGTTGCCCAGCTTCAACTGGCCTACCACGCCGCTCTTGCCGATGCCGGTGTGCACCTCATAACCCCAGCTCCCGAGCAGTTCGGCCACAAGCTTGCTGGTGGCGCCCACCTCAAAGCCGAGTTCCGGGTGCGAGTGGATCTGGCGGCGGATGCCGACAAAGGTTTCGGCGTCGATATGGATGGGCGGCAGCAGATGCGGCAGCAACTGGAAGGGCGTGAGCGTAGGCGCTTTGGTCATGTCGAGTCTCCTTGCTGGAGTTGGATTCATGGGCCGTGGTTAGTGAACTTCGCGTACTTCGCGCAGGCTCAGCACGGTCAGCAGCGTGATGGCGCTGCACGCCATCATGTAGAAGGCAGGAGAGAGCGGATTGCCGGTGCGGGCCAGCAACCAGGTCACGACAAACTGGCACGAGCCGCCAAATACCGTGACGCCAATCGCGTAGATCACCGACAGGCCGCTGGCGCGTACCTTGGTGGGCAGCAGCTCCATCATCATGAGCAGCATCGGCGTGCTACCCAGGTACAGACTCGCGGTCAGCAGTGCCGACAGCGACAGCACCAGCGGCACGCTGGGGTAATGCGTCATCAGCCAGAAGGCTGGATAGAGTGCCACCACCGTGAACAGGAGGGCGCCCACCACCAGCGGCTTGCGGCGTGTAAGGCGGTCGGCCAGCCAGCCCGCGCCCAGCGATGCGAGAAAGCTGGTCAGGCCGGTCACGCAACCCGCCAGCAGCGACAGCGAGGGCGGCAGATGCAGCTCGCGGATCATGTAGGTCGGCATGAAATAGATCACCAGGTATGTGCCCACGGTGCCGCCGATGATGGTAAGGACGCCTTTGACTACCAGGCCACCGTGCTCGCGGAACAGCGTGCCCAGCGGGCTGGCCTCATGCGCCGCCGCCGTATGTGTCTCATCCAGGTGCGCGCGAATGTAGAAGCCCACCGGCGCGATCAACAGGCCCAGTAAGAACGGCACGCGCCACCCCCAGCTTTGCAGCGCTTCCGGCGACAGGCTGCTGTACAGCAGTGCTGCCGTCAGTGCACCGCACAGGGCCGCAATGCCCTGGCTGCCGAGCTGCCAGCTCACGCGAAAACCGCGCCCCTTGATGCCGCCTGCCTCCATCAGCATGGCCGTGGAGGCGCCAATTTCGCCACCCAGCGAAAACCCCTGCAGCAGGCGCCCAGCCACGATCACCAGCGGGCCGAACAAGCCCGCCGTGGCGTAGGTTGGCGCGATCGCCAGGCAGAGCGTGCCCACCACCATCAGGCCGATGGTCAACGTCATCGCGGCCTTGCGGCCGTGGCGGTCGGCATAGTTGCCGATCACGAAACCGCCCAGCGGCCGCATCACGAAGCCGATGCCGAAGGTCGCCACCGCCAGCAGCAGCGAGCCATAGGCACTGTCCAATGGGAAGAACAGCTTGCCGATCATCAGCGCGAAGAAGCTGTAGACGGTGAAGTCGTACATCTCCAGCGCATTGCCGATCGAGCAGGCGGCGATCAGCCGGGCCTGGCTGGTTCGCTTTGGCGCAACAACGGCGGCCGACGCGCCGGCGATGGTCGGCTGCAGGGTGGCGTCATTCATGGGCGGTCTCCAGGAAATTGGGGTGGGCTTCTGTGTTCGGCGAGCCCTTGACGCTGAAGTATTCCGGGAACGAGCGGTCAGACAAAATCGCAAATATTCATCTCGATAACCAAATAGAATCGCCGTCATAACCGGTACATATCCACCATCGGGGAAAGCCCGGGAAGCCTTGCCGGCGCGGCATGACGCACGCTTCACCCGACGCCCCTTTGTCACGTCTGGAGCACGGTATTGGGGAAGCGCGCACTGTGCGCGGGGATCGGGCGCTGAGAAGAGGAGGGGGAACCAAGGTGAAGCTGCACCAACTGCGCATCCTGCTGGCGGTGGCACAGCACGGCAGCATTCACGAGGCGTCACGCAGCTTGCACGTCTCGCAGCCTGCGTTGTCGAAGGCCATCGCCGAGCTGGAACGCGAGCTTGGCGTCACGCTGCTGTCGCGCTCGGTGCGTGGCGTCAGCCTGACCGCGTATGGGATGGCGCTCGTCAAACGCGCCAGCGTGGTCGAACAGGAATTGCGTCACGCGCTGGAAGACATTGAATCGATACGCGGACATGCCGAAGCCGAGCTCAACATCGGCTTTACGGCCGTGGCTTCCAGCGGGCCGCTGCCCGATGCCATGGCGTCACTGCGTACGCGTTTTCCCAACGTGGCGTTGCGCGGCTTCGAGCAACGCCCGCAGCAGATTCTGGAAGGGCTGCGCGAAGGGCGGCTCGATCTCGGGCTGATTTCCAGCAACAGCGGGCCGGGTACCGGCAGTTTTCAGTGGGAGCCGTTGTTCTCCGTGCCGATGCGCCTGGCAGTTCGGCCGGGCCATCCGCTGCGGCGCGTGCGCCGGCTGCGTCCGCTGCTCGATGCCGACTGGCTGGTACTGGACCCGCTCGATGATCCCGGCAGCCCGATGGTCAGCCTGATGCGGCTGCACCGGTTGGATATACCGCGCCGGATCGTGCAGACCGCGTCCAATTTGCTGGGGCTGCAACTGGCCACCAAGACCGACCTCATCAGCATGTGGTCGGATTTTGTCTTCAGCGGCACCGGCGGGCCGCTGCGCATGGTCCCTGGCTCGTTGGAGGTGCTGCCGATGCAGGACGAACTACCGGATTTCAATGTCTACCTGGTCTACCGTTCAGCCGATCTGATGACGCATGCCTGCACGGAATTCAGCAAGGAGATCCGGCATTTCGCGCAGAGCTATCGACCGCGCTGACGGCTCAGCCCAGCAAGTACTCCCGCGTCAGTTGACGCGCGCGATGCAGTCGACTCTTGACGGCGGCACGGCTTTCGCTCAACCGCTCAGCGATCTCGCCGATGGTCATTTCGTTCAGATCGCGGAGCACGATGATCTCGCGGTAGTGCGGGGGCAGGGATTCCAGCGTGGCTGCGATGTCGTGGCGCAGATCGTCGACCGGCCGGCGAGCGAGCCACGCTTCGACTTTTTCGTCGTCCCACGGATTCGCGGGAGCAAAAAAATTTCGCTGTGCAGGGTTGTCTGCTTGGTGATACCGGCCGGCCCCGACAGCGTTCCAGGCAGGGTGGGGAAGCAGGGCGCAGCAAGTGAATCAGGCTGGAGGATAATCGTGCCCTTCCGCCCGCAGCCCACGCATCCATCTGCCATGACACCCCGGACCTTCCTGATTACCGGCGCCTCACGCGGTATCGGTCACGCCATCGCCACGCTGCTCGATGCACAGGGGCATCGCGTCGTGGGCATCGCCCGCACGGCCGACGGCGTTGATTTTCCGGGCACTCTGCTGGCGTGCGACCTGCGCGACGTCGCGCAGACGGACGCGGTATTGGGCGACATCGCCAGCCGGTTCCAGATCGATGGCGTGGTCAACAATGCGGGCATTGCCTCGCCGCAACCGCTGGAGCAGCTGGACTTGCCGACGTTGCAGGATGTGTTCGATCTGAACGTGCGCGCCGCCGTGCAGGTCACGCAGCATTTCGTCACGGCGATGAAGCAACGCGGACACGGCCGCATCGTCAACATCTGCAGCCGCGCGATCCAGGGCAGCGTGGACCGTACCGCTTATTCCGCTGCCAAGAGTGCGCTCGTTGGCTGCACACGGACATGGGCGCTTGAACTGGCAGCGCACAACGTCACGGTCAACGCCGTATCGCCCGGTCCGGTGGAAACCGAACTGTTTCGCAAGACGCGGCCGGTCGGCAGCGAAGCCGAGCAAAAGGTGCTGCAAACCATCCCGATGCGGCGCCTTGGCACGCCGACGGAAATTGCGGCTGCCATCGCGTTCTTCCTGTCCGACCAGGCCAGCTTCATCACGGGCCAGGTACTTGGGGTGGATGGCGGCGGCGTTGGCGGGCAGAACTGATCTGGTGATACACGTCAGTTTTCCGCATAATTTGCATTATGTTAAATAGATGATGTGAGGCGCCGCAGTTGAGGCGCCCCATGTACCCTGGCGCGGTTTGGATTGGGAATATTGACCATTGCCGGACGCGTCCCCACGAATTCACCCGGAGAAAACCGTGTTCACCTGCAAAAACCAGAGCTGCCGCACCCAGTGGGAGCTGCCCGACGTCGTCATCAAGGATGAAGGCCAAGGGCTGTTGTTCCGCTGCGCGCTATGCGGCGCGCGAAACTACGTCGAGCGCTTTGAAGCCGACGACGGCACGGTTGTCTACGAGCAGCTCGAAGGCCGGCCGTTCAATTGACCCAACACAACGACATGACCATCGAACCGACTGCCCCCTCCTTCAGCACCCTTGCGCTGGCCCCCGCCGTGCTCGCGAATCTCGCGCAGCTCGGTTACGTCGACATGACGCCGATCCAGGCTGCGAGCCTGCCGATCGCGCTCGCGGGCCGCGACCTGATCGCGCAGGCGAAGACCGGCAGCGGAAAGACTGCGGCGTTCTCGCTCGCGCTGCTCGCGCGGCTCGATGCACGCCGTTTCGACGTGCAGGCGATGGTGCTCTGCCCGACGCGCGAGCTCGCCGATCAGGTCGCGCAGGAAATCCGTCGCCTCGCGCGCGCCGAAGAAAACGTGAAGGTGCTGACACTCTGCGGCGGCACGCCGATGCGTCCGCAGGCGGCGAGCCTCGAGCACGGCGCGCATATCGTCGTCGGCACGCCGGGGCGCATCATGGACCATCTCGAGCGCGGCAATCTCGCACTTGGCGCGCTCAGGACGCTCGTGCTCGACGAAGCGGACCGGATGCTCGACATGGGCTTCTTCGACGACATTGCAACGGTCGTGCGCCAGTGCCCGCCTGAACGGCAGACGCTGCTGTTTTCGGCAACCTACCCAGACGGGATCGCGAAGCTGAGCCGGCAGATCCTGCACAATCCAAAGGAAGTGAAGCTCGAAGAGCGTCACGACGACAGCAAGATTCGCCAGCGCTTCTACGAGGTGACCGAAGACGAGCGGCTGCATGCGGTTGGGCGGCTGCTGAAGCACTATCGCCCCATCAGCACGCTCGCGTTCTGCAACACGAAGCAGCAATGCCGCAATCTGCTCGATGTGCTGCGCGCCCAGGGTTTCCATGCGCTCGCGCTGCATGGCGAGCTTGAGCAGCGCGAGCGCGACCAGGTGTTGATCCAGTTCGCGAACCGAAGCTGCTCGGTGCTCGTTGCGACCGACGTTGCCGCGCGCGGACTCGACATCGCGCAGCTCGAAGCCGTGATCAACGTCGACGTGACGCCCGATCCCGAAGTGCACGTGCATCGCATCGGCCGCACGGGCCGTGCCGATCAGGACGGCTGGGCGCTGAGCCTCGCGAGCATGGACGAGATGGGGCGCGTCGGCGGTATCGAGCAGGTGCTCGGGCGCGAGGTCGAATGGCATCAGCTCGACGAGCTCGACGCCGGCAACGACGCAGCGCTGCTGCCGCCGATGGAAACGCTTCAGATCCTCGGCGGACGCAAGGACAAGATCCGCCCCGGCGATGTGCTCGGTGCGCTGACCGGCGACGCGGGCTTTCGCGGCGACCAGATCGGCAAGATCAACTCGACCGAATTCTCGACCTACGTGGCAGTCGAGCGCGGCATTGCACGCGACGCGCTGCGCAAGCTCAACGCGGGCACGGTGAAGGGCAAGAAGGTCAGGGTTCGGTTGATGGACGAGTGACGCCGGCGTGCGGCCGTTAAAACGACCGCACACCTTTTCCATCCTACCCTGGGCCCCTTTTTCCTGGCTGTAGGCTTCGGCGGGGCATGCAGCGCAAGATACAGAATGCGCCCAATTTGATGGGAACAGAGTCGCAGAAGCGATGCAGGGTTATCGGCAACCGCTGCTGAATGTCGCTACGCCTTTATGCCTGCAAATCAAGCACATTCATGAAGTTGCACAGCGCCGCACTCCGCGCTTGCGCCCGCCACAGCAGATGGACTTCCACCGCCAGCGGCAGCCAATCCAGGCGCTTGAAGACCACGCCGGGCGGATTCAGGCGCTGAATGCTCTCCTGCATCACGGCCACCCCCAGGCCGGCGCTGACCAGCCCCAGGATGATCGAGATCTGCGGTGCCTCGAACTGGATATCCGGCTGGAAACCGGACGATTCGCACGCCTCCAGCAGGCGCATACGCCCCATCGGGTTGAGCGCCTTGGGAAACGCGATCCACGGCAGGCCGTCCAGGTCTCGCGGCGTGACGGTCGGCATGGCGGCCAGTGGATGATCAGCCGCTGCCACCAGCACGAACGGCTCACGCGTCAGCAGGCGGCTGGCCAGGGTGTCGGCCGACTTGGGCAGGTTGTAGACAAAGCCCAGGTCGATGGTGGAATGCTCCAGCGCCTCGGCCTGCTCGCCCGAGCGCATGGCGGAAAGCCTCAGATTCACATGCGGATAGTCCGCCCGGAATTGGCGCAGGGCGGTCGGCAGCCGCCCACTGTGGATCACGCCTTCGCAATAGCCGATACCGAGTGTGCAGGCCTCGCCCCTGCCCGCCCGGCGCGCCTGCTCCTCCACGCGTTCGGCCTGCGCCAGCAGGTTGCGTGCTTCCCCAAGAAACTCGCGGCCCGCTGTGGTGAGGCGCACGCGCTGCTTGACGCGCTCGAAGAGTTGCAGCCCGAGGTGGTCTTCGAGTTGACGGATCTGGCGCGACAGCGGCGACTGCGAAATATGCAGGCGCTCGGCGGCACGCCCGACGTTTTCCGTCTCAGCCACGGCGACGAAGTACCGGAGTTGCTGCAGCTCCATGATCAGTCCTTTATTGCATCAAATCTGCCAAATTAAGTCTTTGACGGCATTATATGGCGGGGCCTACAGTCATTGCACTGCAACATCGCAACGACTGCGAAAGGACTCGAAATGGATAGCGCCACCCATCGGCCCAGTCTGACCATTCCCCAGGGCATTTTGCTGACCACCCTCGTCTTGCTGAGTGCCTCGGGGCTGGTCGCCTCCGACATCAACCTGCCGGGCATGCCGCTGGCCGCTCGCGCGCTGGACGCCCCGATCACCGCCTTGCAGCAGACCTTCAGCGTGTATGTGATCGGGCTGGCGGTGGCACAGGCGCTGTATGGCGCACTGTCTGACACCTATGGGCGCCGCCGTCTGGTCATTGGCGGCATGGCGGTCTATGCGCTGGCCTCGGTCGGTTGCGCGCTGGCGCCTAACGTGACGCTGTTCGGCCTGGCCCGCATCTTCCAGGCGCTGGGAGCTGGGGCCGGCATGGTGATCGGGCGCGCCATCATCAGCGATATCTTTGATGCCAAGCGTGCGGCGCGCATCTTCACGACCATCATGCCCATCGTGGGCGCATCGCCCGCGCTGGCGCCATGGGTGGGCGGTTATCTGACAGATTACGTGTCGTGGCGCGCGCCCTTCCTGCTGACGGCCATGCTTGGGGTGGCAGCCGTGATGCTGATGTTGGCCTACATCCCGGAGACCATGCCGCAGGCACGCCGGCAGCGCAGCGCGTTCGTCACGTTCCGCAATTACCCGATGCTGCTGGGGCAGCCGCGCTTCTGGACGTATGCGCTCAACCTGTGCGTTGCCTATGCCGCTTACCTGGGCTACCTGGCGGCATCTCCGGTGATCCTTGAGCACATGGGGCTTGGACCGAAGGCGGCCAGCACGTGCTACATCAGCCTGTCGGTCACGTATATCTTCAGCAACCTTGTGTCGCGGCATTTTGCGGGCCGGTATGCGCTGGATCGCCTGCTCGGCGTCGGCTATGCATTCTTCGCGCTCGGCGCGGTATGCCTGGTGGGCGTGGCGCTGGCTGGCGTGAGCACGCCCTGGCCGGTGATCCTTGCCATCTCCATCATCACGCTGGCCAATGGCTTTCTGGTGCCGCTGTCGTTCGCGGGCGGCGTGACGAGCTTTCCCGCCACGGCGGGAGCGGCCTCGGGCCTGATGGGGGCGATGCATTTGATGGCCGGGTCGGCGGCCATCTATACCGTGGCCGCGTTGCCCGGCACGGTTTCCGCGCTGGCGGCGTTCGTGGCGTGCGTGGCGGCCTTCGGATGCGTGGCGTTTCCGCTGTGTTTGCGTCTGGCGCGGCAGGCCGAGGCGGTCGGCGCAGCGGCCTGCCCGGCGCGCTAGTGGACTGCGGGGGCTCCGCTCAAGCCTTCTTCAAGAACTCCGGCTTGAGCAGGTAGCTCACGCCGTCGATCTTGCAGTCGATCGGATGGTCGCCCGAGACGAAGCGGATGTTCTTGATCTTCGTGCCGGCCTTGAGCGTGCCAGACCCGCCCTTGAGCTTCAGATCCTTGACGAGGGTGGCCGAATCGCCAGCGTTCAGCACGTTGCCGTTGGCGTCCTTGATGACGACCTCGGCTTCCGCTTCTTCTTCCGGTGCCGATGCGCTCCATTCATGCGCGCAATCCGGGCAGATGTAGAGATCGCCATCCGGGTAGGTGTTTTCCGAAGCGCATTTCGGACAAGCTGGAATTGTGGACATAGCGGCTCGCTGTCGAGGAGGAGGAAAAAGAAAAAGGGGCCGTACTATAGCAGCCGCGACATGGCAGGCAGGTTGACGACTGTCACGCCGGGGCGCCAACCCCATCGTTTTCTGATGCGGCTGTCATTCGGGCCTGATGGGCGCCGCACCTTGCGGCCGGGTAGGCGGCGGGCTATACCGTGGCAGCGCCGGCCGGCACGGTCTTCGTGCCGGGGCAATCGAAGACACCCCGGAGACCCTCGTGTGGATTCACGAAGACACCATCGAAACGTCTGCCTCCCCTGCCCGCATCTGGGCGCTGCTCGCCAACGTTGACCGTTGGGGCGACTGGAATGCGGGTATCGAGCGCATCGAACTGCATGGGCCGTTTGCCGCCGGCACGCAGTTCACCATGCAGCCGCCCGGGCAGGACCCGTTCGTCAGCACACTCGTGGACGTCCGGCCAAACGAAAGCTTCGTCGACGAAACGGTTGTCGATGGCACGCGCGTGCTGGTCGACCATCAGCTTGTCAGCCTGCCGTCGGGCAACACGCGGATCGTCTATCGCACCGAGATCACCGGGCCGGCCGCATCCGAGTTCGGGCCCATGGTGACATCCGATTTTCCTGACGTTCTCGCTGCGCTCAAGCGGCTGGCGGAACAGTGAGCCAGCCGGCGCGGAACCTGCCGTGGGGGCCGCGCCGTTCGGTATGATCCGGCCTACGATCATCCGAAGTTCCACTTGAAAGCAGGAAGGACACCATGGGCGAAGCTAAACGACGCGGCACGCAAGCCGAACGCATTTCACAGGCGCATGCCCGGCTGGACGCACTGCGTCCAGAAAAACTGGTCTGCGGCGCCTGCCAGACCGCCTTTACCGAATTCGAAGGGGTGGAGCCGCGCGACATGCCTGGCATCCACGCCATCTTCGGCGGTGAATGCCCGAACTGCGGCGAGAGCGTGATCTCATTCAATGGCGAACCCGAAGCCGTGGCTGCCGCCATGCTGGCGTACCAGCAAGCGATGGAGAACGCCAAGCTCGGCGCGCAGACGCAGGAAGGCAAACACATGCCGTACGTGGACGAAGAAGACAAACCCACGCAGCACTGAGCGCGTCATGGACAACAACAAGAACACGCAGGCGCACCGCTACCGCCACTACAAGGGCGGCGAGTACGAGTGGCTGTGCGAGGCGACGTACGAACCCGATCCCGCCATCAAGATGACGGTCTACCGTGCCGCCAACGGCACCATCTGGACGCGTCCGTCGACGATGTTCCATGAGATGGTGGAAGTCGACGGCCGACAGGTGCCGCGTTTCGTGCCCATCGACTGAATGCCGGCGGAAACGGCTTCGGTACGCGCGGGCCTGCGGGCCCGCTTTACGTATTGGCGAGATTTGACCGGCGCCTGGGCTGCGCGCCATGGGCAGACTGCGGCAGCCTTGCACGAGTTTGTCGTCTTCGGCATCAAGCAAGCGTGGGCGTGCCTGTTCGGCGGGCTGATGGTCGCTCTCTTGATTGGCACGCACCTCTGGTATCCGGCCGATGTGTCGATCGCCCGTTATGACGCGCTGACCATCGCCGCGGTCAGCATCCAGGTCGCCCTGCTCTGGCTGAAGCTTGAGACGTGGGACGAGGCCAAGGTGATTCTGATGTTCCACGCGGCCGGCACGGGCATGGAGGTGTTCAAGACGGCGGTCGGCTCGTGGATCTATCCGGAGGCATCGGTATTGCGCATCGGCGGCGTGCCGCTTTTTACCGGCTTCATGTATGCCGCGGTGGGCAGCTATATCGCCCGGGCGTGGCGCGAGTTCGACCTGCGCTTCTCGCACCATCCACCGCTGGTGGTGACGGCCCTGCTCTCGCTGGGCATCTACGTAAATTTCTTCCTGCACCACTACTGGTGGGACTTGCGCTACGTGTTGATGGCGCTGATTGCCGTAGCGTTCCGACGCTGCTGGATTCACTTCCGCATCGATCGCATGCACCGGCGCATGCCGTTCCTGCTGGGCTTCACGCTGGTGGCGCTGTTCATCTGGCTGGCGGAGAACATCGGCACGTTCACGCGCACGTGGCTCTATCCGAACCAGTTGCAGGGGTGGGAAATGGTGTCTACAGCCAAGCTCGGCGCATGGTTCCTGCTGACCATCATGAGCTACGTGATGGTGACGCTGGTCAATAAGCCGCAGCCTGTCGGCGATATGCGGCCGCTCGGCTGAGATTTAATTTCCATGCAATATGGATCTTCCAAAAACAAAAATCACCACAATTATCTCGGCGCAATCGAGTTAAGCGTAAACCCGTTATTTGATTAATTTGCGGGCGCATGGATGCCTCTCTAC
Source organism: Ralstonia sp. UBA689 (assembly GCF_002298975.1). Taxonomy (GTDB): domain Bacteria; phylum Pseudomonadota; class Gammaproteobacteria; order Burkholderiales; family Burkholderiaceae; genus Ralstonia. Next base: position 75,525 of record NZ_DBMV01000030.1, read on the forward strand.
GATGAATAAAACAATGTCACGAAATCATCAAAGAGATGGCAAACCTAAACGAGGGGGACGCCCGCCAGCGCGCCGCCAAGGTGCTGGCGGGAGGGGTATCCAATGGCTGGAATATCCTGCCCGGTGGTCCACGGTATTTTCGTGATGCGCATGGCCCGTATTTAATTGATCTGAACGGGAATCAGCATCTGGATTTCCAGCTTGGCTGGGGCGCATTGCTGCTCGGACATAATCCGACCGCTTTGCGCAATGCATTATCTTCGGTGCTCGAAGAAGGCGGTTTCCTGCTGCAAGTGGAAACCGAGCGGCACATTCGACTGGCCGAACGCCTTTGCGAGCGCATCCCCTGCGCGGAGCGCGTACGCCTTGCCAACAGCGGAACCGAAGCCACCATGTTTGCCGTGCGTCTGGCCCGCGCGCGCACCGGCCGGCATCGCATCGTCAAGTTCGAAGGGCATTTCCACGGTCTGCACGAGAACCTGCTGTTCGGCACCGATGGCGCCCCGCGCCTTGGCCTGCGGCGCGCCGACGGCAGCCTGGAGAGCATCGCCGCCTCTGCCGGCATTCCGCCTGCCTTCAGCGAGGCTTGCCTCACCCTGCCCTTTAACGATACCGATGCGTTTGCCCGCTGCCTGCAGGCACATGCGCATGAGATCGCGGCGGTGATCCTGGAGCCGATCTGCTTCAACCTTGGCGTGATTCCGGCGTCTGCGACGTTTCTGTCGGCCGTGCGTGCGTTGACGACTCAACACGGCATCGCGTTGATCTTCGATGAGGTGTTGACGGGCTTTCGCGTGACGCCTGGCACGGCGCAGGCGCGACTGGGCGTGACCCCCGACCTGACCTGTCTTGGAAAGGCGCTCGGCTGCGGCATGCCCATTGCCGCGGTGGTCGGCCGCCAGGCGTGGATGGATGGGCTCGCACCGATCGGCAACGTTGAGATGAGTGGCACCAGCACCGGCCGCATCCTGAACGTCGTGGGCGCACTGGCGGCCCTGGAAGCCACTGCCGAGCCCGGTTTCCACGCGCATCTTGAGCATCTGCAACGGCGGCTGATCCACGGCCTGCGCGAGTTGCTGGCGCGTCACGGCGTGCCTGCCGTGGTCAACGGATGCGGTGGCCGCATCGGGCTGTATCTGGGGCTGGAGCGATTGCCATCAAGCCTGCCCGAGATCGCCGCCCAGTGGGACGAAGCCTTCCATCTGCGCTGCCAGGCCGACCTGCAGGCGCGCGGGCTGTATGGCTTTCTGAGCGCGCTGCCCTTTCACCCTGAGGCGATCACGCTGTGCGCGGCGCATACCGATGCCGACGTCGATACCGCGCTCGAACGCTTTGACGACGTTCTGCAGCGCAACCCGTACACCCGAGCCCGCCACACGCAGCACGCCTTCGGCGCCTGACCACACTGGGAGGATCTATGGCAACACGCACCCTGACCTTGCTGTCCGAAGCCACCGGCAAACCATTGGCCGAGATGGATGCGGTGAGCCAGCGCTATCCATTTGCCATCTCGACCTTCCTGCGCAGTCGCGTGCTCAGCGGCGAGTATTCCCCCGAGGCCCTACGCCAATTTCTGCCCGATGCCCGCGAGCTGTGGACCGCCCCCGGCTACACCTCCGACCCGACGGGCGAATCGGATCTGCATCCCGAGCCCAGCATCCTGCACGTCTACGGCAACCGGCTGGCGTTGATCCTGACCTACCGCTGCCTCGTCTATTGCCGGTTCTGCTTCCGCAAGCACGTGGTCGGCTTTGGAGAGAGCCGCGTGCCCGCCGAGGAAATCGATCGCGGTATTGCCTACATCGAGGCGCATCCCGAGATTTCCGACATCCTGCTTTCCGGTGGCGACCCGCTGGCCATCTCCAATGCGCAACTGCTGCCGCTGCTGCGCCGGCTGGTGGCGATCCCGCACCTGAAGGTGATCCGCATCGACAGCCGCGCGCTCAACGCCATGCCCGAGCGCTTTGACGATGAACTGCTGGACTTCTTCAGTGCCCATCCGCACTTCTGGTACTACGCTCACCTGAACCATCCCGACGACGTTGACCACCCCGACGTTCTGGCCGCTGCCCGGCGGCTGCGGGCAGCCGGTGTGCCGATCTACAACCAGTGCGTGCTGCTGCGTGGCGTCAACGACCGGCCGCAGACCCTGCGCCGGTTGATGGAGCTGTGCTATGTCAACAAGATCCTGCCGTACAACCTGTACGTGCTCGATCGAGTGGAAGGCGCGACGCACTTTGCACTGGAAGACCATGAGGTGGCCGCGCTGTATCGCAGCCTGGCCGATCTGTCCGGGCCGGCGCAGCCGCTGCTTGTCTACGTGGGCACCGACAGCAAGAAACGGCGCATGACCAACTCCGACATCCACGACATCGGCGCCTTCCTGCGTGCACGCCACCGCGAGCTGGCCGCACCGCTTGCGGCCGATACGCGCCTGGCCGCCATGGGAGCCGCGCAATGAACGCGCCGCACGACACCGCCGCGCTCGGCGCGCAGGCTGGCGCGGTGGTCTGGAGCGTTGACGAGTGGAGCCCGCTGGAGGAGGTGATCGTCGGCTGCGTGGACGAGGCGATCCTGCCGGCGTGGGACGTGGTAAACGCCGTGACCGTGCCCGAGGGCGAGTGGGATGCCATCGCGCGCGACCTGACCGCAGGCAAGGGCAAGGGACACCCCTATCCCCCCGAGTTGGTTGAAGCGGGCCGTCGCGCGGCGGCCAATCTGGTGCGCTTGCTGGAAGCCGAGGGCGTCAAGGTGCGGCGCCCGGAGTTGCCAGCCGCCAGCCAATCGTTTTCCACACCCGAATGGGTGGTGGAAAGCGGCTTCTGCGCTGCCAACCCGCGCGACGTCATGCTGGTGATAGGCGACGAGATCATCGAAGCGCCGATGGCCGACCGCACCCGCTATTTTGAGATCTGGCCCTATCGGCCGCTGCTCAAGGCGTATTTCCAGGCCGGTGCCCGCTGGACGGCGGCGCCCAAGCCGCAGTTGTCCGATGCGTTGTACGACGCGAGCTATCGGCGCCCTGCCCCGGGCGAGCCGATGCGCTACATCGTCTCGGAGTTCGAGCCGGTGTTCGACGCTGCCGAATTTGCCCGCTGCGGCCGCGACCTCTTCACGCAGTTGAGTCACACCACCAACCGCGCCGGCATCGCATGGCTGCAGCGTCATCTGGGGGAAGACTTCCGTATCCACGTGTTGCCCGGCATCAACCCCGAGGCCATCCATCTGGACTCGACTTTCGTGCCGCTGGCAGAGGGCCGTGCCTTGGTCAATCCGGCGTATCTGGACCTGTCGCGCCTGCCGCCAGTGCTCAAGTCGTGGGAGTTGCTGGTAGCACCGCCGGGCAGCGCCACGCCCGTGCCGCACCAGGGATTGCTCAGTGAATGGATCCACCTGAACGTGCTGTCGCTCGACGGCGAGCGCATCATCGTCGAGGCCAGCCAGACGCCGCTGATCGACGCGCTCAGGCGTTGGGGGTTCAAGCCGATTCCGTGCGCTTTTGAAGGGTACTACCCGTTCATCGGCTCACTGCACTGTGCGACGCTGGACGTCCGGCGCTGCGGGACGCTGCAAAGCTATTTCTAGCGCTGGCGCCAGGCCGAGTGCCTGGGCCTCACCCTGCCGCGTGCCGGCGCTCCAGCTCAGCCGGCGCCGGAACCCGATGTTCGAACGTGACACGTACGCGGCGTGAGAACTGCAGGTAGACGCCGCACGTCAGGATCATCGCTGCGGCCACCGTCAGACCTTCGATGACAGTTGCGCGCGCGCCGGGAACGCCGCCCGCCATCAGTATCAGTCCGATCAGCGGCGGCAATAGCGCCATATGCACGATCATCGCAGGCCGGAACGCGCTGTCGTGCGTGATGGCCAGCACCAGCACCGTCACGCAAGAGATCAGGTACAACAGCGTGGTGAGGTTGACGGCCCCGCTGCCCGGCGTATCGGCGTTGAAGAGATCGGCGCCAGCCACTTGCAAGGCGTCGATCGACAACCCTTGCCAGAACACCCACGTCGGCCCCGCAATCGCGATGGCGAGCACCCATGGCAGCCACCCGGCAATGCCATACAGCGGATGATGTTCCGCTTCGATCGGATCGATGTCGATCCAGCGATGCATCAGCATGGCGCACCCCCACTTCCTTGTTCCCCTGTTTTGAAGCTTAGGTCGCTGGGCGGGGCGCGCAATGCAGGAGGAACCCTGAGCGCACACGCGGGTTGCGCCACATCAACGATCAATGGCTACGCCACTATCGACGGAAAAGGCGAGGACGGTCCGGGTCGTACAGCGGGTCGGGGGTGATCTGCGTGAGCTGCAGCACGCAGGCCGCGTCAAAGTAGAAATGCATCAGCGATGGCCAGACGTCGTCCGACTTGAAGCGGTACGACCAGACCAGCCGATCCATGCGGGAGAAGTACGCCGTTTCGACCGGCTTGCCGAAATGCCGCAGCACGTCGTCCCGGGTCCAGACGCCGATCTTGGCTTGGGCAAATTCGAGGCTGCTCAGCACTTGCTTGAAAGCGATGAGTTTGCCGCCGGCATCAAAGTCGGCGGCGTAGGTGAACTGGCCATACGGCTGGGTCGGATACAGCCAGCGCGTGCCGCCATCGAGCGGGTAGGCCTCGCGCGGCGGGCCGAATTGCGCTTGCACCGTGGCTTGATCGTCGCCGATCAGCCGCTGTCCTTTGGTCACCGGGGATTCCAACGCCGCACATCCCGCCATCACGGCCACCATTGCCGTGACCACCAGCCAACGCATCGCGCGCATGACAGCCGCCTCCATCCAGCAGATTCAAAGCGGGCAGTGTAGCGCCGCGCAGCGTTTCATTGCACAAGCAACGGGGTGATGTCGAGGTGCGCCGCGGCCAAGCGCGCATCGGCATGCGGCAGGCGCGGGATGGTGCCCAGGTGGGGCACGTTGATCCAGTGGCGCAGGGTGGCAACGTTGTCGGCAAGCCCCGCCATGGCGGGATCGACCACGTTGCCGACCCAGCCGGCCAGGCGCAGCCCGCGCGCGGCAATCGCTTCGGCAGTGAGTGCGGCGTGGTTCAGGCAGCCCAGGCGCAGCCCCACGACCAGCACCACCGGCAGGTCCAACCCGACCGCCATCTCCGCCGTATCGAAGTCGTCCGACAGCGGCACGCGAAAGCCGCCCACACCCTCCACCACCACAGCATCCGCCAGCGATCTGGCCTGCACGAATGCGTCGAGGATGGGCGGCAGCGTAATGGTCACGCCCTCGCGCGCGGCAGCAAGGTGCGGTGACATCGGCGCGCCTAGCAGCCACGGGCAGATCGTCGTAAGCGGCAAGTCGACCGAAGCGGCGGCGCGCAGTTGCTCGATGTCTTCGTTGGTGCGCGCAGGTGCAACGGACAAGGTACCGGCGGCAATCGGCTTGAGACCGGCGGTGCGGTAACCGGCGTCGGCCAGCTTGGTCAGCAAGGCCGCGCTCACCAGCGTCTTGCCGATCTCGGTATCGGTGCCGGTGACGAAGCAGTCGAATCGTGCAGGCATGGATGGCAACGGGCTAAGCAGCTTTAGCAGGCGGATGCTGCAATTGGCCGGCCGCTTCCAGCGCCTGCGCCAACCGTGCGACATCTTCTTCAGTATGCGCAGCCGACAACGTAATGCGCAGCCGCGCCGTGCCCAGCGGCACCGTTGGCGGACGGATGGCGGCGATGCGGATGCCTTCGCGCTCCAAGGCAGCGGCCAGGGCCAGCGCCGGGGCGTTTTCGCCGATCACCAACGGCTGGATGGCCGTGGGCGACGGCATCCACTGCCAGCCGAAACGGGCAGCCAGGCGCTCGGCGTGGGCGCTCCAGATGGCGATATGGCGGCTCAGGCGAGCGCGGCGTTCGGCGCCCTCCTCGCTGGCAATGACATCGAGCGCTGCCTCCACCGCACAGGCAATCGCGGGCGGCGTCGCCGTCGTAAAGATATACGTACGCGCACGCTGGATCAGCCAGTCGATCACCATGCGATGCGCGACGATGGCTGCGCCCGAACCGCCTGCAGCCTTGCCGAACGTGCCGACATAGATGATCCGCTCCGAACGCAGCCCAAAGTGCGACAACACGCCCGCGCCGTTCTCACCGAGTATGCCCAGGCCGTGCGCATCGTCCACGATCAGCCACGCATCGAAACGCTCGGCCAGCGCGAGCAACTCAGGCAGCGGCGCGATGTCGCCGTCCATGCTGAACACGCCGTCGGTCACGATCAGCTTATTGCGACTGGTGCTGGCGGCCAGTTGCGCCTCCAGCGCCGCCAGATCGACGTGCGGATAGACCTTGATCGGTGCGCGCGACAACCGTGCGCCGTCGATGAGCGAGGCGTGGTTCAACGCATCGGAAAAGATCGTGCACTCTTCTGCCGGGCGCATACCGCCGGCCTGTGCCATGGCACTCACCACGGCCAGATTCGCCATGTAGCCGGTGCAGAAGAACAGCGCATCGGCCTCGGGGATGTGCGGGGCTAGCAGCGCTGCCATGCGCGCTTCCAGGCGGGTGTGAGCGACGGAATGGCCGCTGACCAGGTGCGAACCGCCGCTGCCGAAGCCGTATTCATGCGTGCCCTCGACCACGGCCTCGGCCAAGGCGGGATGGGCGGCGAGGCCAAGGTAGTCGTTGCCGCAGAAGCCGAGAATCTCGCGCGGCCCCTCGCCCGGCATGCTGATGCGCTGGCTGCGATCGGTCGGGCTAAAGGCTGTCCGGCGCACGCGGCGAAGGTGCGCAGCGTCGATAGCGTCCAGGCCCGCCTGCAGGTCGTCAAGCAATCGCATAGGTGTCTCCTTCGTGCGCGCCCGTGGCTTGGGCAAGCGTGTCTTCAAGCGTCTGCAGCGTGCGCTCGACCAGGGTATCGGTCTCGGCGTCGGTCAGCACATAGGGCGGCAGCAGATAGACCGTGTTGCCGATGGGGCGCAGCAGCAGCCCATGCGTGCGCGCAGTGAGCGCAAAGCGTTCTGCAAAGCGCGCGCCGGCCACTTCGGAATGCACGTCGAACGCGGTGATCATCCCCGTCTGCCGCAAATGGGCGAAGCGTGCATCGTGCGACAGCGGCGCCAGCCCCTGGGCGATGCGCGCGGCGGTCACGCGATTGCGCGCAAAGACGTCTTCTTCTGCAAACAGATCGAGCGTGGCCAGCGCCGCGCGGCAGGCCAGCGGGTTGCCTGTATACGAATGCGAATGCAGGAAGCTGCGCACGGGCGCATCGTCGTTGAAGGCGTTGTAGATGGCATCGCGCGACAACACGATCGACAGCGGTAGATACCCTCCGCTGATGCCCTTGGACAGGCACAGCAGGTCCGGCCACACGCCCGCCTGCTCGCATGCAAAGAAAGTACCGGTGCGGCCGCAGCCGACGGCAATTTCGTCTGCAATCCAGTGCACGCCAAACGCATCGCACAGCGCGCGCACGCCGCGCAGATAACTCACGTCGTACATGGCCATGCAGGCGGCGCACTGCACAAGCGGTTCGATGATGACGGCGGCGATGGTGCCGGCGTGGGCGCTCAGGCAGTCGCGCAAGGCGGCCAGGGCGCGTTCGGCCACGTCGGCAGCGGTTTCGCCCGGGGCGGCCAGGCGCGCATCGGGCGACGGCACGCGGTGGGATTGCAGGATCAGCGGGTCATACGCATCGCGAAAGACGGCGACATCGGTCACGCCCAGCGCACCGAGCGTTTCGCCGTGGTAGCCGTGCTCCAGGCAGACGAAACGGCTGCGTGCGCCCTGCCCTGCATTGCGATGGGCGTGGAAGCTCATCTTGAGCGCGATTTCCACGGCAGAAGCGCCGTCGGAGCCGAAGAAGCTGTGGCCGAGCACACCGCCCGTAAGATCGATCAGGCGCTCAGCCAGCTCCACTGCCGGCCGATGCGTGGCCCCCGCCAGCATGACGTGCTCCAGTGAATCGAGCTGGGTCTTCAGCGCCGCGTTGATGTGCGGATTCGCATGGCCGAAGAGATTGACCCACCAGGAACTGGTGCCGTCCAGGTAGCGCTTGCCGTCAAAGTCGATCAGCCACGGCCCCTGACCGCGTGCGATCGGCAGCGGCGGCATGGCATCGAGCCGCGCATTTTGGGTGCACGGATGCCAGACGGCCGCGCGGCTGCGCGCCTGCCATGCCGTATTGGCGCTGGGCGCGCCGTCAACCGGCACTGGGATTGGGGGATACGCCATTCGAGGCCTCCTTGAAACAGAAGCGGGGGGATTCGGCGGCGTATGGTAGAGGGCTTGTTGATCAAACAACAAGCCCGCACGTTGGATGAAATTGCCAGCGTATAGGCAGACAAAGAAAGAAGAAGCGTGCTTCTTCGGCGGATTTTCAACGTCCTGCGCGGAACTTGTCGTTAAAAAATCTTTTCTGGCACAACAAAAAGTGTCTCGCGAATCACATTGAGCGGATCTCGATCGAGCTCGACCATGGAAGCTGCGCCAGGGGCGAGACGTCCGGCTGATTATTTACCTTGAGTGATGTTCAGAATGGACTGCACGTTTGCGTTGCATCATTGCCTGGTCCTAGGGATAACCCTATACTAGGGAAAACCCTAAATAACGCAACGAGAGAGAACATCATGATCCAGCAAGCTTATTACACGCCGAAGTTCGCCGGCGAAGCGCAAATCCAAGCTGCCAACCGTACGTCGCTGCTGCGTGCAGTGATCGATTATTTCCGCAAGGGCTGGGATGACAACCTGGTGTACGCAGAAGTGGTTGGCAAGTCGGGTTCGTACCTGGGCTGAGGCCTGCGGCTGAATCGTCAGCCATGCCGCGAAGGCACGTAAAAGAACGGCGCATCGGCGCTAATGCCGTTCAGTTAAG
>NZ_DBMV01000033.1 GCF_002298975.1 Ralstonia sp. UBA689
CACGAAATTACTGACAGGCCCCAGGATGCTTTTTGTATTTCATGGTGCAGAGGGTGCGCGCGAATGATGACGGTTCCAGGATGCGCTACCGAAAGCGAAAAGACGTGTTCAGGCGCTTTCTAAATCGAGCGATTCTTCTTCTGATCTGCCTGTTCGCGCTGAGCCTGGTTTCGATGTACGTGCAGGCCCATTGGTTAGGGGCTGTGAGCGGATGGGGCTTTGGGATGTTCGGTTTGACAAGCGTGGACCTCGTGCTGTTCGCCTTGTTCGCGTTTTGCGGGGCATATCTTGGTTATGCCCTGGCTAACGTTCGTCTGCCGGGAACAGCGAATAGGTAAGCCGATTGGACGGGAGCCTGCGCACTGGCTGCGTGCGACGTGCTGTGCGCAGGTCCCATGCCGATAGCCCCGGAGACAGCGGCGGAACCATCCGCAGATCAAGCCACCCTGCCACGTACCAAAGCGGTCATGTCGGTGACTCGCCACTCAACTGTTTTGCCCGTGCCAGATTCATTCCGATGACTGTCTGGTACGCGGCCAGCCCGCCCCCGTTGCCGGAGCCGTAGGACGTCATCACCCGCTTGCTCTCGGCATCGCGGAACGCCCGATACGCACGCGCCGCCTTGTCGAAAGCCTGGACGGGATGCATCGACCGGCTTCCCTCGCTGAGCTTTTCCAACTCAACCAACTCCGCACGCGCTTTCGCCTCCGCATGGGTCAACTCGATCTCCGATTGCTTGACGGCGGCGGGATAGCAATCCCGTTGCTCTGCGGTTGTGGTCTTCGCGTCGCACTGCTGGTAGAGCGCCTCGGCGGATGTTTCTGCAAACGCTGTCTGCGCGGTCGGCGCCATCAAGACAAACGTCATTGGGATCACTGCGAAATAGCGGTTGAGCATGGTGGTTGGATTCCTCGCGATTGCACTTGGCCCTCTTGGACATACGCCTAGTCAACATGTTCGCTTGCATTGGCGTTCCGGGCATCTTCTATGCTGAACGAAAGTGTCCATCGCAACAGCGATCGGCAGGCTGGCGATCCACTTGCCACGTGAACGCAACGACCCAGCCGACCGGCAAGGGAGGCGCCATGCAAGGAATCAATCACAAGGTTTGTGCAGTCATGCTTGCCGCGATGGTTGCGCTGCTGACGGCATGCGGCGGCGGCTCGGATAACGGTAGTAGCGCGGCTGCCCCGGCCGGCGGTATTCATCTGCAGGTCGTTTCGTTTGGCGATAGCCTGTCGGACGTCGGGACGTACGCGCCGATCGCGAGCGCGGTGGGCGGCGGGCGTTTCACGACCAACCCTGGGCAAGTGTGGACGCAAGACGTCGCGCAATACTACGGCGACGCGCTAAGGGCGGCGTTTACGATCGACTTCACGCATGCATTGACTGCGCAAGGCGGACTCGGCTACGCGGAAGGCGGTGCCACGGTGGCAACGCCCGCCAACCTGTACGACTTTCTGACCGACGTGATCGGCAACGTCGAGATGCCCGTCAATGAGCAGGTCTCCAGCTATCTGGCCACCAACGGGAGCTTCAACGCCAATCAACTGGTGCTGGTCTGGGCGGGCTCGAATGACGTGCTTCGCGCCGGGGCGTTGCCAGCCGCGGCGCCGATCGTGCAGACGGCTGCCACCACCCTCGCGCAAATCGTTGCGCAGATCATCCAGAACGGCGCCACGCATGTTGTGGTGGTCAATGTCCCGAACGTTGGGCTATCGCCCAAAGGCGTGACCTCGGGCGATGGCGGGGCCAACCTGACCCAGTTGTCGCAAATATTCAATGACAGCCTGAACGCTGCCCTGCAGGCCAACGGCGTGCAGGGCAAGGTCATCCAGGTCGATTCCTATACCTGGGTGAACCAGATCGTCGCGAGCTTTCAGGCCAACGGCTTTGTCGTGTCAAACACCAGTGTCGCCTGCGACCCCGCGAAAACGCCTCGTGCGACGGCCTTGCTATGTTCGCCGGCGACCTACGTGACGGCCAACGCCGATCAGACGTACATGTTTGCCGACAACCTGCATCCGACAACGCGCATGCACAGCCTGTTCGCCCAATTCGTGGAACAGCAGATCGCCAAGAGCGGTCTTGGCCACTGAGCCTGCGAATCAAGCGACCACTCGTCGGCCGGCAGCCTCTTGCCGGAGCCACCGTTTACACGGCGTTTACACTCCTCCCCCCAACCTTTACCCCGTTTTTACCCCCCTTTCCTTAATGTTGCAGTGCACGCAGGCCCACTGACGGGAGCCCGCGTGCACGCCGCATCCGGCCCCAGTCGGGCGCATGTGCGCCGGGTCGGGCGGCATCTACAAAAAACAAGGGAAAGGTCATGCAAGCCAAGCAGGTTTCTTTGCGCGCCACCATCGTCGGTGGCGTTGTCGTTTCCGCAGCGATCTGTGCCGCAGCACTCTCCAGCGCGGCCGCTTATGCGCAATCCACCGATGCCGCGCCCGCCGCTGCGCCCGCCAGTCCGCTGACGGCCAACGTCACGCTGGCCAGCCAGTACCGCTATCGCGGCATCATGCAAACCAACAACAAGCCCGCGATCCAGGGCGGCTTCGATTACGCATTGCCGGCCGGTTTCTACGTCGGCAACTGGAACTCGTCGATCAGTTGGCTGGGGGATTCCAACCCCAACGTCTCCGCCCCCATCGAGATGGATTTCTACGGCGGCTACAAGACCGAGCTGATGAAGGACGTGCCCATTGATGTGGGCGTGCTGCAGTACTGGTATCCCGGCAGCTACCCCGATGACTACACCCGCCCGCATACCACCGAGGGCTATGCACAGATCGGCTATGGCCCGGTCACGTTCAAGTACTCGCACGCGTTTTCCAACCTGTTCGGCTTTGCCGACAGCCATCACAGCCAGTACTTCGACCTCTCGGGCAACTTCGACACCGGTTTCTGGGGCCTGACGCTGAACCTGCACGTGGGTTACCAGCAAGTGCCGCATCAAGCGGTGCGCACGTCCTATGCCGACTGGAAAGTGGGCGTGACCAAGGACTTCGGCAGCGGCTGGACGGCTTCCTTGTCCTACATCGACACGAATGCATCGCGTCTGGCCTATACCAATACGCGCGGCAGCTATATGGGCAAGGCCACGGCGCTGCTGGCCGTGACCAAGACGTTCTGATCATTACCACCCGAACCTGAAACAGAAAGGGGAGCGCACATGGACTTCGTTTATCTCGCCGGCCTCGCGCTGCTGGCCTTGGCAGTGGGCGGGCTGCTTGCTCTCTCCGCCCGGCTCGCCACGCGCGACCAGCCGACCACGCACGCCATGGAGAAAAAGCAATGACCTGGCTCTATGTCCTGTCCGGGGCCATCACCGTGGCCTTGCTCGTGTACTTGTTCGTGGCCCTGCTGTGGCCGGAACGTTTCTAAAACGCGAGCAAAGCGATTCTGGCGGTCCGGCGTCGCCTTGCCGTACCACTTGTACTGTCTGCGGCGCCGCCAAACCACCAGAACCGCTGCGCTTCGCTTTGATCGCGTTTTCAATTTGATTCGAGGCACACCATGAATGCGTTCCTCCTCCAGCTGGCGATCTATCTGGTCGTGCTGCTGGTCCTGGCCAAACCGCTGGGGTCCTACATGGCCGGCGTGTTTGGCGACAAGCCTTCACGCGCACACTGGCTCGGGCCCATCGAGCGCCTGTTCTATCGCATTGCCGGCGTCAACACGCAGGCCGAGATGGGCTGGAAGCACTATGCGCTGGCGGTCATCGTCGTCAACCTGCTGGGCGCGCTGGCGGTCTACGCGCTGCAACGTCTGCAGCAGTGGCTGCCGCTCAACCCGCAGGGCTTTGGTGCGGTGTCGCCCGATTCTTCGTTCAACACGGCCATCAGCTTTGTCGCCAACACCAACTGGCAGGGCTATTCGGGCGAAAGCACGATGAGCTATCTCACACAGATGCTCGGGCTGGCCGTGCAGAATTTCTTGTCTGCCGCCACCGGCATTGCCGTGGTGATTGCGCTCATCCGCGGTTTTGCGCGCCACTCGGCCAACACCATCGGCAACTTCTGGGTCGACTTCACGCGCGCCACGGTGTACGTGCTGCTGCCGCTGTCGATTCTGGTGTCGGTGTTTTTCGTAAGCCAGGGCGTGATCCAGAACTTCGATGGCTACAAGGAGGTGACCACCGTCACGGCCACCACGTATGACAACCCGAAGATGGATGCCCAGGGCAACCCGCTCAAGGATGCCCAGGGCAACCCCGTGACGGAAAAGGCCACCACGCAGACGCAGACCCTGCCGATGGGCCCGGTTGCGTCGCAAGAGGCGATCAAGATGCTGGGCACCAACGGTGGCGGCTTCTTCAACGCCAACTCGGCGCACCCGTACGAGAACCCGAACGCGCTGACCAACTTTGTGCAGATGCTGGCCATCTTCATCATTCCGGCCGCGCTGTGCTTCACGTTCGGGGTGATGGTGGGCGACCGCCGCCAGGGCTGGGCGGTGTTGGCCGCCATGGCGATCCTGTTTGCGGTGCTGGCCACGTTCTTGATGTGGGCGGAGCTGCATGCCAACCCCATGCTCGCCAACCTCGGCATCGATCAGGCTGTGGGCAACATGGAGGGCAAGGAAACGCGCTTCGGCATCGTGGCCTCGTCGCTGTTTGCCACCGTCACCACGGCAGCATCGTGCGGTGCGGTCAATGCCATGCATGACTCGCTCACCGCACTGGGCGGCTTCGTGCCGATGTTCCTGATGCAACTGGGCGAAGTGGTGTTTGGCGGTGTGGGCTCGGGCCTGTACGGCATGCTGGTGTACGCCATCCTGGCCGTGTTCATTGCGGGCCTGATGATCGGCCGCACGCCGGAATACCTCGGCAAAAAGATCGAGGTGTTCGAGATGAAGATGACCTCCATCGCCATTCTCGTCACGCCGCTGCTGGTGCTGGTCGGTACCGCCGTGGCTGTGGTGATGGCGCAGGGCAAGGCGGGCATCTTCAACCCGGGCACGCACGGCTTCTCGGAAGTGCTGTACGCCTTCTCGTCGGCCTCCAATAACAACGGCAGCGCGTTTGCGGGCCTGTCGGCCAACACGCCGTTCTACAACGTGGCGCTGGGCATCTGCATGTGGCTGGGTCGCTTCTGGATCATCGTGCCGGTGCTGGCCATGGCCGGAACCTTCGCCAACAAGAAGCGCCTGCCGGTGACCGTCGGCACGCTGCCCACGCACGGCCCGCTGTTTGTCGTGCTGTTGATCGGCTCGGTGCTGCTGGTGGGTGCGCTCACCTACATCCCGGCTCTCGCACTCGGCCCCATTGCCGAGCATCTCGCACGCTAAGCGCACGGCGAGTCGTCTACCCAATATCAACAGGTGCCTTATGGCTATCCGTTATCCCGAATCCGAACCTGCTGTGCGTACGGTCAAGCACAAGCTTGAGCCCAGCGCCGGTGCCGTCAGTCCCGCTGCCGAGCCGCAGGCGCGCAGCACGCATACCACGCATACGGCGCTGTCCGCCAAGGAGGTGCGCAAGCTGTCGATGTTCTCGGCGGCGCTGGTCAAGCCTGCCATTGTCGATAGCTTCCGCAAGCTCACGCCCGCCGCGCAGGCCAAGAACCCGGTGATGTTTGTCGTCTATATCGGCAGCATCCTCACCACCATTCTGTGGATCATGGCCCTGCGCGGCCAGGCTGAAGCGCCTGCCGGCTTCATCCTCGCTGTGTCGGTGTGGCTGTGGTTCACGGTGCTGTTTGCGAACTTTGCCGAGGCGCTGGCCGAGGGCCGCAGCAAGCAGCAGGCGGCATCGCTGCGCGGCATCAAGACCACTGTGCAGGCCAAGGTGCTGGCCGACGCGCGCCGTCGTGACCGCGTGGAAGCGCGCGCCGCCACTGCGCTGCGCCGTGGCGACATCGTTCTCATCGAAGCCGGCGACATGGTCCCCGGCGACGGCGAGGTGATCGAAGGCGTGGCCTCGGTGGATGAAAGCGCCATCACGGGTGAATCGGCTCCGGTCATCCGCGAGTCGGGCGGCGACTTCTCGTCGGTCACGGGCGGCACGCGCGTGCTGTCGGACTGGATCATCGTGCGTATCACCGCCAACCCGGGCGAGAGCTTCCTTGATCGCATGATCTCGATGGTGGAAGGCGCCAAGCGCCAGAAGACCCCCAACGAGCTGGCGCTGACCATTCTGCTGGTGAGCCTGACCATCATCCTGATGCTGGCAACCGTCACGCTGCTGCCGTACTCGCTGTTCTCGGTCGAAGCCATGAAGGCCGGCAGCCCCATCACCATTACCGTGCTGGTGGCGCTGCTGGTGTGCCTGATCCCAACCACCATCGGCGGGCTGCTGTCGGCGATTGGCGTGGCGGGCATGAGCCGCATGATGCAGGCCAACGTGATCGCCACTTCCGGCCGCGCCGTGGAAGCTGCCGGTGACGTGGATGTGCTGCTGCTCGACAAGACCGGCACCATCACGCACGGCAACCGTCAGGCTTCGCGCTTCATTCCCGCGCCGGGCGTGACGCCCAAGGCGCTGGCCGAAGCCGCGTGGCTGTCGTCGCTGGCCGATGAGACGCCGGAAGGCCGCAGCATCGTGACGCTGGCGCGCCAACTGGGCGAGGCTTCCATTGATGAAGCCGCGCTCGCCAAGACGCAGCCGGTGTACGTCGCCTTCTCTGCGCAGACGCGCATGAGCGGTATCAACCTCGGTTCCCACACCTTGCTCGACGGTCAGGATCGCCAGATCCGCAAGGGCGCAGCCGATGCCATCCGCACGCACGTGACGGTGCTGGCTGGCAAATTCCCGGACGCTGTTTCCGCTGCTGTGGATGACGTGGCACGCAAGGGCGGCACGCCGCTGGTGGTGTCCGACAACGAACGCGTGCTGGGCGTGGTGGAACTGAAGGACATCGTCAAGGCCGGCATCCGCGAGCGCTTTGCCGAGCTGCGCCACATGGGCATCAAGACGGTGATGATCACCGGCGACAACCGCCTGACCGCGGCTTCCATCGCCGCCGAGGCCGGCGTCGACGACTTCATCGCCGAGGCCACGCCGGAGACCAAGCTCGCGCTCATCCGCGAGCAACAGGCGCAAGGCCGCCTCGTCGCCATGACCGGTGACGGCACCAACGACGCCCCGGCGCTGGCGCAGGCCGACGTGGCCGTCGCCATGAACAGCGGCACGCAGGCCGCCAAGGAGGCCGGCAACATGGTCGACCTGGATTCCAGCCCGACCAAGCTGATCCAGATCGTCGAGATCGGCAAGCAGATGCTGATGACGCGCGGCTCGCTCACCACGTTCTCGATCGCCAATGACGTGGCCAAGTACTTCGCCATTATCCCGGCGGCGTTTGCGACCACGTATCCGCAGCTTGCGGCGCTCAACGTGATGCACCTGGCCACGCCGGCATCGGCCGTGATGAGCGCGGTGATCTTCAACGCGCTGATCATCGTGTTCCTGATTCCGCTGGCGCTCAAGGGCGTGAAGTACCGCCCGCTCGGCGCGGCCACGCTGCTGCGTCGCAACCTGTTGATCTACGGTCTGGGCGGCCTGCTGCTGCCGTTCCCGGGCATCAAGGTCATCGACATGTTCCTGGCCGCAATGGGCTGGGTGTAAGACGAGCAAGGAGAACAACATGGCAACCACGACACAACCCACGCAAGCCGAAGTGCCGCAACAAGGCGGTCTGCTGCGCGCGGTGCTGGTGGTCTTCGTCGGGCTGTCGCTCATTACCGGCGTGCTGTATCCGGTGGTGGTGACGGGCATCGGCAAGACAGTGTTTCCGGCGCAGGCCGGGGGCTCGATCATTGAGCGCAACGGCAAGGCGGTCGGCTCGTCGTTGATCGGGCAGAACTTTGAGTCGCCGCAGTATTTCTGGGGGCGTATCTCGGCCACCTCGCCTAATCCGTATAACGCGCAAGCATCGGGTGGCTCCAACCTGGGCCCAAGCAATCCGGCGCTGACCGATGCCGCCAAGGCGCGCATTGCAGCGCTCAAGGAGGCTGATCCGACCAATACCGCGCCGATTCCGGCCGGCCTCGTGACCGCTTCCGGCAGTGGCCTGGACCCGCAGATCAGCCCTGCTGCTGCGGCGTATCAGGTTGAGCGTGTTGCGCGTGCTCGGCACCTGCCGGTGGAGATGGTTCGGAAGGTGGTTGCCGAGAACACCAAGGGGCCGATGCTGGGGGTGTTTGGGGAGGCGACGGTTAATGTGCTGGAGCTGAATCTGGCGTTGGATGATTTGAAGTGAGGCGGGTGGACCACCGGGCTTTTTGTTGGTGGTCCATCCCCCTTTCGTGCCCTGCCGGGCCCGACTCACTTTTCTTTGTCTTGCCAAAGAAAGTAAGCAAAAGAAAGGCGCGCCCGAGATGGCGACACCCTCCTTGAATTTTCATAACCGGGCGGAGAAGGAGGCAAACTCGCTGCGCTCAAACAGCCTCCTTCTTTTTTCCGCCCGCTTACGAAAATTCAAGGCGCCATCAAGGGCAGGAACGTCAAAGGCCAAACCGATGGCGTGCGGAAGCGAGCGGCCGGGATGGGGCGCGACGAACGGTTAATGCGCGTGACGAAGTCGTGCGCTGGCAAAAGACGGTTTGTCTTTCACTGCCCTAGATGGCGCCTTGGATTTGTGTTGCGGGGAGGAAAAAGAAGGGAGGCTTGTTTGAGCGCAGCGAGTTTGCCTCCCTTCCCTCCCCGCGACAAAAATCCAAGGGGAAGTCGCCATCTCGGGCGCGCCTTTCTTTGCTTACTTTCTTTGGCAAGACAAAGAAAGTGAGTCAGCCCCGGCAGGGGATGAAACAGGGGATGGACCACAAGGGCCAAAAACCCACCAAAATACAGCGCATGCAGGCAACCCAGCGCCCCAACCCAGACCAACTCCTGGCCGAACTCCAATCCGACCAGGAGCACGCCTCCCGCGGCAAACTGCGCATCTATTTCGGCGCATCCGCAGGTGTGGGGAAGACCTACGCCATGCTCTCCGCAGCGAAGGCCGCCCGCGCCCAAGGCATTGACGTCGTCATCGGCCTGGTCGAAACCCACGGCCGCGCCGAAACGGCCGCGCTGGTCGCCGCTCTCGAACACCTTCCCACCCGCCAGATCGAATACAAGGGCCGCAGCCTTCCCGAGTTCAACCTCGACGCCGCGCTCGCGCGTAAGCCCGCGCTCATCCTCGTCGACGAACTTGCGCACTCCAACGTGGCCGGCTCGCGCCACCCCAAGCGCTGGCAGGACATTGAAGACCTCCTGGCCGCCGGTATCGACGTCTGGACCACCGTCAACGTCCAGCACCTCGACAGCCTGAACGAGGCGGTGGGCAGCATCACCGGCGTCCGCGTGTGGGAGACCGTGCCCGATGCGGTGTTCGATGCCGCCACCGAAGTCATCCTCGTCGACCTGCCCGCCGATGAACTGCTGCGCCGCCTGGCTGAGGGCAAGGTCTACATGCCCGAGCAGGCGCAGCATGCCGCGCGCAACTTCTTCCGCAAGGGCAACCTCATTGCCCTGCGCGAACTTGCCCTGCGCCGCACCGCCGACCGCGTGGACGACGACGTGCAGGCCTACCGGCGCGCGCGCCGCATCGAAAACGTCTGGCGCACACGCGAGAGCATCGTCGCGTGCCTGGACCCGCAGGGCGACGGCGAGCAGGTCATCCGCAGCGCTGCGCGCCTGGCCGCGCAACTGGAATGCGATTGGCACGCCGTGGCGGTGGTGATGCCCCATCTGCGCGCCGCCGATGCGCGCGCCGAGCGCCTGCACGCGTTGCTCAAGCTGGCCGAAGACGCCGGTGCCAAGGTGGAGACGCTGGCCGGCACGAACGCCGTTGAGGCGATCACCGGTTACATCCGCCGCCACAACATCACCAAGGCCGTCATCGGGCGGCCGCCGGAGAAGCGCTGGCGTTCGGCGCGCGCCATCGTCGTGGCGCTGCGGCTGACGATCGGGCTGGAGCGCCGCCTGCCGAGCGGCGATTTTGCCGAATCCCTGGCGCGGCATTGCCCCGAGGTGGATGTGATCCGCGCCGCGGCTGACCCCGCGCGCACGCAGCTCACGCCGCGCGCCGCCGAGATCGGCCGTGCCGACGTGCGCACCGAGGTCGAACGCGCCGCCGATGCGGAGATCGGTTGGCTGACGCCGGGCTACCTGGCTGCGTGCGTATATGTGGGCATTGCGACCGCGCTGTCGAGCCTCGTGCGACCGGTGTTCGATCTCGCCAACATCGTCATGTTGTTCCTGGCTGCCGTGGTGGCGGTGGCGATGCGCCACGGGCGCGGGCCGGCAGCGTTGGCCTCGGTGCTGTCGGTGGCGCTGTTCGATTTTTTCTTCGTGCCACCGCGCTACTCGTTTGCCGTGAGCGACGTGCAGTACCTGCTGACTTTCGCGGTGATGCTGGCGGTGGGCATGCTGGTCGGCCAGCTCACGGCGGGACTGCGCGAGCAGGCCGAGGCGGCCGTGCAGCGAGAGGCTGCTGCGCGTGCGCTGTATGAGGCCGCACGCGAGTTGTCCGCTGCGCTCACGCTGGACCAGATCGTCAGCATCGGCGGGCGCTTCGTCAACGCAACGTTCGGCGGGCGCTGCGCGTTCTTCTTCGTTGGGGCGGACGGGCGCCTGGGCGCGCCGCAGATCGCCAAGCCCGATGGCGCGGCGGATGCCCCCTCGGGCATGCCCAACCTCGATCGCGTGCTGGCCGACTGGACGTATCAACACGGCCAGCCCGCCGGCACCGGTACGCACACGCTGCCCTCGGGCTCGGTGCTGTACCTGCCGCTGAAGGCGCCGATGGCGATTCGCGGTGTGCTGGCGGTGGAGCCCGAGACCTTCCAGGTGCTGGCCCAGCCTGACAACCGCCGCCAGATCGACGCCTGCGCCACCCTCATTGCCATTGCCATCGAGCGCGTGCACTACGTCGAGATCGCGCAGGACGCGCTGGTGCGCATCGAGTCTGAACGGCTGCGCAATTCGCTGCTGTCGGCCGTGTCGCATGATTTGCGCACGCCGCTCACTGGGCTGGTGGGGATGGCCGAGACGCTCACGCGCACGCAGCCGCCCCTGTCACCTTTGCAGGCCGAAGCCGCCGCCGCCATCGGCGAGCAGGCGCGGCGCATGCGCGCGATGGTCACCAACCTGCTCGACATGGCGCGCCTGCAAAACCGCGAGATCAAGCTGCGGCTGGAGTGGCAGTCGCTCGAAGAGCTGATTGGCGCGGCGTTGCAGGCGATTCCGCTGCCCCATCATCGCGTGGTGGTGGACGACCTGGCCGAACTGCCGCTGGTGCGCTGCGACGGGCCGCTCATGGAGCGCGTGCTGTCCAACCTGCTGGAGAACGCCGGCAAGTTCGCCCCTGAGGGTACCGAGGTGCGCGTCTCGGCGGCGATCGTGCAAGACGAGAAGCGCGGCCAGGAGTTGCGCGTGCGCCTGCGCGACCACGGCCCCGGTGTGCCGGTCGGCTCCCAGCGCATCATCTTCGAGAAGTTCACTCGCGGCGAGAAGGAATCGGCGACGACCGGCGTCGGCTTGGGCCTGGCCGTGTGCGAGGCCATCGTCAGCGCGCACAACGGCCGCATCTGGGTCGAGACGCCGGCTGACGGCGGCGCGTGCTTCGTGGTCGCCCTGCCCGCCGCCGAGCCACCGCCCGTGGAGGCGGATGAGGCCAACGCTTGACCCTGCACCGCCATGGGGCATATGGACATGCCGAAAATGTCGTTCAGTCGCGCTCGCCCGTATGACAGGATCACGTCACACCGCCCGCTACCCGCGGGCGGATTTCATTCACGACAAGATCCACGAGGTTTCTCCATGTCTCTGTTCTCCCGCCTTGCGCGCGTGGCCCTGCCGGCCGTTGCGTTTGCCATTGCCTCCGGCGCCCACGCCGACAACAAGCAGATCAAGCTCGGCACCATGAGCGGCCCCGATGCGCAAATCTGGGAAGTCGTGCAGAAGGTCGCCAAGAAGGACGGCCTGGACATCAAGATCATCGAGTTCAACGATTACGCCCAGCCCAACCCCGCGCTCGACTCCGGCGACCTGGACGCCAACGGCTTCCAGCACCAACCCTTCCTCGACAGCCAGATCAAGGCGCGCGGCTACAAGATCGTCAACGTGGGCCTGACCTACGTGGCGCCGATGGGTTTCTACTCGAAGAAGATCAAATCGTTTGCCCAGCTCAAGGAAGGCGCCAAGGTCGGCATTCAGAACGACCCGTCCAACGGCAACCGCGCCTTGCTGCTGCTGCAGAAGGCGGGCGTGATCAAGCTTAAGGCGGGTGTGGGCACGAATGGCACCAACGCCACCCTGCGTGACGTGGTCGAGAACCCGAAGAAGATCAAGCTGATCGAGCTGGATTCGGCCCAACTGCCGCGCTCGCTGG
This sequence comes from Ralstonia sp. UBA689, assembly GCF_002298975.1. Taxonomy (GTDB): domain Bacteria; phylum Pseudomonadota; class Gammaproteobacteria; order Burkholderiales; family Burkholderiaceae; genus Ralstonia. The sequence goes on from NZ_DBMV01000033.1 coordinate 12,318, forward strand.
AGGATCTGGACGTCGCTTCCATCAACACCGACTACGCGGTCAAGAACGGTCTGACGCCCACCAAGGATGCGATCGCGCTGGAAGACCGCCAGGGCCCGTACGCCAACCTGATCGCCGTGCGCGAGAAAGACAAGAACCAGCCGTGGGTGAAGGCGCTGGTGCACGCCTACCAGTCCGAGGAAGTCCGCAAGTTCCTTGACACGCAGTTCAAGGGCGCGATTCTGCCGGCGTTTTAATGCCGCCTAAAAAAGTAAGCGAATACTTTCTCGGAAGGCTTGGTACTGAATCACGGCGCGCGGTGGGAAACATGACATTCCCGGCGCGCCGCACCGTTTGTTGCGTTGCGTCATCCTGTGACAGTTGCAATCGTTTCCGTCACCCGTGGCGCCTTGACAACGCGTTGCTGCATTACGTAGTTCTACCTTATTGCAATGCAACAAACGATTCGCTATAGTAGGAACTGTCTCCTCCACCCTCCTTGGTGGATTGTGGCCCGAGCACCTGGTGCTCGGGCTTTTTTCTTTGGCGTTCGCCACCCTCCCCCATTCGGGCTACCTTGCTTTCCTGCCGGTTCCGGCTACGCTGATTTCCTCAGGTTCGGTCATTGCGGCGTTGCCCGATAGCAACGAGCACTTTTTTCAAGCATCCGATTCAGCCCGCGACCGTGCCGCAGGCCCCGCTTGTCGGATCGCCGCATTGGAAGCGTCTCTTGGATCGCATCGCCGATCTGATTTGTGCGTAACCGTGCGCTTTCTGCCGCCAACATCGCGGAATTGCGTCAGCCTTTGTCCTACAGGCGATTCGGCGAACCCCGGACAGTCTGCGGGAGTCCCCTTCACTAAAATTCACCTTGCTCTCTCTTTAGAGAGCACTCCCCCCCTTTTGAGCCCGCCCCTGTTGCGGGCTTCATTTTTTTAGGGCACGATTTCCTCCATCCCGTCGCCGCCGACACCGGCGCCGGAAGCTCAAAAGGTTGGGGGAATCGCTCAAAGCCCGCGCAGTTGAAAAGCTGCGCGGGCTTTGTTTTTTCCGGCGCCGGCGCCTGACAAGCGGTGCGCACGGTGCTTCAATGACTGCACGCGGCAGATGCGTGCATGGCGCAAACAGGATGCGCCATGCCCCATACGAACAACAACAAGGACTGGCCGATGGAAGGTTTCGCGCAACTCGCCGTGCTGGTGGTGGACGATCACCCTGTGCAACGGGCGGCCGCCCGGCAGTTGCTGCACACGCTCGGCGTGCAGCAGATCCTGACCGCCTGCGACGGCCGCGAGGCGCTCTACCTGCTTCAGCTCTGCCACGTCGACCTTGTGCTGTGCGATATCGATATGCCCGGCATGAACGGCCCTGAACTGATGGAGCAAATGCTGCTGCGCGACGGCCAGATATTCCCGCGACAGGCGCCGGTATGGGCGTGGGTCAGTGCGATGGACGCGCCGATTGTCGAGTCGCACGTGAGCCTGGCCGATGCGATCGGTCTTGCGTACGCGCATGGCCTGCAGAAGCCGCTGCGCCCCGCGCACGTGTTGCCGCTGCTGCAGGAGGCCGCAGCGCGGGACGATGATCCTGCGCCCGCCAACCCGGCCAGCCCGCCGCAGTTCTCCGATGATGAGCTCGCCGCGCTGATCCATGAGACGCCCGAGCAGATCGAGGTGATGCTGCAGCCCCAGCACGATCTCGCCAGCAACCAGATTGCCGGCGCCGAGGCGCTGTGCCGATGGATGCATCCGGTGCATGGGCGTGTGTCGCCCGCCGCGTTCGTGCCACGCCTGGAGGCACTGGGCCTGGCAGACGGCCTGTTCTTCCATGTGCTGGAGCATTGCGTGCGCGTGCAGCACGCGCTGGCCGCACATGCGCATTCCGTGCCGATCGGCGTGAATGCCTCCGCGCAGACGCTCAGCCGCCGGGGCACCATCGAGCGCATCGAGGCCATCGTGCGCGCGTCGCGCGTCGCGCCGGCCTCCATCGCCATCGAGCTGACCGAGGATTCACCGGTGCCCGACGCCACGCAACTGACCATCGCGCTCAACCGCCTGCGCCTGCTGGGGCATCCCTTGGCCATCGATGACTTTGGCGTCGGCATCGCTACGCTCAAGCTGCTGGCCGACTTGCCCTTCTCGATCCTCAAGATCGACCGCTCGTTTACGGCGGCCGTCAACCAGACCAGCCAGCGCGGCGTGATCTGCCGCACCATGATCGAACTGGCGCGCACGCTGCATCTCGAATGCGTTGCTGAAGGGGTGGAAACCGATGCGCAGCGCCAGACATTGCGCGCATTGGGGTGTGCCGTCGGGCAGGGCTACCTGTGGGCGGCGCCGCTGTCGACCACGGCGTTTCTGGCGCATGTGCAGGCGGCGGCGTAGCTGCCGAATGTGGCAACGGTGTTCAGTTTCTTTCAGTCCTGATTGAAACAGCTTCTGCCCCGAAAGGTTACAGAGCATCCAAAGTAAGAAAAGTCTGATCCCTTTGGGTATCTCGGCTGGGTATGGTTGCCTGCACTGTTTTGCAGGTTCCCCTATCCATGACGACTCCGATCCATCCCATTCCGCCGGCGCGCGCCAAGCTGGACGCGCCATCCCAGGCGATGCTGCGCTCGCAGATCGACTGCACCTTCTTCGCGCTCCCTCGGCCGCGCCGCGCGCAGATCGACGATTGGCGACGGCGCATGCGGGACACCACGCAGCCTGCGCTGACTTGATCGCGCGCATCGCATGTCACCTTTCCTGTCGATCGTCGCGGCAGACGATCATCCCGTGATCTTGATGGGGCTGACGGCTGCCATTTCGCAATTTTCCAAGCAGCGTGTCGTTGCGCAAGCGCACGACGGGCGCGAACTGATGCAGGTGCTCGACCATATCGATTGCGACGTCGTCGTGACCGACTATTGCCTGAACGGGGACCCGCGGTTCGACGGCATGCAATTGCTGGGGCGCTTGCGCAAACGCCATCCGAAGCGCGCGATCGTGGTCTGTACGATGGTCCAAAACCCGGCCCTGCTGCGTGCCATGCGGCAGATCGGCGTGGCGGGCATCGTTAGCAAGAGTGACGACCTGATCCATGTCGGCCACGCCATCGAGGCGGCCACCCGTGGTCTGCACTACTTCAGCCCGTGCATTCTGGTGGATGGTGGCCTTGACCCCAACGAGCGCGACGTGCTCCAGACCCTGAGCGCCCGCGAGCGCGAGGTCGTTCGCCTCTATGCCAGCGGCTTGGCCGTGTCGGAAATCGCGCGCAAGCTCGGTTCAAGCATCAAAACGGTCAGCACCCAGAAGACCTCGGCACTGCGCAAGCTGGGGCTGGCCCGCGAGACCGATCTTTTCCAGTATGCGCGCACCAGCGGACTGTCTTCGATCCCCTGAGGGCGGAGCCGCGCGTCAGCCGATCCGGTGGCGCGTCGGCATGGGCAGCGTCTGTGCCGCTGGCGCCGCAAGCGGACGTGGTGCGTCTGCCGCGCCGCCTGCCATCAGCCAAATGAACAACGGCGTCGCGACCAGCGCGCCGGCCAGTTGCGCCAGCATGTAACCCAGCACGTCGCCGGGGCGGATGCCGGAGGGGCCGTCGGTCAGCGCGCAGGCCAGCGTCAGCGCCGGGTTGGCCAGCGACGACGATGCCGTGAACCAATACCCCGCCGCGATGTAGGCGGCCACCGCCAGCGGCAACTGCTTTGGCGCGTGCCGGCCGCAGGCGATGCCGACGGCCATCAACCCGAACGTTGCCAGCGCCTCGCTCCACCACAGCGCCGGGCCGGTCGTGACATGCGTGCCTGCCGACCATGCCGGCATGCCGTACATCGCATGCACCGCGGCCACGCCGAGCGCCGCCCCCACCCCCTGCACGATCACGTAGGCCAGCGCCTCGCGCCAGCGCAGGCGCCCCTGCAGCGCGGCCGACAGCGTGACGGCCGGGTTCAGGTGCGCCCCCGACACTGGCCCGAACGCCGTCAGCAGCGCGCACAGCCCCGCCCCACCCGCCAGCGATTGCGCCAGCAGCGTCCACGTGGCATCGCCACCGGAGAGGCGATGTGCGTGAATGCCCGCGCCGATCACCACGGCAATCAACAAGGCTGTCCCCACCGCTTCTGCAGCGATGCGGCGGCCCAAGGAGACCGAAGGCGAGGTGGCGGGCGCAGCGCGAAGCGGAGAGACGGTGGCCATGCGGGAGCGGAGTGCGGACGATGCAAGGTGCATCGCGCGGGAGTGTGAGACCGCCGCCTCAGGACGATCAATGCACTGCGGCGCGCTTGTGTCGCGCGCCGCAGTATCGAATAGCGGAATCGGGCTCAGGCGGGGCTTGCCGCGCCGGCTGCCGCCAGTTGACGCTGCTGCGTGCCCAGTCGTGCAAAGCCCGCTGCGGCTGCGCCGAGCGCCACCAGCATGGCGATGCATCCGGCGATCGCGCCGTGCGTGATGCCGGTGGCGCTGCCGTCTGCGGCAAACGTGAAATAGAGCCCGCCGATACAGGCCACGCCCAGCGCGCCCGCCAATTGCTGCGCCGTGATCAGCAGCCCCGCCGCCGCACCGGCTTGCGTGCGGGTCACGCCGGTCAGCACCAGGCCGATCAGCGGGACCACGACCAGCCCCTGCCCGGCCCCGTACAGCGCCACTGCGACGCCGATGCGCATCATGCCCGGCGTGGCGGGGTGCGCCCATTCCGCGCCAAAGCCTGACAGCAGCACCAGCAGGCCCGCTGCCATCAGGCCAAGGCCGCCCAGCAGGGCGCGCATGCCGTAACGCCGCACCAATGCATTGGCCACACGCGATGTGATCAGAAAGGTGATGGCCAACGGCAAGATGGCAACGCCCATGCGCAGCGCGGAGAGTTGCCGCCCATTCTGCAGATACAGCGTGATGATCAGGAAGAACGCCATCATCCCGATGTAGTGCAGCCCCGACGCTGTCAGGCCCGTCATGAAGGCGCGGTGCTGCAGCAGCGTGGGCGGCAGCAGTGGTGTGCCACCGGCGCGGTCGACGCGCGCTTCGAGCTGCTGGAAGGTCGCCATGCCGAGCAGGCCCACGATCAGCAACGCCAGGCTCCACACCGGCCAGTGCAGTTCGCGGCCGAACAGCAGCGGCACGAGCACGGCAGCCACGCTGATGGCCATCCACGCTACGCCGGCGGTGTCGAGGCGGACCTCGGCGGCGGCAGTTGGGCGCGGAATCCAACGCCAGCCCAGCAGTGCCGCTGTCAATCCCACTGGTACGTTGATCAGGAACGCCGCGCGCCAGCCCAGCCCGGCGATGTCCGCGCTCGTGAGGGCGCCGCCCACCAGCAGCCCGGCCGCGCCGCCGGTGCCCATGACCAACCCGAAGATCGACAGCGCGCGGTCGCGCTCCGCGCCGGCAAAGAGCGCCTGAACGCTCGCCAGTACCTGCGGCACCATCATCGCGGCGGATAGCCCCTGCGCGAACCGCCATGCGATCAGCGCCGGTGCACTGCCCGCCAGCCCACAGCCGGCCGACGTGGCGGTAAAGGCGATCAGGCCCAGCAGGAACAAGCGCCGCCGCCCGAACAGGTCGCCCAGGCGGCCGCCGGTGATGAGCAAGATCGCATAACCGAGCTGGTAGACGGCCAGCACCGCCTCCAGTTGTGCGGGCGTGGCATGCAGGCTCGTGCGGATGCTCGGAATCGCGACATTGGCGATGAATGCATCGACGATGAACATGAATTGCGCCGTCACCATCACGCCAAAGGCGAGCCAGCGGCGAGGCTCAGACGTGGAGAGGGTGGAAGAAACGTGGGTCACGATCGGCTCCGGAAAGTAGGATGAGCGCAGCGTAGGCGCCCGGGCCGATTCGATGCAGAGCTAGGATTAACCTAGGATTGTGTTATCCCTCCCACCTATACGCGCCGTCGTGTGTAATGCCGCCATGGACGATTTCACCGCCGACCTTTCCCGCTTCCCTGCGTTTCCTGCCGCGCCCCGCAACGAGCTGGGCGAGTTCCTGCGCAGCCGGCGCGGTCAGTTGCGCCCCCAGGATGTCGGCCTGCCAGAGGGCAGCGGGCGCCGCCGCACCGCCGGCCTGCGCCGGGAGGAAGTCGCCCAGCTCGCCAACATCAGCATCGATTGGTATGTGCGCATTGAGCAGGGGCGCGACGTGCGGCCTTCGGTGGCGACCATCGAGGCGATCGGTCGGGCATTGAAGCTGTCACCGGACGAGCGCGCGCACATGCGTGGCCTTGCGCGCGCGGAATCGGTCTTCACGGAGGGGGCCGGGCGCTCACCGGCCGAAGCCGTGCCCGACGTCTTGCGCCGGGCCGTTGCCCGCATGGACCTGCCCGCTCACGTGCGCAGCTACCGCGCCGACCTGCTGTGCTGGAACGAGGCCGCCTCGCGGCTGTTCATGGATTTCGGCACGATGCCGCCGGAAGACTGCAACGCGCTGGTCTACATGTTTCTGTACGCCAACGCGCGCGAGCGCTTTGTCGAGTGGGAGAACGAGGCGCGCCGCATGCTGGCGAAGTTCCGTGCGGTGTACGACCCGCATGCGGACGACCCGGTGCTCGTGGCGCTGGTCGACCGGCTGCGCACCTGCAGCCGCGAGTTCGACACCTGGTGGCGCCAGCACGAGGTGCGCGCCCAGCGCGCGGAGCACAAGCTGATTCGTACGTCCGACGGCAAGATCGTCCGTTACGACTACATCGGCCTGCCGGTGGTGGAAGACCCGCGCTTGCGCATGGTGCTGTACGTGCCGGTGGAGGACGGCACCTGAGGCTCAAGCTGTCAGCGCCGCGAAGATGGTGTCCGTGCTGCGTACGCGGCCCAGGCGCGGGAAGACGTTCTCCACCGAAGACCGATGCAGTGCGGCATCGGTTGAGCTCATGGCATCTTCGGCCAGCACCAGCGCGTAGCCGTGCTCCCATGCGGCACGCGCGGTCGATTCCACACCGACGTGCGTGGAGATGCCGCCCAGCACGATCGTCGAGATGCCGCGGCGGCGCAATTGCAGGTCCAGCTCCGTGCCGTAGAAGGCGCCCCATTGGCGTTTGGTGATCTGGATATCGGTGGGCGCGACGTCCAGCTCGGCGGGCTGTTCCCACCATTGGGGCGGCAGGCCACCGGGCGGCATCGGCGCGGGGCGGTCGACGGGCTGGCGCGGCGCATCGGCATAGTCAGGTGACCAACCCACGCGCACCAGCACCACCGGCGCGCCCAGCTCGCGAAAGCGCTTGGCCAGTTTGGCGGATGCTCCCAACACCTGGTCCGGTGAGTGCGGCCCCTGCGCAAACGGCAGGATGCCGCGTTGCAGGTCGATCAGCACCAGCGCGGTGGTTTTGGCGGACAGCGGTTGCAGCGGTTCGGGCATCAATGTCTCCTGGCAAGTCGTTACGGACGGCGGATCACACACGTTGCCGTGGCATGCGCCAGCAACGTTCCATCCTGCGTCTTGAGCGTGCCCTCCGACACGCCGATCGTGCGCGAGACATGCAGCACGCGCCCCTCAGCCACCAGCGGCTCATCTACTGGCACCGCCTTCACCATCTTCACGTTCAGGTCGACCGTGCCGTAGCCGACGCCGGCTTCCAGCGTGGAGTGCACCGCGCAGCCCGTGACCGAATCGAGCACCGTGGCCGCAAAGCCGCCGTGCACGCCGCCCAGCGGATTGAGGTGGCGCTTGTCTGCCTTGGCGCCGAAGCGCACGGTGCCGGCGTCGATGGCTTCCATCGTCATCGGGATGGTTTCGCTGATGGACGCGCGCGGCAGATCGCCGCGCGACATGGCCTGCAGCAATTGCAGGCCGGTCATTTGGGACGGATGCATGGGCAGTCAGTCGTTTGGGGTGGGGTGGGACGGCACGACACTCTACCCCGAGCCAGGTTTTTGTGACTGCAATGCGTTGCAACGGCCCGCGCAACAACGCCCCCAATGCGGGCGAGCCCTAGCGTTGCATCCATGCCGACGCGAAAGGCTCCAGAAAGGTGGCCCCCTCTACGCTCGCCCAGCGATTGCATCGGGCGGCCTGACCATCCGCTCCCTGCGCGTTACCCCAAGCCGGCATCACGACCGGACACCATCACCCACAAAGCAAGGAGACTTCGATGTCCCGTACCACGCGTTTTCGTACTCATGCCCTGGCGGCGACTGCTGCAGCCGTGGCCACCCTGGCCGCTCCCGGCGCCCACGCACAAGCGTCGAACGTGACGCTCTACGGCCTGATCGACACCACCATCAGCACCGTCAACAACACCAACGCCTCAGGCGCGCGCACCACCGGCTTCCAGATCCCCTGGTTCTCGGGCAGCCGTTGGGGCCTGACCGGCAAGGAAGACCTGGGCGGCGGCACGTCGGCCATCTTCAAACTGGAATCGGAATATGAAACGCCGACCGGCAACATGGACACCCCGGGGGTGCTGTTCAACCGCGATGCCTGGGTGGGCCTGTCGAGCGAGGCGCTGGGCAAGCTGACCTTCGGCCGCCAGAACGCGATTGCCCGTGACGTGTCGGGTATCTACGGCGACCCGTACACCAGTGCGAAAGTCGGTCTGGACGAAGGCGGCTACACCAACACCAACAACTTCAAGCAATTGATTTTCTACGCAGGCAGCGCCACCGGCACGCGCATGAACAACGGCGTGGTGTGGAAGAAGATGTGGGGCGGCCGCTTCCTGACAGCCCTGGGCTATCAGTTTGGCGAAGTGCCGGGCCAGTTCACGCAAGGCACCACCGAGTCGCTCGCGCTGGGCTACAACGGCGACAACTTCCACCTGGCGGGCTTCGCGCAACAGGCCAAGGTGGGCGGCTTCATGGATCGTTCGTACTCGGTGGGCGGCAACGTGATCTTCGGCATGTTCCGTGTCAACGCCGGCTACTTCCACTACACCGGCGAGCAACCGGCCGCGCTGGGCAACCGCAAGGACGACGCCTACACCGTGTCGCTGAAGGTTGCCCCGCCGGGTGCCTTCGACTACGAGATCGGCTACCAGATCATGAAGGCCGACAACGCCGCCTTCAGCGCCGACGGCAACACGCTCAACGCGTATGCCAGCGTGGTGGGTGCCACCGCAGCGGGCAGCGGCCGCAAGAACACGCTGTATGGCTCGGTGTTCTACCACGTGTCCAAGCGCACCGAGTTCTACGTGGCGGCCGACTACATGAAACTGAAGGATCAGTACATCGTGGGTTCGACCAACGGCCATAACAGCCAGACCGAGTTTGGCGTCGGTATGCGCACCCGCTTCTGATGACGTGCTGAGCGCCAGGCGCTCAGCGCTCGCGCACCTGATCAACGAATTTGTTGGTATAGGTGCGCGAGAGGTCGATGTGCTTGTCGCGCGCGTTGGCATTGCTGGCAGCGAGGACGCGCAGGACGGTGGGTGGGCCGTCGTCCGGCATGCGTCCGTCGGTGCCGAAAGTGGGCAACGCTGCGGCAAGCGCTTTGACGTAAAGCTCGGGATGCTCGCGCCGGAATTCGGCCGGCATGTGTGCGGCGACGTCCTCTACGCTATGCGTGTGCATGTAGCGCAGGGTCCGCACAAAGGCACGTGCCAGCTTGGCGGCCAAGTCCGGATGGGCTTCGAGCCATTCGGTCTGCAGATACAGGCACGCGGCCGGATACGAACCACCCAGCGCCGCGCGCGTGCCTTCGAGCGTGCGCAGGTCGAGCAGCACGCGGGCCTCGCCATTGCGCGCCAGGCGCGAGGCGGTCGGGTCGGTGGTCATGCCGGCATCGATGCGACCGCTGCGCAGCGCGCTGAAAAAGCTGTGCTCGGCACCGACCGGCAGCATGGTGTAGTCACCGGCAGATAGACCTTGCTGCGTCATCAGGTAACGCGTGAGAAAGCTGGTGGAGGCCCCAAGCCCCGTTACGCCCAGCGTGCGGCCGCGCAGATCGCGCATCGCCTGCACCGTGGCGGGCAGCCGCGTGGACACCACCTCCGCTTCGCCAGGCACCTGGCTGAACACGACAATGGCACGCACTTCCTTGCCCTTGGCCTGCAGGTCGATCGTGTGGTCGTAAAAGCCGACCACACCTTGCGCGAAACCGGTCAGCAGTTCGCTTTCGGCGTCCACACCGGCGGGTTGCGAGAGCAACTCCACCTCGATCCCCTCGTCGTGGAAATAGCCCAGGCGCTGCGCCAGCGTGGCAGGCAGGTAGATCATCTTGGCGGTGCCGCTGACCATCAGGGTCAGGCGCGTCGGGTCTTGCGCCAGGGCATGCGAGGCCGCTGCCGTCAGGCAGGCGGCGAGCCACGGCGTGACCCAGCCCCGGAGGCCGCGTGCGCGGGCGTCCCTGCAGGTAAAAACACCCATTGAGTTGTCTCCGGCTCTTTTGTAGATATCGGTATCGCGCAAGCGCTGCGGTCATCAAGTGATGGGCCCGGCGCACGCGTAGGCAGCCGCCACCATTCTAGAAAGCGGCAACCCACAAATCGCTTTCATTTCCAGACCGCGCGTCGCCTTCGCATGAAGCTGCTCCTGATCGAAGACAACGCCCCGCTGGCGCACTGGCTCTCCGAAGCGCTGCGCCGCGCGCACTTCACCGTGGACCACGCCACCGATGGCGAGTCCGCCGACAGCTTGTTGCTCACGCAGCATTACGATGTGGTGCTGCTCGATCTGCAACTGCCCACGCTGTCGGGTCAAGGTGTACTGCAACGTTTGCGCGCGCGCCGCAACGCTGTGCCGGTGCTGATCCTGACCGCCAGCGGCGGCATTGACGACAAGGTTGCCTGCCTGGGCGCCGGTGCGGATGACTACCTCGTCAAGCCGTTCGAGATCCGCGAACTGATTGCGCGCATCCAGGTGCTGGTGCGGCGCAGTACGCCCGACCAGTCGGTGGAGCTGCACTGCGGCGACCTGACCTACCACACCGGCAGCCGCACTTTCGTGCTGGCCGGCCAGCCGCTCGTGCTGCCCGCCCGCGAGCACACCGTGCTGGAAATCCTCATGCTTAAGCTCGGGCGCACGGTGTCCAAGCCGGCGCTGGTCAACGGCGTGTTCGGCCTGGACGAAGACGCCAGCCCCGAGGCCATCGAGATCTACATTCACCGCCTGCGCAGGAAGCTGGAGCACTCGGCCGCCACCATCGTCACGCTGCGCGGCCTCGGTTACCTGCTGCGCGATGCCTCGACCCAATCCCAATAGCGCGGGCGCAAGCCCGGCCCCGCCGCGCCCGGCCATCACGCAGACGGTTCAGCGCACCCGCAGTCTGCGTGCCCGGCTGGTGCTGTGGCTGGCCTTGCCATTGGTGATCTACGTGGCCGCCGATGCGTGGCTGGACCTGGCCGCCGCGCGCCACAACGCCGATCTGGTGCACTTTCATGCGCTGGACACCGCCGCGCAGATGATCAGCGGCCAGATCGAATGGGACGAAGGCCGCTTGCGCGTCTCGGTGCCCCCGGCCGCGCTGGCAGTGTTTGCCGCGCCGGAAACGACCGATGTGCCGGTGCGTGACCAGGTGTCATATCAGGTGAGCACCGAGCACGGCCGCCTGCTGGCCGGGCGGCTCGATTTCGGCACGCGCCCCGCGTTCGATGCCGCCGACTTGGCCGATGCCGGCACGTATACCGACACCGTGGAAGGCCGGCCCGTGCACGTGGCCGCCGTGGTGCGCACCATGTACGACGCCGGGCGTACCGAGCGCGTCGTCACGCGCGTGGCGCAGACCATGAACGGCCGCGACGCGATGATCCGCCAGTTGTGGTGGCCCTCCACCGTGCGCCAGCTTGCCCTGGTGGGGCTGGCGCTGGCGATGATCCTGATCGGCCTGACGCTGGAGCTGCGGCCGATCCTGCGGCTGGCCGCCAACGTGTCGGCGCGCTCGCCCACCGACCTTGCCGCGCTCGATCCACGCGGACTGCAGCGCGAGTTGCAGCCCATTGCCAGCGCGTTCAACCAATACCTGCAGCGCATTGCCGACAACGCGCTGACGCAGAAGCGCTTCATTGCCGATGCCGCGCACCAGATGCGCACGCCGCTGGCCATTCTCGACACGCAGATGCAGGTGGCCGCGCAAACCAACGCCGATGCCGCGCTGCGCGAAGTGCTGAAGGCCGCGCGCACCAGCACGCGCAACCTGGCCGATCTCATCAACGACCTGCTGCTGCTCTCGCAGGCCGAGGCCTCGGCCGCCACCAGCGAGACCGTCGACCTGACGCAGGTGGCGCGCACCGTGCTGGAAGACCTCGCGCTGCTGGCCGACGGCCGCCGCATCGACTTGGGCATGGATGCGGCCGAGCGGCCGCAGCCGGTCTGGACATCGGGCAACCGCACGCTGGTGGCGGCCCTGCTGTTCAACCTGGTAGACAACGCGGTGCGTTACACGCAGGAGGGTGGCCACGTGACGGTGCAGGTCGCGGCCGATTACGGCTGGGCCATGCTCACCGTGACGGACAATGGCCCCGGCATCCCGCCCGAGGCGCATGCTCGCGTGTTCGAGCGCTTCACGCGCCTGGCTGGCACGCACACCGAGGGCAGCGGCCTGGGCCTGGCGATCGTGCGGCAGATCGTCGATCGCATGGGCGGACAGATCGCGCTTGCGCCCGGACCGGGCGGTGTCGGGCTGGCGGTGACGGTGTGGCTGCGGCGCGCGGCGGCGCCGGCAGCCGTGTGAGAATTCCCACCGATTGCGCCGATTGCGCCGATTGCCTTACTGCACCGACACAAACACCGGGTTCGAGTAGAACCACAGGTCGTTGTAGTTTCGGTCGTTGATGGCGTTGAAGCTTTTCGCGCCCATGCCAGGCAAGGTAGTCACACGGAATGTCCGGCAAGAGCCTGGGCGGCGCTGATGTTCTATGCGGCGATCGCGCGAGTCTTGACCTGATGCAGCGCCGCCAACAGCGCGTCGACTTCCGAGGGGGCGAAGAGACCATCCGGGCCGTGCGGGGTGATGTCCGTGAAAGGCGACGTATATAGCCGGCCCGCTTCCATGACGCCGTGGTCGGTCAAGTGCTTGACGACCAGATCGACAAATTCAAGCTGATTGGCCGTCATCGGCTTACCGCCCACGAAGCTGGACAGTGCCTCCATGGCGGCCTGTCGATCCAGGCCAATCAGCGAACGCACGAAGAGGCCAAGGCCGTTGGCCTCGCGCTTGGCGCGCTCGATATCTTCTGCTGCGCCGATGCCGTTGGCGGAAAGCATGTGCTCCAACGCAACCAGATCGGCCTGGGTGAGCGGTAGATTGCGCCGCAGCTTGTGCAGCGTCAGGTGATCTTCATGCGCGCGCAGGAATACGCGTGCTTTAGCCCGAAAGCGTTCGAAGTCTGTTCCGCCGGCAAAGGCCGGCATGGCAATCTCGGCCACCTCGCCCAGCGCATCGGCAAAGTCGGTGTACAGCGGCTTGCGTCGTTTCCCGACTTCGATCAGATGGATCAGGGAGCGCAGGCGTCGTCTCGTCTGTTCCAGCATCGGCAGGCTGACGTCTTCCCACCAAGCCTCTCCTGCCACGGCTTCAATCCATTCGATCTGATTCTGCACGGCAGGAATGCGAGCGGTGTCCTTGCTCAGCAACGCTTCCGCCAAGTCACGCACTTGTGTCTTCATGCGCTCCAAGCCTGGCTCGTCGTGCAGCACGCATAGCTGCAGGCGCAGCATCAGCAGATCGAAACGCTTGGCCGCCTCGTCGTTGTCGTCGCGCAGGGTCGTGGGCAGGCCAGAGACATGTTGCGCAAGTTCCGCCGCTTGCGCCCGGCTCAGCCGTTGCCAGGCGTCCTTCTTTGCATAGGATTCGACATATCGACGGTTGGCTCGCACGACAAAGTTGTCAAATGACATCGACGCCACCTGCCGGTGCAGCCAATTGGCGGTTTCCTCACGCACGGCCGCTTCGGTGAGCGGGCCGCTATAGTCGGCCCGGGTCTGCTGGACTTGAAGCGGGCTCGGCTGCGCATCCAGGCTGGCCAGCAGTTCCACCCGGGCATTGAACAGGCGCTGTCCCAGCGGGGCCTGCATTGCGCCTTCCGCCGCGTCGGGGTTGGCATTGAAGAATTCAAAGTTCTGGCAGAAATCGAAGATCAGGAAATCCTGCTTGTCCTGCCCAGGGCCGTACAAGTCTTTGCACAGCCGCGTACCGCGCCCCACCATTTGCCAGAACTTGGCCTTGGAGCGGACGATCTTGAAGAACACCAGGTTCACGACCTCCGGCACGTCAATGCCGGTGTCCAGCATGTCTACCGAGATGGCGATGCGAGGCATCTTGTCGGCCACCGAAAAATCATCAATCAGTGTCTGTGCGTGCTCGACTTCGTAGGTGATGACACGCGCGAGCTGCCCGGCGTATTGCGGGTAGTTGCAGTCGAAGCGGTCGGCAATGAACTTGGCGTGGTCGTTGTTCTTGGCAAAGATGATGGTCTTGCCGATCCAGTCGCTGCCAGCCACGCGGTGACCGCGCTCCTCCATTAGAAGCGCGATCATCTGGTCGACGGTGTCCACGTTGAACAGCCATTTGTTGACCGCTTCGGCTTCCACGGTATCCGGCGTGCCGTTCTCGTCGTCCCATTCCAGTGCGTCCCACTGGTCTTTTTCGTCTTCCGACAGGTCATCGTAGTGAATGCCCTCGCGCTGAAACCGCAGCGGCACGGAAACGGCGCGCGGCGGCACGAGATAGCGTTCGGCAATGGCCTCGTCCAAGCCGTAGGCGTCGGTCGGTACGCCATCTTCCAGGCCGAACATGCCGTAGGTGTTGCGGTCGATCTCGTCTTTGGGGGTGGCGGTCAGACCCACCAGCAGCGCATCGAAGTACGAAAAGATGGCCCGGTATTTCTGATAGATCGAGCGGTGTGCCTCGTCCACGATCAAGAGGTCAAAGTGCCCGGGACCGAAGCGCTGGACGCCTTCCGCGCGCCCGTCGATCAGGCCCATCATCGTCGGGTAGGTCGACACGTACACGCGCCCATCCGATGTCTTGTCCCGCACGAGGTTGACCAGCGCGGCTTCCGGCAGGTGCGCAGCAAAAGCGTCCGCAGCCTGCTTGACCAGCGCCACGCGGTCCGCCAGAAACAGCACGCGCTTGACCCAGTTGCAGCGCATCAGCATGTCGACCAGCGCAATCACGGTGCGCGTCTTGCCGGCGCCAGTGGCCATGACCACAAGCGCCTTGCGCTGCTTGTCCTGTTCGAAGGCTTCCGCAATGCGCCGGATGGCGCGGTGCTGGTAGTGACGCTCCACGATGGCCGTGTTGATGGCCGCCGTGGCCAGCGGCTGGCGCGTCGTCCGGCGCTGGATCAAGCGCTCCAGTTCGTCTTTGTGGTGAAAGCCCTGTACCGTGCGGGGCGGATAGGCCAGGTCGTCCCACAGCCAGTGTTCGTAGCCGTTGGTGTAGTAGATCACCGGTCGTTGGCCGGTCATGGCTTCCAGGCAGTCTGCATACAGCTTGGCCTGCTGTTGGCCGGCGCGTGCGTCGCGCCGCGTGCGCTTGGCCTCCACAATCGCCAACGGCTTGCCGTCGTCGCCCCAGAGTACATAGTCCACATAACCGTTGCCGGACGGCGTGGGCATACCTGTTACGGCGTACTCCGTGGAGTTCGCCCCTGTGAGCGGCCAACCGGCGTCGCGCAGCAGGCGGTCGATAAAGCGGTCCCGGGTGGTGGCTTCATCGTAGTCGTGCGTGTCCTGCACCACGAGGTTGAGCGCCTTGGCTGCGGCCACCTCGGCCTGCAACGTAGCGGCGCGGAGCTTGGCCAACTCGGCGTCGAGAGCATCGTTCCTGCGCTGTTCCTCGGCCAGCTTCTCGTCACGCGCGGCGAGTTCGGTCTCCAGGGCCTTGACCTGGGCCTGGGTCTTGGCGGCAATGTTGGCGGGCGAGGCCGGCACCAGGGCGGGGTCAAAGCGCAGGGCCGGTTCAGGCCGGCCGGCAGCGGTACGTGCGTAATGGCGGGCCAGCCAGTACATGACGTGAAACAGCTCGTGCACCACGCCTTGCGCATCCTGCTCGCGCACCGTCCGGGCGCGGTGGATGGCCGCGTTGCCGTCGCGGCGGATCAAGTCCATCTTCGCGTGCACGGCTTGCCCGACCAGCGCCTGGAAGCCCGGGTCGAACAGATAGGCGGAGAGATCGTCCCGATATGGCCGGCGCAGCGTGGCGTCAGCGCGGAACAGCCATGCCACGGCGTGTTCCAGGGCGCGCCGCGCATAGAAGCAGGACGTGCGAGGGTCAGCGCTGGCGTAGCGCTCCGCGCTGGCGGCCTCGGCATACAGCTCTGGCCATTCCGACTGCAGGAAGATGAAGTTGCTCATAGGCCCTGCTCCGCTCTTGCCGGGTCGATTTTTATCAGGTTCAGGTGCCCGCAATGATGCCGCGGCTAGTCTCTACGGCAACCCCACGCCGGAGTGACAGATTGCACACTTTACCTTGCCGGCACACCGCCAGCGGATTCTCCACGCCATACCCGGCTGGCATCGAATCCATCCGCCAGATACGGCGTAAAGCCCACCAGCAGGATCGACATGGCGATCATGTCGCGCAGGTTGATGGTGCGCCGCGCGTTTCTGGGGGTGCCGCTGTGGCGGATGCCCGGGTAATCGGACGCGAATGCATACAGATTCTGCATGGCCTCTTTCACCTTGCCATGCGGCCAGTGCGCAACCTGGTTGCAGGCCAGCCCGAGGCTGCGTTCCGTCATCCCCGTACTGTGCCGCGTGAGCGCCTCCACCAGATTGATCTGCTTTTGCATGCAGGTCTTGATGCGGCTGTCGGAGGCCTCGGCATGAACGTCGCGGAAGGCGTGGTCGAAATCGCGCATCAGCATCGCCAGATGCAAGTCTTGCCCGGCTTGCTCCCGCAGGGTTTGAACGAGGCAGCCGAACAAGCCGGGCAGAGAGAGCGTAAGCACGCACGGCCGGCGTAGCTCATAGCGAAGGTTGTAGGTGTCGACCAGCCCGGCCAGCAGCTGGAAATACGCATTGGCCAGAGGCTCACCGCCCAGTTCGCCTACGGTGGTGTGGGCCTCTTGCAGGAACGCCAGCAGTGCCGCTTCGTCGGCAATGCTGCCTGCTGGTGCTGTGGCGAACAACGTGCGGCACGCATGCGGATCGTTGATCAGATCTGCCAGCGCTGCCCCTGAAGGCGCGTTAGACATTGCGCTCGCTAGATCGCGTGCCAAATCGCAGAACAGGTCTGGCGGCGCGCTTGGGTGGGTTGCCAGCACTTGCCACAGCTCTGGCCAGAGGCGTGGCCAGAGCGCGAGCCAAGTGCCGGGCTGGCCTCGGCGGGAATCAGGCCGTGCCACGGCAGCCGGCATTCAAGTGTTTTCCGGTTCAGAGGGATCGGCGTCACTCTTCAGCTGCCGAAGTTCTTTCTCGATCTGCTTGATGCTCTTGGCCGGCGTAGGCAGTTTTTCGGGCATGGTGCCGCCGATCTCGGCAATGGTCTGGCGCACCTTGGCACCCACCTCTCGGTGCGTCTCATTGGCCTGGCGCTTACCACGCACGTTGTCGCGTCGCAGCTTGTCTTCCGTCTGCGTGGCGCGGAACAGGTTGGCGGCCAGTTCCGTGCTGCCCATGTGGTCCAGGATCTTCTGGCTCTTCTTCAGGCCCTTGGTCGTGTGGATGTCCTTGGCGCCCAGGCCGCCGTAGAGGCCTTTGTAGCCGTGGTCCTGGAAGATGGCGTAGTCCAGCCCGGACTCCACGCCAGCCTTCTTGGCGGCACTCGTCAGCGCTTTGTTGTGCTCGGTCAGCTCACCGCGCAGCATGAGGCGGCGGGCGTCTTCGGATAGCTGGCCGAGACGCCCCGCATCCGCCAGTTCCTGCCGGCGTGTCTGCACGGCAAAGTACGTCTGCCCGTTGGCGATGACCGGCTTGGATGGGTCGCCGTTCTGGACGATGAGGTAGCAGGCGTATCGGGTGAGCCGGTAGTCCGTCACCCGACGGGCGGCACCGGAGCCGAGCTCGACCATTTTGTCGAACTCGACAAAATGGTGGTCGGTGGCCTGGCCGGAGCGCTGGCAGGCCAGCTTGGCCTTTTCAATGACTTGCACGAAGTTGCGCCAAGCCTGGTATTCCAGCACCGGCGCCAAGTCCCGCGCAAGCCAGAACTCGGAATCGTCCTCGTTCAGTTGCCGGATACTCTCAAATGTTCGTGCGTGTTTGGTGTCGACACGTTTGTCGCTCATTGCCTGCTCCCAGATGGCGGGCACCTGGGCTGCGGGCCGACAGCGTGTCGGGAGCGGCGCCGCCGCGCGTGGGCGGGCGGCGCGGAGCCTGGGTGCCGATTGTTTGCGAAGCAGACAATCTAGGCAGTGTTAGGCACGTTTGTTGTCAAACGTTGTCACGTTGCGCCCGGGTGGGCGCAGTGCATCAGAGCAGTCCTGCAAACGCGCGGTGCTGCAGCGAGGCGAACAGCGCGTCGAGTTGCGCCAGTGCAGCGCGGTGGGTGGACTTGAGGCGCTCGATGGCGGTGAGGCGTTGGGCGAATTGTTCTTGCAGGGCGAGCGGAGGGGTAAGCAGTTCGATTTGCTCGAATCTTGATTTATTGAGCAGGCCTTTCATCGCAGAGGTTGCGTCAGCTTGGAACAGGCGTTTGCCCACGCGGATCTGCCCATAGAAGAAATGGGCGTTGCCGAGCTCGGGTGTGAATGCATTGATCTGCTGATTGAATGCCACCTCTCGGTCAATCATGGCGGAGTTCCCGATGCAGTTGGGGCTTCCCGCAATGCAGGTCACGAGAATTGATCCGGGAGGTGCAGTGCGCGCGACGTGTTTTCCTTCAGGAGAGAGCGATTCGCTTGCTTGGGTAGCGTAGTAATTTGCGGTTCCGAGGTTGTCAGACTTGATCCACTCAATGGCGTTGCCGTAGTAAGCCGCATTGGCTCTGGACGGTGTATTGCCGGTCACTACCCTGCCGAGTTCACTGATCGGCTTGCGTTCCCATCCCTTCGGATTCGTCACCGGATCACCAAACATCTCGATGAAGACCGATTGTGCAAGCTCATCGAGCAGCGCGAGCGCCTGCCGGCGCTTGGCGCGCAGGGCTTCGGCCTGGTCGAGGATGGTGGCGATGCGGCGTTGTTCGGGGAGTGTGGGCAGCGGCACCGGCAACGACAGAAAGATGTCGTCAGGCAGGGTGCGCCGTCGGGCAGTGGTTCCCTGTAGCTTGGTTACGTAGAACCGGCACGCTTGTGGTGATCGCAGGAAGCGCTCCAGATACCGGTGATCAACCCTGGTGAAATCGCTCACGTCCCACACGTCGTACGCAGGGCTGACAATGGCCGCGTCATGCAGCCGCTGGAATGCAAGAACCCCTTCGTCGATGGGAAAGCCCACCACGAGTTGGTTGTAGCGCACGACCTTGTATGGCGACGTGTCGGCGCTGGCAACCCGCTTCTTAAATTTCTCCGCTTGGTCGACAAGCCCACTGTGCATGGTCATCGACAGGATCGGGTAGTTGCCGTCCCCCGCCCTCACAAGCCTTGCCGGGGTAATGATCTCTCTGAGCTGCTGGTGCTCTAGTTGCCGAGACGTCATGCCAGCAGCCTCCGCAACTCAGCGGTTTCGCGCTCGATTTCCGCTTCCAATAGCGTAAGGGCCGCGAGAATGTTGCTTGGTGAATCGTGCTCCACTGAGATGTGAGCGACCTCCTTGTACCGATTGATGGAGAGGTCATACCCCTGCGCCGCAATTTCCTCCTTCGGCACACAAAAGCTCTGCGCCGTGCGCGGGTTGTCGCGCTCGCGACGTTCGCGCTGGCTCCAGCGGTACAGCGCGTCGGGTAGGTTGTTCCTGGCGTGGTCTTCCGGCACCAGCGGCGTTTTCGGCGTGGCGCCCTGCTTGTCTTCGGGCAGCAGCGGCGTGCGCTTGTCGTCCAGGCTCATGCCGTCGGCGGCCAGGTCGTAGAACCAGACCTGGTCGGTGCCGCCCACGCCGGTCTTGGTGAATAGCAGGATGGCGGTCGACACACCCGCATACGGCTTGAACACACCGCCCGGCAGCTTGACGATGCCTTCCAGCTTATGGTCTTCCACCAGCATCTTGCGCAGCGTCTTGTGCGCGGTGCTGGAGCCGAACAGCACGCCGTCGGGCACGATCACCGCCGCGCGGCCGCCGTTCTTGAGCAGCTTCAGGAAGAGCGCGAGAAACAGCAGTTCGGTCTTCTTGGTCTTGACCATGCGCAGCAGGTCTTTGGCGGTGCTGTCGTAATCCAGGCTACCGGCAAACGGCGGGTTGGCGAGGATGAGCGAGTATTTGTTCTCGTCATCGGCATGCGCCTGCGCGAGCGAATCGCGATAGCGGATGTCGGGCCCTTCCACGCCGTGCAACAACATGTTCATGCTGCCGATGCGCAGCATGGTGTTGTCGAAGTCGTAGCCGTGGAACATGTTGTGGTGGAAGTGCGCGGCCTTTGCTGCGTCATGCAGCAGTTCGGGATGCTCGCGCCGCAGATACTCGCTGGCAGCCACTAGGTATCCGCAGGTGCCCGAGGCAGGGTCGCAGATGGTGTCTTCCGGCTGCGGCCGCGTGAGCTCCACCATGAAATCGATGATGTGGCGCGGCGTGCGGAACTGCCCGTTCTGCCCGGCGCTGGCGATCTTGCCGAGCATGTATTCGTACACGTCGCCCTTGGTGTCGCGCCGCTCCATCGGCACGGCGTCGAGCAGGTCCACCACCTTGGCCAGCAGCGCCGGCGTGGGGATGGTGAAGCGCGCATCCTTCATGTGGTGGGCGTAGGTGGAGCCGTCGCCGCCCATGGTGCGCAGGAAGGGGAAGGCGCGTTCGGCCACTACGTCGTACATGGCCTGCGCGCTGCCCAGGTTCTTGAAGTTGCGCCAGCGCAGGTCTTGCTGGTCCGCTCCGAAGATCAGGCGGCCGCTGGTGCTGCCTGTGCGGTTGCGCTCGTTCTCGGCCAGGGTGTGCAGGTCATCCAGCCGCTTGAGGAAGAGCAGATAGGTGAGCTGCTCGATGACTTCGATCGGGTTGGCGATGCCGCCGGACCAGAAGGCGTCCCAGATGCGGTCGATTTGGTTCTTGATGTCGCCGGTAATCATGCGTGTGCTCGTCGGGCTGGTTGCCAGGCAGTGTGTGCCTGCCGCCGTCGCCCGGCTGTGAATTCGTGTGATGCGCGGTGCGGCGTGGCCGGCACGTCGCTCGGGAATGGTGTGCCGCGCATTATTGCAGATCAGAAGGGGGGAGCGCGGCGCATGGACGGCGAGGCGGCATCGCCTGTATCACTCCGGCTTTCGACTTGAAGATCGGGGCAGTACAGGAGTGCTGGCCAACGGCGCAAACGGGTGGATGGACTGGCAAGACGCCAAGGGCAATACGTTGAAGATGCTGCTGGAGGCAGCTGGCCGAGGGTCCTGAACCGACGGCCGATCAACCCGCCTTGCGCTTGACGCTACGCGGCATCGGCAGCGTCGTCGACTCGCCCAGCGCGCGGTTGACCGCGGCAGGTTTGTCGACGAGATCTTCCAGCGTGTACCCGTCGAGCACCTCGAAGTACGCCCGCAATGCCGTCCCCAGCACCCCGCGCAGCCCGCATACGCGGGTGATCACACAATGGTTGTCTTCAGTGTGAAAGCACTCGACCAGGCGAAAGTCGGGTTCGGTGGCGCGCACCACTGCGCCCAGGTTGATCTCGGCGGCGGGCCGGCCCAACGTGATGCCGCCCGCGCGACCGCGCACGGTGTGCAGGAAGCCGTCCTGGCCAAGCTGCTGCACGATCTTGATGAGGTGGTTCTTGGGAATGTCGAAGGCATCCGCAATGCGCTGGATGGTGACCAGTTCGTCCGGGTGCACGGCCACATAGATCAGTGTGCGCAGGGCGTAGTCGGTGTAATCGGTCAGTCGCATGGCGGGCAGACAGGTTTGTGGTGCGCAAAACATTCACGAAAGACACATCTTACGGGCAAGTGAGCCAGAAGATGCGCCGGTTTGCCGCAGATCAATTTGTTGCATCTCAAATATATGTTTAATAGAATCGATTTCAAGCAGTTGCCTCGTCATCGAGGCAACACATAACAGAGCGTGACGGCGCCCCCGTCCTATTTGTTGTATTCATCACGCATATTTGGAGTTCACAATGCTGTCCGAGCGGTCCAAGCCTTTCATTGATGCCAGTGTTCCCGTGCTGCGCGAGCACGGTCTGACGATCACGCAGACCTTCTACCGCAACATGTTTGCCAGCCATCCTGAGCTGACCAACGTGTTCAACATGGGCAACCAGGCCAATGGGTCGCAACAGCAGTCGCTGGCCTCAGCCGTGTTTGCCTACGCCGCCAACCACGGCAACAACGCGGCACTGGGGCCGGTGGTCAACCGCATCGTGCACAAGCATGCGGCCGTGGGCATCAAGCCGAGCCACTACCCCATCGTCGCGCGGCACCTGCTGGGCGCGATTGCCGAAGTGCTGGGCGATGCCGCCACGCCAGAGTTGCTGGCCGCGTGGGATGAAGCGTATTGGCTGCTCGCCGCCGAGCTGATCGCCGCCGAAGCGCGCCTGTACCAGCATGCCGGCAGTGGCCCGGACCACCGTCAGCCGGTGCGCATTGTCGAGCGCCGTCAGCAAGCCGAAGATGTCGTCTCGTTCACGCTGGAAGCCGTGGGCGACACCCCGCTGGCGGGCTTCCTGCCCGGGCAGTACATCTCGGTGCAGGTGGAGCTGGCCCCGGGCGTGCTGCAGCAGCGTCAATACAGCCTGTCGGACGCGCCGAATGGCCGCACGTGGCGCATCTCGGTCAAGCGCGATGCCGGCGATGGCAATCATCCGGCCGGCACCGTATCGAACTGGCTGCACGCCAACGCACGCGAAGGCGAAGTCCTGCTGGTCAGCCAACCGTACGGCGATTTCGTCCCGCAGCTCGCCACCGATAATCCCATCGTGCTGCTGTCGGCCGGCGTCGGCATCACACCGATGATTTCCACGCTCAACACGCTTGCGCAGCAGAGCAGCGCACGCAAGATCGTGTTTAGCCATGCCGATCGCGCAGCCGCGCACGTTGCCCATGCCGATGACCTGGAGCGTGCGGCGCAAGCCCTGCCGGATTTCGAGGCGCACGTGTTCCTGGAGTCGGGCGAGGATGCCGCCTTCGCCTCGCGCCCGGCCCAGCCCGGTCGCATGACGGTCGATACATTCATCGACTGCCATGCCAATGCCGATTTCTATCTCTGCGGCCCGCTGCCCTTCATGCAGGCTCAGCGCGCGGCGTTGCTTGCCGGCGGCGTGCCGGTTGAGCGCATCCACCGCGAGGTGTTCGGCCCCGATCTGCTGGACGACATCCTCTAAGCCCAACTTTCGGGAGACCACCATGCCCCGCCCCGCCCCGCTGCTCACCATCGGCCAGCCCGATCCCGCCAGCCGCGTGCCATATGCGGGGCATCCGGTCTTTGCGCTGGGCTTCCGGCCGTTCTACTTGCTGGCAGCCGGGTTTGCCGCGTTGGGGATGGCGCTTTGGGCTGCCTTGTCGGCGGGCGTGTTGCCTTCTGCGCATGGTCCGGTGCTGCCACCGCTGTTCTGGCATGCGCACGAGATGGTGTTCGGCTTTGCGGCCGCCGTGGTGGTCGGCTTTCTGTTCACGGCGGGCAAGAACTGGACAGGCTTGCAGACGCCACAGGGGTGGCGGCTGGCCGCGCTTGCGGGGTTGTGGCTGGCGGCGCGCGTGCTGATGTGGACCGGGCCGCTGCCATTGGCAGTCGCCGTGGATGTGGCCTTCCTGCCGGCATGCGGCGTGTTGTTCCTGCTGATCCTGCGGCGGGCGCGCAGCGTGCGCAACTATGGGCTGGCGATCGCGTTGCTGGTGCTCGGCGCCATCAACGCCGGTTTTCATACGGCGCTGGCCATGGGCGCGCCGCTCGCCGCGCTGCGTTGTCTCGATGCGGCGGCCGGGCTGGTGTGCGTGTTCGTAACGGTCATGGGCGGGCGCGTCATCCCTATGTTCACGACCAACGCCATTGCCGGCGTACATATCCGGCGCACGGTGTGGGCCGAACGCGCGATGGTGCCGCTGACCGTGCTCGCGGTGGTTGCCCTGGCGGTGCCCATGCAGGGCATCGTGCCGGCTGCCGTGTTTGCGGCGGCGGCTGTGGTGCAGGCTATCCGCTGGGCCGGCTGGGATTCGCGCCGCACGCTGCGCACGCCCATCGTCGCCGTCCTGCACGTGGCGTATGCGTTCCTGCCGGTCGGGTTTGCCTTGCTGGCTGCCGCCGCGCTCGGTTGGGGCGATCGCTCTACCGCGCTGCATGCGCTCACGGCCGGCGCCATCGGTTGCGCCATCGTGGCGATGATCACGCGCACGGCGCTTGGCCACACCGGCCGGCTGCTGCGTACGGGCCGGGCGGAGAACTTTGCCTATGCCGCCGTTACCCTGGCGGCGCTGGTGCGTGTTGCCGGGCCGATGCTGCTGCCGCGCGGTGTGTGGATCGGTGCGGCAAGCGCACTCTGGGTGGCGGCCTTCGTGGTCTACCTCTGGCGCTACACGCCGTGGCTGCTGACCCCGCGCGCGGATGGCCGCGACGGCTGAGCGCGGTGTTTCCCATCTTCCATCGCATTGCCCGCTGAAGCGGCGGCTCCGTAGAATGGCGCAGCCCCACCGCTCTCTGCGTCCACGATGGATGTCCATTTGACGATCCACGGCCGGCACGATCTTGCCGGCCAGCTCTACCGCCAGTTGCGCACCGCCATCCTCGACGGCCGGCTCGTGCCGGGCGAGCGGCTGCCCTCCACACGCGATCTTGCGCAGCAGATCGGGGTGTCGCGCAAGACCACGCTCGATGTGTTCGAACGCCTGATCGCCGAAGGCTATCTGCACTCGCGCGCCGGTTCCGGCACCTTCGTGGCCGAGGCGACGCAGGGTTTGGCCGGACGCATGCTGCAGGCGTCGACGGCCGCGCAGCTCGCGTCGTCGGCGCCGTCTGTGCGTACCTTCGCCACGCCATGGAACGACGTGCCCGACGTGCTGCCCATGCCGCGCACAAGCGTGGTCTACGACTTCGTGGGCGGCGTGACGGAGAAGCGTCTCTTCCCGTTCGACAAGTGGCGCAGTTGCGTCGCGCATGCGCTGCGCCAGCAGGCGCGCGGGCGCGGCGCGTATCACGACCCGGCCGGCGACCAGGCGCTGCGCCTGGCCATCTCGCGCTACCTGGCGTTCAGCCGCGCAGTGGTCTGTGCCTGGGGCGATATTGTCGTCATGCATGGCGCGCAGCAGGCCATCGACCTGATTGCCCGCGTGCTGGTGCGCCCCGGCGACACGGTAGCGGTGGAAGACCCCGGTTATCCGCCCGCGCGCATTGCACTGCAGGCGTTGGGGGCCAACGTTGTGCCGGTGCCGGTGGATGCCGAGGGCCTGATCGTCGACGCCCTGCCGCCGCACGCCCGGCTCGTCTACGTAACGCCGTCGCACCAGTTCCCATTGGGCATGCCGATGAGCCTGGCGCGCCGCGCGCAATTGCTCGAGTGGGCGCAGCGTCATGACGCGCTCATCATCGAAGACGACTACGACAGCGAATTCCGCTTCGACGGCCGGCCGATGGAATCGCTCAAAAGCCTGGATGCGGCCGGTTGCGTGGCCTACGTCGGCACCTTCTCGAAGACGATCTTTCCGGAGCTGCGCATCGGTTACGTGGTGCCGCCGGCCTCGCTGGTGGTGCCCCTGCGGCGTGCCAAGCAGGTGGCCGACTGGCACAGCGAGTCGCTCACGCAGGCGGCACTGGCCAAGTTCATGCTCGACGGCGATTTCGGCAAGTATCTGCGCCGCATGCACAAGGAATACGCCGCGCGGCGCAACGCACTGCTGCGGCATCTGCGCGGGCCTCTTGAACGGTGGCTGGCGCCGATGCCCTCGGCGGCGGGCATCCACATGGCGGCGCAACTGCAGGCGCCATTGTCGGAGGCGGCCGTGGTGAAGCTGGCCGAGAGCGTGGGCGTGGGCCTGTACGGCACGGCCAGGATGCACGTGGCACTGCCGCCGCAGCCGGGGCTGCTGCTCGGTTACGGGCACGTGAACGTGGCGGAAATCGATGCCGGGCTCAGCAAGCTGTCGGAGGCTCTGGCCAGGGTGGCTACCTGAAAGTCACGCCGATTGGTGCTTTTTTCGGGGCCACCAGAACGCTAATCTGGCATCCGTCCCACGCTACGGATGCCCGATCATGGAAGCTCGTCTCGATTACACCAAGAGCAGTCCCGCCGCCGTTCAGGCCGTTATGGGCCTGGAGAAAGCCCTCGGCAAGAGCACGCTCGAAAAACCCCTGACCGAACTCGTGCGCCTGCGTGCCTCGCAGATCAATGGCTGCGCTTACTGCATTGACCTGCACACCGCCGACGCGCGCCGTGCCGGCGAAGACGATCGGCGCCTCGCCACCGTTTCGGTCTGGCACGAAACGCCGCTTTTCACCGACCGCGAACGCGCCGCGCTGGCCTGGACGGAAGCCGTCACGCTGGTCGGCCAAACGCACGTGCCCAACGATGTGTGGCACGCCGTGCGCGCGCAGTTTTCCGATGCGGAGTTGGTTGACCTGACGCTGCTGATCTGCACCATCAATACGTGGAACCGGCTGGCGATCAGCTTTCGCAAGCCCTTGGCCTGAGCGGCCAGCAAGGCGGAGGAGCGCCCGCCTATACTCGGTCGATCGGCCGCATCCCGACCGCGTTCCGCCGATTTTGGAGGCAGCATGCTGCACCCCGTCCGCACCCTCAGCATCAACGTCGCGCGTCATTTCGATGACGTGGCCGCCTTCCTGGCCGAGCCGCTGAATTTCCCCACCTGGGCGACCGGCCTGTCGACGGGGCTCACACCCGGCACGCAGGGTTCGGGCGCGGCGCCCGGCGAGTGGATTGCGCAGGCGCCGGAGGGCGCTGGGGGCACCGTATTCATCCGCTTCAGCCCGCCCAACGAGTTCGGCATTGCCGACCACTGGGTCCGCCTGCCTGACGACACCGTCGTCTACGTGCCGCTGCGGGTGGTGCGCAACGGGGCCGGCACCACCGTTTCGCTCACGCTGTTCCAGCCACCCAACATGGACGATGCGCAGTTTGAGGCCGACGCGGAATGGGTACAGCGAGACTTGGTGAAACTCAAGACGGTGCTGGAAGCGGAGTGAAGGTTGAAGGTTCAGGCCTGTTCAGTATGCGTGGTTTGCGGTGCGGACGGCGACGCGAGCGACGGATCGCCGTGCTCGTTCGATCCCTTCACCCGGTGCACCAGGAACACGCAGAACAGCCCCGCCACCACAGCTAGCCAGCCATTGAGCCCGTAGCCGTCAATGTGTCCGTTGGCGCCATTGGTGAGCAGCAGCCCACCCAGCCATGCGCCGATGCCCGTGCCCACCGACATCACCGCACTGTTGGCCGAGAGAAACGCGCCGCGCACCTGCGGGGAGGGCACCGTCGTCATCAGCGCCTGCATGGGCACCATGCGGCTGGAGAGGATCACCATGAAGCACGGGAAGAACAGCAGGATGCCGACAAACGGCCAATCCGGCAGGTGCGTCATCACCAGCACCGGAATGAAGGCCAGCAACGCGGCCACCACGAACACGCGGCGGCGCCCGTAATGGTCGGCCAGCTTGCCGACGGCGCGCGAGCTGAAGAACGACGCCGCACCACCCGCCACATACAGCCATGCCAGATCCTGCGGCGCCACGCCATGGTTGGCCACCAGCACCGGCGAGATGAACGGAATCACCAGCATGTGCGAGCCCATCATCACGAAGGTCAGCAGAAAGGCACGCAGATGGCGCGGGTTGGTCAGCAACTGCCACAGGCCCGTGAGGATCTGGCCGGGCGTCTGGCTGGTGCCGCTGAGGTGTTCGGTGAGCGGCGGAATGGTCTGCCGCGCGCCCAGCCAGATCAGCACGGTGAGCGCGGTCAGCAGGAAGAACGGCGCCGTCCAGCCCAGGTGCGCCCCTAGCGCCACGCCCACCGGCACACCTGCCATGGCCGCCAGCGCAAACGACGACATCACCACGCCGGTGGCGGCCCCGCGCCGCGCGGGCGGAATCACATCGGCCAGGACGGCGAGAACGATCGACCCGAGCACGCCGCCCGTGAGCCCAGCAAAGGCACGTGCAAACAGCAGCATGGCGTAGCTGCCCGACAGCGCGCAGGCCAGGTTGGCCAGCGTGAACAAGCCGTAGACGGTCAGCAGCAGGCGGCGACGGTCGAAGCGGTCTGTATAGGTGGCGGCCAGCAGGCCCGAGGCGCCCGAGCACAGCGAATACACCGACACCGCTGTGGCGAAGGCCGCCGGGCCGATGCCAAACGTGTGCATGATTTGCGGCCCGAGCGGCATCATCACCATGAAATCCATGACGACGGTGAACTGCGTGAGCGCGAGCAGCCAGAGCAGGCGGCGCTCTCGGGTGGGGTCAAGTCGGGGCATGAGGGCGAAGGAAAGGAGTGGGCGCACGCTGGTGGCGGCGCCTATTTGTGTCTAAAAATATATCTTACGATAGTTATCGCGACACAAGAAGTCAAACTCTATTCAGCAGGATTCTGCTCCTGACCGATGCGTCAAGGGGAGCAACGGGCTATTTCACCCGCAGCGCCCACAGCACGTCGAGCACGTGCTGCGTGGAGCGCTCGATATGCCCGGCCCGGTGCGCGATCCCCAGCTCGCGCCACAGTGCCGGCCGCAGCGGCCGCATGACGATGCGCGCGTCCGACAGCGGCGCTGATGCCTCATGCGGCAGCAGCGTCGCGCCATAGCCGGCGGCCACGAGGCTCTTGATCGCATCGTTGTAGTTGAGCTGGATGCGCGGCGCGGGGTGGTGGCCGTCGGCCGCGAACCATTCCGTCGTCAGGCGCGAGAGCCGCGTGGTGGCGTCGTTCAGGATCAGCGGCTGCGCGGCCAGCCAGGTGGGCGTGATGCGCGCCGGGCTCTGCCAGTGCGCGGGCAGGAAGGCCACCACCGGATCGCGCCGCCACGGCTTGATCGCCAGCCCCGCCACCTGCGACTGCGGCAGGGCCACCAGCCCGATGTCGAGCGCGCCATCGGTCAGCCCCGCGAGCGTTTCCTGCGAGGTGAGCACCGCCACCTGCACGTCGATGCCTGGGTGGTCCTGGCGCAGCGCCTCCAGCGCCTGCGGCAGCAGGTGCGCGATCGCGCCGGTGGAAGCCCCCAGCCGCACGCGCCCGCTCAAGCCCTGCACCTGGCGCTGGATATCGTCGAGCGCCTGTTCGGCATCGGCCAGCAGCTTGCGGGCGCGTTCGACCATCGCCTCGCCGATGGCCGTCGGCCGCACCTCCCCACGCTTGCGCGAGAGCAGTGGCGCACCCACGCGGCTCTCCAGCTCGGCAATGTGCAGGCTGACCGTGGGCGGTGCCAGGTGCAGCGCGCGTGCCGCGTCGGCAAACGAGTTGCGGTCGGCCACTTCCACCAAGGTGCGCAGACGGTCCAGGCTGATCTCTCGCATCGCTCTCTCAGGGTCGGTTGGCTGATTCAGAAAACATGAATGTGGTGGTTGTGAAATTCAACTTTTCACATTCTAGGCTGCGCCCGAAGATAACGGCACACACGCTTCACACGCGCCTGCCCACCAACCCCACTGGAGACTCCCGCCATGTCCGCTCCCCTGATCTTCATCGACGGCGACCAAGGCACCACTGGCCTGCAGATCCACGAACGCCTGCGCGGCCACAAGGACTTGCAGGACTTGCAATTGCTGACGCTGCCCGCCGAATTTCGCAAAGACCCGGCCCGCCGCGCCGAGGCCATCAACGCCTGCGATATCGCCATCCTGTGTCTGCCCGATGCCGCGGCGCGCGAGGCGGTGGCGTCCATCGTCAACCCGAACGTGCGTGTGATCGATGCCAGCTCCGCGCATCGCACCACGCCAGGCTGGACGTACGGTTTTCCGGAGATGACGGCTGGTCAGGCGCAGCGCGTTGCCACGGCCGCGCGCGTGACCAATCCCGGCTGCTATCCGACCGGGGCGATCGGGCTACTGGGCCCGTTGGTCTGGGCGGGGCTGGTGCCGGCGGACTACCCCGTCAGCATTCACGCGGTGTCCGGCTATTCGGGCGGCGGCCGCGCGGCCGTTGAGCAGTACGAAGGGCCCGAAGCATCGAACGCGCCGGCGCTCCAGGTATACGGGCTGGGCCTCGCGCACAAGCACACGCCGGAGATTCAGCAGCACGCCGGGCTCACGCAGCGGCCGATCTTCGTGCCAGCCTACGGCGCGTTCCGCCAGGGCATCGTGCTTACGGTGCCGCTCGAAGTGCGGCTGCTCGCGCCGGGTGCCAATGCGGCCAAGCTGCATGCCTGCCTGGCGGATCACTACGCCGGCACGCGGCACGTGCAGGTGATGCCCCTGGAGGCGTCATCCGAACTGACGCATCTGGACCCGCAAGCGCTCAACGGCACCAACGACATGCGTCTGGGTGTGTTCAGCAATGCGGCCCATGGCCAAGTGCTCTTGACCGCGGTGTTCGACAACCTTGGCAAGGGCGCGTCGGGCGCGGCGGTGCAGAACCTGGAACTGATGCTGGCGCGCGCTTGAGCCCCTCGTGCGCGAGGAAGGCCCTGCATGCGCGCCGGGCCTCCTCATGCGCACCGCCGCTCGTCACGCACGCGCGCCCCGTGCATCGCTCGGATAGTTCGTGTCGCTGCGCCATGCGAGCGCGTCATGCGCGTTCGTTTGACGATTGGCGCCTTGCCCGTAGGGGTCGAAGCGATCGTATTTCCAGGCCAGGTAGCCATAGGTGTCGGCCTGACGATCTGCGCCTTGCGTGAACGGGTCCGCCTTGTCGATGGCGCCTTGCGTATAGGGGTCGAACCTCGTCTGGGCGGCCGACGCAGGTTGTGCGAGAAACAGTGCGGCGGAAGCTGAAAGCGTGGCGAACAATGCCAGCGAAAGGCGGCGAGTGCGGGTGTGCATGATGAACTCCTGATGCAGTGAACGTGCGCCGCCGGAGGCGGCATCCCATCGGGTCGCTGGCGGCGCCTTGCCGCCTCGATCCCACAGGTTGGTCGCGCCATCGATGCAAACCTGACACTGCATTGACGAGAACCTGATCGCGCCGGCCGGCCTGTACCTGCTGATACGCGGGCCGGCCGGCAACGGATGCAGTCTCGGGAGCGCGTGCGCCTGACGCAATATCCACACGCACGCGGGACGCCACCGCTACGACAACTGCATCACCCCCCGCACGCCCTGCCAGCCCACGTACAGCCCCACCAGCGCAATCAGCACACCCGAGAAATACGGCGCCGTGCGCGCGAACTCGCCAAAGCCGCTCCAGCGTTTGGAGACATGCTTCACGCTGAGTGCCGCCAGCGCGCCCGAGGCGACCATCGTCAGCGCCAGACCGATGCTGAAGCACACCACCAGCGTCGCGCCCAGCGAGATCTTCTTGAGCTGCAGGCACAGCAGCAGCACGGTAATGGATGCCGGGCACGGGATCAGCCCGCCGGTCAGGCCGAACACGATGATCTGACCCGTGGTCACCGCACGATTGGCGAAGCGGCGGCGGATGTCGTTGGCGTGCGCGCGCTCGTGCGCATCCTGGTAGTCGTCGGACGAGACATCCAGCCCGCCGTGATCATGCTCGGCGAACTCGACGTCGTAGTCGTGCCGATGATGCTCGTGCCCGAGCGACAGGCGCGCCACGAAGGCGTGCGGCTCGGGAATGGTCTGCTCCGATTCCAGGAAGCCGTCGCGTTGCACGAAGCTGAATGCCTGCCGGCTGCCATCGGGGCGTTCGGTGACGATCTGCACCTGATCTGCTGACCACGCATGGCCGCGCGTGCCTTCGCGTGCAAGCCGGAAGCGCGGCGGCACGCCGTCTTCGAACACTTCCAGCCGGACGACGCCGTGGCCGGTGTCGATGTGCTTGACGTCGTCATGGCCGTGATCATGCTCGTGCGCCGCGCTATGGCCGCGCCACGTGCGCCAGATCATCCAACCTGCCACGGCGACGATCAGCACGGCGGAAGCGACCTGGAAATACGGCTCGGTCGTCTCTGCATTCCAGTTGCGGCCGAAGTACAGGCCTGCCATGGCCACTGCCCACACCACCGCCGTATGCGAGACCGTGGCCGACAGGCCCAGCAGCACGGCCTGTGAGAGCGTGCCCCGGATGGCGACGATGAACGCCGCCATCATCGTCTTGGAATGCCCCGGCTCCAGGCCATGGAGCGCACCGAGCAGGATCGCACTCGGGACGAACAGCCAGGCATTGCCTTGCTGCAACAGGGTGGTGAAGGCGGTCATGGGTGGCGGAAAGAGCAGTTTTTTGAATCGGCGCAGTATACTGGCCCCCAGTATATTTATGCTAGCCTCCCGCGTCTGCAATCCACCCGAAGCCCTTCATCCATGGCACATACCATTCGCGATAAAGCCAAGCTGCTGGCGCGCGTGCGGCGCATCCAGGGGCAGGCGGCCGCTTTGGAAAACCAACTCGCGCAGGAGGGCGATTGCACGGCGATCTTGCAGCAGATCGCTGCCATTCGCGGCGCGGTCAACGGCCTGATGGCGGCCGTCATTGAAGGGCACCTGACGGATCACGTGGTCAAGGAGCCGACCGAGGCGCAGCGCCAGGAAGACCTCGATGCCGTGCTGCAGGTGATCAAGTCGTACCTGAAATAGAACGGTAGAACGCACCCGCGGCCTCGCGGCTCTCCATGACAACGGAGACCACGCAGACCGTCCGCGCCGAGCGCAACCTTCAACTCGCGCACGCCCTGCTCGACTGGAACCGCCAGCACCTGCGGCACGATACGGCGCTCTCCGAGGCCGTCATCGCCGAGCGCTTTGCCCCGCAGTTTGTCGTTTTCGCCAACGGGCGGCGCTACGACGCCAGCCACGAGAACTACAAAACGTTTCTCGACGGCTTCAAGCACACCATCGCAGCCATCGATTACGAGATAACGCAGACGGTGGCGGATGACGCCGGCGTGCTGCTCGGCATGCGCGCTTCGATTGCGCGCACGCACGGCGCTGTCGACGCTTTCGAGGCGATGCTGCTGCTGCGCTTCGACCACGCGGGCAAGGTGAGCCTGTGGCACGGGGTGTATGTGGAATCGCCGCGCGCGGCAGCGTCATCCTGAGTGCAGGGCTTGCGCGGCGATGATCCTGCTGGGGCTGGCGTTGGTGTTCCGCGCACAGCGATAAGCGGCGCGCAGCGGCTGACTTCCGGTCCGTGTCAGGCCTGGGGCAGTTGCACCGTTACCCGCAGCCCGCGTTTGGAGCCGCCAGCCTCGCCCGGTTCGACCTCCCAGCCCAGGCGCTGCACCACCGTGCTCACGATCGACGGCCCCAGCCCCGAACTCGTGGTCTCGTTAGCCAGCACGCAGTAGAACGGACCGCACGCGTGCGCGTTCATCGGCGGGGATGCCGGGCGATTCCACAGCACTCTGCCCGGGCAGACTTAGATGCCCCATAGGCGGCCACGCGATGTGGCGCCACCGCGTCTGGCGCCTGCGGCACAATACAGACCGATCCGGCTGGCCAGTCTTCCTTCATCCGACCTGAGATGAGTTGCCATGGTGACGCTGCTCTTGCATGCCCCCGCGCCCGACGAACACGCCGTGCAGACCCGCTTCGGCGGGCGTCCGCTGGTGCCGACCGACGCGCCCTTCACATGGCCCTGCTGTGCCACCTGCAAGCAGCCGATGCAGTTCCAGGGGCAGATCGGTGTCGAGGCGACAGCCGACCATCCGGCCGGGCTGCTGCTGGTCTTCATGTGCCAGAACGACCCCGGCTGCTGTGATGAATGGGATGCCAACGGAGGCGGCAACCTTGCAGTGTTCGTGCCGACCGGGCCGCTTACCCTGGCCGAGCCACCCGCCGAGGGTTTGACCCTGCGCGAGACCACCTTCGGCGCGCGCACTGCGGTGCAAGATGCCGACGACTACGAAGCGGCTCGCCGCCTATGGTGCGAGCACGCTGGCCAGTCCGGCCGCCAAGTGCTCGGCCAGTTGCATGGCACGCCATCCTGGCTGCAGGCCGACGAGACGCCCGCCTGCCCCGCCTGCGGCGCACCGATGCACCTGGCCGCGCAACTGGAGGAAGGACCGGATGCCCATACGGCGATGAACTTTGGCGGTGGCTGCGCCTACCTCTTCCAGTGCGCACACCATGCGGGGCAGGTGAAATTTCTGTGGCAGTGCTGAGGCCGGAACTGGGCTTAGGGGCTTACTGCGCCAACCTGCGCAGTTTCCACTCGCCGCTCGGTTGCTTGCACAGCCAGGCTGTCCACTGCTCCTTGCTGGAGCCGCGCGTCAGCTCGCTCTGCAGACGTCGGCATGATTGGCCGGCGTCGGTCTTGCTCTCCAGTGGGGTGATGGTGGCGTCGATGGCGGGCTGCTTGCCTTTGGCGGGCCACGCCCATTGCGCGGGCGTGTTGTCGGCCGTGTTGACCAGCGTGTTGCCGATGGCCTTGGTGAACGACTTCAACTCCGTCTGACTCATCGAGCCGATGATGGTGCTGGCCAGCACCTCACGGAAATACGCGAACGACGGCGTGGCCGTGGCAAACAGGGCGGCGCCCGTCAGGGCGAGGGCAAGGCGGGCGGTGCGGCGATCCGGCATGGTGGTGTCCTCTCGGATGTGACGAAAAGTGCCTTCATCCTAGACCATGCCGTGCCGCACGGCTGTGACAGTCATCAGCCGCCCGGTTTGTCCAGCAGGCTGTACCAAGCTACGCCCACTGCGATGCCCAGGCGGAGTATGCGGAGAATCGGCGGGCTAATCTCCGCAAAATGTGCGGAGATCGCGCGCGCCGTAAAGCTACGCCTTGGGCGCCTTCACCAGCACCACCGGGCATTCCGCATGGGCCACCACGCGCCCAGCGACCGACCCCATGATCGCCTCCACAAACACGCCGCGCCCGTGCGAGCCCATGACGATGGCGGCCGCGCCTGCACTCTTCGCGTGGTGAACGATGCGGTCCGGCGCGAAGCCCACCATTGCGTGCTGCTCGAACGGTACGCCCGCCTCGGTCAGGATCGCGCAGACGGAGCGCATGGCGCCGGCGCTTTCCTCCGCGTACCAAGCGTCAACCTCCGCCTTGCCGACCAGTGATTTGATATCGCCCGACAGGTCGGGCATGCAGTGGACCACATGCACGGTCACGTCACTGCCGAACAGCGTCTTATCTGCGATGCAGCGCGCGGCTGCGTCGGAATAGCTCGAGCCGTCCGTTGCCAATACGAGGGTCTTCATGTGGCCTCCTTGCCATGTCTGCGGCCGCGCCCGATGCGCGGTCGACGCCTACTACCAAGGTAAAGCCTGCTGGAAGGGGCGCGTTGATACGAGTCAACCTGAGCGGCATGGTACGGCAGCGCCGTCAGCGGTTGCACAGGAAGGCAGGCAGAATGCACAGGTTCACCAGACCTACAGCCCCACATGACCACGCCCGCGATCACCGACTTCCCGCTTCAATCCACCGACAAGCTCCGCTACGGCGACACCGACCGCCAGGGCCACGTCAACAACGCCGTCTTCGCCACGTACCTGGAAACGGGCCGCGTGGAAATGCTCTTCACGCCCGACAACCCGCTGGCGGCGCCCGGTTGCGAGTTCGTCATCGCCCAGCTCGTGCTGGACTTCCGCAACGAGATCCTCTGGCCGGGCTCGGTGCAGATCGGCACGCGTGTGGCGAACATCGGGCGCAGCTCGGTCAAGCTCGATCAGGCGATCTTCCAGAATGGCCGCTGTGCCGCCACCGCGCAGACGGTAATCGTGCAGATCGACACCACCACGCGCCAATCGGCTGCGCTCACCGAGAGCACACGCGCACGCCTCGCTGCGCTCGCCGTCACGCCTGCCGGCGCGGAAACCGAGTAAGCGCGCCGGCACCGCGCGTGACGCGCGGTCTACGCAAACGCAAACGCGCGGAAATTTTTTACTTTGTTTGCGCTCCAGCCCCGGCTTGGTGGGAACATGGCTCTCCCGTTCGACCAAATGGAGTGACCATGGGACTGCTGGATGAAGTGGGCAAGATCGCAGGCGCTGTCGCCGCTGTCGAAGCCGCCGAGAAAGTCGATCCGGATGCCGGCCTGCTGACCAAGGCCGTGGCCGCCGTTGCCGGCTTCAAGGGCGCGGGCGCGCTGGAAGAGATGCTGGAAAAGAAGGAAGACCAGACCAAGGCCGAAGGCGAACAAGCCGCACCGGACGATGGGGCTGCGCCGCAGGCTTGATTGATTTGCTGGCTCGAAAGGATTTGGGGACCCCGCCGGTTGGCGGGGTTTTGTTTTTTTGGGGTGACAGGTAGCAAGGTGACCCAAATCAGTTCATCACCGCGATTCGGGTTGCCGAAGCCATTCCATATGCTTCGAGCGCGCTTCTTTTGGTCTTTGCGCGGCCCACGATCACGTTGGTTACCAAATTGAGCGTGCGATGCCAGACAACCCATCAAAACGAAGAAACTGAGATGGGAAATAGATTCGCGGATTTCCCCCTAGCTCCTGCTGCAATAGAGCCATCAACCTCCCGAGTACCACCTTGCCGCGACAGAATCGTGCCTCGTTTTCACGCAGATCATGCTCTGCCTGTACTGCAATTGCTCCGTGATTTGGTGCTCCGCCGCCGTTGTTTCTGTTCCGGAATGCCTCTTCGGTGCGTAAGTTCACGATTGCTTCGAGCGATCGTTCTCTAGTTTCCTGAATGGCTGTCTGTATTAACTCTTGTATGCGAGCTAAGGGAACCTCGGGATTCAAGTGATGCAGGTGGTCTGCATTCAAAAAGTGTCCCTCGATGTCGCTATGAGCCGTCAAAAAGGCAGATACTCCCGCATTTTCCAGCTTGGTCTCAAAATCTTGTGCTCTGCCGTCGCTCATGTAGTCGCGATCACGATGAACAACCAAGCGCACGTGAGGTGCTTTGTCGCTAAGGAAATCGCCCAAGACGAGCGCGGCGTCCACCTTGGCACAACCCGCATATGACGCTACCTCGGTATCTGCCTCAACAAAGTCGTTGCTCCACAACAGTGCGCGTAACGCATCTTTATCACTATCCTCGGTGGCGACAACACAGCGTGTATGGCCGTCAGCAAAGTAGTCAACGGAATCCAGTGCGCCTAAATCCATTAGAACTGCAGTTGAGTTGAGGTCAGGTTGCTCAACCGACCTTCCTTTGCTAAGCCAAATAACTCGGCCTCGGTCCTTCAAGGAGTCAAGAACGTGGCGAGAGTGTGTGCTGATAAGGGCTTGGAATCCTCGTTCTGCAGCTAGACGGAAAACTAGATCGCAAAGCGCGCGTTGATTGTCAGGGTGTAAGTGCGAATCCGGCTCATCCAGAATCAAGACTTGGGGTTGAAACAATGAAATGTAGGCAAGTATCTGGGATGCTTGGAGAACAGATGTCCCAGCCGCATCGACCTGAAGCCTCGGCCCCCCCGGAAACTGAAAATAGACCTCGATAGATTCATCGGTGTTCACATCGAAATCAATCTCGATAGTGATTGCACCGAAAATTGATTGCATGTCCTGAACAAACGCATCCCACCTTGCTTCATCCTCACGGAGCATGCGCAGTACATTGCGCAATGCTAGGTTCGCATCTCCGCGCGCTACGATTCGCCTGACGACGCCCGGTGAAAGAAATCGCTCCTCTTTGGGGATACCGGCTAGGCCCGGCGCATAGACTGTGAACGGCTGAGTCAGGTCCATCAGCCGCTCTCCAATCTGACGCCCAACAATCGAAACGGCGATATTTCGATTCCGCCCTCTTCGCAGACCGACGGTACATCTTCCGCCATCCTCGTCTCTCAACTCAATCTCGATCTGGCTGGGCCGAGGTTCTTGCAGGGTTCCGCCAGTCGCTAGCGAAAGAACATCTGATATCGGTGAATATAGGAGCTGGGCAGGGTTAAAGGAGAGTTCAAAGGCATCCTTTTGCCAAGCGACCCCTTCGCCAATCAGTCGGGCAGATTGTGCAATCGCCACAGCAAAGTGAATCGCCTGTAGAACACTGCTTTTTCCAGCATTGTTTGCGCCAATCAATAAGGTTACGTCCGAGATTGGTAGCTCGATCTCCTCAAGGCGCTTAAATCTACGAATAACTACAGAGGCCAGCCTCGGCATGCTCTCGTCCTTTTCGGTTGAGGTGGTGATTGATGGAGATATTCGGCTCTGGTAAACCTATGTAATTTTTCTACAGGAATGATGCTATTTTCGCCTGTCTTGTTGCGCAAGCGCTTTCTTGATTGGCGAGTATGGGTGGTAACTCCACTATTCGCTATAATCCCCACCGTCGCCGCCTTCGCGGTGACCGGGTTTAGCAGCCCATCCTCCCTTTTCCCAGACGGACAGCCGCCTCTGCGCGGCGTTTTTGTGTCCGGTGCTTGTGCACGCCTATGCTTTTTGCGGCGGGCCGGGCGGTGAGACCTTCGGGTCTGCCGGTAGCTGGGATAGGGCCGGTCTGCTAACGCCGTCGTCAGGCCCGCCACCCTCGTTTAGCAGCGAGCGGCGAGCCTCCATCAACCTATCCCCGGAGGCCACATGGCAACCGCACTCAGCGGGCATCGCCCCGCGTCTTATCCCTCCCCGCCCCCTTGGCGACACAGTCTTCCCACGCAACCGGGAGGTGCCGCATGTCTCTGACCAAAAACCGTATCTACCTGGATGGTGCGGTATCGGCGCGTGCCTTTCTGTGCCGCACGCGCACCGACATGCGTACCTACGGCCAGCGCCGGCCGGGCATGCTGCGCGAGCAGCTCACCTACTTCTCGGAACACGCGTATCCGTCGGCATTCGTGAAGGGCTTTATCGATGCCATCGACGCATATGTGTCGATGTCGCTCGGGGGGAGCGACGTTGATCCGCGCACGTGGGAGGTGTTGGCCGCCATAGAGCGGCGGCGGGTTTCCGCCGCATAACAACGGATTGACGCGTCCCCGGGGCGGGCCGGGGATGCCAGATAGGCAGTCGATCGAAGATCAAGCCGCGCGCTTGCGCTCCACCGCGCTTTGCCGCGTAGAGAATCCGTCTCGAATACATTGCGCCAGCGCTTGTGCGGCCTGGCTCGCCCCCTGCGCGGGCAACAGCAAGCTGATCGCAAACATCGGCAACTCAGGCAGCCCGGCCTCGGGCCCGAGAATGTCCAGGTCCCCCGGCACCGTCGGCGTGAGCCATGCGGTTACGGCCAGCCCCGTGCGCACCGTGGCGGTGGTGGCCTCGATGTTGCCGCTTTCGAACACCGTGCGCCATTCAATGCCGTGCGCGCCCAGCGCCTTGAGCACGCGGGCGCGGAAGGCGCAGCTCTCATCCACCATTGACAGCGGTAGCGGCCGCTTGGCATGCGCGCTGCCGCCGCGCGCGCCCACCCACACCAGCCGCTCCACGCACAGGCATTCGCCAGTGGCTTCGTCCGTCGGGGCTTCGACCACGGCAATGTCCTGCTCACCGCGCGCAATGCCTTCAGCCAGTTTGGGCGAGGCGCCGCACACGAGGGTCAGCTCCACCGAAGGCCATGCCTCGGTAAACGCCTTGAGGATGGGCGGGAACACGGTGCCGACCAGGTCATACGGCACGCCCAGGCGCACGGGGCCTTGCAGCGGGCGGGCTGCCATCTCGGCCCAGACTTCGTCGTTGAGCGCGAGCAGGCGCTTGGCCCGGCCGAGGAAGCGTTCGCCTGCGTGCGTGAGTTCGAGCCGCCGGCCGTCGCGCTCGAAGAGGCGGCATTCAAAGGCGTCTTCGAGCCGCTTGATCTGCTGGCTGACGGCACCTTGCGTGAGGTGTAGCGCGTTGGCCGCCACCGTCATGCTGGCGTTTTCCGCCACGGCAACGAAGGTGCGGACGAGGGTGATGTCGAGGTTCTTGGCCATCGAAGCATTCTAGAAGCTAATGCGCAGGATCAAAAACCTTCGATTTGCTAATGGTTTGGCGCGCTCTACAGTGAGCCATTCATCACCTACCCTGAAGGTGCCGCCCATGCCCGCCGAAGTGTTTTCCTCCATCGCGCCGTTGGTGTTGTTTGCCGTGGTGTCTACGGTATCGCCCGGCGGGGCCACGACCCTGGCGACGGCATCGGGGTCGCAATTCGGCTTTCGGCGCTCGATTCCGTTGATGATGGGGATTGCCGTTGGGCTGGCTTCGCTGGCGGCGGGCGCGGCAGCCGGGTTGGCCGGGTTGCTGATGGCCGCGCCGGGGCTGCTGCTGACGATGAAGGCAGCGGGTTCGGCCTACCTGCTGTGGCTCGCATGGAGGGTGGCACGCAGCGGCCCGCCCAACCTCAATGCCGCCGCGACGGTGCCGACCACGCTGCTGGGCGGCGCCTGTCTGCTGTGGTTGAACCCGAAAGGCTGGGCGATGGCGCTGGGTGCGGCGGCTTCGTTTGCAATGCTGGCGAGCGGCCCGCTGCAACTGGCGGCATTGCTGGGTGCCACCTTCGGGCTGGCCGCGC
Organism: Ralstonia sp. UBA689; assembly: GCF_002298975.1. Classification (GTDB taxonomy): domain Bacteria; phylum Pseudomonadota; class Gammaproteobacteria; order Burkholderiales; family Burkholderiaceae; genus Ralstonia. The sequence goes on from NZ_DBMV01000033.1 coordinate 52,528, forward strand.
TGGTGTCGTTGTCGCTGTGGTGTGCGGCGGGCATCGTGCTGGCGCGGCTGCTGAAAACGCCGCGCCAGTGGCGGGTGCTCAATGCTGTGCTCGGTGCGCTGTTGGCGCTCTCCATCGCGCCGATGTGGACGTCCTGAGCGCGTCGCTCAACGTACCAGCAGCTTCATCATCGTCTCGAACGTCTTGCCGTACGGCGCGCGGAACAGGCCCAGCCCGTTGAGGGTGGCCTGCCGGAACACCGGTTTCATCTTCGAGAACCGCTCGAATCCGTGGATGCCGTGGTATGCGCCCATGCCGCTGGCGCCCACGCCGCCAAACGGCAGATCGTCCTGCGCCACGTGCAGCAGCGTCTCGTTGATGCACACGCCGCCGGCAATGGTGCTGGCCATCACGCGGTCGACGGTGCTGCCGTTGCGCTCGAACAGGTACAGCGCCAGCGGGCGCGGGCGGGCGTTGATGTAGTCGATCGCTTCGCCCAGCGTGCGGTACGGCACCAGCGGCAGCAGCGGGCCGAAGATCTCTTCCTGCATCACGCGCATGTCGTCGGTGCCGCCAGTGATGAGCGCGGGCGGGAACTGGCGCGTGGCTTCATTGGGCGCGGCGTTGGTGAGCGGCAGCACCTGGGCGCCCTGCGCGCGCGCCTCGTCGGCCAGGCTGGCCATGCGCTGGAAGTGGCGCGGGCTGATGAGCGTGGTGTAGTCGCGGTTGCTCGCCATGTTTGGGTACATCTTGCCGACCAGCTTGCGTGCAGCGTCGATAAAGCGCCGTTCGGTGCCGGCAGGCAGCAGCACGTAGTCGGGCGCCACGCAGGTCTGGCCGGCGTTGAGCAGCTTGCCGACGAGCGTGCGTTCCACGGCGCGGTCGAAGTCTGCATCGGGCCCGATGATGGTCGGCGACTTGCCGCCCAGCTCCAGCGTGACGGGTGTGAGGTTGTCGGCGGCCGCGCGCATGACGTGGTGGCCGACGTTGGTCGATCCCGTAAACAACAGGTGGTCGAACGGCAGCCGCGAGAACGCCTCGGCGACTGCAGCATCGCCGTTGACGACGCGCACCTCGTCGGCGGCGAAATGGCGCTCGATCAGATCGGCAAACAATGCCGAGAAGCGCGGCGTGTATTCCGACAGCTTCACCATCGCGCGATTGCCTGCCGCGAGTGCCGAGACCAGCGGCCCGACGGTCAGGTAGATCGGGTAGTTCCACGGCACGACGATGCCCGCCACGCCCAGTGGCTGCGGAATCAGCCGCGTGCTGGCGGGCCGGAACCACAGGCTCACGCCGCGCCGCTGCACGCGCATCCAGCGCTTGCCATGCGACAACGCGTGCTTGATGCCGTCCACGCTGGGGAAGATCTCCAGCAGTTCGGTCTCCTGCCGCGAGCGGTTGCCGAAGTCTGCGCTGACGGCCTGGGCGATGGCGTCGCGGTTGTCCATGACAAGGCGCTTGAGGCGTTCCAGCCGATCGCGGCGCAAAGCCCAAGCGGGCAGCATGTCAGCCTGGTGCGCGGCGCGCATGGCCTCGAAGGTTTGCTGCATGTGCAGCAGGTGCGGGGCGGGCAAATCGGCAAGTTGCATGGCGATGTTCCTGGCAAAGGCAGACGGGCGCAATTGCAAAGCAGTATGGTCGCCCAGGCAGCCTTCCATGACCTGATACGGCAGTGCTGTGTGCGGAGCGGCGCCCGCCAGTGCGTGCCAGCAAGCGATCGCGATAAGCGAATTGCTGCTGCGCAACATATCAGTTCTCCCATTCCAGCAAAGGCCTTTGCCTACCTCCATGCAGACATTGCTGCATGACATCGAACGATGCCTCTAATGCGGGTTAGTTCGACCGTTTGAAACATCCCGAGGCGCCTAGGATGTGGGTCAAGACAGGCAGCGCGCCCGGTGGCGTCGCTCGCCCAAGACAAAAGACCCTCCGGAGACACCCATGGCCAGCGATTCCCTCACTTTTGACTACGTCATCGTCGGCGCCGGTTCGGCCGGCTGCGCGCTGGCCGCCCGCCTGACCGAAGACCCGGATGTGACGGTCGCGCTGCTGGAGGCCGGGCCGCACGATCACCATTTCTCTGTGTGGGTGCCGGCGGGGTGCGCGGCGTCGCTGCCGTTCAAGAACAAGCGCAACTACGCCTTCGAAACCGTGCCGCAGCCGGGCCTGGGCGGACGCCAGGGCTACCAGCCGCGTGGGCGCGGGCTGGGCGGCAGCTCGTCGCTCAACGCGATGATCTACATTCGCGGCACGCGCAATGATTACGACCACTGGGCATCGCTCGGCTGCGTCGGCTGGGGCTGGAACGATGTGCTGCCGTACTTCAAGCGCTCGGAAGGCAACGAGCGCTTTGCCGGCCGCGATGATGACGCGCTGCACGGCGGCACCGGCCCGCTGCACGTGAGCGACCTGCGCACCGGCAATCCGATCCCGAAACGCTTTGTCGACGCCGCCGCTGCGGCCGGTTATCGCCGCAACGACGATTTCAACGGCCCAGACCAGGAGGGCGTCGGCCTGTACCAGGTCACGCAATACAACGGCGAGCGCTGGAACGCCGCACGGGCCTACCTGCACGGCGGCAACAAGGCCGACGCCACCTTCAACCGGGGCCGCCGCCAGTTGACGGTGCTGCCCGACACGCAGGCGCTGCGCATCGTTTTCGAGGGCAAGCGTGCGACGGGCGTAGTGGTGGAGCGCGGCGGCAGCACGCAGACGCTGCAAGCGCGACGCGAAGTGATCGTCTCCTCCGGCGCGTTCGGCTCACCGCAGTTGCTGATGGCTTCGGGCGTGGGCCCGGCAGAACACCTGCGCGCGCTCGGCATTCCCGTTGTGCAGGACTTGCCTGGCGTCGGCCAGAACCTGCAGGACCACCTCGACATCATCCTGCACAAGAAGCTCTTCAACCTGGACCTGATCGGCTATTCGCTGCGCGGCAGTGCCCACATGCTGGGCGAGATCCTGCGCTACCGCCGCGAGCGGCGCGGCATGCTGGCCACCAACTTTGCCGAGGCCGGCGGCTTCATCAAGAGCCGCCCCGATCTGGCCGAACCCGACCTGCAATTGCACTTCGTGGTCGCCATGGCCGACAACCACAACCGCACGTTCAACTACGGGCATGGCTATTCGTGCCACGTGTGCGTGCTGCGCCCGAAGAGCCGTGGCGAGGTGCGCCTGGCTTCCGCCGACACGCGCGACGCACCGCTGATCGATCCCCGCTTCCTGTCCGACCCCGACGACATGGCCGGCATGCTGGCGGGCTTCCGCGCCGTGAAGAACATCTTTGCGCAGCGGCCGCTGTCGGAGCTGGGCGGGCGTGAGTTGTACGCGGGAGGTATCCGCGGCGACGGCTCCGACGACGAAGCCGTGCGCGCGCTGATCCGTCAGCATGCGGACACCATTTACCACCCCGTTGGCACCTGCAAGATGGGCCGCGCGGATGACGCGATGGCCGTGGTCGATCCGGAATTGCGTGTGCGCGGCATGACGGGTTTGCGTGTGATCGACGGCTCGGTCATGCCGACGCTGATCGGCGGCAACACCAACGCGCCGATCATCATGATCGCCGAGCGCGCGGCCGACCTGATCCGCCAGGGCGGGCGGCCGACGCTGAATGTGGTGGCAGGCACCTCGGCGCAAGCGTCGCCAGCCGAGGTGCATTGAGCGAGCGGCTTAGTGCCTATTCACGATCGACGGAAACTCACCTTGACGCCAAAACGCATGCCCAGACGGTTTGGCCGTCCCCTGCCCTAGATGGCGCCTTGAATTTGTGTTGCAGGGAGGAAAAAGAGATGGGGCCTGTCTGAGGCCCTTCAGGCCGAGTTTGCCCCGTCTCCCTCCCTGCGACACAAATTCAAGGAGGGTGTCGCCATCTCGGGCGCGCCTTTCTTTGCTTACTTTCTTTGGCAAGACAAAGAAAGTGAGTCAGCCCCGGCAGGGGATGAAATAAGGGATGCACCACCAGCATCAATGGATTGCCAAGCATTGCACCCGACAATCCAAGCGATCGCGAGCAAGAGCTTAGTTCCCCGCGCTATCAGTCGGCGTATTGAACGAGTCGCGCAGTAAATAGCTCATCGGCACTTCCAGATTCACCCCATTGGGCGGAATCGGCTGCTGAAACCACTTCTTGTAGAGCTTCGGCACCTCGCCATCGACGATCAGGCGCGTCATCGACTGGTCGATCAGCTTCTTGAACTCGGGGTCCTGCTTGCTGAGCATGATCGCGTACGACGACACGAGCTGCGTCTTGCCCGTCACCGTGAAGTCCGCGGGGTTCTTGGCGGTGGCGCGCATGCCGGAGAGCAGGATGTCATCGCCGGCAAACGCGTTGGCGCGGCCCTCGGCCAGCATCGCAAAGGCGCCGCGCAGGTCGTTGGCGTCCACCACGTGCATGGACAGGCCGGTTTCGTTGAGCTTGCGGGCGAGCTCGGCATTGCTCGAGCCGCGTGTGGCCACCACCGTCTTGCCGTGCAGGTCTTCCCATTGCTGGATGCCAGAGTTGGCCTTGACCAGCATGCGGCCCTTGGTGATGTAGTGCGGAATGGTGAAGGCGACCTTCTCGCGGCGGTCCGGCGAGTTGTTGGTCGAGCCGCATTCCAGGTCGGCCTTGCCCGCGACGATCACGTCCATGCGGTTGGCGGCCGTCACCGGCACGTACTGCACCTTCAGGTCGGGGCGCTTGAGCGACGTTCGCAGCGAATCGATCAGGCGCGAGCAGATGTCGATCGTGTAGCCGACGGGGCGGCCGCCGTCGGTATACGAGAACGGGATGGAGTCTTCACGGTAGCCCACGTGCACCGTGCCGGAATCGCGAATGCGATCGAGCGTCGGCGTGGCGGCAACGGCGTGGGAGACAGGAGCGACAGCAAAAACGGTGGGAACGGCAATCGCGGCCAGCAGCCACGCGCGCGCAGGGAACAGCATCGTCAAAGGTCCTAGGAGAGGGTTCGGGCTTTTAATGGCCGGTTGCCGCACCGTTGCCCGATCGACGCGGCAATCCTGTGCAATCGTTTGCCGGGCCGAGCCCGTTCGGATGCGCAGAAATGGCTGGGGCGCGCGGTCACTCCCCCCCCCGGGGAATGCCAAACGTGAAGCAATGTGAACGCGCCGCCACGGGCGCGCATTATGCGCTGATTACGGGTATACCCTCAAGCACCTCAAAGACCCGTCTGAAAGCGGGGCGGAATCAGTCCGCCACCTTGTCGGTCGGGAACTTGAACGAGTCGCGCAGCAGGAAGCTCATCGGAATGCCGAGCTTGACGCTGTTGGGCGGAATCGGCTGCTGGAACCACGTCTTGTAGAGGCGCTCGGCCTCGCCGTCGAGGATCGTGCGGGGCATCGCCAGGTTGCTGCCGACCACCGTGTAGTCCGCCGGGTTGGGCGACGTGGCCCGGAAGCCGCCTGGAATGCGCACAACGCCAGGCCGGCCGCGAGCATTGCGCTGGTCGGATACGGCACGGGGGGGATGTCTCCTGTCTGCTTGTTCTTGTTGTGCCGGACGTGGGCGCGCGGCCCACCTACCTAGGGTCTTTCATCCTGCTTTCACCTGGTGTCGCCCCCGACATTCTTCACACAGGCCAGGCGCGTTGCAGCACCGCGCCCAGTTCTTGCGCGTGACCGTCGAGCGTGCCGAACACGCGGCCGTGCTGATGGTGAAAGCGGCTGGCGATGAAGCGCTCGGCGTCGTCGGGGTGCGCGTGGGCGAGCATCAGCGCGGCCTGCGCCGTGAGCGCCAGCCCCTGGGCGATGCGGCGCGCCGAGGTTTCCTGTATGTCGCCTGGCTGGTGCAGCATCGCTTGCAATGCCGCCAGTTCGGCACGGACGGCGCGGTGGCCCTGCGCGCGCTTGCCGATGTCGTGCACCAGGCGCTGCGCGTCGTCCGGCGTGCGGGCGATGGCGCGCAGCACGTCCAGGCACATCACGTTGCCCGAGCCTTCCCAGATGGAGTTGACCGGCGCCTCGCGGTACAGGCGTGCCATCGGACTTTCTTCCACATAACCGTTGCCGCCCCAGACTTCCATGGCTTCGCCCGTGGCCTCGATGGTGCGCTTGCAGACCCAGAACTTGGCGGCCGGTGTGACGATGCGTTTCCAGGCGGCGGCCAGCGGGTCCGCCTCCGCACGCTCAAAGGCGTTGCCCAGTTCCATCATCAGCAAGGTCGCCGCCTGCGATTCGAGCGCGAGATCGGCCAGCACATTGCGCATCAGCGGTTGGTCGACCAGCAGGCGGCCGAACGCCATGCGATGCCGCGCGTGGTGCAGCGCCTGCATCAGCGCGTGACGCAGGATGGCCGCGCTGCCGATCACGCAGTCCAGCCGCGTGTGCGTGGCCATCTCGATGATGGTCGGGATGCCACGCCCCTCCTCGCCGATGAGGATGCCCTCCGCACCGCGGAACTCCACTTCGCTGCTGGCGTTGGAGCGGTTGCCGAGCTTGTCCTTCAGGCGCTGGATCTGGATCGGGTTCTTGCTGCCGTCGTCTCGGAAGCGCGGCACGAAGAAGCACGATAGCGGCCCGTCTTCCGCCCCCATGCGTGCGACTACCAGATGCGCATCGCACATCGGCGCAGAGAGAAACCACTTGTGCCCGGTAATCGCATACGTGGCGCCGCGCCCCTCGCCGCGCAGGGGAATGGCTACGGTGGTGTTGCTGCGCACGTCGGAGCCGCCCTGCTTCTCGGTCATGCCCATGCCGATGAGGATGGTGGCCTTCTGCCGCCACGGCAGGTCGCGCGCGTCGTGCTCGCGGGCGTAGAGGCGGGGCCCAAGGTCGGCAAACAGCGCGGGCTCCTTCTGCAGCACGGGGATGCTGGCGAAGGTCATCGTCGCCGGGCACAGCGAGCCGGATTCGATCTGCGCCTGCATGAAGTAGCCGGCGGTGCGCGCGGCCCAGGCGCCGGGGCGTGGGTCGGCAAACGGCAGCGCCTGCAGGCACTGGCTGCGCATCAGGCCGAGCAGCGCATGCCACGCCGGGTCGAAGCGGATGGCGTCGATGCGCTCGCCGGTGCGGCTGTGGGTGTGCAACTCGGGGTGGTACTGGTTGGCCTCGGCAGCCCACCGCAGGGTCTCGGGAGCGCCGAGCTGGTCACCGAAGGCGCGCAGCGTGTCGGCATGCCAGCCGCCGCCCAGCCGTTCGAGCGCGCCTTGCAGCGTCGTGTCGGACGTGAGTGGGTTGAAACCGGTCAGGTCCGCGACTTGGTTGAAGACGCGGTGGGTGGCGTCGGTGGGCATGGCGGGCCTCCTGAAATGTCACCTTTGGCTGTGAACCCATGGTAGACCCGTGGCGGCTCGGGTGAGTGGAAGGGGGCGGGGTGGCTGGATGGGCAATCGCTCGCCATTGCGCGTCGCCTATCCTCGTGGTGGAAATCCAAATGCGAAGAGGCGGGTTTCTTTAGCGCGTGGCTTCACAATGTCTTCTTAATTCGGAAATGCCGAAATGGTCGTTTGCCGATATTTGGATGATGAATGGTCTCCGTGTCTCAACGCCCAGTTATGCCGTCTCGATATACACTATTTTAACGAGATGGCGCCGCAATATTAAGGTGGAAAAAGGCCTAAAAATCCTTGTCTGGCAAAGGTTTTGCCGGTAGTCAGTGTTGACGGATGGGGAGGCTTTTTTTTAGCGTCACGTCCGGATCAATGTGCCAGTCAAAATAAATAAGAAAGGCTGCGCCGGTCTGATGGGGGATTTCCACGGGATAGCACGCAGCCTTGCACCGTTTGTCGACGTGCAATGGATTGCCGGTATGCAAATCCCACGCGCTATTCCCTCGTGACGGGGGAGTGCCTGACAGCAGTCAGGCCCTGAACTTCGCACAAACGCTCGAGAGAAAGAGCTCGCAAGACAGCGGGCGTGATCGAGTGCAGATCGGGCTGGGGACGAAGTTCCGTACGGGGCCGCTCACGTTCGGCTTCGACTACAACGTGATGGCGGGGATGGGTGGGCTGCAGCAGGGGGTGAGGCTGACGTTTAGTGCGCCGTTCTGAGGCGGCGCGCGCTCATTGGCAAAGGGCCAGCTCTCGGGCTGGCTTTTTGTTTTTCTGGGCTTGGTGGTGCATCCCTTGTTTCATCCCCGGCAGGGGATGAAACAAGGGATGAACCGCAACGGTTCAACTCACCGCCGGTTTTTCCCCAGTCAGCAAGTAATGCATCAACTCCCGCACCGGCCGAATCGCCTCCCCAAACGGCAGCTTCCCCGCGCCGCGGAAGAACAACCCGCGCTCCACATCCCCGCGCAGCGCTTGGGCCAGCTTCAGGTCGATGCAGAACTGCCCCACCTTGCCGATACCATCGCGCAGCCCGCACGTCTGCAAGCAATCGAACCCTTGCAAGCAATCCCGCACCTTGGCCTTGGCCTGCAGCGCGCTTTCACGCGACAGATAACGCGACAGCCACGGCGTCATCACCGCGCGCGCCGGCAGCCCGGCCACGCTGACGAACTCGGCAATGTCGCCCTGCTCCGCGCCGGTCAGCACGCGCTTGAAGCGCGGGTGCGCGTCACCTTCTTCCGTCACTGCAAACGCAGTGCCGAGTTGCACGGCGGCAGCGCCCTTATCCAGCCAATGCCGCACCTTGGCATGCGAATCAATGCCGCCCGCGAGGATGATCGGAATCTGCTCCGCCGCCAGCCCCAGCTTGACGAACAACTCACGGCATTCGTCCAGCACGCGCGCGAACGAGAAGCGCTCGTCGCGCAGGTCCTCGATGCGCGCCGCGCCCAGGTGGCCGCCCGCGTGCGACGGGTGCTCGATCACCACCGCATCCGGCAGCCGTTCCTTCTTCATCCAACGCTTGAGCACCACGCCCACGCCGCGTGAGTCAGAAAGAATCGGGATCAACGCCACATTCGGATGCCCTGCTGTCATCTCCGGCAGGTCGAGCGGCAGGCCCGCACCCATGACGATGGCGTCCGCGCCACTCTCGCAAGCCTGCCGCACCAGCGCGGCGTGTGACTCCACAGCCTTCATCACATTTACGGCGATCAGGCCATTGCCTTGGGCACCCTCGCGCGCGGCGCGAATCTCCCGATCCAGCGCGACGAGGTTGGCGGCATTGATGGCCTCCTTGTCGCGGGACTTCTCGGTGGCGGCTGCCAAGTCTGCATGGTGATGTCGCAGGTCGATGCTGGCGATGGTGCCAACGCCGCCCTCGCGCGCTACGGCGCCGGCCAGCCGGTGCGCCGAAATACCCACGCCCATCCCGCCCTGCACGATGGGCACGAGGCTGCGCCCCGCGAGTGTGAAGCGACGCTCCAGCATGACAACTCCCTGCGGCTGCGCCGCAATGTAATAGAAAAGGGATCGAGCGTCGCACAGGTGAAACGCGGCCGCGTTGCGCCAGATCAAGACCGGGGTTGTCGGTGCGCGCTGCCGCACATTACGCAGGGGTTTGGACTGAAATAACGCCCGCGCCGTCACCCACCGGGTTTTCCTGCTGGCAACGGCGGCAGCCCTGTGCTTAAATTCAGCCTCGTTGGATGAAACAGGGGTGCCGTACGGATGGGCCGTGCGGCTGAGAGAGTCCCTTCGCACCCGATCCGGTTCGTACCGGCGTGGGAAGTTTCAGAACACCGCGTAGTCTCTGGCAGCGCCCCATCAATTCTTCGGGTCACGCCACCTCTCCCGGTTTCGTCCACCGCCTGCTCCACCAGGCCACAGAATCTAGGACGAGACCATGCCCCAAGCCAAAAACGCCCCCGCCGCATCGTTCGACTCGCTGCAGTCCGAGCTCGACCAGAAGTTCGCCTATCCGGCCTCCAGCAAGACCTACATCGTCGGCAGCCGCCCGGACATCCGCGTGCCGATGCGCACCATCAAGCAGACCGCCACGCGCACCGACAAGGGCGAGATGCTGAACCCGCCGGTGCCGGTGTACGACACCTCGGGCCCCTACTCCGATCCGGACGTACACATCGATCTGAAGGCGGGCCTCGCCCCGCTGCGCGCCAAGTGGATCGACGAGCGCGGCGATACGGAAATCCTCTCGGGCCTGTCGTCCGAATACGGCCAGACGCGTGCCAACGACCCGGCTACGGCGCACCTGCGCTTCTCGCACATCTCCAAGCCGCGCCGCGCCAAGGCTGGCGCCAACGTGAGCCAGATGCACTACGCGCGTCGCGGCATCATCACGCCGGAAATGGAGTACGTCGCGCTGCGCGAATCGCTGAACCTGCAAGCGCTGCAAGACAAGCCCGAGTACCGCCAACTGCTCAAGCAGCATCCGGGCTTCTCGTACGGCGCGAACCTGCCGCAGCGCCCGGAAGACATCACGCCGGAATTCGTGCGTGCAGAAATCGCTGCCGGCCGCGCGATCATTCCCGCCAACATCAACCACACCGAGCTGGAGCCGATGGCCATCGGCCGCAACTTCCGCGTGAAGATCAACGGCAACCTCGGCAACTCGGCGGTCACCTCGTCGCTGGCCGAGGAAGTGGAAAAGATGGTGTGGGCGATCCGCTGGGGCGCCGACACCATCATGGACTTGTCCACCGGCAAGCACATCCATGAAACGCGCGAATGGATCCTGCGCAACTCGCCGGTGCCCATCGGCACGGTGCCGATCTATCAGGCGCTGGACAAGACCGGCGGCGTGGCCGAAGACCTGACGTGGGAGATGTTCCGCGACACACTCATCGAACAGGCCGAGCAAGGCGTGGACTACTTCACCATCCACGCGGGCGTGCTGCTGCGCTACGTGCCGCTGACGGCCGACCGCATTACCGGCATCGTCTCGCGCGGAGGCTCCATCATGGCCAAGTGGTGCCTGGCGCATCACAAGGAAAACTTCCTGTACACGCACTTCGACGAGATCTGCGAAATCATGAAGGCGTACGACGTGTCGTTCAGCCTGGGCGACGGTCTGCGCCCCGGTTGCATTGCCGACTCGAACGACGCCGCGCAATTCGGCGAGCTGCACACGCTGGGCGAACTGACCAAGAAGGCGTGGGAGCACGATGTGCAGGTCATGATCGAAGGCCCGGGCCACGTGCCGCTGCAGCGCGTGCAGGCCAACATGGACGAAGAGCTGAAGCACTGCTTCGAAGCCCCGTTCTACACGCTGGGCCCGCTGGTGACCGACATCGCCCCGGGCTACGACCACATCACCAGCGGCATCGGTGCGGCCAACATCGGTTGGTACGGCACGGCCATGCTGTGCTACGTCACGCCCAAGGAACACCTGGGCCTGCCGGACAAGGAAGACGTGCGCGAAGGCATCATCACCTACAAGATCGCCGCGCACGCGGCCGACCTTGCCAAGGGCTGGCCGGGTGCGCAGCTGCGTGACAACGCGCTGTCGAAGGCACGCTTCGAATTCCGCTGGGAAGACCAGTTCAACCTCGGCCTCGATCCGGAGAAGGCACGCGCCTTCCACGATGAAACGCTGCCGGCCGAGGGCGCCAAGATCGCGCACTTCTGTTCGATGTGCGGTCCGAAGTTCTGCTCGATGAAGATCACGCAGGAAGTGCGCGATTACGCGGCATCGCTCGATTCCAACGCCACAGCCGCAGTCCAGGGCATGGAAGAGAAGTCGATCGAGTTCCGCAAGACAGGCGGCAAGATCTACAGCTAACCACAACCGGTGCAATGTCAACCTCGACTTCATTCGACGTAACGATCCTCGGCGGCGGCCTCGCTGGCCGCCTGTGTGCCTGGCAACTCGCGCAGACGGGGGTGCCGCCCGCGCGCATTGCCGTGGTGGAGCGCGGCCCGCGCGACGGCAGCGGTGCCGCTGCGTTTGTCGCAGCCGCGATGCTCGCCCCGCTGGCCGAAGCCGCCGTGGCCGATCGTTTTGTCGTGGACTTGGGGTTGGCAAGCCTGGCGCTGTGGCGCGATTGGTTGCCGAAGCTGCGCACGCCGGTCTTCTTCCAGGAGGCCGGCACGCTGGTAGTGTGGCACGCGGCAGACCGTGGAGAGGCATCGCTGTTTGCCAACCACGTGCGCAATGCCGCGCCGCCCGAGCGCGTGGCCTCCGATCTGCGTGCCGTAGACGCGGCGGGCATTGCCCAGCTCGAGCCGCTGCTCGCACAACGTTTCACGCAGGGGCTGTATCTGGCGGGCGAAGGCCAACTGGACCCGCGCGGCGTGTTGGATGCGCTGGCGACAGAGCTTGAAGCGCTGGGCGTGCAACTGCGCTGGAACACGGAAGTGGCGGATCCGAGTCCCGACGCGCTGGCCGCTGCGGGGCTTGGCGCGCGCCTCGTGCTCGATTGCCGTGGCCTCGGTGCCAAGCCGCAATGGCCGCGCCTGCGTGGCCTGCGCGGCGAAGTGGCCCGCATCCATGCGCCGGACGTGTCGCTCACGCGACCGGTGCGCATGCTGCATCCGCGCTACCCGCTGTACATCGCGCCCAAGCCGGGCAACGTGTACGTGATCGGTGCGACCGAGCTGGAATCCGACGACATGTCGCCGGCCAGTGTCCGCTCCACGTTGGAATTGCTCTCCGCTGCGTACGCTGTGCACCCCGCCTTTGGCGAGGCGCGCGTGCTGGAGCTGAACACGCAGTGCCGCCCGACTTTGCCCGACCATCGCCCGGCCATCCGCTGGGATGGCATCAGCACGCTGTCGGTGAACGGCCTGTACCGGCACGGCTACATGATTGCGCCCGCCGTGACGCAAGCTGCCGTGGCGGCTGCGCGTGCGCTGCTGGACGGCAGCACCATCGATGCGAACGACGGCGAATGGCGCGAGCTGTTCGCTGATGCCGCATCCCCCGAACCTGTTTTGTCATGACGCTGAACGTCACCCTCAACGACCTGTCGCTTGCGCTGCCTGCGGGCAGCACGCTGGCCGACGCCATTGGTGCTGCCACGCCGCAACTGCAGATCGCGCCGCCGTTTGCCGCATCGGTGAATGGCGATTTCGTGCCCAAGGCGCGCCATGCGCAGCATGCGCTCAACGCTGGCGACCGCATTGCGCTCGTGCAGCCCGTCGTGGGCGGCTAGGAGTCTTCGATGACCACTACCAATCTTTCCACCGTGGCTGACCCGCTGCGCCTGTACGACGAGACCTTCGCCTCGCGCCTGCTGCTCGGCACGGCGCGTTATCCATCGCCGCAATCGCTGGAAGACGCGGTGCGCGTGTCCAACCCAGCCATGCTGACGGTCGCGCTGCGCCGCCAGAGCGCCGGTTCGCCCGATGGTGGCGCCAGTTTCTGGAAGATGCTGCGCGCACTCGGCGTGCCCGTGCTGCCGAACACCGCCGGCTGCTATTCCGCCGACGAGGCTTACACCCTCGCGCAGATGTCGCGCGAAGTGTTCGAGACGGATTGGATCAAGCTCGAAGTCATCGGCGACGATTACACGCTGCAGCCCGACACGCTCGCATTGCCGGCCGCCGCCGAACGCCTCATCAAGGACGGCTTCAAGGTGCTGCCGTATTGCACAGAAGACCTCGTGCTGTGCCGCCGCCTGCTCGACGTCGGCTGCCAGGCGCTGATGCCGTGGGCCGCGCCCATCGGCACCGGCCGCGGGCCCACCAATCCGTACGGCCTGCGCTTGTTGCGCGAGCGCCTGCCCAACGTGCCGCTCATCGTCGATGCGGGCCTGGGTGTGCCGTCGCACGCCACGCAGGTCATGGAGTGGGGCTACGACGCGGTGTTGCTGAATACCGCCGTTGCGCAAGCCGGTGATCCGGTGGCGATGGCGCGGGCGTTTGCGATGGCCACGCAGGCCGGTCGCCTTGCACGCCTGTCTGGCCCGATGCCGGAGCGTGATGTGGCGCAGGCGAGCACGCCGGTTGTGGGCTTGCCGTTCTGGCATGCCGAGGAGAAGAGTGCATGAGCGAATCGGCTCTGCGTTTCTCCGCCGCTTGGCCGGAAGCGGCTGCACTGGCCGCACAGATCATCGATCGCCATGTGGACGCCTTTGGCCGCGCGCCGCACGCCTGGAGCGTGACTGACCGCGCTGAAGAAGCAACCAGCTCCACCACTGTTCTGCTGACGACGGACGCCGCACAAGCCGAACGCGCGCGCACGGCAGGTGCCGCTGTCGTATTGGCTGCAACGGAAGGCGATCAGCGCATCGACACCGTGCACGATCGCCTCGGCACGTATCGCTTCGCCTCTGCGGCAGCAGGCGATGCGCTCGACGCTCGCTTTGTCGCCGTGTTCGGCGCGGCGCTGGCGCTGGCATTCGAGCCGCGCGATGCGCTGTGCGTGGCGCGCGCGTGGATCGCCGAGGGCAATGCCGACGCGCTCGCCTGGCCGACCCGCTTCAATGCCCTGCCCCGCGTGCTCGAACCGGCGTTGCCGTGTCCGACCGCAGCGGACCTCGCCTTTGCGCCGTGCCCGACGCAACTCGGCATCTACGCCGTCGTGCCGGACGCGGATTGGATCGAGCGCCTTGTCGCGCTCAAGGTGCCGACGGTGCAACTGCGCTTCAAGTCGGACGATGCGCAAGCCGTGGTCGACCAAGTGCGCCGCGCAGAGGCGGCTGCACGTGGCAGCAGTACGCGCCTGTTCATCAACGACCATTGGCGCGTGGCGCTGGACGTGCACGCGCAGGTGCCCAGCGGCGGCATCTACGGCATTCACCTCGGCCAGGAGGATATCGACGAGGCTGACCTGGTGGCGATCCGCTCAGCCGGTTTGCGCCTGGGCATCAGCACGCACGGTTACGCAGAGATGCTGCGCGTCGCACCGCTGAACCCCAGCTACCTCGCGCTCGGCGCCGTGTTTGCCACGCCCACCAAGAGCATGCCGACTGTGCCGCAGGGCCTCGGCCGGTTGTTCGCCTATGCGGCAGCCATGCGCACGCGCGTGCCGGCGCCGCCACTGGTCGCCATCGGCGGCATCGATCTGGCAGCGATGCCCCGCGTGCTGGAGTCTGGCGTCGGCTGCGTGGCCGTGGTGCGTGCCATCACCCAGGCGGCGGACGTGCCTGCCGCCGTCGACGCACTGCAAGCGACGTTCGCGGCGCACGTGCACGCCTGATACACCACAAGGGTTGCGCGCGGCGGATTGCTGCGCGCAACCGGCATCTGCCTGACCTATCCTGTTCGTGCGCTGCTGCAGGCGGCCATCGTGGCTGCCGTGGCGGCGCATTCTCATTCACGCTGCAGGAGACAGACATGGCGGTCAAGCCCATTCCCGAGGGTTACCACAGCGTCACCCCGTACCTGAGCATCAAAGGCGCCGCAAAGGCGATCGAGTTCTACAAGAAGGCGTTCGGCGCCACCGAACTCCTGCGCATGGACGGCCCCAACGGCACCATCGCGCACGCCGAAATCCGCATCGGCGATTCCCCCATCATGCTGTCGGATGAAACGCCGAACATGGCCTGCGCCAGCCCCGACACGCTGCAGAGCACGTCGGTCGGAATGATGATCTACGTACCCAACGTCGATACCGTGTTTGCGAATGCGCTGAAGGCAGGTGGCACGGAAGTCCGCCCGGTGGTGGATCAGTTCTACGGCGACCGCTCCGGCACGCTCAAAGACCCGTTCGGCCACGTGTGGACCGTGTCCACGCATGTGGAAGACGTGGCGCCCGATGAGATGGCCAGGCGCATGGAGAAGTGGACGAAGGAGCAGGCAGCGGCATCGGCCTGACATCGGGAGCAGCAAAGAAAAAAGCGCGGACGTGAGCCGCGCTTTTTTTCTTCCTGCGTTCTCGACTAACTACCGCGTTGGACATATCCCCTCGTTGTTCATTGCGTGCAGGCCTCGGGTGCCATGAAGTCAAAGAGTGTTGAGTTCCGCCGATTTCGTGCGCAACGGTCAGACACTGATGGATCTCTGTGCATTCGCATCTTCCCACCTTGAGGTCCTGCACGATGACTCCTCCCGACCACACTCTTCCCGAAACATCTGTCACGGCCCGCCGTCGCCCTTTCTGCGGGATTCAAGCCGAAGCGCTCACCTTGCCCGGTTGCCCGTGCCTGAGCGTTGTCTACCCCGCACCGCTGCCCGGCGTCATCATCTTCGTGCATGGCGTCAACTCCAGCGGCGAATGGTTCGACGCTGCGGAGGAGGGCCTTTGCAAGGGGCTCAATGCCCGGCTGCAGCGCAATGACGATCAGGTCGCCTACCCCAAGGAGAGCGGCAAGCTCCGCCCCATGCGATACACGGCCGAACTGACGGAAGACGGCTATATATCCGACGACCTCAAAGCCAATACCTTTGTCCAACCAGGCAGCGGCAGGAGCCCCGTCATCCGCTTCCGCTGGGGCTACAAAGCCAGCAGCGAAGACGTCGTCCAGGAAGACGGTACCGTCCGCAACGAGCTTGCCAGTGTGGGCGGCAATATCCTGCTCGACGAGAAAAACGCCTGGGGCGGCGGTCCCTTCGTCAATGGCGCCTCCGCCCTGCCGGATCTGTTCGGCAAGGGCACCGACAGTGAGGTCTTGGGCGGTCTGTTCGAACTCCAACACCTGCAAACCAGCGACCGCCAGATCTACAGCGCTCCCACGCGCCACTACCAGGCCTTTGCAGCTTGGCGGCTAGCCAAGCTGGTTGCCCGCATCCGCGAGCTGCACCGCGACATCTTCGAACGCGATTGCCCCATCACCGTCGTCTGCCACAGCCAGGGCAACATGGTGGGCTTGGCCTCTGCCTACTTCGGCGCCAACCATCCCGAGTTCCAATCATTGGGCGTAGCCGACACCTACGTCCTCGCCAACCCACCCTACAGCCTGCGCGGTAGCCGCCTGGATAACTTCAGCCAATTCGACGGCGCAGGTCGCGTCACCTACGACGCGCGCGTTGCCGGCCTCAAGGGCTTCTTCGACATCGTGCGCCACTTCCAGGGCCGGGCCCAGCACTACAGCCACCACGCCGTGGATCAGCTCGGATTCAACGCGTGTCCCCAGAATGGCGATAACCCGCGCACTGCCGCTCTGGACAGCGCAGACCACCAGACCCGTGGGCACGTCTTCCTCTACTGTTGCCCGCACGACCGGGTCATTTCTGTTGCTCCCGTTCAGGGCATGGGCTGGCTGGGCATGAACAAGGACGACGTGAAGGCCACCGAAGCCCATGACATCCTGTTCCAACGCGTCTGGGCACAAACCAAGCCGGGCACCCCTTACAAGGTGGGCGCAGAACCGGGCTATCGATACCGCTACTGGCATGACACCATCGGCGCCATGCCGGCCGATGCAGGCAGCGGCTGGGATGACACCACCGGCACCTTCAAACCGCGGAACACCAAGCCCACCTTCTGGAGCCCGTCTGCCGACACCGCGAGTGTTTCCTTCGCCAGAATCTGGGGCGATTCGCGCAAGAGCATTTGGGGCAAGCTTCTCGCCAGCGCTGCGGGTGTTCCGATCCAAGCCCTCATGTGGGGTGGCCAAGCCGTCAAGGGCGCCACCAACGTTAATGCCGACCCAGCGGATGACTGGGCCGTGCTGGTCAATGCCCCCAAGGTGCCCAGCGGCGGCATCGTGCCCCAGGCCGTCTACCTGCCGCACGGCGAGCCTCGACCCGGCGAGACCTCACATCCGGATGGCGTGCGCACCATCGGCCCCTTCAACGCGCACAAGGAATCCGCCAGCGATGCGCTGAACCGCAAGCGGAGCATCCCCGAAGGGCAGTTCGACCCCTACGCCAAGCAACGCAAGTCCGGCCACGGCAATGCCACCAGCGAAGCTGCCATGCGCTACGACCAGAACGCCGGGGTGCGCCAGCGCGCGCGGCGCGAACTCTACAACGACGACGGCACCGTCAGGAAGGGCGTGCCCTTTGCGGAAGACGACGTCGCGAAGATGAACGCCGCACAACACCACACCTTGCGCGGCACCACGTTTGGCGCTTTCGAACAGCAAGAGCGCACGGCGCTGATGAAGGACGGCGAAGACGCGCAAGCCACCAACCACTCCACCATCCTCACCAACGCCGCGCATGCAGAGCACGTGCTTGCCTATGACGTGGATGTGGGCCTGTGCCACTTCGATGAACCGCTGATGAACCAGTTGCGGCGGATGGCGGATTGGCGGTGGTGTAAGCCAGAGAGGACTGATGAATATCCAGCGGGACGCGACCGCAAGAAGGACAGCGAGTTCACGTACTACGGCACGAAGGCGGCGCTCTACGACAACGGCTCGTTGGACCAACACGAAAACCTAGCCGCCACCAAGGGTGCTGTCAGGGCTATCGGCATTGACGACGCGCGCAATCCCGGGCGCTTAGATGCGCACCACGTGTCGCCAGGCGGACCACGCCACGCCTAAGGAGCCAGCATGCGCAATCCATTTCATTCCACCTCTTATCGGTGTGCAGCCACCCACGCGCTAGCCGTCGCCTGCCTGTTGCTTACTGCCTGTCAATCCGGAGTCCAGATGCCCACCAGTAAAACCTACTACCGCCAACCCATCGCTTGGCCGCGCATGCAAACGCAAGCACAACAAGGTGATCCGGCCCAAGCCCCCGCCGCTGTCCTGCTTGGCGTGCAATGGCTCAACCCGCTAATGCGCCGCAGTTACCCAACTCAATGGAATCTACTGTGGGCACAGGGGCTTGCACAGACCAATGACGACGACCTGCAGGCGAAGCGCTTCAAGCTGGGCGATGCAGTGGGGCAGTTGACGCTTGGCTTGTCGCGCCGTGAACGGTTGGAGGACTTTCCACATGTAAAGCGCGACAGATTCGAGTCGGCATTGAGCAAATTGATTACCGCCCCACTGCTCACCTTTAACGACTACCTGGAGGACGCGAATTATTTCTATTCCCTGAAGCGCGGCACCAGCCGCCCAAACTACCTCGACCCGAACGTGTTCTTTGGGTTGCCGCGCGAGTGGTTGAACACGCCAACCTACCTTGATGACACTCACCCCAGTACCGGCCAGAAGAGTCTTTTGAAAGAACAGGAAGCCATGGGCATGCCCGCGCCCAGCATCCTCGCCTACGACGCCGCCCACGCCGAAGAGCGCATGCGCGACTATTGGGTCACCTTGCACAAAGACGACAAGGGCAAGACCGTGCGTGGCTTGCGCGTCTTCCGGGAAATGATTATTGGCGAGCGCACCTTGTCGCTGCTGGCAGTTCGACGGCTTGTGTTTCACGAGATTGCCAGCGATGCCCAAGCTAAGAGCATGCTGCTCAACCCCGAGGGCAAACTGCCCAACGTAACGGTATCGGCAGGCGATACCAATGTGGGCTTCTACAACCTGCAAGACGCCCTCAAGTTCCTGGCGCAACACCCCAACAAGCTGGCGTGGGTGTGGAACGTGGATGCGCCCAACTATCCCATGGGCGAGCAGACCAACGAAAACACCGCCCTGCTGATCCTTGGCCACCCGAGTGCGGATTGGGGCTATACAGCGCTGGCTTCGATCTGCACGCCGCATCGGCATCGAGGCGCCATTGGCAACAAGGCGGCCAACTCCGGTGGGGCGTGGACGGGGCTCATGCAAGCTGTGCAAGCGCAGGCCTCAGAGCAGCACCCGGTCGAGCGGGTCTACTACGACGTGCCAAAACATGCGGCCAACATCAACACTTTGATGGGGCCGCTGCGCGCTGCTATTCACCAGCAGTGGCCAGACCTCGACCAGATCGCCAACGTGTATAGCGTGGCTGAACACATGGAGGGGCCGGCACGGGCAGCAAGCTTTGCCGTCAATGCCGCGTTTGCGGCGGCGTATGCCAACCAGAGCGGCAAGAGTGCCGTCGTCACCAGCGTGGCCGACGCGACCGACAGCTGGGCAGTGCTGATCGGTCCGCCGCCGGGCTGGCAGCCCAAGCCGCCGGTGACCTATTGGCCGCGCGCACGAGGTGAAAACCGGGCGTACTGGGCGTGGTTTGGGGAGCGGACCGGTGGCAACAAGGCTGATGTTCCATGAAGCCCGTTACCAGGTAGGTTCAGCGCGGCTGGCACGTCACCTGCACATTGTTCACGTCCCCACTGACCGTGCCGCTGCCATTGGTCACCACGCAGTTGGCCGATGCGGGCTGCGTGCTGATCGTCACCAGGTAGCTGCCGTTGAACGGCACCAGCCCGCCAAACACGAACGTGCCGTTGGCGGCCAGCGTGAGCGAATCGCGGCCGTTGTTGAGCAACACGATCGACTGGCCGTCAGGCAGCCCGGTCAACGTGCCGCCAATCGAGAAGACGCCGCCGATGGGCGAGCCGATGCTGATGTAGCCATTACAGGCACCAAGCAGCGCGCACAGCGCAGCCACCGGAAGGTGGCGAACCAGCATGATCGGCAGGCGTTTCATGGCAGCTCCCTGATCAGTCTTCCTCAACATCCGCTTCAAGCGAACGCGGTGCCGCGAGCGGCCGCGGCGCGAACCCGTGGTTCAACGGACCGGCGCCGCGCCCGAGCGCCAAGTGGCGGCCCGCGCCGATGGCGTGCAGCAGGTAGTCGAGCGAGGCTTCGATGGCGGCTTCCAGCGTGTCGCCGCGTGCCAGGTGCGCGGCAATGGCGGCAGACAGCGTGCAGCCCGTGCCGTGCGTGTGCGGCGTGTCGATGTAGGTATGGGCGTAGATGCGCTCGGCGCCGTCGACCGTGACGAGCACGTCTTGCAGTACGCCGCCTTCGCCGACGGTGGACGCGTCGGCCAGGTGTCCACCCTTGAGCAGCACGGCGCGAGGCCCAAGCGCCAGCAAGTCGCGCGCGGCAGGCAGCATGTCGTCGGCCGTGCGCACCTCGCGGCCGAGCAATGCGCTTGCCTCGGGCAGGTTCGGCGTGACGAGCAGCGCGCGCGGGAACAGCCATTTCGCCATCGCCTGCGCCGTGGCGTCGCTGCCGAGTTGCGCGCCGCTGGTGCTGACCATGACTGGATCGACGACAAGGTTGGCGATGGGATGCCGATCCAGCGCGGAGACGATCGCTTCCACCACCTGTGGCGTACCGAGCATGCCGGTCTTGGCCGCATCGACGCCGATGTCGCCTGCCACGGCATCGATCTGCGCGGCCACGATGTCGGGGGTGAGCGATTCGACCGCCGTCACGCCCAGCGTGTTCTGCGCGGTGATGGCCGTGATGGCCGAC
Organism: Ralstonia sp. UBA689; assembly: GCF_002298975.1. Classification (GTDB taxonomy): domain Bacteria; phylum Pseudomonadota; class Gammaproteobacteria; order Burkholderiales; family Burkholderiaceae; genus Ralstonia. Next base: position 73,436 of record NZ_DBMV01000033.1, read on the forward strand.
ATGCCATAGCAGCCGAGCGCGGCAAACGTCTTCAGGTCGGCCTGGATGCCGGCGCCACCACCGCTGTCCGATCCGGCGATGGTGAGCACGCGCGGCACGTGCGAGGCGGGAGCGGCAAACGCAGCGAGGGTCGGGTCGGTGATCGGCATGGCGCGTGCGAACGTTTGAGATGTGTTCGCACTATAGCGCCATCGCGGCCGGACCGACGGCCGGGTTCTGCCCCCCGGAAGGCGAGGGTTTCAGGCGCAAGCGCGAAGCGAAAACCGTGGAGCGTGACGGTTTTGGGCTCGGGCGTGAGGCACAGACCATGAGGGGCGATCGTTTCCCGCGCGCATGCGAGCCTCAGACCGTGGAGCACGAGGCCCAAACCGTGGCGCGCCACCGCGTCAGGGTCGAACGCGAGGCCCGGAGCGCGGCGCCCCGCCTTCAAAGGACCAGTTTGTTGGCTTGTGGAGAGCCGCGCGTGGGGCTCGGAGCCCGGTACGCCGCCCACCAAGGCTGGCGCGTGTGGGTTGGTGCGTGGAAGGCGGCCGTCCGAGGTCGAAAATTTGAAGCTCGGAGAGCGGAGCATGGGTCTTGGAACCCGGCGCTCGGCTCTCCGAGCCTGGAGCGCGAGGCTTTTTGCCTTGCGCTCGGGAGGCAGACGGTCGCGCGTCAGTCCATCAGGTCGGTGTAGTCGGCGGCGGCGTAGCGCTGGGCGCGCTCCCACGGTGCTGCGGCCGGCGCCGGCAATGCCGTCACGCGCGTGAGCTTGCGTTGGGTGCCGGTGGCGTTGCGCGATTCCACGCGGCGCGGGTATTGGCCTGCCACATCCCATTCCACCGTGACGGTACGCTCGCCCTGCGTCGATCGATAGGTCTGGACGCCATTGCGCACCGGGCCTGCGGCACGCATGCCCTTGAGCGCGGCCGGGTCGAGCAGGTGATAGGCCGTCGCCCATGAGCCGTCGAAGCCGATGTTGGAATATTCGGCCGGTTCCACGGCGTAGTTTTTCTGCTGCGACTCGCTCACCACGCGCACGGTGAGCGCGCCCTTGGCGTCGCGCTCGATCCAGCGCGGGGCGGTGTCGGTCTCGGCGTGCTTGTGGCCGGCGTGGGCATTGGCCTGATCGTGCTCGGCGTGGGCTGACTCGGGCGGCAACTCGCGCGCGATCCAGACGCGGTCGCCCTGGCGGTAGACGCGCTCGGCAAAACGGGCGTCACGCTGGATGCCGTCGGTGCCGAGCGACGAGAGCTGATGCTCGACGCGCAGCGCGGTCAGCGGGGGCGACGCCGCCGGGCCAGCGGCCTGTGCCGTGGCAGTGAGCGCGGTGAAGACAAAGGTGAGCAGAAAACGGGCAGGTCGGATCATGCGAAATCGATGCGGCAAAAAACGAAAAAAAGCGCATGCCGAAACAATCGGCATGCGCGTCAAAGGAAACGCCGGAATCAGAGGCCCATGGCCGTCTTGACCACGCCGAACACTTTCGTGTTGTCCAGCGTGCCCTTCAGCGGTGTGCTGCCAGGACCAGAGGAGAACAGCATCACATCACCGCCGCCGTGCGTTTCCGAGCCGGGCGTGCCGAGCTGCACGCCCACTTCCTGCAAGTAGTCATCCGCCGTGGTGTCGACTGCGGCCACGTTGTCGCGCGTGGCGCGGCGCGTGGTGCCGCCGTTGCCGAACACCAGCGTGGTGTAAGGCAGGCCGTCGGCAGCCAGTTGCGGCTGGCGGGTCTTGATGTCGGTCGACACGCCCAGGATCGGGTTGCCCTTGTGCGGGTAGCCGTTGATCGTCATCGTGTGGTCGTGGTCGGCCGTGACGACGATCAGCGTGTTCGACAGATCCACCGTGCCGAGCGCGCGCTTGATGGCTTCGTCAAACGCGCCGGCATCTTCCAGCGCGCGCTTGGCGTTGGTGCCGTGCAGCGCGTGGTCGATGCGGCCGCCTTCCACCATCAGGAAATAGCCCTTGCCGTTCTTCTGCAGCACACGGATGGCCTTCTCGGTCATGTCGGCCAGGCTGGGCTCGTCCACGCTCTTCTTCACGCGGTCCAGCTCGTAGTTCATGTGGTCCAGGTTGAACAGGCCGAGCAACTTGTTGGTGGTGGCCGGGTTGACCGCCGCCAGTTGCGTGCCGGTGGACACATAGGTGTAGCTGGCCGCCTGGAACTGGGCGATCAGGTCGGTGGTGTCGGTGCGCTTGCTGCCGGCGGTGCCCTGCGGCAGGTAGTGGCGGCGGCCACCGCCCAGCAGCACGTCCAGGCCGTCCTTGAGGGCGGCGTTGTACAGCGCGTTGCCCGGCGCGCCTTGTGCGGCGATCTGGTTTTCACCATCGCGGTGGCAGATGTGTGAGTACGTGGCCGCCGGCGTGGCATGCGTGACGCGCGTGGTCGTGACTGCGCCCACCGACTTGCCGGCCGCCTTGGCGAGTTCCAGCAGCGTAACGGCCGGGGTGCCGTTGTTGGCCGGGCACGTGCTGTCGGCACCGCTCACGTAGCCCTTGCCGGTGGCATCGCTGGCCTTGGTGTCGGCCGACATGGAGATGACCTCGTTGTTCATCTTCACGCCGGTCATGTACGCCGACATCGACGGCGCGCTGTCGGTGGTCTGCGCATCGTTGGAGTACGTCTTGATGCGCGCCGTGCGCTTGAGCGATTCCATCGTCAGGCGGCCGCCCTCGCCCACCTTGTAGATGCGCGTGGCGGTGACGGTGGTCGGGCCCATGCCGTCGCCCAGGAAGAAGATCACGTTCTTGGCTTCACCGGCGGCGTGCGCTTGGGCACAGGCACCGGCTGCCAGCGCCAGCAGGCTGGCGCGCACGATACGGTTCGATTGCTTGTTCATGATTTGCCCTCTCCCTCTTACAGACCCACGGCCTGCTTGATGAGGCCGAAGACCTCGGTGTTGTCCATCGTGCCGGTAAAGCGCTCGGCTCCCAGGCCGCGTGCGCCGATGAAGACATCGGTGCCGCCGTGCGTTTCGCCGCCCGGCGCGACCGGGATCACGGCTTCCTGGTGGTAGGCCTTGTCATACACGGCAGCATCGGTCAGCGCGCCGCGCGTGGCCGGGCGGTTCTCACCCGTGCCGAAGCCGATGATGGTGAACGGGTTGCCGGCCGTGTCGGTGGCGTTGGCGCCCGTCACGTAGTTCTTGAGCAGGCCCAGCACGCCGGGGTTGCTGTCGCTGGTCGGGCCCGTGCGCTTGGCGTAGCCGTTGAGCACCAGCGTGTGGTCGTGGTCAGCCGTCACGACGATCAACGTGTTCTTCAGGCCCGGGTCGATCGTGTTGAGCTTGTCGATTGCGCCGCGGATGGCGGAGTCGAATGCCACGGTGTCCTGCAGTGCCTTGCGGGCGGTGGTTTCGTGCAGCGCGTGGTCGATGCGGCCGCCTTCCACCATCAGGAAGAAGCCCTTCTTTTTGGCGGCCAGCACATCGATGGCCTTGTTGGTCATCTCGCCCAGGCTCGGTTCCTTGGTCGGGTCGCGATCTAGGTCGTACGACATGTGGCTGCTGGTGAACAGACCCACGACCTTGCCGTCGGTGGCTTGCAGCGTGTCGAACTCGGCCTTGTTGCTGGCGTAGCGATAGCCGCCGGCCTTGAGTTCAGCGATCAGGTCGCGGCCGTCGGTGCGGGCGCCGCCTGCGGTGCTCGGCTGGAAGTGCTTGCGCCCGCCGCCGAAGACGACGTCCACGCCATCGCCCAGCGCGGCGTTGAAGCCCTTGCCGGCCGGCGTGAGCTGCGCGGCGATGGTGTTCTCGCCGTCGCGGTGGCAGATGTGCGAATACGTGGCGGCCGGCGTGGCGTGCGTGATGCGCGTGGTGGTGACCACGCCCGTGCCGTAGCCCGCAGCCTTCATCAGTTCGAGCAGCGTGGTGACGGGCTTGCCGTTGCCGTTCGGGCAGGTGCTGTCGGCGCCCGAGATGTAGTCCTTGCCGCCCGCGTCATAGGCCATCGTGTCCGCAGACATGGAGATGACCTCGTTGTTCATCTTCACGCCGGTCATGTAAGCCGACATCGACGGCGCGGAGTCGGTCACCTGCGCGTTGTTCGAGAAGGTGCGCACGAAGCCGGTTTCCGGCAGCGTGTCCATGGTCAGCTCGCCGTCTTCGCCCACCTTGTAGATGCGCGCGGCAGTCATGGTGGTCATGCCCATGCCGTCACCCAGGAAGAACACGACGTTCTTGGTCGGGCCCGACGGGTTGGTCGGCGTGCCGGCATCCGGCGTGGCATTGCCGGCGTTGCTGGACGTGCCGTCGCTACCACAGGCGGTGAGGGCCGCCATGGCGACTGCGGCCGCCACGGCGGCGGCGTACTTCGTAAGTTTGTGATTGTGCATCGTTGGCTCCCTGAACGATGCCCGGCACTTTGGTGGCCGCGTGTTGCACGTCTGTGATGCGGGCTCGCCACTTCTTAACCGGATCGCAAGGTTGGCCTGTGACAACGCATTGACACTGCCGCGTGATGCGCGTTACAGCGGCTCCGTTGCCTGAGCAGGTAGCCGCTCGCGAGCCGGCACGCGGCGCGATACGATGCGGCATCTCCGATTCGCCCTGCGCCGCCCCATGCTTACCCACCAGTTCGTCAGCCACGTCACGCTGCGGCGCGACACCGTTGCCGCGTTCGATGCGTATCCGTTCAGCCTGCCCGCCGTGCGCGCGCTCGACGCGCTGGAGCTGCATCCCAAGGTCACGTTCCTCGTCGGCGAAAACGGCTCGGGCAAATCCACGCTCATGGAGGCGATTGCCGTGGCGCTCGGCTTCAACGCCGAGGGCGGCTCGCGCAACTTCAACTTCAGCACGCATGCATCGCACTCCGAGCTGCACGCGCATCTGCGCATTGCCCGGGGCTTTCGCAAGCCGCGCACCGAGTTCTTCCTGCGCGCCGAGAGCTTCTTCAACGTGGCCACGAATATCCAACAGATGGATGAGGAGCCCGGCCTGGGCGGGCGCGTGATCGATTCCTACGGTGGCCGATCGCTGCATGCGCAATCGCATGGGGAATCGTTTCTCGCGTTGCTGATGAACCGCTTCGGCCCGAACGGCCTGTATCTGCTCGACGAACCCGAGGCGGCACTGTCACCGCAGCGGCAGCTGGCGGTGCTCACGCGCCTGCATGACTTGGTGCAGGCGGAAAGCCAGTTTGTGATCGCCACGCACTCGCCCATCCTGATGGCCTATCCCGACGCTTGGATTTATCAATGTGACGGAGACGGCATTCGGCGCATCGCCTATGAAGAGACCGAGCACTTTCAGGTGACGCGAGACTTTTTGGCGAATCCGCAGCGGACGCTGAACATGCTGCTGGAGCAATGAACTGCCGTGGTGGCGGTCGAATCCGCTGACTCGGCGGCATATCCCCGGCCCGCCCCGGGGAAACGTTCATTTGTTGCTAGTGGGCGCACACCTGCCGGCGTTCGATGGCGGCCAACACTTCCCACGTGCGCGGATCTACGTCGCTCCCCCCGAGCGACATCGCTAGGTACGCATCGATAGCATCGATAAAGCCCTTCACGAATGCCGGTGGATACGCATGTTCCGAGAAGTACGTGATCTGCTCGCGCAGCATGCCCAGTCGCCGTTGGCGATGGGTCTGCATGTCGGAGCGCGTGCGGCACAGAAACGCGCGCGCTGAGACTGCGCCGTCGAGGTAGGGCGATTTTTGGTCAGCGACATACGGCACCTCCTGACGGCGTGGGAAGCAAGGGGTGCCAAAGGGGCGGGGAAGGGTAAGACGCGGGGCGATGCCCGCTGAGTGCGGTAGCCATGTGGCCTCCGGGGATAGGTAGAGGGAGGCTCGCCGCTCGCTGCGAAACGAGGGTTGCGGGCCTGACGACAGGGTTCGCAGACCGGCCTCCTATCCCAGCATTGCCGGCAGACCCGAAGGTCTCCCTGCCCGGCCCGCCATGAAAAGCATAGGCGTGCACAAGCACCGGACATGAAAACGCCGCGCGAAAGGCGGCTGTCCGTCTGGGAAAAAAGAGGAGGAGATGGGCTGCGAAACCCGGTCACCGTTGAGGCGGTGACGGTGGGGGTTATAGCGACGGGATCAACGTGCTCCGCTGTCATATTTCGCCAAATCCGCGAAATCAGTCGATTTGCCCAAGACAATTCATAGAAGCCACCGGCATCGCCAGAGTCGATGCCTGTATAGGGGCGAATGACAAATCGAAACGGAGAGATGCGTTATGTGGAGCGAATGGAGACCATGCTGCACGGTGGAGGTCGGACCATGATGCGAAGAATTGCTGTTGTCGGTGACACGCTTCTGAATGGCGGAACGATCCTGTCCTATGCGGGGCCTGCCTGCACCTTTGGAGATGCTGGTCACCAAGTCGCCCTGATTGGCGGCCAAGCCTACTGCGAGGTGTGCAAGAGCGTCGGCATCATTACCAAGGCGGGTGGCCCCCGCCGGATGAATTTCATGGGCGAAGTTGCTTTGGATGGTGACGAGGTGCTGTGCAAATGCCTGCATCCAAAGCGCATCGTTGCAGTGCTTGCGGGCGAAGCTTGGTATGAGGACATGGGCGGTGCGAGAGGTACGCGCTATCAGTCAGGTGCCGATTTTTCCGATGCAGCACAGGCCAACTCACTTGGGCACTACGACCTGTTCTTTCATGCAAAGCACGAGCAGACAGGAAAAGACCTCTGCCACGTGGGTTACAGAATCACTCTTGAAGACGGCAGGCAATTTGTGGGCGTGACTGATGAGAATGGCTACACGTTGAACGTTGCCGCTGACAGAGCGCTTAACGCAAAAATCGAGATTCCATACTATGACAACAGCCCAACTGACACCTCAAGCGAATCAGAGCCCTGCGCTTGTTAGTGGAGGCAACGAATTGAGCGGTGCGCAATGGGTTGCTAGGTTTCCTGGAAGCGATAACACGTCAGCGCTGACACCCGAATTCCGCCAATCCGTAGATCGCTTCATTGAGGCCATGCGAAATGCTGGCGCCACTATCAGGGTCTCCGCGACATATCGCCCGCCACAGCGCGCGTACTTGATGCATTGGTCATGGAAAATTTCCCATGGGACGCCTCCGTCGTCCGTCCCTTCAATGGATGGCGTTAACATCGAATGGGTGCATTCAACGCTGGAGGCGTCTGTGAGAGCCGCTCGGAATATGGTCAATGCATATGGTATGCAGAACCTTCAGATCCCTCCGGCCTTGGCAACTCGGCATACTCAACGCAAAGCCATTGATATGTCGATTTCGTGGACAGGCACATTGCTTATAGAAGATGCTTCAGGTGACACCGTTACGATTGCCACAACCCCGAAAGACGGTATGAACGCCAAACTCAAGGAGGTAGGTCGCAGCTACGGCGTAATCAAATTCGTTGGCGGTGCAACCGACAAACCTCATTGGTCAACAGACGGACACTGACATGCGTCGACTTCTGTTCCTTGCGTTGCTTCTTATCAGTGCGGCGTGCTCTGCGACGCCTCCAACCTCCACTCATCTGGGGTATTTCTCTAACCAGAAGACTACAGCGACTACTGGTGACCCCCACAGCGAGGGCTATGCCGTCGACCTTTATCGGGAGGGATCGCACGTATTCGGCAAGTTCTACGTCTCAACCGGTATCGAGACACCCAGTGGCCCTATCTACAACGCTAAGATCGATCTGTCGACTCACACCATTACCTTTGGTGTCAAGCTTTCGACTGGCTTCGAATTCACCCGAGATTCAGGCCCGCAAGGGCGGCCGGCTCGGGATGTGTTCGAGTTCCACGGGAAAATTTCACGCAGCACTTTAGAAGGCCGTCTCATCCACAAAAGTGGTTACGACCCAACAAGCGATATCCGGTCTGAACATGTATTGCTGCGACGAGTCAAGATCGATATGCCTTCTGTTAACTATGCTGACTGGTCAAAAGAGCCTGCCAACGCACCGGTTGGTTGGTGAATCTCAGACTTCCCAAGGCTTACCGTATGGCAGTGGCAGAATGCGCACTTATGCGCGGGCACACGGCCGCTGATCCGGTAGTCGCATCCCGGCCAAATCCGCTACAATCCAGCCCATTCCGAGGAGCGTTGCAACGGGTGGGCCTTGCCCCAACCGCCAGGCTCGGAAGTTCAAACGGCGCTCGCAGTATCGTGGCTGACACGATGGCGAGAGCGCATCTATCCGGGGCCCCCAGCATGGGCCCCGTCTCAGTGGTCATCTCCCCGCGTGCGGTCACCCATTTTTCCGGAGTGATCCAATGAACGCTGTCACCGAACTGAAACACGATTACCTCGTCGCCGACATCAAGCTGGCCGACTGGGGCCGCAAGGAAATCGCCATCGCCGAGACCGAAATGCCCGGTCTGATGGCGATTCGCGACGAGTTTGCCGCGAGCCAGCCGCTCAAGGGCGCGCGCATTGCGGGCTCCCTGCACATGACCATCCAGACCGCCGTGCTGATCGAGACGCTCAAGGCGCTGGGCGCCGACGTGCGCTGGGCCTCGTGCAACATCTTCTCGACGCAAGACCACGCTGCCGCGGCCATCGCCGCCTCGGGCACGCCGGTGTTCGCCTTCAAGGGCGAATCGCTCAAGGAATACTGGGACTTCACGCACCGCATCTTCGAATGGGCCGATGGCGGCACGCCGAACATGATCCTGGACGACGGCGGCGATGCGACGTTGCTGCTGCACCTGGGCGCCCGCGCCGAGAAGGACGCCTCCGTGATCGCCAAGCCGACCAGCGAAGAAGAAACCTTCCTGTTCGCGGCCATCAAGGAAAAGCTGGCCAAGGACGCCACGTTCTACAGCCGCAACCTCGACGCCATCAAGGGCGTGACCGAAGAAACCACCACGGGCGTGCATCGCCTGTACCAGATGGCCCAGCGCGGCGAACTGCGCTTCCCGGCCATCAACGTGAACGACTCGGTCACCAAGAGCAAGTTCGACAACCTGTATGGCTGCCGTGAATCGCTGGTCGACGGCATCAAGCGCGCCACTGACGTGATGATCGCCGGCAAGGTGGCGGTCGTTGCCGGCTACGGCGATGTGGGCAAGGGCTCGGCGCAGGCACTGCGCGCGCTGTCGGCGCAAGTGTGGGTGACGGAAATCGACCCGATCTGCGCACTGCAGGCCGCCATGGAAGGCTACCGCGTGGTGACGATGGACTACGCCGCCGAGCACGGCGACATTTTCGTCACCTGCACGGGCAACTACCACGTCATCACGCACGACCACATGGCCAAGATGAAGGACCAGGCCATCGTCTGCAACATCGGCCACTTCGACAACGAGATCGACATTGCATCCGTTGAGAAGTATCAGTGGGAAGAGATCAAGCCGCAGGTCGATCACGTGATCTTCCCCGACGGCAAGAAGATCATCATCCTGGCCAAGGGCCGCCTGGTGAACTTGGGCTGCGCCACGGGTCACCCGTCGTACGTGATGAGCAGCTCGTTCGCCAACCAGACCATCGCGCAGATCGAGCTGTGGACGGAAGCGCAGAAGGGCTCGAACAAGTACCCGGTGGGCGTCTACACGCTGCCCAAGCATCTGGACGAGAAGGTCGCGCGCCTGCAGTTGAAGAAGCTGAATGCGCAACTGACTGAGCTGACCGACCAGCAGGCCGCGTACATTGGCGTGAGCAAGGAAGGCCCGTACAAGGCTGACCACTACCGCTACTGATCTGCACGCTGTATCCGCCCGCCGGCGCATCCCGCGCCGGCGGCGGCTTTCAACATGAGGCTCCACACATGAAACTGCTCGCTGTCTGGGTCATCAACGCGCTGGCGTTGTTTCTGGTCGCTTACCTGCTCAACGGCATCCACCTGAACGGTTTCGGCTCCGCGCTGATCGCGGCGCTCGTGCTGGGTCTCGTCAATACGCTGATCCGCCCGATCCTGGTCATCCTCACCCTGCCGGTGACGATCCTCACGCTTGGGCTGTTCATCTTCATCATCAACGCGCTGCTGTTCATGTTCGTCGGCAACGTGCTGGCGGGTTTCCATGTGGCCAGCTTTGGCGCGGCGCTGTTGGGCTCGGTGCTGTACAGCGTGATCTCCTGGCTGCTCTCCAGCCTCCTGCTGCGCGATGTATCGCGCCCTTGAAATGAACGACCGTCAATTCAGTTTCGAATTCTTCCCGCCCAAGACGGCGGAAGGCGCCGAGAAGCTGCGCAACACGCGCGCGCAGCTTGCGCCGCTCAAGCCGCGCTTTATTTCCGTCACATTCGGCGCGGGTGGCACCACGCAGCAGGGCACGCTCGACGCCGTGGTGGAAATCCAGCGCGAAGGCATCGAGGCCGCGCCGCACCTGTCTTGCGTGGGCTCCTCGCGCGAGAACATTCGCGCCATCCTCAATACCTATCGTGACAACGGCATCCGCCACATCGTCGCGCTGCGCGGCGACATGCCCTCGGGCATGGGCGAGATCGGCGAATTCCGCTTCGCCAACGAGTTGGTCGCGTTCATCCGCGAGGAAACCGGCGACGCTTTCCACATCGAGGTCGCGGCGTACCCGGAATACCACCCGCAGGCACGTTCGCCGCGGCACGATCTGGAGAACTTCGCCCGCAAGGTGAAGGCCGGTGCGAACTCCGCCATCACGCAATACTTCTTCAACGCGGATGCCTACTTCCAGTTCGTCGACGACGCGCGCAAGCTCGGTGTGGAGGTGCCTATCGTGCCGGGCATCATGCCGATCACGAACTCGTCGCAACTGATGCGTTTCTCCGAAATGTGCGGCGCCGAGATCCCGCGCTGGATCGCCAAGCGCCTGGAGAGTTTTGGCGACGACCGTGAATCGATCCGCGCCTTCGGCCTGGACGTGGTGACGGCGCTGTGTGACCGCCTGCTGCAAGGCGGCGCGCCGGGCCTGCACTTCTACACGCTCAACACGGCCACGGCCACGCGGGCGATCTGGCAGCGTCTCGGTCTGTAAATGGCAGCCGCACCGGATCCGCTGATCGCCTGGCTGCTGGATGAACTCCAGCCGCTCGCCGCGCAGATCGGCGCGATCCGCGCCCGCCGCATGTTCGGCGGCGCGGCGCTGTATTACGACGACATCGTTTTCGCGCTGGTGATCCGCAGCACCTGCTATCTGCGCGTGGACGACACCACGCGCGAGCGCTTTCTCGCCGAAAAGTCGATGCCGTTCAGCTACGACCGCGACGGCCGCACCATCAGCATGTCCGGTTATCTGAGCGCACCGGCTGATGCACTCGACGGCGGCCAGCCGCTGCGCGACTGGGCGCGTCTGGGCATCGAAGCCGCATTGCGCGAAGCGAACGCGAAGGCGGCCAAGCCGAAGCGAGCGGCTGTGAAGAAAGCACCGGCCAATAAGGCGCCCGCCAAGAAGGCCGCGACGCGCGCCAAGCGCTGAACGCTCAGTACAGCGTCGTCTTCAGGCGCTCGGGCAGTTCGCGATCGTAGGTCTCTCCATCGAACCCGCCGCCGCTGATGCGTTGCAAGATCTTGCCTGCCGTCGGCAGCGACGGCGTTTCCTCCTGCGCTCGTTCCCACAGCTTCGAGCGCACCAGCGCCTTCGAGCAATGGAAGTACACCGTCTGCACGTTCACGAGGATCACGCTGCGCGGCAGTTTGTCCCGCACCGCAAACGAGGCGAGCAGCTCGGGGTCGGCCGAGATGGTGGCGGTGCCGTTCACGCGCAGCGTCTCGCCCACCCCTGGCACGATGAAGAGCACCGACACGCGCCCGTCTTCGACGATGTTGCGCAGGTTGTCAATGCGGTTGTTGCCGGGCCGGTCGGGAATCGCCAGCGTGCGTTCATCGAGGATGCGCACGAAGCCCGGCGCATCGCCTTTGGGCGAGGCATCCGTGCCACCCGAGCCCACCGACGACAGCACGATGAACGGCGATGCCTCCACGAACGCACGGTAGTCCTCGTTCAGATGGTCGAGCTCCTTGAGGAGGGAACGCGGGTTCGGAGTGCCGTAGACGGCTTCGAGTTCGGCAACGGTCGTCAGCGTGCGGGACATGGACGTTTCCCAAAAGGGGGCGGTTAGAACACGCCACGCTCGGTGACGATGCAATCGAGCGCGATGTCGTGCGATTGCGGCGCAATGGATTCCATCCGGTTCACCTCGAACGCCACGCCGATGGTGCGCGGTCGGTGGCCGGCGGCATGCAGCGCGGCAAGCGTGCGGTCGTAGAAGCCGCCGCCGTAGCCGATGCGGTAGCGCTGCGCATCGAAGCCCACGCACGGGATCAGCAAGGCATCGGGCGTTTCCATCTCACCCATGCGGGGGATGGGGATGTTGTACGCGCCCGGCGTCATTTCACAATCGGGCGTCCATCGCCGAAACTGCAAGGGTGAAAACTTGTCTGTCACCACAGGGAGCAGCGCATGGCGCGCAGCATCGGCGGCCAGCCAGTGGCCCAGCACGGTCAACGCATCGAACTCGCTCTGCGTTGGCCAGTAGGCGGCCAGGCGTTGAATCGGCAGCGCATGCAGCAGATCAGCCAGATGGTGTGCCAGCGCGGCGTCATGCGCAACGCGGTCCGGCAGCGAGGCACGCGCGTCGAGCAGCATGGCGCGCAGCGTGCGGCGCGATTCGATCGGCGTGGTCGGATTGGCTGGATCGTGCGGCTTCCCTAAGGCTGACATGGGATAATTCGGCGACCTAAGCGTGATGATTGGATGGGGCAGGAGATGACATTGAAGGCCAAGGCAGTATATCGCGCGGTCGCGCTGGCTTTTGCAGGCGTGGTCGGCATGAGTGTGGTCGGCCCGGCACCTTTGGCGATGGCAGCCAAGCGGCAGGCGCCGCAGGGCATTCCGGCCAATCCGGACGACGCCTTTGTCGAGTTGCGCAACGCCGCGCGCCGCAATGACGTGTCGCGTAGCTGGGAACTGGCCGACAGCCTGTCCGACTACCCGATCCAATCCTACGTCCAGTATTTCCGCATCAAGCCTCAGCTCTTCGACGCCAGCGGTTACGCCCGGACGGACGCCCCGGAAGACGAGATCCGCTCGTTCCTGCAGCGCTACCAGGGCGAGGCCATTGCCGACCGCCTGCGCAACGACTGGCTGCTCGTGCTTGGCAAGAAGCGCGACTGGGCCACCTTCGATGTCGAATATCCGAAGTTCGTCTTGAAGGACGACACGCAGGTCGAGTGCTACGCCCTGCTGTCGCGCGCGATGAAGGGCCAGAATGTGGCCGCCGACGCGCGCAACACGCTGCTCGATCCCAAGGGCTACGGCGAAGGCTGTGTCGACCTGATCGGTTACCTCGTGCAGGCGAACCAGTTCACGCGGGCTGACGTGGCCTTTGCGGCGCGGCTGTCGCTCGAACAGAACCTGGTGACGCAGGCTTCGCGTATCGCGGCCGTGCTGCCCGAGGGCGACCGCGTCGACAACGACACGCTGGCCAACGTGACCCGCATGGCGCGCAACGATCCGTCGCAGGCGACCGCCTATCTGCTGTCGCAGAGTGGCGGCCTGTCGCGCGAGGAGCAAGGCGCGGGCTGGGGCGTGATCGGCCAATACGCCGCCAAGAAGCAGACGCCCGACGCGCTCGATGCCTACCGCCGCCAGATGACGCTGGGCGGAGATGCCTGGCTGTCGGACGATTCGCAGGAATGGCGCGTGCGCACCGCCCTGCGCGCCGGCGATTGGAAGATGGTGCGCAAGGCCATCGAGACCATGCGCCCCAGCCTGCGCAGCCGCGATCCGGCCTGGACCTATTGGTACGGCCGCGCGCTCAAGGCCGACAATCGCAACGACGAGGCCAAGCAGCAGTTCCAGTCGATCGCCGGGCAGTTCAACTTCTACGGTCAGCTCGCGCTGGAAGAACTCGGCCAGCGCATCACCGTGCCGCAGCGCACAACGGTGACCGACGCCGAGATCGACCCGATGGGCCGCAACCACCCGGGTTTCGGCCGCGCCAAGCGGCTGTATGACCTGAACCTGCGCTTCGAAGGCAACCGTGAGTGGAACTGGGAGTTGCGCAACATGAGCGACCGCGAGTTGTTGGCGGCGGCGGAATACGGCCGCAAGCTCGGCCTGCTCGATCGCACTGTCAACTCGGCCGACAAGACCAAGAGCGAGCATGACTTCTCGCTGCGCTTCCCGATGCCGTTCCGCAAGGTGGTCGAGCGCAACGCCGATGCGGTGGGCCTGGACATTGCGTGGGCGTATGGCCTGATCCGCCAGGAATCGCGCTTCATCATGGACGCGCGCTCGTCGGTGGGCGCTTCGGGCCTGATGCAGGTGATGCCGGAAACCGCCAAGCGCGTGGCCAAGAAGATCGGCCTGCCGGGCTTCCGTCCCGCGCAGATGAGCGATATCGACACCAACGTGCTGCTCGGCACGAGCTACCTGTCGATGATTCTGACCGATCTGGACAGCTCGATGACGCTGGCCACCGCCGGGTACAACGCCGGCCCGGGCCGGCCGAAGCGCTGGCGCTCGACGCTCACGCGCCCGGTGGAAGGCGCGATCTTTGCCGAGACAATTCCCTTCAATGAGACGCGTACGTATGTGAAGAACGTGCTGTCGAACGCCACGTATTACGGCGCGCTGCTGACCGGCCGCCCGCAATCGTTGAAGGACCGTCTGGGCAAGGTGGCACCGGAGGCCGCGACGCCGGACGATCTGCCGTAAGCGACCACGATAAGCGACCCTGCCGTCATAAAGCGCCCGCAGCAATGCGGGCGTTTTGCATTGGCGTTGGCGCGGGCCGCCGGATGATCACGGCGGTGCCGCCGGCTGCACGGTTTCATGGGCAGATTGTGAAACCCGCTCAACGGCCTTGGGGTCGATCGCCTTCGGGATGTATTGTGGTGAAGCTCCCCACCCGTCTTGGAGATGCCACCATGCATACCTCCAACCTGCTCGTTTTCGGCGGCACCGGTTTCATCGGCACGCAGTTGCTCTCGCGCCTGGTGACCGAGACCTTCGCCGCGCCCGGCCTGCCCGAGGGCCGTGTGATCGTGCCCACGCGCGATGCCGAATCTGCCCGGGCACACAATCTCACGCTGCTGCCGCGCGTGGATGTGATGGACGCCGACATCTACGCTGACGATGCCCTCGACGCGCTGTTCCTGGCGCTGACGGAACGCGGCAGCGAGCATTGCGCCGTCATCAACCTCGTTGGCGTGCTGCAGGACGCTCGCGCGATGCCGTATGGCCCGATCTTCCAGCGGGTGCATGTCGATCTGCCCCGCCGTATCGTGGCCGCCTGCCGCCGTCACGGCGTGAACCGGCTGCTGCACATGAGCGCATTGGGCGCCGATCCGACCGGCCCGTCGATGTATCAGCGCAGCAAGGGCGATGGCGAGCGCGTGGTCATGAACAGCGAACTGGACTGGACCGTGTTCCGCCCCTCGGTGGTGTTCGGTCCGCAGGATCATTTCCTGAACCTGTTCGCACGCATGCAGCGCATGGCCCCGTTTGTGCCGCTGGCCTGCGCCGACGCGCGCTTCCAGCCTGTCTATGTGGACGACGTGGCTGCTGCCTTCGTCAATGCGCTCGACAACCCGGCCACGGTGCGGCATGCGTACGCGCTGGTCGGCCCGCGCATCTACACCCTGGCCGAGCTGATGCGTTTTGCTGGGCGTGCCAGTGGGCACCGGCGCTGGATCGTGCCGCTGCCCGAGGGCCTGGGCCGTATGCAGGCCGCGTTGTTCGAGCATCTGCCTGGGGCGCCCCTCTCGCGCGACAACCTCGACTCCATGCGCGTGGACAACGTCAGCGCCGAGCCGGTCGCGCCGGAACTCGGCATCCATCCGCTCGGCATGGAGGCCGTGATGCTGCCTGCGCTGGCCGGCTTCGGACCGAATTCCGGGTTGCGCTCCGTCCGCGCTCGGGCGCATCGCTAGCCGGGCGGGCACCGTTGTGGGCGCTAGTTGTGAGTTCATCTAACAACGGTGGCCAATCCGTTTCATTTTGTCGCGCTGCAGCGCAGGTCTAGAATGGCCCGTTCGCCCCGCGCTGCAGACCTTCGCCATCGTCAAGAACAAGAGCGTCCGGCGCCCGGCGCGCTGCAGGCGCGCTCCCATAATCATTGCAGTGCACTCTCCAAGGACGGGAATCATGAAACTGGTCATCGGCAACAAGAACTATTCGTCGTGGTCGCTACGCCCGTGGCTGTTGGCCAAGCAGGCCGGCATTCCGTTCGAGGAGATCCGCGTGCGCCTGCTGAGCGAGAGCTTTGCCGCCGACGTGGCACGTCATTCGCCGGCTGGCCGCGTGCCCGTGCTGGTCGATGGCGATATGAATGTGTGGGATTCGCTGGCGATCTGCGAAACGCTGGCCGAGCGCTTCCCGCGCGCGCAACTGTGGCCGCAAGACCCGAAGGCGCGCGCACATGCCCGCTCGATCTGCGCCGAGATGCACTCCGGCTTTGGCAGCCTGCGCAGCAACATGCCGATGAACGTGACAGCCGTGCTGCCCGGCATGGGCTGGAACGTGGCCGTGCAGCGCGACATCGACCGCATTGCCGCCATGTGGACAGAGCTGCGCCAGAAGTACGCAGCCGAAGGCCCGTTCCTGTTTGGCCACTTCACGGTGGCGGATGCGTTCTACGCGCCGGTGGTCAGCCGCTTCGCCACCTACGGCGTGCGCCTGCCCGAAGCCGCCAAGGCGTATGCCGACCACATCCTCAATCTGCCCGCCATGCAGGAGTGGATCGACGGCGCGCGTGCCGAGCATGATTTCCTCGCCGACGACGAGCCGTACCGTACCGCGCCAGACGAGGAAACGCTGGTCGCCGCCAATCAATGACGGAACGCGCGGCACTGGTGGGGGGCAGCGTCGTTGATCCGGCCACGCATGGGCTGGATGTATATGCCGTGGGCGGCGCGATTCGTGACGCGTTGCTCGGGCTGCCCGTGCAGGATCGCGACTACGTGGTCGTCGGAGCCACGCCCGAGGCGCTGGAGGCACGCGGCTTTCGCGCGGTCGGCAAGGATTTCCCGGTCTTCCTGCACCCGCGCACGCAGGCCGAGTACGCGCTGGCCCGCACCGAGCGCAAGACGGCTGCCGGCTACAAGGGCTTCTCGGTCTACTACGCACCCGACGTCACGCTCGAAGACGATCTGATCCGCCGCGACCTGACCATCAACGCGATGGCAAAGCGCGTGGCGGAAGACGGCGCGCTGGTCGGCCCGGTCATCGACCCATACGGCGGACAGGCCGACCTGGCCGCGCGCACGTTCCGGCATGTGTCCGACGCCTTTGCAGAAGACCCGGTGCGCATCCTGCGCGTGGCGCGCTTTGCCGCCCGCTTTGCGGACTTTCACGTGGCACCCGAAACCAACGCGCTGATGCAGCGCATGGTGCAGGCCGGTGAGGTCGATGCGCTGGTGCCCGAGCGCGTGTGGCAGGAGATCGCCCGCGGGCTGCTGGAAGCGCACCCGGCGCGCATGTTCGCCGTGCTGCGCGACTGCGGCGCGCTGGTCCGCCTGCTTCCCGAACTCGATCGCCTGTGGGGCGTGCCGCAGCGCGCCGACTACCACCCAGAGGTCGACACCGGCGTGCACACCATGATGGTGATCGAGACCGCCGCCGCCATGGATGCGCCGCTGCCGGTGCGCTTTGCCGCGCTGGTGCACGACCTGGGCAAGGGCACCACGCCCGTCGACGTTTTGCCGCGCCACATCGGCCACGAAGAACGCAGCGTGCCGATGATCGAAGCGGTCTGCCAGCGCCTGCGCGTGCCGACCGACTGCCGCGATCTGGCAGTCGTCGTCGCGCGCGAGCACGGCAATATCCACCGCAGCGATGGCTTTGACGCCACCGCCCTGGTGCGCTTGCTGGAGCGCTGCGATGCGCTGCGCAAGCCCGAACGTTTCCGTCAGGCGCTGCAGGCATGTGAGGCGGATGCACGCGGTCGCCTCGGGTTTGAAGATCGCGCCTATCCGCAAACGGAACGCCTGATGCGTGCGCTGCAGGCGGCCACATCCATCGATGCCGGTGCCGTCGCCAGGCGCTACGCCGACAACCCCGCCCACATCAAGCAGGCCGTGCACGTTGCGCGCATCGAGGCCGTCGCGCAGGCGGGCATTTAGCTCGTCGCGGGCTGCATGGCCAGCCGCTGCGACATCGCAAACAGCTTCAGGAAGAGCGTCCGGAACGCCTCGGGACCGGGACGCGCCGTGGTTTGCTGCGCGCCGATGAAGCACAGGTGCGCGATGCGGCCCCAGAACGCAGCGTCGCCCGGCGCGCCGCCTTCCAGGCTGCATAGCGAGGTGGAGAAGGCCAGGCGCAGTGCATCCACGCGCTGCAGCGTTTCGGCCACCAACGGCTCGCGCATGGCCCAGGCACGGATGGCGACTTCGCGCTGCGGGTGCATCGATGCGGCCACGTCGAGGTAGCGCATGAGCAGCGTTTCAGCAGTGTCGCCGGGCTGGATGAGCGAGAGGATGCTGCCGGTATAGGCGCGTTCCCATTCGGCGAGCAGGCTGCGCACGTAGTCTTCGCGGCTGGTGAAGTGGTGGTAGAACGCGCCGCGCGTCACGTTCAGGCGACGGGCAAGGCGTTCAGCGGAAACGCCGCCGGCACCCTCGATGTCGAGCAGCTCGAAACCGGCTTCGATCCAGTGTGAGCGGGTGGTTTTCGGCATCGTGGCGTCCTCGAAGGAAAACTGACAGGCTGTGTATGGTGCGCAGCCGGCCGGTATTGTAGGCGGCGTCTCCTCCTTCTTCCTTGCCATGCGAGATTTCATCGTTGTGGGTGCGGGCATTGCCGGGCTGAATGCCGCACGCCATCTGCAGCAGGCCGGCTGCACCGTCACCGTGCTGGAAGCGGCGCGCTCGCCCGGCGGGCGCATTCGCAGTGTGCTGTTCCATGGGCAGACCATCGAGTGCGGCGCGCAGTTTGTATCGTCGCGCTATCGCCACGTGCTGCCGCTGCTGCAGGACACCGGGCTGGCGTCACGCCTGCGCAAGACGTCGGCCGTGGCCGCCATGCAACGCGGGTCGGTCTTCCACACGGTGCACACCAAGCGCCCTTGGACGCTCGGTTCCGGCGGCCAGCTCACCTGGGGCGAGACCTGGCGGATGGTGCGCGGGGCCCTGGTCACCGCGCGCGAATTGCGTGGCATCGACCCAAATCACTACGCCAGCCTCAGCGCCTACGATGATGCCGATGCGCTGGACTGGAGCGCGCGCGTGTTTGGCGATGCGGCCGCGCGCTATTTCTTCGAGCCGATGGTCCACGGCTTGTACTTTCATCGGCTGGCCGGGACGTCGCGAGCACTGCTGGCGGCACTGACCGCGTTCAACGGCGCGGATACGCTGACCGTCGATGGCGGCTGGCAGGCCTTGCCGCGCGCGATGGCCGCAGCGCTCGACGTGCGTTATGGCGCCAGCGTGGAAGCCGTGGAGGAAACGTCGGGCGGCGTGCGCGTCAACGTCAACGGAGAATGGCTGAACGCCGATGGTGCGGTGCTCGCCACGCCCGCGCACATCACGCAAGATTGGCTGTCGCGGCCCACGGAGGAAGAGCGTGCCGTGCTGGCCGCGCGCTATGCGCCGAGCGTGCATCTGGCGCTTGGCCTGTCGCCGTCTTGGTCGGTGCCGAAGGTGTTCCAGCCGGTGTACGGTGCGCTGTATGCGCCGGTGGAGGGCAGCCCGCTTGCCGCGCTGACGTTCCAGCCAGGGCAGACGCCCGGCGACGGGACGATCGTCTGCGCGATGCTCGGGGCGCAGGCTGCCGGCGAGGCGATCCATCTGAACGATACCGAGCTCACCCGCTTCGTGATCGAAGCCATGGACGTGCATCTACCCGGCATCGGCCGGGCGGCGCAGGCGACGCACCTGCAGCGCTGGCAGGCGGCGGAGCCGCTCTCCCCGGTGGGACGGGCGCGAGCGGTGGCGACTTATCGCGCCGCACTCGGCTCCGCGCTCGGGCGGGGTCGCCGCGTCGTGCTGGCCGGCGACTACCTCGGCAGTCCTTGGACCGACGGCGCTGCCGAAACCGGCCGCTGGGCCGCGCAGCACCTGCTGGCGGCCCGCACACAGCCGGACCGCATGACGGTGGCCCAAGCTGTTGCCTAGCGCGCGGTGGCTTACTCGAACGGCGTGTCGTTCGGGTTGGCGTACAGCGCCTTCAACTGCTCGCCCATCGGGAAGTTGAAGTTGATGCTCTTGGGCGGCACTGGCTTCTCGAACCATTTTGCGTAGAGCGCTTTGATCTCGCCGCTCTTCATGACGCCAGTGAGCGTGTCGTCCACCAGCTTCTTGAACTGCGGATCGTCCTTGCGCAGCATGAAGCCATAGGCCTCGAATGACTGCGGCGTGCCCGTCACGACCCAGTCGGTGGGCTTCTGCGCCAGCGTGCGCGCGCCGGCCAACAGCACGTCATCCATCATGAACGCCGCCACGCGGCCGCTTTGCAGCGTGAGGAAGGACTCACCATAGTCCTTGCCGCTGATGACGTTCATGTTCATCTTCTTCTCGTCGTTCATCTTGCGCAGGATGCGCTCCGACGTCGTCCCCGCATTGGTGATGACCGATTTGCCGGTCAGGTCCGGAAAATCCTTCACGCCCGAACTCACGTTGGTCAGCAGGCGCGTGCCGGCGATGAAGAAGGTGGTGGAGAACGCCGTCTGCTGTTCGCGCGACTTCAAATGCGTGGTCACCCCGCACTCCAGGTCCACCGAGCCGTTCTGCACCAGCGACGTGCGGTTTTGCGAGGTGACGGGAATCTGTTGCACCTGCAGACCGGGCTTGCCGGTCTTCTGCTTGACCGCGTCGATTACGCGCGAACACAGGTCGGCCGAGAAACCGATGATCTGGTTCTTGCTGTCGCGATACGAAAACGGAATCGATGATTCGCGCACGCCGATCAGGATGGTGTTGCTGTCCTGGATCTTTTTGAGCGTGCCTTCGAGTGCCTGGGCGTGCGCGCTGGCAGCGAGCACGCCAGCGAGGGCCAACGGGATACAGCGGATAGTGAAACGCATACTTCCTCCAATGGTTGTGTGGCGCGGCCCGATGCGTGTCGGGGCCGTCTGTGTGATGACTTCGTGGTGTGCAATTCGGGTGGGTTATCTGCCGAACCAGCCGCGCAGTTCTGCGGCGCTGGCCAGTGGGCGATGCAGCGCGTCGATATGGCGACGCAGGTTGGTGACGAGTGCCGCGTTGTCGGGCGCGGCGCTGCCGTCGGGCAGCAGCATGTTGTTCTCGAAGCCCAGGCGCGCGTGGCCACCGAGCAGCGCGGCGGTGAGCGCGCATTCGGCTTCGCGCGGGCCGAACGCGCACATCGCCCAGGGCACGTTGGCCGTCAGCTCGCCGCCGTCGGCCCAGGTGTGCAGGAACGGCAGCAGGTCCGATGGGTCCGAGCGTTGCCCCGCGCTGTAGCGGCCGAGCACGAACAGCACCCAGTGCGGTGTCTCGGGCAGGATGCCGCGCGTGCGCAGGTCGCGGTAGCGCACCACGTCGTCGGCGGAATAGAGGATGTACTGGATCGCCGTGCGTGCCGCTGCGAGTTCGGCGAAGAAGCGCGCCGCCTCGGTTTCATGGGCGGCATCAGGGACCAACTCGCGCAGCGCAGCGGAGATCGCCTCCGGCTGCAGCGCGCGCACCGATGCCATCTGCTGTTCGGGCGTATAGATGCCGACGGCCTCGGTGGTGACCTGAATCACCAGCGCATCGCCCACCGCCTGCCGCACAGCGGCGATGGCCGGGTGGTAGTCGCCCGGCTCCAGGCTGTGCGTGCCATCGGGGTGGCGCACATGCAAATGCAGCATCGCCGCGCCGGCGTCGACGCATTGACGCGCGCAGGCGGCCAGTTCATCGGGCGTGATCGGCAGCGCGGGGTGATCGGCGTGCGTCTTGCGTGCGCCGTTGGGTGCCACGGCGATGGCGATCGGCCGGTGCGTCATGCGGCCTCCAGCGCGTTCGCCGTGGCGGCTTCCACCGCATCACCCAGGCGCTCGACGATGGCATCGATGTCCTGGGCGGTGGCGATGAACGGCGGCGCGAGCAGGATGTGGTCGCCGCGCAGGCCGTCGATCGTGCCGCCCATCGGGTAGACCATCAGGCCGCGCTGCATGGCTTCGGCCTTCACGCGCGCGTGCGTCTTGCGTGCAGGCGGCAGCGGCGCCTTGGTGGCGCGATCGGCCACCAGCTCGACGCCGACGAACAGCCCGCGCCCGCGCACGTCGCCCACGTGCGGGTGATCGGCAAAGCGCGAGCGCAGTGCAGCGCGCAGTTGCTCGCCGCGCGCCTGCACGTTGGCGAGCAAGTTTTCTTCGGCAATCACCTTCTGCACTTCCAGCGCCGCCGCGCACGCCGTGGCGTGGCCGATGTAGGTGTGGCCATGCTGGAAGAAGCCGCTGCCGCGCGTGATGGCGTCATAGATGCGGCGGCTCACCAGCGTCGCGCCGATCGGCTGATACCCGCCGCCCAGGCCCTTGGCGATGGCGATCAGGTCGGGCACCACGCCGTCTTCCTCGCACGCAAAGAGGTAGCCGGTACGGCCCATGCCGGACATCACCTCGTCCAGCAGCAACAGCACGCCGTGGCGATCGCACACCGTGCGGACTTTGCGGAAGTAATCCGCCACCGGCGGCACCGCGCCGGCCGTGGCGCCCACCACCGTCTCGGCAACGAAGGCGGCGACGTTGCCGGCGCCAAGTTCGATGATCTTGGCGTCCAGTTCGTCGGCCAGGCGCTGCACGTATTGCGCGTCGGTCTCGCCATCGCGACGCTCACGATAGGCGAAGCATGGCGACACATGATGCGCTGGCACCAGCAGCGGCAGGAACGGCTCGCGTCGCCAGGCGTTGCCGCCGATCGCCAGCGCACCGAGCGTGTTGCCGTGATAGCTCTGGCGCCGCGCAATGAAGTATTGGCGCTGCGGCTGGCCGATCTCGACGAAGTATTGGCGTGCCAGCTTGAGCGCCGCCTCGATGGCTTCCGAACCGCCCGAGACGAAGTACACGTGGTCGAGATCGCCCGGTGCGGCGGCGGTCAGGCGTGCGGCCAACTCCTCCGCCACGTCGGTCGTGAAGAACGACGTGTGCGCATACGCCAGCGCGCGCACCTGCTTGCAGATGGCCTCGACCACCCGCGGGTGGCCGTGACCGAGACACGAAACGGCTGCGCCACCGCAGGCGTCGAGGTAGCGTTTGCCCTCGGCATCGATCAGGGTCATGCCCTCGCCGCCAATGGCGGTGGGCAGCGCCTTGCGCGGGTCGCGGTGGAAAACGGAGGTGGTGGAGGGTGTCATGATCGGTTGGGAAAAGTCGGCAAGGTCAGCAAGGTCAGCGTTGAGGCGGCATCGCGACAGCCGCTTCACTGCGGCGGGCGCTGCGCACGTAGGCGTGTTGTTGCTTGAGCTGGGCGTCGCTGTCGGCCAAGTGCGCGAGCGCGGTGGGGCCGGCGTGGCGGAACCACGTCATCAGCAGCGCATCGAGCAGCGCCAACGGTGCGGCCAGCGAATGGAAGAACGAGGGGATTGCCACGGGCGCGACCAACTGTTGCCACGCCAGTTCGGTGCCCGGCGCAAACGCGCTGTCGGTCACATACACGAGACGCGCGCCGCGCTCGTGCGCGTACTGCATCGCCTCGATCACTTCGCGCGTGTACGGGTCGAACGTGACGGCGATGACGACGTCGCCCTCGCCGCAGAAGCGCAGCGGATCGGCCAGCGTGTTGCCGGTGCCGCTGCACAGCGTGACCTTGTCGTCGAAGAGCTGCGCGGCATAGCCGAACGCATGCGTGAGCGCGAGGCAACTGCGCGCGCCGAGCAGGAACACGCGGCGTGCCTTGCACAGGGCGGCCGCCACGGTCTCCAGCGTCGCGAGGTTGGCCGGCGAAAACGCCGCCTGCACGTTGGAGCCAATGGCCGCGCCGATGCGCTCGGCTTCCGGCGCGCCTGCGTCGTCGTCACCCTGCAACGCGCTCGCGCGGCCGGCAAAGCCGTCGGCCTGCTGGCGGAGATGACTCACGCAGACTTCGCGCAACGCGGCAAAGTCTTCAAAGCCCAGCGCCCGCGCCAGCCGCGAGAACGTAGCTGGCGGCAGGTCGCATCGTCGCGCCAAGTCGCGCATCGACAACAACGCAATATCGCTCTGGTGGGTTTCCAGCAGCATGGCGGCGCGCTGCAGTTGCGGCGACAGGTCGGACGCGCGGTCGCGCAGGGTTTGCGTCAGCTCATCAAAGGTCATCGGCGGTTGTGTTGATCCATTTGTTTCAAAATCTATGGCATTGAAACAAATGAGTCAAGTTAACCGATCGACGAGACGGCTGTTTCGGCGGGCGGATGCGCTGGATTCAGTGCCACAAAAAACAAAACGGAGGCCGAAGCCTCCGTCTGGAGTGGTGAAGTGCGCAGCTCAGGCTGTCGCGGGCGCGTCGAGTTGCTCCATGCGGAACTGAAAGAACCCGGCAGCGATCAGGCCAAGCAGGCTCATGGCCATGCAGGTGCATGCCAGAATCATCACCGCCGCGAGCGGCGAAACGCCATCCATGATCGGCGTGTGCATCAGGGCCGACAGGTTGCCGCCGACCCACATGGCCGCGATGAGCGCCATCAGGCACGTCAGCGCTGCGGCATTGCGCAACCACGTCAACCGCGTCTTGCGGCTGATGCCGTCGAAAGCGTGGAAATGGAAGTGGTGACCGGTGCCAACGAGTGCCATGGAGTGTCTCCTTGTGCTTGCCGCCTGATAGCGTTGAGTCACTATACCGAGGGCTGCGACAATTTGGCGCAATTTGCCGCGCTAGGTATACCCTGAGCTGCGCTGCGTCAAGAGGGTTTGGCGCAATTTTTGTGGTTGCGGCGATCCGTCGCAGATCGGCGACGGGTGCGGCGATCCATGGAAAGGCGGGTGCCCGGAAGGTGGGGCTGGAAATGAAAAAAGACCTCGCGAGGAGGTCTTTTTTGTTGCTCCGCAGAATCGATTGACCTTGCGGAACGAAGAATTTTGGTGGCCTGGGGCGGAATCGAACCACCGACACGCGGATTTTCAATCCGCTGCTCTACCAACTGAGCTACCGGGCCAAGCAAAGAAATGCAAGTATGGCAGGGTTTGTCCTCCGCCGTCAAGCGTTCCGTCAATTCATCTGTCGATCAAGAGGCGGCTGACTCGCCTTTATTGCGCGAGAGTTCGACGCCCAACTGCTTGAGTTTGCGGTACAGGTGGGTGCGCTCCAGGCCAGTCTTTTCGGCCACGCGGGTCATGCTGCCGCCTTCGCGCTGCAGGTGGTATTCGAAGTAGGCACGCTCGAATAGGTCGCGCGCTTCGCGCAGCGGCATGTCGAACGAGAACTGCATGCCGCCGCCCTCGGCTGCGCGAGCGGGCACGCCGTTGATGTCAGCGCGGTCAAGCGTGGCGGGTGCGCCTGCGGCAGCGGCATTCGGCGCGGCCCCAGCAAGGCCGAGGCCTGCTGCCGGCGCTGCCGCCGGTGTGGCCGCGCGCGGCTTTTCCTTGCTGCGCGACAAACCCTGCTCGACCGCGGTCAGCAGCTTCTGCAGCGCGATGGGTTTCTCGAGGAAGTTCAGCGCGCCGATCTTGGTCGCTTCCACGGCGGTGTCGATCGTGGCGTGACCCGACATCATGATCACCGGCATGGTCAGCAGACCTTGCGACGCCCACTCCTTGAGCAGCGTCACGCCATCAGTGTCCGGCATCCAGATATCGAGCAGGACGAGATCGGGTGTTGCATTTGCGCGGTATTCACGCGCGCGCTGCGCGTTCTCGGCGAGTTCGACGACGTGTCCTTCGTCTCCGAGAATTTCGGAGAGCAACTCCCGGATACCCATTTCGTCGTCGACAACGAGGATGGTGGCCATGCTTTTCCTCTATGTGCGGCGGGATTGCCGTCCGCGCTACGCGAGTTTTACGAACAGGATGGAAACCTGGGCGCCGATGGTGTCGGTGCCCGATTGGGACTGGCGGTTGCGCAATTCGATGCGCGCGCCGTGCTCGTCCATGATCTTCTTGACCATGGCCAAGCCCAACCCTGTGCCCTTGGCTTTGGTCGTGACGTACGGCTCGAAGGCGCGGTTGAGGATGCGGGAAGAGAACCCGCTGCCGTTGTCCGCGATCGCAAGCCGCACGGCCTGCCGCCGCGCGCCCGAAGCGTCGTCGTATTCTACAGTGTCAGTTTGCAACATGACATGTGGAGCGGCCCGCCCGGAGGCTTCATTCTCGGCCACCGCGTCCTGCGCGTTCTGGAGCAGGTTGTGGATGACCTGGCGCAATTGCGTTGGATCGCCCTTGATCAACGGCAATCCCTCGCCAAGCTTGACCTCGATGACCGGATGATCGTGCTTGCCGGGGTGATCGATGCCGTACAGGTGCAGCACCTCGGCACATAGCGCGTTGAGGTCCAGCTCCTGCAGCACAGCCGGCGGCGTGCGCGCGTAGTCGCGGAAGTCGTCCACCATGCGCTTCATGGCCGCAACCTGGTTGACGATGGTGGTGGCGCCGCGGCGCAGCACCTCTGCATCGGCATCCGTCAGTTTGGGCGAGAGCTTCATCTCCAGGCGCTCGGCCGAAAGCTGAATGGGCGTGAGCGGATTCTTGATCTCGTGCGCCAGGCGCCGCGCGACTTCGCCCCACGCCACCGAGCGCTGCGCCGAGATCACGTCGGAGATATCGTCGAACACCACCACGTAGCCGCGCTCGGTTCCGTGCGCGCCCACCGATGGCCCCGGCAGGCGCGTGCCGCGCACCAGCAGCGTGAGCGGTTCGTCTTCGTCTTCCAGCGGGATCTCGACCTGCTTCTGCCAGTGCACCGCCATGCCGCCCGCTGCGGCGCTTACGTCGTGTTCGGCGAAGGCCTGTTCGACCACCGGGGCGAAGGCGGCCAGCGGCGCGATGCCGGTCAGGCTCTGCCCGACCCACGCGCCGAAGGGCTGCTTGAAGATGCGCTCGGCGCCGGGGTTGGCGGTCAGCAGCACGAAGCGGTGGTCGAACACGAACACGCCGGCGGTCAGGTTGGTCAGCACGCTTTCGAGATAGGCCTTCGACTGCTCGAGTGCCGCGCGATTCTGCTCCACTGCGCGGCGCGCATCGGCCAACTGGCGCGTCATCTGGTTGAACTGCTGCGTGAGCAGGCCGAGTTCGTCGCGCGTGTGCAGCTCGCGCTTGGGCGAGAGGTCGCCCTCGGCCACTTCGCGCGTGCCCTGCAGCAGCATCAGCAGTGGCCGCGCCAGTTGCGCGCCGAGCAGCAGCGCCAGCATCACCGCGATGAACACGGCCAGGAACAGCGTCAGCGTGAGCGTGCCGATGTACATCTTGCGCAGGCCGGTGCGGCCGAGCGCCTTCTCCTGGTATTCCTGGTAGGCGCGCTGCACGGCATCGGCATTGCGTGCGAGCGCCTGCGGCACCGGCTGCACGAGCTGCAGGAAGCGCTCCTCGCGGCCGGCCTCGCCGATCAGGCCGAAGCCGCGCGCGGCGTTGCCGCCATCCTCTGGACGGCGATCGGCCAGCAGCCCCGTGCCGGCCCACTTGCGCGCCGGCGAGTTCAGCCCGAGCCCCGAATCTTCGCGCGAGGCCGTGCCCAGTGCCACCACCACGTGCAGTTGGTAGAGATCGTTGCGGCGGTTGTTGCTGCGTGCGGAGGGCGCCGGACCGCTATCGCCTTCGTTGTCGCTGCCGCCTTCCAGGCTGGCGTAGCCGCCGGGTGTGCGCGCCTGCTCCAGCACCGCCTGGTCGGGCAGGTTCGGCACGAGCGTGTCGTACGTGCTCGACGCGGTGGCGACCACGCGGCCGCTGGCGGTGAAGATGGTCGCTTCCTGCACGCCGAACTGCTCGCGCAGGCGGTTGAGCGTGATGGCCGTGGCGGAGGCCGAGCCGTCGCCCACCTGCTCGGCGATCAGGCGCGCCTTGTTCTGCAGGTCCGCCAGTGCGGTGTCCATGGTCGAGCGGCCCAGGTTCAGGCCGGCCTCCAGTGCCGATTCCACCTTCACGTCGAACCACGACTCGATGCTGCGCGAGACGAACTGCAGCGACACCAGATAGATCAGCACCCCTGGCAGCACACCCACCACGCCGAAGAACACGGCCAGCTTGGTCATCAGCCGCGTGCCGAACTTGCCGCGCCGCGCGCGCAGCGCCAGCGCCAGCATCAGCCCGCCGATGATCACCACCAGCATCACGCCGATGACGAGGTTGACCTTATAGAGCAGCGTGAAATAACGGTCGAAGAACTCGGTGTTGGCCGATGCCGCCGCCAGCAGGCCCACCAGCACGATCGCCAGAAAGACGATGGTGCCCGCCACCACCTGATAGAGCAGGCGCTTGTAGCTGCGGTCGAAGATCATTTGGCAGGCGCCGGCAGCAAAAGCGAGGCCGCATTGGAGGGGCCGGCCGTCATGCCCCAGCCTGGATTGGACGACTGGCCCGATGTGCCCGGCGTCGGGGTGGAAGACGCCGGCGCGCTGGCGGGCGGCGTGGACGTTGGTGCGGGCTGCGGTGGCGCGGGTGGAGGCGGAGTCGCGCCGACCTCGTTCGGCACCAGGAAGCCGAAGCGCTTCCAGTCGGAGGTGAGGTTCCAGTCGCGCGTATTGAGAGCGTTGATCTGGAACGGCTTGGGCAACTGCGTTACGTCTAGGCGCATGCGCACCTCGGCCTGCGCGGTCTCGCCGGGCTTGACGGCGCGTTGATCGAACACGCGCCAGCCGCGCACGTGCTGCATGAAGTCAACGGCGTCTTTCAGGCGCGAGAACGGCACCTGCAGGCCGCCGGTCGACACGCGGTACTGGCGCGTGAGCGGGTGGTACGACAGCCGCACTACGCGCGTGGCGCTGACGGCATGGTCATCGAACCAGTACCAGCGCGGGCGGATCAGCTCGAACTCGACGAGGAAATAGAGCGCGATGCCTTTGTTGACCGCGTCTTCCAGGTTGCCAGGCAGGTCGAAACCGAAGTCGGCGGAGAGGTTCCAGCCGCCGTCGGCATATTCCAGTTGGGCGCGATTGACTTCGATGGTCTGTGCGGAGGGTGCCGTTGTCCACAACAGGCACAGCATGCCCAGTATGACAAGCCGATGCAGCATCTGCCGGAATCGGGTGGGCATTAGCCGGAGCGATGGGCGGAAGGTGGCTGTCACAACGGTCGGTGCGTCAAGGCCGTTTCTGGAACACTGCGTAAAAGAAGCCGTCGTGATCGAGCGGCAGGGGCAAAGCTTCGGGGGCACTGCGACCGGAGGCGAAACCGCCAGCTCGCGCCGCGTCGGGCGTGGTCGGCAGCAACTGACCGGGCGCGTGCAATCGTATCGCATCTTCCAGATGGCGTTCAAACCATCCGGCCTGGGCCTCGCCTTCCGTCGGGAAAATCGAACAGGTGACGTAAAGCAACTTGCCACCGGGCGCCAGACATGTCCACAGGGCGCGCACGATGTCCCGCTGCAGTGCGGCCAGCGCCTTGAGATCGGCCGGGCGCCGCAGCCAGCGGATGTCCGGATGGCGCCGCACGATGCCGGCCGCCGAGCACGGCACGTCGGCCAGGATGCGGTCGAACGGGCGGCCGTCCCACCAGGTGTCGGGGCTGGCCGCGTCGCCCACGCAAACGGTGGCGGTCTGGGAAAGCCGCGCGAGGTTCTCATCGATGCGCACGGCGCGCGCGGCATCGGATTCAAGCGCCGTCACGTCCAGGTTGTCCGCTAGTTCCAGCAGATGGCCGGTCTTGCCGCCGGGAGCGGCGCAGGCATCCAGCACGCGCTGGCCCGGCGCCACGTCGAGCAGCGCGGCCGCCAGTTGCGCGCCGGCGTCCTGTACCGAGACGTCGCCCTCAGCAAAGCCCGGCAACTCGATGACCGGTACGGCACGGGTCAGGCGCACTGCCTGCTCGCCGATGCGCTCGGCGTCGATGCCGGCGTCAAGCAGGCGCGCGAGGTAAGCGTCGACGGTAACGCGGCGCGGGTTCACACGCAGCACCATCGGCGGGCGGCGGTTACCGGCGGCCAGGATGCTCTGCCATGCGTCGGGATAGGCGTCGCGCACGGCGTCGATCCACCACCGGGGGTAGTTGTTGGCGGCCACCGGGTCGGCCTGCATGGCGGCAACCAGTTCGTTTTGCTCGCGCAGGAAACGTCGCAGTACGCCGTTGACCATGCCTTTGCCGTGCGCGAGCTTCGGGTCGGCCGAGGCGGCGCGCACGGTCTGGTCGACCACCGTGAAGGGGGCATACGGCAGAGGATCGTCCAGCAACTGGGCCAGCGCCACGCGCAGCAGGTTGGCGGCGCCCTCGGCGGGCGGACGTGGGATGAGCGTGCGGATCAGCCAGTCGGTGCTGCCGAGCCAGCGCGTGGCGCGATAGGCGAGGTCCTGCACGGCGCCTCGCACCGGGCCGCGCGTGGGGCCGGCCTCGCCTTGGCACGCGGTATCGATGGCCTGCGGCAAAGCCGTGCCTTGCCGCAGCTTTTCCACCGCAACGGCGGCAAGCGATAAGGCGTGGGCGAGGGAGTCGGGGGGCAGGCGCATCGGTGCGGAAGAATCAGGCGGGTGAAAAGCAGCGAGCCCGCGGTGGGCGGGCTCGTGCGGACTGCAGAAGTATAAGGGAAGCGATCGCCTACGCCGGATACTGCCCGGTCTGCGCCATGTGCATCAGGCGCGCAATGCGCTCTTCCGTGGCCGGGTGCGTGCTGAACAGGTTGGCCAGGCCGCCGCCGTGCAGCGGGTTCATGATCATCATCTGCGCGGTGGCCGGATGCGCCTCGGCGGCGGCAAACGGGATACCGGCGGCGTAGCGGTGAATCTTGTCCAGCGCGGAGGCCAGCGCCTGCGGGTCGCCGCTGATCTCGGCGCCGCCGCGGTCGGCTTCGAACTCGCGCGCGCGGGAGATCGCCATCTGGATCATCGCTGCTGCCAGCGGCGCGAGGATCGCCACCGCAATCCCGGCGATCGGGTTGGCCGGGCGCCCTTCGCTGTCGCGCCCGCCGAAGAACACCGCAAAGTTGGCCAGCGCCGAAATTGCGCCGGCCATGGTGGCTGAGATGGTGGAGATGAGAATGTCGCGGTGCTGCACGTGGGCCAGCTCGTGTGCCATCACGCCGCGCAATTCGCGCTCACTCAGGATGTTGAGGATGCCGGTGGTGGCCGCCACGGCGGCGTGCTCCGGGTTGCGGCCGGTGGCGAACGCGTTGGGCTGGGCCTCGTCGATCAGGTAGACGCGGGGCATCGGCAGGCCGGCGCGGCCGGCGAGTTCCTGCACCAGGCGGTAGAACTGTGGTGCGGAGGCTTCGTTGACTTCCTGCGCGTTGTACATGCGCAGGACCATCTTGTCGGAGAACCAGTACGAGAAGAAATTCATGCCCAGCGCGAACAGCAGCGCCAGCATCATCCCGTTGCGTCCGCCGATCATGCCGCCGATGACGATGAACAGCGCGGTGATCGCTGCCATCAGCATGAAGGTCTTGATCCAGTTGAACATGGGGGCGTGGCTCCTGTGGGTCTATGGTGTCCGGTCAGGACAATTTTTCGAGTCTCTTAGATCGCGATAATCGCCGAAGATTCAAGGGTTTGCGCGATGCTTACGCGTGATTTCGCCGCGCCGGACCGTTGCTTGGTCAACGAGTGGTGAAGGCCAGGCGCGCACCCAGCCCGATGAACGCCGTGCCCACTACGCGATCGAGCCAGCGCTTGATGCCCGGCTTGCCCGCCACGCGGCGCGTAACGCTCGCTGCCACCCAGGCCACCAGGCTGTTCCACACCGTCGACATGACGATAAACACCGCGCCCAGCGCCAGGAACGCCGCCGCCTTGTGGTTGGCATGCGGGTCAACGAACTGCGGGAAGAACGACAGGAAGAACAGCACGACCTTCGGGTTCAGCACATTGGTCAGAAACCCCTGCATGAACAGCGCCTTGAGCGGACGCGGACGGCGTGAGGCGGCGGCCTGTTCAGCGGTTTCCGCTGGGGCGTCGTCGTCGCGATCGGGCGGCGCCAGCAGCATGCGCCCGCCCAGGTAGATCAGGTAGGCCGCGCCTACCACCTTGATGACAGTGAAGGCCACGGTGGAGGCTGCCAGCAGCGCCGTCAGCCCGAAGGCTACCGCCAGCACATGCACGCAGCAGCCGCCCGACACGCCCAGGGCCGACATCAGTCCCGCCACCCGCCCCTGCGAAACGCTGCGCCCGACAATGTAGGCCGTGTCCGGCCCTGGCGTCACATTCAGCAGGAACACGGCCAGCATGAAGAGCGGCAGGTTGACGATGCCCAGCATGGTCATGGCGAGGTCCTCTCTATATAGATAAGGGAGCTGCGGTGCT
Source organism: Ralstonia sp. UBA689 (assembly GCF_002298975.1). Taxonomy (GTDB): domain Bacteria; phylum Pseudomonadota; class Gammaproteobacteria; order Burkholderiales; family Burkholderiaceae; genus Ralstonia. The sequence goes on from NZ_DBMV01000033.1 coordinate 105,554, forward strand.
TCAGGCGCGCGAAGCGAAGCGCTGGCCCGGCTGGATCGTCAGGCTCTGCAGGAATTCGCGCGCGGGCAGGCGCTTGCCGCCCGGCTTCTGCAACTGTGTCACGCGCAGCGCACCGGCGCCACAGGCAATCGTCACGCCATCGGCGTTGGCGGCGAGCACCGTGCCGGGTTCGGCGTCGGCCGGTTTGTCCGTCAGCGCCTCGGCCTGCCAGAACTTGATCGTCACGCCATCGAGCGAGGCCGATGCGCCGGGGAACGGGTTGAAGGCATGCACCTGTCGCAGCAGCGCGGCGGACTGGCGCGACCAATCGAGCGCCGCCTCGTCCTTGGCGATCTTCTCGGCGTACGTGACGCCCTCGGCTGGCTGTGGCGTGGCGCTCAGCTTGCTGTCTTGCGCGAGCTTGGCGAGCGCGTCCACCACCATGCGCCCGCCGAGCGCGGCCAGCGTATCGTGCAGCGTGCCCGTGGTGTCGGTCAGGCCGATGGGCACGTGTTCCATGGCGATCATGTCGCCGGTGTCCAGGCCGGCATCCATCTGCATGAGCGTGATGCCCGATTCGGCATCACCGGCTTCGATGGCGCGATGGATAGGCGCCGCCCCACGCCAGCGCGGCAACAGCGACGCGTGGATGTTGATGCAGCCGAAACGCGGCAAGTCGAGCACTTCATGCGGCAGGATCAGGCCGTACGCAGCCACCACCATCACGTCGGGACGCTGCGCGGCCAGCGCGTCGATGGCCTCGGCGGCTTCCTGCGGGTACTTGCCCGCGCGGCGCAATGAAGGAGGCTGCAGGATCGGCCCGAGCCCATGCGACACGGCATACTGCTTGACGGGGCTCGCCTGCAATTGCATGCCGCGCCCGGCCGGGCGATCCGGCTGGCTCAATACGGCGACTAGGGAGAAGTCGGCTTGGTGGATGGCCGCCAGGGCGATCTGCGCAAATTCAGGCGTGCCGGCAAACGCTACGCGAAGGGTGGACGTCATTGGGTGGGAAAACAGGGAAACGCGCTACCCAGAGCGTAGCGCATGGGGCTCAGCGACGGCCGCTTAATGACGGCCGCGATTGGGCGTGTCGGTCAGCGGCACGATCGGCTCGGGCGAGGGCAATGCCTCGGCCATGCCATTGCTGCGCCGCTGGAACAGCGAAAAGGTCTCGTTGGTATCGCCCGGGCGACTGCCGCGCCATACCATTTCCCACTCGGCGCCCTTGGGTTGGCGGCTGCGTTCGGCGGACTTGTCCAGCACCAGCATCAGGTCACAGGTGCGTGCGGCGGGGTTCGGATGGCGCGCATCGCCGTGGCCGCTGTGGCCCAGCAGCCATTTGACCGGGCGCACGCCCGTTTCATAGTGCATCATGGCGCGCTCGCTCTCCCCCATGCCGCGTGTGGCGACGCAGATCTGCGCGGATTCCAGCATCGGCTTGATGGCCTGGAACAACGGACGGTAGCTGCGCGCGTCGTCCACCCACGGCATCAGCAGTGTGCCGAGCAGGCCCCACACCATACTGAGGCCCGCGGCCCACGCCACCACCCCCGAGCGTGCCGGCCGCAGCCACACGCAGACGGCCCACAGCACGGTGATGCCCACCGCCGCCAGCACTGCGACTGGGTGCACCAGCATGTCGTAGGGCAACGGCAGCACACGGCTCAGCACCTTGGCCAGCCAGCCCGGCAACAGCAGTCCGCCGCTGGTGACGAGGGCGCCCCATACGGCCCAGACCACCAGCCCCAGCGCGCCGAACAACACCACTGCCGCACCCCACATGCGCGCGCGCCAGGCCGGCGCGATCAGCAGCAGCACCGGTGCGCCCAGCACGGCCAGCGCAGGCTGCAGCGGCATCAGATAGACATCGCGCAGCATCGCCGAGCGCAGCATGACCGTCAGCGTCACCAGCACGAACAGCGCCACCGCTGCGTGTCCTTGATATCGCAGCAGCCATGCTACCCCCGTGCTGCGTCCCCGCTGGCGCACCAGCGTCCACATCGACAAGCCCAGCATGCCCAGCGCTGGCCACACGGCCGGCGTACCCGTCAAGAAGACGGAGCGCAGGGAGGTCGCGAGCGGACTTTTTTCACCCCCCAGTTCCGAAAAACCGAAGAAACGGCCAATGTTGTTGACCCAGAACCATTCGATAAACAGCTCTGGGGACGCACGCCAGAAGATGGCTGGCCAGATCAACAGCCATGGTGCCGCCACCGCTAGTGAGATCAGATAGAACCGCCACGCTTGGCGGCTACGGAAATCAGGTAACACGGCCATCGCCGCCAGCACGGTGACTGCAAAGAGGCCCGGTACCAGCACCCCCTTGCCAAGAAACGCTACGCCCACGCCGGTGCCGAACCACAATGCGGCAGGCAGTACCCGTACGCCGTCGGCGCTGCCCTCCTCACTGACCTTGGCGTAGCGCACCAAGCCGTACAGCGCCGTGGCCGTGCCGGCCAGTTGCGGCACATCGGCAATGAACTTGTGCACGTGCTCGACAAGCCCGATGCAGCCGACAAACAGCAGGAGGGCGCCCAGCGCGTAGTCGTGCAGCGCGGTCGTGCTGGCATCCGGCCCGGCCAAGCGGCACTCGTGCGGGATTGGCCCATGGTCGCGCGCCGGCGGCGTACCGATGTGCATGCGCCAGGCCCATGCCTCTCCGCGCAGTAGCCGCGCGGTACGCCATACGGCCACGCAAGTCAGCGCCATCCAGAACAGAACCGCCAGCCGCACCGCCTCATGCGGTGGCAGCTCTGGCACCGCCAGCGCGGCCAGCGCGCCGCTCCAGTACAGTAGCGGCGGTTTCTCGACAAAAGGCTCGAACGCCACATTGGGTACGATCCAGTCGCCGCGCTCGATGATGTTGAGCACCACCCCGAATGAATAAGGCTCATCTGCCTTCCATGGCGCGCGCCAGAAGGTGCCGGCGATCAGGTACGCGACCACCAGCAGCACGATGGCTACACGCCAGTGTCGCACCAGCCCCATCGCCGGGGCTGCCGGTTGCAGCCCACTGCTTGGCCTGGAGCAGGCATGGCCGTTAACATCGCCGTCAACGGACCAGCGCTTGTCAGCAATCGCCGGAGGACTTTGGTCATTCATGGTTTGATGTTCAACTGTCTTTTCGTATTGGCACGACGATTGGCGAGACTTCAATGAAGCGCGGCAAAAGGCGCAAGGAACGGCCACCGTTCACAGTTGGTGCGATGAACGGGGATCCGCGTGGCCACACCTGGGGCAACAATGACCGCATCGCTGTAGCTTGCCGCCAGGTCTACGGTCTTCACTTTGACTAGGAGAACCTGCTCGCAGCAGCGCTGATCTATTGGTTTGGATCCAGGCGCAATTGGATAAGCGCCTGAGCCGAAGCTGCCACCCTCTGAGCCGTAATGGCCTCCATGCAGCGATTGTGCGTGCATGTCCGAAATGCAGGTGTGCCTACGCAAGGACTGCAGGAAACCTTAGCCGACACGATGTCAACGAAGTTTTTGCCGTCAGCAAACGGCCCCGTTTGCAGCGCCAGCGTCGGCCCGAACAAGGAGACCACAGGAACACCAAGCGCGGCCGCCATGTGGCTGGGGCCGGTGTCTGTACTAATCAAACCGGCACTGCCCGCCATGATGGCCATCATCTGCGGCAAATTTGTCTTGCCACATAGGTTGATGTGGCCTTCTATTCCGTCCGTAATCGATGCGGCCAGCTCTGCCTCGGAGGCAGTCCCGATGATGACGGGGGTATAGCCGGGGAAGTCGTTCATCCAGTTCGAGAGCAATTGCCGCCATTGCTGCGCCGGCCAAGCACGCAGCGCCTTTCTGCCAGCGGCAATCCAGCTATTGCCGAAATGCAGGCATATGTAGGGCCTCTTGCCCGGAATCAGTGATTGCAAGTCAATCGATGTGGGCGCAATCAACTTGGGGGTGGCAGCGTGAGCTAGCGCCTCGGGGATCGCAAGTTGAGTGATTCTCTGGACAGAGATCACCGCATGCTCAGTCGGCGCACCGACCTGATCACGGATGGTGCAACCCATGACCTTCTTCTTGGCTCTCAACAACAAAAACAATCCACGAAAAAAGGACTTGGTCTCCATGTCAAGCGCCAACTCATAGGGCTGGCGCAGCGAGTGCAGGAGCACCCGCCACTTCGTTGGGCTGAACGGCAGCGGGATTTTGCGCTTGGCGATCTCGAACACACGTCCAACTCGCGGGTCGTGCACGAACAGCCCGGCCATCCCCTTCTTGACGACGACGTCGACCTTGGTGTGAGGGCCGTAATGCGCGATGAGACTATCAATCGGTGACATCCCCCAGATCGTGTCCCCCAGCATCCCGACGCGGATCAACAAAACGCTTTTTTCCTTCATTACCTAAGGTCATTCATTTTTCCATCGATCTCGCCCGAACTTCGGGGGCGATGACCGAGGAGGATGGAGAAATGGCAACGGCGATTGCCAGATTTCGAGACGGCATGGCTTCGCGCGAATAAGCGCCGCCACCATGCCACTCCAGCAAATCAGCAGCGGCAGCCTCTCATTTCCTACAAGAGACTCAAAAGCAACGTTGAGGTGCCCCAGTCGCCGCGTTCGATGATATTGAGCACCACGCCTAATGAGTGCGGCGCGTTGGCCTTCCATGGCGCGCGCCCACGCGGGTGCCCGCTTTGGCGGAGGCGGTCGGTATCAATTGGGGGGGGCGTCGATAGCATCGATGTTCGGGAGCATGGGGGTGGGTGTCAGCGCTGATGCTCCAGCTCGCGTTGATGCTTCTTGAGCTTGGAGCGGATGCGCGTCTGCTTGAGCGGCGAGAGGTATTCGACGAACACCTTGCCCATCAGGTGGTCCATCTCGTGCTGGATGCACACGGCCAGCAGGCCGTCGGCTTCCAGTTCGAAGGTCTCGCCCTTTTCATTCAGTGCGCGCACGCGCACGCGGTCCGGGCGTTCCACCTTGTCGTAGATGTCGGGCACCGACAGGCAGCCCTCGTCCCAGGCCTTGCGCTCGGCGCTGGCCCAGGTGATCTCGGGGTTGATGAACACGCGCAGCTCGTCGCGCGACTCCGACACGTCGATGGTGATCACGCGCTCGTGCACGTCGACCTGCGTGGCGGCCAGGCCGACGCCCGGCGCCTCGTACATGGTTTCGGCCATGTCGGCGACCAGTTTGCGGATGCGATCGTCCACAACATCCACCGGTTTGGCGATCTTGTGCAGTCGCGGATCAGGGTATTGCAGGATATTCAATAGGGCCATGATGCTTGGCAACAACGGTTGCGGAAGGCCACGCTAACGAGGGGTTGCCTTCAATTGCGATCGCTTCGAATGTCATGCAGAATCGGGGCGCTATCCGCCACTTGGCTTAGGAGAAAGCCTGACGAACGTTCGATGCCATACCCCCCAAACGCTGCAGCAACGTGACATCACGATGTGCGCACAGTGGCGGCGGCCAGGCGTCGAATACCACGCGGACCACTCGCCGATTCTTCGAAGAATAATGCGCCATCGTAACACACCGAGGCTGTTCAAGTCCGCCATGAAACCGCGCCAGTCTTACGTTTGCGCCCTGTCAGCGGTTGCCGCGGCAGCGCTTTTTTGCGCGGGTGCCGTGCACGCCGCTGAACGTGCTGTCTCGTCGGCGCAACAGGCTCAGGCCACCGCTGCCGCCCAGGCAGGCATCCCGGAAACCGAACTTGCCGCCAACGCGCCCGAGCAGTACACCGTGCGCCGTGGCGACACGCTGTGGGCGATCTCCGGCAAGTATCTCAAGCAGCCGTACCGCTGGCCCGAACTGTGGGGCATGAACCGCGAGCAGATCCGCAACCCGCACCTGATCTATCCGGGACAGATCCTGTATCTGCACCATGCCAATGGTCGCGCCTGGCTGTCGAGCTCGCCGGCTTCGGCTGATGGCAGCACGGTGCGCCTGTCGCCGCACGCCCGCGTGTCGGGCCAGGACGGCGACGCCATCTCCAGCATTCCCGCTGCGGTCATCGAGCCGTTCCTCACGCAGCCAATCGTCGTGGATGCGGAAACACTCGCCACGCCGGCGCGCGTCTTCGGGCTGCCCGAGGGCCGCGTCTACCTGGGCAAGGGCGAGACCGCCTACGCCCGCGGCCTGCCGGGCGGCGAAGCGGGTCAGGCCGGCAGCGAATGGCAGGGCTACCGGCCCGTGCGGCCGCTCAAGGACCCCGTGACGGGCAGCGTGCTCGGTTTCGAAGCCGACTTCCTGGGCACGCTGCGCGTGGTGCGCGCGGCTACCGGTGCGCAGGCCGTGACCAAGATGGAGGTGCTGTCGTCCAAGGAGGAAATGGGCGTCGGTACGCAACTGATGCCGCTGCCGCCGCGCGTGCCGGTGCGCTACGTGCCGCATGCGCCGGAAGGCGATGTGCACGGCGCGGTCGCCAAGGTGACCGGCGGCGTGCGCTTTGGCGGCACTGATCAGGTGGTTGTGCTGAACATCGGCAGCCAGCAGGGTCTGGAGCCTGGTCACGTGCTGGCGCTGTCGCGCGCCGGTTCCATCGTCAAGGATCCGACTGCCGGCAACCAGCGCGTGCAATTGCCGGAAGAGCGCTATGGCCTGGCGTTCGTGTTCCGCGTGTTCCCGCACGTGGCCTACGCACTGGTGACCGACGCTTCGAACACCGTCGAGGTGGGCGATGCCGTCAATAACCCGATGACGCAACCCTGAGCCGCACACCTGCAGTCCTGATTTGACCGATGCCTCACAGGTCGCGGCGCGTGCCGCGACCGACGCCACCGACCCTCTTTCTTCCACGCGTGACCCGGCCGAACTGGCCGCGTGGCTGCGCCTGACCGAAACGCCCGGCGTTGGCCCCGTGGCGGCACGCCAACTGCTGGCGGCCTTCGGCTTGCCGCAAGACATCTTCGCCCAGTCGTATTCCGCGCTCGCCAAGGTGGTGCCCGAGCGGCAGGCGCGCGCGCTGCTCGCCGAGCCCGACGAAGCGCTGACTGCGCTCATCGCGCGTACCGTCGCTTGGTTGGACGAGCCGGGCAACGCTGTCTTCACATTGGCTGATCGCGGTTACCCGCCCCGCCTGCTGGAACTGCCGGACCCGCCGACCCTGCTGTACGCCAAGGGCGATGCATCGCTGCTGCGCGCGGCGGCGGTGGGCGTGGTGGGCGCGCGCAGCGCCACGGCGGCCGGCATCGACAATGCGCGCGCGTTTGCGCAGGCACTGTCCGCGGCCAGCGTGACGGTGGTCTCCGGCTTGGCGCTGGGCATCGATGCGGCGGCGCATGAAGGGGCGCTGGGCGGACCAGGCTCCACGATTGCGGTGGTGGGGACCGGCCTCGATATTGTTTACCCGGCGCGCAACCGGGCGCTCGCACACCGTGTTGCCGAGGCCGGGCTGATTGTCTCCGAATACCCGCTGGGCATGGGCGCGCGCGCCGAGAACTTCCCGCGCCGCAATCGCCTGATCGCCGGCCTCGCGCGGGGCTTGCTGGTGGTGGAAGCGGCGGCGCAGTCTGGCTCGCTCATCACTGCGCGGCTGGCTGCCGAGCAAGGGCGCGACGTGTTCGCGATTCCTGGGTCGATCCACTCACCGCTGGCAAAGGGCTGCCATCTGCTGATCAAGCAGGGCGCCAAGCTGGTGGAGACCGCCGCCGACATCCTCGATGAACTGGGCTGGGCGCGTGCCGCGGCGCCGGCCAAGCGTGCCACGCGCGCAGCACCGGCTGAGGCCCCGTCGATTACGCCGGCGGTGGCCGGCCGCCCTGCCCCAAGCGCCGCCGAAACCGCACTGCTCGATGCGCTTGGCTTCGACCCCGTCGATCTGGATACCCTGTGCGAGCGTACCGGCCAGCCGGCAGCCGCCCTGTCGGCGCAGCTTCTGGCGCTGGAACTGGACGGCCGCGTGGAGCGCCAACCCGGTGGGCGCTTCCTGCGGCTTCCGTAAAAGCGTGCCTACAATAAGTGCGACCTTTCAGCCGCTTACCGCCGCTCATGCCGCTGCTTTCCCCTGACACCAACGCCGCCACCCTGCATGCGCGTATCCGCGCAGGGCAGTTGCTGGTCGCCTGCCTGTGCGCCGAGTGGTGCGGCACCTGCCGCAGCTATCGCACGACCTTCACCGAGCTGGCGACGCGGCATCCGGAATGCTGCTTCGTGTGGGTGGATGTGGAAGACCACGCCGACGCCCTGGGCGATTTCGACGTCGAGAATTTCCCCACCCTGCTGGTCCAGCGCATGGATGACGCCGGCGATGTGTTGTTTTTCGGCCCCGTACTGCCGCATGCGGGTGTCGTTGAGGGGCTGCTTTCGCGTGACTTGCGCTCCGCACCGGCGGTGCCCGCGGCACCCGACTTGCGTGGCTGGCTGCTGGAATTGGCGTGATACCAAGCCTTGACAACGGCGTGCGATGCATGCGCCACTCTATTGCGCTTGAAAAGGAACCGCGCTTATGATTGGCGGCCAAATTTGGGGCCGGGGGTTCCGATTCGAGTCCAGATGGCCCCTGGCAACACTTGAAAGTCGGCCCGCGAAGCCATAAGACTCTACAAAACCCACGCGAACGGTCGCTATAGATAAGCGACCTCTTGTTTACCTGATTGCTTGCGATCGCCAGGATCCGCTCACATGTCCAAGGCTCTCATCATTGCCGAAAAACCGTCGGTCGCCGCTGATATTGCGCGCGCGCTGGGTGGCTTCACCAAGCACGACGAGTACTTTGAGAGCGACGAATACGTCCTCTCGTCGGCGGTTGGCCACCTGGTCGAGATTGCTGCGCCCGATGAATACGAAGTCAAGCGCGGCAAATGGAGCTTCGCTCATCTGCCGGTGATCCCCCCGCACTTTGATCTGCGCCCGATCGCCAAGTCGGAATCGCGCCTGAAGGTGCTGACGCGCCTGATCAAGCGCAAGGACGTGACCGGCCTGATCAACGCCTGTGACGCGGGGCGCGAAGGTGAATTGATCTTCCGCCTGATCGCGCAACACGCGAACACCAAGCTGCCGGTGAAGCGGCTGTGGCTGCAATCGATGACGCCGCAGTCCATCCGTGATGGCTTTGGCAAGCTGCGCAGCAACGAAGACATGATGCCGCTGGCGGATGCCGCACGCTGCCGCTCCGAGGCCGACTGGCTGGTCGGTATCAATGGCACGCGCGCGATGACCGCGTTCAACAGCAAGGGCGGCGGCTTCTTCCTGACCACCGTAGGCCGCGTGCAAACGCCCACGCTGTCGATCGTGGTGGAGCGCGAAGAGAAGATCAAACGCTTCGTCCCGCGCGATTACTGGGAAGTGCGCGCCGAATTCATCGCCGCAGCGGGCTTGTACGAAGGCCGCTGGTTCGACCCGAAGTTCAAGAAGAACGAGTTCGACCCCGAGCAGCGCGATTCGCGCCTGTGGAGCGAGGCCGAGGCAAAGAGCATCGTGGCTGCGTGCCGCGACAAGCCGGGCTCGGTGACGGAAGAATCGAAGCCGTCGACGCAGATGTCGCCGGCGCTGTTCGACCTGACGAGCCTCCAGCGCGAGGCCAACGGCCGCTTCGGCTTCTCGGCCAAGAACACGCTGGGCCTGGCGCAGGCGCTGTATGAAAAGCACAAGGTGCTGACCTACCCGCGTACCGATTCGCGCGCGCTGCCCGAAGACTACATGGGCACGGTCAAGCAGACGCTGGACATGCTGGGCGAAAGCTCGCCCAACTATTTGACGCACGCGAAGAAGATCCTGGCCAACCAGTGGGTCAAGCCGAACAAGCGGATCTTCGACAACAGCAAGATCAGCGATCACTTCGCCATCATCCCGACGCTGCAGGCACCGAAGAATCTGTCGGAGCCGGAACAGAAGCTGTACGACCTGGTGGTGCGTCGCTTCCTGGCGGTGTTCTTTCCGGCGGCCGAATACCAGGTTACGACGCGGATTACCGAGGTGGCCGGGCATCACTTCAAGACCGAAGGCAAGGTGCTGGTGAACCCGGGCTGGTTGGTCGTGTACGGCCGCGAAGCGCAGGGCGAAGATGCCAACCTCGTGCCGGTTGCCAAGGACGAGAAGGTCAAGACGGACAAGGTCGAGCCGGTTGGCCTCACCACCAAGCCGCCCGCACGCTACAACGAAGCGACGCTGCTCTCCGCCATGGAGGGTGCCGGCAAGCTCGTCGACGACGATGCGCTGCGTGAAGCCATGGCAGGCAAGGGCCTGGGCACGCCAGCCACGCGCGCGGCCATCATCGAAGGGCTGCTGACGGAAAAGTATCTCGTGCGCGAAGGCCGGGAGCTGATCCCGACCGCCAAGGCGTTTCAGCTGATGACGCTGCTGCGCGGTCTGGGCGTGGAAGAACTCACGCAAGCCGAGTTGACCGGCGGCTGGGAGCACAAGCTTTCCCTCATCGAACGCGGTCAGCTGGAGCGCGACGAATTCATGCGCGAGATCGCGCAGATGACGCAGCAGATCGTCAAGCGCGCCAAGGAATACGACAGCGACACCATCCCCGGCGACTACGCGACGCTCTCCACGCCGTGCCCGCAATGCGGCCACGTGGTCAAGGAAAACTACCGCCGCTTCGCCTGCAGCCACTGCGACTTCTCGATCAGCAAGATCCCGGGCGGCCGCCAGTTCGAGCTGGACGAGGTGGAAGAGCTGCTGACCAACAAGACCATCGGCCCGCTGCAGGGCTTCCGTAGCAAGATGGGCCGGCCGTTTGCGGCCATCCTCAAGCTGGCGCAGGAAGATGGTCACTGGAAGATGGAGTTCGACTTCGGCCAGAGCGACGAAGACGATGGCGAGCCGGTCGATTTCTCCGGCCAGGAAAGCGTTGGCCACTGCCCGAAGTGCAACGGCAACGTCTACGAGCACGGCCTGAAGTACGTGTGCGAGAACGCCGTGGCGCAGCCCAAGACGTGTGACTTCACCACCGGCAAGATCATCCTGCAGCAGGAGATTAGCCGCGAGCAGTTGGCCAAGCTGCTGACTGACGGCAAGACTGACCTGCTGACCGGCTTCAAGTCGGCGCGCACGGGCCGCAACTTCAAGGCGTTCCTGGTCAAGCAGCCGGACGGCAAGATAGGCTTCGAATTCGAGCCGCGCGGCGAAGGCAAGGGCAAGCCCGGCGCCAAGACCGCGGCGAAGAAGACGACAGCTGCGGCCAAGACGCCCGCTGCCAAGAAGGCGCCTGCCAAGACCGCAAGCAAGACGGCCGCCAAGAAGGCCCCGGCGCGCAAGAAAGCCGCTGAAGCCGAGGCCGACGAGGAAAGCACCAGCGAAACCTGATCGCTGTTTCGCAGGCATCAACGCAAACGGGAGGACACTGTCCTCCCGTTTTGTTTTGGCGATGCGGCCCCGCTTATGCGGCTTCGCTCAGGCCGCGGCCGGCGCGCGCCTCGCTGTGCTTGACCTCCATCGCCTGGGCCAGCATGTAGTCGATGAATGTGCGCACCTTGGTCGGCAGGAATTTGCGGCTTGGGTACACCAATGACAACGACCGGTGCGGCAACTTGTACTGCGGCAGCACACGCACCAGCCGCCCCGACTCCAGATCCGGCCGCGCCATGTATGAAGACAGGATGGCGATCCCCATGTCGGCCAGCACGGCCCGGTGCATCAGCTCGGCGTTGCTCGTCACCAGCGAGGGCTGCACCGGCACGGCGATCTGCTGACCATCGGGCGTGGACATCTCCCATTCGTGGCGCAGTTGCGGGTGCCACATGGCGATCACGCGGTGCTCGGCGATGTCTTCGGCGCGCTGTGGTGTGGAGTGCTGGCGCAGGTAGGCGGGTGTCGCGGCCATCACCATTTCGGCGGAGATCATGCGGCGCGCCACCAGGTGCGAACCCAGGCCGAGTTCCGAAACCATGATCCCGATGTCGCGGCCGTCTTCGACAATGTCGATTGGGCGGTCGGATAGCGCCACATCAAAGGTGACTTCCGGGTAGAGCTGCTGGAAGCGCGCCAGCAGCATCGGCAGCACGTGCAGCCCGAACATCACCGGTGCGACGATGCGCAGACTGCCCACCAGCGCCTGGCTGCGCGAGGTGGCCAGCGATTCGGCTTCGTCGATGTCGAGCAGGATCTGCTGACAGCGCTGCAGGTAGGTCTCGCCCACGTCGGTCAGCGACAGGCTGCGCGTGGTGCGGTTGAGCAGGCGCGTGCCGAGGTGCGCCTCCAGATCGGCCACGTAGCGCGTGACCACGGCATTGCTCATCGACAGATGCTGGGCCGCCCGGGCGAAGCTGCCAAGCTCCACCACCTTGGAGAACACCCGCATCGACTGCAAACGATCCATTCCAGCCTCTCACATGATTTGTTGTCGAAAATAGAACAAATCTTCTGTGATATCAAATCTTTAATGTTGGTCTGCACAATTCATTGTCGTGGGTCAAACCTAGAATGTGAGTGCACGCTTATATTGGGCTGGCGGCATTCTTTACACTTCGTGAGTCCCGCTGACGAGGCTAGCTATCCGACTTCTCACCGATTGACGCAACAGCGGATTTGCGCCGAGACTCTATACCGAACGGTAGATTTTCATGGAATCCGTGTTGCACGAGATCACGTTCTGCTCTGATTGCGGGTGGAACACGGTCTTGCGCAAATCGATGCGGCGGGGGCAACGCGACCTCGCCATACTTCAAACATGGATGCCACGAAACGCCACCCGCGTGAGCGCCCCGGCACGAGGGCTGCCATCAAGGCCAGCGCATCGCAGCGCGATGCCGACGGCCGAGGAGACACCACAATGACCATCCAGAACCGCGAGCCGGTCCACTATCTGGTGGGCGAGATGCCGCTGCACCGCTACTGCGCCCACCACGCGCAGCAGACACCCGAGCGCATCGCCTTGCTTTGGTATGGCCGCACGATCTGCTGGCGCGAGCTGGACCAATTGGCGACGCGGCTGGCGGTGCAGTTGCGGCGGCTGGGCGTGGTGCGCGGTGATCGTGTTGCGCTGTTCCTGCAGAACTGCCCGCAGGCCATCCTCGCGCATCTGGCCACGGCCAAGCTGGGCGGCATTGTTGTGCCGTGCGGGCCGTTGTCGCGCCAGCACGAGTTGCGTGACCAACTGGCCGATTCCGGCGCGAAGGTCCTGGTGGCGGCGGCCGATCTGATGCCCATCGTCGAGGCTGCGCGGCCGGGCACCTCGGTGGCGACCGTCATCACCACCCGCTATGCCGATCTGCAGCCGGCGCAGCCGGCGTGCCGCAAGGCGCTGGCAGTGCCGCCGGAGCTGATTGCGGCCGATGCCTCATCGACGCCGCCGCCGAAGAACAAGCCGGGCGCTGCGCAGCTCGACCTGATGCAATTGCTGGCCGAGCCCGTGGATGTGGCCGAGCGCAATGCCGTCGCCGCTATTCCGGTTGACCTGGATGAGGTGGCGCTGATGGTCTATACCTCTGGCACCACCGGTCGCCCGAAGGGGGCCATGCTCACGCACCGCAACGCGCTGTACAAGACCGCCGTGACGGTGCAGGTGGGCGGCATCCAGGCATCCGACGTGCTGCTGGCGGTGGCGCCGCTGTCGCACATCGCCGGCATGCTGATGGGCATGAACGTGATGCTCTACGCCGGCGCCACCACCATCCTGCTCTACCGCTTCGACCCGCTGGCCGTGCTGCAGGCCATCGACCGCTACCGCGTCACGCGCTGGTACAGCATGACGCCGATGAACCTGGCGGTGATGGCGCATCCGGACGCTGCCCAGTACCGCATGGAATCGCTTGTTGCCAACCCGTGCACCAGCTTCGGCGTGACGCTCACGGAGGCGATCGCCCAGCAATGGCGTGCTTTTGCCGGCCCGCAGTGCGCTATCTACGAAGCCGCCTACGGCCTGTCGGAGACGCACACCTGCGACGCCATTACCCCCGCCGACGCCCCGCGTTGGGGCTGGCACGGCAAGATCGTGCCGCAGACCGAGGTGTGCATCGTCGACCCGCACACTGGCGCCGAGCTGCCCCCCGGCCAAGCCGGCGAGATCACCATCCGCAGCCCCGGTGTGTTCCGCGGCTACTGGCAGCATGACGAAGCCACGCGTGCCGCCCTGCACAACGGTTTCCTGCGCACTGGCGACATCGGCCAAGTCTCGCCCGACGGCTACCTGCAATGGCAGGGCCGCATCAAGGAGATGATCAAGGTGTCGGGCTACAGCGTGTTTCCGGAGGAGGTGGAGTCACTGCTTTCACGCCACCCAGGTATCCGCCAGGTGGCCGTCACGCCCATGCCCGACCCCGACAAGGGCGAGGTGGTGTGCGCGCATGTGGTGCCCATGAGCGGCGTGACGCTTACCGAAGCCGAGCTGATTGCATGGTCGCGCGAGAACATGGCGCCGTATAAGGTGCCGAGGCGCGTGAAGTTCCACGATGCGTTGCCCGCCACGGCCACCGGCAAGGTGCTGCGGCGTCTGCTGCGCGAAGAGGCCGTGGCAGCCTGAGGGCCGGCTCGAACAGCGGGCTCTGAAAACGCAACGGCCGCCAATCTTGGCGGCCGTTTTGTTACGTCTGCACGAAGCGTTTCTGTCGCGCGATGCTCATCAGGATGCCGATGCCCATGCCCAGCGTGACAAGCGCGGTGCCTCCGTAGCTGATGAGCGGCAGCGGCACGCCCACCACGGGCAGGATGCCGCTCACCATGCCCATGTTGACGAAGGCATAGGTGAAGAAGATCAGCGTGATCGACCCGGCCAGCAGGCGCCCGAACAGCGTGCCCGCGTTCGCTGCGATGAACAGCCCGCGGATGATCAGCAGCAGGTACAGGAACAGCAGCACGGCGTTGCCCACCAGCCCGAACTCCTCGGAATAGACCGCGAAGATGAAGTCGGTGTGCTTCTCGGGGATGAACTCCAGGTGGGTTTGCGTGCCCTTCAGCCAGCCCTTGCCCGTTACCCCGCCCGAGCCGATGGCGATGATCGACTGGATGGTGTGGAAGCCTTTGCCCAGCGGGTCGGTGGTCGGGTCCAGCAGCGTGCAGACGCGGTGCTGCTGGTAGTCGTGCAGGATCGGCCAGTTCACGCCCGGCGCGCAGATACGCGACTCGAACGACACCACCAGTGTGATCGCCGTCACCGCTATCACCAGCACCGGCACGATCAGCCGCCACGACAGACCGGCAAAGTAGATCACGTAGATGCCGGCGGCCAGCACCAGCAGTGCCGTACCCAGGTCAGGCTGCTTGGCAATGAGGCCCACCGGAATCAGCAGCAGCACGGCGGCGGCCACGTAGTCGTACCAGTGGATCACACCCTCGCGTTTCTGGAAGTACCACGCGAGCATCAGCGGCATGGCGATCTTCATGATCTCGGAGGGCTGCACCACCACGCCGATGTTCAGCCAGCGCCGCGCGCCCTTGCGGATCAACCCGAACATCGCCACGCCAATCAATAGCGCCACGCCAACGGTATAGAGCGGCACCGCAAAGCGCATCAGCGTTTGTTGGGGCAGGTTGGCGATGATCCACATCAGCACGAACGACAGCAGGATGTTGCGGACCTGGTCTTCCAGCCGGCCCGGCATGTCGATGGCGGCTGAATACAGCGCGACGAGTCCGGTGCCCAGCAGCAGGAAGACGATCAGCGCCAGCGGCTTGTCGAAGCCGGTGAACAGCGACTTGATGACATTGAAGATGCGGCGCTTGTCCAGCTTGTCCATGAGGTTCCTCCAAGCGCAAGAATCAGGGCGCGGCCGACGCGGCCGGTGTGGGCTTGGGCGTCGGTTTGTGCGCGGGCTTCGGGGCGGGCTTGTTGCCCGGCTTGGCATCTTTTGCGCCCTTGGGGGCGGTGGCCGGTGCCGAAGTGGTGGCAGCGGCATTGCCGCGTCCGCGCGGGCTGGGCAGCTCGGGGGCCGGCTGGGCATGCGAGAGGGCCTGCAGCACCTGGGCGTCGAGCGTGGCTGGGGCGACAGCCTCGGCGCTGGTGCCGGCCTCGCGCAGGGCGGGTGCCACCAGGTCGGGCGACATGGGCGGCGCGTTGCGCGGTGTGCCGGCTGCCAGGGCCGAAGCTGCCGGCGTCGATGCCGGAGCGGTGGCCGTGCTGCTGGCGGCCGGTGCCGAGGCT
Organism: Ralstonia sp. UBA689; assembly: GCF_002298975.1. Classification (GTDB taxonomy): domain Bacteria; phylum Pseudomonadota; class Gammaproteobacteria; order Burkholderiales; family Burkholderiaceae; genus Ralstonia. The sequence goes on from NZ_DBMV01000033.1 coordinate 121,528, forward strand.
GCCGCGCCCGAAGCAGCCGGTGCCTCCGCGGCTGCCGGCGGCATGGCCGTGGCGCTGGCGATGGTGGCAGTCTTGCCGGTCGAGAACACGCTCGGTGTATCCACTGGCGGTTGCGGTTGCTGCTTCGGCGCGGTGGTGGCCAGTTCGGTCGGCCACTTGCCGGTCAGGTAATAGTCCATGACCGCGCGTGCGATCGGTGCGGCCGAGGCGGCACCAAAGCCCGCGTTTTCGACGATCAGCGCCAGCGCGATCTTCGGATGGTCGGCCGGGGCGAAGGCCTCGAACAGGGCGTGGTCACGCTTGCTTTCAGGCAGTGCGTGGTGGCTGTACTTCTCATTCTTGCCCAGCGAGAACACCTGCGCTGTGCCGGTCTTGCCTGCCGACACGTACTGCGCGCCGATAAAGGCCTTGGCCGCCGTACCGGACTGGTTCACGCCCACCATCGCATGCTTGATCACGTCGATGTTCGATTGCTTGAGCGGGATGCGGTAGCTCTCGGTCGGCACCGTCAGCGCGCGCGCCTTGGAGAGCGAATCCTCGACGGCCTTCACCAGGTGGGGCTTCATCACCACGCCGTTGTTGGCCAGCGTCGAGACGGCGTGCGCGAGCTGCAGGATGGTGAAGTTGTTGTAGCCCTGGCCGATGCCCAGCGAGATGGTTTCGCCGTCGTACCACTTCTGCTGTTCCGGGCGCTTGTAGGCTTTGCGCTTCCAGTCGGTGGAGGGCAGGATGCCGGTGCGCTCGCCTTCGATGTCGATGCCCGTGACCTGCCCGAAGCCGAACGGCTTCATGAAGTCGTGGATGGCATTGACGCCCATGTCGTTGGCGAGCCGGTAGTAGTACGTGTCGCACGACGCCACGATGGAACGGTACATGTCGACCCAGCCGTGCCCGCCCGGCACGTCGTCGCGGAACGTGTGGTTGCCCAGCGTGAACGAGCCCGGATCGGCCATGCCCCACTGCGGCGTGCGTTTGCCCAGCTCCAGCGCTCCCAGCGCCATGAACGGCTTGTACGTCGAGCCCGGCGGATACGTGCCGCGCAGCGGGCGGTTCAGCAGCGGCTTGTCCGGTGAGCTGTTCAGCTCGTTCCAGGTCGTGCTGTCGATGCCCTCGATGAACAGGTTCGGGTCGAACGTCGGCTTGGAGACGAAGGCGAGGATGTCGCCAGTCTCGGGCTCGATCGCCACCAGAGCACCGCGACGGTTGCCGAAAAGCTGCTCGGCCAGACGTTGCAGGTTGATGTCGAGCGACAGGATCAGGTTGTTGCCCGGCGTCGCCTGCGAGGTGGACAGCGTGCGGATCGGCCGGCCGCCCGCGCTGACTTCCACTTCTTCGTAGCCGGTCAGGCCGTGCAGCTCGGTCTCGTAGCTCTGCTCGATGCCGACCTTGCCGATGTATTCCGTGCCGCTGTAGTTGTTGGAATCCTTGCGCGCATCGTAAGTGACGCCCGGCTGGCTGTTGGCATCGCTCATGTTGTCGATGCGCTCCAGATCGCGCTCCGAGATGCGGCCAATGTAGCCGATCACGTGCGCTGCCGTTTCGCCCAGCGGGTACTGGCGGAACAGCCGCGCATGCACATCCACGCCCGGAAAACGGTAGCGCTGCGCCGAGAAGCGAGCGACCTCCTGATCGGTCAACTGACTGCGGATCGGCAGGCTCTCGAAGCTGCGCGCGTCTTCCATCAGGCGCTTGAAGCGGCGGCGGTCGCGCGGCTGGATGTCGACCACCTGGGCGAGCTGGTCGATGGTGTTGTCCAGCGTGTCCTGCAGCTTGGACGGCGTGATCTCCAGCGTGTACGCCGAGTAGTTGCGCGCCAGCACCACGCCGTTGCGGTCCATGATGATGCCGCGGTTGGGCTCGATGGGCGCCACCGAGATGCGGTTGTCTTCCGCCTTGGCCGAGTACTGCTCGTGCTTGACCTCCTGCAGCCAGAAGAAGCGCGCCAGCAGCAGCCCGAAGCAGACCAGCACGAACAGCGCGGCCGCCGCCAGTCGCAGGCGAAAGCGCGACAGCTCCTGTTCGACGTTGCGGATTTCGGTCATGCGGAACTACCCAGACGGCGCATCAGATCGGGCGCGTCTCATCGACGCTCTCCGGGCGGCGCTGCGGCGCCAGCAGGATGGCGTTGGCGAACGGCCACAGCGCCGCTTCGATCAGCGGCGGCAGGATGACCTGCCAGTCCGGCAGGTGTGCGCCCATCAGCAGGCGGATGACGATCGGCACGGCGTGCGCGAGCACCAGCAGCGGCAGCACGTGCAGCGCCTGTGACGGCACCGAGAACCACAGCACGCGTCGGTGGATGGTGATCGCAAAGTACGACAGCAGCGTGTAGGCCATCGCGTGCTCACCCAGCAGGCGTGCCTCGTGCACGTCCATCAGCAGGCCCAGCAGGAAGGCGACCACCATGCCCACGCGGCGCGGCTGGTGGATGTTCCAGAACACCAGCACCAGTGCCACCAGGTCTGGGATCCACTGCATGTGGCCCCAGGGCATCAGGTTGAACAGGAACGCCAGGACGAAGCTGAAGGCGATGAAGCCGGGGTTGACCGGGCGCAGCAGGTATTGGGGCGAGTTCATGGTCTGTCCTCGCTTAGCGCTTTTGCGCCGGATCGGTATCCAGCGGATTGCCATCGGCGTCGGTTGGGCGCGGCGGCGGGTTGTTTTCGTCGGGAGCGGGCACGTTGGCCTCGGCGGCGGCGCGCGCGGCGCGGTCCTTCTCTTCGCGGGCCTCGCGCGCGGCGTTCTTGCCCTTGGGGGCGGAGGCCGGCGCCAGGTCCATTGGCGGCGGGAAGCCCGATTCGTACTTCACGATCAGCAGGTGTCGGTTGCTGCGGATGCCGGCCACCGGCTCGCAGATCACACGCGAGAATGCGGTGTCGGCCTTACGCTCGATCTGCGTGATGCGCGCCACCGGCAGGCCGGCCGGATAGACGCCGTCCAGGCCCGACGTCACCAGCAGGTCGCCTTGTTGCAGATCGGCCGAGGCGGCCATGAAGCGCAGGTCCAGCGCACCCGGGCGGGCGCCGCCGAAGGCGACGCTGCGCAGGCCGTTGCGCACGACTTCCACGGGAATCGCCTGGTCCTTGTCGGTCAGCAGCGTCACCTGCGATTCGAACAGCGATACGCGCGTGATCTGGCCGACCACGCCGCGGTCATCGATGACCGGATAGCCGGCGCGGATGCCGTCCTTGGTGCCACGATCGATGACGATGCGCTGGGTGTAAGGGTCGCGCGCTTCGTATAGGACTTCCGCCGGCGCAGTGGGCACGGCGGCGTGCTGCTTCAGGTTCAGCAGCGTACGCAGGTTGCGGTTCTCGGCTTCGAGCTGCGAGGCGCGCAGCGACTGCTGCGCTTGCGCCACGGCCGACTCGCGCAGAGTGCGGTTGTCGGTGGCGAGCTTGGTGGACGATTGCGTGTAGTCCAGCGCCGCGCGTACCGTATCGCGCGGGATGAGTACCACGCGTTCGATGGGGTACAGCACGACCGACACGACCTGCCGGACCACGCCCAGGACCGACATGCGGGCATCGACCACCAGCAGCATGAGCGCAAGCGCAAGCAGGGCGACCAGCCGCGCGGTGGCGGACGGGCCCTGCTTGAAGAGGGGCGGCGGGGAGTAATCCATGACCCGGACGCTTCAGATGAGCACGGCAGGCGCGCGATCGGCCTGCCGGTTACAGATTGGGGGTGGCGTCGGTGCGGTGCTGGGGCCCGGGGTGGGCAGAGCACGGCGCACCGGCGCGGGACGCATTGTCAGCGGCTCGCGACAGCCGCAGGTGCGGCGTATGCGAACGACGGCAGACGAGCGTGGCGCATGATCCCGTTATTCGTACGAGAAGATGCTGCCCAGCTTGTCCATGCGCTCCAGCGCCATGCCCGAGCCGCGCACTACGCAGGTCAGCGGATCTTCGGCCACCAGCACCGGCAGGCCGGTTTCCTCGGCCAGCAGGCGGTCCAGGTCGCGCAGCAGCGCGCCGCCGCCGGTGAGCATCATGCCGCGCTCGGCGATGTCGGCGCCCAGTTCCGGCGGGGTTTGTTCCAGCGCGATCTTCACCGACGACACGATCTGGTTCAGCGGGTCGGTCAGTGCTTCCAGGATTTCGTTGGACGACACCGTGAAGGCGCGCGGAATGCCTTCCGACAGGTTGCGGCCCTTCACTTCCATCTCGCGCACTTCCGAACCCGGGAAGGCCGAGCCGATTTCCTTCTTGATGGCTTCTGCGGTCTGCTCGCCGATCAGCATGCCGTAGTTGCGGCGGATGTAGTTGACGATGGCCTCGTCGAACTTGTCGCCGCCCACGCGGACGCTGCCCTTGTAGACCATGCCGCCCAGCGAGATGATGCCCACCTCGGTGGTGCCTCCGCCAATGTCCACCACCATCGAGCCCGATGGCTCCGACACCGGCAGGCCGGCGCCGATGGCCGCGGCCATCGGCTCTTCAATCAGGTACACCTGGCTGGCGCCGGCGCCCAGCGCCGATTCACGGATGGCGCGACGCTCGACCTGGGTCGAGCCGCACGGCACGCAGATGATGATGCGCGGGCTCGGACGCAGCAGCTTGCTGTCGTGCACCATCTTGATGAACTGCTTGAGCATCTGCTCGGTGACGGTGAAGTCGGCGATCACGCCGTCCTTCATCGGGCGGATCGCCTCGATATTGCCCGGCACCTTGCCGAGCATCTGCTTGGCTTCCTTGCCGACGGCCTGGATGGTTTTCTTGGCATTCGGGCCGCCTTCCTGGCGGATGGCCACCACCGACGGCTCGTCGAGGACGATGCCTTTGTCGCGGACGTAGATCAGGGTATTGGCGGTGCCGAGGTCGATCGCGAGATCGTTGGAGAAGTAGCTGCGCAAAAAGCCGAACATCGAATGAATCCTGTTTTCGGGTCATGGGCGGCTCAGCAGCGAGGTCTCGGTACAACGGCTGCACCGATGCGCGGACCAAAGCAGGGCATGCCATGCGGTCCGATCCTGCTACTGCGCTCCCGGGAATGTTGCGGGCTCCGTGGCGGCCGGCGGTGGCGTGCCGTGGCACGGGCCATCCTGCCGAGGGTGAGCCACCCGGAGAGGGTGGCCCCAAGGAACCTTTGATTAAGTGTCGGCAGAATTGCTGGCGCTGCTGCCGGGGCGGCCCGGGGGCACTTAATCAAAGGGTCCGTGACTGCACGAAGTCGCCTGCTGATTAGAAATTTAGTCGGCAATCATACCTTATAATTCGGGCATTTCGCGGGCGTTTGGCGCCAAATTTGCGGCCGATCGGCGCAACCTGAGCGCGCTCCACGCGCAGTTGCCGCCGCTTCCCGCAGTTTGCGCACGTTGCCCCGCTCGCTGCCGCACTCACTGATCCACTCCGATGGCACTCGAACTCTCCGACGTCAAACGCATCGCCCATCTCGCCCGTATCGAAGTCTCCGAAGGCGAGGCGGCGCAGACCCTCACGCAGCTCAACCAGTTCTTCACGCTGGTCGAGCAGATGCAAGCCGTGGACACCACCGGCATCGAGCCGATGGCCCACCCGATCGAGCAAGTGCAGGCCCAGGCGCAGCGCCTGCGTGACGACGCCGTGACCGAGTCCGACCGCCGCGCCGACTACCAGCAATGCGCCCCGGCCACTGAAGCCGGCCTCTACCTTGTGCCAAAAGTGATCGAGTAAACGGCGCCGCCGCACCCGACTTGAGCCTCCATTCGTTGTCGCCGGCCGCCGCCGGCAGCCCATCCGAACGTATTCGATGACCGCATCCACGATCAAAGCCCTGTCCGCCCAACTCGCCGCCAAGGAAGTTTCGGCGGTGGAACTGGCGCGCCATTACCTGTCGCGCATCGAGGCCGGGGCCAGCCTCAACGCCTTCACCCATGTCGATGTCGAGCAGACGCTCGCCCAGGCGCAGGCCGCCGACGCGCGCATTGCCGCCGGCAACGCCACGCCGCTCACCGGTGTGCCGATCGCGCACAAGGACGTGTTCGTCACGCGCGGCTGGCGTGCCACGGCCGGCTCCAAGATGCTCGGCAACTACGTCAGCCCGTTCGACGCCACTGTGGTCGAGCGCCTGGGTGCCGCCGGCATGGTGACGCTGGGCAAGACGAACATGGACGAGTTCGCCATGGGTTCGTCCAACGAAAACTCGGCGTTCGGCCCGGTGCGCAACCCCTGGAACGTCGATCACGTGCCGGGCGGCTCGTCGGGTGGCTCGGCGGCGGCGGTGGCGGCTGATCTGGCCCCGGCTGCGACCGGCACCGACACAGGCGGCTCGATCCGCCAGCCGGCGTCGTTCTCGGGCATTACGGGCATCAAGCCGACGTACGGGCGCGTGTCGCGCTACGGCATGATCGCCTTCGCCTCGTCGCTGGACCAGGGCGGCCCGATGGCGCGCACCGCCGAGGATTGCGCGCTGCTGCTCTCGGCCATGGCCGGTTTTGACCCGCGCGACTCCACCAGCCTGGAACCGGGTCGCGGCGGCGACGTGGAGGACTTCGGCCGCCTGCTCGGCCAGCCGCTGCAAGGCGCCGCTGGCGGTGCCGATTCGGCCCGCCCGCTGGCCGGCCTGCGCATCGGCTTGCCCAAGGAGTACTTTGGCGAGGGCCTGGCCGATGATGTGCGCACCACCGTGCGCGCCGCGCTGACCGAGCTGGAAAAGCTGGGCGCCGCGCTGGTCGACATCAGCCTGCCCAAGACGGAACTGTCGATCCCGACGTATTACGTGATTGCCCCGGCCGAGGCGTCGTCCAACCTGTCGCGCTTCGACGGCGTGCGCTACGGCCACCGCGCGGCCGAATACCGCGATCTGGCCGACATGTATCGCAAATCCCGCGCCGAAGGCTTCGGTTGGGAAGTCAAGCGCCGCATCCTGGTCGGCACCTACGTGCTGTCGCACGGCTATTACGACGCCTACTACCTGCAAGCGCAGAAAATCCGCCGCATCATCGCGCAGGATTTTCAGAACGCTTTTGGCCAGTGCGACGTGATCATGGGCCCCGTGGCGCCGACAGTTGCATGGAAATTGGGCGAGAAGACCGACGATCCGGTGCAGATGTACCTGGCCGACATCTTCACGCTGTCGACCAGCCTGGCCGGCCTGCCGGGTATGAGCGTGCCGGCCGGTTTTGGCGCAAACGGTCTCCCGGTTGGCTTGCAGATCATCGGCAACTATTTTGAAGAGGCACGCATGCTGCAGATCGCGCATGCGTTCCAGCAGGCGACCGACTGGCACAATCGCCAGCCGGCGGCCTGAAGGCATCCCCAGGCGTCAAGAGCGATCGCTGCACGGCAGGAGGCACGCATGAATTCCCGCATCCGCAACGCACTCGGGCTGGCGCTTGCCGCCGGTCTGCTGGCGGCCTGCGTGCCGATTCCGCTGCCGTCCCTGCCGGGCCTGCCTGGCATCAGCCGCCCATCTGGGACCAAGGCCCCACCGATTGCCGAGCGCACCATCAACATCAACGGCAATTGCAGCCAGACCGAGGAAGACGGCTTTCGCGAGCAGGCGACCCTGACTGTGGCCGACAACAATGTCAGTGCCTTGCAATGGCAGTTGTGGGTCGGCCGGCGTGGCTCGTGCCAGTTTGACCTGTCGACCTTCCGGCAGACCAGGCGCAGCCCGAGCATCGAGTTGCGCGAGCGCTACGGCAATTGCGAGCTGATGGTCTGGCAGGACCCGCGGCGCGTGACGCTGGCGCACGCCAACTGCGAAGCGCACTGCACGCCCGGTATCTATGAAGAGGCCTGGCCGGTGATGTTCGATCCACGTACGGGCCAGTGCGCCCGGAACGCGCGTTGATGCGCCGGGTTAAGCACATGCGGCTCCGCGTTCTGGCCGCCGTGGCCGGCTCCGTGCTGGCGCTGCACGCGTTCGCCCAGCCGATGCCCGACGCTGAAGGTGCCCAGCCGGACATGCCGGCCGCACAGGCGCCGTCTTCCGCGGCGCTGGGCGTGCAGACGGTGGAAATCCCGCGCGCCGGTGTGAAGGACGCCGAAGACGCGCCGCAAACGCTGACTGCCTACTGGGTCGCGCCCACGGCCAAGGCACCGGCTGCGGGGCTGCCGGTGGTGATCGCGCTGCACGGTTGCGGCGGCCTGTACACGCAAGCCGGCGCTGATGCGAAAGCACTCGGCACGCGTTATCGCGGGTATGCGCAGTGGCTGGGCGCGCGCGGTTATGCGGTGGTGCTGCCCGACAGCTTCGGCCCGCGCGGCAAGCCGCACGGCATCTGCACCGAGCCGTCTGCCGGGCGCAGCATCAACGGGGCGGTGCGCCGCGCCGACATCCTGGCGACAATCCGCTGGGTGGCCGCGCGGCCTGGCGTGGACGCGCATCGCATCGTGCTGCTGGGATGGTCCAATGGCGCGCAGGCGGTGCTGGAGACGGTCGATGCCAGCCGCAACTGGCCTGCCGACACGCCGGCCGTGGAGCGTGCGGTGGCGTTTTATCCCGGCTGCGCCGCCGCGCTGCAGCGTGCGACGTACCGACTGAACGCGCCGCTGCTGCTATTGGCGGGGGGCAACGATGACTGGACGCCCGCCGACCGCTGCCAGGCGCTGCAGACCGCCGTGCTGGCCAGACAGCCGCAGGCGCGCTTCGAGCTGGAGATGTTCGGCGGCGCGTACCACGGTTTTGACGGCACGGCGCCGGCCAAGTCGCGCCGGGATGTTCCCCGTCACGGCGCCGTCACGGTCGGCGGCGATCCGGCGGCACGCGAAGCGGCCTTTACGCGCCTTGCGGCCTGGCTCGACGCGCCGCGCCCCTGATCGCACAGCAGCACACGAATACCTCGGTACTTACACATTCACACCACAACAATCGACAGGACACACGCAACATGCAATGGGAAGTGGTGATCGGCCTCGAGACGCACACACAGCTCTCCACGGCTTCGAAGATTTTCTCCGGCGCCTCCACAGCCTTCGGTGCCGCCCCCAACACGCAGGCCGCGCCGGTTGATCTGGCGCTGCCGGGCGTGTTGCCGGTGCTCAACAAGGGCGCGGTCGAACGCGCCATCGTGTTTGGCCTGGCCATCGGCGCCAAGATCGCGCCGAAGAGCATCTTCGCGCGCAAGAATTACTTCTACCCCGATCTGCCCAAGGGCTACCAGATCAGCCAGTACGAGATCCCGGTGGTGCAGGGCGGCACGCTGACGATTCAGGTGGAAGGCCAGAAAGGTCAGCCCGGTTATGAAAAGACCGTGCAACTGACGCGCGCCCACCTGGAAGAAGACGCCGGCAAATCACTGCATGAAGACTTTGCCGGCATGACGGGCATCGACCTGAACCGCGCCGGCACGCCGCTCCTGGAAATCGTGACCGAGCCTGACATGCGCAGCGCCGCTGAAGCCGTGGCCTACGCCAAGGCGTTGCACGCGCTGGTGGTGTGGCTGGGTATCTGCGACGGCAACATGCAGGAAGGCAGCTTCCGCTGCGACGCAAACGTGTCGGTGCGCCGGGGGCCGGACGCGCCGTTCGGCACGCGCTGCGAGATCAAGAACCTGAACTCGTTCCGCTTCCTGGAAGAGGCCATCAACTACGAAGTGCGCCGGCAGATCGAGTTGATCGAAGACGGTGGCACCGTAGTGCAGGAAACCCGCCTCTACGATCCGGATCGCAAGGAAACGCGCTCGATGCGCAGCAAGGAAGACGCGCAGGATTACCGCTACTTTCCAGACCCCGACCTGCTGCCGCTCGTCATCGGCGAGGACTGGATCGAGCGCGTGCGCGCCACGCTGCCCGAGCTGCCAGCCGCCATGGCCGCGCGCTTTGAGTCGGCTTACGGCCTGCCGAAGTACGACGCGAGCATCCTGACCGCCACCAAGGCGACCGCCGCGTACTTCGAAGCCGTGGTGGCCGCTTTGGGGGGCGATACGGGCGCCGCCAACGCCAAGGCCGCAGCCAACTGGATCATGGGCGAAGTCGCCTCGAACCTGAACCGCGCCGATCTGGACATCGACGCCGCGCCGGTCAAGCCCGCGCAACTGGCCAAGCTGCTCGCGCGCATTGCCGACGGCACGATCTCCAACAACACCGCCAAGAAGGACGTCTTCCCCGCCATGTGGGCCGGCGAACACGGTGGCGATGCCGACGCGATCATCGCAGAGAAGGGCCTCAAGCAGATGTCCGACTCCGGCGAGCTGGAGAAGATCATCGATGACGTGCTGGCGGCCAATGCCAAGTCGGTCGAGGAATTCCGCGCGGGCAAGGACAAGGCGTTCAACGCGCTGGTCGGCCAGGCCATGAAGGCCACGCGCGGCAAGGCGAACCCTGCACAAGTCAACGAACTGCTGAAGAAGAAACTGGGCGCAGCCTGATGAGCACCATGAACCCCCAAGACGTCGCCAACTATTTGCAAGCGCACCCGGCCTTCTTTGAAGAGCACGCCGAGCTGCTGGCCGCCATTCAACTGACGAGCCCGCACAGCCACCGCGCGGTGTCGCTGCAGGAGCGTCAGATGGAAATCCTGCGCGACAAGCACAAGCACCTCGAACTCAAGCTGTCGGACCTGATGCGCCACGGCAACGAGAACGACCGCACGCAGCAGCGCGTGCACGCCTGGACGACCCGCCTGCTGGCCGAGGCCGATACGCACGCGCTGCCCTACGTCGTGCAGAACGGCCTGCGCGAGATCTTTGACGTGCCGGCCGTGGCGCTGCGCGTGTGGCAGGTGGGCGAGGAGTTCGCGCACCTGGAAGTCGCACAGGGCGTGAGCGAAGACGTGCGCGTGTTCGCCGCCGGGCTGCGCGCGCCGTACTGCGGCGCCAATGAGGGCTTTGAGGCAGCGGGCTGGCTCGATACGTCGGACGCCGGCAGCGAGCCGATCCAGTCGGTCGCCATCGTCACGCTGCGCGTGCCCGTGCGCGGCGATGCGGACCCGGCCACCGCCCCCGCTTTCGGCCTGCTGGTGCTGGGTTCGCAGGATGCCCGCCGTTTTCACGATGGCATGGGCACGACCTATCTCGCGCAGATCGGCGAACTGGCCGCCGCCGCGCTCAACCGTTTGCGCGACTGAAGCGTAGCGCCCACATGCCGCAATCTGCCTCCAACGATGACCGCGACGCCCCGGCGCCGCCGCATCCGCAGATTGCGGCCTACCTCGATGCACTGAAGTTTGAACGGCAGCTCTCGCCGCACACGCTGGAGAGCTACGCCCATGAGCTGGCCGTGCTGCAACGCCTGGGCGCGCAGCACGCAGCTGGCACCGATCTCACACAACTGCAGTCCCACCACATCCGCCGCATGATGGCGCAACTGCACGGCAACGGCCTGTCGGGCCGCAGCATTGCGCGGGCGTTGTCGGCGTGGCGCGGCTGGTACAGGTGGTTGGCACTGCGTGAGGCGGCAGTCACCGCCAACCCAGTCGACGGCGTGCGCGCGCCCAAGAGCCCGAAGCGGCTGCCGAAGGCGCTGTCTGTCGAGCAGGCCGTGGCGCTCATGGAGCAACTGCCCGGCGACGATGCCGAAACTATCCGCGACCGCGCCGTCAACGAGTTGTTCTATTCGTGCGGGCTGCGCTTGTCAGAGCTGGTCAGCCTGGATTTGCGCCACGTGAAGGCCGGCGAGTATGAATCCGCAAGCTGGCTCGATCTGGAGGCGCGCGAGGTGATGGTGCTCGGCAAGGGCAGCAAGCGCCGCACCGTGCCGGTCGGCAGCAAGGCCGCCGACGCGTTGACGGCGTGGCTGACGGTGCGGCCGCAACTGGCCAAACCCGATCCCGCGCCGGAAGACGCGCATGCGTTGTTCCTGTCGCCGCGCGGCAAGCGGCTCGCGCAGCGGCAGATCCAGTTGCGCATGAAGCGCAATGCCATTGCGGCGGGCGTGCCGGCCGATGTGCATCCGCACGTGCTGCGGCATTCGTTCGCGACGCACATGCTGCAGTCGTCCGGAGACTTGCGCGCGGTGCAGGAGCTGCTCGGGCACGCCAGCATCGCCAGCACGCAGGTTTATACTTCGCTCGATTTTCAGCACCTGGCCAAGATCTACGATCAGGCTCACCCCCGCGCTAAGAAGAAGTAGCGCCGCTTCGCCCGGTCGGCGAGGCTCATCAATCCAGTCGTATGCAAACCCTGATTCTCAAGTCCGGCAAGGAGCGCTCGCTGCTGCGCCGGCACCCGTGGATTTTCGCCAACGCCATCGATCGCATGGAAGGCCGCCCCGCGTCGGGTGCCACCGTGATCGTGCGCGCGCACAATGGGCAGTTCCTGGCGCGTGCGGCGTTCAGCCCCGTCTCGCAGATTCGCGCCCGCGTGTGGAGTTTCGATGAGGCCGAGCCCGTCGACCACGCCTTCTTCAAGCGCCGCATTGCGGCCGCCGTGGCCTATCGTCGCGCGTGGGTGCACGACACCGATGCTGTGCGCCTCGTCATGGGCGAAGCCGACGGCCTGCCCGGCCTGATCGTCGACCAGTACGGCACCGGCGACGCTGGGCAACTTGTCTGCCAGTTCTGCGCCGCTGGCGTGGAGCACTGGAAAGAGGCGATCGTCGCCGCGCTCATCAAGGAGACCGGCTGCCCGAACGTCTACGAGCGCTCCGACGTGAGCGTGCGCGAGCGTGAGGGCCTGGAGCAGGTGACCGGCGTGCTGGCCGGCGCTGAGCCGCCCGTCGATCTGTCCGCCACCGAGCACGGTGTGCGTTATTACGTGGACGTGCGCGAAGGCCACAAGACCGGCTTTTACGTGGACCAGCGCGACAACCGCGCACTTGTCGGCGCGCTGGCGAAGGACCGCGACGTGCTCAACTGCTTCTGCTACACGGGCGGGTTCTCGCTGGCGGCGCTCAAGGGCGGCGCGCATTCGGTGGTGTCGATCGACTCGTCGGGCGAAGCATTGGCGGTGGCCGAGCGCAACGTCGCGCTCAATGGCTTCGATGCCGCGCGCGCGGAGTGGCTGGACGCGGATGTCTTCAAGTCGCTGCGCAACTTCCGCGCCGAGGGCCGTCAGTTCGACCTGATCGTGCTGGATCCGCCCAAGTTTGCGGCCTCCGCCCAGCAGGTGGACCGCGCGGCGCGGGCGTACAAGGAGATCAACCTGGTCGGCATGCAGCTGCTGCGGCCGGGCGGCCTGCTGTTCACGTATTCGTGCTCGGGCGCGATCGATGCGGATCTGTTCCAGAAGATCGTGGCCGGCGCTGCGGCCGATGCCAAGGTGACGGCGCGCATTCAGCGTCGGCTGGCGGCGGGTGTGGATCACCCGTTGCTGACGAGCTTCCCGGAGGGCGAGTACCTCAAGGGTTTGCTGTTGCAGGTCGGCTGAGCAACGGCGCCGGGTCAGCGGCGCCCTGTCACGCTTTGTCGCAAATTTTGGCTTGTTCTGACAGGGCCGGATTGCGAAGATGCCGCCCCCTTCGTTTTTTTGCGTGACATTGATGGCATCCCATGCTGCCCATCATGCGACGGGCTGGGCGGCGGGTTTGATCGCTGCGGCCATCGTTGCACAAACCCCCGCCTTCGCCTCTGGCCACCTTGCGAGCATCCTGGCTTTTTGTGCGGCCATTGCCGGCGGCACGGCGCCTGACTGGATGGAAGTCGCGTGGTGGAGCCGAGCGCGGCGGCTTTGGATCACGCACCGCACCGCCACGCACTGGGGCATCGGCTGGGTCGTGGTGCTCGTTCTCTCTTATCAAGCGCTGAGCCACGGTCATCCGTGGGCGCCGCCGCTGTTCGGCTTTGCCTGCGGCGGGCTGATGCACTTGCTGGCCGATTGGCCGAACCCGCTGGGCGTGCCCTGGATTTGGCAGCGCCATTCACTGAACTGGTGGAAGAGCGGGCGATGCGACCTGATTGTGGTGCTCCTGGCATGGGCGGCGGCGTGTTGGGTGGTGAGGCCGGCGTGGATGGGGGCGACAGCACGGGTTGTTGCGTGGGTTGCCCACCAGGCGCGGTGAGGCTGCCATCGTTTTCGGTCAAGTCTGATGGCATTGGGGGCGACGAGCGACTACGTTGAAGACTTTGGCCGCGCATGGCAACACAGCCCGGCCGTTCACGCTGTTTGCGCAACGCATGCGCAAATACCTTCACCGGGAGTCGTCAATGACACTGGATGTAACCCGCCAGGACCCTCGCTACAACACGCTCAAACATGGCTTCAACCTGCGCTGGCCTGCCACCGACGCTCAGGCCGCCGGCCGCATCGCCCTGGTGGAAAAAGCCGACGATGTGGCGCCTTCCATCCAGCGCATCGTCAATGCGGGCCAGCGCCCCACCGTGCGCAGCGGTGGACATTGCTACGAAGATTTCGTCTCCAACAACCCCGACGGCACGATCGTCGATTTGAGCCTGCTCGCTACACCTGAGGTGCGCGCCGATGGCTCGGTGCGCATTCCGGCCGGCACGCAAAACTGGAACGGCTACCTCGAGCTGTACAAGCGCCGCAACGCGACGCTGCCCGGCGGCTCCTGCTATTCCGTGGGCGCGGGCGGCCATATCTGCGGCGGCGGGTATGGGCTGCTGTCGCGGCTGCAAGGGCTGACGGTGGATTGGCTCTCGGCGGTGGACATCGTCACCGTGGACAAGGACGGCAAGGCGGCCGCCCGCACCGTCGATGCCGCGCGTGACCCCGATCTCTTCCGCGCATGCCGCGGCGCGGGCGGCGGCAACTTCGGCGTCATCACCGGCTATACGTTCGCCAAGCTGCCCGAGGCGCCGCGCGAGGTGGCGCTCGCCACCGTGGCCTTCGACTGGGCCACCATGACGCAAGAACGATTTGCCGAACTGCTGCGCATCTACGGCGAATACTGGGAGACGCGCGGCAAGGACGCGGATACCTGGGGTATGTTCTCGCTGCTCAAGCTCACGCACAAATCGGCCGGGCAGATCGTGCTGCTCACGCAGTTCTGCAACCCGGATGGCACGTGTCGCGATCTCTCGGTCCTCAACGATTTCCTAGATCGCTTCCGGGCCTGCGCGCCCGCAGCGGTCAAGGGGCGTCCGCCCGGCTACGGCCCCGCGCACAAGCAGGGCATGGGCCAGTTGCTCTGCTCCAAGCCGCACACCATCGTGCAATACGACTGGCTAACGGCCACCCAATACCTCAACGGCTCGGGTGCCAACCAGCGCGGCAAGTACAAATCCGCCTATATGAAGCGCGGTTTCTCCGCGCACGAGGCGCAGCGCATCTACACGCATCTCACGCGCACCATGCCGGGCGTGGACCTGAGCCAATCGCTACTGCAGGTCGATTCGTACGGCGGCGCCATCAACAAGACTGAGCGCATTGCCGACACCGCCGTGCCGCAGCGCGCGTCCATCATGAAGTTGCAGTACCAGACTTACTGGACCGCCGCCGATGACGCCGGCCATCTGCGCTGGATCGACGATTTCTATCGCGATGTCTACGGCGCTCCCGACGTGCCCGCACCGCACAGCGGGACGCCGTACCCCGGCGACCGGTATGAGGGCTGCTACATCAACTATCCCGACGTTGACATGCTTGCCTATCCGTTCTGGCCGCAGCTTTACTACGGCAGCGGCGACCTGTACGCGTTTCTGCAGGATGTGAAGCGCCGGTATGATCCGAACAACATCTTCCACCACGCCATGTCCGTGCGTGTTTGATGGAGCCCTCCCATGACCAATCGTCTTCGTCGAACTTTCATGCAGTGGACTGGTAGCTTGCCTTTGCTGGGCGCTCTTCCCAGAACCGTCATGGCCCAGGCGGGTGAGCAACCCGCCGCGTCGGGTGCGCAGCCTGCGGGCACCGCGCGCCCTCCCCGCTTCGCCTATGTCGGCACCTACACGTTCAACGCACCGGGCGGCACTGCCGGTGGCCCGGCCGCACGCGGCATCTACGTGATGGCGCCGCGCGGCGATGCGTGGACGCAGGTGCAGGTGGTCGAGAGTGCCAATCCGTCGTTCCTGGCCGTGCACCCGAATCAGCGGTTCCTGTATGCCATCAACGAGCTTGAGGTGTACGAGGGCCGCCCCAACGGCAGCGCCGAGGCCTATGCGATCGACCCGCACGACGGCAAGCTGACGCTGCTTAACCGCCAGCCGCTGTCTTTGTCGGGCACGAACCCCGCGCATGTGGTCGTGTCCCCGGACGGGAAGTACCTGTGCGTGTCGATCTACAGCGGCGGCGCCTACAACCTCCTGCCGATTGGCGAGGACGGCAAGCTGGGCGCCGTATCGGGCATCTTCAAGGACACCGGCTCCGGCCCCCGCCCTGAACAGGAAGCGCCGCACGCGCACATGACGCTGTTCGACACCACCGGCGGCCACGTGATCGGCACCGACCTGGGCACCGACCGTATCAACGTGTTTGCCATCGAGGGCGGCAAGCTGGCCCCGCGGGATCGCGCGCAGTTCAAGCCCGGCAGCGGCCCGCGCCACCTGGCGCTGCATCCGCAAGGCAAGCTGCTCTACGTCATCAATGAACTCGAGGGCTCGGTCGCCTGCCACGGTTACGATCCGGCCACCGGCCATGTGTCGGAGGAGCGCCAGCGCATCTCCACCACCCCTGCTGACTACACCGGCCAGAAGAGCGGCGCCGCGCTGATGATGCATCCGTCCGGGCGCTTCCTGTATGCGACCAACCGGCGGCTGAAGTCTGACCACCCGCTGGCCGACAGCGTGGCCGCGTTCAGCATTGATGGCAGCGGCAACCTCGCGCCCATCCAATACTGGAGCGAGGGCCTGCGCTTCCCGCGCGCGCTCACCATGGCGGCAGACGGCAGCCACCTCTATGCGCTCAGCCAGAAGGGCGACACGATTCTGCGGCTGCGCATCGACCCGCAGACCGGCAAGCTGGATCAACCCAAGGTGGTGGCCAAGGTGCCGACGCCGGTGTGTCTGGTGTTTGCCGCATGAGCGCGGCGAAATGACCCCGCGCGCCGCAAGGCCGCTAGTTGCAACTCAATTGCGGTAGGGCCGTCGCCGTGGGACAATCCGCGCATGAACGCCCCGGTCCCACGCGACGCCTCCGCCACTTCCCAAGCCGACTCGCCTGAAGCGGCCGCCCGCGCCCGCCTGCGCGGCCTGGGCAGCCGCGTGACCGAGCCCCGTGTGCGCGTGCTGGCTGTTCTGATGGAGGGCGCCGACCCGTTGTCGCACCAGGCCGTCTGCGATGCGCTGCCCGCCGATGCCGGCATCGACCGCGTCACGGTCTATCGTGTGCTCGACTGGCTCGTGGCGGGCGGCATCGTCCACAAGACGGCAGGGGCGGATCGTGTTTTCCGCTTCAGCCTCGCCGAACACGATGCCGCGCGCGAAGCGGCGCACCGCTCACACAGCCACTTTCACTGCACGCAATGCGGGCGCGACTTCTGCCTGGAAGCCGCCGAGCCGCCGGCCATGCCGAAGGCCGCCCTGCCCGCCGGCTTCGCAGCCGACCATGCTGAACTCACCATCAAGGGCGCCTGCGCGGATTGCGCGCATCTGGCGGCCCACCACAAGACAGGAAACGCACCATGTCCAAAATGATCCCGGTCACCATCCTGACGGGCTTTCTCGGCAGCGGAAAAACCACGCTGCTCAAGCGCATCCTGACCGAACAGCACGGCATGAAGATCGCCGTGATCGAAAACGAGTTCGGCGAAGAGAACATCGACAACGACATCCTTGTGCAGGACGGCAACGAGCAGATCGTGCAGATGAGCAACGGCTGCATCTGCTGCACCATCCGCGGCGATCTGGTGAAGGGGTTGTCCGACCTGCTCACGCGCCGCGACAACGGCCAGATCCAGTTCGACCGCGTGGTCATCGAGACCACCGGCGTGGCCAATCCGGGCCCGGTCGCGCAGACCTTCTTCATGGACGACGAGATCGCCAGCCGCTACCTGCTGGACGCCGTCATCACGCTGGTCGACGCCAAGCACGGCAACGTGCAGCTCGACAAGCAGGAAGAGGCGCAACGCCAGGTGGGCTTTGCCGATGCCATCTTCATCACCAAGAGCGACCTGGTGTCGGCCGATGATGTGGAAGCATTGCGCCACCGCCTGCTGCACATGAACCCGCGCGCCCCGATCCGCACCGCCAACTTTGGCGACACGCCGATCGACACCATCTTTGACCTGCGCGGCTTCAACCTGAACGCCAAGCTGGAGATCGACCCGGATTTCCTGCGCGAAGACGATCATGATCACGACCACGATCATGACCACGCGTGCTCGGCCGATTGTGACCACGACCATAATCACGATCACCACCATGGCCACGGCCATCACCACCATCACGGCCACGCGCACCACACGGACCACATCGCCTCGTTCGTCTTCCGCAGCGAACGGCCGTTCAATTACTCCAAGCTGGAGGAGTTTCTCTCCGGCGTGCTAAACATCTACGGCGAGAAGCTGCTGCGCTACAAGGGCGTGCTCTACATGGAAGGCGTCGACCGCAAGGTGGTATTCCAGGGCGTGCACCAGCTCATGGGCAGCGACGTGGGTGGCAAGTGGGACGGAGAGACCCCTTCCAACCGCATGGTCTTCATTGGTGTGGACCTGCCACGCGAAACCATTCTGAAAGGATTGGAGAACTGCCTGGCCTGAGCCGGGCGCTCCCCGCCTCCCCTACACCCCTCGCTCTGGTGGCCCGGGTCGACCGATCCGGGGCATATTTCCTGTCCGTGTTTCTCCGATAGTTCGGTTAAGATCGTTCAGCTACAATAGGTCGATTTAGAAGCACGTCGTCCGAAGCACGTCCGATAGGAGGAGCAGGCGATGGTGACCAAGACCAGGGACGGACGCGGTGCCAACGGTGGCGCCAAGCGGTCCGAAACGGAGTCGGCTGCAGCCCAGGCTGCGCCAGCCACCCGAAAAAAAGCGGCAGGGGGCGCCGCTGCGGGACCGGCAACAGGAGGCGCGCGGGGCGGCAAGTCCGCCACCAGCCAGAACGAGTCCGACGCATCCCCGCGCAAGGACGACGCGACAGCCGAGACGGCGCGCGATTTACCAGGATCATCTGCAGCAACCATGAGCAGCAAGAAACTACTCACCGAAGCCGAAATCCTGAAGATGGGCGACAAGGATTACATGAACGAGGCCCAGCTCGCCTTCTTCAAGGACAGGCTTGTAAAAATGCGCGACGACATTCTCAAGAATGCCGACCAGACCACAGAACACCTGCGCGAGACCGTGATCGTGCCGGACCCGGCCGACCGTGCCACGATCGAGGAAGAGCACGCGCTGGAGTTGCGCACGCGTGACCGCGAGCGCAAGCTGCTCAAGAAGGTCGAGCAGTCGATCGCCCGCATCGATGCCGGCGACTACGGCTACTGCGATGAAACCGGCGAGCCGATCGGCGTGCCTCGCCTGCTGGCCCGCCCGACCGCCACCCTGACGCTGGAGGCGCAGGAGCGCCGCGAAAAGCGCCAGAAGCTGCTTGGTGACTGACGCGCGCGTCGCATCTGCGTGAATTTGCAGCCCGGTGACCAGCCGGGCTGTTTGCTTTGTAGGCTCTGCCATGAATCGTCCGCTTCCCGTCACCGTGCTGTCCGGCTTCCTGGGCGCCGGCAAGACCACGCTGCTCAACCACGTGCTCGCCAACCGCGAGGGCAAGCGCGTGGCCGTGATCGTCAACGACCTGTCGGACGTCAACATCGACGCGCAGCTCGTGGGCGACGGCACGGCCACGAGCGCCCAGCTCTCGCGCACCGACGAGCGCATGGTGGAGCTGTCCAACGGTTGCATCTGCTGCACGCTGCGCGAAGACCTGCTCGACGAGATCGCCCGCCTCGCGCGCGAAGGCCGCTTCGACTACCTGCTGATCGAATCGACCGGCGTGGCCGAGCCGCTGCCGATCGCCGAGACGTTCACATTTGAAGACGCGCACGGTGATGTGCTGTCCGACCTCGCGCGTTTGGACACCATGGTCACGGTGGTCGACGCCAAGCATTTCCTGGCCGACTACGACGCCGCCGATTTCCTGTCCGACCGTGGTCAGGCCCGCGATGAAGACGACGATCGCACCGTGGTCGACCTGCTGATCGAGCAGGTCGAGTTTTGCGATGTGATCGTGCTCAACAAGAGCGACCTCGTGAGCGATGCCGAGCGCGAGCGCCTGGCCGGCATCCTGCATTCGCTGAACCCCCGCGCGCGCATCGTCCCCGCGTCGTTCGGCAAGGTGCCCTTGGACGAAATCCTCAATACGCATCGCTTCGATTTCGATGCCGCGTCCGCTGCGCCAGCGTGGCTGGCCGAACTGCGCGGCGAGCACGTGCCCGAGACGGAAGCGCTGGGCATCCGCAGCTTCGTCTATCGCCGCCGCGTGCCGTTCCACCCGCAGCGCCTGTGGGACTTGATGCACACCGAATGGCTGCGCGAGCACGGCCGCGTGCTGCGCTCGAAGGGCTATTTCTGGCTGGCCTCGCGCATGGATATTGCTGGCAGTTGGGGGCAGGCTGGTGGCGTGATGCGTCATGGCGGTGCCGGCGCCTGGTGGGCTGCCGTCGACGAGGCCGAATGGCCCGACGAGGAAGAGGCCCGCGCTGACATTGCCGACAAGATGCACGACAACGGTGCGCCCGCGCCATGGGGCGACCGTCGTCAGGAACTTGTTTTCATCGGCACGGACCTGGATGAGGCCGCGCTTGTCGCGCAGCTTGACGCTTGTCTGCTGACCAAGGCCGAACTGGCCGCCGGCGCCGAGGCTTGGGCCGGGCTGCCCGACCCGTTCCCCGAGTGGGGTTTCGACGATGGTCATGGCGAAGACGTCGATCATGAGCACGACGACGACTGCGACTGCGGTCACCACTGAATCCAGACATCCCCTGCTTCATCGACGTTGACACCGGCGCCGCCCGGTCCTGACAATCCCCAAACGTTTTGTCTTCATAACGAACTTTTGGGGAGTCGTCATGCCGGTCCTGCGTCTGCTGCGCGCTGCGAGTGTGGTCGCCGCGCTGTCTCTCACGGCTGCTGCACCTTTTGCCGTGCATGCTCAATCGTCGTCCACTCGGCCGGCCACGCTGGTGGTCGGTCTCTCGGGCGACATCACCTCGCTCGATCCGCATTTCCACAACGTCACGCCCAACGATAACGTCGCCGAGCACATGTTCGACACGCTGATCGCCAAGGACGAGAAGATGCGCATGAAGCCCGGCCTCGCCACGTCGTGGAAGGCCGTGAGCGACACGGTGTGGGAGATCAAGCTGCGCCCGGGCGTGCACTTCCATGACGGCAGCGAATTCACTTCGGCCGACGTCGTCTACTCGCTGGCGCGTCCAGCCACCATCAAGAACAGCCCATCGCCGTTCACGATCTACACGCGCGGCTTCAAGGACGTGACGGCGGTCGACAAGCTGACCGTACGCATCACCACCAACGGCCCGTACCCGCTGGTGCCGAACGACCTGTCGACCATCTATATCGTGTCGAAAAAGGCGGCCGAGAAAGCCGGCCCGGACGACTTCAACAACGGCCGCGCGCTGGTCGGTACGGGGCCGTACAAGTTTGTCTCGTTCGCCAAGGGCGACCGCCTGGAACTGACCCGATTTGACGGCTACTGGGGCAAGAAGCCGCAGTGGGAACGCGTGACGCTGCGTATCCTGACGGCCGATGCACCGCGCGTGGCGGCGCTCCTGGCCGGCGACGTGCAGGTCATCGAGAACGTGCCGACCTCCGATATCAAGAAGCTGTCCACCGACCCGGCGGTGTCGCTCTTCAAGATGCCGGTGTTCCGCATGATGTACCTGCATCTGGATTCGAACCGCGACGTGTCGCCGTTCGTGACCGACAAAGCCGGCAAACCGCTGGCGAAGAATCCACTCAAGGATGCGCGCGTGCGCCAAGCGATCTCGCTGGCGATCTCGCGTCAGGCCATCGTTGATCGCGTGATGGAGGGGGCAGCTGAACCGACCGGCCAACTCGTCAATAGTGCGCTGTTCGGCCACGTGCCGAGCCTCAAGGCGCCGGTGGCGGACCCGGCCGCAGCCAAGAAGCTGCTGGCCGAGGCGGGTTACCCAGACGGCTTTGCGATCACGCTGCACGCCACCAACAACCGCTACGTGAACGATGATCGCGTCGCGCAGGTGATCGCCTCCATGCTCGCGCGCGTGGGCATTGCGACCAAAGTCGAGGCAATGCCGTCGGCAACGTTCTTCACGCGCGCGAACAAGCTGGAGTTCTCGTTCCTGCAGGCTGGATGGGGCGCGGATACCGGTGAGGCCAGCTCCAGCCTGAAGGCGCTACTGGCCACCTACGACCCGGCGCGCGGCTGGGGCGCGTCCAATCGCGGGCGCTATTCCAACCCGGCGTTGGACGCCAAGCTGGCCGAGGCGCTGCAGACCATCGACGATGCCAAGCGCGAGAAGCTGCTGCAGGAGGCCACCGAGATTGGCATGCGCGACGCCGGCGTGATCCCGCTGTACTTCAACATCAACGTGTGGGCGGCGCGCAAGGGGTATACGGTGGTGCCGCGTCTGGACGAGCGCACGTACGCCTTTGACGTCATGCACTAAAACAGGGGGATCGCGGAAAGCGATTTTCGGCGCACAAAAATTGTGCGCCGCTGCAGAAATCGGGCTTGAAATCCTTGGGGGTTGGCGTCAACTATGAACTTCTTTAGCCGGCCATGTCGGGTCGGCAGCTAGCTGCACCCCAAGGAACAAGCGCATGGAACAGTATCACGGCACCACCATCATCAGCGTGCGGCGCGGCAATCAGGTCGCACTTGGCGGCGACGGTCAGGTCACGCTGGGAAACATCGTGATGAAGGGCACCGCCCGCAAGGTGCGCTCCGTCTATGACGGCAAGGTGCTGGTCGGCTTTGCCGGCGCCACCGCCGATGCTTTCTCACTGCTCGACCGCTTCGAAGCCAAGCTGCAGAAGCACCAGGGCAACCTGCTGCGCTCCGCCGTCGATCTCGCCAAGGACTGGCGCACCGACCGCGCACTGCGCCACCTGGAGGCGATGCTGATCGTCGCCGACCGCGAAGCCACGCTCATCATCACCGGCAACGGCGATGTGCTGGACCCCGAAGGCGGCATCGCCGCGATCGGTTCGGGCGGCGCGTATGCGCAATCGGCCGCCAAGGCGCTGATGGAGAACACCGATCTCAACCCGCGCGACGTGGTGGAAAAATCGCTAAAGATCGCCGGCGAACTCTGCATCTACACCAACACCAATTTCGTGATCGAGACGCTGGAATAAGCGGCCCGTCCTTCGACACCCGCGCGCACGCAGCGCACGCATCGACACAGGATTCCCATGTCTGAAACCATGACGCCGTCGGAGATCGTCTCCGAACTCGACAAGCACATCATCGGCCAGCAGAAGGCCAAGAAGGCCGTGGCCGTGGCGCTGCGCAACCGCTGGCGCCGCCAGCAGGTGGGCGAGCCGCTGCGCCAGGAGATCACGCCCAAGAACATCCTCATGATCGGGCCGACCGGCGTGGGCAAGACCGAGATCGCCCGTCGCCTGGCCAAGCTGGCCGATGCGCCGTTCATCAAGATCGAGGCGACCAAGTTCACCGAAGTCGGCTACGTCGGCCGCGATGTGGACACCATCGTGCGCGACCTGGCCGAGATGGCCGTCAAGCAGACGCGCGAATCCGAGATGAAGAAGGTGCGCGCCAAGGCCGAAGACGCCGCCGAAGACCGCTTGCTAGACGTGCTGATTCCGCCGCCGCGCGACATTGGCTTCGCGCAGCCCGAAGAGAAGGATTCGAACGCACGCCAGGTCTTCCGCAAGAAGCTGCGCGAAGGCCAGCTCGACGACAAGGAGATCGAGCTGGAGGTGTCGGCCGGCACGCCGAGCATGGACATCATGGGCCCCCCCGGCATGGAAGAGATGACCGAGCAGATCCGCTCGATGTTCGCGGGCCTGGGCCAGGGCAAGAAACACCATCGCAAGATGAAGGTGCGCGAGGCGTTCAAGCTGCTGGTGGATGAAGAGGCCGCCAAGCTCGTCAACGAAGAAGAGCTCAAGCACAAGGCGATTGCCAACGTCGAGCAGAACGGCATCGTGTTCCTGGACGAGATCGACAAGATCGCCAGCCGCAGCGAATACGGCGGCGGCGAGGTGTCGCGCCAGGGCGTGCAGCGCGATCTGCTGCCGTTGGTGGAAGGCACCACGGTCAGCACCAAGTACGGGATGATCAAGACCGACCACATCCTGTTTATTGCCTCGGGCGCGTTCCACCTGTCCAAGCCGAGTGATCTGATTCCGGAACTGCAGGGCCGCTTCCCGATCCGCGTGGAATTGGATTCGCTGTCGGTGGATGACTTCCGCGCCATCCTCACACAGACGGACGCGAGCCTGACCAAGCAGTACCAGGCTCTGATGAAGACCGAGGGTGTCGACCTCGTGTTTGCGGAAGACGGCATCCGCCGCCTGGCCGAGATCGCCTGCGCGGTCAACGAGAAGGTCGAGAACATCGGCGCGCGCCGCCTGTACACGGTGATGGAGCGCCTGCTTGAGGATCTGTCGTTCCACGCGCACAAGTCCTCGGGTGAGACGGTGACCGTCGATGCCGCGTATGTCGATGAACGTCTGAACGAGCTGTCAGGCAACGAGGACCTGTCGCGCTACGTTCTCTGATCGCAGCGAACGCCGCAAAGCAAACGGGCCGCATCTGTGACGATGCGGCCCGTTTTGCTTTGCGGCGCTGACGCCTTGTTTGCCTTATTTGGCGACCGGCCGCTTGCCCAGCTTGCGCTGCAGCGTGCGGCGGTGCATGTTCAGCGCCCGTGCGGTGGCCGAGATGTTGCCGTCGTGTTCGGCCAGCACGCGCTGGATGTGCTCCCACTCCAGCCGCGCGACCGACAGCGGTGTGGGGTTCTCCATGGTCTGTTCCGCCACCGCTTCGGACACGCCCACCTGCAGCGCCAGCAGGATCGAATCGACATTGGCCGGCTTGGCCAGGTATTCATCTGCGCCCAGCTTCACGGCCTGCACGGCGGTGGCGATGCTGGCGTAGCCGGTCAGGATCAGCATGCGCGCGTCCGGCAGCGCCTGGCGCAGCGGGGCGATCCAGTGCAGGCCTGAATCGGTGCCGCCGTGGGGCATCAGGCCCCTGTCGCTGGCGGCCAGGTGCAGGTCGACCGTTACGTAGGCAAAGCGTGTCTGGCGCGCGAGGGACAGCGCCTCGCCGCCGGTATGGGCAATCTGCGGAGCGAAGCCGCGGCGGGTGAGGGCGCGCGCCAGGGTCTGCGCAAAGACGTCGTCGTCGTCGAGGATCAGGAAGGGGGCGGGTTGTTGCATTCAGGTTCTCCGGGGCCGCATACCGTGTTCGGCGGCGGTCACGTTATGTGAATAGGGTAGGCGCACCGATGATGGGCGCAGCCGATTCTTCCTTCGGACCGCCCACAGGCAGGCGGAGTTCGGCAATCGCACCCTGCGGCGGGTTCGGGCGCAGCACCACGCTGCCGCCCAGCCGTCGCGCGGTGGTCGACGCCAGGTACACGCCGATGCCGTGGCCGCCGTGCCGGCTCGGCACCGGGGTGCGGCCGAGCGACGTGCGCAGGTCTTCCGGCAGGCCGAGACCCGTGTCGACGATGGAAAGCACGATCTGAGGCGGTGCATCGCGCAGGACATCGGGCATGGCATCGATCTTGGCAATCAGCAGCAGCGGTACCTGGTCACGCTTGGCCTGCTGCTGGCTGCGCGCGGCGTTGTCCAACAGGATGGTGAGGATCTGGCCGACGTTGATGGCGTCCAGCTCCACGGCCTGCGCCGCCGGCGAGGTCTCGGTATGCAGGCGGATGTCCGGATGCCGCAACTGCCACGTCCGCGTGAATTCCGGCAACCATTGGCCAAGCGGCTCGGGCGCACCGTCGCTGGGCTTGCGTTGCAGGCGGGCCAGCGCTGCGCGGCAGAGCTCAAGTTGCTGGTCGATGGCGCGCAGGTCTTCGCGGTATGGCGCGAGCGGCGAGTTGGGCTGCCGC
The DNA here is from genome assembly GCF_002298975.1 of Ralstonia sp. UBA689. Taxonomy (GTDB): domain Bacteria; phylum Pseudomonadota; class Gammaproteobacteria; order Burkholderiales; family Burkholderiaceae; genus Ralstonia. The sequence goes on from NZ_DBMV01000033.1 coordinate 147,320, forward strand.
GCGTCATGTTGCAGCTCGCCGGTGATGACGGCCACGGTGGAGAGCGGCGTGCCCATTTCATGCGCCACGCTGGCCCCCTGCGACATCAGTGCCTCGATGCGTTGCTCGCGCAGCAGCTTCTCGCGCGCCTCGGCCAGTTGGGCGTCGCGCTCGCGCAGCGCGGCGGACAGGCGTGCCGTGAACCCGGCGATCATCGCGCTGCTGGCCACGAAGTCGATCCACATGCCGGCCAAGTGGTACGCCACTCCATCGGCCTGGTTTGCCAGCTTGAGTGGGATGTAGTTGCCGAGCATCATGCTGTAGGCAGCCAGCGCGTACAGCGTCAGGCCCACCACATGCGCGATCGGCAGCATGGCTGCGGCAATCGCCAGCGCGGGCAGGTAGAACGAGACGAACGGGTTGGTCGCGCCGCCGGTGAAGTACAGCAGGGCAGACAGCGCGGAGAGGTCTACCAGTAACTGGACAGTGATCTCGATGTGCTGCACGGGCCGGTTGCGCCGCATGCGCCAGCCCGTGAGCACGTTGAACAGCGCATGCAGGCCCATCACGCTCAGCAGCGGCACCACCGGCAACTGCACGCCAAACACCATCGGCGCCAGCAGCATCAGGATCAACTGCGTGGCCAGCAGGCTCCATCGCAGCCAGAACAGGCGGCGTAGACTGGAGGCATCCAGCAGTGGCGCAGCAAGAGACAAGGTCGAAAGCATGGTGGAGAAGTGTAAACGTGCGCACTGCGCCGTTTCCTTCGGCACGATGCGTCAATCAGCCGCACAATTGTGCACCCGAAGCCCCTTCCGCAGACCGCTGTGCTTTAATGCGCAGCACGTTTTTCCCGACAGGAGCCTTTCATGACGACGTCCCGATCGATCCATTCTTCCGTCCGTCTGGCTGTGCTGGCCGCCGGCTTGATCGCCAGCGCTGCGGCACTGGCCCAGGTGACGGTACAGGATGCCTGGGCGCGCAGCACGGTGCCGGGCCAGACTGCGAGCGGTGCGTTCATGACGCTGCAAGCCGCAGACGGCGCCAAGGTGGTGGGCGTGTCAACGCCGGTGGCGGGCATGGCTGAGATCCACGAGATGAGGATGGAAGGCAACGTAATGCGCATGCGCGCCGTGCCCTCGCTGGATCTGCCCAAGGGGCAGGCCGTGCAACTGAAGCCGGGTGGCTACCACGTGATGCTGATGGACCTGAAGCAACCGCTCGTCAAGGACGCCATCGTGCCCATCACGCTCAAGGTGGAACTGGCCGACAAGCGCGTCGTCGAGCAGAAGGTCGATGCCAAGGTGCGTGACCTGACCGCAGGCAACAAGCCCGCCATGAACCATGACCAAGGCGGCGAACACAAACATTGATGGCTTGCAGCGGCGGGTATCGGCATGCTGCGGGCCGCCGAGGAGTGCATTCCCATGGCTAACAAAACGCTGAGCACCCGCCAGAAACTGACGTTTCGCATTGAGCCTTCCACGCAGGCTGGCACTGCGCGTCCGCGCAACTTCCTGGTGCCGCTGGCGCGTGGCCGCAAGGCCGGTGCCCACACCGAGGACGGTCATGCCGAACGCCAGCGCGGCCGGGCCGATGTCCGTCGCGCGCTGCGCACGCTCGACGACGACAGCAAAGACTGATCAATCGGCGGATGCCGCCTTCGCCCGCGCAATCGCCTCGCGCAGGCAGCGCTGACAGCGGCAGCCTTGGCCAGGGCGCCGCGCGCTGGCGGGCAGGGCTTCTTCCTGCATGCACCAGCACGACGCATCGGGCTGCACGCCGTCGCCGATGGCGCCGCAGCGCAGTTCCGCCCCGCACACCGAACAGACGGTGTTGGCGGCCAACGCCGGTTTTGACACGATCACGGACGCCCGACTCCGTCGTCGTCCTGCCCGAGCCGATGCATCGCCTGGCGCAGAAACCCCATCTGATGCGAGAACCGCGTACACGCATCGCACGCAAACAGGTGAATGCGCAGGCGCAGGCGTTCGCCGGCAGACAGCTCGCGGTCCATCTTGGACACCAGCATGCGGTGGGCTTCGTGGCAGGTGGGCAATCCCCAACGGTTCGGCATGATGCGTTCTCGGTGATGCGGCTTATGCGGCAGTCGGCTGGTTGCCGAACCAGTGCAGGTCCAGGCACTCGCGCAGGCGCATGCGGGCACGGTAGAGCAGTGCCCAGGCATTGGTCGCGGTGATCTCCAATTCCTGACAGATTTCGTCTGTCTCCAGCTCCAGCCATTCGCGCATCATGAAGACGCGCCCGACGCGCGGCGGCAGGCGGTCGACGCACATCTGCAACACGTCGAAGAACTCGCGCCGCGCGAGCGCCGCGTCGGGGTCGCCCCAGTCGGACGGCGGGCTCACATAGTGGCCGTCGGCGGCGAACAGGCTGTCGAAGACGGCTTCATCCGAGCGCAGATCGGCCTCGTCGGACTGACCGCCCGCGAGCAGCGAGACGCGCACTTCGCGCCGCCCCGAGCGGATCGCGTCGACGATCTTGTGCTTGAGGATGCCGATCACGTAGGTCTTGAGCGAGGCGTTGCCGGCAAAGCGTTCGGGGTGTTCCAGCACGGCCAGGATGGTATCGGCGACCACGTCTTCGGCCAGCGCCGTGTCGCGCAGCTGCAGTTGCGCAAAACGCTGCAGGTGCGGGCGCAGGGCGTCGAGTTGATCGGGGGCGATGGCCATGTTTCGGGGGAGTGTTTTCTGCTGGCAACGGTTGTGGCCGGACCGCAAGGGTCGCCATCAGACTGTGCCGGCTTTTCTTGTAAAATCGCGCCTGCCGAAAATGGGCTGCAACGCTTTTGTGTAGCAAGCGACATTCGGCTTTCCATCATACCCCGCCCAACCCGGATGTCACCGTCATGACCGCTTCTGTAGCTGCTGCCCCCGACCCTGCAGGCCTTGGCCCCGAACTCGCGCATATCGCGCCGGCGCTGAAGGCGGAAATTCTCGCGCAGGCCCTGCCCTATATCCGCAAGTTCCACGGCAAGACCATCGTCATCAAGTACGGCGGCAACGCCATGACGGAAGAAAAGCTCAAGCACGGTTTCGCGCGCGACGTGATCCTGCTCAAGCTGGTCGGCATGAACCCGGTGGTGGTGCACGGCGGCGGCCCGCAGATCGACGAAGCGCTGAAGAAGGTCGGCAAGACCGGCACCTTCATCCAGGGCATGCGCGTGACCGATGAAGAGACCATGGAAGTGGTCGAATGGGTGCTCGGCGGCGAAGTCCAGCAGGACATCGTCATGCTGATCAACCAGTACGGCGGCCAGGCCGTCGGCCTGACCGGCAAGGACGGCGGCCTGATCCGCGCCAAGAAGCTGAAGATGCCGGACCGTGAGAATCCGGGCCAGTTCATCGACATCGGCTTCGTGGGCGATATCGAAACCATCAACCCGGCCGTGGTCAAGGCGCTGCAGGACGACGCGTTCATCCCGGTCATCTCGCCCATCGGCTTTTCTGACGACGGTCAGGCGTACAACATCAACGCCGATGTGGTGGCCGGCAAGATGGCCGAGATCCTCAAGGCCGAGAAGCTGGTCATGATGACCAACATCCCCGGCGTGATGGACAAGCAGGGCACCCTGCTGACCGACCTGTCGGCCCGCGAGATCGACGACCTGTTTGCCGACGGCACCATCTCGGGCGGCATGCTGCCGAAGATCTCGTCGGCGCTGGATGCGGCCAAGAGCGGCGTGAATTCGGTGCACATCATCGACGGGCGCATCGAGCACTCGCTGCTGCTGGAAATCCTGACCGAGCAGGCGTTCGGCACGATGATCCGCTCACATTGATGCGCAACATCCGGGCGGCGCGGGCGCGCCATGCTGCGCGCGCCTGGCCGCGTGAGGTCGTGGCCCCCGCGCCACCCAAGCAACAGCCGGTCTGGCTGTTCGACCTCGACAACACGCTTCACCACGCCTCGCACGCGATCTTTCCGCAGATCAACCGGCTGATGACGGCCTATGTGGCGCGCGTGCTCGGCACGGACGAAACCACCGCCAGCCAGGTGCGCGTGGATTACTGGCGCCGCTACGGTGCCACCATCCTGGGCATGGTCCGCCACCACGGCGTCGATCCCGACGATTTTCTAGCCCAGGCACACAAGTTCGACGATCTGCGCGCCATGGTGCGCGCCGAGCGCGGCCTGGCCCAACTGCTGCGCGCGCTGCCCGGTCGCAAGATCCTGCTGACCAATGCGCCGGCCGCCTATGCACGTGAGGTGGTGCGGCACATCGGCCTCAAGCGCGCGTTTGCGCGCGAGATTGCCGTCGAGAATATGTGGGTGCACGGGCGCCTGCGTCCCAAACCCGATCCACTGATGCTGCGCCGGCTGCTGGCGCGCGAGCGTATCGCCCCGTCGCGCGCCATCCTGGTGGAAGACACGCTCTCGCACCTCAAGCGCTACCGGCGCCTGGGGATCGGCACTGTCTGGGTGACGGGCTATCTGCGCAGGGTGGCAACTGCGGTGGCGCCCGGTGTCCCGTCTCAATCGGCTGCCGAGGCTTTGCACCCGATGCAAGCCGCAGCGCTGGGCGCGCGTGCAAATTCGCCACATCAGCCGGCCGCCGCGCCGATTTTGTTCGCCAACCGGCCCGGCTATGTCAGCGTGAAAGTAAAATCGGTGCTTCAACTAAAACGAAGGCTTGTTCGACGCGGCTAGCGGCTAGCGGCTAGCAATTGGCCCGCGTCCAGAACGGGAGAGGGGCCGAGGAAGTCATGAGCAATGCGCAAACGGGGTTTCCAACCGACGAGCTACCCACGGGGGCCGTCACCGAAGCATCACCGGCACGCAAGCGCCCCCGCCCGGGCGAGCGCCGCGTGCAGATTCTGCAGACGCTGGCGGGCATGCTCGAACATCCGCGTGGCGAGAAAATCACCACGGCTGGGCTGGCCGCCAAGCTGGATGTGTCGGAAGCGGCACTCTATCGTCACTTCGCCAGCAAGGCGCAGATGTACGAGGGGCTGATCGAGTTCATAGAGCAGACCGTTTTCGGCCTCATCAATCAAATCACGCTGCATGAAGAACACGGCTTGCGCCAGGCGCACGCCATCGCACACATGCTGCTGTCGTTTGCCGACAAGAACCCGGGCATGACGCGTGTGCTGGTGGGCGACGCGCTGGTTGGCGAAGACGAGCGCCTGCCCGAGCGCATGGCGCAGTGCCTGGACCGCATCGAAGCCTCGCTCAAGCAGAGCCTGCGCATGGCCGTCACGCAGGGCGCGTGGCCGGCCGATACGGACATCGCCTCGCGTGCCAATCTGATTGTCTGCATGGTGCTGGGGCGCTGGCACCGGTACGCCAAGAGCGGCTTTCGCAAGTCGCCCATGGAAGGTCTGGATGCGCAGTTGCGGGTGCTGCTCGCTTGAATTCGCATCGCCCAGGGAGAGCCCCGCAGTGCGGGGCGTTTTTGTTGGTGTGCGCCGCTCAGCCGGCGGTGCGGATCGCCTCTGCCAACGTATGAAAGCGCGCAGCGATGGCCTCGGTCTCCACATGTCCGTAGCCGAGCAGTAACCCGGGCTGGCGGCGTGCGTCGTCCTGGTAATAGCGCGACAGCGGGCGCGTGACGACGTCATTGGCGAGCGCCTGTTCGACCACGGCCACGTCATTGGTGCCTGCAGGCAGCCCAAGCACGAGGTGCAAGCCTGACGCACCGTCATGCACCGGTAGTGCATCGCCGAATTCATTGCTAATCGACGCCAGCAGCGTCTCGCGCCGCTCCGCATACACCCCGCGCATGCGCCGGATGTGCGAGACGAAGTGCCCTTCTGCAATGAAGTCCGCCAGCACGGCCTGCGTGAGGATCTGGCCGCCGCGGAACATCTCCGACAAGCCTGTCGCAAACGCATCGGCCAGCGCGGGCGGCACCACCAGATAGCCGATGCGCAGGCTCGGGAACAGCACCTTGGAGAACGTGCCCATGTAGAGCACGCGCCCCCCTTCGTCCAAACCCTGCAGCGAGGGCAGCGGGCGGCTGCCGTAGCGGAACTCGCTGTCGTAGTCGTCCTCGACGATCCACGCGTCGGTGGCGTGTGCGGTGGCCAGCAGCGCGCGGCGCCGTGCCAGGCTCATCACCGAACCGAGCGGGTATTGGTGTGATGGTGACACCACCATCAGCTTGGGCGGTTTGGCACGTGTTCGACCGCGGGTGGGGGTGTCGAAGCGCATGCCTTCGTCGTCCACCGGCAGCGGCACGGTGCGGATGCCTGCCGCCGTGAGCACGCTGCGCACGCCCCAGTAGCCGGGGTCTTCGATCCAGGCGCTATCGCCGGCATCGCACAGCAGTTGCGCGATGAGCTGCAGCGACGGGTGGATGCCAGCGGTGATGATGATCTGCTCGGGTTCGCAGCGCACGCCGCGCGCGGTGCGCAGGTAATCGGCCAGCGCGGTGCGCAGCGGCAGGTAGCCGGCGCCCACCGGATACGTCAGCAGCGCGGGCGAGGGTTTGCGCAGCAGCCGGTTGTGCAGCCGCGACCAGATGCGCGCCGGAAACATCCGCACCTCCGGCACGCCCGGCATGAAGGCGCCCCATTGGCGTGAGCTGGCACCCGCATCGCGCACCAGCGCGCGGCCGCGTGTGGAGAGCATTGGCGTGGCCGGCGTCGCTGCCTCGGCAATCGGCACAGCCAAAGGGGAGGATACGGGCGTGGCATCCAGCCGGTCCGGTGCGGTATCGGCGACAAAGGTGCCGCTGCCCACCCCTGCCGACACGTAGCCTTCCACGCCCAATTGCTCATAGACGTGGATGACCGTGTTGCGCGCGATACCCAGTTCGGTGGCCAACTGGCGCGACGAGGGCAGGCGCGTGCCGGGCTGCAACTCGTCGCGGAGGATGCCTTCCTGCAGCACGCGGTAGAGGCGGCGGTGGTCGGGTTCTCCGCCGGGTTCGGCGCGGTCGAACCGGCGCTGCAGGTAGTCCACCAGCATGCTGGCGCGATGGGCGGGGGAATGGTCGGCCATAACGAAAGTGGCTCTATCAGAAAAACATGATTGGGTCTCATTGTACGGGGCCAATGGCTGCCACACTGGCCCGCATCGTACATTTTCTTGACCCCGCTCACCCAACGCCATGAACGCCCGAGACCCGCAACAGAACGCCCAATGGAATGCCCGCCGCCTTGTCGCCACGCCGCGCGGCGTCGGTGTGATGACCGACCGCTACGCCGAGCGTGCCGAGAACGCCCTGTTCTGGGATGTGGAAGGTCGCCGCTACATTGACTTCGCGGCCGGCATTGCCGTGGTCAACACCGGCCATCGCCACCCGCGCCTGGTGCAGGCCGTGCGCGAGCAGCTCGATCGCTTCACGCACACCGCCTACCAGATCGTGCCGTACGGCTCGTACGTCGAACTGGCCGAGCGCCTGAACGCGATCACGCCGGGCACGCATGCCAAGAAGACCGCGTTCTTCACCACCGGTGCCGAGGCGGTTGAAAACGCCATCAAGATCGCGCGTGCGCACACGGGCCGTCCGGGCGTGATCGCGCTCACGGGCGCTTTCCACGGACGCACGTTCATGGGCATGTCGCTCACGGGCAAGGTGGTGCCGTACAAGACCGGTTTCGGCCCCTTCCCGGGCAGCATCTACCACGTGCCGGCGCCGGTTGCGCTGCATGGCGTGAGCACGCAGGATGCGCTGGATGCGATCCAACGCCTGTTCAAGGCCGACATTGACCCGCGCCAGGTCGCGGCCATCATCTTTGAACCGGTGCAGGGCGAGGGCGGGTTCTATCAAATGCCAGCCGACTTCGTGCGTGCGATCCGCGCGCTGTGCGACGAGCACGGCATCGTGATGATCGCCGACGAAGTGCAGACCGGCTTTGCCCGCACCGGCAAGCTGTTCGCCATGGAGCACACTGGCGTGCTGCCCGACCTGACGACGATGGCCAAGGGCCTGGCCGGTGGCCTGCCGCTGTCGGCCGTCACGGGCCGTGCCGAGATCATGGACGCCCCCGCCCCTGGCGGCCTGGGCGGCACCTACGCCGGCAACCCGCTGGCCGTGGCGTCCGCGCACGCGGTGCTCGATATCATCGCCGACGAAAAGCTGTGTGAGCGTTCCGCCGCGCTGGGCCAGCGGCTGGTCGAGGCATTGGATGCCGCGAAAGCCAAGCAGCCGCGCATTGCCGAAGTGCGTGGCGTGGGCGCGATGGTTGCTGTGGAGTTCAACACGCCGGACGGCAAGCCCGACGCCGACTTCACCAAGCTCGTGCAGCAACGTGCGCTCGAAGCTGGCCTGCTGTTGCTGTCGTGCGGCGTGTACGGCAATGTGATCCGCTTCTTGTTCCCGCTCACGATTGAAGACGCGGTGTTCGAGGAGGGCCTTGCCATCCTGCAACGCGCACTGGAGGGCTGACACCATGACCCGCACCGATTTGCCGGGCGCCCCGGCGGCGCCCATTGCGCTCAAAGACCCTGGTCTGTGGCGCACGCAGGCGTTCCTGGCCGGCACATGGGCCAACGCCGATGACGGCGCCACGCGCGATGTGACCGACCCGGCGACCGGCCGCACCATCGGCACAGTGCCCGGCATGGGCGCCGCCGAGACGCGCCGCGCCATCGACGCCGCGCAGGTTGCGCAACGCGCCTGGCGCAAGGTCACGGCCCGCGAGCGCGCCAAGATCTTGCGTCGCCTGGCCGACCTGATGCTAGATCACCAGCAGGATCTCGCCGCCATCCTGACCGCTGAGCAGGGCAAGCCGCTGCCCGAGGCCGCAGGCGAAATCGCCTACGCTGCGTCGTTCATCGAATGGTTTGCCGAAGAAGCGCGCCGCGTGTACGGCGACACCATCCCAGCGCCGCAGGGCGACCGCCGCATTGTCGTGCAGAAGGAGCCGATTGGCGTGACGGCGGCCATCACGCCGTGGAATTTCCCGATTGCGATGATGACGCGCAAGGTCGGCCCCGCGCTCGCGGCCGGCTGCGCGATGGTGGTCAAGCCCGCGCTGGAGACGCCCTATTCCGCGCTGGCCTTTGCGGAACTGGCAGCGCGCGCCGGTGTGCCTGCTGGCCTACTCTCCGTTGTTACCGGCGATGCGCAAGCCATTGGCGGCGAACTGACCTCCAACCCCATCGTGCGCAAGCTGAGCTTCACCGGCTCGACCGCCGTCGGCAAGCTGCTGATGCGCCAGTGCGCGGACGACGTGAAGAAGCTGTCGCTGGAGTTGGGCGGCAACGCGCCGTTCATCGTGTTCGACGATGCTGATGTCGATGCCGCCGTGGAAGGCGCGATGGTCGCCAAGTACCGCAACGCCGGCCAGACCTGCGTGTGCGCTAACCGCTTCTACGTGCAGCGCGGCATTTACGACACGTTTGCCGCCAAGCTGGCCGACGCCGTGCGCGCGCTGCGCGTGGGCAACGGCACTGAACCCGGTGTGCAGCAAGGCCCGCTGATCCACATGCGGGCGATGGACAAGGTGCGTGCGCACCTGGAAGACGCGGTGTCGCAAGGTGCCCGCGTGCTGGTCGGCGGCAAGCCGCACGCGCTGTCAGCGCAGGGCGGCGCGTTCTTCGAGCCGACCGTCATCGTCGATGCCAAGCCCGACATGCTGGTCGCGCATGAAGAGACCTTCGGCCCGCTGGCCGCGCTGATTCCCTTCGACACCGAAGACGAAGCCGTGGCCGCCGCCAACGATACCGAGTTCGGCCTGGCTGCGTACTTCTATACGCGCGATCTGGGGCGCGCGTGGCGCGTGTCGGAGGCGCTGGAGAGCGGCATGGTCGGCGTCAACACCGGGCTGATTTCGACGGCCGAAGCGCCGTTTGGTGGCGTCAAGCAATCGGGCCTGGGCCGCGAAGGTTCCAAGTACGGCATCGACGAGTACCTGGAGATCAAGTACATCAGCATGGCCGGTCTCTGACCCAATTGCACAGCGGAGCATCGGATGCATCAGGCAGTGGTGATGCGTCCGGCTCCGCTTGCTCTATAATCCTCACTTCCTGACGCGCCGATTTGACGACTGGCTTGCGGGCGCGCGGGAGTCCTGATTGCACGAATGTGGCTCAGGGCTCTCATTACAAATGCGGCTAAAGAGGTTCGGTCAGATCGCGGGGTAGGCACCCCACGTGCGCCACATGAGAACCCGATTGGTTGCAACTACAGCGTTGCCGGTCGGGTTTTTTCTTTGGCGCCATGACAGACATCCAGGCGGCACCCGCAGATACCGCGGCCGTGGCCGATACGCCGCCTCCAGCGGCACACACCGGCAAGCCGGCCAACGCCATCGGCCTGGTCGTGCCCGAGCGCATGCATTTTGCCGAGCCGCTCGCGCTGCGCAACGGCTCGCAGATTGCCGGCTACGACCTGATGGTCGAGACCTACGGCACGCTCAACGCCGAGCGCTCCAACGCCGTGCTGGTCTGCCACGCGCTCAACGCCTCGCACCACGTGGCAGGCGTGCATGCGGAAGGCGAAGTCGGCTGGTGGGACAACATGGTCGGCCCGGGCAAGCCGGTCGATACCAACCGCTTCTTCGTCATCGGGGTGAACAACCTCGGCTCGTGCTTTGGCTCGACCGGCCCGATGAGCCCCCACCCCGAGACCGGCCAGCCCTACGGCGCGCGCTTCCCCGTGGTGACGGTGGAAGACTGGGTGAATGCCCAGGCGCGCGTGGCCGATCGCTTCGGCATTCAGCAGTTCGCAGCGGTGATGGGCGGCAGCCTTGGCGGCATGCAGGCGCTAGCGTGGAGCCTGATGTATCCGGAGCGCGTGCGGCACTGCGTGGTGGTGGCGTCCACGCCCAAGCTGTCGGCGCAGAATATCGCCTTCAACGAGGTGGCGCGCAGCGCGATCCTGTCTGACCCCGACTTCCACGGCGGCGATTACTACGCGCACAACGTCAAGCCCAAGCGCGGCCTGCGCGTGGCACGCATGATCGGCCACATCACCTATCTGTCGGACGAAGACATGGCCGAGAAATTCGGCCGCGAGCTCAAGGCCGACGACATCCGCTTCTCGTTCGACGTCGAGTTCCAGGTCGAGAGCTACCTGCGCTACCAGGGCGACAAGTTTGCCGAGTACTTCGACGCCAATACGTACCTGCTGATCACGCGCGCGCTCGACTACTTTGACCCCGCGCTGGCCTACGGCGGAAGCCTCACGAAGGCGGTGGCGCACACGCAGGCGAGCTACCTCGTCATCAGCTTCACCACCGACTGGCGCTTCGCCCCCGCGCGCAGCCGCGAGCTGGTCAAGGCGCTGCTCGACAACAAGCGCCCCGTCACCTACGGCGAGATCGAGGCGCCGCACGGCCACGATGCCTTCCTGCTGGAAGACCCGCGCTACCACGCCCTCGTGCGCGCTTACTACGAACGCATCGCGCAGGAGATCGGCGCATGACCTCGCAAACGCTGAACGCCATCGCCGCACCTTCGGCGGTGCCCAACATCCTGGCCGACCGGGCGGACTTTCGCGCCATTGCGCGCTGGATCGAGCCGCGCTCGACGGTGCTCGACCTCGGCTGTGCCGACGGCAGCCTGCTGCGCGTATTGCAGGACGAGCTGGACGTGCTGGCCTATGGCATCGAGATCGACGACGCGGGCGTGCTGGCCTCTGCCCAGAAAGGCATTCACGTGATCCAGCAGAATCTGGAAGGTGGCCTGGCGCTGTTCGAAGACAAGAGTTTCGACACGGTCATCCTCTCGCAGACGCTGCAGACCATCCACAACACCGCGCAGGTGCTGCGCGAGACGCTGCGTGTGGGCCGCGAGTGCATCGTGTCGTTTCCGAACTTCGGTTACTGGCCGCACCGGCTGTCGATCTTCCGCGGGCGCATGCCGGTGTCGGAGTCGCTGCCGTATGAGTGGTACGACACGCCCAACGTGCGCGTGCTGACCATCCGCGATTTCGAGGCGCTGGCGCCCAAGGTGGGGCTGGTGATTCTCGATCGGGTGGTGCTGCACGAAGGCAGCATCGTGCGCTGGGGTGCCAACTGGCGCGGCAGCGTGGCGATTTATCGCGTACGCGCGGGCTAGCTGGCCGGCGGCGATTCAGGGAAGGGAGGCACGGGCTGCCTCCCTTTTTTATTCTCTGCGCGACAATTTCTGTGCGTCATATTCTGTCGCGCGCACGGGATCGTCTTGATGTTGCTTTTCTCGTTTCCAGGGCTTAGTGGGTTGGTTAATCCTGATCTGCAATTTATCAAATCAATGAAATAATCATCGGCTGTATTATGTTCGGCGCCTCTGACACAAAAGGAGTGATTTATGTTGAAAACCGAGCACGTCACCGCCTCTCACAAGACTGGGCTGGAGACACTCGCCGAACTGACCAGCGCGGCGCTCGACAGCGTCGAGAAGCTCAGCGAGCTGCAGTTCCAGGTGGTGCGCGCCACGCTGGATGACGGTAGCGACCACGGCAAGCGGGTGCTGGGCGCGCAGAGCCTGCAAGCGCTGGCCGTCGCGCAGAGTGACGCAGCACGCCCGTCGGCCGAAAAGCTGCTGGCCTACAGCCGCCACCTGTACGAGATTGCCGCGGGTGCGCATATGGAATTCCGCAAGGTGGCCCAGGCGCGCGCCAACGAGCAATGCCGGATCGCGCTGGCGTGGCTGGACGATTATGCCAAGCACGCCATGCCGGGCTCGGAGGTAGCCATTACGCTGATGCGCTCGACGATTACCGCCACCCAGCACGCCTGCGATGCGTTGCAGGATGCGTCCACGCACGCGATCAGCCTGCTGGATAATGTCGTGCAGGCAAATGGAAAAGCGCAGAAAAAGAGCGGCGCGTAGTCGCAAAATCAAACGGGTTTGAATGGCCGCGACGTAGCAATGCGTCGCGGTTTTCTTTTGTCGGGGGTGCCAAATCGTTGCGTCGCATCGCGTGTCGCCGTGCGAACGCGAACGGACGTGGCGCGCTACACTGAATCCATCTTCGCGGTGAGGAGCGAGCGATGGGTACACAGCTCACACGATGCCGATTTCGGCACATTCTGCAGGCGGTCGCCGCTCTTGCGGCAGGCGTTACGATCTTTCCGGTGCTGGCCGCGCCCTCGCCGTCGGACACCCGCAGCGATGCCGCCGCCCTCACCCAGATCGCGATCGCGCACTACGAGCACAACGACTTCGGCCACGCCTTCGACGAATTTGCCGAGGCCGCGCAGCGCGGCAACCGCCTCGCACAGTTCGACTACGCCATGATGCTGATGCGCGGCGAAGGCACCGTCGCGCGGCCGGAAGAAGCCGTCAAATGGCTGCGCCGCGCCGCCGACAACCAGATGACCCACGCGCAGTTTGCCTACGGCGAGCTATTCGAGCGCGGCGAACTGGTGCCGCGTTCCTTGGAAGAAGCTAACAAGTGGTATGAGCGCGCCGCCAGCGGCGGGCATATCGAGGCACAGCGCGCGCTGGCAACCAACTATTTCACCGGGCGCGGAGTACCGCGCGACTACGGGCGCGCCTTCGCCTGGTACAAGAAGGCGGCCGAGGGCGGCGATGCGCCGTCACAGTACATCGTTGGCAGCTACTACGAGCGCGGCGAGCCGGGCGTGGTGCCGCAAGATCTCGAACAGGCCAAGACGTGGTACGGCCGCGCTGCCGCGCAGGGCGACGTGGGCGCGTTGGCCAAGCTGCGCGAGTTGGTGGAGAAGACCTACCGTGCCAAGCATGGGGACCCGCCGGCTGCGGTGCGGCCATCCCTGTAGCGCGGGCACGAAGAAAAACCGCCGGGCATGGCTTCATGCACCGGCGGTTGTGTTTTGCAGTGTTCGACTTTTCGTCGTCAACAACAGCGGCCCACGCGGCCTTTGTAGCGTGCGTCTTGGCGTTCGCGAAAGAACTCTTCGTACGTCATGACCGCCTGGCCGGGGTGGGTTTCCTGCATGTGGCGCACGTAGGTGTCGTAGTCCGGCACACCGACCATCAGGCGCATCGCCTGGCCCAGGTAGCGGCCCAGCGTTTCGATTTCTTCGCGCATGCGGTTTCTCCTTGCTGGGTGGCTGCCATGGTGGCGGCATGCGTGTTGCATGCCGCCACGCCCTTGCCGTGCCTTACGCGCCCAGCGCTTCGTACGGCGTTTCGTTGACGGTCGGACGGCTGGCCTCGCGCGCCTTGAGCACGGTGCGCAGGCCGTACCAGGCGATGCTCACCACCACCAGCACGAACAGGCCGCACAGGGCTGCATCGATGCGGTCGTTCAGCACGATCTGCTGCATTTGCGCGACCGATTTGGCCGGGGCCAGCAGCTTGCCGGAGGCGACGGCGTCAGCGTATTTGTTGGCGTGCGCCAGGAAGCCGATTTTCGGGTCCGGATCGAACAGCTTCTGCCAGCCGGCGGTGAGCGTGCAGATCAGCAGCCATGCGGTCGGCAGCAGCGTCACCCACACGTAGCGGTCACGCTTCATTTTGACCAGCACGCAGGTGCCGAGCGTCAACGCAATCGCGGCCAGCATCTGGTTGGAGATGCCAAACAGCGGCCACAGCGTGTTGATGCCGCCCAGCGGATCGACCACGCCCTGGTAGAGGAAGTAGCCCCACAGCGCCACCGTTGCAGCCGTGGCGATCAGGTTGGCGACCAGCGAATCCGTGCGCTTGAGCGACGGCACGAAGGTGCCCAGCAGATCCTGCAACATGAAGCGGCCGGCGCGCGTGCCCGCATCGACGGCGGTGAGAATGAACAGAGCCTCGAACAGGATCGCGAAGTGGTACCAGAACGCCATCATGGCCTGGCCGCCCACCACCTGATGCAGGATGTGCGCCATGCCGACAGCCAGCGTCGGTGCGCCGCCCGCGCGGGCGAGGATGGTGTTCTCACCCACGTCCTTGGCGGTCTGGATCAGCACGTCAGGGGTGATGACGAAACCCCATGTGGACAGCGTGTGTGCCACCGCATCGGGCGTTGCGCCCACCAGCGCCGCCGGGCTGTTCATCGCGAAGTACACGCCCGGGTCGATGACCGAAGCGGCCACCAACGCCATGATGGCGACGAACGATTCCATCAGCATCGCGCCGTAACCGATGAAGCGCGCCTGGGTTTCGTTCTCCAGCAGCTTGGGCGTGGTGCCCGACGAGATGAGCGAGTGGAAGCCCGACACCGCGCCGCATGCAATCGTGATGAACAGGAACGGGAACAGGTTACCCGACCACACCGGGCCGCCACCCGCCGCAAACTGCGTGAGCGAGGGCATCTGCATGTTGGGCGCGACGATCAGGATGCCGATGGCCAGCGCCATGATCGTGCCGATCTTCAGGAAGGTCGACAGGTAATCGCGCGGGGCCAGCAGCAGCCACACGGGCAGCACCGAGGCGACAAAGCCGTAGCCGATCAGCATCCACGTCAGCGCCTTGCCGTCGAACGTGAACAGTGGCGCCAGTGCGGCGTTCTCGTGCACGGCCTGGCCGCCCACAATGGCGAGCATCAGCAGCACGAAGCCGATGATGGAGATTTCTCCAATGCGGCCCGGGCGGATGTAGCGCACATACACGCCCATGAACAGCGCGATGGGAATCGTCGCGGCCACCGTGAAGGTGCCCCACGGCGAGCCGACCAGCGCCTTCACCACGATCAGCGCCAGCACGGCCAGGATGATGATCATGATGAGGAACGCGCCAAACAGCGCGATCACGCCGGGCACCGTGCCCATCTCGGACTTCACCAAGTCGCCCAGCGAGCGGCCGTCGCGGCGGCTGGAGATGAACAGCACGATGAAATCCTGCACCGCGCCGGCAAACACCACGCCGGCCAGGATCCACAGCATGCCCGGCAGGTAGCCCATCTGCGCGGCCAGCACGGGGCCGACCAGCGGGCCGGCGCCGGCAATGGCCGCAAAGTGGTGGCCGAACAGCACGTACTTGTTGGTGGGAACGTAATCGAGCCCGTCGTTATGACGCCAGGCGGGCGTCTTGCGGGAGCCGTCCAGGCCGAGCACCTTGTCGGCGATGAAACGGCTGTAATAGCGATACGCGATCAGGTAGATACACACGGCGGCCACCACCACCCAGAGCGCGCTGACTGCCTCGCCGCGCGCGAGCGCAACGGTGGCAAAGGCAAACGCGCCAAGAATGGCGACGACCAGCCAGATCAGGTGTTGCCTGACGAAGCTCATGTCGGTCTCCTCGAACCTTGGTCGAAGTTGCTGGTTGCGGGATGTGGGTTCATCCCTGCGGGTTGGGCCCGGCCGGGTGGCAGGGTTTGCGCGCCGCCCGTTGGCCGGACGGCAAGGCCGTGTAGTATTTGCCAGCCCTGCCCCACACCACAAGCGGAGGACTACGCAGCACATGTCAGTAGTACTACGCAGGGCGGGTCATTTTCAATCGAGATTGCGCCGCAACCTTGCGATGTTGCAACGCAAGATGCGCGCGTCCTGTCATGAAGCTACGCCAGAAGATCCTGCTGCTCGCCGTTGCGCCGCTGACCATCGCCATGCTGGCGATCATGCTGACCGTGCGGCACCAGTCGATCGCGCTGGCGCAGCACGAGCGGCAATTGGTGGAGTCGGCCTACCTGCAGGCCAAAGAGGCCGAGCTGCGCGCCCATGTGAAGCTCGCGCAGAGCGCCATCGCCCCGTTGCTCGCCTCTGGCCGCAATGATGACGCCACGCGCGACGAGGCCATGCGCACCCTCGCCCGCCTCGACTTCGGCACTGACGGCTACTTCTTCCTCTACGACTTGCATGGCCGCAACCTGATGCACCCGCGCCAGCCCGAACTCGTCGGCC
Source organism: Ralstonia sp. UBA689 (assembly GCF_002298975.1). GTDB lineage: Bacteria > Pseudomonadota > Gammaproteobacteria > Burkholderiales > Burkholderiaceae > Ralstonia. The sequence continues at coordinate 163,954 of NZ_DBMV01000033.1, forward strand.
GCGATCTGTGGGAGCTGACCGACGCCGGCGGCCAGCCCACCATCCAGAAGCTGGTGGCCGCTGCGCAGGCTGGCGGCGGTTTCGTGCGCTACATGTGGGACAAACCCTCCACGCATCAGAGCGTGCCCAAGCTCGGTTACGTCGAGCCGATTCCGCAGTGGGGCTGGATGGTCGGCACCGGCCTGTATCTGGATGACATCGAGCAGACCCTGCACCAGATTGACCAGCGAGCGCAGGCCAACATCGACCAGACGCTGGCCTGGGTGGTCGGCATTGCCGCGATCAGCATCCTGCTGGTGGCAGGCAGCGGTCTGGCACTCAACGTGAGCGACCATCGCGAGGCCGACGCCAAGCTGCGGCAGCTTGCGCAGCAGGTGGTGCGTTCCCAGGAAGATGAGCGCGCGCGTGTTTCGCGTGAACTGCACGACGGGATCAGCCAGGTGCTGGTGTCGACCAAGCTGCTGCTGGAAACGGCGCACAGTCATTTGGAGGCGCCGCTTGGGCGGGACATCGCGCCCAGCCCGGACAAAGCCGCGGGCATGCTGCGCCGCGCGCTCGATCGGCTGAACGGTGCATTGGGTGAGGTGCGGCGCGTCTCGCACAACCTGCGCCCCGCTCTGCTCGACGACCTGGGCCTGGCCGCCGCGCTGGAGTTGCTGGTGCGCGAAACGCGCGAGGCGCACGAGGGTCGACAGCCTGGCCTCGCCATCGCGCTGGAACTTGTCGGCCCGCCTGTGCAGTTGCCGGACGCGTGCAATACCGCCCTGTTCCGCATCGCGCAGGAAGCCCTCTCCAACGTTGAGCGTCACGCCACGCGCGCCACGCGTATCGGCGTGCTGCTCGAGAACGACCTCGATGCGGTGCGCCTGTCTATCCGCGACAACGGCCCGGGCTTCGATGTGGAATCCGTGCAGGTGGACCCCGAACACGGCATTGGCCTGCGCAACATGCGCGAACGCATGGCCGCGCTGGGCGGCACCTGTACCATCGCCTCCGACGCGCACGGCACCGAGGTCTGCGCCGTGCTGCCCCATGTCGTCATCGCTCAACTGGCCTCCGACTCTGCTTCCGCCTCCGTATGAAAACGCCCGTCAAGCTGCTCCTCGTCGACGATCACCCACTGGTGCGCGATGGCGTGCGCGTCAGGCTGGAGGCCGTGCCGCACTTTGAAGTGGTGGGCGAAGCGGGGGATGCCGAAGGCGCGCTTGAAGCCGCGCGCACGCTGTCGCCCGACCTTGCACTGATGGACATCGGCATGCGCGGCATGAACGGCATTGCGCTCACCGAGAAGTTTGCCGAACAGTTTCCGGAGATCGCCGTGCTGGTGCTGTCGATGCACGACAACCTGGAGTACGTGCGCCAGGTCATGCGCGCCGGCGCACGCGGCTACGTGCTCAAGGACGCGCCCGCCAGCGAGCTGGTCGAGGCCATCGACGCGGTGCTGGCGGGGCGGCCGTTCTACAGCGCGCAACTGGCGATGCGCATGGCCGAGCAGGCCATTGCATCCACGCCTGTGGAGGTGCTCACGCCGCGCGAGCGCGACATTCTCGACGGCATTGCCAAGGGCTACGCCAACAAGCGTATCGCCGATGAGCTCGGGCTTTCGGTGCGCACGGTGGAGTCGCACCGCCTGAACCTCAAGCGCAAGCTCGGCATCGAGGGACAGGCGGAACTGGTGAAGTTTGCGGTGGAGTTGGGCAAGGGGCGCTGACGGAGCGTCAGTTCGCCTTCATGCCGTCGACGTAGTCGCGCACCATCGTCTCGAACGAGGTGTCGCGGCCAAAGCCCATCGCATCGGCGCGGGCGGTATCGAAGCGCGCCGGCCAGCCCTGCACGATGGCCTTGATGCGCGCGTCTGGCTCCCAGCGGATGCGCGCGGCTGGCGCATCGCCGGCCACCTTGCGCATCGCCTCGATCATCTCGCCCACGCGCACGGTAATGCCCGGCAGGTTCAACGAGCGGCGGTTGCCCCACGCTTGGCGCTCGGCCTGCCGTCGCAGTATCGCCGCACTGGGCTGATCACCGAGCATGCCGATGCGGCGCAACTTCCGACGGTGGCCGACTCGGCCGTCGTGCTGTCGGGGAGCTGCTCGCGCGCGACGAATGCCCGGGTGGCGCACTGGCGTGCGTCGCGTCCTGCGTTCCAGATTGATCCGCTGGCGCTGGCCGACGGCTGGCTCGTTACGCCCACCGATGCGTGCCTCGGCACGCTGGACCCGGCACGCATCGCCAAGGTGTTGGCAACGGGCGAGTGGGTGGGCGGCGACAAGCCCTCCAAGACGCTCGCCTTGCATCGCGGCATCTATGACCGCAATGTCGAGGCACATGCCGTCGTGCACACGCATTCGACGCACCTCGTGGCGCTTACGCTGGCCGGTGTCTGGCGCGAGACCGACGTGGTGCCGCCCATCACGCCGTACTACGTGATGAAGGTCGGCCACGTACCGCTCATCTCATATCAACGCCCGGGGCATCCGGATGTCGCCGCGCAGATCGCCGCCCTGGCCACCGATGTGCGCGCCGTGCTGCTGGATCGGCTGGGCCCCGTGGTGTGGCACAGCACGGTATCGAACGCGGCCTGTGCCCTGGAAGAGCTGGAAGAAACCGCCAAGCTTTGGCTGATGACGGAGCCCAAGCCCGCACCGCTGTCCGACGCGCAGATCGACGAACTGCGCCAGACGTTCGGGGCCCGCTGGTAGCGATTGCGTTGCGGCCCACATAAAACCTACACCGGAGACCACATGAACACTTCCACCGCCACCACGGCGGCGCTGCCGGCGCACGCCGTCTCAAAGGAAGACAGCGTGTACGCACGCGTGTCGCGCCGCATCGTCCCGCTCATCATGCTGTGCTACGTGGTCGCATATCTCGACCGCGTGAACGTCGGCTTCGCCAAGCTGCAGATGTCGCAGGCGCTGAATTTCTCCGAGACGGTGTACGGCCTGGGCGCGGGTATCTTCTTCATCGGCTACTTCCTCTTCGAGGTGCCGAGCAACCTGCTGATGAACAAGATCGGCGCGCGCATCTGGATCGCGCGGATCATGATCACGTGGGGTTTGATCTCCGGCGCGTTCGCATTCGTGCAGACGCCCATGCAGTTCTATCTGATGCGCTTCCTGCTGGGTCTGGCGGAAGCCGGCTTCTACCCCGGCATCGGCAAGGTGTTTGCGGACCCGCGCGTGTGGATGATGAGCCTGATCTACTTCGCCTTTGTGATGGGGCAGTACGGGCTGACGTTCTGGATGCCGACGCTGGTAAAGAACGCCGGTGTGCAGGACACCTTCATGGTGGGCGTGCTCTCCGCCATTCCATACCTCTGCGCGGCGATCGCCATGGTGCTGATCGGCCGCAGCGCCGATGCCCGCCGCGAGCGCCGCTGGCATTTGGTGGTGCCCGCACTGATGGGCGCGGTGGGTTTTGCGGTGGTGGCCGCGTCGACGCACAATGTGGTGGTGTCGATCGTATTCCTGTCGCTGGCCGCTGCCGGTGTGCTGACCTGTGCACCGCTGTTCTGGTCCCTGCCGACGGCATTTCTGCAGGGCACCGCAGCCGCCGCCGGCATTGCCGCCATCAACTCGGTGGGCAATCTCGCCGGCTTTGTCAGCCCTTACATGATCGGTGCGCTCAAGGACATGACCGGCAGCACCGCGGCAGACATGTATGCGCTGGCCGGCGTGCTGGTGCTCGGCTGCATTGCCGTGCTGCGTACGCCACCGCGACTGGTCAACAAGTAACACCGTACACCTAAGGATTTGCCATGCCGCGCTTTGCCGCCAATCTGTCCATGATGTATCAGGAGCACGCGTTTCTCGACCGCTTTGCCGCCGCAGCAAGAGATGGCTTCGAGGGCGTGGAGTTTCTGTTTCCCTACGACTTCGACAAACACGAGCTGCGCGCGCGTCTTGCCGACAACGGCCTCACCCAAGCGCTGTTCAATGCACCACCGGGCGACTGGGCGGGCGGTGAGCGTGGCATCGCCTCGCTGCCTGGACGTGAAGAAGAATTCAAGCGTGGCATTGCGACGGCGCTGGAATACGCGCAGTTGCTTGGCAACACGCGCTTGCACGTGATGGCCGGGCTGCTACCCGCCAGCGCCGACCGTGCACGCCATCAGGCCACCTACGTGAGCAACGTCGCTTATGCAGCCCGCGAGGCCGCCGGCGCGGGCATCACCATCGTGCTGGAGCCAATCAACACGCGCGACATGCCGGGCTTCTTTCTCACGCATCAGGCGCAAGCGCATGCGGTGTGCAAGGAGATCGGCGCGCCCAATCTGAAGGTGCAGTTCGACCTGTACCACGCGCAGATCATGGAGGGTGATCTGTCGGTCAAGCTCAGGCAATACGTTGCCAATGTCGGCCACGTGCAGATTGCCGGCGTGCCGGATCGCCACGAACCGGACGAAGGCGAGTTGAACTATCCCCACCTCTTCGCGTTGATGGATGCGCTTGGTTATGACGGTTGGGTCGGCTGCGAGTATCGGCCGCGCGCCGGCACGAGCGAAGGGTTGAGCTGGCTCCGGCACTGGCGCGAGAGCCAGGGCTGATTCGCTTGCTGGACCTGCTGGAAACATAAACGGCCGGACCTGCACGAGCAGTCCGGCCGCTTTCTTACGAGTACGTCGCCTTACGGCTTTACGACTTGCACGCGCCCAGGTAACGGCCTTGGTAGCGGAAGCCGAGGGTCATCGGGCCCACCTGCGGATTCTGGCCGTGCCCCGTGCCCGAGATATCGTAGTGGCTGGCGGTCAGCGGACCGCTGCCCTCCAGCGTGCCCGAACCACCGCGTGCGCTGTCATCGCATGACACCGTGACCTTGAGCATGCCGAGTGTGTAGTCCCATCGGCTCAGGCGACAGCCGGGCATGTCCTTGAGCATGTTGCGCTCCATCAGGGCGCGGGCGTCGCCGGCGTCCTTGCTCGCTAGGCAATTCTTGGAAACGATGGTGGAACTCTGACGCCCACGCTCGTCCGGGATCACAAGCGGCTTGGCGTTGACGGTGTAGCTGGCCTTGTCCTCCCACAGCCCCGGCTTGACTTCCTGCGCGTGGGCGCTGATGGCCAGACCTGCCAGCGCGGCGCAGCTCAACCACAATTTCATATGCGTTCTCCCCACGGTGTTGGAGGTTTGGCGGGCATCGTAGGAGTAATCCCGGCACCCAGCAACCGGCCGAATGGCGTGTCCTGTTCTTTATGCTGGGTTAACAATCGGTTGCTAGACTGCGCGCGCCTGAAGTCCGCCCTGCCGGGAATGCGTCTGGCGGGGTGATCGTGTTTGCCGTTTGAGCCGTTGCCTGCCGCATGACTGGTCTGCCTCTGCGTCGTCCGACGCCCTCTGCTTCTCTCCGATTGATTTGCGTGGCTGCCGTGCTGGCGCTGGCGGCGTGCAAGCCGAAGGCGCATCAGGCGCCGCAAGCGAAAGACGCGCCGGCGCCAGCGGTCCAGGCGTCTGCTCCTGCCGCCGCATCCAGCCAGGTAGCGGCGCCGTCGCCGCCGAACGCCACGGACGTGGCTAGTCTTGCCGCTGGCGCGTTCGTGACCAACTTCGATCGCAGTGAGCGCACCTGGGTTGCCAGCTTCAACGGCATGGCAGTGGCCTTTGGCAATGGTTTTCTGATGGCTATGGGTGGCCAGGACCAGAGCAGTCACCTGGATGTGCTGCTCGCCGGCCCGACGGTGATCGATTCGTTCGGCTACCAACCGGCTGCCATGCCGATCTACCTGCCAAAGCGTATCGATATCGCCGTTTCCGACACCGAGCAGGGCGACGACTTTCGCACCGTGAAGTCCGTCTCCCCTGATGCCGCGCCGCCGCTGCCGTCTTCCGGCGTCGCGGAAGAGGTTCGAGTAAAGCTCAACGCTCCGGTACATGCGCGTCGCCTGCGCATTACCTATGTCGGCAACCACGACGAAGCTAAGGTCGCCAACAACCACAGCCTGGCGCAGTTTCACGCCTACGGCCACTTCGATGGCGAAGCGCCGCAGCGCGATATCAGCGGTGTCTACAGTTTCCCCAACGGCGCCGTCGTGCCCTCGCAGAACGGCTATCTGGTACTGCACCAGAACGGGAACAGCATCGAAGGTTGCACGCTGGATGCCACGACGGGCAATGGCCCCGGCGGGCTTGTGGTCAAAGCCGTATTGGGCACGCTGGTTGGGGGGCTCGAAGACGGGGTGTTCCGCTTTGTGCGCACCGATGCCGGGCAGTCCGAGGGCGTACCCGGATTCATCGTGGTCGGGCCGGATCGCAAGGATGAAACGCTCGCCTATGCGGCGCTGCTCAAGCCGGGCGAGTTCAAGGAAGAGCTCGGTCAGAAGACCGATCGTGGCCAGGTTCCCTGTGCACAGACCGGCAAGCCACCGGTCGACCCGATCGACCAGGAGCTGACGCAGCACGGCCGCATGGCGCTGTATGGCATCAACTTCGATTTTGATTCGGCCAAGCTGCGCGGCAACTCCGCGCCGGTGCTGGACAAGGTGGCCGCATGGCTTAAGGCGCATCCGGACGCCAAGTTGGAGATCGAGGGGCATACCGACGATACCGGCACGGCTGCGCATAACCAGACGCTGTCGCAAGGCCGAGCCGATGCGGCGAAGGCTTATCTGGTGGGCGCGGGCATTGCGCCGGATCGACTGACCACCGCAGCCTTCGGCGCTACCAAGCCTCTTGCGCCGAACGACTCGGAAACCCACCGCGCGCAGAATCGGCGCGTGGAGATCGTCAAGCACTGAGGACGCAGGCGATGCGGCGCAAGGCACTCGGACTGCTGTGGCTGGGCGCCGCATCCTGCGCACTGGCCAACCCCGTGATGTACCGCTCGGGCGGCGCGCAGTTCATCGTGGGGGGCATCAACGGCAGCGATGTTGTCCGCGCCCAGCCCGCCGTTCGGCCCACACCACAGAAGCTGGCTGCTGCCCGCGTCACCAACTTGGCAACGGCCGGGCGTGCGGACCCGTGCGGCAGGCTCGCCCCCGCTTCGATGGAGGCTCTGCGTAACGCCGCGCGCGCGGAAGGCGTGGACGAACGACTGCTACTGGCGGTGGCGCATACCGAATCGCGTTTCAACCCCCTGGCGAAGTCTCCGGCGGGCGCGATCGGCCTGATGCAATTGATGCCGGCCACCGCACGTCAGTACGACCGCAGCGGCACGGCCAATCTGTGGGACGCCGATACCAACGCACGCATCGGGGCGCGGCACCTGCGCTATCTGCTGGATCTGTATGGCGGCAACCTGGCGCTTACCGCCGCCGCGTACAACGCGGGCGAAGGCGCCGTGCAGCGCTACGGCCACGCCATCCCGCCGTTTGCCGAGACGCAGCAATATGTGCCGCAGGTGGTGGCGCGGTATCTGGACTATATGGAGCCCAGTAGCTTGCAGGCGCGACCGTCGGGATGCCGGCCGCTCGTGCGTTGATGCACCGCTTCAACCGCGTTATTGCGGCAGCGGTGTCGTCGTCGGTTGCTGCGCTTGGTACGTAATGGACACCGTAGTCAGTCGGCCCATGGCGTCGGTCACGTTGATGACGCCCGGCGTGATGCATCCACCGAGCAGCTTCACGCTGAAGCTGCCGCCGACATCGTTGACGCGCGATGTCGAAACGGTCATGAAGGCCGGCAGCGAGTTTGCCACCGTATACGGCGACTTCCCGCCATAGATGAAGTATGAGCCGGCGTCGGTCGGGGGGCAGGTAGCGCCCGGGCTTGTGATCGTCGTGTTGTTTGGCGAGACGGTCAGTGCGGTCACGCCGTTTTCCATATCGCCGCCGCCGCAACCCGCCAGCGCTGCGCAGGCTGCTACGGTCAGAAATATCCCCCGGAACAAATGTGTGTTGTCTTGCATGATGTGATCAGTGCTGAGGAGAGAAATGCCTTGCCGGCTCTCGAGTCGGCAAGGCGGGGTTACTTTGCAATGGCGGGACTCTGCATGCGCACGGTGGCATACGAGACGATCGGCGTGCGGCCTTGCTGGTAATAGATGCAGTTCGACAGATTGGACGCTTCCAGCAACGATGTGTCGCCGCCGAAGGCGTTCACACCATCACCAAAGCCGCCGCACATCACGCGCTTGAAGACGTATGAAATGAGCGGCACCTTGAGTTCGTAGGCGTAGGTCACACGGATGCGCAGCAGGTTGGCATCCATGAGTGTCTGCTTGGATTCCTTGCCAATGGAAACGGAGCGGAACTGCAGGTTGTCGTTGGGGATGGTGACCCGATTGCTGTTATTGGGATCGGGGATACCGTAGTCCTTGAACGAGCCGGGGGACGGGTTCAGGATTTCGATCTTGAGCCGCGTGGGGATCAGCAAGTCGCCCTGTGCGGCAAGCCAGGCGGTAGACAGCCGCGTGATGTCGCTGGTCTGCGTGGTGTCCTGATAGAAGGGGATCAACCCTTTGACAAGCGCCGCGCGGATCACCGCAGGATCGGCATTGTGCAACGAGCCCGCGCGCGCCGCCATGAACGTGGCGTTGTTGAGCGTCGAGCGTGCCATGAACATGAAACCGAGCTGCACGATCGCCAGAATCAGCAGGAAGGCCAGCGGCCCGATGACGACAAATTCAGCCAGCGTGGCGCCCTGCTCCCTGGCGCGACCGGCGCCGGTACCGCGCCGGCGGATCACTCTCCGCCCCCTTGCGGTTGGGCGTTCACCTGTGGTTTGCCCGCTGCGCCTTCGCTCGCGCTGGTGATCCGGATCATGCGCTGCGAGAGCTGGCGCATACGGCGTGCATCTTCTGCAAACTGCGGGCTATCGCCGGCATGATCGGCCGCATGGGCAAAGGCTGCATCGGACTGCAGCAAGCGGACCAGTCCCAGGTTGAAGGCGGCCTGGGCGTAGTTCGGGTCGTGCACCAGCGCGGTCTGGTAGGCCTGCGCGGCATTTTCGTACAGACCCAGGTGGCTTGCGACGTTGCCGTAGCGGAACAGCAGGAACGGGTTCTTTGGGTAAGCGCGCACCAACTGTTCGTAGCCGTCAAGCGCCTGCTGCCAACGGCTGGCGTCGTAGTCGGCTTCGGCCCGCTTCATCTGCTCGAGGCTCGCGCTGAATTTGTCCTCAAGTTTCGGGGCGGTCTGGCCGATAACGGGGGCAGCGCACGCCACACCCGCCGCCAGTGCCAACGCTCTGGCCCAGCGCAATCCCCTGCCGGCTCCGATCCGATTGCCTGTCTGCTTGTGCTGCACGTCTGCGCTCCCCATGCGTCCGCCCACCGGACGACCCGCATGTATAAGCGGCTTGTGTTAACGCACCGTTAACGCGACTACGAGTTCTCGTACACCAATCTTCATAGACAGAAAGCATTCGCGTGGAAGACTCCCGCTCGGTCACGGCATGCGGCCGCTTGGCGTTCGCGTATCGGACTTACCTCAACTGATTGGGTTCCTCAACCCTTTGATCCCCGGGAGTCAACCATGCGTCAACTCAAACTCAAACTCAAGCGCAAGTCGCTCGGCCAAGGCATGACCGAGTACATCATCATCGTCGCCCTGATCGCCATCGCTGCTGTCGGCGTCTACAACCTGTTCGGCAAGACCGTCCGCAACCAGATGGCGGGTGTGGCCAACGGCCTGGCCGGCGCAGACAGCACCGCCAAGACCGCCATTGGCAATGCCGGTACGGCCGCCAACAACGCCAGCAGCGACGCCAACAACCAGCGTGGCTTGGACTCGTTCGCCGACAGCACCGGCAAGAAGTAATCGGTTCAGTTGAACGGATCGACAAGGAGGCCGCGACATGCGCGATCGCAACGGACAACGTCATCGGCATAGCGTGCGGCAACGCGGGCAGGTGCTGGTCTGGACCTTGGCCATGGCGGCAGCGTGTGTCGCCGTCTTCCTTGGTGTTTATGGTGTTGGCCAAGCCAACATCGAGAAGCAGAAGATTGTGAACACCGCGGATGCTGCGGCTTACAGCGCGGCCATGCAGGAGGCCCGCACACTGAATTTCGAGTCCTACGTCAACCGTTCGATCGTTGCCAACGAGGTGGTGATCGCGCAGGTCGTGACGCTGGATTCCTGGGTGGCGTACATGGCACGAACGGCCAAGAACATTGGCACGATCCTCCAGTTCATTCCGTACGCCAACGTCATCGGCCGGGCGCTGGTGCAGATATCGGATAGGGTGCTCAAGCCGCTGGTTGACAACGTCCTGCCGCCCTTGGTGCCCTTCCATCAGGGCCTTATTACTGTCCTGACTGGGGCACGCGAGGCGGCTCATCTGGCCACTTATGAGACCGCCATTGAGACCGCCAAGGCCGTCGTCGGACGGAACGTCACGGTATTCGGTGGCCGCACCGACAACGCCCCCTACATCACCTCTCTGGGCATGGCCGCACTGGTTAAGAACGAGGTGAGCTGGCTGAACTTCACCAAGATCTACGCGAAGAATGATCGTGCCAACGCCGCCGATGTCATCAAGCGCTCACGCGATCGATTCTCTGGCGACAACGAGCGCACCGGCGGCGATCTGACCAACATCGACTTCTTCTTCGCCGGCATCAGCAAGACATCCGGCGGCACTCACTTGGTTGGTTACGACCGCTGGGAGGCGCAGGACACGCTGGACACGTGGCATTGGACCATCAAGGGCCGCAAGTACGATATTCCCGTGGGCTGGGGGCGTGCCACCGCTTCGCAGAACGGCCAGCGTGGCAACCGCTGGAACGTGCCTGGCAACGCCAATGGCATGGCCTACAGCTCGACCAAGGCCATCAAGGGGTGGCTTGGCATCCCGGAGATTCGCGACGTCGTGGATCGCAAGGCGACCTACGATCCGGAGGTCGATGCCAAGGCCAAGAAGGCACCGCAAACGCTCGAGTTTCTGATCGAGGTGGCGAAGAACCGCACGGATGTGCCGTTCGCCAGCTCGATGGGCATGGACAAGTCGCCGACGGGCGCGACATCGGGCCCAGGCTCCCCGGACCTGAACGAAAAGCTTGCCGGCGACCGCATCGGCGCGGTGTCGAAGGCACAGGTGTTCTTCAAGCGCCCCTATCTGCGCAAGGACATCACTGCAAGTTCGTTCTTCCGCAGTGACAACGCGCAGGAGTACGGCAGCATCTACAACCCGTATTGGCAGGCGCGCCTTGTCGATGTGTCGGTCACGGAAAAAGAGGCCTTCTATCTCGGCAGCGGGGCCAGCGGGCTCGCGATCTTCACCCCCAACTCCAGCGGGAAGAACTGACATGCAACACGAAGCCACTCGCCGACCGGCGCGCTTTGGCAGGGTGCGTGCCGCACTCACGCGCCATACGCAACGCGGGCAAGCTGCCACGGAGATGGTGGTGGCGACGGCCTTCTTGCTGCCGCTGTTCCTGAGCGTCGTGTATGTCGCCCGCTATGTCGACATCAAGCAGACCACCGTGCAGGCCTCGCGTTACGTGGCCTGGGAGCGCTCGACCGATCCCAGCGCCAAGCGCAAGGATAGTGATCTCGCGAACGAGGTGCGAACCCGATTCTTTGCGAGTGGCAATTGGCTGAACGGAAATATCAACAGCGTTGCCCATGTGGCCGGCACGCCGGGTACGGACCAGTACAACAGCTTCTGGTCAGATCAATCCGGCAAGCGTTTGCTCAATAGCTTTACAGACGTTACCGTCCTGACGCGCAACGAACCGCCGCCAGGCAAGATCGCGGGTATCGTCAGTGGCGCCGAAACCAAGGCGTTTGGCTTGAACGGCAAGGGCTTCTTCACGGCCAACGTGGAGGCAACGCTGCAGAACGTCGCAGGCTTCGATCCTCTGGCGGCCATCAATCTGCGTATCGGCGCAACCAACGCGATGCTTGGCGATACTTGGGGCGCGAACGGCAGTGATCAGGTGAAATCGCGTGTTCGCAAGACCGTACCTGCAAGTTATGTCGGTAGTGCGCTTGATGCCGTCAGTTGGATTCTTACGCCGTTCGAGAGTGCGTTCTCGGATTTCTACTTCGGTTGCATCAACACGGAAGTCGTGCCAAAGGATCGGCTCAAGCCGTATCAAGCGAACGGCTACTGTACGGATTGACGATGCGCGTGTTGTCTAGCCGGTCGCAATTGCGGCGTGCGTTGTTGGCGAGTGTCATGGCATTCACTGCGATGGCGGCGTGTGCCGCCATTGATTGGCCGAACGTTCCTCTTCCACCATCCACGCAAGCTGAGAAGGTGGGCGACGAGATGCGCGTCAATGGCTTGCCCATGCGGGCCATGGCGTTCGAGTCGGCGCTGGCGCCGCAGGACGTCATCAAGTTCTATCTGAACGCCTGGCGTAGCGGAACGGGCGAACTCTCCGGTGAAAAGCGCGTCGCCGATTGGACGGTGGTGGCATATACGGAATCGACGTTTCATACCACCGTACAAGTACGGCCGCGCGCGGACGGGCGTGGCAGCATGGGTTACATCGGCACCACGTCGCGGGACGGAACGGAGCGACCGGATTTCTCTGCGCGCGGTCTGCCGCAACCGGCGGGTGCGCGCGTGCTGTCTGCGGTGGAATCCGATGATCCTGGTCGCCAGAACGTGCAGGTGACCATGACGGTGCCGATGTCGGTGTCCTCGATTGCGAGCTACTACGCATCGTCCTTGCAGCGGGATGGCTGGGTGCCGGAGCGCACACCCAAGCCTCGCGAAGCCAACTCTGATCGCATCTATGCCACCTACAACCGTGGCGTGGAACAGCTCGACGTGGTGTTCATACGTGATGCTGCCAGCGGCCAGACCTATATCAACGCAAGCCGCGTTGGTCCCAAGTAGAGGTTCGCCGCCAGTTCACGCATTCATCTTGCCGCAAAGGCACGTATTCATAGTTGACCGTCCGCGCGACGGCCACGACGTCTATCCGATCGACCTAACGCCCCTTACCGCCATGAAACTTCGCCGATCCCAGCGCGGCCAATCCGCCGTCGAGTACACCATGGTGTGCCTGCTTGTCTTCATCGCGCTGTTCCAGGGCACGCCCAGCCCTGCGCAACAACTGGCCGATGGCGTGCGGTCGTTCTATCGCGCCCTGACTTTCTACGTTTCGCTGTCCTAAGCCGCCATGGCCATCGCACTCAAAATCAACCGTAACTGGGTCATGCTCGGCCTTGCCGTGGCGTTGGGCCTGTCTGCCACGTTCCTGAGCAACAAGCTGCTGCGCGATCGCGTTGCCTCCATTGAAGAGGAGGCGCGGCGCGGCCGCAAGATGGTCAGCGTTGTTGTCGCCAAGAAGGATCTGCAGCGCGGAGATACGCTCAATGCCGATGTGCTGGCAGTGCGCCAGATCCCTGCCGACTATGTTCACTCGACGGCCATCCTGCCGAATCAGTTCGACGCGATCGTCAACCAGCGCTTGGTTACGCCACTCAAGCGCGGGGAGGAGCTCCTGGAGGCACACACCGAAGGGCGCGGTACACAGATTTTCTCGGGCATGCTGAAGGTCGGCTCGCGTGCGCTGACCTTTCCGGTGGATGAGATCAACTCCATCTCGGGCATGCTGCGTCCCGGCGACAAGATCGACCTGATCGTCACCCTGCGCGATGCCAACCCGGGCGCCGCCCAGGGGAGCAAGGACATGACATTCCCGCTGCTCTCCAACGTGGCCGTGCTGGCCACCGGCCAGCAGATCGGCCGTGGCGGTCGCAATGATGATCCGAACACCGCCAAGCAGACCTTTGCCACTGTCACGCTCGAGACGACGCCTGAAGACGCCAACCGCATCATCACCGCCGAGTCCACCGGCAAGCTGACCGCAGTGCTGCGCAACCCGGAAGATGGTCAGCCCAACGGTGTCAAACCGCTGACGGCGTCGGATCTCATGCGCAACTCAGGCAAGCGCAACACGGTTGAAATGATTGTTGGTGGGGGGGGGGGCAGCAACATGACCGTCACGCAGGCGCAATCGCTGTCCAAATTCGAATAACCGGCGCGATTGAATAGCGCGCACTCAGAAGAACGTCATGTCAACCATAACGAAATTCAAACGGGCCGGCCTTGCCATGCTGTTGCCGGCACTGTTTCCGGGGGTCATCGCGCCGGCACAGGCGCAGACGGGGAAGGTACTGGGCGCCGGCCCGAACTGGGCGACGTACGGCAAGCCCGCCAACAACGGCCTGTCGACCGACGCCGGAACGCCGCTGACGACCGGGTCGGGTGCTTCGCTGCAAAACGGCACTGCCGAGCCCAAGGCGCAGACTGTGGCCGTCGCCACCAACGCGCCGGTCGGTTTCGACCGCGCGATGCAGCGGGTCTCGCAAGACTATGAGGCTGCCGATAGCGCGACGCTGGGTGCGCAGATTGCGGCCGACGAGAAGCGGCGTGCCAAGCTTCTGGCGCAGGCGTCGGCTTCCGCCGCAGCCGCCAGCGGCCCCACCATCGTCGAGTCGAAGCCGGCTGGGGCAGCGGCAGTGGCCGGCAAGACTGCCAAGGCGGTCAAGGTGCCGCCGGGGCGCCACATCGACGGTCCGGCGGAGGCTATTCCGCGTGCCATTGCGCTGTATCCAGGCGAAGTTCGCGTGCTGAATCTGCGCGGAGTGACCCGGGTGGCCATCGGCAGCGGCAAGATCGCCAGCGCCACCATTGTTGAGGACCGCCAGATCGTGCTGCTCGGCGAGATGGCCGGTACCACGTCGGTCCACGTCTGGCTGCGCAACGGGCGCGACTTCGACATCGCCCTGACTGTCACTGCGGATGCGGTTGGCAACACGCTGGCCAATGTCAACAGCATGCTCACCGGCACCAAGGTGGTCGCTGTGCAGATGGGCGATCGCATTGTTCTGACCGGAAACTACGACACGGATGAGACCGTGCAGCGCGTGGCTTTGGTCAAGAAGGCCTATCCGGCTCTGATCGACCAGATTCCGGCGCGTCCGCTCGATCGCAAGATCTATAACGAGAAGCTGATCCGCTTGGATGTGAAGCTGGTCGAGGTCAAGAAAAACGCGCTGGATAACATGGGCATCAAATGGGCCGAGTCGATGAGCGGCCCGACGTTCGCCACGTCCGGCTTCTTCTATGCCAATTCGCTCTTCCGTGGTACGGCGCAGAATGATTTCCCGGTGACGACCGCGGCCAAGCCGTTCGTGTCGTACTTCGGCATCGCCACGCAACTGACCTCGATGATCAATCTGCTGGAAGAAACCGGCGCGGGCTGGGTGCTGGCTGAGCCGCGCCTGTCTGCGCAGAGCGGCGGCAAGGCCAACTTCGTGGCTGGCGGAGAAATCCCCATCCCGGTAGCCGGTCCGTTCGGGCAGACGCAGGTGGTCTACAAGACGTACGGCGTGATCCTGAACTTCGAGCCGGTGGCTGACGATGCCGGCAACGTCAGCTCACACGTCTCCGCCGAGGTGAGTGACATCGACACGCAGCACAGCTCTGCCGGCATGCCTGCATTCACGCAGCACAAGACCGAGACCGATGTGACGCTCCATGAGAACGAAACGCTGGTGATCTCGGGCCTGCTTAAGAACACCGGCAGCAAGACGCTGGATCAGATTCCGTTTCTGGGCGACATCCCCGTGCTGGGCGAACTGTTCCGCAACCGCCAGTTCCGCAACGAGCAGACCGAACTGGTGGTGATGGTGACGCCGCGCATCGTCAAGTCTGTCCAGGCACGCGACAACATGACCAATGAGCAGGACGTCAAGCGCGGCTACGAAGTCGTCGACAACGTGCACCAGTTGGTCGAGAAGCGGATGGCGAAGTAAGGAGGTTCTTATGCTGACGTTCAAGGTACAGGGTCCGAAGGGCGAGCTTCGCCAGATCGACGTGACCGAGCCGCGCTGCAAGATCGGCACGGACAAGCGCAATGCAGTGGTGCTCTCGGGCTGGACGCTCGGGCGCGAGCACGCGGAGATCCTGATGTCGAACGACGGCATCTTCGTGCGCGACCTCAAGAGCGCGAAAGGTACGTTCGTCAATGGCAAACGCATCGACACGCACGGGCCGTTGCTGTTGGAGGATGAGATCCGCATCGGCGACTATCGGATTGCCGTGGCGCACGCCGGCGCGGCGCAAGCGTCGTTTATGGAGGCATCGCCCGCGTCGGCACCCACGCCTGTGCAGGTTGCCGCGCCGCCCGCGCCCCGCCCTGCGGCCTCGGCCGCGCAGCCTGCGCCCGCTTTTTCTCCTGCGTCAGCGGCGGCCCCCGTGCCTGCTGCCCCTGTGCAACCCGCCTTCGATCGCGAACTGTTCGAACTGCGCAAGCTGTTGCAGGAGAAGCTGGTCGAGGCGTTCGACCTGCGCCGCATCGACATCCACAACATGCCGGATGCCGAGCTGCGCGCGCTGACCGAGCAGACCATCCGTCAGATCATCGACCGCACCAGCAGCGAGATTCCGCCCGGCATCAACCGGGAAAGCCTCATGGAGATGGTGCGCGACGAAGCCATCGGCCTGGGACCGCTGGAGCCGTTGTTGGCCGATTCGACCGTGACCGAAATCATGGTCAACTCGGCCAACGACGTGTTCATCGAGCAGAACGGCACGCTGTCGCGCTGCCCGGTGGCCTTCACGAGCGATCGCGCGGTGATCGGCGTGATCGAGCGGATCGTCGCCCCGCTGGGCCGCCGCATCGACGAAAGCTCGCCGATGGTGGACGCGCGCTTAAAGGACGGCTCGCGGGTCAACGCCATCATTGCGCCGCTGGCGCTCAAGGGCCCGAGCCTGACGATCCGGAAGTTCGCCAAGCGCAAGCTGGTGGCCGATGATCTGCTGCGCTTCGGCTCGGCCAACGCGGCCATGATGGAATTCCTGCGTGTGTGTGTGCAGTACAAGAAGAACGTGGTGATCTCGGGCGGTACGGGTTCCGGTAAGACCACGCTGCTGAACATCCTGTCGAACTTCATCCCGGAGCATGAGCGCGTCGTCACCATCGAGGATGCGGCCGAACTGCAACTGCACCATGCCAACCTCGTGGGCCTGGAAGCCCGTCCTGCCAACCTGGAAGGCAAGGGGCATGTGAGCATCCGTGACCTGGTGCGCAACTCGCTGCGGATGCGCCCGGATCGCATCGTGGTGGGCGAGTGCCGCGGCGGTGAAGCACTCGACATGCTGCAGGCCATGAACACCGGCCACGATGGTTCGCTGACCACCGCTCACGCGAATACGCCACGAGACATGCTCTCGCGTCTGGAGGTGATGGTGCTGATGGCCGGTATGGACCTGCCAGTGACGGCAATCCGTGAACAGATCGCCTCGGCCGTCGACATCGTCGTGCAGCAGACGCGCTTTGCCTGCGGCACCCGCAAGATCACGCACATCACCGAAGTGACGGGGGTGGAAAGCGGCAAGATCCAGTTGCAGGACGTGTTCAACTTCGTGCAGACGGGGCTCGACTCCAACCACAAGGTGAAGGGCCACTTCACGGGCTGCGGCTTCGTGCCAGAGTTCTACGAACACATGAAGAGCATCGGCATGGATCTGGATCTGTCGATCTTCGCGCGCCACGACCCGCGCGAGCAGGCGCAGGAAGTGCGATGAGCTTCCTTGTCAGCTTGATGATCGGCCTTGCGCTCATCCTGGGCGTGATGGCCGTCAGCACGACCGTCAAGCGTTACCGCGAACAGTTCACGCAGACCTCGCAGGTCACGCTGGAGGACATGTTCCTCTTCGTCGATCCGCAGAAGCTGTTCTACATCAACGCGATCGGCATCGTGCTGGTGCCACTGTTCGTCTTTCTTGGCACCGGCAACGGGCTGCTGACGACGATCTCAGCCGTGGTTGTGCTGGTGGCGCCGCGGCTGGTCTATGCGTGGATGGGCAAGCGTCGGCGCGCACGTTTCGCGGTGCAGTTGCCGGATGCGCTGACCATGATCGCCAACGCACTGCGCGCGGGCGCCAGCTTGCAGATGTCGCTGGACGTTGTGGTGCGCGAGTCTGCACCACCGCTCTCGCAGGAGCTGGGGCTGGTGGTGCGCGAGCAGCGCCTGGGCGTGGCGCTGGAAGACGCGCTCGAAGGCATGGCACGCCGCGTCACCTCGCAGGACTTCGACCTAGTGGTGTCGGCCATCGTCATCGCCAAGGAAGTCGGGGGCAACCTGTCGGAGACGCTGGAGCGCCTGGCCGGCACGCTGCGTGCCAAGGCCATCATGGAAGGCAAGATCGACGCGCTCACCTCGCAGGGCAAGATGCAGGGCATCGTGGTGGGCCTGCTTCCGGTGTTTTTGGCCGGCATCCTGACCTTCATGGACCCGGTTGCCATGGCGCCGCTGTACAACACTTATTGGGGCTGGGCCGCGATGGGCGCCGTACTGATCCTGGAACTGATCGGTGCGTTCTTCATCCGCAAGATCGTGAACATCGACGTATGACCTACATCCTGATTGGCCTGGCCGCAGGGGCGGCGCTCTGTCTCGGTCTGTACGCGGTGTACAGCCTGTTCTCCGAAGTGCCGGAGCAGGACACGCAGTATCGCGATCGGCCGCCGTCGCTGTTCCGCATGCTGTGGCCGTTGATCATCCTGGTGGAGTTCAACTTCGGCCGGATTCTGTTCACCAAGAAGCGGCTGGAGCAGACGGCTGTCCTGTTGCGGCGTGCCGGCCAGGAATATGCGCTGACGCCGCGCCAGTTTCTGTCGGGGCGCATCGTCACAGCGCTGGTGGGGCTTGCGCTGGGCTGGATCGGCAACGAAATGACCGGCATGGAGGGCATCAGCCTGCCGGCCATGTTCGGCCTGCTCGGTTACTTTTATCCGGCCATCTGGCTGCGTGATCAGACCAAGGTGCGCAACCTGCAAATCCTCAAGGCACTGCCGTTCTTTCTGGATATCGTCACGCTGGCGGTGGAGGCCGGCCTCAACCTGTCCAACGCCATGCAGCAGGCAGTGACCAAGGGCCTGAAGGGCCCGCTGGCGGTGGAGATCAACCGGGTGCTGCGGGACACGCGTGGCGGTAAGGCGCGTATCGACGCGCTGCGCGACTTCGCCGATCGGCTGGATTTCGCGCCCGTCACCAGCCTGGTCAGCGCGCTCATCCAGGCCGAGTCGATGGGCAGCAGCCTTGGCCCCATCCTGCGCGTGCAGGCCGAGCAGCGCCGCGCTGAGCGCTTCCAGCGCGCCGAGAAGATGGCCATGGAGGCCCCGGTCAAGATGCTCGGTCCGCTCATCATGTGCATCTTCCCCTGCACTTTCATCGTGCTGGGGTTCCCGATCGTCGTGAAGTTCATGACGAGTGGGCTGTGAGCCACGCCATGTCGTTGCGTTTCACCCATCGTCTGCACGTGGCCGGCGCCGACACGGATTGCCGGGTGGCGCTGGCGCAATCCTTTCTGCAGCGGCTGCGCGGCCTGTTGGGTTATCCGCCGCTGCGCGCTGGGCAGGCCCTGTGGCTCGCGCAATGCAGCTCGATCCATACGCTCGGCATGCGCTATCCGATCGACGTGGTATTCCTGGATCGCGCGGGCCGTGTGACCAAGGTTTGCGAGGCGGTGCCACCGTTGGCAGCTCGCGGCAGCCTGGGGGCGGCATCGGCGCTGGAATTCCGCGTCGGCGAGGCCGCGCTGCTAGGCATCCGGCCGGGCGTGCATCTGGCATGGACGAGCTGACGGCGTCGCGCTCGCCGGCCTGGCGTGCCGTGGCGCGGCCGCTTTCCCTACGATCGACGACGACCGAGCGCCGCGTGTTGCCTCTGCTGCTTGCGGCTGCCTGTGGTGCGGCACTGGCGCTGGCGTTCGCGCCGTGGTCGCTGCGCTGGGCTGCAGCGATCGGCATGGTGGGCGTAGCGGTGCTGTTCTCCACTGCACCGTCACCGCGCATTGCGGGCGGTATCGGCCTCTGTTCGGGGGGCGGGCTGATGGCAGTGGGCACGACGTGGATCGTCCACGCGATCGAAGGCGGCGCGTCAGCCGCGCCATGGGCAGTGGCGCCGATTCTCGCGGCGTTCGTGCTCATCAGCGCGCTGCCGTATGGACTGACGTGTTGGCTTGGCGCACGGCTCGTTCCGCTGGAGGAGGGCTCCACGCGTGCCCGCATCGTGCGCGCAGCTCTGGTGCTGCCTGCCGCCTGGACGCTGGCCGAATGGCTGCGTGGCAGGGGCCCGCTGGCCTTGCCGTGGATGCTGACCGGTACCGCTCACGTACCCGATGGCGCGCTGGCGAGCTGGATGCCCGTGCTCGGCATGTTCGGTACTGGGTGGCTGGCCTGGACGCTGGCCGGCGGATTTGCGTGCGCAGGCTTGCTGGCCTATCGACGTCGCTGGCTTGCCGCCATGGTTGCGGCAACCTTGCCGCTGACCGTGCTCGGGGTATCCATACCGATGGCGAACATCGCCTGGACCACGCCCGAGCCGTTTGCGCTGCACGTCCGCCTCTGGCAGACCAACCACCCGCAGGGCGAAAAATGGAATCGCGCCGTCGCCGCGGCCACTGCACGCGAACTCGTCGATTGGGTCGAGAACGCCCCTCGGCACAGCGTCCTGCTGACACCCGAACTGGTCATGATCGACCCGTGGCAGATGCTGCCCGCCGACTGGACGGGCCACTTGAAGGCTGCGCTGGCCGCCCGCGACAACACGCTGTTGCTCGGCATCCCCGGCGCCGATGTTGCCACGCATCGCCTGTTCAATACGCTCACAGTCATCGGCCCGCATGCCCGCGAGGCCGAGCCGCAGATCTACCTCAAGGAGCGCCTGGCCATCTTCGGCGAGACGCTGCCCGCCAAGGCATTGCTCGGCTGGCTCTACACACGCGCCTTCGCCTGGCCGCTGCAGGACCTGTCGGCGCCGGAGCCCGGCGAGAATACCCCGCTGCTCTATGCCGATGGTCATGTGCTGGCGGGTGCCATCTGCTTTGAGACGGCCTTCACGCGCAGCAGCGCCCAGCGCGATGCGCGTGCCGCTTTCATTGCCAATCCGTCCAACGATGCCTGGTTCAACAGCACGCGCTACCAGACGCATGCCCTGCAGATCACGCAGGCGGCGGCCCTGGAAACCGGCAAGCCGATCCTGCGCGCCAACAACGTTGGCTACACCGCGGTCATCCGTCCGGATGGCTCGCTGCAGGCGGTGCTGCCCAGCGGCGTGGCGGGTGAACTGGCGGCCGATGTCATCGGTCATATCGGCACCACGCCCTTCGCGCGCGTGGGCGAGCCGCTTATCATCGGTATCTGCTGTGCCGGCCTGCTGCTTGCCTGGCGCCTGGGCCCTCGCCGGCATGGACCCACTCGATTGAAGAACACAGGAGTACTTGCATGAAGCGTTCCCCACTCGCCCTTCTTGGTCTTTCCGCCCTGCTGGCCGGTCTTGGCGCGGCGTCGGCCGTCCACGCGCAGGAAGCGCCGATGGACGCGACCCACCTGGGGCTGCGCACCTTCGTCTACAACGCGTTCACGGGGATCCAGAAAGCCGAAGACATGCCGCGGTACCCGAAGGGACGGCCGCTGACCAAGGCCGACCTTTACAGTGGCGTGGCCGCCGGCATTCGCGCGCGCGGCAAGAGCTGCACCGGCGTGTCAGAGGCGCACGCAGTGGATGCGATGGGCTCGAAGATCGACGTGACATGCACCGGTGGCGGCCACTTCCGCGTGTTGCCGACTACCGGTGAGGTGCAGGGCGTATGAAGTCGCGCATCGCCGTTGCCGGCATCGCGCTGGCCATGATGGCCGGCGCCGCCCACGCACAGGCGCCGCAGGAACTGTCGCGCGCCATGCTCGGCCAGCTGTTGGGGTTTGTCCAGAACGCGTACTTCAACGCAAATCGCCTGTCCGACACGCCGAAGATGCCGACGGATCGTGCCGCGACGCAGCCGGAGGTGTTGTCCGCTGTGGCGAGCGCACTGCGTGTGCGCCAGCGCGCGTGCGCTTCCGTTGTCGCCGTCGACTACGCCGACGACACGGGCAACATGTTCAACATCACCTGCGCCGGCGGCAGCTACCTCGTCGACGCCAAGCGCGGCAAGATCACGCCCTGAGCGCGCGTTTCTCGCGGGCGGCGGCGTCAGGCAATCAGCCGCGCCGGCTCGCCCGTGAGGGCAGGGCGCGCAGGTGTGCGCGGATAGGCTGGGGCAACGGGCTCTGGCTCGGGCTTGCGCGAAGCGGCCGCGCCGAGGCGATCGCCCACCGGCTCCGCCGCCTGGGCTGCACCGCCGCTGCTCACCAGCCGGTAACCCGCGCCGCGCACGGTCTGGATCAGCCCGTCGCAGGCGGTGCCTTCCAGCGCCACGCGCAGCTTGCGGATGTGCACGTCGACCGTGCGTTCGCCTACGAAAACATGGTCGCCCCACACGCGGTCGAGCAGTTGCGTGCGCGAGTGCACGCGCTGCGGATGGGCAATCAGGAAATGCAGCAAGCGGAATTCCAGCGGGCTCAGCGCAATCGGGCGCAGGCCGTCGGCCGTTTGTGCTGTCACGCCCAGCGTGAGCGGGTCGAGGCGCAGGCCGTTGACTTGCACCACTTCATCCGCATGCTGCGGCGAGCGGCGGCGAAGCACCGCGCGGATGCGTGCGTGCAACTCGCCCGGGTCGCATGGCTTGACGACGTAGTCATCCGCGCCGGCATCGAGCGCCGCGATCTTGGCGCGCGCGTCGTCATGGCGCGAGAGCACGATTACGGGCAGGCCTCGTGTACGGGCGTCGGCGCGCAATGCGAGCAGCACGTCCATCGATTGGCGCTCCGGCCAGGTCCACTCCATCAGCATCAGGTCGGGCAGCGTTGCCTGGGTCATCGCCAGTGCTTGCGCCAGGCTGCTGCCCCGCTGGACATGGTGTCCGCCGTCATGCAGCGAAAACGTCAAACGTTCGAGCTGCGCGTGGTCTTGGTCGACCAGCAAAATCTGATTACCCACAGTAAAACCTCCCGTCTAACCTGCTGACAACTCTCCGGCGAGCGGCCATGCTGGCGCGCTCTCTACTGTCTGCGGTGCGCGTTGTTATTGAAGGTCACGCAGGCGTCGCGCACTCGCCAGCATGTCATCTGACTGTTCCCCCTGACCGCGAATGGCTCCTCGCGGCACTGCCACGGTGCTGCTCTTACTTCTGTCCCGTCCGTGACATCCAGCGGTCCAGCCGTTGTCGTTGCGTGTTGCCCAGCACCTGCAGCGGCGGGCGTACGCACGTCCATTCCGCGTGTCGCCGTAGCCGGCTCAGCATGTGCTTAATACTCGCCACCGCCGGCAGGCCCTTGATGGGGTTCACCCACTCGGCCGGCTCTGCGGTGTCGTCCCGATCCAGATAGCGATCGGCCATCATGTTCGCCAGCAGCGCGACGTCTGCGGTGACCGGCGCGCCAAGCTGTCCGGCCCGCTCGGGCAGGAAGGTCAGCATGCCGTCGAGCGGCAGGCCGCCTGGCGTAACATCCGCGCTCACTGCCTCGATGCCTGCGATGCGATGCGGGTACGCATCGGTCAGGCGCCGCATTACCGCCGCGAAGACGGGAGCGTTGCGGCCGGAGGGGCGCTCCAGCACGAAGCGGGCATCCGCCGGAACACGTTCAATCACCTCGATGAAGAAGCGGGACAACGACGCTTCGCTCGCCGCAGCATGGGTACTCGGTACCCGCAGTTGCACCGTGCCGTAGCCCAATGACAACGCGGTCTGTGTCAATTCAATCGATTCAGGGAGCGTCTGGCAGGTGGTGGCCGGCAGCAGCGCGCGCGTATGGCACGGATAGCGCGCCAGTCGCGTCAGCACCTCGGCCTTCTCCGCCAGAGACAGTGATTCGCCTTCCGCGGCCTGCGAGAACAGCAGCATTCCGGCCTTGGCTTCGTGCAGTCCGGCCACGTGATCCAGTAGCAGGCTCCATTCGATGTCCAGCGAGAACCCGAACGGCACCAGCACCGGCACCCAGAGGCTTCGGGGGCTCAGCATCTGTTTTGCAGATGCGGCGCCTGACGGCACCTGCCGGCAATCGTTTGCCCAGCGCACTTCCGCGCGACGCTTGATTCCCGTCCGGAGCGCCCCCGCGCGACCGGTGGCAGGCACTGGGCCCACTCTGGCGTGACCTCGAACTGCATCCCTTTTCCCGATTGTTATGGGTTCCGTACCCCCTCCGGTCAACTGCATACCCCCCGGACCTTTGGAATGGCGGAAACCTGTTTTGCGCGATTATAAGAATCTCTTTGTGTTTCGTCACGTGAGATTTTCACTTTGTGAAGCTGCACTCCCGGTGTGGGTCTTCAATGACGGGTGTGTGACATGTGTCGTTCACAAAGCC
Source organism: Ralstonia sp. UBA689 (assembly GCF_002298975.1). GTDB lineage: Bacteria > Pseudomonadota > Gammaproteobacteria > Burkholderiales > Burkholderiaceae > Ralstonia. Next base: position 188,041 of record NZ_DBMV01000033.1, read on the forward strand.
ACGCCAGGAGCGGGGTGGCGGGCAGTGGCGCGGTTGTGCGCTTCGCATTCACATAAAAATGTCGATATTATGTTTCTATAGTCATAATGCAAACGCCATTGCTCGGTGGTGGAAGTTTTTACAATTCTGAGGTTCAAATTCAAATTCAAATCAAGCGATCTGTTTTGTTGAGAGGGGTAAATCGCTCGATTTAAATATTTAGGATTACCTCTTGCTCCTTGAGCATCGCCTGGCGCACAGGCGCAAAAAAGCCCGCACGCGGCGGGCTTCCTTGTAGCGTTCCGGCGTTCAGGCACGCATCAGCCCTCCAGCCGCCCCTTCAGGCGCGTCTTCGCCTCCGGCAGCGCCTGCGGCAGGCCATGCGCCAACTGCGTGAACAGCTCGTCGTGCAGCGCCAGTTCCTGCTTCCATGCGGTGGCGTCCAGCGAGATCACCTTGGCAAACTGTTCGGCCGTGAAGTTCAGGCCGTCCCAGCGCAGTTCCTCATAGCGCGGCGACACGCCGAAGACGTGCTCATCGCCCTGCACCTGACCTTCGAGCCGGTCGATCATCCACTTCAGCACGCGCATGTTTTCGCCAAAGCCCGGCCACACGAACTTGCCGTTCTCGTCTTTGCGGAACCAGTTCACGCAGAAGATCTTCGGCAGCGTGGCGCCGCTGGTTGCCAGTTGCTCACCCAGCTTGAGCCAGTGCGCGAAGTAGTCGGCCATGTTGTAGCCGCAGAACGGCAGCATGGCGAACGGGTCGCGGCGCACCACGCCTTGCTGGCCGGCGGCCGCGGCGGTGGTTTCCGAGCCCATCGTCGCGGCCATGTATACGCCTTCGGTCCAGTCGCGCGCTTCGGTCACCAGCGGCACCGTGGTCGAGCGGCGGCCGCCGAAGATGAATGCGTCGATCGGCACGCCGGCCGGGTTGTCCCACTCGGGGTCGATCGACGGGCACTGCGCGGCCGGCGCAGTAAAGCGCGAGTTCGGATGCGCTGCCTTGCGGCCGGTTTCCTTGGCTGCCTCGGGCGTCCAGTCCTGGCCTTGCCAGTCGATCAGGTGTGCGGGCGGCGTGTCGGTCATACCTTCCCACCACACGTCGCCGTCGTCCGTCAGTGCAACGTTGGTGAAGATGACGTTTTCCTTGAGCGTCGCCATCGCGTTGAAGTTGGTCTTCTCGCCCGTGCCCGGCGCCACGCCAAAGAAACCGGCTTCCGGATTGATGGCGTACAGGCGCGTCTTGCCGTCGGCGCTCTGGCGCGGCTTGATCCAGGCGATGTCGTCGCCGATGGTGGTGACTTTCCAGCCATTGAAGCCGGTCGGCGGGATCAGCATCGCAAAGTTGGTCTTGCCGCACGCCGACGGGAACGCCGCCGCCACGTGGTAAGTCTTGCCTTCCGGCGAGGTCACGCCCAGGATCAGCATGTGCTCGGCCAGCCAGCCCTGATCTCGGCCCATGGTGGAGGCGATCCGCAGCGCGAAGCACTTCTTGCCCAGCAGCGCGTTGCCGCCGTAGCCCGAGCCGAACGACCAGATCTCCCGCGACTCGGGGAAGTGCACGATGTACTTGGTCGGGTTGCACGGCCACGGCGCGTCTTTCTCGCCAGCGGCCAGCGGCTTGCCGACGGTGTGTACGCACGGCACGAACTCGCCGTCGGTGCCCAGCACGTCGTACACCGCGCGGCCCATGCGGGTCATGATGCGCATGTTGGCAACCACGTACGGGCTGTCAGACAGCTCCACGCCGATGTGCGCGATCGGCGAGCCCAGCGGGCCCATCGAAAACGGCACCACATACAGCGTGCGGCCGCGCATGCAGCCGTCAAACAGGCCATTCAGCGTCTGGCGCATCTCGGCCGGGGCGATCCAGTTGTTGGTGGGGCCGGCGTCTTCCTTCTTCTGCGAGCAGATGAAGGTGCGGTCTTCCACGCGCGCCACGTCCGACGGGTCCGACAGCGCCAGATATGAGTTCTTGCGCTTGGCCGGGTTGAGCTGCTTCATCGTGCCGGCAACGACCATCTCGGCGCACAGGCGGTCGTATTCCTCCTGCGATCCATCGCACCAGACGATGCGCTGCGGCTTGGTGAGCGCGGCGATCTCGCCCACCCATGCGATCAGGCGCGGGTGTTTCACGTAATCGGGTACGTTCAATGCGGGAACGCCCTGCATCACGGGTTGATTCATACAAAAACTCCGATGGGAAGTGAAAAGGAAAGCGGCGGCAGATCAGCACAGCGGCCGCGGCGTGGCGGCTTCTCCTCGCGCCGGAAAGCGATCGACGGCGCAGCGTGGGCGGGCCGGATCAGCGATTTCCAGGGGAAGGCGCAACGTAGGCGGAGGGACAGAGGCTGTACTGATTTCACATTCAGTTACAAAGCCGGTTGTTGCCGGATCGTAGGTTTTTCCGGGCGGCGGGGGCCGCGTGCGCTAAAGTGGCGGGACCGAGGTCAACAGACCCTAGAACAAGGACTCGTCACCAGCGTGGCTGCGCAAATTGCATGCCCGCGGCGGGCAATTCCAAACGTCGCCACGGATAGTCGGGGCGACGAGGGATGGGAAGAATACCACCGCGAGGGATCGCTGTTTTTTGCTGCGCACCATTGTCCGAAGTGAGATGTCGATGAAGATTGCCGTACTGGACGACTACCAAGACGCCGTTCGCAAGCTGGATTGCTTCAGCCTGCTGCAAGACCACGAAGTCAAAGTGTTCAACAACACCGTCAAGGGTGTGGGCCAGTTGGCCGCACGCGTGGCGGATGTCGAAGCCATCGTGCTGATCCGGGAGCGCACGCGCGTGACGCGTCAGTTGCTCGACCGCCTGCCCAAGCTCAAGATCATCAGCCAGACGGGTCGCGTATCGCGCGACTCGGGCAGCCATATCGACCTGGACGCCTGCACCGACAAGGGCGTGGTCGTGCTGGAAGGCAAGGGCTCGCCAGTGGCGCCGGCCGAGCTGACCTGGGCGCTGGTGATGGCCGCGCAGCGCCGTATTCCGCAATACGTTGCCAGCCTCAAGCATGGCGCGTGGCAGCAGTCGGGGCTGAAATCCACGACGATGCCGCCCAACTTCGGTATCGGCCGCGTGCTCAAGGGCCAGACGCTGGGCATCTTCGGTTACGGCAAGATTGGCCAGCTTGTGGCTGGCTATGGCCGCGCCTTCGGCATGAACGTGCTGGTGTGGGGCCGAGAGGGTTCGCAGGAGCGCGCCCGTGCCGATGGTTTTGCGGTGGCGGAATCGAAGGACGCGTTGTTCGAGCAGTCCGATGTGCTGTCCGTCCATCTGCGCCTGAACGAGGAGACGCGCGGCATCGTGACCGTCGCCGACCTCACGCGCATGAAGCCGACCGCCCTCTTCGTCAACACCAGCCGCGCCGAGCTGGTGGAAGAAAACGGCCTGGTCACTTCACTCAATCGCGGCCGTCCCGGGATGGCCGCCATCGACGTGTTCGAGACCGAGCCCATCCTGCAAGGCCACACGCTGCTGCGCATGGAGAACTGCATCTGCACGCCGCACATCGGCTATGTCGAACGCGAAAGCTACGAGATGTACTTCGGTATCGCGTTCCAGAACATCCTCGATGTGCTGCAGGGCAATGTCGACAGCGTGGTCAATCCGACCGCGCTGGCGCCGGCGCTGATCCGCGCCTGAGAATCCGCTCACGATCCGGGTGCGCCTCCTGATCTTGGCCCTGTGATACTCGCCGTACCCATGTATGGCTGCGTTTCTCAGGCCAACCTCGGGTCACTCGCTACGGATCATGAGCGGGTTCTAACGCAAGTCTTGAGTTCAGGCTGCCGCGTGCATCTGCGGTTGGTTAGCGCCCGCGCCGTCAAAGCGGAAGCTGTCCATCGCCAGCGAGCCGTAGGTGACGGTGTCGATCACGTGCTGGGCCTGCACGCCACCAGGCGTGGCTTGGGTGGGCTGGCCCATCGCGGCACCCAGGGCGACGTAGAGCGGCATCAGGTGCTCGTCGGTCGGGTGCGCATGGGCGGCATGCGGGGCTTGTGCGCGGTAGTCGCAGAAGGTGGCGAAGTCGCCGGTGCGGAGGCCTTCGGTCATCGCTTCCAGCATCCATTCGCGGAAGGCATTCACCCACGGCTCGACCGGCACGCCGTGCTGGGCCATGCCCGGGCCGCGCATCAGCGCGCGCAGGTTGTGCGTGAAGCTGCCCGATCCGATGATCAGCACACCCTCGTCGCGCAGCGGCGCGAGCGTGCGCCCCATCGCCATCTGGCACGCGGGCGATAGGCCCGGCATCAGCGACACCTGCACCACGGGAATCGTCGCCTCGGGCAGCATCAGCATTAGCGGCACCCACGCACCGTGGTCCAGTGGCTGGCGCGGGTCGAGCACCGTCGAGGCCTGTTCCTCCAAGCCGGGCACGATGTTGCCGTCGATCAGCGCGCGAATGCGCTCGGCCAACTCCGGCGCGCCCGGCGGGGAATATTCCAGCGCATAGAGTTGCGGCGGGAAGCCGCCGAAGTCGTGCCAGGCCTCCTGCTGCGCGCGGGCGGTGACGGCCGGGCGGCGCGTCATCCAATGCGGCGAGATAACCACGATGGCGCGCGGCGTGAGGGCGGCCATCTCTTGCCCGAGCGCGGCCAGGGCTTTGCCGACGGGGCCCGGATCGGCCGCCAGCATCGGCGACCCATGGGAAAGATAGAGCACGGGAAGCATGTCAAATTTCCTGAAGAATGTACCAACCATTCTGCGCGGTCCACGTGCCTGCAGCGTGCATGGATTTGCAGGCCGGGGTCAGAAAACTTGAACAAGTGCGCTCAGACGCTCAGCAATGCCTCCGCCGCAGTCGGGTGCAGGCCCACCGTTGTGCGCAGATGCTTGAGCCGCACGCCCATGCGCACCGCCACCGCTAGCGCCTGGATAATCTCCGGCGCTGCGTTATCGACGATGTGCGCGCCGAGCACGCGGCCGCTGCGCGCGTTGCACACCAGCTTGATCAGCGATTCCATGCCGGTGCCGGCAAAGCGCCGCTCCAGCGAGACGAAGCGGCGGATCACCACGTCGATGCGGTCGGCGGCGGCGCGCTTGTCGCTGTCCGCCCCGCGTTTGCCCAATTCGGGCCAGCGCGCGCGCGCTTCGCTCTCGGTCAGGCCGACGGCGGCGACGGCCGGATCGCAGAACACGGCGATCGGCACGGTATCCATGTCCGGCAGCTTGGCGCCCTTGCCAAACAGGTGCTCGGCTACGTAGCGGCCGTGCGCGGCGGCCACGGGCGTGAGCTGCAGCGCGCTGCTGACGTCGCCCACGGCATGCACGCCGCGCGCGCGGGTGCGGAAGTGGCGGTCCACGGCAATGCGACCATGCCCGTCGAGCGTCACGCCTGCCGCCTCCAGGCCGAGCCCCGTCGTGTTCGGTGCGCGGCTGACGGCCGTGACTACGCGCTGGGCGCGCAGCACGCGCGGGACGTCGCTGGCACTTTGACTTGCATAGACCGCGATGCCGTCACGGTTGATGGCATCGCGCTCCAAGCGTGCCACGTGGGCATTCAGCACCAACTCGACCCCGCAGGCGGCTAGGGCGTTTGCGGTGGCCTCTGACACCGCGGCATCGAACTCGGGCAGCACGTGCGCATCGCGCGTCAGCAGCGTCACCCGCACGCCGAAGCGCGCGAGCATGGAGGTCATCTCCACCGCCACCACCCCGCTGCCCACGATGATGAGCGAGGCAGGCAGCGTGCTCCAGACAAACACGTCATCGGAGGCACAGGCGAGTTCCGCGCCGGGTACCGGCAGCGGCACGGGAAGCGCACCGGTGGCCAGCACGATCTGGCGGCCACGCAGCGTGGTCTTGCCGCTGTCAGTCTGCAGCCGGACGATGCCGCGCCCTCGCAATGAGGCCATGCCGGTCAGCCATTGCACGCCGGCATCGGCCAGATGCGCGTGATGCACCTCGCCCAGTCGTGCCACCTCGGCCCGCGTGCGGGCGAGGGCGTCGGCCCAGGTGCCGGTGGCATGCGTGGCGCGCAGGCAGCGCGCAAGGGTCTGCGACCAGGCCGCGCCGTAGCCGAGCAGTGTCTTTGGCGCGCAACCCCGGTTGACGCAGGTACCACCCACCTGTGCGCAGTCGATCAGCAGCGTGCGCGCGCCCAGTTGGCTCGCGCGCAGGGCGGCGGCCAGCCCGGCCGAGCCGGCACCGATCACGATCAGGTCAAACGAGCTTGCAGGGAAGATGGGGTTATTAGGGGGCATGCCGGCGTCCGTCGAAGAAGCGTCGGCCGGACGGCCATGGCGGCGCGCCGGCGGGCGCGCCGTGTGCAGCAAGCGGCGCGAGCGCCGCACATCTCTCAACGGCGGCTACGCGGCCACCGGCACGGCGAACCCGCGTGGAAGTTCGCGCAGGAAGGTTTCGCCGTCATGACGGCCGAGCGCGTAGGCGTCGCGCATGGCGTCGGGGCGGGTGTAGTCCCAGCTCGAGATCGGCACCTTGCGCGAGGGTTGCACATAGAAGCGGCGCTGCATGCCACCAGGCACCGGCACGTCCACGCGGAAGTAGGTCGGACGCGGATACAGGCGCGTGACCAGCACCAGCACGTCACCCGGGGTTTGGTCCAGCGCGTGCACCGGCACGTTGTCGACCATGCCGCCGTCGAGCACCGGTCGCCCCGAGCGCCGCAGCACGGGCGTAAATGGCGGGGTCGACGCCGATTGCAGCAGCAGGTCGGCCAGTTCTTCAGGCGTGGCGCAATCCTGCGCGCGCACGAACTCGGGCGTGAAGCCCAGGCGCCGGCCCAGCGTCGGGTGCAGCGTCTTGCGGACATGCTTTTCGATGTTGTAGGCGATGAGCCCGGCTGCCACGGCTGTGCGCGCGCCCATCCAGCGCGGGATATGCGCCACACCGATGCGGATCTCGGGCGCCTGCGCCAGCCGCGCGAGGCGGCCCTCGCCGAAGACGGTCAGCAGCGCCGTGCGGTACATGCCGTAATGCGGGAACACGCGCTCGCCGCGCAGCAAGTTGCCCCAATGGGCATTGCGCTTGTTGTGGCGCAGGGCTTCGCCGTAGTAATCCATCAGCTCGGCGGCATTCCAGGCGTGCAGCATGCAGGCCGTCGACGCGCCGGCCGAGATGCCCGCGATCACACGCGGCGCCAGGCCCAGTTCGGGCTGCACGACATCCCACCAGCCGGCCTGCCACCAGCAGCGGTTGCCGCCGCCGGCAAACACCATCTGATCGAACGCGGGCGTGCTCATACGGTGGCCTCCACGCTGACCGGCTGGGCCAGGCGCAGCGCGGGCGAATATTTGAGCGTATCGATGCACGCTTCGACAAAGCGCTCCCGCTTGGCCGACAGGCTGGATGCATCGGGGTAGAAGAGGTAGTCGCCCATGATGCCGCCGAACGATGCGTGGAAATGCGCCACCGCCAGCGGCACATCGAGGTCGGGAGGCAACTGTCCACGTCGCGCCGCCTGGCCGATGATCTGGGTCAGTTTGGCCAGCCCCTCTTCAAATGACTCCTGCTGGCGCTTGAGGATCGGGCTTGTGTCCTCCACGAACTCGCACTTGTTGAACATGATCTCGAAGACGCGGCGCCAGTGCGCGTCTTCCACGAGCTGGCGCAGCAGGAAGTTGGCCACCGTGCGCAGTTCGCCGAGCGGGTCGTCGGACTCGACGCCCAGCGGCGAGCACAGGGTTTCCATCGGCAGCTTCACGCGCTCGCACATGGCGGCGAACACATCGGCCTTGTTGCGGAAATGCCAATAGATGGCGCCACGCGTCACGCCTGCGGCCTGCGCGATATCCGATAACGATGTGCGCGCCACGCCGCGCGCGTAGAACACGTCTTCCGCCGCATCCAGGATGCGGTTGCGTGTTTCGAGTGCTTCTTCCTTGGTTCGTCTGACCATGATCTTCCAGGGGAACGCCGGATGACCGGCTCTGGCCACCGGCGTTCTTTCGATTGGCTTTTGTGCGTTGCACAAAATAAGGCAACGAGCTATTGCGTCCTATGCAACGTGGCAGCGTCCTTGCCCGCCGACAATGCTTGCCGCAACGCGGCATCTCCTCACTTTCACGTGCTGCCGGCATTGCAACGAATTCCGAAAAAGTGTCAACGGAAGCCGTATTGCGAGCAGGCGTTACTTACATACATACGCGAACGTATCTATAATAGCGCGCACTCCGTAAGTTGCCCATGGTCGTACCCGCCACTTCCCAGTTTCGAGGTTGGCTGTACGACTGTCTTCTGGTGTCGACGCCATGCTGTAGGTTGCGATTGACGGAGATCGAACGCCGATCGCTCCCGCCTCTCAGCATTCTGGTCCGGTTTGTTGCGACTTCGTCGCATTGGCGGTATCGCACGCCGCCGGATACGGCTAGCATCGAACGTTTTCGTTTTTGTGTTTTTTGGTTTCGCTGACGGTTTGCTGGCGCCGCACTCGTTTGCGTCGCGCGGCACCCGGCATTCCGCTTATCGCCACATGGGGTCATCTATGACGAACACCCGCCGTTATCACCAACTCGCTGCCGCCGCATTCACGGTAGTGGCGCTTGCAGCCTGCGGCAACAAGCAGGCACAAGGGCCGGGCGGCGCCGGCATGCCTCCGACCGAAGTCGGCATTGTGACCGTGCAGCCGCACACCGTTGGCCTGACCAGCGAGTTGCCAGGCCGCCTGGAAGCCACGCGCGTGGCCCAGGTGCGTGCGCGGGTCGCGGGCATCGTGCTCAAGCGCAACTACGCGGAAGGCAGCGACGTGAAGGCCGGCCAGCAACTGTTCCAGATCGACCCGGCGCAGTACCAGGCTTCGCTCGACAGCGCAAAGGCACAACTGGCGCGCTCCGAAGCCACGCAGACGCAGGCGCAGCTCAAGGCCGAGCGGTACAAGCCGCTGGTGGCCACCAACGCCATCAGCAAGCAGGACTACGACGACGCCACCGCCGCCGCCAAGCAAGCCACCGCGGATGTGGCCGCCGCCCGCGCCGCCGTGGAAACCGCCAAGCTGAACGTCGGCTACGCCAGCGTGACTTCGCCCATCTCCGGCCGTGCCGGTCTGGCGCAGGTCACCGAAGGTGCGCTGGTTGGCCAGGGCGAGGCGACGCTGCTGACGACCGTGCAGCAGATCGACCCGATCTACCTGACCTTCACGCAGTCGAGCACCGAAGTGATGCGTCTGCAGCAAGCGCTCAAGGACGGCAAGCTGGCCAAGGCCGGTGGTGATGCGGCCAAGGTCACGCTCGTCACCGAAGACGGCCGCGCCTACGCCCAGCCGGGCAAGCTGTATTTCTCGGACCTGACGGTGGACCCGGCCACGGGCACCATCACGCTGCGCGCGATTGTTCCGAACGCCGACCGCACGCTGCTGCCGGGCATGTACGTGCGTGCGCGCCTGGAGCAGGCCGTGGACGAACAAGCCATCACGGTGCCGCAACAAGCGGTGACGCGCAGCCCGGACGGCGCCTCCGTCATGGTGGTCGATGAGAAGGGCATGGCTGCCGTGCGCCAGGTTCAGGCCGACCGCTCAATCGGCACGGACTGGATCGTCTCCAGCGGTTTGAAGGCGGGCGACAAGGTGATCGTCGACGGCCTGCAGAAGGTTCGTCCGGGTGCACCGGTCAAGGCCGTACCGTGGCAGCCGATGTCGGCAGGCCAGGGCAAGGCCCCGCAAAGTCAGGGCGGCCAGGGTAGCGGCGCAGCATCTGCACCGGCGGCCAGCGCCCCTGCTGCAAGCACTCCCGCTGCCAGCGCACCGGCAGCCAAGCAGTAAACAAGGAGCCATCGCATGGCAAAGTTTTTCATCGATCGCCCGGTCTTTGCCTGGGTGCTCGCGCTGTTCATCATCCTTGCTGGGGCAATTTCGATCACCCAGCTGCCGATCTCGCAGTACCCGACCATCGCACCGCCGTCTGTCATCATCACGGCCACGTACCCGGGCGCAAATGCGAAGACGCTGGACGAATCCGTTACCAGCATCATCGAGCAGGAAATGAACGGTGCGGACGGCCTGCTCTATATGGAGTCGGTCAGCCAGGGCGGTAACGGCCAGGCGCAAATCACCGTGACGTTCAAGGCCGGTACCGATCCGGCGCTGGCGCAGGTGGACGTGCAGAACCGCCTGAAGCGCGTGGAAGCGCGGTTGCCGTCTGCGGTGACGCAGCAGGGGGTGCAGGTCGACAAGGCCCGCTCGAACTTCCTGCTGTTCGCCACGCTGGCATCCACTGACGGCAAGATGGACCCGGTGGCGCTGGGTGACTACATCTCGCGCAACGTGCTGAATGAAATCAAGCGCGTGCCGGGCGTGGGTCAGGCGATTCTGTTCGGTACGGAGCGCGCCATGCGCGTCTGGATCGATCCGGCCAAGCTGGTCGGCTACAAGCTGACGCCCACGGATGTCTACAACGCCATCCGCGCACAGAACGCGCTCGTCTCGGCCGGTACGATCGGCGATCTGCCGTCTGTCTCCGACCAGCCGCTCGCGGCGACGGTCGTGGTGGAAGGCCAGCTCACGACCACCGAGCAGTTCGGCAATATCGTGCTGGTGGCCAAGCCGGATGGTTCGCTGGTCCGCGTGAAGGACGTTGCGCGCCTGGAACTGGGTGGCCAGACCTACTCGACGTCTGCGCGGATCAACGGTCAGCCGATCTCGGCCATTGGTGTGCAGCTCTCGCCCACCGGTAACGCGCTGGGCACCGCCAAGGCCGTGAAGGCCAAGCTGGAAGAGCTGTCGAAGTACTTCCCGGCGGGCGTGGAATACAAGGTGCCGTACGACACCTCCAAGTTTGTCCAGATCTCGATCGAGGAAGTGGTCAAGACGCTGTTCGAGGCCATGGCGCTGGTGTTCCTGGTGATGCTGCTGTTCCTGCAGAACATCCGCTACACGCTGGTGCCGTCGATCGTGGTGCCGATCTCGCTGCTCGGGGCGTTCGCCACCATGAACGCGATGGGCTTCTCGATCAACGTGCTGACGATGTTCGGCCTCGTGCTGGCGATCGGTATCCTCGTTGACGATGCCATCGTGGTGGTGGAAAACGTCGAGCGGATCATGGCCGAAGAAGGCCTGCCCCCGCGCGAAGCGACCCGCAAGGCCATGGGCCAGATCACGGGCGCCATCATCGGTATTACGCTGGTGCTGATGGCCGTGTTCATCCCGATGGCGTTCTTCTCGGGTTCGGTGGGCGCGATCTATCGCCAGTTCTCGCTGTCGATGGTGTCGTCGATCTTCTTCTCGGCACTCATGGCGCTGACGCTCACGCCGGCGCTGTGCTCAACGCTGCTCAAGCCGATCGAGAAAGGTTCGCACCACGAGAAGAAGGGCTTCTTCGGCTGGTTCAACCGCATGTTCAGCACCACCACGAACCGCTACCAAAGCTTCGTGGAGCGCATGCTCAAGAAGACCTTCCGCTACATGGTCATCTACGCTGCGCTGATCGCTGCGGTGGTGCTCCTGTTCCTGCGCCTGCCGTCTTCGTTCCTGCCGACCGAAGACCAGGGCTACATCGTGACCAACATCCAGTTGCCGCCGGGTGCATCGGCCAACCGCACGCTGGAAGTGATCAAGCAGGTCGAGAACTACTACAAGCATGAAAAGGCCGTCGAGAACATCGTGGCCGTGCAGGGCTTCAGCTTCTCGGGCAACGGCCCGAACGCCGGTATCGTGTTCACCCCACTCAAGGATTGGAGCGAGCGAAAGGGCAAGGATCAAACCGCTGATGCTGTGGCCGGCCGTGCCTTCGGTGCGTTGTTCGGTGGTATTCGCGACGCGATCGTGTTCCCGCTGAACCCGCCGCCGATCCCGGAACTGGGTAACGCAACGGGCTTCACCTTCCGTCTGCAGGACCGTGCAGGCCTGGGCCACGACGCGCTGATCGCAGCTCGCAACCAGCTGATGGAGATGGCGGCGAAAAGCAAGGTCATCACCGGCATGCGCCCTGAAGGCCTGGAAGATTCGCCGCAGTACCAGGTGGATATCGACCGTGAGAAGGCCAATGCGCTGGGTGTCTCGTTCACCGACATCAACGCTGTGCTGTCGACGGCGCTGGGTTCGGCCTATGCGAACGACTTCCCGAACTACGGTCGTCAGCAGCGTGTGATCGTGCAAGCGGACAAGATCAACCGCATGCAGCCCGAAGACATCATGAAACTGTACGTGCGCAACGCGCAGGGCAACATGGTGCCGATGTCGACGTTCGCCAAGGGCCATTGGATCGTCGGCCCGGTGCAGCTCGTGCGCTACAACGGTTATCCGGCTGTTCGCCTTTCGGGGGCGGCCGCGCCGGGTGCCAGTTCGGGTGATGCCATGGCCGAGATGGAGCGCTTGGCTGCCAAGCTGCCGGCCGGTATCGGCTACGAGTGGACGGGGCAGTCGCTGCAGGAAAAGGCCTCGGGCTCGCAGGCGCCGGCGCTGTATGCGCTGTCGCTGCTGGCGGTGTTCCTGGTGCTGGCCGCGCTGTACGAGAGCTGGTCGATCCCGGCGGCGGTGATTCTGGTGGTGCCGCTGGGCGTGCTCGGTGCGCTGCTGGGCGTGACGCTGCGCGCCATGCCTGACGACGTGTACTTCAAGGTCGGCCTGATTGCGGTGGTGGGTCTGTCCGCCAAGAACGCGATTCTGATCATCGAATTCGCGAAGGACCTGCAGGCGCAAGGCAAGGGCCTGATCGAAGCGACATTGGAAGCGGTGCACCTGCGGTTCCGCCCGATCATCATGACGTCGTTCGCCTTCATCCTGGGCGTGCTGCCGTTGGCGATTGCCACTGGTGCCAGCTCCGCCAGCCAGCGCGCCATCGGTACCGGCGTGATGGGCGGGATGATCACCGCGACGGTGCTGGCTGTGATGCTGGTGCCCGTGTTCTTCGTGGTGGTCCGCCGCATCTTCAAGGGCAGCGAGCGTCAACGCCGCCTGGATGCCGCGCACCGTCCGCTGGACGAGGAAATCTGAATATGCAGAAAACCATGACTTTCCGAACCCCCGCGCTGTTGCCGGCGCTCCTGCTGGCTGCCGGCGTGTTGTCCGGCTGCTCGCTGGCGCCGACTTACCAGCGCCCGGATGCTCCGGTGTCCGGTGCCTATCCGCAAGCGCCGGCCGGCTATGTCGTGCCGGCCGATAGCGCCAAGCCGGGTGAGAACGCACCGCGTGCCACCGACCTCGGCTGGCGCGAGTTCTTCCCCGACGCGCGTCTGCAGAAGCTGATCGGCCTGGCGCTGGAAAACAACCGCGACTTGCGCATCGCCGTGCTCAACATCGAGGCGGCGCGCGCCCAATACCGCCTGCAGATCGCCGACCTGCTGCCGCCGGTCAACGCGTCTGCCACGTACACGCGCAGCCTGACACCGCGGTCAATCTCGCAAACTGGGCAGGATATCCACGCCAAGCAGTACCAGCTTGGCGTCGGCATCAACAACTACCAGGTCAACCTGTTCAGCGTGGGCGATGTGACGAGCTCCGCGCGCGCCAGCTACCTCGCCACCGAGGAAGGCCAGCGTGCCGCGCAGATCAGCCTGATCTCGCAGGTGGCCAAGGCGTATTTGAACGAGCGTGCCTATGCCGAGCAACTCGACCTGGCCCAGCAGACCCTGAAAGGTCGCGAGGATTACTACAAGCTCGCCAAGCAGCGCTTTGACGTAGGTGCGTCGTCGTTGCTGGATCTGCGCCAGACCGAGACGCTGGTGGAATCGGCCCGCGTGGCCGTTGCGCAGCTCACGCGCCAGTACGCCCAGGCGACCAACGCCCTGGTGCTGCTGGTCGGTGCGCCGTTGCCGGCCGACCTGCCACCGCCGACCACCGTGTCGTCGGAGAAGATCGTTGCCGATATTCCGCCGGGGCTGCCTTCGGAACTGCTGGAGCAGCGTCCTGACATCCGCCAGGCCGAGCAGAAGCTGATTGCGGCCAACGCCAACATTGGCGTGGCGCGCGCGGCGTTCTTCCCGAGCATCGGGCTGACGTCCAACGTCGGTACGGCGAGCGGTGCGCTGCACGACCTGTTCAAGTCCGGAACCGGGCTGTGGTCGTTCGTGCCAAACCTCACGCTGCCGATCTTCAACTGGGGCACCAACGTCTTCAATCTGGACCTGACCAAGGCCAACCAGAAGATTGCCGTCGCCAACTACGAGAAAACGATCCAGACCGCGTTCCAGGAGGTGTCCGACGCGCTAGTGGCGCGCGGTACGCTGGAAGAGCAGGTCGCCGCGCAGAAGCGCTTCCGCGATGCCACGGCCGAGCGCCTGATGCTGTCTGACCAGCGCTACCGCAACGGCGTGTCGAGCTTCCTCGACGTGCTCGATGCGCAACGTGATCTGTTCAGCGCCGACCAGACCCTGGTGCAGACGCGCTTGGCTCGCCTGACCAACGCCATCGATCTGTATACGGCGTTGGGCGGCGGCCTGCAGGAGCGCAGCACCGTCGCGGCTGCCCAGCAGGCCCAGCCGACGGCCGCGCCCGGTATTGCGCCCGCCGCGCCGGATATGACGCCAGCCCGCTGATTCGCTAAATCAGCGGGCCGGTCACCGTCGCATCGAGGCGACGGTGACCGGCGCAGAAGTGGTTGATTCGGCACACCTTGACCGTGCTTGCACCGGTAAAGCAATTCAACTACACTGCACGCCCTCTGGGCGGTATATAATCCGCTGTTTCGCCGTCCACCCGAATATTGAGCAAGGGACCCGATGACCACCATCCGCCTGAAAGAAAACGAGCCGGTCGAAGTCGCACTGCGCCGCTTCCGCCGTGAAATCGAGCGCACCGGCCTGATCAAGGAACTGCGCGCCCGCACCGCCTACGAAAAGCCGACGACCGAGCGCAAGCGCAAGAAGGCTGCCGCCGTGTCGCGTACGCGTAAGCGCCTGCGCTCGCAAATGCTGCCGAAGAAGCTTTACTAAGATCGCGCGATTGTTCCGGTAGCACCAACTGGGTGCTGCCGTTGGCGGCGTGAAGTCATTCGACCTCCAGCCCGCCGGGCTTGGCCCACAGCGCGCTTAGTGCGCACCCGGAAGCTCCTTCTGGACCCGGCCAACGCTCCAACTCCCGATACAGAAGCTTGCAAGATGCGGTTGATGGCCTGAGCGCCGTTTTCCGCCGCTTCGGTGCGCTCACGTGCGCTCCCTCTGTTGCAAACGACCTCCGCCAGCGGTATTTGACCGGCTGGCTGTTGGCGTTTGTCGTCCCGCATTTGTCGCGCCTGTTCCGCGCCCATCTCATGCATCGCCGTAGATGCGAATTTTGCGCGGCGCCACCATCTCTTTACGATTTCTTGACGGACACAGTCGTACGCTGCAGGTATCCCAGACTGCAGACGCAAACGCGTCTTCCGATCATGAACGTGATGAGCCATTGGCTGCTCGGCGCGGGCGCCCTGCTGGTCATCCTTGCGCTGTTTTTCATCGAGTACATTGGAGTTGAGCGTGCGGCGCGCCGCAATGCCGAGGCCGAAGCCCGCCTGCCCAAGCCCCCGGGCGACGACACGTTCGTCCTTTGATCCGTGTATATCGAGACGACGATGCCAATCGACTCCAACGGCCATTGGTTCCCAGCCAAGCGCTACGGTTGGGGATGGGGGTTGCCTTCCCGCTGGCAAGGCTGGGTGGCTTCGCTGTCTACGCCGTGCTGATGGCTGTGAGCATTGTCGTGCCGTGCCCGGATGCCGGGCCGGCGCGTTTCGTGCTGTACACGCTAGGCGTGACTGCATTGCTTTTGCTGGTGCGTTGGTGGAAGGGCGAGCCGCTGGCGGTGGGGTGGGGATTGATCCGCAGATCCGCTGAGCTAACGGCGCAAATACGGGCCAGCCCGCTTCTCCAGCAGGGCGACAAGTTCCGGCTGCATGAACGCGTAATCGTCGGGAATATCGAGGCAGACTACCCGCTTCCCCCTGAGATGCGCGCCGAAGCGCCGTGAAACGCGGCGCTGATGACTGCGCTCCATCACGAAGGTCAATTCAGCCCAATCGAGTTGTCCGGTGTCGAGCGGCACGTCTGCGTCAGGTGCGATACCGGCGGAATCTGTTTCTACTCCTGGCCACTGCGCGAACACCGACTCGGCCGTCGGGCTGCGCAGCCGGTTACGGCTACAGATGAATAGGACGCGCATGCGCTATCGCGCTCCGCCGTACACTGCCGTAATCGACGCCCGATCGCCATCGGGCAGATTCGCCGGCAGTGCATCCGGCGCGAACAAACCCAGCCGCTTGTGTTCGTGACTGAGCGTTGGCTCAAACGCGCCGACCAGCGTGCACAGTCATACGTGGCGATGAACACGTGCTTGCCCGGCAAGACTTCAAACAGATACGTATCGAACGGCGGCGCCCCAACTTCCAACCTGCACGTTCAGTTCTTCCGCAATCTCGCGTGCGAGGCATTCGGTGGACGATTCCCCCGGTTCGATGCGGCCACCAGACAACTCCCACTCCTCGCGTTCGTTGAGGAGCAATACGACCTCGCCGGCGGGCGCGCGCAGGACACCTTTGACGGAGACGGGGTGGGTAGACATTGGGCTGACGGGGTGCGGGTGACGGTGAGGGTTACGGCCCGTCCGCGACATTGGCGGTGCCGCTGGATGTGCCCAGGTGCAGTTCCTGATCGAAGGCGCGGTTCACGTCGCAGTATTGGGTGCGCGCTGGCTGAGATTTCTGCCAACGGAAGGACAGTTTTGGATAACCGGGCGTGCCATCGGTGTTTTCGGTCAGCACGTAATAGTCGAAGCGCACGTTGGCTTCGGCTGCATAGCTGGCGCCGGTTTCGCGGTTGGCGAGGATAAGCACGGCGGGTTTGCCGCCTTGCGCGAGCAACAGCCGGAAGTCGTGAAGCAGACAGTCTGCGCCGCCGCTGGCCGTGACGTGCAACTGCTCTTGCTCGCCACTGCCGCCGTTGTTACTGCGGCGGAATACCGGGACGAGGCTCCAGGGCTGCGCACGGCCCGCTGTGCCGTCGCGCACGAAGAAGGTCACCACATCGAAGCTGTGCGCGTTGAAGTTTTCGCGCCACGCCCGGACGGCGATCGCATCGTAGCCGCGCAGTTTCAGCGCGTTGACGCCGTTGTGTATGGGCATCGCCGTGTAGCCGGTTTGTGCGGCTGCAGCGCCTGAGAGGCCAAGCGCGGCCAATCCCAATAAAGCGTTGTTGAAGACGTGTTTGCAGTACTTACGCACCAGTCTCTCCGTTGGTGAATCGGTCGGCATCTCAGGTGTGGGTCAACAGGTGGGGCACCTCGTCGATGAGCGCGTCAATGGCCACGCGCATCTTGAGCGGCATGTGGTTGGTCTTCAGCCGCAGCACGTTGATCTCGGCATCGAGCACGCCATTGTGGTCCATCACGCTCGTGAGTTGGCCGGCGTGCAGGTAGGGAGAGATCAGCCAGCAGGGCAGCCACGCAAGGCCGGCTCCGGCCACCGCCGCGTCGGCGATCGAGAGCAGGTCGTCCATCCGCAGGCGCGACGCGGGCCGATACAACTGGGGCTGGCGGTCCGGCCCGAGGAGGCGCCACGGCGTGTCATCCTCGCCGCGGGCGTAGGCGATGCAGGCGTGCGACTCCAGATCGCTGACGGTGGCCGGGGGGCCATGCTTTTCGAGATAGGCGGGCGAGGCGCATAGCGCCATCCGGTTGAAGCCCAAGCGGCGTGCAACCAGCGTGGCATGGTTCGGCAGGGCGCCTATGCGCACGGCGATGTCGAAGCGGTCTTCGACCAGGTCCGCCATGCGGTCGTTGAACGCCATCTCGACCTCCAGCAGGGGATGGCGTTCGACCAGTCTGCGCATCACCGGGGCAATGCACTGCCTGCCGAACAGCACGGGCACCGTCACCCGCAGCCGCCCGCTCGGCTCACGCTGGCTGGCGTGCAAGGCGGCCTCGGTCTCGCTGAGTTCGGTCAGGATGCGCTTGCATTGCTCGTAGTAGAGCGCGCCTTCGCCGGTCAGGTTCAGGCTGCGGGTCGTCCGCTGCAGCAGTTGCGTGTTCAGGCGCCGTTCGAGCCGGGCGATCACCTTGGCGACGGCCGAGCGCGTCACGCCAAGCCGCACGGCTGCAGCCGCAAAGCTCCCCGACTCGATCACGTTCACAAATTCGGCAACGCCGCTGAGCCGATCATCCATCGAAGGCCATTCCGTTTCGGTTGTACAAATGTCGCCCAAATGGTGCCTGAGTGGCGACAGTGAGTCTACAAAATGGAGGCAATGCATCTTGCTTGGCAACACTAAGATGGGCGCTCCATTTGCGTGTGAACGGGGAATCCACATGAAGGCATGGCAAGTCACGCCGGGACGCGGCATCGAGGGGATGAAGCAGATCCAGATCGACGAGAGTACGCGGCAGCCTGGGCCCACCGAGGTGCTGGTGCGCATGCGCGCGGCATCGCTGAACTATCGCGACTGGATGTTCGCGCGCGGCGACTATCCGGGTATCGATGGCTCGCCGCTGGTGCCGCTGAGCGACGGGGCGGGCGAGGTGGTGGCGGTCGGCCACGGCGTCACGCGTTTCAAGCCGGGTGACCGCGTCATCAATACCTATTTCCCGCGCTGGGTCGATGGCGCGATCTCGCATTGGAAGATCGCCGAATCAGCGGGCGCGACGTTCGACGGCGTGCTGGCCGAGCAGTTCGTTGCGGATGAATCCACGTTGACCGCTATCCCGGCGCACCTGAGTTTCGAGGAAGCCTCAACGATGTCGTGTGCGGGGATCACTGCATGGAACGCGTTGTTCGCGAATGCTGTGGTCAAGCCCGGCGCGACGGCGCTGCTGCTGGGCACCGGAGGCGTCTCGATCTGGGCGCTGCAGCTTGCGCAGGCAGCCGGGCTGCGCACCATCATCACCTCGTCAAGCGACGACAAACTTGAACGCGCGCGCCAGCTCGGCGCCGACGAGACCATCAACTACCGCACCATGCCCGACTGGCAGAACGAGGTGCTGCGCCTGACCGGCGGGGCGGGAGCTGACGTGGTGGTGGAGGTGGGCGGGCGTGACACCATGGCGCGCTCGATCGCGGCCACGCGGTTGGGCGGCGTCGTCTCCATCACGGGTTTGCTGAGTGGTTTCGCGGGCGTGGATTTCGGCCTGCAGACCCTGTTCGATGTGGCCAAGCATCTGCATGGCGTGATCGTCGGCAGCCGCACCGTGCTCGATGAGGTGGTGCGGCTGGTTGACGTGCAACAACTCCGACCGGCGGTTGACCGCGTGTTTGGCTTTGACGACGCGCCGGCCGCGTATGACTACCTGCAGTCGGGGCGGCACTTCGGCAAGGTGGTGATCCGGATTGGGGCTTGAACGGCGGGTTCCATTCCGTTGGCTGACAGCCTGAAGCCTTATCGGGCCGTTCGCTACCAATACAAAACCTAGTGATGTGCTGTAGATGGCTCAGTTTAGCCATTTCAAGGCGGATCGACTTTTGTTGTGTACTAACTTGTGTACTAAAAATCTAATCCATCTAAGCTCAATGAGCAAAACAAAAGCCCCAAACAGGGGCTCGTTCAAAGCTACGGGTGCGCGGTCTACTAGTTAAGCGTGTACGGCTCTTGAATCTCATACAACACTTGCACGCCTCGCACGGACGACGGCAACCGGTGCCGGATATGGGCGAGCGCGGGCGGAATCATGACCAATAGCACCAGTTCCCCCACGTTTCTGGTGAGGGTCGATATGCTCACCTCATCGCTAGCGGGAGATGGCAATAGAGCTGCTATCTCCTCTGCTGCTTGGGTTAGCTTGTGCGGGTCATGTACCAACATTGTGTCCACTTACGAGGCTTACGCCTAAGCGCTGCAGGATCGGCGCTAGAGGAACAATCAGCGAGCGCTTACCGCCAGGAGCCTTCGAATCAGGGCCTCCGCAGAATACTAGTCCGACAGCAGATTTAGTGCCATCGTCATTCAACGAGACAACTAGTGCGCCAGAGTCACCGGACTCGGAGAATTCTCTTTGGTCGCCATGTACGGCGAAAGCATTCGGGAACCAGATGCGACCTTCGAACAAGTTTGAAGGTGATGCAGCCTTTACTTTGATCGGTCGCAACTCTCTGCCGACGATCCGCCCCTCAGTATACCCCGTCGTCCGTCCCACCTTGGCCACGCGCATCCCCTCCACAGGCTCAGCTACCCGCGTCGGTGTATCGAAAGTACCGCCCTGTAGTGAAGAAACAAGCTGGGGGTTCGCAATCCTGAAAATTGCCGCGTCAGTGTTGCGTGTGATGTCAACGTTTCCGCTCGTCCCTAAAGCGTAAGGAAGCACTCGATGGTGATACCCGATGGTAAACGGTGCAATTACACCTGCGGCGACGTCTTTCACTCCAGGAGCAAGGATTGGCAGCCCCGGGGCAGAGTGATTGCAGCCTCCGGTGACATGGTTGTTTGAGAGTCCGTATAGCTGCTGTTGATCATCTGCCACCAAAGCCCCCAGAGTACCCGCAGATGCCTCGTTGCCAGGTGATATAAAGGAGCCGCAGCAATACCAATGAACGCCATTTGGTCCGGGTAGCAGCGTAACTGACGAGCCTTGAGCCTGAATCTCGGCTGGCGCTAAATCGTCGACCGAGCCGTGGGGGTAGTGAATTGCGCACTCGTCAATAAAGTTCGGCAGGAGTTCTTGTTCTTTCTGCGTGACTCTCTTTCCCGTATAGACGAAGACGCTGTGGTCGGGATCGCTAAAAACAATGGATGTAATGCCGCGCCTACGCAGTATGTCCTCGGCGGCTTCTGTGAAGCTATCGATTTGAATACCTGCAGCGTATTCGCTGTCCATGTTTCCCGGGACTGGCTCCAGCATGTTCCGAGTGAGGGCCCATCGAGTGATTCCACTTGCAATTTCAAACGCGCTCGGCATTAACTCTTATCCCCAAATAGTCAATTGATGCGATTCACTAGCCCTCGGCTGTGAGACCCGACTGCGAGTTTGTGGTCGTCAACCGTGCATCGGCAGTGTTTGTAGCCAATGAACTATGTCCGGCACACTCTGCAATCCCCTCTCCACTAGGGATTTCGTCAGTGCTTTCATTGCCTCTCCCGACAGCGTTGAAAGATGCTGCTTGAGTTTCGACTTTTGCTCTTCGGGGATCGGTGTGCTGTTGATCTTGGCTGTAATCAGTTCGCGGATGGTGTCCGCGTGCAGCTTGACGGTGACGACGTCTAGAATCGCGGTCAAGCCTCCGTCGTCCGTCAAGAAATCCATGCCGCGATGATTAATGCGTGGCATTCCCATAGAGGCGTGACCATCGAGGCCAAATCTGATGCTGCTCTCGATGAGCCCGTGCTCGTCCAGATACATCATATTTGCTAGGTACTTGGCTTCCGCTTCACCCTCAAGGCCTCGCAACAAGTCGCGAACGTCGTGGGACTGAGGGTAGCTCTCAGCCAGTTGCTCTAGAAGATGGCGTTGATAGTCCCGGTCAAGTTTCATTGCATCCCCATGATGATGGCTGTATCACCCGTTCCCTCGTTTCCTATGCTAAAGAGTCATCAGCCGGAGCGTCTCAATTGGCAGGGCATTTGATGTCTGCTAGCGACGTGCTCTCAATCACACGAGCCCCTTTCTCGCCATCAGTCACCATCACCACCGCATCCTTCGTCAGCAGCGCAATGAGTTTCTCGTTGCGCTCGATGACGTGGCCCTTCAGCGTTGACCCGTCCGCCAGCGTAATGCTGGTTGGTGCAGCTCCAGAGCGAACCTGACAGGCCTGCGTCTCGAACAGAGACTGGCCTTGGTAGTGGCTGCCCAGAATCCACAGCACTGCAGGCGAGATCAATATGGCGTAGTAGCAGAACGCCGTACCCAGCAGCAACACGCCTGGCACTGCCGAAGTGCGATCAAGCTCGAAGTTTGCGGACCACCAGTTCCGTATGCTGTTGGCCATCCTCCGGAGCCAGTTGGGCTCGCGCTTCGCCCTGTTCTTCCTGCGGATGGCCGTCAGCACGATCAACGCTCCGCACAGAACTGCCGCTCCTATGCCCCACATCCAGCATCTGTAGGCGCCGTAGAAACCAAGCAATGCAAGGCTCTGTAGCGACATCGCGGAGAGGTTCCTTGGGTAGTGGGCGGCTCCCCAGTACCCGAGCATGTAGGCCTCTCCAGCGACCCACGCAACGATGCCCGTTAGCGTCATGAACAACGCCACGAGCTTGAACGGATCAAGGGAGGTGGGCCACTTCGATGGCGGCACCTCGCGTGGTGACCCTGCAGCTTGTACGGCGCTATCGGACGGAACGTCTCTCATTTGCGAGCCGCAGGCCAGTCGGACAGGGCGAACACCCAGATGGTGATGACGTTGACGAGAGGAACGAGCATCAGCAGCGCCCACACGGACGAGTAGCCCGCCTTCCTCGCGATCAATCCAGCCGGGAACAAATAGACGAACACAATCACCAGCAGCACGATGAGCCAGTGCCAAACGCTGAACGAACCCATATACCCCTCCCTTTAGTCGTTGCGGTGTCGGCATCTGTTCGTGCCTGCGATAGCCTGCGAAGACTGACGCAACTGGGCCACCCCACGATAGCGGGGGGGCAGCGCACTCGGCACCAGTACGAGATGTTGATGTGGCGCCGTTTCGTGGGTTTGACTCAGATCAGATGGAAGAAATGCTAACAACTGCGAGGCCCAGCCTTTGATAGTCTGCGCCCGCAACATATGATCACGCGCGCATGCGCTTCTTCGGGGAAGTTCAAACGATGTTCGATACGACAAAGCTGCAAGCAGATCCCTCCAATCCAGGGTGGGTCTTCGGTTGGGCTGTTGTTCGAAATGCTCCGTGGCATCTAGCTGGCATCCATCCAGATGAACAGTCTGCGCGCTCAAATGCGCAAGGTCTCGGAGATGCGTATCAGGTCAAGTACGGTTCCCACCGGTTGGGC
The DNA here is from genome assembly GCF_002298975.1 of Ralstonia sp. UBA689. Lineage (GTDB taxonomy): Bacteria > Pseudomonadota > Gammaproteobacteria > Burkholderiales > Burkholderiaceae > Ralstonia. The sequence goes on from NZ_DBMV01000033.1 coordinate 210,796, forward strand.
TCGGACGATTTCATCAGCCGGGACTGACAGTGAGGCCGAGCCAAAAGCAAATCTTCGCCCTGCTGCTTGCCGGTTCGCTGCTTGTTCCGGCGCTGCCTGCAGAAGCCAGAGGCAAGGGCGGTAGTCGACCATCCTATTCAGGCAGTAAGCACACCAACAGCCACGGCGGCTCCTATGCCGGTGGCAGTGGGTCTTCGCACAAGGGCGGCTCATATCGGAACAGCCGATCCGGCGACCGATATGGGAAGCATGGGGGCTGACCTCCATTGTCGAGTACCACAACATTTGGTGACAGCGGCGAGCCCTTTTGCGGGTGAGCCGCATGACCACAAACGCTTTACCGCAACATGCAATACGAAGAGTCCAACCAGTCCCCGTGGAAAAGCGCCGCGATCCTGATCCTATTGGCCGCAGCATTCATCCTTGCAACAGAAGGGTGGGAGAGGGTGCGTCAAAAGCAGGAAATCGCTCGTGGTGTAGAGCAAGCAAAGGCGAAACTTGATGCACTGAGGGACAAAGCGGTGCGAGAGCATCCGAACGAAGATCCCGTTACGGCGCTGCAGACTGTCGCTGCAGAAGAGTCAACAAGACGCATCAACGGATTGAGCGGCGCAAACAAGGCGGCGTCTGCCGCCTCTAGTTTTCTCGGTTTCTATCTGATGAACGTAAAGGGGCGCGAGGAATACTGTTCGCAGTTTTCGGTGAACTTGTCCCGGTGGTTGGCGGCATTTCAAAGTGCAAACGCCGCTCCGTATCTGAAGGCGCGTGCCGTATATGAATCGCACAGATACCCCATATCTAAGGCCGAAGAGACGCTCTACTCGTCACTGCATCTGGAGATCATGAGGTTCGTGGAGGAAGACATGAGCACCGTTGCTCGTACCAATGGTGTCTCCACGAAGGGCGCGTGTGAGCTGCTCAATAGTCACGCAGACGAGATCGCGAGCAATGTTCAGTTCTCCAAGGTTTTGCCCGTAGCCAACAGTGCTCTCATGGAGGGCAAATGACGAAGCGCGCCACCGGCGGAGTTCCTATGCAAGCTCGAAGCCACGTCAAAGCCTTTCTCTGGTTCTTTCTGCAAGGCGCCGTCTGTACGGCGGCCGTCGCCCAGCAGGATCGGACCGTCAGCGATCCAATCGAGTTGAGTAAGCTACTCCACTCGATCCCGGCCTACCGTGGCGATTTAGGAAGCAGGTTCACGGCCGGTGGAATGACGGTCAAGAGCGTATGGATAAACAAGCTGACGCGCGATGATGTTGCGGAGGACCCGCAGAGCTATGCACTCGGGGATATTGAGTTGCACTTTGTCGCGGACAAGCCCGACGTACCAGACTGCAGGATTTTGGGTTCGCCCGTGATCCTTGTTAGCGCCGATGTAATACTGACCCACCTCGCCGAAGTAAGCCTGACCCACCTGGGAGAGGATGGCGGCTTTTGTGCCGCCGATGCTGACTCAGGAGCAAGCAGTGGAAATCAAGGTATTGGCAAGGCGCGGGACGGCGGTGCGGGAGATAGCGAGGCAGACGGGACTGTCGCGCAATACCGTGCGCCGCTACCTGCGGGACGCACAGGCGGGCCGCTACAAGCAACGTGAGCTTCGGCCAACGAAGCTCGACCCGTTCAAGGGCTGTCTGCTAGAACGTGTCGCCGCCGCGCGGCCACACTGGATTCCGGCAACGGTGCTGCTTCGGGAGTTGCAGGAGGCCGGCTATCAATGGGCAGAAGAACACGACATCACCGATCCGAGTGAGTGCTCGGGAAACTCGACTTCGTTCATCGAAGGCTGCGAGGCGTACGCGGAAGAAAATTCGACACCGGCCGACGACTCTGAGGAGTCGCTGACCGCAGCCAGCGCTGCACCCCAACTCGGTTAGCTTTGCGTGCCTGCTGGCGTGCTTTGCTTTCCTGGCTCGACACACTTGAACGTGAGTTCAGCCTCCTGTGGTGTCCAACCGCGAGCGCCGCGAGTCTTGCTATCAACTTGCACCATTTCTTTACCCTGGCTGGAGCAGTACTCGTTCGCGCGCCTCAATGTCAGCGCACGCACCTCTGTCCAAGAAGAGAAGCCTCCCCGAACTTCCGAGCCGACCAGGTACGTACCGTTCCCGGCAGGCACAACTTCGGACACGCTCTGGCAGCCAGTGACCAAGAGAGCAAAGCTCAACATAACCGCTTTTCGCATATCCATCTCCCCCTTCAATCTGTCTTGTTGACTAGAGATCATACTTGGAGGGGCTAACCTCAGATCCCTGTTGCTCCAGTGAGCGTACAGTGGTGAACGAAAAACCCGCCGAAGCGGGTTCGCTGCAATCTCCCGTGCAGACAAAGGGGTTACTGAGCGTCCAGGACATGACTGCGCTCGACTGCCGCATAGTCCACGGCATCAAAGCCGCTCGGATCGCGCCATACGGCATGCGGTGCGACCTTGCGCACCTCATCGGCCATAACGCCCCTGCGGCGAATATTTGGCTCATCCCACAGATAGCGGAAGCTGTAGAGCGGCAACCCATTGGCCAAGTGCTCACCCGTCGCTTCAACATCCAACTTCAATCGGCGGTCAGAGAACGCGCCCATCGCACCACCCAAGGCCGCGCCAATGCCGGTTCCATAGCCATAACCGCCGCCAAACGCGGTTCCCAGTGCTGCACCGTTAACCGCGCCACCAAGAGCGCCCGCCATCTGATTCTGGAAGTAGGGTTCTGACGCCGTAACGTTGCTGCCGTACTGTCCCTGAATCAGGTTCGAGAAGTTGTTGAGCTGCTGCCAGGGCGCGTTGAGTTGGTTCTGTTGCAGGGCCTGCTGATTGCCGCCCATGTTGTGCAGATTCGAGATGCCGCTGTTCACCGAGTTGACGATGTTCGGCGCATTCGCCGCCCCCGCAAGCTGCTGCTGAGAAGCGGTGTTGTAGTTCTGCGAGAGACCCTGCGCGCCCTGTAGCATGTTGCTCATGTTGTTCTGGTACATGTTCCCGTAAAGGGAGTTCATGCTATTGCCGAGCTGCGTGGCAAGGTCTTGCTGGTTCTGGCTGACTTGGTTCTGATATGCGCCAGAACCATAGCGACCCGATCCAGCGAATGCGCTTGCAGTCTGCGGTGCAGTGGCCGTCTGATATGCCCGCGTGATGGAGTCGGTAGCGGCATTCGCCATACCCGTCATGTACGGGTTGTTCATCATGTCGCCACTGGAGAACTTGCTGAATGCCGCATTACCCGGATTGGAGTTCAGGTAATTCCCATTCAGCAGATTCGTCGTATAGCCACCGGCCGCGTTGTTGACGTTGGCCGCGTTCCCGAAGTTGGTGCCATTTGCTACACCCTGCGTCGCACCAATAGCCTGCTGCTGCATCGGCGTGAACCTGGCAACAGAAGACGAAGGGTTGCCCGCGTATTGGTTGTACGCATTCTGGGCTCCAGAAAAGACATTCTCTAGGTACGGTTGCTGCCCCGACCAGGGATCGCTCTTTTGAACAGTTGTAGTGCTTCCACCGCCGCCTGACATGGTTATGCTCCGGTTAATTAGTGGACAGAAAACTCAGGCTTCATGCTTTCTAGATTGGTAGTGCATGGAGCGCCGTTATCAGGGGGGACGTGGCTGGCAGAAGTACCGGGTTGGTGTTCCGCAGCGGTCTGGCCTTGTGCCGCCACATTTCGCGCACTGCTCACTGACAGCGCGTTTAACTGATTCAATTGCTCCAGCAGATAACCGTGCAACTGATGGAGACCGGCCAGGCTTTTAACCAAGTAGCCCTTGTCCGCGCTCCCTTCCAGCAAGCCGTTCGCCACTGGTGTTACATGGGCAACGATCAACCGTAGCTGCGCCAAGGTGGTGCTTAATGTGTGATCACATTTGGTGAGGAGAATCTGCGTCTCGGCTTCAGTCATGATGTGTTTCCTTTTGTGAGTTACGTGGTGTGGTCCCTGCCTCTCGGCAGCTTTCGCTGTAGACGAACAACAAGCCCCTCGGGTCGTCTAGGCCCAGATGGTCCGGGACCAGCTGGAACGGGCCGGGGTCGCCCATCCGGCAAATGAGATGCGGTCCATTGCCGCTGTCATCGCCGAGGGGTGAAACGACGATGAATTCCACCGCCTGAACCAGCGGGCGTCTGCCTTCAAGTCGCTCAATTCGCGACCGGATGTTGGTTGCCATCTTTCATTGCCTCCAGCGCAGCGATGCGCTTTTCAAGTTCATCGACCTCAACAACACGCATTTGCGCGGTGAGTACGGCCATTACGGAGTTCGCTTCGTCCGGCGTCAGGGCACCTGTGGTTAGGGCATTCACCACGGCCTGAGCCTGTTCGGTAGGCGAGCCGGTCAAACCCTCCAGGCTGATCGGCGAATCCTTCGCTTTCGCGGCCGGGATGATTCGGTCAATGCAGATCCGCAGCGCTGTGGTGTCGCCATCCAGCGCCAACTTCACGGCTTTCTGCACGAGCTGCTCGGCGTGTGGCTGTAGCAGCTCCCGCAGCGCCGTACGCTTGTCCTTGGCGCCCTTGGGTTTGCCTGCTGGATTGCCGCTTTGCCCTTTTTGAAATGCCATTGCGTTGCTATTCCTCTGAAAAAATCAGCAGTCACGCGTGGATCGCAGCCGAATGCGGCGGAATCGCTGAGAAGTCGAAAACCGGGCGCGCGTGCCAATTCGCCCGTTGGCTGAACTGCAGGCTGCCGGTGTCAAACCAGAGCCGTAACGCACCCTCGTAGCCGGTAGCGCGCTGCGTGTGGCAGTAGAGGCGTGCGTCTTCTACGTCCCCATCCGCCTCCTCCCCAGCTAGTTCCTTGCGCTTGTTGCGCCAGACCGTGAACACGTTGTCGGCCAGGTCGGTAATCGCGCCAGCACCGCGAACGTCCAACTTGCCCGGTGCCTTGTCTTCGCTTTCACCCTTGCGGGCGTGCGCCACTAGATGGACATGCGCGTTGAACTCGTTCTTGAAGTCGCACAGGCGGTCCAGAAACGCCTTCTGGGCCTTGTAGTCGTCTTCTGCGATGCCGCACTTCAGCAGCGAATCGACAACGAAATGCGTGACGCGGTAGCGCTTGGCGGCATAGCGGAACGCCTCCATTAGGCTGTCTTGGCTGATCGTGCCGACGTGGGCATAGAGCCAGAGGGCACCGCACATCCAGTCGTTGGCGGCACGCACGAACCTCTCGGTCGGCGTTGAGGTGGCGCTGGCCTGAATGGTGAGATGGCGTAGCACCGTGGCCGGCTTCATCTCGCCGGAGAAGATGCAAACCCGCTCTCCTTGGCGGATGAGATCTACGCAGACCTGCCCCAAGAGGTCGCTTTTGCCGTGGCCATTGATGCCGGTCCAAATGGATAGCTCCGCGGGGCGGAGTCGTACCTTGTCGGACCAGGCCGGCCACGGAAGCGCGGCGCCGACTGTGTTGACCGGACCATCCCGGAACATCGCCAGCACATCATCCAGGTACGCGGCAGGCGTGCGGAGGTCGGTCGGCTCAATACGCTCCGCAGCATCTAGCGCTTCGCCGATCTCCTCAGCCGTCACGCCTTGCTGCAATGCCTCGTTGGCGTCCTTCAGGTGGAATTTGACGATCCGGCAGCGATCCAACCCCAGACGCTGCGCCACTTCACGGGCGCCTTTCTGTCCGGCCTCGTCGTTGTCGAACCAGAGGAAGATCTCCGGGAAGCGCTCCAGGCGATCGAAATCGCTGTCGATCCATTGATGGTTTCCGGCGCCTTGATTGACCGACAGAGCGGCGATGCCGTATTCGTAGAGGCTCATGGCGTCCAGTTCGCCCTCCACGATCAGCACCGCCTTGGCGCTATCCGGGATCAGATCCCACCCGAACAGGCACGGCTCAGCACCAGCGGCCTGCCAAGTGCGCTTCTTGCCCTTGGCGTCGCGTTCGAGAGCCAGATGCTTCAGGTTGATGAGCTCGGCGTCGCGCATGTATGGCAAGACAATCGCGTCGTCCTCTTTGCTCGCGGCAACCTTGAATGCGCGGATCGTCTCCAGGGATAACTTCCGCTCATCCGTCAGATACTTGAGCACTCGACCGGCAGGACTCACCACTGCGGGGCGGCTAGGACGCGAATAGGCCCGGGTAGGAGCCACGAAAGTTGGCTCGGGTATACCGAGGTAGCGGCGAGCCTCCAAAAACGCTTCCTTGAGCGTTATTTGCTTCGCTGCCGCCCACAGGTCTACGAGGTCGCCAGCGTCGCCAGTCGCGAAATCCTTCCAAACCCCTGCCTTGTTGCCAGTGATGCGCACCTTGAGCGATTCGCCCGCTTCTCCCTCAACGCTGCCAGCAACCCATTCGGGGCCTTGGCGTTTTCCGTTGGGCAGCAACATGCCGGCAACGGCTTCTGCTTCTTGAGCGAGCCGGTTCGAAACTTCGTTCCAGTTCATGCCGTCTCCTCAGTTGGCAAAGTTGGCTTCAGTTCCGCCGTGGCGACCCTGCTGCCTGCGGCTCAGGCCGGCCCAGTCAGCGCGCACGGCCGTTTTGAAAGCGGCATCCCAATCGACGTAACGGCTGCCCTTCGCTCGTATGGTGTCGACGAAGTACTCAAGGTGGGCGTCAAGGTTCTTGTGTCCGTTTTCCTTCGCCCACTTGCGGACGCCTTCCGAGATTGCGAAACCTTCTGGCAACTGAGTTTTTCCGTTCGCAGATTTCGATCGACTTTTCGACGTGCGCGTACTCTTGGTGGTTACTGATGGTTCAATGATGGTTTGGCTGGCATGGGTGCTAGCCGTCTCCGTGCATGGGCGCCAGCCCTGGCATCCACGCCAGGGGGCGCATCTGCGCTAGTCGTACGGGTGGCATCCACGCCAGGGGTTGCGGACGAGATTCGATCAAGTCGGAGACGGTACTTGCGAGTGGTCCCCGGAGCTCCCCCGAACTCGTTGCCGATCACCTCCAAAAAGCCATCATCGATGAGCTGATGTACAAGGCGGCGCGCCTGCCATTCGGAGAGGCGGCATTTAGTGGCAATAGCGCCGATCGAAGGATGCAGGGACTCGCCGACATCGTTGCACCAGTCCGCGAGAGCAAGCGCAACCAGCATGTCAGAGCCGCCACGAGGGAAGCGGTCCCACACCTGGGACATGGCACGGATCGACATCACGCCTCCCGCAGGTTGAAGAGACGGAACGCACGCGTCACCGTCCGCTGCCCGACCCAACCGCGATTCCAGGCTGAGATGATTAGGCGCTTGATGAGCGTGCGCATGTCACACCCCCGCCAAACGTGCAAAGCGCACCATGGCTGCCTCATAGTCGGCAGGAGAAGCATCGGGGTTGGCAGAGAGCCAGGTCGCCTTCAGCGTCTCGTATAGGGCGATACCACCGTGGGGAATTCGGCGAAGGTGCCGCGACGCCATTGGCGCGGTAGCCGGGCGAGTGGGTACGGTGCTCATACGCTCACCTCCGGCGTCAATACATACCGGGCGACGCGATGAGGGAATCCCGCAGCACTGAAATCCCACGTCCAAACGGTGGTGATGAGGTGCCCCTCTGCACGCAGTTCCTGAACGCGCGCGGCCGGATGCAGCGTGTCCAATTCGCGGCGCGCTTGGAGCGTAGTCAGTGGGCCGTTTCGGAGAGCCGTAAGAATGCGCTCCCGCTGCGCTGCGGTGGAATTTGGGCTAGACTCAGTTCGCTTTTGAGATTTAGCCGCTTCCCCGTGGGGAGCGGCTTTTGTTTTTTCCGACATGGCGCCCCCTTACGCAGCGATTGCTTGCGCTTGGTAGGCGGCCGGATTCTGCATCCAGCGATGTACTTCCACATTGCTGTAGACGGTGCAACGCTCAGTCCAGCGTTGGGGCTGAGGTGCGCGCCCGTCCTTAACAAGCTTCCGCCATGTCTCGCGGCTTACGGGGATAAAGTACTGGAGCTGACTCCAGCGGGAGAATCCAACCGAGGGAAGGGTTTCCGGGACTTTGTGGATTTCGGTGACTGCACGCATGCTTTGTCGCTCCTAGGCGTCGTTTGCATGGTGGTCATCATGGGTGTAGATATTTGGCGCTCGGAATTAACCTACAGGTTTGTTTTTGGCACGAGCAGCCATTCCCCTTTTAGGGGCGGAGGTCCAAGACTGCGGCATCCCACTCTGCGATAGAGTCCTCCAAAGCGTGGGTCCGGAAGGCGTCTCGGAAGACGGTGGCCCATTTGTCTTTTTTCATCACCGTGTACTGCTGGCGTAATGTTTCTGCGACATTGTCGCCGCGAACAAGATCCTTCCATGGCATACGCTTCGCTAAGATCGCGGCGGCAGATTTCACGCTAAGCTTCTTGTTCTGCTCCTGCAATCGCTCAAGTTCGACCACTAGGTAGCCGCTGGCAATCGCGTTCCATTTTTCCGGCGCGCCGCTCCTTGTTGTTTCTGTGGCCAATTGGAGCCCCGGAACAAGATCAAGCGCCATCGACATTGCAAGCGTGTAGAAGTCTCCCTGGCCTACTCCATAGTGGTCAAAAAGAAGCCGTATCTTCTCCGCTCTCGCTTGCTCGATAGCATTGGAATGAGCGGTAAGAGCCTTCTCCGGTGAGGTCATCAGTTCCAGCAGGCCCGGGGGCTGGACAAAAATCGGCTTTCCTAGCTTCCCCTTGAACTTTTTGCTCATAGGTTCCTTGGTGGATCTGCGGCTAGAAGGGCAACCAAGACAGATCGTTACAGCTACGAAGTCGCCGGGAAATCTCTGGAGCGCAGTCTTGTACGCATTGCATCGCGGCTTGATCGCTCGGAGCATTCCGCATAGAGAGAGCAGTGCAAGTCTGAGCGCAAGCAACGATTTTGCTGTTTGAGTTCAGCGTAGCCAAATCTGCCTTGCCGCGCTGAGCTGCCGCAGCAAGCGCAACAGTGGCATCGTCGCCAGTCAACATTTTCGGCAGCACGTATGCGCGAAGGCGAGACACGCGTTCAGATAGTTCTGACACAGCTTTGCGGATGCTATCTAGTTCGGTGTCCGTGGTGCTGCTTGCTGTTGACTGCAGCTCACTTAGCATGGCATCCGAGACACTCAAACAGTACGCAGCATGCAAATCATCGTCGGTGGGCTGATATGCCTGGTGCGCGGCCGCGCGTGGAGAAACCAAGGCTATGGCGCTGCTGCAAATGCAAGCTGCGAATATCCAACTGTTCATCGCCTCCCCTTTGATTCGCCGCTTCATCGCTCGCTCCAGCTAGTAACGTTGATCGTTCGCCGCTTCCCGGCTAGTGAATCGCCGCAACTGCCAACTGCGGATCTGCACAAGCGCCCGTGCCCACTGTTCCGGCGTCAGCATCCTCCAGCGGCTTTCGGGCCGTGGCCAAAGGCGCTGTACCCGGAAGGCTTCGATGTCACACCAGTTTGGATTAGTTGGGTTGGCCCGATCCGATAGCGTGTAGAGCGCCACGAACGCCGGTACGTCAGCCATTTCCGCGAGCTTACGAAGAACTCCAGCGGGCTTGTCCTGGCCAATATCGCGTGCGACTTCCACCAGCGCCAAAGGCAATTTGCTGCCGTTGTCGTACTCGGTGAAAAGCACCGAGTCCAAATCCGCCATGGTCAGTGATTCAGCCTGCGCGCCCTTGAGATAGCGGCCAATGGAGGGGGCGCGATGCCACACGCCGTATGCGCGATCGCGAGTCAAATAGCGTTCGAGCCTCATGATCGGCTCCAAAATGCTTCTCTGTCCAGTCCAGCGTCCTTGAGCCTTTCCAGAAAATCGCCCATCACTACATAGCAGGCGATTGCACCCTTGATGGTTTCAGCGAGACTCAGATTCTCGTCAATCGCGTATTCGAAATCGTCGCCTGGAAACAGCCTTATCTCCATCGCCGACGTTACCCTTGCTTTCTTCTCTCTGCGCGAACGCGCGTCCTCAAGCATCGAGGGCCCCTTAGGATGGCGCCCGGGTAGTTGTCTGACACGCTCGCGCGCAGCTGTCGGTAGCGCAATGATCTTTGCGGAGATGCATGCTTCATTAGTTGAATTGGCGTCGTCCATGATCAGACTCCCTTGCGCTGTTGTTCCTCTTCATACCAGAGGGCATCTAGTGCTTGCTCGATCTGCCAAGCCATGTCGTTCATTACCGCGATTGAGCCTGATACGAACTCTGGCGCTGTGTTCGTCTCCCTAATGTCTACCGCCTGCAAAACGGCACTGAGTTCCGCCAAAGCGTTCGCTGTCTTCCGTACATAGCACATCATCTCCTCTTTGTCGGAGAAAACGAGGTGCGCGCCCCGAGCGCTCATGATGCGCAAGTCATGCTCCGCAGCGTTGGTAGAATCGAACTCAGCCATGATGCGACCTCCTGTTTAGGTCGGTTTGTGGTCAGGCGGTCTTGGAGTTGCCGCTCCTTGGCCGCCGCCCTGCGAAATTCCCGATTGATCAGCCGCTCAGTGAATGCCGCGCTCTGCTCCGCCGCGAAGCGCTACAGCGGTGGTCCGCAAGTCTTTTTCCAAGGTTTGGTCGAGGAATGCGGCCAGGCTGTAAATGTTCGAGATTTGCGAATGGAAGAGCGGAGCCCAGTGTCCTGGCTCGTCAGCAATCTCCCGCGTTGTCATATCAAGGTGAGCGGTAGCGATGCATTCGATTGCATCGATCAGTGTCTTGACGCGATGGTAGGCATCGTCAAATGCGCTCCATGTAGCAGCAGATGCGTCGTTCTCTGCCATCTCTGAGGCGGTAAAATCTGCTTCAGCCATGATGCAAGCTCCTTACTAGCTTGGTTGTGGTCAGGCAGGTTCGATGCGCCAACATCGTTCCTGCCGCTTTGCCTGATGCCGTCAGGCGCGGTCATGCAAACCCTAGGCAGCGTTGCCGAAGCGGCCAATCACTACCTTCTTTTCCTCCGAGATCTGCGCGTCAACGAAGTCAGCCCAGAGCTGCAGGATGCGGCGCCTCTCCTCTGCATACTCAGCGCGGTTGTAGACGCCTTTGATTCCTTTGATGCTGTGAGCGAGCGCCTTCTCGATAGCGTCTGATGACTGGCCCATCTCGTGAAGGTGCGTTGATGCAGTGCGGCGGAAGTCATGCAGCACGAAGTGCTGAACCTCCATATCGAGCGCGCGAACTGCGGTGTTCAGCGTGCTCTTGGCGATGGGTACGTCCTTGCCGCCGCGACTGGTCGGGAAAAGGAACGCGCTGCCTTCGGTGAGCGCAAAGATCTCACGCAGCATGGCGACAGCCTGGGCCGACAGGTACACCCAATGCTCTTTGTCCTTCTTCATGCGCTCCGCTGGGATGCGCCAGATCGCGGCATCCAGATCGAATTCCGATTTTCGGGCCTCGATCAGTTCCGACTTGCGCACCATCGTCAGGATGAGCAGATGCAGGGCCAGCTTGTGCAGGCGGCGGATGTCTGAGGCGTAGATGCTCCGCAGAACGTTGCCGATCTCGTCTGGCGTCAGAACGCGGGTGCGGCTCTCTTGGGTTGCGATGAAACGGGCAACCAAGGCTTGAGCGGGGTTTGTTGTGGCCACGTGGCGGGCGACAGCGTACTCATACATGCGCTTGAGTACGTTGCGCGTGAAGAGGGCCATCTTGGGCGCGCCGCGAGCCTTGATCTTGTCGCAAAGCTCCAGCACCTCGCCGGGCGTAACTTCCGTAAGCGGCTTCGAGCCGATGACCGGGAGGATGTCTTTGTCTAGGGCGCGCCGCACACCTCGACGGTATTCCTCCGACTTGTCGGCAATCGTCGCTTCGAACCACTGTGCCGAGAACTCACGCACCGTGGTCGGCGCCGAATCTGCTCCTCGGTCCTTCTTGGATTGAGCGATAGGGGAGCCGCCTGATGCGACGATCTCCGAATACTTGCGAGCACGTTCCCGCGCTGCGGTCAGGCTGACAGCCGGGTAGTCGCCGATCGTTACAAGGGGCTGCTGCTTGCTGTGCAGCGAGTAGCGGTACCGCCAGACCTTGGACCCCGACACCATGATCTCCAGCACCAAGCCCCCGCCATCCGCCACTTGGTAACGGGCGGCCTTCGGCTTGAGGGCCTTGATGCGGGTGTCGGTGAGGGGAGGGACTGTTCGGGGCATCTTTAGTACACAGAAAGTAACCAAGCAGGGCTTGTGTACTTAAATGTGTACTATAGATCGCTGGGTGTCAATGGGAATCGTTGGGCAACGTGAGCCAACAATTCCTTGTAAAACAAAGGCTTGCTTGGGTGTTCTTGGCAACCTTGGGCATCCCTGGGCAGCCAATTATTTTCCAATACAAAACCGACTAAAAATCACTCCCAGCAGATCATCACTGGAGAACGCCCCCGTGATGCTGTTCAACGCCTCCTGCGCCAGCCGCAGCTCCTCGGCAAACAAGTCCAGCGACTGCGCCCGCTGATCCGCATGCTCGGCCGCCGTGGCCAGATGCTCGCGGGCCGCGCGCAATGCCGCGAGATGGCGTTCGCGCGCCAGATAAAGGCCTTCGCCGCCACCTTGCCAGCCGGCAATTTCCAGCAACGCGGTGCGCAGCAGTTCGATGCCCACGCCGTCGCGCGCCGACAGCCACACCTCCGGCGGCTCGGCATCGACGCGGCCCGCGACGGCAACACCGGTCAGATCGATCTTGTTGACCACGCGCAGCGTCGGTACACCGGCCGGCACGTGCTCCGCAATGCGGGCGTCGATGGCGGTGTCTTCGGCGGACAGGCCGTTGGCACGGTAGTCCGCTGCGTCCAGCAGGTGAAGCACGACATCAGCATGCGCGATGGCGGCCCAGGTGCGTTCGATGCCGATGCGCTCGACTTCGTCTTGCGTGTCGCGCAGGCCGGCCGTATCGACGATGTTCAGCGGGATGCCTTCGATCTGGATGGTCTGCTGCACCTTATCGCGCGTGGTGCCGGCAATCGGTGTGACGATGGCCAGCTCCGCGCCGGCCAGCGCGTTGAGCAGCGAGGATTTACCGACGTTCGGCTGCCCGGCCAGCACCACGTGCAGGCCCTCGCGAAGCAGCGCGCCCTGGCGTGCCTGGGCCAGCACGCCATCAAGCCGTGTACGGATGTCGGCAAGCTGGCCGCGCGCATCGGCGGCCTCCAGGAAGTCAATCTCCTCTTCGGGGAAATCCAGGGTCGCTTCCACCAGCATGCGCAGATGGATCACGCGCTCGACCAGCGCATGTACGGCTTGCGAGAACGCGCCGTCGAGCGAGCGTGCCGCAGAGCGTGCCGCCGCCTCGGTACTCGCCTCGATCAGGTCGGCCACGGCCTCGGCCTGCGCTAGATCCATCTTGTCGTTGAGGAAGGCGCGGCGCGTGAATTCGCCCGGTTCGGCCACGCGCAGGCCGATCTCGCGGCCCGCCGCCAAGCAGCGTTGCAGCAGCAGTTGCATCACCACCGGGCCGCCGTGGCCCTGCAGTTCGAGCACGTCTTCGCCGGTGTACGAATGCGGTGCCGGAAACCACAGCGCGATGCCTCGATCAATGGCGTTGCCGTCGGCGTCGAGGAAGGGCAGATAGGTGGCTTGGCGTGACGTCAGCAGTCGGCCGCACACCGCCTGCATGACCACGCGCACGTCAGGCCCCGACACGCGAACGACGCCGATGCCGCCTCGCCCAGGCGCGGTGGCAATCGCCGCGATGGGAATCGTGCGAGTGACGGGGCGTGGGGCGCTGGAAACGTTCGGCAAGGTTGTGGGGTGGTCGGCGGCAGTCATGGGCGGTATTGTGCGGCAGCCGCGTATCTGCGCGCCAGTTTCCAATGAAGGAGATTCGGATGATCGATCACACCGGCGTTGTCGTTAGCGACTTCGCGGCCAGCAAACGGTTCTATCAACAGGCGCTGGGCGCCATTGGCCTCGGCAAGGTGCTGGAATTTCCGGCCGCAGTAACGGGCCACACCGACGTGGCCGGCTTTGGCCCGCCGGGCAGGGCGGAGTTCTGGATCTCGGCGGCGACGGCCGGGCAGGGGCCGAATAAACCGCCGCTGCAGGTGGCTTTTCGCGTCGAGTCGCGAGCCGAGGTGGAGGCGTTCCACGCTGCGGCGATGGCCGCCGGTGGTACCGACAACGGCACACCAGGCCTGCGCCCGCACTATCACCCAAAGTACTATGGCGCGTTTGTGCATGACCCGGACGGCCACAACATCGAGGCGGTCTGTCACGCTCCGGAATAAGTTTGCGGCATGAAAAAAAGGGCACCCGAAGGTGCCCTTTTTGCTGAAGCGCGTTCGCCTTACTTGGCGGGCGCAGCCTTCTTGTTGGTGCCCAGCATCCGGTTGATCGACCATTGCTGCGCAATCGACAGCACGTTGTTGACCACCCAGTACAGCACCAGGCCGGCCGGGAAGAAGAAGAACATGACCGAGAACGCAATCGGCATGAACATCATCACCTTGGCCTGCACGGGGTCCGGCGGGGTCGGGTTCAGGCGGGTCTGCACGAACATCGACACAGCCATCAGGATCGGCAGGATGTAGAACGGGTCCGGCGCGGACAGGTCATGTACCCAGCCCAGCCACGGCGCGCCGCGCATTTCCGCAGACGAGAGCAGTGCCCAGTACAGCGCCATGAACACCGGGATCTGGATCACGATCGGCAGGCAGCCGCCGAGCGGGTTGACCTTCTCGGTGCGGTACAGCGTCATCATCTCCTGGTTCATCTTCTGCGGATCGCCCTTGTGGCGCTCGCGGATGGCCGTCATGCGCGGCTGCAGATCCTTCATCTTGGCCATCGAACGGTAGCTCGTGGCCGACAGCGGGAAGAACACCAGCTTGATCAGCACCGTCAGCGCAACGATCGACCAGCCCCAGTTGCCCAGCAGCGCGTGGAGTTTCTCCAGCAGCCAGAACAGCGGCTTGGCGATGATGGTCAGCCAGCCGTAGTCTTTCACTAGCTCCAGGCCCGGGGTGATGCCTTCAAGCATGCGCTCTTCCTGCGGGCCGGCGAACAGGCGTGCCGTGGCCGACACGCTCGCGCCCGGCGCCACCGTGCCCAGCGGCTCCTGCATACCGACGCGATAGAAGTTGGTGTCGATGCGATCGACGTAGAACTCACGCTTGGCGTTGGCCGCCGGAATCCATGCCGAGGCGAAGTAGTGCTGCACCATCGCCACCCAGCCGCTGTCGGTCGGGGTCGGCACGTGCGCCTTGCCCTTGTCGATGTCGGCGAAAGTGATCTTGTGATAGTGATCGGTGTCGGTGTAGACGGCCGGGCCCGTGAACGTGCTGTAGAAGCGCGATTGCTCCACCGCGCCGCCGTCGCGGGCCAGTTCCATGTACAGCGTCGGGTTGATCGGCGCCGTGCCGTCGTTGGTCACGTCGAAGCGCGTGTCGATCACGTAGCTGCCGCGCTTGAAGACATACGTCTTGGCGAGCTTGGCGCCGCCCTTGTCGGCCGTGAGCGTGATGGAAACGTCATTGCCCGTACCCAGATCACGCGGGCCGGCCGATGCAGTGAACGCCGTCGTGTGGTTCGGGAAATCACCGCCGATGATGCCCGAGCGCGCCAAGTAGGTGCGCTCGATGGTGCGGTCGAACAGCACCATCGGGTTGCCGTCGTGATCCTTCTGGTTGAGCAGTTCCAGCTTGCTCACGATGGCGCCGGCCGTGTCAATGGTGGCGCGCAGCACATCGGTCGTGACGACGATCTTTTCCGAGGCCGGGGCCTGCGAAGCTGCACCCGTGGCCGGAGCGCCCTGCGTGCCTGCGGCTGAGGCGGTGGTGGCAGCCTGGGGCACGTCACCTGCGGGCGTGCTGCCCGGCGTCGCGGCCGGGGTCGTGGCCGTCTGCGGCGTCGGGAAGAACATCGACTGGTGGCCATTCGCGCGTTGCCAGTTGTCGAACAGCAGGACAACCGCCAGCGAGAAGATCACCCAGAGAATGGTGCGTTTGATATCCATGTCGGATTACGGTCTGGGAAGGTGAATCGACGGCCGCGCAGCCGGGGTGTCGGCTGCGGTCGCGTCGGTCGATGCGGAATCGGTGGAGCGGGGCGCAGCGTCGCCGGCGGCGGGCGGCACAGGATCATACCCGCCTTGTGCGAACGGATGGCAGCGGCACAGGCGTTTTGCCGCAAGATAACTGCCAACCGCCGGCCCATGCGTGAGCACGGCGTCGCGCGCGTAGTCGGAGCAGGTGGGCAGGAAGCGGCATTGCGCGCCGACGAAGGGGCTGAATGCCACCTTGTACACGCGCAGCAGGAACAGCAGCACGCGCGTCATGACGTGCCCCCGGCGGCAGGTGTGGAAGATGCGGGCGCGGCCCCGGGCGGTGTCGGTAACGGGCGCGTGGCAATCTCGAACAGGTGGGAAAGCTCTTCGCGGCAGATGCGCTTGAAGGCAGCCATGGTGGGCACGTCTTCACGCGGGAACTTGGCCTGCAGACGGATCAGTACATCGCGTCCGCCCAGAGCGGGCTGCCGCAGGCGGAACAGCTCGCGGCACTGCCGCTTGATGAGATTGCGCTCGACAGCGCGGCGGGCGAACTTCTTGCCGATCACCACGCCAAGACGCGCCTGCGGGTGCCCGTTGGCGCGTACGTACAGCACAAAGTGACGACTACGCCGGACAGGCCGCAAAGCAAAAACGGATGAGAACTCATCCGTTTTTGTCAGCCTTGCGGCCTTGGGGTAGGCGTACGGGCCCATCGCCAGCGTGCCGCAGGAGCCATGGGCAACGGCTGTCAGCCGCCACCCGGGCGCGGCAGTCTTAGATGGCCAGGCGCTTACGGCCCTTGGCGCGGCGTGCGTTCAGCACGGCACGGCCACCACGGGTCTTCATGCGGACACGGAAACCGTGGGTGCGCTTGCGACGGGTAACGGAAGGTTGATAGGTACGCTTCATGATGCACTCTCTTGTTAATGGGTGGTGCGGACGTTGCCGCACGCGCCGGGCTAGGGTTCGTCTGTCCGAGCCTGGTGTCGATTCACTAGGAGAAATCGCCCACGCAGACCGCCGTGCGCTGTGTTGTTCAGGTCGAGGGCGTCACCGGAAAGATGGGCGCCGAGGGTATCGGGCCCGCCGGATCAGGTGCCATGGGAGGACCCCCAGGCGCCACGTCTGACGCGAACAAGCGTGCGCTCCCCTGCCGCGCATCGCAGAACCCGCCATTTAAGCGATATCTGCCGCATCTGTCAAGCCCGCTCGGCTGGGGATAAATCTGGCCCGCCGAGAAAAATCCACCCGGCAGCGAGTTGTCCCCAGCGCCTTGTGCGGCGTGGATCGTTTCGATGAAAGCCTTGTCGGTACTGGGTTTGCTGGCGATGTGAAAAATCGGTTGTCCACCGCTACTCACAGTGGGCCCACAGGTTATCCACAGACTTATCCTTTGTGGATAACTTTGGGCTGGGGGTACAATCCCGTTCCAATAACGAAAGCCACCCGGTTTCTGGCCTGTGCCAGGGGCCCGGCGGCCGGCCCGCCCGGGGGCGTCGGCATGACGCGCGCGGCGCCGGTCAAACACCTAACGATAACGATGCAGGATTTCTGGCATGCGGCATCAGCTCAGCTCGAGAGTGAGCTGACGCCGCAACAATTCAAGACGTGGATCAAGCCGCTGACGCCGCTGTCATTCGACGAGCAGGCGTGCGCGCTGCGGATTGCCGCGCCCAACCGTTTCAAGCTCGACTGGGTCAAAAGCCAGTTCTCGGGCCGTATTCAGTCGCTCGCGTGCGATTACTGGGAGATGCAGGTCGACGTGCAGTTCGTGCTCGACCCGACCGCCGGCCAGCGGCAGGCGGCCCTGCAGCCGGCGCTGGCGCCTGTGCCGATGCAGCCTCTGGCGGCGCAATCGATTCAACCAACGCAGGCTGTGCCGGCAATGTCCGCGCCGAACGGCATCGCGCGCGATACAGCGGTCGCGCGCCCGGCCCCCGCGATGTACCGTGACGCCGCGCTCGCCACGGCCAGCCACGCCGCGGCCGACATCGACGTGCCCGTGATGGACGCCGCCGAAGCCAGCGCGCAGTCGTACCGCATGCCGCCGCCGGCCTCGCCCGCAGCGATGCCGAGCCTGACCGGCCTGGCCACGCCCCCGCAGGCGCCGGTGGACGACACCGTGCACGAGCGCTCGCGCCTGAACCCGATCCTCACGTTCGACAACTTCGTCACCGGTAAGGCCAACCAGCTGGCGCGCGCGGCGGCCATCCAGGTTGCCAATAATCCGGGCAAGTCGTACAACCCGCTGTACCTATACGGCGGCGTGGGGCTGGGCAAGACGCACTTGATCCATGCCATCGGCAATTTCATGCTGATGGAGAATCCGCGCGCACGCATCCGTTACATTCACGCAGAACAGTACGTTTCCGACGTAGTGAAGGCTTACCAGCGCAAGGCGTTTGACGATTTCAAGCGCTACTACCACTCGCTGGATCTGCTGCTGATCGATGATATTCAGTTCTTCTCGGGCAAGAACCGCACGCAGGAAGAATTCTTCTACGCGTTCGAGGCGCTGATCGCCAACCGCGCGCAGGTCATCATCACCAGCGATACGTACCCGAAGGAGATCACCGGCATCGATGACCGCCTGATCTCGCGCTTCGATTCCGGCCTGACGGTGGCCATTGAGCCACCCGAGTTGGAAATGCGCGTCGCGATTCTGATGAAGAAGGCGCAGGCCGAGAGCGTGACCGTGCCGGAAGAGGTGGCCTTCTTCGTGGCCAAGCACCTGCGCTCGAATGTGCGCGAGCTGGAAGGCGCGTTGCGCAAAATCCTGGCGTACTCGAACTTCCATGGCAAGGAGATCACCATCGAGGTCACGCGCGAGGCGCTCAAGGATCTGCTGACGGTGCAGAACCGCCAGATTTCGGTCGAGAACATTCAGAAGACCTGCGCGGATTTCTACAACATCAAGGTCGCGGACATGTACTCCAAGAAGCGGCCGGCCAATATCGCGCGCCCGCGTCAGATCGCCATGTATCTGGCCAAGGAGCTCACGCAGAAGAGCCTGCCGGAAATTGGCGAACTCTTCGGTGGGCGCGACCACACCACCGTGCTGCACGCCGTGCGCAAGATCGCCGATGAGCGCAGCAAGGACGCCCAGCTCAACCACGAACTGCACGTGCTGGAGCAAACACTCAAGGGTTGATGTGCCGGCGTGCCGCCAACCCGCATGGCGGCGCCATCTGCCCCGAATTTGCCGCATGCAAACGCCCGCTCGAACGCGGGCGTCTTTTCATGCACAATAGACATATTTGCCGCGCGCGCGACGCTATCCAGCGCTCCCTTCTTTGCGGTATAATTTGTGATTAACCCCTTGATTTACAACAACTTTGGGGTTAATCGCGAATGCTCCTGCAGGCACACGCCATGAGGGGCGCGCGCGGTGTCACCTCAAACTGCAAGGATCGCCTTCATGCAATTGGTCAAAACCTCGCGAGACAACCTGCTGCGTCCGCTGCAAATCGTGAGCGGCATCGTGGAACGCCGACACACGCTGCCCATCCTGGCCAATCTGCTGATCCGCAAGACTGGTGAACGGGTCTCCTTCCTGTCCACCGACATCGAAATCCAGATCACCACGCACGCCGATTGCGGCGCCGGCGCCGGCGACGTGGCCACCACCGTGGCTGCCCGCAAGCTGGTCGACATCCTGCGTGCCATGCCTGACGGCGAAGTCGCCCTCACGCTCAACGACAAGCGCATGACGGTGCAATCCGGCAAGAGCCGCTTTGCCCTGCAGACGTTGGCCGCCGAAGAATTCCCCACGGTGGCCGAAGCGTCTGACTTCGGCGCGCGCATCACCGTGCCGCAGAAGACGCTCAAGCATCTGCTGGCGATGGTGCACTTCGCGATGGCCCAGCAAGACATCCGTTACTACCTGAACGGCATGCTGCTGGTGGTGGACGGCAAGCAGGTCATGGCAGTCGCCACCGATGGCCACCGCCTGGCCTACTGCGGCGTCGAAACCGGCGAGCAACCGGCAGGTGCTGGCGGCCGTCACGAAGTCATCATCCCGCGCAAGACCATCCTCGAACTGCAGCGCCTGCTGGAAGACGTGGACGATCCCGTCTCCGTGCAGTTGGCCTCGAACCAGGTCAAGTTCACCTTCGGCAACATCGAGCTGATCTCCAAGCTGGTCGAAGGCAAGTTCCCGGATTTCCAGCGCGTGATCCCCAAGGGTTACCGCAACAGCTTCACGATCGACCGTACATTCCTGCAGAGCGCACTGCAACGCACGGCCATCCTGACCACCGACAAATTCAAGGGCGTGCGCTGCATGCTCGACACTAACGTCCTGAAGATCAGCTCCACCAACGCTGATCAGGAAGAAGCGCAGGAAGAACTCGAAATCGATTACCAGGGCGACGCGCTGGATATCGGCTTCAACGTCACCTACCTGCTGGACGTGCTGGCCAACCTCAAGGCCGAAAAGGTGCAGGTGAGCCTGGGCGACTCCAACTCGAGCGCGCTCATCACCCTGCCCGACGACGACACCTTCAAGTACGTCGTCATGCCGATGCGCATTTGACGAGGCTTATTCCTACAAGCCACGCGAACAACCATCGAGAGCAAGACGAGGGGCTGGATCGAAAAGATCCGCCCCTTCGCCGTTTTTAAGCAACCCCGCTGTGTGCGCTGAGATAACCATTTCCGTGCCCATGGCAGCGAGCAGAACGACATGACCGAACAGCAGAAACCGCAATCCGCACCCGCCGAGGCCAACAGCTATGACGCCGCCTCGATCCAGATCCTGGAAGGCCTGGAGGCGGTACGCAAGCGGCCGGGCATGTACATCGGCGACACCTCGGATGGCACCGGCCTGCACCACCTCGTATTCGAGGTGTTGGACAACTCCATCGATGAGGCGCTGGCCGGGCATTGCACCGAGATTCAGGTCACCATCCACACGGACAACTCCATCTCCGTGATCGACAACGGCCGCGGCATTCCGACCGGCATCAAGTTTGACGACAAGCACGAGCCCAAGCGCAGCGCGACCGAGATCGCCATGACCGAGCTGCACGCCGGCGGCAAGTTCAACCAGAACAGCTACAAGGTGTCGGGCGGCCTGCACGGCGTGGGTGTGTCGTGCGTGAACGGTCTGTCGAAGTGGATGAAGGTGACGGTCCGCCAGGGTGGCAAGGTGCACCACATCGAGTTTGCGCAGGGCATTCCGCAAAACCGCCTGATCGAAACGGTGCAAGCGCCGGACGGCAAGATGGTGGAGGTCTCTCCGCTGCACGTGTCGGGCACGACGGACAAGCGCGGCACCGAAGTGCACTTCCTGGCCGACGAAGAGATCTTCACCAACGTCGAATACCACTACGAGATCCTCTCCAAGCGCATCCGCGAGCTCTCGTTCCTGAACAACGGCGTGCACATCAAGCTGACCGACCAGCGCACCGGCAAGGAAGAAGACTTCGCCTTCTCGGGCGGCGTGAAGGGCTTTGTTGAATACATCAACAAGAACAAGACCGTGCTGCATCCGACCATCTTCACGGCCCAAGGCGAGAAAGACGGCGTGGCCGTGGATGTGTCGATGCAGTGGAACGATGGCTACAACGAGCAGGTGCTCTGCTTCACCAACAACATCCCGCAGCGCGACGGCGGCACCCACCTTACGGGCCTGCGCGCCGCCATGACGCGCGTCATCAACAAATACATCACCGACAACGAGATCGCCAAGAAGGCCAAGGTCGAAACCTCGGGCGACGACATGCGCGAAGGCCTGACTTGCGTGCTCTCCGTCAAGGTGCCCGAGCCCAAGTTCAGCTCGCAGACCAAGGACAAGCTCGTCTCGTCTGAAGTGCGCCTGCCGGTGGAAGACGTGGTGGCCAAGGCGCTGGGCGACTTCCTGCTGGAAACGCCCAACGACGCCAAGATCATCTGCGGCAAGATCGTTGAAGCCGCCCGCGCGCGTGAAGCCGCCCGCAAGGCCCGCGAAATGACGCGCCGCAAGGGCGTGCTCGACGGCATGGGCCTGCCCGGCAAACTGGCCGACTGCCAAGAGAAAGACCCCGCGCTGTCTGAACTCTTCATCGTCGAGGGTGACTCCGCAGGTGGATCGGCCAAGCAAGGCCGCGACCGCAAGTTCCAGGCGATCCTGCCGCTCAAGGGCAAGATCCTGAACGTCGAGCGCGCACGCTTTGACAAGATGCTCTCCAGCCAGGAAGTGCTCACGCTCATCACCGCCCTGGGCACCGGCATTGGTAAGGACGACTACAACCTCGACAAGCTGCGCTACCACCGCATCATCATCATGACCGACGCAGACGTGGACGGCTCGCACATCCGCACGCTGCTGCTCACGTTCTTCTACCGCCAGATGCCCGAGATCATCGAGCGCGGCCACGTGTACATCGCCCAGCCGCCGCTCTACAAGATCAAGCACGGCAAGGAAGAGCGCTACATCAAAGACGACGTCGAGATGGCCGCCTACCTCGTGCGCCAGGCGCTGGACTCCGCGGTGCTGGTGCGTGCCGATGGCACCGAAATTTCGGGCGACGCCCTGGCCGAACTCGCACGCCAATACCAGCTCAGCCGTGGCGTGATCGAGCGCCTGTCTCGCGTGATTGACGCCGACGCCCTGCGCGCCATTGCCGAAGGCGTGGCCCTGGACCTCTCCAGCGAAGCCGCAGCCGAAGCCAGCGCCCGCACGCTCAAGGCCCGCCTGCTGGAAATGCAAGGCAACGCCAGCAACGCCAACGGCGGCGCTACCGCAGACGCCTTCATGCAGTACGACGAGAAGAACGAGAAATACCGCGTCATGGTCGTCCGCCGCCAGCACGGCAACCAGCGCCTGAGCCATATCGACGCCGACTTCGTGGCCGGCGCAGATTACGCAGCGCTCTCCAGCACCGCCCAGACCTTCCAAGGCCTGATTGGCGACGGTGCCAAGGTGCGCCGCGGCACAGGCGACAAGCTGCGCGAGCAGAACGTGACAGACTTCCACGCCGCCATGACGTGGCTGCTGGCCGAAGCCGAGCGCGGCGTGAGCCGCCAGCGCTACAAGGGTCTGGGCGAAATGAACCCCGAGCAGTTGTGGGAAACCACCATGGACGTCACCCAGCGCCGCCTGCTGCGCGTGCAGATTGAAGACGCCATTGCGGCGGACCAGATCTTCACCACGCTGATGGGCGACGACGTGGAGCCGCGCCGGAACTTCATTGAGACGAATGCGTTGGTGGCGCGGAATATTGATGTTTGATCGCTCGTGTAGATGGCCGCATTAGCCACATAAGCTGAAAAAAACAGACCCATAAGTTGAGAGACTTATGGGTCTTGTTTTTTGGCAAGCGGCCCTTGTCCCTAAGCCCCCGGCCCCTCCTGCCGCGGCCCGTCTTCCCGCTCCAGCTCCTGCAGCGCCTGATTCGCTTCTTCCTCGCTCTCAAAGATGTGCGGAGCAACGTCGCGCGCTTCGAGCGCGTGGCCTAGCTTGGCGCGCAGGAAGCCGCTGGTCGTGTAGCGCGTCACGCCCCGGTAAAAGCGATCGACCACGCTTCTGACCATCTCCACGTACTCATCCATCACATCGGGCAGGACGGTGAAGTTGTCGTAATTGACGATGGCGAAGACGCGCTTGCCCAGCGGCTCCATCCAGGAGGCCACCTGCTCGCGGATGCGCTCCACGTCGTCATGGTTCCTGACCGTGAGACCCTCGAAATTGAGGAAGAAATGGTTCGTCTTGGCGTCGTAGCTAAAGCGCGCTTCCAGCGGCAATGCGAGCAGCTCTTCGCGCAGCCCCATGGCGTCGGGTTTGAAGATGCGCGCATCCATCAATCGTGGGGGCACGGGCATGAGCGGCGTGAAGTCCATCCGCGCCAGGATGTCGCGCTGCAAATCCACGCCCGGGGCAATTTCCACCAGCTCGAGCCCCTGCGCCGTCAGCCGGAACACACAACGCTCGGTGATGTACAGCACCGTCTTGCCGCGTGCCGCCGCGTGGCTGCCGCTGAACGTCCGGTGCTCAACCTCCTGCACGAATTTGCGGCTGCCGGAATCTTCAAGGATGCTCAACCGCGCCTGCTCCACCGCAACCTTGATTTGCCCCGCATTGAACGTGCCGACAAATACGACCTTCTTCGCGTTCTGGCTGATGTTGATGAACCCGCCCGCACCGGCCAGCCTGCGGCCGAACTTGCTCACGTTGACGTTGCCCGCGGCATCGGCCTGCGCCAAGCCGAGGAACGCCACGTCCAGCCCGCCGCCATCGTAGAAATCGAACTGGTTGGGCTGATCAATGATGGCCTGCGCATTGCGTGCCGCGCCAAAGTTCAACCCACCAGCCGGCAGGCCGCCGATCACGCCAGGCTCCGCAGTCAGGGTCAGCAGGTCGAGGATCTTCTCTTCATGGGCGACGGCGGCAACGCCCTCCGGCATGCCGATGCCCAGGTTCACCACGCTGTTTGCCTTGAGCTCCAGCGCCGCGCGGCGGGCGATGATCTTGCGCTCGTTCATCGGCATGGGCGTGATGGTGTCCATCGGCACCCGAATCTCGCCTGAAAACGCCGGGTTGTACGGCTCGGCAAAGGTCTGCCAATGGTGCTCCGGCTCCGCCACGACCACGCAATCGACCAGCACGCCGGGAATCTTCACCGCGCGCGGGTTCAGGCTGCCGGCCTCGGCCACGCGCTCCACCTGCACGATGACAAGGCCACCGCTGTTGCGCACCGCCGTGGCAATCGCCAGCCCCTCCAGCGTCAGAGCCTCTCTCTCCATGGTGACGTTGCCGTCGATATCCGCCGTTGTGCCCCGCACGATGCCGACATGAATGGGGAACGCCCTGTAGAAGAGATATTCGCTGCCGTGCAGCACGATCAGATCGACCAGATCTTCGTGCGTGACGGCGTTGATCTTGCCCCCGCCAAAGCGCGGGTCCACAAACGTGCCCAAGCCCACAGAGGTGAGCGTGCCGGGTTTGCCTGCGCCAATGTCTCGAAAGAGATGGCTGATCACGCCTTGCGGCAGGTTGTATGCCTCGATCTGGTTGTCGACCGCCAGATGCTGCAGCTTTGGCACCAACCCCCAGTGCCCGCCGACCACGCGTTTGACCAGCCCCTTGTGACCCAGGTGATTGAGCCCGCGCTCCTTGCCGTCGCCTTGGCCGGCTGCGTACACCAGCGTCAGGTCCCGCAGGGCGCCGGGGTCGTCTGCCGGCGCGCCCTGGTGCGCCAGGAAGCGCCGCTCGATGGCAATGGCAATGGCTTCGGGAAAACCGATGCCGACGAACCCGCCGGTGGCAACCGTGTCGCCGTTGCGAATCAGGCGCACAGCATCGGCCGCTGAAACCACCTTGTTCTTCCTGGGCACGGCGTGGCCCATGAGCGCTGGGTGCAGCATCATCGTGTCTCCCGTTCTTGTGTGGTCTTCAGCGTGTGCGGGCAGCGCCCCGGACGGGCGTTGCTGCGCAGAAACTCGTCAGCCGTGGCGCAAGCCGTTGGTGCCTTGCTGCCGAGCCGGCGAGGCGCTTTAGGGGCGTATGAGTGCAAATACAGCACGAGATGCGCGGTGCGGCAAGGGGCTGGCGTCAATGCCGGGGCTTGTGGGTGCTGCGCTGCACCGCAGCATGGCGACCGTGATCGACCAGACCCGCGGCATGCGCGACCGCTTCATCGGCCGCCTGATCGGCCTTTTGCTGGCGCAGCCGAATCGGTCGAGCAACGCCCCTTGAGGTGCGCACAACAGGCTTGATGGCGCTGCCGAGCGCGGTGTGAGCCGCCTGCGCTATGAGGGCCTGGGCGAAATGAACCCCGGGGCAGTTGTGGGAAACCACCATGGACGTCACCCAGCGCCGCCCGCTGCGCGTGCAAATTGAAGACGCCATTGCGGTGGACCAGATCTTTACGACGCGGATGGGGGTTGACATGGAACCGCGCCGGAACTTCGTAGAGAGCAATGCGTTGGCGGCGCGGAATATTGATGTTTAGTTGAGTTAGTTTTGTGACCCGCAAAAAGCCAACCGTCGTCGGTTGGCCTATTTTTATGTGCTGTCGATTTGCGGGGAGGGGGCAATCGCTATCGATGAGAGAAGGCTGGCGGCCGCAGGTCATTACAACATTTGCGTCGAGTCATATCCATTCTCTCGGGGGGAGGCGGGCCTTGTGGGGAGCGAGTACATTCGATATCAACATTAACAACAGCAGCGGGTCACGAAGTGAAGAAACTAACGAATGTCACGCCTTCCCCCGAGCAGTTCACGATTATCAAGCGGGTTCGTCCTGGATCAGAGCTCATTCGTGGCGCGGCTGGAAGTGGCAAGACAACCACTGCGGTTCTGAAGTTGAAACTAATGCTGCTATGGTTTCTTGCGCGACGTCAGAGGTCCGAAAGTTCAGAGCCCGTTCGGGCGCTCGTGCTAACGTTCAATAAAACGCTTCGGGGGTACATTCAGGAGCTGGTTAGCTCCAATTTGCCTGACGGCAAAATTACCGTCAGCGTAGACACCTTTGCCCACTGGGCAAATACTGCTCTCGGCGGACGCTCAATAGATGACGGAGATGAGTTGGGAAAGCTGGTGCGTGCGCACGCGGAAACCATTGGTCTTCCCCCGGGTTTCCTGCTTGCTGAGTGCGAGTACCTCACCGGTCGATTTCCTCCTGATCGGCTAGACGAGTATTTGGGTTGTCGCCGTGACGGTCGTGGCGCAACTCCCCGTGTTGAGAAAGCTACGAGGGAAGCAATTCTGGACAAGCTGATTCGTCCATATAACGAGTGGAAAGAAAAGAACGGTCGCTTTGATTGGAATGATGTGGCTGTCCTGTTGGCTGCGAAGAAGTACTATAAATACGACATAGTCATTGTTGATGAATCTCAGGATTTTTCCGCAAATCAACTTCGGGCAATAATGTCTCAGCTCGAGGATGAGCACGCTGTTACGTATATTATTGATACTGCTCAAAGAATCTATGCTCGAGGTTTTACCTGGGCTGAAGCTGGAATATTAATTCGCCCAGAATCTAGCCATCGTCTAAGTGTCAACTATAGAAATACGGCTTCTATTGCGAAGTTGGCGAGCAGTCTTATGAAGAACGTGCAGCTTGATGACGATGGGACAGCCCCTTCACTGCTTGATGCTATGGAAGGCGCGGCGACTCCGATTATGCTCAAGGGGCTATTCAGCAATCAAGTGCAATGGGCCATCGACTACATTAAGCGGAATGTTGATCTTTCGAAAGAGTCTGTCGCTTTCCTGCATCCGAAAGGATGGTTTACTCATCTTGAAAAATCTCTTGCCGCAGCGGGCTTGGAGTTTGTCGAGGTAACCCAAAGAAGAGAATGGCCAGAGACGAATGCCAACATTGCGCTATGCACATTGCACTCCGCAAAGGGACTTGATTTTGATCATGTCTTTTTGCTTGGGATCAGCGAGAGTGGATTGCCCGATGGTAGCCACGATGTTGGAGATGAGCGCTTTGAAATGGCCTGCAGGCTATTGGCTATGGCTATCGCACGCGCTCGCACGCAAGTTGTGCTGGGGTACAAGCCTGGCGAAGAGTCGCCCATCCTCGCTCGCCTAGACGGATCTACGTATCAAGAGATCGCAGTATGAGCGCTACTGTACCGTTCGAAGTGGCTCAGGCGCGAGGGATTGATGAGCTATTGCACTTCACGACCAGTAACGGATTTGTCGGTATCATCGCGACCGGCGGACTGTTGTCTCATGCCGCGTTACCCCAGGAGCGTAGGCTTGCCCACATCCTCCAGATCAACAGCAAAGACAGAAGTCGAGATGTCGACTGGCACGGCTATGTGAACTTGTCTATTTCGCGCATCAACGGTACGTTCTTTTCGATCTCAAGCAGCCGCTGGCACGCGGCTAAGGACGTTTACTGGTGCATTCTGAGCTTCGATCCACGCATCATGGATCATCCGGGTGTGCTGTTCTCGACTACTAACAATGCTTATGAGCTGACCGAGCGGGCGCCTGGGGTGGATGGCTTGGAAGCTTTATTTGCGCCGAAGATTCGGCAATTCCAAGCGAAATGGGTGTACCGGAGTCGAGAGACGCCAACGCATCACACTACGTGCCATCAGGCTGAAGTTCTATATCCCAAAGAGGTGCGGCTTGACTATCTGCAGCGGATCTACTTTCCGACAGAGGACATCGCAGACGAAGCAGCTGCGCAACTTGGCTTTTGCGCACCCTCGCTACTGGACCGAGTTGAATTGGTCGTCAAGCCAGAGAAATTTGAGGGGCACGTATGACAACTCATAGCGAGGCACAAGTTCGCCGCTCGGCGCTCTGGGCTGCTTATGGCGACGCAGTAGGCTTTCCAACGGAACTCGTGTCCGAGTCTCAGTTTCGCCGGCGTACTGGACAAGCATCGATCCAACGGACTATTGCCTGGAAGAGGCGAGTCGGCGGGATGTTTGGGCCTGAAGTCCAGTTTCCTACTGGTGCCTACTCTGACGATACGCAGCTTAGACTTTGTACATCGAGAGCCATCCGAGGGGATGGCTTCTTTGATGTAGAGAGCTTTGCAAAGATTGAACTTCCCATCTGGCTCAACTATGCGCTCGGCGCGGGTCGGGGTTCAAAGCTTGCCGCCGCGAATCTAGCACTACGCGATTCAACCTGGTTTCAGAATTTTTATAACACCTCACAGGCGGTCTATTGGCAAGGAGGGGGGAATGGCGCGGCAATGCGTGTCCAGCCACATGTCTGGGCGGCCTCTGAATTGTCGAGCACAAAGTTCATCTCGAATGTCGTGCGTGATGCTGTATGCACTCACGGCCACCCTCGCGCGATTGCGGGAGCCGCTATCCACGCACTTATTCTTGCGTACGTGTTCGATTCGGCTTCGATTCCTTCGCCGTCCCAATGGCTTCACTTTGCTGAAGCGTGTGACTTCGCTTTCGCTTGTCTCACGGAGGAAGATGAGCTGGCGTTATTCTGGTCCCCAAATTGGGAGCGACTCACTGGACAGCCGCTAGCGGAGGCCTTTGCTCAAGTAAAGCATGAGTGGCAGGAATGCGCCGAAGTGGCCGCAAAGCTATGTGACTCACCGCGTGCTAACGAGGAAACATATACGAGCCTTTTGAACCTTCTTGGTGGATATAGTTCTGCGGAACGCGGCTCTGGTTTAAAAACGCCACTTTTTGCTCTCGTGTTGGCTTGGCTCAAACAGGATCGGCGACCCCAACAAGCCATTCTCACGGCAGCAAATGCATTTGGGAGCGATACCGACACGATAGGCACTATGGTTGGAGCCTTACTTGGTGCTATTGCGGATGATGAGCCTGATGAGGAAATTCAGGATGCGGACTACATCAGCGCGGAGGCATCGAGGCTGTTTCATATCAGCCAAGGACGAAGAGAAAAGAGCTTCGAATACCCAGATCCGTTGAGGTGGGCCGCTCCGAAGGCACAGCGAGACGCATTGTTGGTAACTGAAGATGGTCCTTTTCTTGCCGGGCTCGGGCCTGTCGATCCATTCGGGGAAGTCTATGTGTCAGAGAAGGGCACAGAGATGGAATGGCAATGGTGTCGGACGGTGTTTGGGCAAACAATTCTGACCAAGAGAAAACCCGGCATCTTGACGCTTGGTGGCTCCTCAGAAGGCAGGATGAGACATGTAGTGCGAAGGATCGAACTACCGCAGTTGGATTCGCTCTTTCCCGATCCAGAGCTGAGTATTGACGCGATTACACAGGAATGTATCCGATCTTCGTTTGATCCCACTGTGGTAGGTGAGGCGTTGCTTCGTCTGTCTAGTGGGTCTGACGGTGTTGAGCGCGCAATCGCCTTCGCGGCGATTATTGCGAAGGCAAGGATTGCGCGAACTCGCTAGAGCGCAATTTCGATGTAAGGGGTGGTGGTATGGAGCGCTGGCCCTGGGGTGACAAGGAACTTGCTGCGGTAGTGCAGGCATACCTCCATATGGCGTACATGGAGCGAAAGGGGCTTCTATACAGCAAGCGAAAGATCTATCGAGATTTTTCGATGAAGTTCGGTGAACGCTCCATCAAGGCTTTCGAATACCGCATGCAGAATATTTCTGCCGTATTGATGGAGATGGGGTTGCCTTGGGTGCCGGGCCTTCCACCCGCACGTAACGTCGGACCAAATGTTAGATCTCGCATTGCCGCACTTCTAGCTGCGTCGCCTCCTGTTGCCGCCGAGCGAACCAAGCCAGCGCCTGAGTATGAGGCAAAGCTTCCGGCGATCCGCCGCTGGCTAATTCAAGTGGCCAAGATGCGCGGGACAGTGACCTATGGCGACGTCATGAAATCCTTTGGGATAGGGTTCCGAAACATTCTGCGAGCGATGGGGCATCTAGGCCACCAATCCATGGAGCGTAAGGAGCCCATCATCACAGCACTAATTGTCAGTGCCAAGACGGGGCGATGCTCGACGGGCTTCGCTGCAGGGTTTGGGATTGCAGATGACATCGTCGAGCGTGAGCGTTTGTACAGGTACTGGCAGAAAACAGAACCTGAGCCGGACCAGGAACCTCTAGTCGACGCCGACCAGCCTCTCGAGATACGCGCTGCCCGCTTTGCTAGCGTGGAGGTTCGGCCCCAGCAGGCCGCTTTCCGTCGCGATGTGTATATGGCGTATGAGGGGCGGTGTGCTATTAGCAACTGCAACGTTGGAGCAGCGTTGGATGCCGCTCACAAGCACGGGCGAGAATGGCGCAAGGGCAACAATACGGGGGCAGACGGGTATCTACTTCGCAAGGACTTGCACGCGCTGTATGACAACCATCTGCTGAGAATCACGGATAGCGGTGTTGTAGAACTCGAGCCGTCAGTGGGCGAGCACTATCACACTTTTGCAGGAGTCGTCATCAACGCCAAACATAGAGGGGCCGGAGGCGCACGGTAGTTATACGTCAGGCTGCTGGTCCGGCCCCAAAACGTGATGAGACGCGGGGAAAGAAATCGTTGAGAAGTAATTGTCGACGTCCCGAATGATGTGCTCTTGTGTCTCCTCGCGGATCTTGCACTTCTCCGCCCATGCGCGTCCTGGATGCAAGACATCCCACCGCGGTCGCAGACCGTTATACCGCCCCTTGCCGGGATCGTGATTACCGAACCCATCGACCAAAGCGTTCCAAAGCGGAGCAAACTTTGCGATAAGCAGGGACTCGCCTAGAGGAATCCAAATATCGTCGACGACGAGAAAGCGGCAGTGGAAATCCTCGATCTTCAAGTTGCTGGCAAGGTCGACGCTCTCGCCGTGCTCCTTTAAGCGATCGTAGAGCGCCCGGCTGCGAACCTCACCAACTCCGCCGCCTTTCCGTGCTCCTTTTGGGACGGCCTTGCCAACATAGATGGGGGCTTGAAATAGCCCATTGCAGTTGCGTGCGGCAAGCGGCGCATATGGCTTGAAGTCCCCTGTGTAGTAGATGGCGTAGATGCCAACCCCAAAGAACTGCTTCAACTCTCCCAGTGGCTGAGCTTTCTGCTCAAGCATCGCCTCTGCGACGCTGGCGCCCAGGTTCTTCTTATCTAGTGGATTGAAGGGAATGATGTTGCTGGCGGAGCCCGTCATGCAGCGCCTCGTTGTCGTTGTTGGTTATGCATCATCTTGTTCAACTGCACGGTCGCAAGTCGTTCGGCCACACTGCGTGCCACCAAATGCCCCAATGCAACCGGCACGGCGTTCCCCAGTTGCCGCATGGTCTCCGTCCACGACCCGTGAAAGACGAACCCATCAGGGAATGTTTGGACTCGCGCCGATTCGCGAATCGTAAAGTATCGAACCGCCCCGTCTGTATTGACCAGCATGTTCTCGCCGCCTGGAACGCCGTGATCGCCAGCCTTCAGCGTCTTCGCGGGCAAGTCCAGCGGACTTCCTGTGTGGCCCGGGTACACCCGCGCGCCTGCCTGAAAGCGATGGTCAGGAAAATCATTTGCCGCTCGTGATTGCGGATTGGGAAGACCGGCGATTGCGTCACGCACGGTTCTCCATGGCAATTCACTCTGCAGCGGCAGCGATGCGGCCAACCGGCGAACACGTGGCTCAAGACTGGCTGGCAAGGTAGGGCGATTGCGCCGAGCAATGCCATGGCGCTCCCAGTATTTGCCCGTTACCCACTGATCGTGAAGAAGTTGATCGTAGCTATGGGTAGGCCGTGGGAAGCTCCAATCCACTCCTAGATCGGAACGGAAACCAACGATGAAAACACGCTCGCGCTTTTGAGGTACGCCGTAGTTAGCTGCGTTGACGAGTGTCGGGACGACGTTATACGTCAGCTTCCTCCCTCTCTGGCCGCCGCTCGTTTTCTCCGCTTGCAGGCGCAAAAGGTGATCGAACCACTCTTCATTTCGCCGGCGGGGTGACTCGGGAAACTCTAGTTGCAGAAGGATGTACTGGTAGTAGTTCGCGAAGGTCGAGCGTGTTAATCCCTTGACGTTCTCAACGATGAAGGCCTTTGGGCGCAAGGCACGAACGATGTCGACGGTAGCGGGAAACATGTCGCGCGTATCGTCGTGTGCTCGATGCTTCCCGCCCATAGAGAACGGTTGGCACGGCGGCCCGCCCGCAAGCAAATCAATGTCAGTTTCTATTCCTGACCAGTCGAACTTACGCACGTCCCCTTCGTATAGGGGCCAGTCTGCAACGAGGGGGAATCCTCGGCGTTGATTCTCGCGAATCGTGTCGCACGCCCATTTGTCCCACTCCACCACGGCAAGCGGCGTAAACCCCGCGAGACTCACCCCCATCGCGAGTCCGCCGGCGCCCGCGTATAGCTCAACTGCTTTCATTACTCTTCTCCGTGTCGACCAAGAAAGCGTTGATACGTGTCATCAACGCAACCTCGTCCTTCACTTCACATTCCCAAACGATCAACACCTGCCAGCCGAGTTCGGCTAGCTGCTTTTCAACTTTCTTGTCCCGCTGCGCATTGGATTCGAGCTTCGTTTTCCAGAAGTCGAGTCGCGATTTTGGTAGGCGCCCGAGATGGCAGTCATGTCGGTGCCAAAAGCACCCATGGATGAAGATGACTTTCCGTCTGGACCGAAACACGAGGTCTGGGTGTCCTGGCAGATCCCGGGCATGCAGGCGGTACCGAAAACCCATGCGGTGGACGAGTCGTCGTACCGCCAACTCCGGCTTAGTGTCCTTTGCCTTTATTCGCGCCATTCGCTCGCTGCGCTGGCTGGGAGTCAAGGTGTCCATCGACGCTCGCAGGTTGACGATGACGGTCCGATATCACGCCCGGAATTGTAGCGTGCTGGCGACGATTTGATGGTGGCCATAGGGCCTGTCAGAATTTCCGTGTTCAAGGCGCTCCGTCAAATCTCCCGCGTGCCACGACACTGGGGATACGCCACGCAGCCCCAGAATGCGTTGCCAGCGTTGGCGCCTTTCTTGGCGGTTCGCTGCACCATGGCGCTGCCACAGCGGGGGCAGCTTGGCCGCGCTGCCGATGCACCGGCCGGAGTGTCCGCCGATGCCTCAGCCGTCGGCGCTGCCGCTCGAACCTGCTTGATCAGCGCAGTTAGTGCCGGCCCATCGATTAGCTCAACGTTCTTGCCTCCTGCAAATGCCTTGGCATCTTCAGTGAACACTCCCGACGTCACGACAAAACCGCCTGCCGCGCCCTGGGCAGCCATCACGCCATAGAGCTCGCGCACAACGTTGACCGATACCTTGTACGCCTTCCATTGTTTGCATTGAACAAGAAACAGCTCACCGCCTTTCCTGAGCTGCAGGTCGATCCCGCCATCCGCGCCGCCACCTCCGGTTTCTGTCACCGCATAACCACGCATACGGAAGGCCTGCCCAACGAGCATTTCAAACTCGCGCCATGACATCTGCCGTAGCGCGTCGCCGCTTTTGCTCTCGGCGACGTTGCGTGCCAGTTGCTCGCGCTTGCGCTTGCGCTTGCCGAAATAGGAAGCCACCGCACCGCCAAGCAGCGCCATTGGCACGAGGTACTGCGCAAATGAGGCGATCGCTTTGGTCAGTTGTCCAACAACCATGTCGCCCATCTGCCCCGGTGTGATCTGGGTCGGAATGGGGGCAATGGCGTAGCGATGCAGAAAGCCGTAAGCGATGACCGCCAGCACAACGCCCGCCCACCAGGGGAGCAAGCTTGCAAGCTCAAACAGCCCATCAAGAATGTTGTCGTCTTTTCTTCTTGCCATGTCGCCGCCCCTCATTTTGTCGGCTTCATCATAGGACGGGCCTCATCGGCCTGTTCGGCAATTTCGGAAGGCGCAACACATAGACCGGATGAAGCCTTTGAGCCTGTGGTGTCAACAGGAAAACCAAGGCGGCCACGGCGCAACATAAAACTCCAAAATCCAATCCTGATATTCGGATTCCATGCCGCTCCCTCGTCGCTATAATCCTCAACGCCACCGCACCAACGGTGGCCGGGTCTGGCGATCCGACGGCGTAACACTCAAAGAAGACGGACAACTGCTGCAGCGGTTGCGTCCGGATACACTCGCGCAAGCTTTATGGCAGGCCGGGTGGGGAGATCGAAAGATCTGCCGGTTTTCTTTGGGGGCCGGTTCGCCAGCCCCGCCGTCGGGCCTGCCACCCTCGTCTGGCGACGGAGTGGTGAGCCTCCAGCAACCCCAAAGAGGCCATCATGCCAAGCAACCAAAGCGGGAACCGCCCCGCATCCTTCCCATCCCCACCACGCAGCAACTACGAACTCGGCGCAATCGCCGCGCGAGATTTCCTGCTCGACAAGCAACTCACACTGGCCCGTTACCGGCTGTTCCGGCCTTCGGAGCTGCGCGAGGTGCTTGAAAACGATGTCGGCGAGCAGTGCAAGGAATATCGTGCCGGGTTTCTCGATGCCATCGGCGCTTACATTTGCTTGACCCTAGAGGGGAGTCAGCCGGACCCAGCCAACTGGAATCCGCTGGCGGTGATACGGGCACGCAGGCTGTAAGCGGTTCTCAACCTTTCAGATAAGAAAAACCACATCCTTACCCTCTCTCGGAGCCGGGCCGGGGGAGGCCAACCGCTGCTTCGCTTGCAATACAAGCGCCAACGCCTGCAAGACGCGTGCGGCCTGATGCAGCAACCTGCGTTGGTCTGGTGTTGCCGCGCTGCCCGAGTGGTGGGCCGGCGCATCAGATCTGGCCGGCCAAGGGCTGGCTGATTAGGCTCACTGGCATCCGTTCGGAGCAAAAGAAAACGCCCCAGCAAGCCGGGGCGTTCTTGTCATGCCGTCAGGTGCCGGTTCACTGGGCCGGCATCGTCGGGAAGTTGCTGCGCACGAAGCTCGTCACGGCGTCGCCGAGAAGCTTGTGCGTATGCGTGGTCGGATGCAGCGTATCCCAGAACAGATAGGTGTCTGGATTCGTGCATTCAACGCGCGTCGGCCAGCTGTACAGATAGGTCGTGCTGGAGTCCTTATCGATCGTCAGGCAAGACTGCCAGGTGTTGGTGACGCCGTACTTGGTCGGGTTGTTGAACAGGTCGTTGAACATCGTATTGGTGTCGAACATGCCGATCACGAGCGACGGGCCGTAGGTTGCCTGCAGGCTGTCGCGCAATTGCACAAGCTTCTGGTTGAAATCCACGACCTGCGCCGCCACTGTGGCGCCGTTGCTGCGGAACTGGAACACCGGTGCACGCGAGACGTCCGGCAGGTTCAGGAGCAGGATGTTCTTTGCGCCTGCATTGATGAGCTTCTGCAGCGCTTGCTGTTCAACGGAGATGATCGAATCGACCGTGCGGTTGTAGTTGATGATGTCATTGCCGCCCACCAGCACGGTGAACAGCGTGTTCTCCGGCCGGTAGTTCGGCGCGCTCTGCATGTAGGTGATCCACGAATCGACTTGCTGGCTCACGCCTGGGATCACCATGTAGGTGTCCGCCGCCGCACCTGCCACCGCCCAGTTGTACATCGGCAGCAGTGTATTGCCGGCCACGTATTCAACCCACACCTTGTCGTTCGAGAAGTGGCCGAGGAACCAGCTATTACGGTTGGGCACCTGCCATTGCGTGCCGTTGAACAGGTTCTGGTTGTCCGACAGGCTGTCGCCGAATGCGACGATCTTGTTGATGCTCGTCGCCTGGTCTGCCGTGTCGTTGGTCCACACCGTGTAGTTGAGCGAGGCCGAACTGTCGGCCGCCGCAACCATCGCAACCGGGCGGTTGATGCCCGCGTTGGCCAGCGTGCTTTGGCAGACCGACTTCAGCGTGTTCTGCCCGACATCGCTATAGAACATGTTTTCCCAGCTCGTGAGGCCGTCTTTCCACCAGCGGCCGTAGATCCGGTAATAACCGCCGCTGGCCGGGTCGATGCCCCAGGCATAAGTCGCATTCGGCTTGAGCGGCGAAGTGTCGACGCGATAGAAGCAGCGCAGGTAGGTGTACGTGGGGCTGCCAAGTGCATGTGCAGATGTGGCAAAGGACGCGGAAATAACGCAGCAAAGAGATAAAAGAATCCGTCTGATGCTTTTCATGGGTTTTATTTAAAATTTGAGTTGAAGTCTGTATTGCTGAAATTTCGATTGCAGCGATAAAAAATAAACGGATCAATTTGGCTGTTGCTCGTGGCAACGCTATCTGAAGACGGCAGCGCTTTGTTGGGCGTCTTCTCCAATGTGACCTGGGTGCCCGTTGATCTGCTCGACGTACCGGCGCGGTTGATTTGGCTGTGTGCAGCCATTGGCACGCACGGTGGTGCACGTCGACATGCTTTTTGTTTTTGCTGATGGGCACAGCCAAGGTATTCAGGTGCGAGGCGTGTCACACCTGATGCTTTCCCTAATCTAGGAGAATGCCTCTAAATTCGGGCAATCCCGGACATACGGGTGTCATCCGTGCGTCAAACAATGACCGGCTTTTCTTTTTGATCAACAGACAGGAAAAAATACAAAATGGATCGCCGCCAGTTCTTGAAGTGGGGGAGTTTTGTCACCGTATCGGTCGCCACCACTACCAGCCTTGCCGGCTGCGGCGGGAGCGATGCGTCCGCCCCGGCATCTGCTCAGCCTGGCAATACCGGCAACATCAGTTTTCTGCATGGCGTGGCATCGGGCGATCCCAAACCGGACAGCGTGATGCTGTGGACGCGCGTGGAGGGCGGCGACGGCAGCCAGCCCGTGGCCGTTCGGCTGCAGGTTTCCACGCAGGCGGATTTCTCCACGCTGGTCGTCGACAACACGCTGAGCGCCCTGCCTGATTGGGATTACACGCTACGCAACAAGGTCACGGGGCTGGCGGCTGCCACGACCTACTATTACCGCTTCATCGTGGGAGACAAGACCAGCCCGGTCGGCCGCACGCGCACCGCGCCGGCACCGGGCACGCCGCTGTCGCAATTGAAGTTCGCGTTCATCACCTGCCAGGATTGGAGCGTTAACCACTGGGCCGGCATTGAAGAACTGGCGGCGCAGGATCTGGATTTCATCGTGCATCTTGGCGACTACATCTACGAGACCGTGGGTGCGGCTTTCCAGACCGGCAATGTCGAGGCCGCTCACCCTCAGCTGAAGCTCCCGGACGGCACGCTGCGCGCCGACGGTGCCAGCTATGCCACGACCGTCCGCGACTACCGCTACCTGTACAAGTCATACCGCACCGATCCGCGCCTGCAGGCCTTGCACGCCCGCTTCCCGATGATCGCCATCTGGGACGACCACGAGTTCTCCGACGACTGCTGGCAGGACCGCCAGAACTACAACGCCACTGACGACCTCACGCCGCGCACC
The DNA here is from genome assembly GCF_002298975.1 of Ralstonia sp. UBA689. Lineage (GTDB taxonomy): Bacteria > Pseudomonadota > Gammaproteobacteria > Burkholderiales > Burkholderiaceae > Ralstonia. Next base: position 248,240 of record NZ_DBMV01000033.1, read on the forward strand.
GCTCGCCGCCGCGCGGCCAACCAGGCATGGTTCGAGTTCATGCCGGCCGATGTCAGCATCGACCTCTCTAACCCGTCGTTCCAGAACATCCAGATCTATCGCGCGTTTACGTTCGGCAACCTGGCCACGCTGGTGATGACGGACGAGCGCCTTTACCGTGCCGACCATATGATTCCCGAGCAGCCGGTCGGCAGTGAAATCGGCAGCCGCTACTTCGTGCCCAAGGCCACGCTGGCCGCCGTGGAGGGCCAGAAGATGGCGGCTGCGGGTGGCGCGCTGACGCCGGTTTCGATCCTCGGCGACACTCAGCGCCAGTGGTGGCAGGACCAGATGCGCAACGCCACCACCACCTGGAAGCTGTGGGGCAACGAGGTCTCGCTGCTGCGCATGCAGATCGACGCCACCCTGGCCATCGCCAGCCTGCTTGCCGCCGGGCTGGTGCAGGCCAACGCCGCGCTCGCGCCGCTACAAGGCGCCATGACGACGGCGCTGGTCACCGATCTGACCACGGCTGTGGGCAACGGCTCCTATCCCACACCGGCCTATGCTGCGCTCAAGACGGTGCTGGCGCCGGCGGGCATTTCCGGGGCGGCCTTCGATGCCGGCATCGCGCCGCTGCTGAACGCGCAGTTGCCGCCGGCGGCGCTGCTCGGCCAGTTCATTCTCAATGCAGACCAGTGGGACGGCTACAACGCCGAGCGCAAGAACCTGATGGGTTTCCTGAAAACGCAGAACATCGCCAATGTGGTGGGCTTGACCGGCGACATCCATGCGTTCTTTGCCGGCCCGGTCATGGATGATTACGACGCCGCCAGCCCCGCCCCGGTGATGGTCGACCTGGTGACGGCGGGGCTGTCGAGCAACTCGTTCTTCAGCTACTTCCGCAACGTGGTGGACAGCAACCCGGCCTTTGCCGCCGCCAAGCCGCTGGTCTACACCACGCAGAACGGCGCGGTCGTCAACACCTTCAACGGCACGCTCAAGGCGTTCAACCCCTGGTTGCGCTACGTGGATAGCGACGCTCAGGGCTATGCGGTCGTCACGCTGACGCCGTCCAAGCTGAGCTGCAGCTTCAACAAGGTCAAGCTGCTGGCGGCCGGCGCCGCGCCTGCGCAACCAGCCACAGCCAGCAGTCAGGTGGTGGAGGTACAGGCAGGCGTGGTAGCCGCTACGCTGGTCTAGACGCAGCAGGGGGGGCATTGCCGCGCAAATTGAAGAGCCCTGCCGCGATATGGAAGCAGCGTTCAGGGCCGGCGATTTCAAGCGGGGCGCGCTGGCTGGTATCGAGGCGATTGGTGGGCTGCTCAGCCAGCATTTCCCAGCCTAGCAAGGGGGCGCCCGAGAGTTGCCCGCCAGGCCGGTCATTGTTGGAAGTGGGGCGGCGCAGCGATAGACGACGGCGGGTATCGGGTACCTCCCTATCCTTCCTCGGAGACGGGCCGGGGAAGATCCGCGCCATCGCACGCCCCAACCGCCGGTGGCTGCCTATGCGGATTGGCGTGCCGCGTCAGCCCTGCAGATTTGGTTACACATCAACCGTCAACGGGGCCCAGAGTGCTCCCGTTGAGGGAGAAGACGCGTCTGATGCCGCACGGGAAAAAGAGCCCCCGTGTTGTGTGCACCAGATGTTGTCCATTCTTTGGAGAAGAAAAATGAATCTTCGTCGTGTCAGTTCTGCTTTGATTACCGTTGGCCTGATCTCTGTTGCCACCGCTGCCTGCGCACAGGTGCCGCCCCCGGTGCAAAACATCAACCCGCATCACCACCCAAATCTCGCCGCCGCGCAGCAACACATTGGCGAAGCGTACAACTTCATCTCGGCCGCGCAGCGAGCAAATCAAAACCAACTTGGCGGCCACGCAGATCGGGCCAAGCAGTTGCTGGATCAAGCCAGCGCTGAACTGAAGGCGGCCGCGTTGACCGCAAATGCCGAAGGCCGCTAACGACAGCAAGCAACTGCCGCCCCTGCTGCGGCGTGCCTCGCAATACAGCGAGTGCTGCGTCGTTGCATGAGGGCGGCGGTGCGTTTTCGGGCCGGCGGTTGATGGCTGGGTTCTGAACGGATTCCCGCTTGCGCGCCAAACGGGCTGGGGCCTAAGTTACAGCCCTCTACCGGTCAGGTCGCCGCTCGGCGCCTGGGTCGTCCATTGGGCTCTGCGATAATTCGCCACACTCCTTCCCCAAGCGTTTCGCTCCCCCATGGTTGTCCGCCCCCATCTGCACTGGTTCCGCATGCTTCTCGCATGGCGCGGTTCGGTGCTGCCGCAGCTTCTGCCGCGCCTGTTCCTCATCTTCGTGATCTCGCTGGCCGCCATGGCGGTGCATGCGCATTGGCTGCCCATTACCGTCAACCTGAGCACGACGCCGTTCTCGCTGGTGGGCATTGCGCTGGCGGTGTTCCTGGGTTTTCGCAACAACGCCAGTTACGACCGCTATTGGGAGGCGCGCAAGCTCTGGGGCCAGTTGCTCAACGTTGCGCGCGGGCTCACGCGCCAGGCGCTTACACTGCCGCGCAATGCGGTGCCTGCGGACGAACTGCATGAGTTCACGCAGGTGCTGGGCGCGCTGCCGCATGCGCTGCGCCACCAGTTGCGCCGCACCGATGCGCGTAAGGATCTGGCCGCCCGCCTGCCCGCGCCGCTGTTCAATCGCGTGATGGCCTCGCGCTACCCGACGACCACGCTCATGCTGTGGCTGGGGGAGTGGGTGCAGCGTCGCGCGCAATCGGGCGCGCTGGATGCGGTTGGCGTGCTGGCGTTTGATCGCAACCTGACCGAGCTGACCAACCTCATTGGCGGGTGTGAGCGCATTGCCAATACGCCGCTGCCGTTTGCGTACTCCGTGATGATCCACCGCACGGTGTATTTCTTCTGTGCGGCGCTGCCCTTCGGGCTGGTGGAGAGCATCGGCAATTTCACGCCGGTGTTTGCGGTGTTTGTGGCGTACACCTTCATGGCACTCGAGGCCATTGCGGCGCAAATTGAAGAGCCCTTCGGCACCGAAGACAACGACCTTGCCCTCAGCGCCATGTCCGCCACCATTGAAGACGCCGTGCGCGACCTGCTGGGCCAGCCGAGCCTGGCCAACGGCACGGCGGAGCGGGAATGCATTCTCGATTGAGGGGCGGTGGCGTTGGCCCTGCGGCGTTTAAGCGTCGCTAACAAAACCCAGCGCAGCGGTCCTGGCCAGGCGTGCCGACGTAGACAGTACTGGAGTCCGGCCAGGAGGCACAACGACGCCAGGAGGGTTTTGTTGGCGACGCTAAGCCGATAGGGCCAAGGGCAAGTGCCAGTGTGCCCAGGCGGGTGGGCTGGTGTGTTCGGCGGCGCGCACGGCCTCGGTGTTTGCCGCCGTCAGCACGTTGAGTTCGACGCCGAACAGGCTGGCGCAGGTTGTATTCAACGCGCGCACGGTTCGCAGGCCGGCCCGCCGGGCGAGCGTCTGCATTGTTTCCGTTTGGGCCGCTGCGTCGGCGTCCAGCGCGGCCAGCCGATACAGCGCCCATGCGGCGCGTTGTTCGCGCACCAGCGCATGCAGCGCTTCGCCTTCTGCAAACAGCCGGGCACGCACCTGCCGTGGGCAGGCCTGCCAAAGCTCACTCAACAAGGCTGCATTCCAGGCCTGGGCCGGGTGCTCGAACACCAGCCCAGCCAGCGCGCGTGCCCACGGCTTGTCATGCTGAATGGCCGCCATGCGCGGGCAGCCGTCGTCGGGCACGGCCGTGAACGTGATGGCGCAGGGCTGCCACATCGTGCCCGGCACGTCACAACCAAAATGCGCGAAGGCGGGCACAACAAACGGGTCACCCGGGCGCACCTCGCGCCGGCCGTTGGCGTCGCGCATGCAGGCGGTGCCCTGCTCGGCCTGCACGCGCACCGCAAACGGAAAGCGCAGGCGCGAGAGTCGAACGTGGGCGCGGCTGATGAGTGGCATGGGGTGAATTGCGGCGGGCGGGCAAACGGGCAGATGGCCGGCTACTGTCGCAGAATTCTATGTCTGCCCGCAACAAGGGCAATGTCGCTCCGGCGACAGTGTCTTGCGCGGCCTCAAAGCTCCGATAGGCCAAAGAGCCGCAACCGCTCCAGATCCGTCACACGAATCGTCTGGTACGACTGCGTGATCAGGCCCGCATCGGCCAGCCGCCCCAGTGCCCGGTTCACCCGCTGGCGCGACAGGCCGGTCAGCAGCCCGATCTCTTCCTGTGACAGCTCCAGCACCGCACTCGTGCGCGGGTACAGGGCCGGGTGGAACAACTGCGCAATCGCTTGCGCCACGCGCGCATCGGCGCTCAGCAGCCGGTCGTTCTGCACGGTGGCAATGAACTGCCCCATGCGCTCGTTGAGCTGGCGCACCACAAAGCTGGCAAACGGCAGGCTCTGCGCCAGCAGGGTGTTGAACACGGGCTCGGGCACCAGCAGCACGCGCGAGGTGCGGATGGCAATCACGTCATAGCGCCGGTCTTCACGCTTGATGACGCTGCCCTCGCCGCACCAGCCGCCTTCGGGCACGCCCGAGAACGTGCAGCCGCGCCCGTCTGACGTGTACACGGCCAGCTTGATGAGCCCGCTGTCTACCCCGATCCAGTAGCGCGAGGGTTCGCCGCGCCGGGCGATGAACGCGCCGGGCTCGTATTCCTGCAGCAGGGTTTCGCGCGCGGCCAGCGCCTGGTGTTCGGGCGCCAGCGCGGTAAACCACGCGTGGCCTTTCAACTGCGTGGCGGCCGTCTGGGCGTGGGGTGCGGTCATGGCAAGGGTGTGCACACAATCAAGAAAGTGGCGGGGGCGCGTGGGGCTCTGCCGCCGCTTTGTAAGAATCCTGTCAGCCTTGGCTGGCGCGGGTTTCCGGGCGGTTTGTCATCCAGGTGACAGAGTGCGGGAGCTGCCCGATGATAGCTTTGCCCAACAAAAAGCAACAGCGCCCGGCGCACGGAGACACAGCAATGCCCACCGATTTTGATAGCGGTCTGGCCCGCAACGCGGCCAACTTCGTCCCGCTCACCCCGATTGAGTTCCTCGCCCGCGCGGCGGAGGTCTATGGCGACCGCCTGGCCATCGTGCATGGCCCGGTGCGCCAGAACTGGCGCGACACCTACACCCGCGCCCGCCGAATGGCCAGCGCGCTGTCGCTGGCCGGTGTTGGCCGGGGCGACACGGTGGCCGCGCTGCTGCCCAATACGCCGGCCATGGTGGAGGCGCATTTTGGGGTGCCGATGGCGGGTGCGGTGCTCAACGCACTCAACATCCGCCTGGATGCCGCCAACCTCGTCTTCATGCTGCGCCATGGCGAGGCCCGCGTGCTGCTGGCCGACACCGAGTTTGCAGACCTGGCCCGCCAGATGGCGCTGGAGATTCCGGGCTTGAAGGTGATTGCCGTGAACGATGCGCTGGGGCCCGAGGCGGCGCCCTTTGGCGACACCGATTACGAATCCTTCCTGGCCTCGGGCGATCCGCACTACGCCTGGCAACTGCCCGCCGACGAGTGGGATGCCATTGCGCTCAACTACACCTCGGGCACCACGGGTGATCCGAAAGGCGTGGTCTACCACCATCGCGGCGCGACCATCAACGCGGTGTCCAACATCCTGGAGTGGGATCTGCCCAAGCACCCGGTCTATCTCTGGACGCTGCCGATGTTCCACTGCAACGGCTGGTGCTTCCCCTGGACGATCGCGGCGCGCGCGGGCGTCAATGTCTGCCTGCGCAAGTTCGAGCCCAAGCTGGTGTTCGACCTGATGCGCGATGAAGGCGTGACGCACTACTGCGCGGCGCCCATCGTGCACACGGCACTGGTGAACGCGCCGCCGTCGTGGCGTGAAGGCCTGCGCGGGCCCGTGCGCGGCATGGTGGCCGGTGCGCCGCCGCCGGCCGCCGTGCTGGCGCAGATGGAGGCCATGGGTTTTGAGTTGACGCACGTCTACGGCCTGACCGAGGTGTACGGCCCCGCCGCCGTCTGTGCGGAACAGGATGAGTGGCGCACGCTGCCCGAGCACGAGCGCGCCACCATGAAGGCGCGCCAGGGCGTGCGCTATCACCTGCAATCGCAGGTGGCGGTGCTCGACCCGGAAACCATGCAGCTCGTGCCGGCCGATGGCGAGACCATTGGCGAGATCATGTTCCGCGGCAACATCTGCATGAAGGGTTACCTCAAGAACGAAAAGGCCACGCGCGAGGCCTTTGCCGGCGGCTGGTTCCACACCGGTGATCTGGGCGTCTGCATGCCCGACGGCTACATCAAGATCAAAGACCGCAGCAAAGACATCATCATCTCGGGCGGCGAGAACATCTCCAGCGTGGAGGTGGAAGACGCGCTGTATCGCCACCCCGCCGTGCTGGCTGCCGCCGTGGTCGCCCAGCCGGATGCCAAGTGGGGCGAAACACCGTGCGCGTTCGTTGAACTCAAAGACGGCGCCACCGCCACCGCAGAAGACCTGATCGCGCACTGCAAGACGCTGCTGGCGGGCTTCAAGGTGCCCAAGGCGGTGTTCTTCGGCCCGCTGCCCAAGACATCGACGGGCAAGATCCAGAAGTACGAACTGCGCCGCAAGGTGAATTCGACTTCGGCCATCGACGTGTGAGGTCAGGCACCGCTGCGGTGCCTGACCAAGTCCCTCAATCACGAAGCCCCTCGCCTATGCAGAGGGGCTCCGGGCGGGCGCCTGACCAACCTGGTCAACAGGCCATAGGGCACCGCCACGGTCGCCATGCCGCGCGGGATGTTGCCCGTGTTGGCCGTCCCGCCCGTTACCGCCGTCAGCATGCTCGTGGTGGCATCGATGCTGTACGCCACGACGGTGTTGTCGACGCCGTTCACCACGTAGGCGAACGTGCCCGCCGGGTCGATGGTGAGCGACAGCGGCCCGGCCCCAACCGGCACCGCCGTGCCGATGGCCGTGGGCATGCCGGTGCTCAAGTCCAGCGTGAAGGCGGAGAGGGTGCCGTCGTTGGAGTTGAACGCGTAGCCGAACAGCGGCCGCAGCGTGCACGTCACGGCACTGTTGGTCACGTTGGCCGTGCCCGCCGTGCCGCTGCCGTTGGTGACGGTGCAGTTCTCCCCCGAAGGCCGCGTGCCCACCGTGGCGGCATAGGGTGCGCCTTGCGCCAATGCCGTTGGAAACTGGAAGCTGCCGTCTGCATTCACGGCGACGGCATCGCCGCCGTTGTTCAGCAGCGTGACGGATTTGCCCGTGGCCAAGCCGGTCACGGTGCCGCCCACAGAGTAGGTGGGGGCGGGCGCAGGCGTTGGCGCGGGCAGCGGTTGTGCTGGTGTGCGGCTGGTGCTGTCCGCTTGGGCGATCAAAAGCTCGGCCATGGCTCCCCCCGTTCTGAATTCGCGTCGCTTCGCGTTTTCCCGAGAGATAGAAACCCGCACCCACACGCCGACATAGGCCAACTGATCGACAAAGCCCTCCGCTGCATGGACGCAAACATGCGGTACACGCCCCTTGCAGGCGTTTGGCGTGATACTGGCACTTCTCCGCCGCTCACTTCAGCCCGTCATGTCCAACGCCATCGTCATTCGCAAGCTCACGTCGGCTGATGCAGCCGATTACCGTGCCATCCGCCTGGCTGCACTGGGAAGCGCGCCCGAGGCGTTCTGCGCCACCTACGCGGCGGAGGCGGAGCTTCCGATGGAGGCCTTCGCTGAACGGTTGGCCACGTCCACGGTATTGGGTGCCTTTGACGGTGCGCACATCGTTGGCATGGCGGGCTTCAAGCGGCAGTCCGGTGCCAAGCACGCGCACAAGGGTTTCGTGTGGGGCTTCTATGTGGCGCCCGATGTGCGGGGGCGCGGTGTGGGGGTGGCGCTGATGGATGGCATTGTGGCGGTCGCCACGGGCGTGGTGGAGCAGATCACGCTCTCTGTGGTGCACACCAACGCGGCGGCGCTTGCGCTGTACCAGCGCTGCGGCTTCGCACCCTATGGTGTCGAGCCACGCGCCATCAAGTCTGCTGAGGGCTATGCCGACGAAGTGCTGATGGTGCGTTTCCTGCCGGTGTGAGGGGGTAAGCGCGGCGCCGGCGTGAGCACGCGGGCGCCGCTTTGCAGGCAGACCGATCGCCTTAGGCAGCGGCGCTGTACGGCGCCTTCAACGGCACCGGGTTGCGCAGGCTCACGTTCAGCAGGTTCCAACTGTTGATGGTGACGATCACGAAGCTCAGCTCGGCGATCTCTTCATCGCTGAAGTGCGCACGCAGCTTGGCGAATTCCTCATCGCCGGTATCGCTGTGCGGCGTGTTGGTGACCAGCTCGGCCCATCGCAGCGCGGCGCGTTCGCGCTCGGTAAAGAACGGCGCCTCGCGCCAGCCGGCCACGGCGTTCAGGTGGCGCGGGTCTTCGCCCATCTTGATGAGGTCGCTCCAGTGCATGTCGATGCAGAAGGCGCAACCGTTGATCTGCGACACGCGCAGCAGAACGAGATCGACCAACTTGGCGCCCAGCAGGTCGCGGCGCAGGCCGTTCGACAGGTTCAGCAGGTTGTTGAAGGCCTTCGGGGCGGCTTGGTAGTAGGCAATGCGAGGGGCTTGCGACATGAGAGGCTCCTTGAGGTTGGATTGGATACCTGGAGCGGTCGCTGTCTTCTCTCTGGCGTCGCTCCATACCCTAAAGACGCCTCACTCGGCCGGGTTGTGACAGGTCCGGCCGAAATGCTTTGTTTTTCTCTCAGGCCGTGATGTGCGCCAGCTTGTCCGGGTTGCGCACCACGTAGATGGCGACGATGCGGCCGTTCTCGATGACGAACGACTGCGCCGATTCCAGCTTGTCGTCCACGTAGCGCAGCAGGCCCGGCTCGCCGTTGACCAGGGCGTGCTGATAGCGGACGTTGCCCATGGCCTGGACCAGTTCGCAGTAGATCTTGGTGATCTGGTTGGCGTCCTGGATGATGCGCGTGAACGATGGCACCTTGCCGCCCCCGTCGCCCACCAGATGTGCATCGTCGGCCAGCAGCGCGCGGATGGCCTCGCGCTGGCCGGTGCGGGAGGCTTCGGCAAAGCGTTCGAGCAGGTCGCGATGCGCATCTGCGGAGACATCAAAACGCGGGCGCTCCTGCTGCACACGGTCAGATGCGCGGTGCACCATCTGCCGGCATGCGGCCTCGGTCTTGCCCAGCAGCGCGGCAATCTCCGAATAATCCTGGTCGAACACCTGGCGCATCAGGAAGGCCGCGCGCTCTTCGGGCGAGAGGCGTTCCAGCACCCACAGCAGTGCCATCGACAGGTCGCCTGCCAGTTCCACGGCTGACTCGGGTGTGGGGGTGCTGGACTCCACCTCCACCAGCGGCTCGGGCAGCCACCAGCCTACGTAGGCTTCGCGCTCGGTCTTGGCAGCGCGCAGACGGTCGATCGACAGGCGAGTGACGACGGTCACGAGCCAGGCCTCGGCCGATTGCAGGGCAGATTGATCGGTCTGGTGCCAGCGCATCCAGGCGTCCTGCAGCACGTCTTCGGCATCGGCGCGGGTGCCGAGCATGCGATAGGCAATGGCAAACAGGCGGGGCCGGGCGGCGCTGAAAGCCGTGTCTTGGCTGTCGGTACGGGTGGAGGTTGTCATGGCGTCATGTGTCGTCCAGGGAAGCTACTCCCTAGACGGGCGGGCACGGGCGGTTGTGACAGGGCTTGATGTTATGCCGTTACCCGGTATCCGGGCTGCCCGAATCGTCACCGGCTTCGCCACCGGGCTGGACAGCACCAGTGAGGTCGTGACCGAGCCATGTACGGCCAGGCTATCGACCACACGCTCCAGATCGCCCGGCTCGGCAATTGCGCAGCGCACGATGAAGCAGTGTTGCCCGGTCACGCGGCTGGCTTCCAGCACCTCGGGCATGTCTTCAAACAGCTTGAGATATTTGCGGATGTGCGCGTGCGTGGTCTCGATGTGGATGTAAGCCTGCAGCCCGATGCCGACGCGGCGCAGGTTCACGCGCGCGCCGTAGCCTTCGATCACGCCGGCGTCTTCCAGCTTGCGCACGCGCTCGCTCATGGCCGGCTGCGACAGGCCGATGCGCTTGCCGAGCGCCGCCAGGCTCTGGCGGGCATCGGTCTGCAGGGCTTCGAGGATCAGCCAGTCTTTCTTGTCGAGGGGCATGGCGGGGCGGGCTCGGATGGCGGGAGGATGTGACCGATGATTCATCGGTCGAAAGCCCTGATTTTGGATGGAAACGACTTAGACGCGCCAGCGTGGCTGCTTATCATGGGTATCCCGTTACCGAAGCTGGCCACGTTGCCCAGGAGCCCCCATGAAGCTGATCGGCATGCTTGATTCACCCTATGTCCGCCGTACCGCCATTTCGCTCAAGCTGCTCGGCCTGCCGTTCGAGCATGCGTCGGTGTCGGTCTTCCGGCATTTCGACCAGTTTCGTGAGATCAATCCGGTGGTGAAGGCGCCCACGCTGGTGTGCGACGACGGCACGTTGCTGATCGATTCCACGCTCATCATCGACTATGCAGAGGCCGTGACCGGGCGCAGCCTGATGCCGGCAGCGTTGCCCGCGCGCCAGCAGGCGCTGCGTGTGATCGGCCTGGCGCTGGCTGCGTGCGAGAAGGCGGTGCAGATCGTCTATGAGCACAACCTGCGCCCGACCGAGAAGGTGCATGCGCCGTGGGTCGACCGCGTGCAGAGCCAACTGCTGGCGGCAGTCGACGCGCTGGAAGCCGAGTTGAAGGCGGCGCCGTTGCCTGCCGATGCCAGCGCGCTCACGCAGGCGGGCGTGACCACCGCCGTGGCCTGGGGCTTCATCCAGTTGATGGTGCCGGACCGCGTACCGGCAGCGGATTACCCGGGCCTGGTGGCGTTTTCGGCGGCGGCGGAGCAGCTTGCTGCATTCCGCGAGTGGCCGATCGATGCGGCTTGATGGGCCTGTTCAGGCCGCCTGCGGTTCGATCGCGGCCTGACGGTACAGCCCGCTTACCAGATCCGATTCGGTGATGATGCCCGTCAGCCGGCCGTCGGCATCGATCACCGGAATATGGTGGTGGCCCGCGTGCGCAAACAGCGGCACGAGTTCGGACATGGGCGCATCTGCCCGGATGGTCTGCACGTGCGTCTTCATGTGGTCGGCCACGCGCGGCGGCGTGAGGGCGCCGATGCTGAACCAGTGGCGCAGCGTCTGGCGCAGGTCGCGCGGGGTTTGGCCCAGCAAGTCTGCGCGGGTGACGATGCCGGTGACGCGGCGCCGCTCATCGATGACCGGCAGCACCTTGATGCCGTGCTGCCGCAGCAATTGCAGCGCGCGCGGGATCGACGTGCCGGGCGCGGCGGCTATTACCGGCTGCGACATGATGTCGGCGCAGGTCAGTGCCTGGAAGGTGCGGGTGTAGGCCTGCAGTTGCATCTCGCGCAGCACGGCTTCGATGTCTTCGGGGTCGATGTCGAGCAGTTCGCTCTGGTGGCGCAGCGCGGCAACGATGTCGGCGCGTGTGAAGCCGGCGGCGGGCGGGCGTTCTGCAGCGGGCAGACGCTGCGCGTGCGGATACCGGTGGCCCGTGATCGCGTGGTACACCAGCGCGCCCACCAGCAGCAGCGCCGACTGGATCAGGATCGGCTCGGCCACGAAGCGATACCCCAGCGCATGCACGGCCGGCCCGCCGATCACCGCCGTAAGCGCCACCGCGCCCGAGGGCGGATGTACGCAGCGCAGCGCAAACATGCCGGCAATCGCAATCGACACGGCCAGCGCCGAGGCCACCACCGGATCGCTCACCAGTAGCGCGCAAGTGACGCCCACGGTGGCTGCCACCAGGTTGCCGCCGATGATCGACCACGGTTGCGCCAGCGGGCTGGCCGGTACCGCAAACAGCAGCACGGCCGAGGCGCCCATCGGTGCCACCAGCAAAGGGATCAGCGTGGCGGCGCCCGGCACCAGCTTCATCATCGTGCCGGTAAAAAGGATGCCGACGAGCGCGCCGACGGCCGAGCGCGCGCGCTCGCGCCAGCGCACCGTAACAGGCGCGGGAATAAAGCTGGCAAGCCAGCGCTGGAGGGCGGGGCGGGGCACGAGGAAGCTTGGGGCGACGGCGATCGCCCGAAGCAGGCTTCACCTTGATTGGAATGGCGCCCGGGTGGTCCCGGGCTGGGGCGCGGATTTTATCATGTTGTGACAGAAAGGCCGGAGGGCAGCAGGAAGCCTACAGGGGCTGCGGACGGGCGCTTGCGATGCCGCCCGTTCGGCGTGCCGCCGACAGGAAGCACAGCAGCGAGCTGATGGCCATGCCGTCCGTCATCAGCAGCACGGAGCGCAGCGGTGCGTGCATGCCGGCCGCCAACAGCCAGTCGCTCAGAGTGCCCACGGCCAGGTTGCCCAGCGCAATGGCAAACACGTTGATCAACAGCATGCTGACGCCCGAGATGGTCGAGCGCATCTGCTCGGGCACCTGCTGCATGATCAGCGTGTTGGCCGGGCCATACAGCGCCAGCGGCAGGAAGAAGCCCGCGCACATGCCTGCGTAGAACAGCACCGAGCCGGGTGCGGCAAAGCGGTACGCAATCATCAGCGGCGCGCAGAGTGCGGCAAGCAGGGCCATGAACGCCGCATGGCCGCCGGGCAAGCGTTGGGCGTAACGGTCGCCGATGATGCCGCCGGCCACCGAGCCCAGCGTGCCGAACACGATCTGCAGGACGCCGATGGTGCGGGCGATGCCGGCAGCGTCGAGGCCGCGTTCGCGCACCAGCCACAACTGCGTGAACGCCAGCCCGGCAAACACCATGTGGGCCAGCACGATACCGGCCATGACCAGGCACAGCATCGGGTTGGCCCGCAGCACGCCCATCACCGCGCGCAACTGCGCCAGAAAGGGCATGCCGGCTGCGGTGGTTTTGCCGGGCGCGCGGGTCTCCTTCAGGCAGCCCACCAGCACCGCCATCACCGTGCCGGCCACGCCCAGCGTGTAAAAAGTATCGCGCCAGCCGTGCGTGGCGCCGAACGTGCCGGAGAGCAGGAAGCTCAGGCCCACCCCCAGCGGGATGCCCATGAAGAACAGCCCCAGGGCCGTGCCGCGGCGTTTCTCGTCAAACAGTTCGGCCAGCAGGGCGACGGCCGCCGGCACCAGCGCGGCTTCGCCGCTGGCCACCAGGAAGCGCGCGGCCACAAGCTCGGTAAAGTTGTGCGCCATCCCAGAGGCGGCGGTGCACACACTCCAGATCAGCAGGCCGGCCGCAATGACGCGCGTGCGGCTGAACCGGTCGGCCAGCGTGCCCATCACTACGGCCATGAACCCGAAGCTGAACACCCAGACCGCGCCCACCAGGAAGCCGTACTGCGCGTTGGTAAGCGCCAGATCCGCCGTCATCTGAGGAGAGAAGCCCAGCAGGATGTTGCGGTCGATGTGCGCGAGGATGTGGATCAGCAGCAGTGTTGCCAGCACTGCGCGCGGGTGGGTCTTCCAGGCCATGTCGTGTGTCTCCGTGCGTCTAGTGCGTTCGTATTGCGAGGCTTAGAACATCCCGCCATTCGGGCTGATGATCTGGCCCGCAAGGTAGTGCCCGTCGGCGGCCAGGTAGACCGCGAGCGAGGCGTATTCCTCCGGCGTGCCGAGCCGCCCCAGCGGAATCATCTGGAAGAGCTGGTTGCGGCGGTCTTCGCCCATCTGCGCGAGGTATTGCGTGAACAGTTCGGTCTGCACGCCGCCGGGCGCGATGGCGTTGACGAAGATGTTGGCGCCAGCCACTTCTGCTGCCACCGCGCGGGTGAAGGCCACCACCGCCCCCTTGGTGGCCGAGTAGTGCGGGCTGTGCGCGCTGTAGGCCGAGAGGCCGGCAATCGACGCCACGTTGATGATCTTGCCCGCGCGCCGCGCCTCCATGCGCTTGAGCGCTTCACGCGTGCAGTAGAAGACGCCGTGCACGTTCACATCCCAGAAGCGGTGCCAGTCCTGGTCGGTCATGCTGCTGGTGAAGCCCAGCGAGTGGCGCGGCTGCGGCGTGGTCAGGTAGGCGTAGTGCTGCTGGCGGCGCTGCTCGTCGATCGGCTGGCTGGGGATGATCGCCGCGTTGTTGACCAGGATGTCCACCGTGCCGAACGCGTGGTCGACCTGCTCGAACAAGCCGGCCACGGCCCGGCTGTCGCTCACGTCGCAGGGCAGCGCGAGGCACGCCGGCCCGCGCTGCGCGACCTCGGCCCGAGCGGCCTCCAGCCCGGCCGGCTGGATGTCGCACAGCACCACGCGCGCACCGGCGTCGGCATAGGCCAGGGCAATCGCCTTGCCCAGGCCGCCGGCCGCGCCCGTGACCACGGCCACCTTGTCGTCGAGTCGCATCGCGTGGTCTCCCCGCTCAGGCAGCGGCGCGATAGCGCTCGGCATCCTGCCGGCGGTTGGGCGCCATGCCCAGCCTGGCGAGCGTGTCTTCGGTGCTCGTCCAGTGCTCGCCGATGCGGTAGATGCGCTTGGCCTCGGCACCGCTGGCAATGTCGCGGTTCAGCTCACGCGCGATGCGCACCATCTTCTCGACCTGCTGCACCGAGGTGGCACGCTTGCCGTCCGGCCCGAACAGCGTGTCTTCGATGCCTACGCGCACGTGCAGGCCCATGGCGATCGCCATGGTGTTCAGCGGCACGACGTTGCGGTTGAGCGTTTCAATGGTGAGCACCGCGCCATCGGGTGTGCGGCGTGCGAACTCGATCATGTCGGCCGGGTGCAGGCCCGCGGCACCGCCGCCGATGGCCACGTAGTTGAGCACCAGCGGCCCGGTGTATGCGCCGCGGCGGATCAGCCGTTCCACGGTTTCGAGCTGCGTCAGATTGCCCAGCATGAAGTGCGGCTGGATACCGTGCGCGACCAGGCGGCGCAGGTGCTCCACGTGCCACGACGGGTTGGACGGCACGATCATGTCGCGGTAGGCCGCCTGCAACGCGGGGTTGGTGAGCGAGGTGCCGGCCACGTCGGCCTCGGTCATCAACTCCATCACGTTCATCTGGCTGGTGTTGATGGCGATCGTGACCTGGTCCGGCGCGGGCGTGAGCTCGGCCAGCATGTGGCGCGTGTCGTCATTGAGCCACTTGGCGGATTGCGTTTCGTCTTCGGGCGCAAACGAGATCGAGCCGCCCACTTGCAGGATCATCTGCGGCACGGCCTCGCGCAGGCGGGCCAGCATTTCGTTGAACTTGGTCAGCCGCTTGCTGCCCTTGCCGTCGTCTTCGCGCACGTGCACGTGCAGCACGGTGGCGCCGGCGTTCCAGCAATCCACGGCCTTCTGCACCTGCTCGTCCATGGTGACGGGAATGTCGTCGGAATCGGCCGGCAGCCATTGCGGGCCGTACGGCGCGACCTGGATGATCAGCTTCTCTTGGTGTTCGGGCAGCAGGGAGTCGTCAAAGAAGTGCATGGGGTGTCTCCAGTGAAAATGTGCGACGCGTGATGTGTTTGTGATGTGGTGCGATGTTCAGGCGGCTGCTTGTTCGCGCGCGGCCAGCTCTTCGAGCAGGATGGGCGCGCCCACGCTCATGCTGTGGATGCCGAGCACCGACACGCATTGCAGGACGGCAGTGATCTGCGCCTGGGTGGCGCCCAGTTCCAGCGCCCTGCGGATATGCCGCCGCACGCCGGGCGCATACAGGTGCGTGCATGAAGCATCCACCGCGATGGCAATGAACTCCAGCGTGAGCGGATCGAGATGCTTGTGCGGCATGACGCCCATTGCCATGAAGCGCTCGGTCCAGAGCGGGTCGAGCTCGGCAAACGGATCCCAGTTGGGGTTCCATTGGCCGCTGGCGCGCAGCGTGTCGGAAACCGGGGTCGCGCTGCGGTCGGCGGTGGCAAGGTCGGGTGTGGTCATGGGGGCGGTCCTTTCAATGGCGATGTGGCCCCAGTGTAGGTAGACGTGTCACCCGGCCCTTGACATTCGGGGACATCGACTTAACATCTGGGGACACTCCGGGAAGACCCCGATGCCAGCCCTGATCCGCAGCGCCAGCCTTACCAACTACGCCGACATCTGCGCCAGCGTCGGTCTGGACGCCCATCGCCTGCTGGCCGAGGCTGGGCTCCCCGTCGCATGCCTGCGCGATCCTGACCTGAAGATCCCCGCCGAGAAGGTGGGCGCGCTGCTGGAGCGTTCGGCTGAACTCAGCGGCGTGCCCACCTTCGGCCTGCGCATGGCGGAAACGCGGCGGCTGTCCAACCTCGGGCCGATCGGGCTGGCGGTGCGCGAAGAGTCGACGCTGCGTGGCGCGTTGGAAGCGCTGCGCCGCTACGGGCACCTGCATACCGAGGCGACCTCCACCGTGCTTGAAGACGCCGGGGATGCAACCATCCTGCGCGTGGAATCCATCGGCATAGAACAGGGCGAGCCGCAGCGGCAGTCCGTCGAGTTGATCATCGGCGTGATCTACCGCCTGCTGAACGTGCTGCTGGGGGCCAGTTGGCGGCCGCGCGCGGTCTGCTTCACGCACACGGCACCGGCGGATCGCAGCCTGCACGAGCGCCTGTTCGGGCCGGTCGTCCAGTTTGGCCAGGAGTTCAACGGCGTCGTGCTCAATGCGCGCGACCTGGATCGTCCGCTGCCGTCGTCCGATCCGGTCATGGCGCGCTACGCTCGCCAGTACCTGGAAGGGATCAGCGCAAGCGAGGGCTCCACGCTCAGCCGCGAGGTGCGCCAGTTGGTGCTGTTGCTGCTGCCATCCGGGCACGGCTCGATCGATGATGTGGCGCAGCATCTGGGTGTGAGCCGGCGCACCATCCACCGCCATCTCGCACAGGATGGCGAGACGTTCTCCTCGATCCTGGAAACCGTGCGCACGGAACTGGCCAGACGCTACCTCGCGCAGCCGGGCCGGCCGCTGGCCGAGGTGGCTGTGCTGCTGGGCTTTTCCGAGCCCAGCGCGTTCTCCCGCTGGTTTCGTGGCGCGTTCGGTTGCAGTGCCAGGCAGTGGCGCCTTGAACGCTCGCGCGGCACCGGGCAGGGGCCGGTTACTTGAGCGGCAGCAGGATGTCCGTCACGGCCTCGTGTTCGGGCACATCCGGATAGAAGCGCACACGCTGGAACAGCAACGGCGCGTCGCGCAACGCCTCGCCGCTGCCGGGCAGCCATTCCGCATAGAGATAGGCGGCGCTTTGGTCGAGCGTGTCGTCCGAACCTGTGTGTCGCAGCACGGCGTAACGCCCACCCGCTAGCGTCTTGCCGACGATGCCAGCCGCATTGGGCGCAATGGGCGCGCGCGCGGCCGCGCAGATGTCCATGCGGAAGGCTTCGGGCGGAACGTCGTCGGGGTTGTTGTAGACGATGTTGTAGGTGGCCGAAACGGCGGGCGAGAGGCGATGCTCCCGGCGCCAGGCGATGAACGCGCGGATGGTGTCGCCCAGTTGTGCCGGGCTGCCTCGGTGCTCGATGGCAGCGACGGGCACGTCTTCGCGTTGGACGATCTCGACAGGATGGGTGTGCGGTTGTGCGGGCATGTGTTCGCTCCTGAGGGCGCGTAGCGCGTGGTGATTGGCGGCCCAGGATGTCCACAGCGGCGCCGAGCGAAACGCCGATGGCGATTGCCCCGTCTGCTTGCGGAACGCGCGCGCAAAGGCCTCCGGCCCCTCGTACCCGCACGCCAGCGCGATGTCGGTGATGCGCGCATCGTCGCGATAGGCAAGTTGGTGAGCCGCGCGCTTCATGCGCAGCAGTTGCACATAGCGCCCGACATTCATGCCGAACAGCAGCGTGAACTGGCGGTGGAAGTGGTACTTGGAGAACGCCGCCACCTCGGCCAGTTGATCCACGTCCAGCGCATCGTCCAGATGCGCGTCGATATGCGCGAGTACGGCGCGCATGCGGGCGAGGTAGCGGCCGGTGGCGGTGGTGGTCAATTGGCTGGGCTCCAGGGTAGCGATACGGTAGCGGGACAAGGTCGCGGGTGCCTGATCAGGATTGCTCAATTGTGCTGCCCGCCCACCCATCTTCAAAAAAAAAGCGGCGTGGTGTGCATAGCGCTCTGCTGGCATCGCTGAGCCCTTCCTGCGCGAGACCTTGCGCGTGGAACTGCAGTCGGCGGGCCTGCTGGATGCGAAATCCGACGCCGTGATCACCGGCACGCTGCTCGAGAGCAATGTCGAGGCCCCAGTGGGGAAGGGCAAGGCGGCGCTGGCGGCGCGGTTCGTAGTCACGCGGGCTGGCACGGTGCGCTATGACCGCGCACTGCGCAGCGAGGCGTCGTGGGATTCGCCGTTCATCGGGGCCTCGGCGATTCCGCAGGCGGCGGGGCAGTATGAGGCGCTGTACCGCAAGCTGGTCGGTGCGTTGCTTGATGATGCTGCATTCCGTGCGGCGGCTGCCAAGCCATAATCCGCAGGCGTAAAAAAGCCGCCCCGAAGGGCGGCGCATTATTGCCGCAACGCAGCCTCAGGCAAACGCCTTCACTGGCTCGCCGGTCAGGCCAGCCGCTTCACGCAGCAGCAGGGCCTTGTCGGTGGCTTCCCAGGTGAACTCCGGCTCTTCGCGGCCGAAGTGGCCATAGGCGGCGGTCTTGAGGTAGATCGGGCGCAGCAGGTCGAGCATCTGCACGATGCCCTTCGGGCGCAGGTCGAAGTGCTCCTGCACGAGCTTGGCGATCTGCTCGTCCGGGATCACGCCCGTGCCTTCCGTGTACACCGTGATGTTGATCGGGCGTGCCACGCCAATGGCGTAGCTCACCTGCACCTGGCATTGGCGCGCCAAGCCGGCGGCCACCACGTTCTTGGCCACGTAGCGCGCGGCATACGCTGCCGAGCGGTCGACCTTGGACGGGTCCTTGCCCGAGAACGCGCCGCCGCCGTGCGGGGCCGCGCCGCCGTACGTGTCGACGATGATCTTGCGGCCGGTCAGGCCGCAGTCGCCTTGCGGGCCGCCGATGACGAAACGGCCGGTCGGGTTCACCAGGTACTTGGTGTCGGCCAGCATGTGCGACGGCAGCACCGGCTTGATGATCTCTTCGATCACGGCTTCGCGGATGGCCTCTTGCGACATCTCCGGCGCGTGCTGGGTCGACAGCACCACGGTGTCCACGCTGTGCGGCTTGCCGTCCACATAACGCACCGTGACCTGCGACTTGGCGTCGGGGCGCAGCCAGGGCAGACGGCCGTCGCGGCGCAGCTGCGACTGGCGCTCGACCAGGCGGTGTGCGTAGTAGATCGGGAAGGGCATCAGCTCAGGCGTTTCATCGCACGCGTAGCCGAACATCAGGCCCTGGTCGCCGGCGCCCTGGTTCAGGTAGTCGTCCGAGGCGCGGTCGACGCCCTGGGCGATGTCGGGCGATTGCTTGTCGTAAGCGACGAGGACGGCACAGCCCTTGTAGTCGATGCCGTATTCGGTGTTGTCGTAGCCGATGCGCTTGATGGTCTCGCGCGCAACGTGGATGTAGTCGACGTTGGCCGTCGTGGTGATTTCACCCGCCAGCACCACCAGCCCGGTGTTGCACAGCGTTTCTGCCGCGACGCGCGCATATTTGTCCTCGGTCAGGATGGCGTCGAGGATGGCGTCGGAAATCTGGTCCGCGACCTTGTCGGGATGGCCCTCGGAGACCGACTCCGAGGTGAAGAGGAAGTCGTTTGACACGGCTGTTAGCTCCAGATTGGCTATCACGTTGCCAATCCGTTTGTGCCACGGCCGGCGACGCTTTAGCGGTATTTAGCAACCTTGCCCAAGTTTGTGGCCGGACAAGGATTCGCCCCGCAAGTTGTCAGTTAACTCGGCGAATCGCGTTATTATACGCGGCACTTTTTGGGTCTGCCGCACGGCAATCCATGACCCTGTTCCCCTGTCGACTGCGACCAACACATTGCTGCGTACGCACGCATGAATCTCCTGTTCTGGCTGTTTTCACGCTGGCCTCTTTCGTGGCTGCAGGCGCTGGGCGGCTGGCTGGGAGCGCTGGCCGCCAAGGTGCCCGGACGCTATCACGACCGGCTCATCGCCAACTTCCGCCACGCCTACCCCGACGCCACCCCCGCCATGCTCAAGGAGGCCGGCCGATCCGCCGGCCGCATGGTCTTCGAGATGCCGTACTTCTGGGTCCGCAAGAATGGCCCGGACATCACCCCGAACCTGCTCGACGAATGCTGGCCCATCGTCGACCGGTTGCTTGAAGACGGCCGCGGCGCCATTTTCTTGACCCCGCACCTGGGCTGCTTCGAGATCTTGCCGCAGGCCTATGCGCGCCGTTACCCGATCACGGCGATGTTCAAGCCGCCCCATCAGGAAAGCCTGCGCACCTGGATCGAAACCATGCGCGCGCGACCGAACATGCACATGGCGCCCGCCGACCCGCGCGGTGTGCGCATGGTGGTGCGGGCGCTCAAGCGCGGCGAGGCCGTCGGCATCCTGCCCGATCAGACCCCGACGGGCGGTGAGGGCGTATGGGCGCCGTTCTTCGGCAAACCGGCGTACACGATGACGCTGGTGCACCGTCTGCATCGGCTGACGGGTGCCCCCGTGGCGGCGCTGTTCTGCGAGCGGCTACCGCGCGGCAAGGGCTATCGCGCACACATGCGTGTGATCGGTGATCTACCTGAGGATGTGACCGAAGCTGCCACGCGTATCAATGCCGAAATCGAGCAATTGATTGCTCTGGCACCGACTCAATATCTCTGGGGCTATAACCGCTACAAGCATCCCAAGGGCGCGGACGCTCCGCCCGCCGCTTGAACGTTGCTCTGCTGCCGCACTTTATGGAACGTTTCTCTGCCAATCTCGGACTCGGCTTTCTGTGGCTGCTGTCTTTCTTCCCGTACGGTTTCGTCGCCCGCTTTGGCGAAGGGCTGGGCGGGCTGCTGTACCGCATTCCCAACGGCCGCCGCCGCGTGGTGCTGGCCAATCTGAAGGCGTGCTTTCCCGAGAAGTCCGACGCCGAGCGCGAGGCCATCGCGCACGAGGTCTTCCGCAAGGTGTTCCGCAGCTTTGCCGAGCGCTCGTTTGCGTGGTTTGCGTCGGAGAAGCGCCTCATGCAGGTGGTCAAGATCGACGATCAGGCCAACCTGCCGGCGCTGCATGGACAGCCGCACATTCTTGTCACGCTGCACCTGTCGGGCGTGGAGATCGGCGCGCTGGCGCTGACGGATTATCTGCGCACGCACACCGGCAGCGCGGGCTGCTCGCTCTACACGCGCATGGCCAACCCGGTGCTCGATGACGCCATCAAGGCGCTGCGCAGCCGCTTTGGCGCGACCATGGTGTCGCGCAACGAGAACATCCGGCAGATCATGCGCACCATCAAGCGAGGCGAGGCGCTGCAGCTCATCTCCGACATGGATTTCGGCGAGCGTGACTCGGAGTTCGTGCCGTTCTTCGGCGTGCCGGCCCTCACGCTCAACGCCATCCCGCGCATGGCGGCGCTTACGGGCGCCAAGGTCGTGCCGATGTACACCGAGATCCTGCCCAACTACCAGGGCTACGCGCTGCGCATCCTGCCCGCGTGGGACGACTACCCCACCGGTGATCTGACAGCCGACACGCGCCGCATGAACGCCTTCTTTGAAGACGCCATCCGCCCGCGCATCACCGAGTACTACTGGGTGCACAAGCGTTTCAAGCACCGGCCCGAAGGCGTGCCGGGCATCTATTGACGCCTCGGGGCGAGCCTTGTCGGCTCGCTCTACAATGGGCGTTTTCCGAGTTCCTCACGCCGCCACCGCGCGGCCTGCCACCGTGAAACTGCACTTCACCAAGATGCACGGCGCGGGCAACGACTTTGTCGTGCTCGACGGCATCCAGACCCCGATCGACTTCACGCCCGAGCAGTGGCGCGCCATCGCCGACCGCCACTTTGGCGTGGGGGCGGACCAGTTGCTGCTGGTCGAGCGCTCGACGCGGCCCGATGTCGATTTCCGCTATCGCATCTTCAACCACGACGGCGGCGAGGTGGAGCATTGCGGCAACGGCGCACGCTGCTTCGTCAAGTTCGTCACAGATCGGGGTTTGACGGACAAGCGCACTGTGCGCGTGGAAGTCATGAACGGCATTGCTACGTTGACGATGCAAGACGACGGCCAGGTCACCGTCGATATGGGCCCTCCCGTGCTCGAAGCCGAGCGCCTGCCCTTCGTGCCCGACGGCCTGCCCACACGCACCGAGGGGCGTGACACGTTGCACGCCCTGCAGATCAACGGCCGCACCGAATGGCTATCCACCGTATCGATGGGTAACCCGCACGCGGTGCAGGTGGTGGACGACGCCGAGGCCTTCCCTGTGCTGGAAGATGGCCCGCTGATCGAATCGCACGCGGTGTTCCCGCGCCGCGTGAATGCCGGCTTCATGCAGATCGTCGATCGCCATTCGGTCCGCCTGCGCGTGTATGAGCGCGGCGCCGGAGAGACGCTGGCTTGCGGCACGGGCGCCTGCGCGGCGGTGGTGGCCGGCATCCGGCGCGGCCTGATCGACTCGCCCGTCAAGGTGGCCACGCATGGCGGCGACCTGACCATCGCCTGGGCTGGCGAGGGCCAGCCGGTGATGATGACCGGCCCCGCCACGACGGTTTTCGAGGGTACGCTGGACCTGGATGCGCTGAAGCTCGCCGCCTCGCATTAGCCGCGCACGCAGCCGGCTGCCGCATCCACCAGAACAACAAGGAGACACCGTGGCATCCAACGGCAAGAGCCCGATCGACGACTGGTATTTCGACGGCAGCAGCAAGTTCAAGATTGCCAAGTTCGATCCCGCCGCCAAGCCGTGCACCACGGGCGGCAAGGCGGGTGACCTGCAGCGGCTGGCCGAGCTGTCCGCGCGCATCGAGGCGCTGCAGGACATCTTCTATGCCGAGCATCGGCGCAAGCTGCTGGTGGTGTTGCAGGGCATGGACACCGCCGGCAAGGACGGCACGGTGCGCACCGTGTTCCGCGCGCTCGACCCGCTCGGCCTGCGCGTGATTGGCTTCAAGGTGCCGACGCCGCTGGAGCTGGCGCACGATTTCCTGTGGCGCGTGCATGCGCAGGTGCCGGCTGCTGGTGAGATCGTCATCTTCAACCGCAGCCACTATGAAGATGTGCTCGTCACGCGCGTGCACGGCGACATCGACGCCGCCGAGTGCAAGCGCCGCTACGCTCATATCAACACGTTCGAGCAGATGCTGGCCGAGACCGGCACCACGATCGTCAAGTGCTTTCTGCACATCTCCAAGGACGAGCAGCGCGAGCGGCTGCAGGAGCGCATCGACGATCCGCACAAGCACTGGAAGCTCGGCATGGCGGACATTGAGGAGCGCAAGCTTTGGGACGACTACATGGTCGCCTACGAAGACGCCATCAACGCAACAGCCACCCCGCACGCGCCGTGGCACATCATTCCGGCGAATTCCAAGTCGCACCGCAGCCTGATGGTCGCGGAGATTTTGCTGGCAGTGATGGAGCGGTTGAAGCCGGAGTATCCGGCGGGGAATCCGGCGTATTTGGGGTTGAAGATCGAATAGGGTGTTGGACTATTGGTTTTTGTGCTGGTGTCCATCCCTATTTCGTCCCCTGCCGGGGATGAAACAAGGGATACACGACAAAAAACAAAACCCCGGCAAAATCCATCAACCGGGGTTTCCAAACAAGAAAGCAGGAAGAATCAAACAGCGCTCACGCCATACTTATCCCGGTAGGCGGTCGCCTTGGCACGATAGCCGGCCAGTGCAGGATCGCCTGCGTTATCGAGATACCCCAGCAGGTCATCGAGGTTAGCGATGGAAACCACTGGCATCCCATACTGCGCCTGCACTTCCTGCACGGCAGAGCGCTCGCCGATATCGATCGCGTTGCCGCTGCGCTCCATCCGATCCATCAGGATCAGCACCGCCGCCGGCGTCGCGCCCGCGGCGCGAATCAATTCCACCGACTCGCGCACCGAGGTGCCCGCCGAGATCACGTCATCCACGATCACCACGCGCCCCTGCAGCTTGGCGCCGACGAGGCTACCGCCTTCGCCGTGGTCCTTCGCTTCCTTGCGGTTGTACGCAAAGCCGACGTTGCGGCCCAGCCCCGCCAGTGCCACAGCCGTGGCCGACGCCAGGGTGATGCCCTTGTACGCCGGCCCGAACAGCATGTCGAACTCCACGCCCGAGTCCAGCAGGGTTTTCGCATAGAATTGCGCGACTTGGCCCAGCAGCGCGCCATCGCTGAACTTGCCGGCGTTGAAGAAATAGGGCGACGTCCGCCCTGCCTTGGTCACGAATTCCCCGAACGACAGCACGCCGGCTTCCACCGCAAAGCGGATGAAGGATTGGCGCAACTCGCTGTTTTGGCTCATCTTTTTTCTCTGGTCTGCAAAAAAGTCCCGCCATGTTACGCATCATTTCCGCCAACCTCAACGGCGTTCGCTCCGCTGCCAGCAAAGGCTTTTTCGATTGGATGGGCAAGCAGGACGCCGATTTCGTCTGCGTGCAGGAACTCAAGTGTGCGCAAGATGACATGACGCCCGAATTCCTGGCCCCGCACGGCTACCACGGCGTGTTTCAGCATGCGGTGAAGAAGGGCTACAGCGGCGCAGGCCTGTATACCCGCCACAAGCCGGACGAGGTGATCGTCGGCTTTGACGGCGGCGAGTTCGACGCCGAAGGCCGCTACGTCGAGGCGCGCTACGGCAAGCTGTCGGTCATCTCGGTCTACGTGCCCTCGGGCTCCAGCGGCGAAGAGCGCCAGCAGGCCAAGTTCCGCTTCATGGACCTGTTCATGAAGCACCTGACTGACCTGCGCCACGAAAAGGGCCGCGAGGTCGTGCTGTGCGGCGACGTCAACATCGTCCACAAGGAAATCGACATCAAGAACTGGAAGGGCAACCAGAAAAACTCCGGCTGCCTGCCCGAAGAGCGCGCGTGGCTGACCAAGCTGTTCGACGAGGTCGGCTACGTGGATGTGTTCCGTACGCTCGACCCGCGCCCGGAGCAATACACGTGGTGGAGCAACCGCGGCCAGGCGTACGCAAAGAACGTCGGGTGGCGTATCGATTACCAGATCGCCACACCGGGCATTGCCGCCACGGCGCTCCGCACGTCGATCTTCAAGGACATCAAGTTCAGCGACCACGCGCCGCTGACGGTCGATTACGACGCCAAGGTGCATTGGTAGGCCCTGACAAGGGGCACAAAAATCACTTTAGTGCGCTGCCGCAGAAATTTTTCCGTCAGCCGCTACAATGCAAAACTCACGCGCTGGCACAGGGCCGGCGCTGTGCTTTTTGCCCACTGTTTTTTAGCGAGATCGCCATGGCATTCAAGGTTTTCGTCGACGGTCAGGAAGGCACCACCGGCCTTCGCCTGCTCGACTATCTGTCGCAACGCGACGATATCGAACTGCTGCGCATCGCCGAAGACAAGCGCAAGGATTCGGCCGAGCGCGCCAAATTCCTGAACGCCGCGGATGTCGCTTTCCTGTGCCTGCCGGACGCCGCCTCGCGCGAGGCGGTCTCGCTGGTCAACAACCCGAACACCTGCATCATCGACGCCAGCACCGCGTTCCGCACGGACGACAGCTGGGTCTACGGCCTGCCCGAACTCGCCAAAGGCCAGCGTGAGCGCCTGCGTGCCTCCAAGCGCATTGCCGTGCCGGGCTGCCACGCCAGCGCTTTCGTGCTGCTGATGCGCCCGCTGGTGGAAGCGGGCATCGTTCCAGCGGACTACCCGGTGACCGCGTTCTCGCTCACCGGTTACAGCGGCGGCGGCAAGAAGATGATTGCCGACTACCTCGCCGCCGATAACCCGAAGCTCGACAGCCCGCGCCCGTACGCGCTGGCGCTCACGCACAAGCACCTGCCGGAGATGCGCGTGCAGAGCAAGCTCGCTCTGCCGCCGATCTTCACGCCGGTGGTCGGCAACTTCCTCAAGGGCCTGGCCGTGACGATCGGCCTGCACCCGCAGCATCTGGCACGCAAGGTCAGCCCGGCGGACATCGCCAAGGTGTATGCCGATTACTACCAGGGCGAGCAGTTCATCCGCGTGGCCCCGGCCGATAACGTCGAGACGCTCGACAACGGCTTCTTCGATGTGCAGGGCGCCAACGACACCAACCGTGCCGACCTGTTCGTGTTCGGCTCGGACGAGCGCATGGTCGTCACCGCGCGTCTGGACAACCTGGGCAAGGGCGCGGCCGGCGCGGCGGTGCAATGCATGAACGTGCACCTGGGCGTGGACGAAGCGACCAGTCTGCATGTGGAAGCGCCGATTCCAGCAGAAGGCGCGGAGCACGCGGTGCGTGAGGCAGCGCCGGGTTTTGCGAGCTGATTGTCGCCTGCGCTGAAACGAAAAACGCGCCCGAAGGCGCGTTTTTCATTGGCTCCTTGACGTTGGGGCTTATCTGTTCTGCGCCCCTGCCGGGATGTTGAACAGCATCCCGCCGCCGCTGCCGCCGGCCATCACATTAGGCGTCACGCCGTTCCACTTCTCGATGGCGGCGCGCTCCAGCTTCAGGCGTTCCCACGCCAGCAGGCGGTCATCCAGCGATGAGGCCAGCGCGCGGTTGGCGGCTGCCTCACCTTCGGCAATCGCCACCTTCTTCTTGGCCTCGGCCTGGGCGGAGCGCACTTCGTTTTCGGTGCGGATGGCGTCCTGAATGGCCTTGGTCTTGGCGCTCACCGCGTCGAGCAGCGCACGCGGCGGGCGCAGTGAGCCGACGATGCCGAACTGCTTGATCGACAGGCCCAGCGGCGTGAGCCGCGTGTCCAGCTCCTTGGTCAGGCGCGCGACGAACTCTTCCTTCTTGCCCCCGTTCACGTCGTCAAAGTTGTATTCCGAGCCGATGGCGACGATCACGTTGCGCGCCGTGTCGCGCAGGTAACCGTGTGTGAAGGTCTCGATGTGGTCGGCGCGGAAGTTGGTGTAGAACGCCGGCACCTTGTCGCGGTCGAGTTGGTACGAGACGGCGACGTCCACGTTCACGGGCACGGCGTCCTTGGTGTTGAAGGTCAGCTCTTCGTTCATCGGCCGGCCTTCATTCATATCCTGCGTCCAAACCACGCGCTGCACAAAGGTCGGGTACTGGATGACGACCGTCTGCACCGGGTTGTAGAACACAAAGCCGGTGACCACGTTCTCGCGCGTGATGCCGCGATCGACGAGCCGGTTGATCTTGATGCCCGTGTAGCCGGGCGGAATGATCTGCCAGTTCAGCAGGAATGCGCGCGCGATCACCAGCGCCGCGAGGGCGCCGAAGACGACCGCGAGCAATTTGACCGGCAGCCTGCTTGCCGTGACTTGAGGCATGAGGGTTCCCCTTGCTTGTTGGTTTGCTTCTGAGGTGTTGGCTGGCGGGGCGGGCGCGATGCCAAAGCAAGCGTCCGCGGCTGGCGCAGGAATCGTCAGCGATTCCCGTCAGGGATGGCCGCGCCCAGTGGGCGGGTGGTGGCAAGCGAGCTTGGCCACAGTGATGAGGCGGTGAGCGTCAATACGACCGAGGAGGCGCATTGCAAAGCTCGGATGTTGCGATGCAGCAAGTATAGGCGGGTGCCAGAAATTTGCTGCCCCTCCTGAAGCACTAGAGCGGTGTTTCGAATGTGCCAATGGCGAGGGAGGCGGTCATGCCTGCCCGGGTTGCACGCGTTCCGGGTTCCAGCCGAGCGCGTTGTAGACGTGATAGCGCGCAATGCCGATCCACTCGTGCAGCGCGAAATCCGTCAGCGCAAAGTTGTACGCCATCGGCAGGGGGGAGACGGTGGCCTGCAGGTCATCGGCGCGCATGGGGATTGGCATCATGCCAAAGTGCGCGAAATACAGCAGGCTGCGCCGCAGGTGGATGGCCGAGGACACCAGCACCGTGCGGTCCGGTCCGTAGTCCGCCAGCGCCGCGCGCGAGAACTGCGCGTTCTGCCACGTATTCATGCTCTTGGGTTCCATGAGCACGTCGGCGCTGTCGATGCCGAGGGCGACGAGTTCGCGGCGGTAGACCACCGCTTCGGGCTCGCCATGGTGGCGGGCGTCGCCGCCGCTCACGAGGATCTTGCAGTCGGCGCCGGTGCCACCCCCCGCCTTCCTGCAGGCCTGGTAGATCTGTGCGGCTTCGACCAGGCGCGGGTACGAGAAGATGCCTGGCTCCACCGTCTTGCCGGTGCGGAATGTGCCCGCGCCCAACAGTACGATGGCGTTGCGCGTGCCCCAGGCGATCTGCGGTTCGTTTTCGAAGGGCTTTTCCAGGGAGTTGAGCAGCCATGCCGGGACCGGGCCGCAACCGATGGCCACCACCAGCACCGCCGACAGCGCTGCCAGCGCACGCGCAGGTCGCCGTCGGCCGCGCACCGCGTACACCGCCGCCACAATCATCAGCACACACAGCACGGCCAGACTCACAGGTTCCTCCGGTTCAGCACGCCATGCGCGTGCGTGGCTGCCATCGTAAAGAGGAATGGCCGGGCGCGCGACCCGTCTTCTTACGGGGTGGTTGTTGCAGGCTGCGGATTGGCTGACGGCGCGGGCATGTCCTGGGGAATAACGCTGGTGGCAACAACCAAGGCGCGGCAAGATGGCGAACTTGTCGCGCGGTGGCGGACCAGAGGCCGTGCGGGGGAACGTCGCGGCTCCAAGAGGAAAAGGTGCTCAATGCAAATCAAGGTTGTCCCTCCGATCCTGGTGCTCAGCGCGCCGCGTCGCATCACGCTCGCCGAAGTGGGCGGGGAGGCGTCCGTTGTTTGCGGGGCGATCGAGGCCGATGCCGCCGCACACCGCATGACGGCTAGTGGTCCATGGATGTTCGTCTACCGCAATCTGCCGCATGACCGCGACACTCCGTGCGAGATCGAGTTCTGCCTGCCGGTGCGACCAGGGCCTGCCTACCAAGGCCAGCATGTGTTGAAGACGCTGGCGGGCACGACCTGCGCAACGCACGTCCACGAGGGGCCGCTCGATGGACTCTTCGACGGCTATGCGACGCTACTGCGGGCAGCCGCAGCGCAGGGCTGTCGCCTTGCGGGCGAGAGTCGCGAGGTCTATTACTGCTGGCAGGGCCCGCAGGCCGTAGACAACCGGGTGGAGATTCTTTTCGCGCTAGAGCCCCAGCCGGCATGATGGGATGCGACGGCGGTGCTCCGGGGGCTTTCGTGCAACGCGATGACTCACGATGGCACGCGCCCCATCGGATGAGCGTTTCACGCCGGCCCGCCAATCTTCCCCAGTAACTCCCGCAGCATCTCCCGCTCCGCGCGCGTCAGCGCAGCGAGCATCCGCTCCTCCGTCTCCACATGCGAGGCGACCAGGCCGTCGACCAGCGCAAAGCCTTCGTCGGTCAGTACGATCTGCAACCCGCGCCGGTCTTCGGGGTCGGTCCTGCGGGCGATCAGGCCGCGCGTTTCCAGCCGGTCGAGCCGGTTGGTCATGGCGGAGGTGGACAGCATCATGTCCTTGGCCAGCGCGGAGGGCGACAGCGCTTGCGCACGGCCGTTGCGGCGCAACGTGAGCAGCACGTCAAAGCCGGCCATGTCCAGATCGGCGCCGGCCACGTTGGCGACCACGCCCGTGCGCAGGCGCTCACCGGCGCGCCAGACATCGCCGCAGACGGCCATCGGGCTGGCGTCGATATCCGGACGCTCGCGCCGCCATTGCGCGAGGATGCCGTCCATCGGTCCCCCTTGTGGGGATGTGGGATCACCTTGACCCATCGAAAACCTCATCCTAATATTTCGACATCAAACTACTTGACGTCAAGATGCTTGAAATCGTATCGGGTTTGCCGATACGGAGCAATCGGGCATTGCGTCACACCTTTCTGTGGGAACCCTGATGACCGAACGACTTGCCGATCACCCGATTGATCCGCTGTTCCTGGCGCGCTGGTCGCCGCGCGCTTATGACGCCCAGCCCATGCCCGAGGCGGATCTGCTGCGCATTCTGGAAGCGGCCCGCTGGGCGCCGTCGGCCTACAACTACCAGCCGTGGCGCTTTCTCTACACCCGCCGCGGCGATGCGCACTGGGCCGAGTTCGTCAGCCTGCTTGTGCCTTTCAATGGCGATTGGGCGCAGCGCGCCTCGGCGCTGATCTTCGTGCTGTCTGACACGCTGATTTACGGTGATGACCCGGCCGACACCGCGCCCTCGCGTACCCACAGCTTCGATGCTGGTGCCGCGTGGGCGCAACTGGCGCTGCAGGCGGTGAGCCTTGGCTATCACGCACGCGGCATGGCGGGGGTGGACTACGACCGGGCGCGCACCGTGCTGCAGGTGCCGGAGCGTTTCCGCATCGAGATCGCCGTAGCGGTCGGCCGCCGCGCCGATGTGTCGACGCTGCCGGCGCCCCTGCAGCCGCACGAAGGTCCGACGCCACGCCGCCCAATCAGCGAGCTGGCGTTTAGTGGGCGCTTTCCGGCCTGATCGCGCGCGCCATTCGCTGGCTCATTTATTTCGATAT
The DNA here is from genome assembly GCF_002298975.1 of Ralstonia sp. UBA689. Classification (GTDB taxonomy): domain Bacteria; phylum Pseudomonadota; class Gammaproteobacteria; order Burkholderiales; family Burkholderiaceae; genus Ralstonia. The sequence goes on from NZ_DBMV01000033.1 coordinate 278,485, forward strand.
CAAATAACGCGACGTGGAGAATCATCATGCCGTTCAACCGCTTGGCTGTGATGCTGGCCACCGCCCTAGCGCCGATGTTGTGGGGCACGACTTATCTTGTTTTCACGCAGACGCTGCCGGTTGGCCATCCGCTGCTGGTGGGCGCGCTACGTGCATTGCCGGCCGGCGTGCTGCTGATGTTGCTCGGCCCCGGCCTGCCGCCGCGCGATAAGTTGCTGCGGTTGCTGTTTCTCGGGCTCGCCAACATCGGCGTGTTCTTCGCGCTGCTGTTCGTGGCGGCGCGGCGCCTGCCGGGCGGAGTGGCGGCAACGATCATGTCGGCGCAGCCGCTGGTGGTCGGGCTGCTGGCGTGGCCGTTGCTGAAGCGCAGGCCGCGCCCGGCGCAACTGGCGGCGGCACTGGCGGGGTCGGTGGGGGTGGGTTTGCTGATCCTTGGGCCGGCGGCCAAGCTCGATGCGATCGGGGTGGCGGCGGCGCTGGCCGCAGCGCTGTCGATGGCGACCGGCACAGTGCTGATTGAACGCTGGGGCCGCATCGGCACGCCTCTGGCGCTGGCTGCGTGGCAACTCGCGCTGGGCGGCCTCATGTTGCTGCCGGTGGCGCTGTTTGTCGAAGGGCTGCCGCCCGCACCGACGCTGCGCAACGTCGCGGGCTTCGCCTACCTCATCGTCATCGGCACGGCGCTGGGTTACTGGCTGTGGGTGCGCGGCATCGGCCTGCTGGGCGCGGATGTGACCTTCCTCTCGCTGCTCAGCCCGCTGACGGCGACGGTATTGGGGGCGCTGGTGCTGGGCGAATGGTTCAGCCCGGTGCAGACTGGCGGTGCGTTGTTGATCCTGGGCGCGACGGTGGCGGGGATGGCGTTGTCGCGGCGGGCGCGGGTGGCAGGGCCACAAACGGAAAGCCCCGCAAGGCCGGTGCTGCGATGAGGCCGAGCGTAGCGCTTACTGGAGCGACTGCGTGACGTAAGAGACGGCCTTCAGGTCGTCGTCATTTTCTCATTCTACCGCCGCACCATTGGCTGCATCGGCGCCTCATCGCCATTATCGATCGGCGCCGCACCCAGGTATTGCATGTTCGAGCGGTACTCGTGCAGCCGCGCCATCGGCATGTGCAGGGCATCGGCGTACAGCGGGAGTGTCTCGGGCAGATGGCGCGAGAGCACGACCATGCGTGTGCGCCCGGACGGATGCGTGGAGAGGAACTGCTTCTGCTCCGCTCCGCCGATCGACCCCATCTTTTGCCACAACGTGAGTGCAGCGCGCGGGTCGAACCCGGCGCGCGAGGCTATGTCCATGCCCACCAGATCGGCCTCGGTTTCCTCCGCGCGCGAGAACGCCAGCAGGTGCATCTTGGCGCCCTCGCCGAGGTCCGTGTCGCCCCGGTTGCCGAAGCCGAACAGTTGCGAGACGACGTTGGCGCCAAGGTTGGTGATCTCGCGCTGGCCGGCGCGCGCGCGGGCGTGCTCGCGTAGCGCGTGGGCGATCTCGTGGCCGAGCGCCATGGCGAGTTCGTCATCCGTCAGCTTGAACTGCTCGAGCAGCCCCGAGAACACGGCGATCTTGCCGCCGGGCATGCAGAACGCGTTCACCTGCGCGGAGCCGATCAGGTTGACCTCCCACCGCCAGTGCGCGGCATCGGGGTTCCAGCGCGGCGCCTGCGGTGTCAGCCGCTTGACGATGGCGCGGACGCGGATCAGGTCGGGCACCTCGCCGGGCGCGAGCGCGCCCTCGTGTGCGGCGTTGTCGATGACTTGCTGATACTCGGTCTGCGCGCGGCGATCGATCTCTTCCGCGGGAATCACCAGGCGGATGTTGGGCGACGTGGTGGTCGGCGCTTCCAGCTTCACGCCATCGGCGGGCACAGGCAGCGGGCCGTCCATGGCGGTGGCCCAGGTGGCGAGCACGAGGCCGGCGAGAGGCAGCAGGGAGCGGGGTATGCGCGACATCAAGGGCAGAAGGTCGAATCGACTGGGACATAATATCGGCCAACGCACCCGACCACGCTACGTGGCAACCCGCACCCGCCTTTGCATCTGGCCCGCCACATGACCTTCCACGATTACCTCGACGTTTTCCGTAACCGCCGCATCGGCGCGATGCTACTGCTGGGCTTTGCCTCGGGCCTGCCGCTGGCGCTCACTTCGGGCACGCTGCAAGCGTGGATGACGGTGGAGGGCCTCGATATCCGCACCATCGGGCTGTTCTCGCTGGTGGGGCAGGCGTACATCTTCAAGTTCTTGTGGGCGCCGCTGATGGACCGCTTCACGCCACCGCTCATGGGGCGCCGCCGCGGCTGGCTGGTGCTCACGCAAGCGGGGCTGGTGGCGTCAATTGCTGCCATGGCCTTCGCGCCGCCGCACGCCGCGCTGTGGGCGCTGGCCGGGCTGGCGGTGCTGGTGGCGTTTCTGTCGGCCTCGCAGGACATCGTCTTCGACGCCTACAGCACCGACGTGTTGCACGCCAACGAGCGCGGCGTGGGTGCGGCCGTCAAGGTGCTCGGCTATCGGCTGGCAATGCTGGTGTCGGGCGGTCTGGCGCTGTGGCTGGCTGATCGCGTGATGGGCTGGAGCAATATGTATCTGCTGATGGCCGGCCTGATGGCTCTGGGTATCTTCACGACGTTGTGGTCGCCCGAGCCGGAGGTGGTGGCGCGCCCGCCGCGCAGCCTGCAGGAAGCGGTGGTCGGCCCGCTGAGGGATTTTTTCTCGCGCCGTGGCGCGTGGGCGCTGCTGGCGCTGATCGTCCTCTATAAGCTGGGCGATGCGTTTGCGGGCAGCCTGTCGACCACGTTCCTGATTCGCGGCGTCGGCTTTTCGGCTGGCGAGGTAGGCATCGTGAACAAGACGCTCGGGCTGGCGGCCACCATCGTCGGCGCACTGTATGGCGGCACGCTGATGGTGCGGCTGGGGCTGGTGCGCGCGCTGCTGCTCTTCGGCGTGCTGCAGGCGATGTCGAACCTGGGGTACTGGGTGCTGGCCGTCACGCCACAGCATCTGTGGACGATGGCGGTGGCCATCGGCATCGAGAACATCTGCGGCGGCATGGGTACGGCGGCCTTCGTGGCGCTCTTGATGGCGCTGTGCAACCGGTCGTTCTCGGCGACGCAGTATGCGCTGCTCTCCGCGCTGGCTTCCATCGGCCGCGTGTATGTCGGGCCAACTTCCGGCTATCTGGTGGAAGCCTACGGCTGGCCCGTGTTCTACCTGATGACGGTGGCGTTCGCCTTCCCGGGGCTGGTGGTGCTGTGGTTTATGCGCGGCACCATCGGTCGGTATGAGAGCGAGCAGAACCAGCGAGCCATGGAGGCGAAGGCCGCCCAGGCGGCGTCAGCCTAAGCGGTCCGAGCGGTCCGCATCGGCAAAGCCAACCAGCGGCAACGCTGCATCGATGCCCCGGCCCAAGGCGATGGCCTTGAATAGTTCGCCCATCTCCGCTTCCGACAGCAGCTTCTGCACGGCGTTGGCCGCCGGCAGGAACTGCATCGGGTCGCTTGGGTCGAGCGTCATCAGTAGCTCGCCCACGCCCGCGCCCAACAGGAAGCGCGCCTGGCTCGCATAGCCGAGCAGCTCCAGTCCTGCTTCCTTGCCCGCCTGGGCAATCCCCGAAAAATCGACGTGCGCGGTGATGTCCTGCAGGCCCGGCAGCCAGAACGGATCGTCGTGCGCGTGTTGGCGGTAGTGGCACATCAACGTGCCGCCCACACGGTGTGCGTGGTAGTACTCGCTAGCCGGGAAACCGTAGTCGATGAGCAGCAGCAGGCCGCATTCGAGCGCGGCACCGGTGCTGCGGATGAAGCCCTCGGCGGCATCGTGCGATTCGGTGATGAAGTCGTCTGTACCGAGCAGGGCGGCCAGCTTGGCCGGCACTTCCGCCGGGTCTGCTGCGCGCTCTTCCCATTGCAGGCCGTGCTCGGCATCGAGCGCTACGCCGCGCCGGTGCCACACACCGCCGCGCCGCGCCCACAGCGACACGGGCATCGCATCGAGCACTTCGTTGCCGACCATCACGCCCGTGAATTTGGCGGGCAGCGTGTCGTGCCAACGGGCGAGGGTGGCCGGCTCCGGCCCCAGCGCGGCCAGGCGTTCTTGCTGGCGCTGGCGCAGTTCGCCGGAGAGTTCGACGATGCCGTAGCTGTCGGGCCGCATGCCCAGTGCGTCGAGTTCGGTCAGGATGTCGGCGGCCAGCTTGCCGGTGCCGGCGCCGAATTCCAGTATGTGGCGCTGGCCCTCGGGCAGCACCTGCAGCACCTGGGCGATCTGGTGCGCGACCGTGCGGCCGAAGAACGGCGTCAGCTCGGGGGCGGTGATGAAATCGCCGCCGTCTTCCACGCGGCGGCCGAACTTGGCCGCGCCGCCGCTGTAGTAGCCCAGGCCCGGCGCATACAACGCCAGCTCCATGTAGCGGTCGAACGGAAGCCAGCCGCCGGCGGCCGCAATGGCGTCGGCGATCAGGGCGAACAGGTGCGCGGATTGCGTCTGCGCTGCCTCGCTGGGAAGCGGTAAACTCACGGTTTTGCTCATCGCCGGATTGTAAACAATGGCGCAGACGTCGACTGAATCCACCGCACTGCCGCGCATCGCACTCGTCACGGGCGCCGCCCGCCGCGTGGGGCGCGTGATCGCCCTGGCCCTGGCCCGCCATGGCTGGGACGTGGCCGTGCATTGCCATCGATCGCGCACCGAGGCCGACGCCGTGGCCGCAGAGATCGTCGCCTTGGGCCGGCGCGCCGCCGTGCTGCAGGCCGACCTGTCGGACGAAGCTGCCGCCGGCCGCCTGGTCACCGACTGCATCGCTGCACTGGGTACGCCCACCTGCCTGGTCAACAACGCCTCGCTATTCCAGTACGACGTGGCGACGAGCTTCAGTTATGCATCGCTCGATACGCACATGCGTACCAATGTAGCGGCGCCGCTGCTGCTCGCGCGCGAGCTGCACCGCGCGCTCACGGCGGAAGACAGCAGCACGCATGACGTACGCGGCGTCGTCATCAACCTGCTCGATCAGAAGCTCGACAATCTGAACCCGGATTTCCTGTCGTACACGCTGTCGAAGGCGGCGCTCTCCACCGCGACGATGCAGCTCGCGCAGGCGCTGGCGCCCACGCTGCGCGTGGTGGGTGTGGCACCCGGCATCACCATGGTGTCGGGTGACCAGTCTGTCGGCGGGTTTGCGCGTGCGCACCAGATGACGCCGCTGGGCCAATCGTCCACGCCGGAAGACATTGCCGAGGCGGTGTGCTACCTCGCCACCGCACGCGCCGTGACCGGCACCACGCTGTTCGTCGACGGAGGCCAGCACCTGATGCCGCTGGCACGCGACGTGATGTTCCTGACCGAGTAACCACCCCAGACGCCCCGCCATGCTCTCCCTCCTGTCCCACCCGCGCCTGTCGCACTGCCGCCGTATGTTCCTGCGCAACTTCGAGGTGCAGATCAACATCGGCGTGCACGAATTCGAGAAGAAGGGCGAGCAGCGCGTCCTGATCAATATCGAGCTGTACGTGCCGCTGGAGTATTCGTCACCTACGCAGGACAAGTTGCATGAGGTGGTCGATTACGATTTCATGCGCGATACCGTGGCGCGTCGCATGGCGCAGGGCCATATCCACCTGCAGGAAACGCTGTGCGATGACGTGCTCACCGCCATGCTCAAGCACCCGCACGTGCTGGCTGCGCGGGTGTCGACGGAGAAGCCGGATGTTTATCCGGATTGTGAGTCGGTGGGGGTGGAGGTGTTTCGGATTAAGGATTTGGGCTGAAGGGACTGGTTTCTTGCACGGTTATGTTGGTGCTGGTGGTGCGTCCCCGGTTTCGTCCCCTGCCGGGGCCGACTCACTTTCTTTGCCTTGGCAAAGAAAGTAAGCAAAGAAAGGCGCGCCCGATGCGGCGACTTCCTCCTTGAATTTCTGTCGCAGGGAGGGGGAGCGGGCAAACTCGCTGCGCTCAGACAGGCCCGCTCCCTTTTTCCTCCCTGCAACAGAAATTCAAGGCGCCGCATAGGGCAGGGGACGGCCAAACCGTCTGGGCGCGTGTGTTGGCACCAAGGCGATTTCCGGTGAGCCGCGTACGAGCTCTAAGCGGCCGTCGCATATTCACGGCGTTGGGCGTGCAACGCGCCCGCGACGCTGCCCAGCAGGTCCAGCGCCAGGCGTGCCGTGATCCCGCCCTTGTCGTGGCGCGGGTTGTATTCCACCAGTTCGAATGCGGCAAAGCGTGCTTCGCGTGCGCAGGCAGCGAGTGCTTGCATCATGTCCTGCGCGGTAAGGCCGCCCGGCTCCGGCGAGCCCACGCCCGGTGCGACGGCCGGGTCGAAGGCATCCAGATCCAGCGTGACCCCGAAGGCCGCCGTGCCCGTCGTGACCAGGCGGATGGCATCGGCCATCACCGAGCGCAGGCCGTTGCGCGCGACTTCATTGGCATCGATCACGCGCACGCCCAGCAGGTCGAGCAATGCGCGTTCGGCAGGCTCATAGCTGCGCGCACCGATCACCACCACGTGCTGCGGCAACAGCTTGGGCGCGGCGTCGCGCACGTGTGTGAGTGCAGGCGTGCCGTGGCCGAGCAACGCTGCCAGCGGCATGCCGTGGATGGCGCCGGAGTCGCTGGTCTGCGGCGTGTGGCTGTCGAGATGGGCGTCGATCCAGATCAGGCCAAGCGCCCCATCCTGCCTGTTCGCCCGCAGTGCGCTCGCCACGCCCGACCACGTGCCGATCGCGCACGAATGATCGCCGCCGATGACGACCGGCACATGTCCTGCGCGCAAGCTGTGCGCCGTCGCATCGGCCAGCGCGCGCGAGAAGCCCTCTACGCCCGGCAGGGCCGCCAGCCGCGCTTTCCGGCTGTGCCCGGACGACATTGCCAACTCGATGTCGTGCACCAGCCCGCCGTGCGTGTCCGGCGTCTGCAGACGTGCCAGCGCGCCGGCCTGCAGCAGCGCGCGCGGGCCGTCCTTGCAGCCGTCGTCTTGCGCTCCGCAGCCGATGGCCGCGCCGATCAGGTCGATGATGGTCATGTCTGCTCCCCGTCGTACGTTCCGTTGTTGCTCAGGCCACCTTGCGGCGCGGCCAGTCGGCCAGCGTGCGGCGGATGACGTCGCGTGCCAGTTCCAGCTCGGCCTGGCCGATCACCAGCGGTGGCGTGAGGCGCACCACGTTGCCGTAGGTGTCCTTGGTCAGCACGCCGTGCCCGGCCAGTGCTTCCGCAAAATCATGGGCGTCGATGTCGGCGTCGAGTTGCAGGCCGATCATCAGGCCGCGCCCGCGCACTTGGCGCACGCCGTGCCCGATGAGTGTTTTCAGGTCGGCGATGAAGGCTTCGCCCAGGCGCGCTGCGCGTTGCGGCAGTTGGTCTTCCATCAGCAAGGCCAGCGCCACGCGGCCGACGTGCGCCGCCAGCGGGTTGCCGCCAAAGGTGGAACCGTGGTCGCCCGGCTTGAACACGCCGATGACTGCCTCCCGCCCGGCAATGGCCGACACCGGCAGCATGCCACCGCCCAGCGCCTTGCCCAGCACTACCAGGTCCGCTTCCACGCCTTCGTGCCAGCTCGCCAGCACGTCGCCGGTGCGGCCGAGGCCGGTCTGCACCTCGTCGCAGACGAGCAGCGCGTTGTGCTGCGTTGCCAGCTCACGGGCGAGTTTCAGGTAGCCCGGCGGTGGCACCACGATGCCGCCCTCGCCCTGCACGGGTTCGATCAGGATGGCGCCCGTATGCGGGCCAATGGCGGCCTTGAGCGCATCGGCATCGCCAAACGGAACGCGCCGGAAGCCCGCCGCGAATGGTCCGAACCCGTAACGGTACTGATCGTGCGAGGAGAAGCCGACGATGGTGGTCGTGCGGCCGTGGAAGTTGTTCTCGAAGACGATGATCTCAGCCACGTCGGGCGGCAGGCCTTTCACTTCGCGCGCCCATTTGCGTGCAGCCTTGATGGCGGTCTCGACGGCCTCGGCGCCGGTGTTCATCGGCAGCGCGCGGTCCATGCGTGTGATGCGGCAGACGTCGGCCAGGAAGGGCCCCAGCTTGGTGTTGTGGAAGGCGCGCGAGGTGAGCGTCAGGCGGCCGGCCTGCTCAACCAGCGCGGCGACGAGCTTGGGGTGCGAATGCCCGAAGCTGACGGCCGAATAAGCCGACATCATGTCGAGGTAGCGGCGGCCATCGGTGTCGAACAGCCATACGCCTTCGCCGCGTTCCAGCATGACCGGCAGGGGCGCGTAGTTGCGCGCGCCATAACGCTCTTCAAGGGCGTAGCTCGGATGTTGCATTGCGGTCGTCATGATGGCCTCCATCGTTCACTTGCGGCGCATTTTGGGATCTGACAGACTTGAAATCAAATCGAATGTTTTTCGTTTTTCGATCCAAAAATTTTATAGATTGATGCGTCACTTCTTCCCCTCGCGTTCTCCGCTATGTCCCACTCGCCGCTGCGCTACCTGCATAGCTTTCTGACTGTCGCCAACGAGGGCAGCTTCGTGCGTGCGGCTGACCGCCTGGCTGTGTCGCAGCCGGCGCTGTCGTACCAGATGCGGCAACTGGAGCAGTGGCTGGGCGTGCCGCTGTTCGAGCGCTCGGGGCGCAAGCTCGTGCTCACGCGCGCCGGCGCGTCGGTGCGTGCGTGGTGTCGCGATGCGTTTGCCGGGCTGGACGAACTGCGCGCCGCGCTGCACAGCGGCGAGATGGAGCGCGTGTCGCTCAAGCTGGCCAGCGGTTCGAGCTTCGGCCGCTATGTGCTGATGCCGGCGCTGCTGACACCGTCGCCCGAATCCGATGTACCGCTGCTTGACGAGGTGCGTCTGGAACTGGCCTTTGGCAGCGATGACGAGGTCTTCGGCCATGTGGAATCCGGCCGCGCGGATCTCGGCTTCGTCTATACGCCGCGCACGTCACGCCTGTTCGAGCACCACGCGGTTTACACAGAGGAATTCGTGCTCGCGTGCGGCGCTCGTGCGCTGCGCGGACGCGACGCCCCGCGCACGCTGGCCGACTGCGCCGCGCTGCCTTTCGTCACCTATGACGAATCCGATGCGGTGTACGGCCTGTGGTTCAAGGCGCTGTTCCGTCGTCTGCCGGAGACGACCGTCAGCGCACATCACGTGTCGGACATCGAAGAAGTTAGCACGCTGGTGGAGGCCGGAATGGGGTGGTCGGTGCTGCCGCTGCACGCCATTCAGGAGGCCGTGGAGTGCGGGCGCCTGCAGGTCGTGCGCCCCACTTCGACGCGGCGCTGCCTGAACACCGTGTTCGCGGTGCGCCGCACGTCGAGCTTTCCAAGCGAGGCGCAGGACCGGTTGCTGGTGCGCTTGGCGCAACTCGACGCCGCGGCATCGAAGGCTTAATCCACGTCGAAGCGGATGCCTTGCGCCAGCGGCAGCTCGGTGCCGTAGTTGACCGTGTTGGTTGCGCGGCGCATGTAGGCCTTCCATGCATCCGATCCGGCTTCGCGGCCGCCGCCGGTGTCCTTCTCGCCGCCGAATGCGCCGCCGATCTCCGCGCCGCTGGGGCCGATGTTGACGTTGGCGATACCGCAGTCGCTACCGGTGGTCGACACGAAGCGCTCGGCCTCGCGCATGTCGAGCGTGAAGACGCTTGACGACAAGCCGTGCGGCACGGCGTTGTTCAGCGCGATGGCCTCGTCCAGCGTGTCGAACGGCATCACGTAGAGGATGGGCGCGAAGGTCTCTTCGCAGACCACGCCATGTTGCGCGGGCATCTCCACGAGGGCGGGGCGCACGTAGTGCGCGGCGTGATCGAAGAGGCGTGTGACGCGCTCGCCGCCGTGCACCGTGCCGCCCTCGGCGCGGGCCCGCGCCAGCGCCGTCTGCATGCGTTCAAAGGCGTGGCCGTCGATTAGCGGGCCGACCAGCGTGCCGGAATCGCGCGGATCCCCCACGTGCACGTGCGCGTAGAGCGTGATCAGGCGCGGCACCAGCGCGTCGTACACCGAGCGATGCACGAACAGGCGCCGCAGCGTGGTGCAGCGCTGGCCCGCCGTGCCCATCGCGGCAAAGGCGATGGCGCGCTCGGCCAGTGCGAGGTCCGCACTGGCGCAGACGATGGCGGCGTTGTTGCCACCCAGTTCGAGAATCGTGCGCGCGAACCGTGGCGCGGCGGCCTGTGCCACCGCACGCCCCATCGCCGTGCTGCCAGTGGCTGAAATGAGCGGAATGCCTGCGTGATGCGCCAGCGCCTCGCCCAGGCCGCGCTCGCCGATGGCGACTTGCGCCAAGTGCGGAGGCGCATCTCCAAAACGCTGGCACGCGCGCAGGAACAGGCGCTCGACGGCCAGCGCCGTCAACGGCGTTTTCTCCGACGGCTTCCAGATGACCGGATCGCCGCAAACCAGCGCCAGCGCTGTATTCCACGCCCATACGGCCACGGGAAAGTTGAATGCCGTGATGACCAGGCATGGGCCCAGCGGATGCCAGGTCTCCATCATGCGGTGCGCGGGCCGCTCGCTGGCGATCGTCAGCCCGTACAACTGCCGTGACAGCCCGACGGCGAAGTCGCAGATGTCGATCATCTCCTGCACTTCGCCCAGGCCTTCCTGCGTGATCTTGCCGGCCTCCAGCGTGACGAGCGCGCCGAGATCGGCCTTGTGCGCGCGCAGTTCCTCGCCGAGCAGGCGGACGAGTTCGCCTCGGCGCGGGGCGGGCACGGTGCGCCACGCCTGGAACGCGGATTGCGCCTGCGCGACGATGCGGTTGGCATCGTCCGCGGTTTCCACAGACAGGCGTGCCAGCACCGCGCCGTCGATGGGCGAACGTGCGAGGAGCGGGCCTTCGCCGCCGATCAGGGTGTCGAGGTGCAGGCGTTGCAGCAGAGCTTGAGCGGAGGCGGGCATGGCGGTAGGGGGGCAAGGGCGGGCAAGACGTCACGTCCCAGCATGCGCCGCGCGTAGTCGATCTGCAAGCTGGGCGGGGTCGTCTTGAAATTAATTAATTCGACAATTAATATTCGCGGCATGGCAACCCGCAAACCTTCTACTCGTGGCCCAGGCCGCCCGCGCCGGCAACATGGCGCGGCGCAGGACGACCTGCGCGACCGGCTGCTCGACATGGCGCTGACGCTGTTCGCGCGGGATGGCGTCGGCCCGACCTCGCTGGCCGCCATCGCCCGCGAGGCTGGGGTGACGGCGCCGATGGTGCATTACCACTTCAAGACGCGCGACCAATTGCTCGATGCCCTGGTCGAGGAGCGCATTCGCCCGCTGGTCGAACAGGTGATGGGGCCCGCGCTGATGGCCATCACCGACGATAACGGCGTGATTGATCTGGCGCAGGCCGTGGCCGGCGTGGCGCAGCGTATGGTGGCGGTGGCCTCGGCCACGCCGTGGTTTCCAACGCTGTGGATTCGCGAGATTGCCAGCGAGGGCGGCCAGTTGCGCGAGCGTGTGTTTGCGCGCGTTGCGCTGGAGCGCGCCACGCTGCTGGTTGAGCGCATCGCCCGCGCGCAGGCTGCCGGGGCGGTGAACCCGGCACTGCAGCCGCCGCTGGTGATGGCATCGGTGATCGGCCTGGCGATGCTGCCGCTGGCCACGCGTGCGCTGTGGGGGCGGCTGCCCTATGCCGACCAGGTGAGCGATGAAGCCATCGGCAGGCACGTGGCTGCCTTGCTGCTGCACGGCATCGGCCCGGTGGCCGCGTCAGAGGACGACGGCAGCAAGAAGTCCAAGCGCAAGGGGCGCAAGTAGCGCGAAGAAGCGGATCAATAGGTTCATCGCATTAATCGATTCTGGCGGAGGCCGGCATGCGGCAAGCGTTGTACTTCGGCAGGGCAGGGTGGTGGGCAATCGCGACGGCGGCGGCATTGGCCGGCTGCGGCAACGGCAGCCCTTCGACCTACCAAGGCTATGTGGAGGGGGAGTTCGTCTATGTCGCCTCGCCTGTGGGCGGACGGCTGGAACACCTGGGCGTGCAGCGCGGGCAGACCATCAACACGGGAGCGCCGCTGTTCGTGCTGGAGTCTGTCGACGAGACCGCCGCGCGTCAGCAGGCTGCCGCGCAACTGCAGGCGGTCGAGGCGCAACTGGCCGACCTGAACCTCGGCAGGCGCGTGCCCGAGGTGGACGCGGTGCGCGCGCAACTGGCGCAGGCGGCGGCAGCCGACAAGCTCTCGACCATTCAGCTCTCGCGCGACGAGGTGCAGTTTCGTGCGGGCGGTATCCCGCAGGCGCAGCTTGACGCGAGCCGCTCCACCGCACAAACCAACGCGCAGCGCGTGCGCGAGCTGACCAACCAGTTGCGCATTGCCCAGTTGCCCGCGCGCGTTGACCAGATCCGCGCGCAGTCTGCACAGGTGGAAGCCGCCCGAGCAGCGGTGGCACAAGCGCAATGGCGGCTTGACCAGAAGGCGCAGAAGGCCACGCAGGGCGGGCTGGTGTTCGACACGCTCTATCGCGAAGGCGAGTGGGTGGGCGCTGGAAGTCCGGTCGTGCGCATGCTGCCGCCGGCCAACGTAAAGGTGCGCTTCTTTGTGCCGCAAGGCGTAGTGGGTGCGCTCAAGCCGGGGCAGACCGCGCGCATCCATTGCGACGGCTGCGCGGCGGACGTGAACGCCACCGTCACTTACGTCGCCAACGAGGCCGAGTACACGCCGCCCGTGATCTACAGCAACACCACGCGCGACAAGCTCGTGTTCATGGTGGAGGCACGCCCAGCCGCCGCCGATGGCCCTAAGCTGCGCCCGGGCCAGCCTGTCGAGGTGACGCTGCCATGAGTACGTCAGGCAACCACAACGGCCACGGCGACTACGCCATCGACGTGCGCGGCCTGAACAAGCATTTCGGCGACAAGCACGTCGTGCACGATCTCTCCATGCAGGTCGCGCGCGGCGAGATCTTCGGCTTCCTGGGCCCGAACGGAAGCGGCAAGACCACGTCGATCCGCATGATGTGCGGGCTGCTCACGCCCGACAGCGGCAGCGGCACGTGTCTCGGTTACGACATCCTCAAGGAATCCGCCCAGATCAAGCGCCGCGTCGGCTACATGACACAGCGCTTTTCGTACTGGGATGACCTCTCCATCCGCGAGAACCTCGACTTCGTAGCGCGCCTGTACGAGATGCCCAACCGGCGCGAGGCCGTGGATCACGCGCTGGAAACCCTCGGGCTGGCCTCGCGTGCCAAGCAGTTGGCGGGTGCGCTGTCGGGCGGCTGGAAGCAGCGGCTGGCGCTGGCGGCCTGCATGCTGCATCAGCCGGACTTGCTGCTGCTCGACGAACCGACCGCCGGCGTGGACCCGAAAGCGCGCCGCGACTTCTGGGAAGAACTGCACCGGCTGGCCGCGCAGGGCATCTCGGTGCTCGTCAGCACGCACTACATGGACGAGGCCGAGCGTTGCCACAAGCTCGCCTACATCGCTTACGGCGAGCTGCTGGCGCAAGGCAGCGCGGAAGAGGTGATCGCCAGCCAGCGCCTGTCGACGTGGGAGGTGACAGGAGGCAACCTGGTCGATCTGGGCCGCAAACTGGAAGGCCGGCCCGGCGTGGACCAGACCGTCGCCTTCGGTTCGGTGCTGCACGTGACCGGCGCCGACGCGGCAGCGCTTGAAACCACGCTGCGCGGTCTGACCGACGAGGCGGGCGTGCGCGCGGAGCCGATCGATACCGGCCTGGAAGACGTCTTCATCCACATGATGCGCGGCTCGTCTGATAACTACGGAGCGCAGCCATGAGCCTCCATATCAACGGCAGCCGCTTCTCCTTCCACCGCTGGTGGAGCGTGGTGCTCAAGGAGTTCCTGCAACTGCGGCGCGACCGCGTGACGTTCGCCATGATGATCGGCATTCCGGTCATGCAGTTGTTCCTGTTCGGCTTTGCGATCAACACCGATCCGAAGCACCTGCTGACCGGCGTGATTGCCGCCGACCAGAGCGAGTTCACGCGCAGCTTTCTGGCCAGCATGCGCAACTCCGACTATTTCGACTTGACCACCACCTTGCCCGACGAGGCGGCGGGGCGCGAGGCGCTGGCAAAGGGGCGGCTGCAGTTTGTCGTGACCATCCCGCCGGACTTCACGCGCAAGCTGGTGCGCGGCGAGAAACCTTCGCTGCTGTTGGAGGCCGATGCCACCGACCCGGCCGCTACCGGCCTGGCGGTGGGCGCGCTCCCGCAACTGGTGCAGAGCGTGATCGACAAAGACATGAAGGGCGCGCTGGCGCCGCTGGCGGGCGGGGTGGGCAGTTTGCAGAGCAGCGCGCCGCCGTTCGAGGTGCGCCTGCACAAGCTCTACAACCCAGAGGGCATCACGCAGTACAACATCATCCCCGGCCTGATCGGCACCATCTTGACCATGACCATGGTGATGATGACGGGCCTGGCCATGACGCGCGAGCGCGAGCGCGGCACCATGGAAAACCTGCTCGCCACGCCGGTGCGCCCGCTGGAGGTGATGACCGGCAAGATCGTGCCCTATATCTTCATCGGGCTGGTGCAGTTGACCATCATCCTGCTGGCGGCCTACTTCGTCTTTCATGTGCCGTTTGTGGGCAGTGTGTGGATGGTCTACGTGGCGGCGCTGCTGTTTATCGTTGCCAGCCTGACGGTGGGCATCACATTGTCTTCGCTGGCGCAGAACCAGTTGCAGGCGACGCAGCTCACGTTTTTCTACTTCCTGCCGAGCATTCTGCTCTCGGGCTTCATGTTTCCGTTTGTGGGCATGCCTAAGTGGGCGCAGGTGATCGGCAACGTGCTGCCGATGACGTACTTCCACCGGCTTACGCGCGGCATCCTGCTCAAGGGCAACGGCTGGGTTGAGTTGTGGCCGAGCATCTGGCCACTGATGGTGTTCACGGTGGTGGTGCTGAGCATTGCGCTGCGGTTTTATCGCAAGACGCTGGATTGAGGTGGCTATGCGAATGGTCTCGGTCTTTGGCTGTGATGAGGTTGGTGGTCCATCCCTTGATTCGTCCCCTGCCGGGGCCGACTTACTTTCTTTGTCTTGCCAAAGAAAGGTAAGCAAAGAAAGGCGCGCCCGAGATGGCGACTTCCCCTTGAATTTTCGTAACCAGGCGGAGACGGGGAAAACTCGCTGCGCTCAGACAGTTCCCCGTCTTTTTTCCGCCCGCTTACAAAAATTCAAGGCGCCATCAAGGGCAGAGCACGGCCAAACCGTCTGGGTGTGTGTGTTGGCGTTCAAGCGAGCTTGGGCGGGTTGTGGGCGGGTACTTGGCGTTGTGTTTGTCGCCTCGTTGTTGATGAGCGGTTGCGCCGTCGGGCCTGAGTTCAAGGCGCCCTCCGCACCCGCTGCGACCGGCTATTCCGCGCAGCCTGTGCCGCGCGAGACCGCATCGGCGCCCGTTCTTGGCGGCGAGGCGCAGCATCTGGCCGATGCGAATGTGCCGGCCGATTGGTGGCACCTGTTCCAGTCGCCCGCGCTGGATGCGCTGGTGGACGAAGCGCTGCGCACCAGCCCGACCGTGGGACAGGCCGAGGCGCGCTTGCGCCAGGCGCAGGCCGAAGCCGATGCGCAACTCGGCTATGCCATGCCTTCCGTGGATGGCACCGTGTCGGCGGTGCGCCAGCAGGTCAACCCGGAAGCGTTCGGTTTCAACACGCCCAAGCCGGGGCCGTTCACGCTGTATTCGGCGTCGCTGTCGGTGTCGTATGCGTTGGACCTGTTCGGCGGTGTGCGCCGGGCATTGGAGGCGTCGCGTGCGCAGGTCGACACACAGCGCTACGAGTTGGAGGCAGCGCGGCTGACGCTGGCCGGCAACGTGGTCACGTCGGTGGTGCGCATCGCTTCGCTCGACGCGCAGATCGCCACGACACAAAAGCTGATCGAGGTGCAACGCCAGCAGCTCGACATCACGCAGCGCCGCTTCGGTGCCGGTGGCGTGGCGCAGGTCGATGTGCTGTCGCAGCGCACGCTGCTCGCGCAGACCGAAGCCACGCTGCCGCTGCTCAGGCAGCAGGCCACGCAGATGCGGCATCGCCTGTCGGTGCTGTTGGGCCGTGAGCCGGGTGCCGGGCTGCCGGATCTGCCGACACTCGACGCGCTGCGCTTGCCTGATCCGCTGCCGGTGTCGCTGCCGTCCACACTCGCACAGCGCCGCCCCGACATCCGCGCCGCCGAAGCCATGTGGCACGAGGCCAGCGCCAACGTGGGCGTGGCCACGGCCAACCTGTATCCGCGCATCACGCTGTCGGCGGGGCTGGGTTCAGAGACGACGGGGTTCCGCAACGTGCTCGGCGCCGGGTCCAGCATCTGGAACCTCGGCACCTCGCTCACGCAACCGATCTTTCATGGCGGCACGCTGCGCGCCCGCAAGCGCGAAGCCGAGGCGGCGTACGACGCAGCGGGCGCGGCGTACAAGCAGACCGTGCTGCAAGGCTTGCAGGAAGTGGCCGACGCGCTGCACGCAGTGCACAACGACGCGCAGACACTGCAAGCGCGTGCGTTGGCTACTGACCAGGCCGTGCAGACGCTGCATTCCGCCGAAGCCCGCTATGCCGCTGGTGGCATCAGCACGCTCGCGCTGCTCGATGCGCAACGCCAGGCCGATCAGGCGACGTTGCAGCAGGTGCAGAGTCGGGCGGACAGGTTGCTCGATTCCGCCGCGTTGATGCAGGCGCTGGGCGGCGGCTGGCAGTAAGAGCCCACTTTGCAGCCAACACCCGCACCCAGACGGTTTGGCCGGTCCTTGCCCTATGCGGCGCCTTGAATTTCTGTCGCAAGGAGGAAAAAGAGGGGAGGCCTGTTTGAGGCCCTCAGGCCGAGTTTGCCTCCCCTCCCTCCTTGCGACAGAAATTCAAGGAGGGGGTCGCCGCATCGGGCGCGCCTTTCTTTGCTTACNNCCCGGCAGGGGACGAAACCGGGGATGAACCAACAGTGCTAACCGTCAGGCTGCTCAGCCCGCTACAGCCCGCAACAACCGCTGCTGATACGCCTGCAAATGCGCATACACCACGCGCAGCAGCGACACATCCACTCCCAACGCGCGCCCGCGCCGCAGCATATCGCCGACGATCTGGTCGGCTTCGATACGCCCGCCGCTCTCCAAATCGCGCAGCATCGACGCCGTCATCGGCGAGCCAGCCTTGGTGAGAAACTCCAGCCCGCGCGCCCGCGCCTGAGCGCGGATCGGATACCCCGACGTAGCCGACACGGCCCCGCACGCGGCAAACATCTCCTCACTGAGCGCCTTGCCTTCCTCGGTGGCAACGATCTCGCCCACCGAGGCGCGCATGACGCACGTCATCGACGCGAGCGAGGTGATGAAGACAAACTTCTCCCACATGTCCTGCATCACGTTCTCTGCCAGTACGGAGTCGAACTGCGCGGTCGCGAAGACGTCCTTGATGGCTTGCGTGCGCTCGTGCGGCGCATTGGGCGTGCGCTCGCCGAAGGTGATGGAGTGCAGCGGGTTCAGATGCAGCACGGCGCCGTCCGGTGCGCTGGCCGCGCTGATGTGGCACAGGCCGCCGAGCACGCGCGACTCGCCAAAGGCGGCATCCAGCCGCTCCAGGTGGGCCAGGCCGTTGAGCACCGGCAGCACCATCGTGCGCTCGCCCACCACGGGGCGGATCGCGGCGATGGCGTCGTCGAGGTCGTAGGCCTTGCAGCTCAGCAGCACGAGGTCGGCGTGGCCCCAGGCGGAAGCCTCGTCAGCGGTGATGACCTGGATGGGGAAGCGCACGTCGCCCAACGGACTGCGGATCTCCAGGCCGTGTTCGCGCAGCTTGGCCGCGCGTGCCGGCCGCACCAGGAAGGTCACGTTCGCGCCCGCCTGGGTGAGCCGTCCGCCGAAATAGCCGCCGGTGCCGCCGGCCCCAAGTACCAGAATCCGCATTGCTGTCTCCGTAGTGCGACGATGATGAAGCCAACGATTCTAGGACGGTTCGTCCAAGCCTGCAGACGCCGCTCCGTGCGCGATACGGACGCTGTGCGGGCACGCTAAAATACTGATTTTCCTCACGATTTGACGCTCGTTCGGCCATTATTCAGCGCTGGCGGCGTCGGCATGCCATGACGTTTTCCAACAATTTCCACCGCCTCGAAACCCGCCTGCAGTCGCAGGTTGGCCGCGCCATCGGCGACTTCAAGATGATCGAGGACGGCGACACCGTGCTCGTGTGCCTGTCCGGCGGCAAGGATTCGTACACGATGCTGTCGATCCTGATGGCGCTGCAGAAGCGCGCGCCGGTCGACTTCAAGCTGATCGCCATGAACCTCGATCAGAAGCAGCCGGGCTTTCCGGAAGACGTGCTGCCCAACTACCTGAAGAAGGTGGGTGTGGAGTATGTGATCGTCGAGGCGGATACATATTCGATCGTCAAGGAGAAGGTGCCCGAGGGCAAGACCACGTGCTCGCTTTGCTCGCGCCTGCGCCGCGGCGTGATCTACCGCACCGCCAAGGAACTGGGCGCCAACAAGATCGCGCTGGGCCACCACCGCGACGACATCGTCAACACGTTCTTCCTGAACATGTTCTTCGGCGGCAAGATGAAGTCGATGCCGCCCAAGCTCGCCACTGACAACGGCGACCACATCGTCATCCGCCCGCTGGCCTACTGCGCTGAAAAGGAGATCGCCTCCTACGCGCGTGCGATGGAATTCCCCATCATCCCGTGCAACCTGTGCGGCTCGCAGGAGAACCTGCAGCGCAAGAAGGTCAAGGAGATGCTGCTGGAGTGGGAGCGCCAGCACCCGGGGCGCATCGACAACATCTTTGCCGCGCTGCAGAACGTGGTGCCCGCGCACTTGGCCGATACCACGCTGTTCGATTTCAATGGCCTCTCCACAGGCCTGGCGAAGATCGGCGAGGACGCGCTTTTCGGTCAAACCTCGTACGACCAGGCGCCGCTGGTGTTTGCGGGCTCGCATGATGACCGCATCGAGTTCGTGCGCTTCGAGCGCAACCCGGAGCGCAAGCCTGCTGACGCAACCGCTGCCGGCGAGTCTGCCGCCAACTGATTGGTCCTCAGTTGTTCTGAGCCCGCGCGGCAGGGGCTGCCTCGCCGTCGCTCACGAGGTCGCGCACGTCGTTGATCCAGCCTTGCAGGCGGTCGCGCGCGTGCTGCCTCTGGCGCGGCGTGGTCAGGTTGGCAATGGTCACGAGCATGGCCGTGTCGGCTTCGCGGCGCAGGCGTTGCTGCACGCCGCGCTCGCCGGGCGCGTGCTGCCATAGGTCCGCATAGGCGGTGAGCCACTGCACGATGGTCGCCTCGTCGGGGTGTTCCTGCTGCACGCGTGCGATCAGTGCCAGCCAGACCTGCTGGCGGGCGACGCGCTCGTCGTACCGGGCTGGTGTGCTTTCCACCATCGGGACGATGGCCGACCGGACAGCCTGCTCCTGCTCGGCCGAGAAGCTGCCGTACACCAGTCGCGCATCTTCCATGACCTTCTTGAGGCGGGCGCGCAGGCGTTCTTCGGGGTCGTCACTCAGATAGCGGCGCCGGAACCTCTCGTTGCTTTCCTGGAGCCTCTTCTGCACGTGCGCAAGCTGCGCGGGCGTGGTGGAGAGCAGCAGGCGGGCGATATCGGGCTTGGCCTGATCGAAGGCGGCGCGGCCGAACTGCTGGAAGGCGTCCTGGTATACGCGCATCTGCCGCGCCGTAACAGGCTGCTGCAGTTCGCCCTGCGCGCGCAGCAGGAGGGCAGCCATGCGCGGCAACTGATCATGCCGGTGCCATACAAAGAGACGTGCAATCGCCTCACGCGTGGGCCCGGTCTGGGCGTCCTGCAGATCGAATTGCCCGTCGACCCACAAGTAGGTCAACCGGCTGCCTTGGTTGTAACCGAGTTTCACGGTGCTGCAAGCCGCCAGGATGACCGCCGCCAGGACGATCAGCCAGCGGGCTAGCCGGCCCGGCAATGGCGCAATTGCAATAATTCGACCATTCGGCCGGTTCAGCCGGGGGGGAGGCCCCATGCTAAAATTTTCAACCTGTGTCTTATCCGCCGCAAAAGCGCCCCGCAGAAGGGTTTGCAGGCAGTCCAGCCAACCTGGGGGGAGGTGGCGGGCGGCAGGTTCCGGGCGGCCATTTTCGAACTCGGATACCCGCCGCAGGCTATCGCTTCGGGTCACTTTAGGAATCTCCTTGTGAATATCGTCATCCTTGCCGCGGGGCTGGGCAAACGCATGCGCTCCGCCCTGCCGAAAGTGCTGCATCCGCTGGCCGGCAAACCGCTGCTGGCCCACGTTATCGAAACCGCGCGCTCCATGTCGCCGTCGCGTTTGGTGGTCGTGGTCGGCCACGGCGGCGAGCGTGTGCGCGAGATGGTCGGCGCGCCCGATGTCAGCTTCGCGACGCAGGACCAACAACTCGGCACCGGCCACGCCGTCATGCAGGCGGCGGATCAGCTCGATGAGAGCGTACCCACCCTTGTGCTCTACGGCGACGTGCCGCTCACCCGCGCCGAGACGCTGGGCGCGCTGGTCGGCGCCGCCGGGCAGGATCACCTGGGCGTGCTGACCGTGCACCTGGACGATCCGACCGGCTACGGCCGCATCGTGCGCGACGCCACCGGCCGCATCACCCGCATCGTCGAGCAGAAAGACGCCAACGAAACACAGCTTGCCATCCACGAGGTCAATACCGGCATCCTGGTTTGCCCGACGGCCAAGCTCAAGACGTGGCTCGCGACCCTACGCAACGACAATGCCCAGGGCGAGTATTACCTGACCGACGTAATCGAGCGCGCCGCAAACGACGGCGTGCCCATCACCTCTGCCCACCCGCTGGCCGAATGGGAAACGCTGGGTGTCAACAGCAAGGTGCAACTGGCAGAACTGGAACGCATCCACCAGCGCAACCTAGCGCAGCAACTGCTGGAAGACGGCGTCACGCTGATCGACCCGGCGCGCATCGACATCCGAGGCAAGCTCACGTGCGGCCGCGACGTGGTGATCGACGTCAACTGCATCTTCGAAGGCAATGTCACGCTGGGCGACGGCGCGCGCATTGGCGCGAATGCGGTGATTCGCGATGCGGCCATCGACGCCGGCGCGGAGATTCTGCCGTTCTGCCACATCGAGCAAGCCAAGGTGGGCGCCGACTCGCGCATCGGCCCATACGCGCGCCTGCGCCCGGGCACCGAGCTGGCCGAAGACGTGCACATCGGCAACTTTGTCGAGGTCAAGAACAGCCAGATCGCGGCGCACAGCAAGGCCAACCACCTGGCCTATGTGGGCGACGCCACGGTGGGCTCGCGCGTGAACATCGGCGCGGGCACCATCACCTGCAATTACGACGGCGCGAACAAGTTCCGCACCATCATCGAGGACGACGCCTTTATCGGCTCCGACACGCAGCTTGTGGCGCCGGTGCGCGTGGGCAAGGGCGCGACGCTGGGCGCCGGCACCACGCTGACCAAGGACGCGCCGGAAGGCAAGCTGACGGTTTCGCGTGCGCGCCAGACCACCATTGAAAGCTGGCAGCGGCCGGTCAAGCAGAAGAAGCAAGCCTGACAGGTTTTCTCCTGCGCCGAACAGCGGATGCCGCTGCGGCGCACGAGCATCGATACTGAATAAATGCAGTCCGAGCGCGGCGCACAATGCAGCCGTGCTCCAACCGGAGAAATCAACATGTGCGGTATCGTTGGCGCAGTTTCCACGCGCAATATCGTTCCCGTCCTGATCGAAGGCCTGCGCCGCCTGGAATACCGCGGCTATGACTCGTGCGGCGTGGCCGTGCAGCGCGACGGCCAGCTTGAGCGTGCACGCACCGTCTCGCGCGTGGCCGACCTCGATGCCCAGGCACAGACCAGCCACCTGGATGGCGCCATCGGCATCGCCCATACGCGTTGGGCGACGCACGGCAAGCCGGACACCATCAACGCTCACCCGCATTTCTCGGGCGACACCATCGCGCTGGTGCACAACGGCATCATCGAGAACTACGAAGCGTTGCGTGAAGAGCTCAAGGCCGTCGGTTACGGCTTTGAATCGCAGACCGACACCGAGGTGGTCGCCCACCTGATCCACCAGGCCTACACGTACCCGAGCAGCGCCACGCGCGGCAACCTGTTTGCCTCGGTGCGCGCATCGGTCAAGCGTCTGCACGGCGCATATGCGATTGCCGTGTTCGCACGCGACAACCCCGACGTGGTGGTGGGCGCGCGCGCGGGCTCGCCGCTGGTGGTGGCCATTGGCGAGCACGAGTCGTTCCTCGCTTCCGACGCGTTGGCTGTGGCCGGCACCGCCAACCGCATGGCCTACCTGGAAGAGGGCGATGTGGTGGAGATCACGCGCGAGGGCTTTACCGTGGCCGATGTGCATGACCACATTGTCGAGCGCGAGATCAAGGAAGTGGGGGGATATGCCGCCGCCGTGGAGCTGGGCCCCTTCCGCCACTTCATGCAGAAGGAAATCTTCGAGCAGCCGCGCGCCCTGGGCGACACACTCGAAGGCATCCAGGGCTTTGCGCCCGACCTGTTTGGCCCGCGCGCGGCAGAGATCCTGCCCAAGGTCGACAGCGTGCTGATCCTGGCCTGCGGCACGAGCTACTACTCGGGCTGCACCGCCAAGTATTGGCTGGAGTCGATCGCCAAGATCCCGACGCAGGTGGAAGTCGCCAGCGAATACCGCTATCGCGATACCGTGCCCAATCCGAACGCGCTGGTCGTCGTGATCTCGCAATCGGGCGAGACTGCCGACACGCTGGCTGCGCTGCGCCATGCACGCGAACTGGGTCACACGCACACGCTGGCGGTGTGCAACGTGGCGACCAGCGCCATGGTGCGCGAGACCGAACTCAAGTTCCTCACGCGTGCCGGCACCGAGATCGGCGTTGCGTCCACCAAGGCGTTCACCACGCAGTTGGCCGCCTTGTACATGCTGGCGCTGACGTTTGCCAAGCTGCGTGGCCATCTGAGCGCCGCGCAGGAAGAAGACGCGCTGCGCCACCTGCGCCACCTGCCTTCCGCACTGAACGCCGTGCTGGCGCTGGAGCCGCAGATCATTGCGTGGTCGGAAGAATTCGCCCGCCGCGAGAACGCGCTGTTCCTGGGCCGCGGTCTGCATTACCCGATCGCCCTGGAGGGCGCGCTCAAGCTCAAGGAAATCTCATACATCCACGCCGAGGCTTACCCGGCTGGCGAACTCAAGCACGGACCGCTGGCCCTGGTGACCGACCAGATGCCGGTCGTGACGGTGGCCCCGAACGACGCGCTGCTCGAGAAGCTCAAGTCAAACATCCAGGAAGTGCGCGCGCGCGGCGGCAAGCTGTACGTGTTTGCCGACGCCGATACGCACATCCAGTCGAGCGACGGCATCCAGGTGATCCGCATGCCGGAGCACTATGGGCAGCTTTCGCCGATCCTGCACGTGGTGCCGCTGCAATTGCTGGCGTATCACACGGCGCTGGCGCGCGGTACGGATGTCGATAAGCCGCGCAATTTGGCCAAATCTGTGACGGTGGAGTGAGGGTGTTACTGAATACGGCGGCGACTGGCTCTAAGCATTTGATGAAGCCAAAAAGTGCATTAGAACTGCCCAGTCCCCGCCCTAGATTTGTCCGGAAGTCTAAGCCTGGCGTGGAATTGGGCTTTTCTAATGCAATGACAAGTAGCTGCAACTTGGTTGTGCGGTCCAGATTTTGGCCTTTCGACGTCATACACCTCTGCGCATCCGCATTTCACGCAGACGGAAAATCCGAGTCCTTCCCCTTGCATGTTCTTGCCCTTGTTTAAGGTCAACAAGCGCTTGTCTATTGCGTGGGCATATCGCAGGTAAGGCCCCTCATCTTTGAAGTCGAATGTCTCAGCGTCGGTCGGCTGAGGGTACTGTGCCATTGTCGCGTAAGTCACGTCTTGGTCACGGTCCTCTTCCTTGAGAGCACGTGCATTTTCTGGCCCAAAAACTTCCGGCTCAATCATCAGCCTGCTCTTAAGGGGGCCAGCGCATACCGGGCAGACCGCCCCATAGAAGATGAGGTGGTCACCGCGAGCAGCCTTGGTTTCTTCAATTCTTGGGAGATGATGCCGCGGGACTGGCCGTAAACCGTGTTGAACTCGTCGTAAACTTCCATGCTTCGTATGAGGCAAGCGACTAGCTTGCCGCCAAGAAGCATGTTGTACGGCGGTACGGCGCCGAGTACATATGCGTCCATGATGTTGACCAGTCGGTCTGCCCTGTCCGAGCCCGTCCATCCGATATGGCTGTCTCTTGCGGACAGATTGAAGACCGGGTCACCAATGGCAAAAATACCAATCAGCTTTCCATTGCTGTCGTCCCATACCAAGTATCGCAATCGTCTCCCGAACCCGCTCGACACAGGTACTGACCAGGTAAGCGAAGCGAGTCGAAAAAGGTCCGCTTGCCATTTTCCGCTTTCAACGCGCTCAATTCTTGGCTTGATGTGGTCGACGACCACATCACTGCCCGACGCAAAATAGCCCTGCAGGTCCGTCAAGTTACGCGCGATAAATTGTGCCTGCCCCTTGAGAATATCTCTTCGTTGCGGCGCATGGAGTTGACGAATTATGTCTTTTGTTTCTCCAGGCGCAACCAACTCGCCGTTCTGTGCACGGCTAAAACCCAAGTTGGCTAAGTGCCGGCGAAGTCGCCGCTTCAGAAGCGCCTCCCTTGTGTTGACACGAACAATCTGGGCGGTTGACTTGGGAGGCATGGAGTCTCTTGCACGAGATGGTAGGCGAGGCCCATGCCTCGCGGGAGAGGAAATTATAGGGCTACGGGAAGGCACGAAATGCTTTAGGTAGCAGTTAACCGAGCCCCGCACACGTCCAACTTATCCGCGCAGCTTCGTCCGAATGAAAATGAATGAGACTGCGCCGCTTCACCGTCGTCCCAACGGGGCATCAGTTGTCTAGCAGGTTAAAACTCCACTCCGACCTGTGCCATCACCGCCGGCTGCTGACTGCGGAAGCCCGCAGGTTTGTACAGCGGCCAGCCGAACGACACATCGTAGTTGAACGCCATGTAAGGCCCCGACGGCACGCGTCCACGCACACCAACCACAGCCCCCACCAACTTATCGCCCAGCAAAAACTCCGCGCTTGGGCCGTGCACCTTGCCCATATCAATACCGGCATAGAGGGCTTGGCCAGCTACACGCCAAGCCAGTTCATTCCGCCAGAACCATCCATCCTCGGCCGCCAGCGTCAGTTGACCGTCGAAGCCGCGCACGGTGTAGCGGTTACCAATAGTGAAGTAGTCACTGGGCAAAACGCGCGTGCGAGCATGCTGGATAGACCAGTTGCTGGTGTACTCGAACACCTGACTGGCCAGCTTGAAAGGCCAGTACAGGCTTGCGTTGGCCGTCTCAACTTGTGAACGTCCGCCGTAGCCAGGGTCGCCCACGACCACGCCCGGCACATTGGAGTGGTCAGGCAGTGTTTCTCGCCACGCAAAGCCGCCATCAAGCACCACCGGGCCAAGATAGTGGCGGTGCGACATGGAGGCCTCGTAGCCGACGACGTCGCGACGCTGGACCGCAATCTCGGTGTCGTCCAAATAGTTGCGATTGATTTTGCGGAAGAGCTTGAACTGCGCACCAGTGCGAGACGTCGCGTCGCGGTGCAGGACGCCACTGATGCCGGCATTCACCTCCGAGCTCTGACCGCTGTAGACGATGGGTTCTTCAAAGCCCGCCACTGTCTGGTTGTAGCGCGAGCGATTGGCGCCGACGAAGAGCGTGGCATAGCCGACCGGTACGCTCCAGTTGATGGAGTAGGAGCGCGTGCCCGCGGCCGTCGAGCCTCGGTCCGTGTTGGAAGAGGCAGAAATCGACAACTGGTCGTAGAGGTGCAGCGGCGAGTCGATGACCAGCGAACCGCTCATCTGGTACTTGCCGGTCGACTTCAGGCCCGTGTTGTCCGCTGACAGCGACGCGTGCCAGCGCTTGTCAGTACCTGGCTTGAGCACGATGTCCGACTCGCCGACGCGCTCACCAGGAACGATGTCAAAGCTCGTCTGCGACTGGCCCGGCAGACGACGGATGCTTTCCAGTGCTTGGTCCAAGTCACGTTGGTTCAGTAGGTCCCCTGGGCCGGCGAGCAATGCCATGCGTGCCCAACCGATGTTGTCGTCAGAGGCATTGCGAATGGCACCGATGCGCCCCGGCAGCACTTTGAGTTGCAACGTACCGCTGGCCAAGTTCTGCTTCGGGATGAGCACCCGCGAAGTGACGTAGCCACGCTCAATCAGGGCGTTGTTTGCCTGGAGCTCGATAGCCTCCAGCCCCTGCTTTCCAACGCACTGGCCATTGACGGGCTGGAGCAGGTCCGGCAGCCAGGGGAAGACGTTGTCCTCCAGCACGATGCCCTGGATGGGAAAGCACGGCGTTTCCTTCGGCAGCGCGGACAGAGAGACTGCCTGTGCGGGCACTGGCGGCGTGAAGACGTCCGGGCGGGCGTTGGCGCGCTCACGCGCTTGCTCGGCCTGCTGCTCTTGCAAGCGCTGAACTTCGGGACCCGGCCCAGTAGTGGGCGGCGGGGAAACTTGGGCAAGCGCAGTTGTAGAAGCCGCCCCCAGCAGGAGCGCGACTACGCGCGGACGATGATGCAACATGGAAGACCAGCGAACGAATGTCTAAACGAGGGAACGCTTCAATATGCCGGGCATTTCGGCGCACGGTCCAAAGGTACGGACTCATCCGTGCCCTTGTCGTCAATGCGTTTAACCGAAACCCAGCAACGCCTGCTATCGGACTGCATGAAAATGTCGTAGTCCGTACCGGGCTCCGGCACGAACGTGACCGCAGGTGGCGTGCATGAAGAGGCCAGCAGCGTCACGGTGAATGGTTTCGCTGCGGGGACGACGTATTCCTTGATGAAATCCTTGAACTGCAAGCCCTCTACGCGCATGTTGGGGCGTGGGCTTTCGGGCATGCCAATCGTCACGCTGCGGGATGAGTACTTCCAGGCGGCCCAAAACCCGTCGATGACACTCACGCGTTTGTCGTCTTCGGCATAGACCTCTTTGTAACAACCTTCGCCCGGCCGGAACGATGCGCCGGCACCACCGTTGCTAGACAGGAAACGGACGCGAGCGGAGACGGCTGGGTCGTAGGTTGGGTTCTCGACAGTGACATCGTGAGTCGGCTGCGGGAGAACGGTGCAGGCGGTGGTGAGGAACGTTGCCCAAACTATGAGATGAAATCCGGCGTGCATGTGTATCTTGGTCAGGTCCCATCGCCTCATGGCGATGGGACCAAGATGATGAAAGTATCGCTAGAGGAAGTTGGCGTGACGCATCGCCTTGGCTAATAGCGAGCCTGCAAATGCTTGGATAGCAGCGACGCTGCACTCGACTCGTGAGGCCACCGTCCTGCGCTGAGTTATGCGTTAGACGACGAGAACCTCACCTTCTCGCCCTCTCGTCACGTTTCCGGTCGTCGCGCTTCTTCAGGAAATGCAATACACCCAGATAGCTGCCAATAACGACGGACCAGAACAGGCAAAAACAGGCGAGTGCAACGAAGTGTTTAGCCGTAACGGCAAAACCGATTGCACGAAAAAAAGCCAATGCTGCCAAGAGAAGCCAGGGGGAAAGAATGGCTTTGGCAACGAGCAACGAGGTTTTCATCGAGAGCTAGGTTGAGTTGACACTGAGGGCACAAACGAACCGCCACCCTGAACAACAGCGCCAGCGCCAGCACCAATTAGAGGTGCAGTCGCACTTGGAATCTGCAGGAGCGCTGGGACGCCAGGTGAATACCTCGGGAAGACCGCACCGGAGGCAGCCTGTACGGCACCACCTGCACGAGCTCCGGTTCCGCCAAACATTTGCCCGAGCAGAGCCGAGGCACCGAGGCTATTCGTGTCGCCGTAATATAGATTCTGGAAAGCCGAATTGGCTACGTTGCCCATACCGCCAAGGAACACATTGCCCAGCAATCCCATGTTCATACCAAGCGGTGCGGTTACTGCGCCATTGACGGCTGCAAAAGCGACTTCCCCGGGCCGAACGGTGCCGTTGTTCAGGTAGTACTGCCCAGCAGCATCTGCGCCACCAGAAATAACACCGCCTGTACCACTGGCGACCACGCAAGCAGTTGGATTAAGTGCACAGAATCGCAAGGTTGCTCCAGCGGCCCCGGCAAGTCCAGGGGCTGAAACTATGAAGCCAGCTGCGGCGGCAGCGTCAATTGTCTGATTTTGCATTTGCTGGCGAGCGGCTGCATCTTTAGCGTTCGCAGAAGCCAGTTGCTGGGAAGTCGGCTGCGTTAGCCCATTTTGCATGTAGAAGAAATTCCTGCGGTCCTGCGGCAGGAAGCTGGCATACATGTCAGCATTCGCTTTCTGAGCTGCCGTTGCCTGGAACATATACCCTGGCCCACACGACGGGCATGACGAGTCCGGTGCCAGCATTGCATGAGCCTGCTCTAGGAAAGTGCTTGCTGCTGGGTCCCATGCACCGCCAACGCCATTCTGTACCTGCCTGAAGCCCTGCTGAGCCAGACGTTGCTCAGCATCCTGCTCACTAATACCTTGCTGCTGAGCAAAGCGCTTCGCGTTGTCCTTAATCCACTTCTGCTCATCGGGGTGCAACTGCCGATTGAAGCGGTCCACGTTGTAGCCCGAGAACGCGCCCGCATTTCCGCCAACGGCTCCGCCGACCGCAGTCGCTAAAGCATTGGACACAATGTTGCCCAGCGCTTCGTCCACGTTCTTGTTACCCGTCGGGCTAGAGGAGGCGATGCTTCCGGCCAAGTCGTTGAGCTTGCCGGCTGCCAGCGATGCAGCGCCGCCACCAGCCGCTCCGGCAAGCGCGTTACCGCCACCCAGGCCGCTTACCAAGGCTGAGCCGGCCGCCTGCATTGCCGCGCGATTCAGACCACCTTCCTTCCAACTATCTGCCTCTTGCTGGTACTGCGCGGCAAGTTCAGTATTGCCATCCTTGGCCGCCTGCTTAGCAGCAGCATCTGCGGAAGCCTTCTTGCCATCGGCATAGTCGCCAATGCGCTGCGCCACTGCCTGACCTGCTGCTTGCGCGGCCGACATCATGTCAGCCTGGCTATTCAGGATGTTTTGCAGGTCTGGCGTCTTGCTGACAGTGCCATTCGTACCGGTCGTGTCGCGGCTCAGGCCAGCCACGTCTTGTTTCTGGTTCGCCTTGTCGGTAATGGTGATGGTGCCCTGCGAGATAGCACTACGCGTCGTGGCGCTCTCGCTACCGCTGTCGTTCTGACTGAGCATCGGTGCGCCGCCGGCGACGTTCCTGCTCTTCGAGTCTTCAGACTTCTTGTAGTTGTTACCTCCATTGCCTAGAGAGCCGCTCAGACTGAAGCCACTGCTGCTTGCGTTGTAATCCGAGTGGTTCTGGATGTCCGAGAAGGTCAGCGTGCCGGTGGTCAACTGGTTCTTGTCAGGCGTGGCCGTGCTGGCGATGACCGCGCCCTTGAGGTCCGTGTTGCCCTTGACGGTGATGTCAAAGCCACCCGCGCCCGCCTGGATACGCGACTGTTCATTCACGCCCGCATAGCTACCGCTGGCACTCCCGCTGCTGTGGCTAAAGCTGGCGCTCCCGCCACCCTGGCTGATGCTGAAGCCACCACCCGTGCTTTCCTGATGCGACGTGCTGTGGCTGGTGTCCTGCGTGCTCGCAATGTTCAGGTCACCGCCAATGCTGGCGAGAACCTTGTTGGCATTAACGTTGGCACCGACGACATTCGTATCGCCGCCGCTCACGATGGTGACCGTGTCGCTGGCGTTGATGTGCGTATTGTTCTGCGTCTGCGCGTCCGAGTTCGCGTCGCCGTGCGCCTTCGACATCGAGGCCGACACCCCAAAGCCGCCCGTGCCGTACGACACGCCAACGCTCGCGCTCTTGGATTCGTTGGTGCTGCGCGTGCTGTCCGTGTCCGTGCTGTTCCTCAGGTTGACCTGATTGTTGGCCTGCAGCAGCACATTCTTGGCGTTGACGTCGGAGCCGACGATGTTGACGTTGCCGCTGCCCGGCGTGCCGTCACCGGTCGCCACGAATGCCGCCGTGCCACCTGCCTTGATGTTGCTACCGTTGTGCTGGGTGCTGTCCTCGGTTTGGGTGGTCTTGCTCGACTGCGAGCCCCAGCTCAGTTCAATCTTGGCTTCCGGCTTGGCTGCCATGGCGCCTGCTGCTGCGCCGACATCAGCAACCGCACTCGCTGCTGCAATCCCATGCAGTGCCGCCGCCCGCTTGTCCTGGCTGTTGCCGGCCGCTTCGGCCTGCTGCTGGACGTTCTGGATGGCATCAATAATCGGAGACTTCACCGCCAACGTGAAGCCCGAGCTCTTCGTTTCGTGCGTGTTGTCGTGATGACGGTCCGTGGTCGAAGCGTCGATGGTCACGTTCTGCGCGATGCCCGTCACGTTCTGGCCAGCCACCACGTCGGAGCCGGTGATACGCAGGTCCTTGCCAGCCTGCATGTGGACGCTACCGTCCGTGCTGCCAATCAGGCTGCCTTGCGAGCCACGCACCGTGTCGTTGCTGGTGTCGGTGACCTGGTTGGTACCGTAGGAGATACCAGCACCGGCGCTACCCAGACCGCTCTTCTTGACGTCCTTGAAGTGCGACTCATTGGTGGCTGTGTCCGCCGTCGTGATGGTTAGATTGTTGCCGGCGGCCAGATTCACATCGCCCGTGCCAGCAATGGTGGCTGCCTTCGCCGTCAGGTCACGACCCGCCGCCACGGTCACCGTATCGCCAGACAGCGTAGTACCGACTGCATTCGTCTGACCTGCCGAGTCGATGGTGTGCGTGGTCTTCGTCGAGAGGAAGCCCTTCTCTACTTGGTAATGCTCATCGCGCACGTCCTGGTGGCTCTGGCCGGCGTTGAGGTTCACGTCACGGCCTGCTGCCACTTGGATACCGCCGTTGGCATTCGCATAAGCGGCCGTAGCATTCACGTCGCGGCCCGCACCGATGGCAAGGTTGCCTCCGGTCTGGATTTGCGCGCCGGCATCGGCATACGACGAGCGGTCCGAACGGTTCTTGTCGCCCCAAACGACGTGTTCCTCGTTGGATTGACGTACCGCGTTCAGATTGACGTCACGGTTGGCCGTGATGGTCGCATTGCCCGTCGTGTTGACGGCGGCAGCCGTCAGGTTGGCGTCGCGGCCCGCTTGAATCGACAGCGAGCCTGCATCGACACTCGCCACCTGATTGATATTGGTGCCCGTGGTCGTGATGTTCTTGGTCTGGACCGCCGTGCTGGTCAGGTTGACATCACGGCCAGCCGCCAGCAACACCTGGTCGCCCTGGATATGGCCGCCGAGGTTGTTGATGTCTTGCGTGGCTTGAGCGAGCAGCGTACTGCCCGCCAGCGTGCCGGTGTTGACGACGTTGTCAGCCGTCACCACCGTCACCTTGCGGCTGGCGATGGTGCCGCTGTTGGTGGCGTCGCCCTTGGCGTTGAAGCTGACGTTGTTACCCGCCATCAACGTGCCGCCACCGGTGATGTCGGTGTCCTTGGCACGCAGGTAGACCTGCGGCACCAGCACCTCCTGCTTCGAGCCATCCGCCAGCGTCACGGTCTGCTTGACCATCCAGACGATGTCGCTGGTGAGTTGCGCCATCTGCGCTTCGGTCAGCGCCGTGCCGACGTTCAGGCCGAAGGCCTTGCCCGCCGCAACGCCATTGGCCAGCAGTGCCTTGTACTCGTCTTCGTTGCTGGTGTAGTCACCAATGAAGCGCTGACCGGTAGCACGGATGATTTGCTGCTGAATCAGTTGCTGTTCGTAGAAGCCATCGCCAATGCGCTTGAGCGTGGCACCTGGGTCATTACGCAACTGCGACAGCATGGCGTCGCTCGACGTCCACTGCCGGAAGTTGGTGAAGCGTGGGTCGGTCTCCACCAGCACGTTGCTGCCCGGGTCGCTGATGATGCGATAGAGCGCGTTGTTGGGCAGCGTGAGATTCGGCACCACGGTGCGG
The DNA here is from genome assembly GCF_002298975.1 of Ralstonia sp. UBA689. Lineage (GTDB taxonomy): Bacteria > Pseudomonadota > Gammaproteobacteria > Burkholderiales > Burkholderiaceae > Ralstonia. Next base: position 310,294 of record NZ_DBMV01000033.1, read on the forward strand.
ATGACCGCGTTGCCGGGCAACGTCACGGTGGTCGGCGTGAGGTTCAGGTTGGTGTCGCCAATCGTCAGGCGGTCTGCAGTCGCGGCCGAGCCACCATTGCCTTGGCCCGCCTTGGTCGAGACCGCGACGGACCGGACCGTGGGCTGGCTGCTCGGTCCTGCGCCATTGGTCGGGCCTACATCCAGTTGGAAGTTGGTCTGGATGGTCTGCCCTTGCCAGGGGCTGACGTCGTAGTCCCGGCGGTCAGGCGTGGTGAAGCCCCCTTCATTGATGTAGGTGTGGAGCGCCGAACCCTTTGTGGTCACCGTTTCGGTACCGGTCATACCCACGTTGTTGGGCCGCGTGCCGATGATGTTGCTACCCGCCAGGTCGCCACCGGCCACGATTTGGCTGGCGACGTTGTTGACCACGCCGGCATTCAACGCCATGTTGCCGCCGGATGTGATGAGGCCGGGGTCGCTCTTTGTCACCGCCGTCCGCGTGATTTGCTGCGTGCCGTCGTAGATGGTGAAAGTATCGACCTGTCGGCTGCGCAGGTCGGCGGCGAACGCGGCGAAGGCTTTGTTCAGCGCCGTATATTGCAAGACGGCATCGTCCTGTCGCTGCTGCCAAGCCTTGTAGTCGGCTCGGTATTGCGCGTTGCCTGCCGCGTTGAAGGGATAGTCCCTCCGATTGGGCTCCTTTCCAATCTCTTGCGGCGGCGTGATACCGAACACGCTCCAGATGCGGTCGGTGGTTTTGTAAAGGAATTGCTCTGGGTAGGTCGATTGAGTGCAGCCATCCGCCGAGCAGGGCGTCTCCGGCACATAAGCGATAAGGGGCGGACGTCCGTCGATGGTGTAATCGAACGGCGGGCCATAACGTTCGAACGGATATTGTGCGGACCCCAACACCATGACGCCCAGGCGCGAATCCCCCAGCCATTGCCAATTCGCGCCGTCCGCGATGCCTGCGCTGCGCTTCTGCATGAACCTGACCGTGCTCGGGTCAATGTCCTGCGTCGAGCCGTTTAGGCGATAAGACACCACACGCCGACCCGGCGAGGTGACGTCGGCGGTCTCGAAGTGGTTGTTCTGGTTGTTGATTTGGTTCGCGGCAATCGTCAAGTTGCCATCGGCGTTGATGGTCGCCGAGCCATTGGTGATGTTCTGCGCCGAGCCGGTCGCGTGGTTGCTCGCATCGAGCGCGCCGCCGATGCGCATATTGCCCGCTGCGTAAATGAGCGCGTGTTCCTGGTTGTTGAGCGTCTGCACGCCCAGGTCCATGTCGCCACGGCTGGCGATGACGCCGGCCACGCCGTTGGCGTTGACCGTGTTGGTCAGTGTGTTGGCGCCAATCGCGACCGAGTCGCCGTACAGGCGACCGGTGTTGACGACGTTGTCCGCCTTGACCACGGTGGCGCCGCCGTCAATGAGGCCGTCGTTGGCAATCGTCCCTTGGGCGGTCAGCGTGTTCGACACCACACCAACCAACTCGCCGCTTTGCGTATTGCTGATGTTGTTGGCCGACACGGCCAGGTTGCGGCCGGCAGACATCGTCCCGGCGTTGGTGACGTTGCCGGTGGTCGTGACGGAAACGTCCTGGCCGGCCGCCAACGTGCCGGTGTTGGCGTAGTCGGACTGCAGGTTCAGGGCGACGCTGCCTTGGGATTGGACCGTACCGTCACCGCTCATCTGCGCAGCCGTCACGCCAACGCTCTTGGTGCCGTTGACGTTGCCTTGGGTGTTGGTCAGACCCACCGTGGCTTTGGCCCCCACCGTTCCTGCCGACTGAATCGAACCGTGCGTGTTGTTGATGCTCGGCGCGGTGATTTGCGTGCTCTGGTCCGAGCGGATAACACCGGCTGTGTTGTCGAAGGATGTGGTGGCAGTCAGCGCCACGTTGGCGCCTTCCATGCCGGTGGTGGCCGTATTGGTGTTCTTGTTGAGCAGCTTGTCGCCCGAGACGGTCAACGTGCCCCCCGCGTGCATCAGGCCGGCGGAGTTGTCGACCGTCGTGCCGGTCACCGTCATGTCGCTGTTGGAGGCGATTTGGCCACCGGCATTGGTGAGCGAGCCACCGGTAACGGTCAGGGCCCCGTCGGACACCATCTTGCCCTGGTCGTTGGAAAGGGTCTGGCCTTGCACTCCCAGCGTGGTGGTCGACGAAATCGTCCCGTGCTGGTTCGTCAGAGAGGTGGCGTTCACCGACACAGCATTGCCAATCACATTGCCGTTCGTATTGGTGAGCGATTGGCTTTGTGTGGTCAGCGTGGTGCCGGCTTGCATCACACCGTTGGTGTTGGTGAGTACGCCGGCCGTCGTGTTGAGTGCGGCCGTCGAGGCGATGGCGCCGCCGGTATTGTCCAGCGCGCCGGTGCCCGTGTTGACCGTCACGTTGCGACCGGACACCGTACCGGCCTGGTTGCCGAGGCTGCCTGCCTGAAGCTGAATGTCTTGCGTTGCCAGCAGCTTGCCACCGGCGTTGGCGACATTGCCTGCGCTGGTGAGCGTCAAGTTGCCTTGGGTGGAACCGACGATACCGCCTGCGGTGTTATCGAGGCTGGCTACCGTGGCGTGAACATCGCCAACGGCGGCCAGCGTACCGCCTTGGTTCGTCATTGCGCCGGCATCGAGCTGCAGCGTGTTGGCAGCCGAGACTTTGCCGGAGGTGTTATCTAGCGCCCCCGTACCCGTATTGAGGGTGACGTTCTGGCCGGCCACCGTGCCGCTTTGGTTGCTCAAACTGGCAGCGGTGATAGCAGCATCCTGTGCGGCCAGCAGTTTGCCGCCTGTGTTGGTGATGGCGCCTACGCTGGTCACATTCAAGGCGCCGCCGCTGGAACCCAATACGCCTGCGGTGTTGTCGAGGCTCGCCACGTTGGCGGTGACATTGCCGGCGCCCGCCAGCGTGCCTTGCTGGTTGACCAGATGGCCGGCTGTGACGCTCGCGCTGCCAGTGGCAGAAACCGTGCCGCTCGTGTTGTCCAGCGTGCCGGCGCCCGTGTTGAGCGTCAGGTTGCGTGCCGAGACGGTGCCGGCCTGGTTGCTCAAACTCGTGCTGGAGATGTTGGCGTCTTGTGCGGCAATGAGCTTGCCGTTGGCATTGGCGATGTCGCCCGTGCTGGTAACTGTGAGGTTGCCGGCGTTGGAGCCCAGTTCGCCGGAGGTGTTGTCCAGCGAGCCGGCCGTAATGGCCGTGTCGCCGTTGGACGCCAGCAAACCGCCTTGGTTGACCACACGCTGCGCGCCAACCTGCAGAGCGCCGGTCGACGACACCTTGCCCGCCGTGTTGTCCAGCGTGCCCGCTGCTTGCACGGTCACGCTATTCGCAGAAAGCGTCGCGTTGCGGGTCGACACATCGCCGCTTGAGGAAAGTGTCAGCGCGCCTTGGGCGGACATGCTGCCGTTGCTGGCGTCAATGCTGGTTGCCGTGACGCCGATGTTTTGGCTGGCCAAGACGCTGCCGCTGTTGCGCACAGCACCGGACGCGTTCAGGGCAACGCTGCCAGGCTGGGTCAGGTTGCCGTTACCGTCCACGCCGGCGCCGATGGTGCCCATGTTGGTAATTTGCGGGCCCGTCACCGTTGCATTGGCGCCGGCAACCAGCGTGCCGCTGTTGGCCGTGCTGCCCGAAACCGAGACATTGCCCGCACCGGTGATGACGCCCTGGTTGTTGACGTTCGGTGCGGACAGGCTGGCATCCGCCGCGCTCTGCACACGCCCGGTCGGCGTGATGGTGACATCGCCGTTGGCGGCCAGGCTCAGGCTACCGGTGAGCGCAGCGAGATTACCGCCGATGTTGACGCCCAAACCAGCTTCGGTACCAATCAACCGCGTGGCGCCGCCACCGTACATGCTGCCCAGTTGGCCGACGTCGATAGCGACCTGCGGCGCCGGGCCGCCGCCTGCAATTGCCGTGGGCGTGACGCTACCGTAGTCGACGCTGTTGGCACCCGCCACTGCGTTGATGCGCTCAGCCCACACCTGGCCGTTGATGGCCATGGCGCGAGACAGCAAATCAAGCTGCGCGCCACGTGCATCGAGGCCCGCACCGTTGACGGTGATTTGCCCTTGCTGGACCGAGATGCTGGAAATGTTGCCCAGCGCATCGAAGTTCGGTGTGCCAGTGGTCAACGTGACCCGAGGCGCCTGGATGAACGAACACCCCGCGCACGTGATGCCTGCCGGGTTCGCCACGATAAGGCTGGCTTGGTTGCCTGCGATTTCCGTGGGCCCCGCCAGCACCGAAGGATTGCCGCTGGTGACCTGGTTCAGGATGACGCGCGCCGCGTTATTGCCCAGGAACGGGTTGCCTTGCACCCAGCCGGCGATTTGCGTCTGGGAATTCTGGCCGCTGTTGTTGAGCACAACGCCAGCCTGGCCCACGTTGTAGTTCGTGAACGAGTTGGAGCTGACGCCGCCGGCCGAGGGGGCGTTGATGTTCACCACCGGCGTGCCGTTTGCCGCGACGCCCACTACCGGGTGCGGACCCGGAACGCTGCGGTCCGGCGTCAGTGACTGCGAATGGAGCCCCGGGGATGCCAGCGCTGCCGCAGCCGTCAATGTCAGGGCAGACGCCCGGCGGCGGCTTGCTCGGCTGCCCGAGTTTCGTCCCTTGCCTGTGCTCTTCGCCGATTCCTCAACTGCGACCAGCATGCCGCGTGCGGCATTGAAGACGGTTCGGTAACACTTCGCGTTCATGGCAAATCCGGGCTTGTAACTTTTACGAAAGGCCGGATTTTAGGTGGGAACTACAACACAATGTGTTGTAGCGTCCCAAACTTTGCATTATTTGAGGATTATCTAGCTTTACTCAGAATTAAGTTGAATTTACTTCACGGAGAACCCCCCCCCG
>NZ_DBMV01000020.1 GCF_002298975.1 Ralstonia sp. UBA689
TTAACTGAACGGCATTACCCCTTCGGGGGCATTTTTGTTTGGCGCGCAGGCGCAATTCGCACGCCTCCCCTGCGATTTGTAACATCCCCTCGCCTTCACAATAGATGTTGAAGTGGCGTAACCCTTTGATTTCTTGAACAAAATTTACGCTACAGATGCTTACAATTTAAAACGGCATCCGTTCGGGTGATCCACCACACTGTCAACATCGAAGGGGCCGAACCGATCACGGCTGCAGGAGAACGATGATGAACAACAACCGCCAATCGAACCAAAGCCAACCGTACGGCGGCACGTCGCCGGGCCAGGTACCCGCATCGTCGCGCCGCATGCATCCGCTGGTGGCCACGGCTGCCGTTGCCGTAATCATCGCCAGCCTGACGGCTGTGGCCGCCATCACCGGCGTGTTGCCGATCTCGAAGGCCACGCAAGGCAGCACCGATCCGAACGTGGCCGCGCAGTCGTCGACGGCACCGGCCGGCTCTACTGCACCGCTGGCACTGGCTGCGCCTGGCCAGACCACGCAGCCGAATCAGGCCGCGCCATACCCGGCGCAAGGCGCGGTCCAAGGCGCGAATACCTATCCGACGCAAAACGTGGCGCCCGCTCGGGCTCCGTCCCGCGAACCGTCCTACGCTGAGCGCGCCCCGTCGACCAGCCCGAGCTACGCACAAACGCAGCCACGCCCGGCCGCCAACCCGTACGCCGGCCATGTGACGTCGATCACCCCGATCACCACGCAAGGCAAGGAAACTGGCCTGGGCATGATCGGCGGCGCGGTGGTGGGCGGCCTGCTGGGTAACCAGATCGGCCGCGGCAACGGCCGCACGCTCGCCACGGTGGGCGGCGCAGTAGCGGGCGGTTATGGGGGCCACGTGGCGGAGAACTACTACAGCCGCGACACCCAATACCGCGTGAATGTGCGCATGGACAATGGCACGAACCGCAGCTTCACCTACAAGGCTGCGCCGGGCTTCCAGCCTGGTGAGCGGGTGCACGTCGAGAACGGCTCGCTGGTGGCAGGCTGATTCGCCTCCTCCGCTCAAAAAAGAAACCGGCCTTCGGGCCGGTTTTTTCATGTCCGCATATCGACGAGCGATGCACTTATTCCGCCTCGTCGATCCACGCCTGCTGGATCGCCTCAAGGAATTTCTCGCCGCCGCGCTTGTGATCGTCGTCAAAGCCGTCCAGGCCCACGACCTTGTTGTGCAGGTCGACAAAGTTGAGCTTGGTCGGATCCGCGTCCGGGAATTTGTCGTACAGCGCTTCGGCAATCTGCTGAATGTCATTCCACTTCATGATGGGGCTCTCCTCCACTCAGAACCTGTTCACGATCCGTAGCGAGCAGCCCGGGGTTGGTCCGAGAAGCGCAGCCGTAAATGAGCACGGCGAGCATCACAGGGCCAAGATCGGGCCGCGCAGCAGGATCGTGAGCGGGCTCTCAGTGGTTTTCCTTGGCATGGTTGATGGTGTACTTCGGGATCTCGATGGTCAGGTCTTCGTCTGCCACCTTGGCCTGGCACGACAGGCGCGAGTTCGGCTCCAGCCCCCAGGCCTTGTCGAGCAGATCCTCTTCCTTCTCGGTGGCCTCCTCCAGCGAATTGAAACCCTCGCGCACGATCACGTGGCACGTGGTGCAGGCGCACGACTTCTCGCAAGCGTGCTCGATCTCGATGTCAGCGTCCAGCAGCGCATCGCAGATGCTCGTGCCGGTCTTAGCTTCGATCACGGCCCCTTCCGGGCAGTATTCGACGTGAGGAAGGACGACGATTTGTGGCATGAAAAACTCGTTTGATCAGTAATGGGAGAGGCAGCAGGTCAGCCCAGTTCCTCGATACGCTTGCCGGCCAATGCCTTGCGGATGCCGCGGTCCATGCGGCGGGCGGCGAATTCATCGGTGCCGTGCGACAGCGCGTCGACGGCATCCTTGATGGCACGGTGATCCTCGCCCTGCATCGTGGTGCGCAACGCGATAATTTCGGCGTCGATCGCGGCACGCTCCTCCGGAGACAGCAGATCGCCGTCGGCTTCCAGCGCGTGCGAGAGCGCTTCGAGCAGGCGCTCGCCCTCGACGCGCTCTTCGGCCAGCGCGCGGCGGCGCATGTCGTCTTCGGCGGACTGAAAACCCTCTTGCAGCATGCGCGCGATGTCGTCGTCGCCCAGGCCGTATGACGGCTTCACAGTAATCGACGCTTCAACGCCCGACACCGTCTCGCGCGCGGAGACCGACAGCAACCCGTCCGCGTCCACCTGATACGTCACGCGGATGCGCGCCGCGCCCGCCACCATCGGCGGGATGCCGCGCAACTCGAAGCGCGCCAGCGAGCGGCAATCGCTCGCCAGTTCACGCTCACCCTGCAGCACGTGGATCGCCATGGCGGTCTGGCCATCCTTGAAGGTAGTGAATTCCTGCGCACGCGCTACCGGAATCGTGCTGTTGCGCGGGATGATCTTCTCGACCAGGCCGCCCATCGTCTCCACCCCCAGCGACAGCGGGATCACGTCGAGCAGCAACCAGTCTTCACCCGGCGCGCGATTACCGGCCAGCAGGTTGGCCTGCATGGCAGCACCAATGGCGACCACCTGGTCGGGATCGAGGTTCGTGAGCGGCGTCCGCCCAAACAGTTGGCCCACGGCACGGCGGATGATCGGCATGCGCGTTGCACCGCCCACCAGCACGACGCCTTTCACGTCTTCTGTCGTGACGCCCGCATCGCGCAGCGCGCGGCGCACCGGCGCCAGCGTCTTCTGCACGAGATTGGCGGTCAGTTCGGCGAAGGTATCGGCAGTCAGCAAGAGGTGGACGGTCTCGCCGGTGGACAGTACGGCATCGACCTCGGTGCTGTCAGCGGTGGACAGCCACTCCTTGGCTGCCCGCGCCTTGTTCAGCAGCAGGCGCGTATCTTCGGCCGACAGCGGCTGCAAACTGGCCTGCTCGACAATCCAGCAGACGATGCGCTGATCGAAATCGTCGCCGCCCAGCGCCGAATCGCCGCCGGTCGACATTACTTCGAACACGCCCTTGGTCAGCTTGAGCACGGAGATGTCGAACGTGCCTCCGCCCAGGTCGTAGACCGCGTAGACGCCCTCAGCGGCGTTGTCGAGGCCGTAGGCGATGGCAGCGGCGGTCGGTTCGTTCAGCAGGCGCAGCACGTTCAGGCCGGCCAGCCTGGCGGCGTCCTTGGTCGCCTGGCGCTGCGCGTCGTCAAAGTACGCCGGCACGGTGATGACGGCACCGACCAGCTCATCGCCCAACGTATCTTCCGCGCGCTGGCGCAGCGTGGCGAGAATCTCCGCCGACACTTCCACGGGGCTCTTCACGCCGGCCACGGTCTTGAGCTGCACCATGCCTGGGGCGTCGACAAAGTCGTAGGGCGTGTTCTCGATGTGGGCAACGTCCTTCAGCCCACGGCCCATGAAGCGCTTGACTGAGATGATGGTGTTCTTCGGGTCGCGCACGGCCTCGGCCTGGGCCTTGTAGCCGATATGCGCGCCGCCGGCCGGCAGATAGCGCACCACCGACGGCAGCAGCGGGCGGCCCTGATCATCGGGCAACACTTCCGGCACGCTGCTGCGCACAGAGGCCACCAGCGAGTTGGTCGTGCCCAGGTCGATGCCCACCGCCAGACGGCGCTGGTGCGGCGCGGGCGATTCGCCAGGTTCGGAAATCTGCAGTAATGCCATGGGGGTCTCGTGTTCGTTCTAGTCGTCCAGCCGGTCGATAGCCTCGGCGGTGTCGCGTTCGATCTTTTCAATGAACATCAACTGGCGCACGGCGTCTGCCGCTGCGGCGCTGTTGCCATCGCCATTCAGCAAGCCTGCCAGCGCCTGATAGCGCGTGCGCTTTTCTTGACGCAGCATGCCGAGCAGATCGTCCAATGCGTCGACGTTGCGTTCGGCCTTAGCGTCGCCCAGCGCTTCGCGCCACTCCAGTTGCTGCATCAGGAAGGCCGGCGGCATGGCGGTGTTGTTCTCGGCCTGCACGTCGATGCCTCGCAGATGCAGCAGATATGTGGCGCGCCTAAGCGGATCGCGCAGCGTCTGATACGCCTCGTTGGCGCGCGTGGCCCATTGCATGGCGACACGGCGTTCGGCGTCGCCGGCGTGCGCGTAGCGGTCCGGGTGCGCCTGCGACTGCACGGTGCGATACGCCGCGTTCAGCGCGTCGTCATCCACCTCGAAATGCTCGGGCAGGCCAAACAGGGAAAAATGCGTATCGCCGGGATTCATGAATAAAAAAAGCGGCCGCGCCGCCTTGGTGTTGCTACTCGACCGGCTCTTCCCGATCGCACTTCAGGCACTCCACCACCACGCCGATCTTGCCGGCGCGCCCTGCCTCGGTCTCGGTCCAGGGCCGTTGCTGCCAAGGCGGATCGTGGCGCATGTGCTGCCCGTGTCCGCAGGCAAGACGAGCGACCCAGTGGCCTTCCTCGTCCCGCTCAAAACCGACAATCGCTTGTTTCAACGCCTCACACGCGGAACGATTCGCCGCAGCCGCACTCGTCCTTCACGTTCGGGTTGTTGAAGCGAAAGCCCTCGTTCAGCCCCTCGCGAGCGTAGTCCAACTCGGTGCCGTCGATATACGGCAGGCTCTTCGGATCGACGATCACCTTGACGCCGTTGGATTCGAACACTTGGTCTTCGGCGGCGATCTCGTCGGCGTATTCGAGCTTGTACGCCAGGCCCGAGCAACCGGTGGTCTTCACGCCCACGCGCAGGCCCACGCCCTTGCCGCGGCGGGCAAGGTAGCGGGAGACATGCTGCGCGGCCTTGTCGGTCAGGGTGATCATGCGACTTCCTCTTCTAACGCTAACGATGCGGCTCAGGCAGCCTTCTGCTCGGCGGTGCCGTGCTTTTCCTTGTAGTCGGCCACGGCCGCTTTGATGGCGTCTTCGGCCAGAATCGAGCAGTGGATCTTCACCGGCGGCAGCGCCAATTCTTCGGCGATGGCCGTGTTGCGGATCTCCAGCGCCTGGTCCAGCGTCTTGCCCTTCACCCACTCCGTCACCAGCGACGACGAGGCGATGGCCGAGCCGCAGCCGTAAGTCTTGAACTTCGCGTCTTCGATCACGCCCTGCTCGTTGACCTTGATCTGCAGCTTCATCACGTCGCCGCAAGCGGGCGCGCCGACCATGCCGGTGCCAACCGTGTCGTCGCCCTTGTCGAAGGAGCCGACGTTGCGCGGGTTTTCGTAATGGTCCAGAACCTTGTTGCTGTAAGACATTTCACACCTCTTTCAATCGTTGGCTGGCGCGGGGGCGCCGTTGTTTCTCAAACGCCGCGCTCAATGCGCCGCCCATTGAATGCTGTTCAGATCCACGCCGTCCTTGTACATCTCCCACAGCGGGGACAGGTCGCGCAGCTTGCCGATCTTGCTCTTGAGCAGTTCGACCACGTAGTCCACTTCTTCTTCCGTCGTGAAGCGGCCCACCGTGAAGCGGATCGAGCTGTGTGCCAGCTCGTCGTTGCGGCCCAGGGCACGCAGCACATATGACGGCTCCAGCGAGGCCGACGTGCAGGCCGAGCCCGACGACACGGCGACATCCTTGATCGCCATGATCAGCGACTCGCCTTCCACAAAGTTGAAGCTGATGTTCAGGTTGTGCGGCACGCGGGCTTCCATGTCGCCGTTCACATACACCTCTTCCATCGTGTTCAGACCGCGATAGAGGCGATCGCGCAGCATGCGGATACGCTCGTTCTCGGTGGCCATTTCTTCCTTGGCAATGCGGAAGGCCTCACCCATGCCGACGATCTGGTGCGTGGCCAGCGTGCCCGAACGCATGCCGCGCTCGTGGCCGCCGCCGTGCATCTGCGCTTCGATGCGGATACGCGGCTTGCGACGCACATACAGCGCGCCGATACCCTTCGGGCCATACGTCTTGTGTGCCGAGAACGACATCAGGTCGACCTTCAGCTTCTGCAGATCAATCTCGACCTTGCCCGTCGCCTGTGCGGCGTCGACGTGGAAGATCACGCCCTTCTCACGGCAGATCTCGCCGATCTGCTCGATGTCCTGGATGACGCCGATCTCATTGTTGACCATCATCACCGAGGCCAGGATGGTGTCCGGGCGGATGGCTTGCCTGAAGACGTCGATGTCGATCAGGCCGTTGTCCTTCACGTCCAGATACGTCACTTCGAAGCCCTGACGCTCCAGTTCACGCGTCGTATCCAGCACCGCCTTGTGCTCGGTCTTGACGGTGATGATGTGCTTGCCCTTGCTGCTGTAGAAGTTGGCCGCACCCTTGATCGCAAGATTGTCGGATTCGGTCGCGCCGGACGTCCACACGATCTCGCGCGGGTCGGCATTCACCAGGGCGGCAACTTGCTCGCGCGCGATCTCGACAGCCTTTTCAGCTTCCCAGCCAAACGGATGGCTGCGCGAAGCCGGATTGCCGAAGCTCTCACGCAGGTACGGGATCATCTTGTCGACCACGCGCGGGTCCACCGGCGTCGTCGCGGAATAGTCCATGTAGATGGGAAGATGCAGGGTGCTCATTGTCTTGTCTGCCTTGTGTGGGGGGCGATGTTCTGTGCGGACCGGCTTCTATGACCGGGCCTTAGACCGGCGCAATCATGATTGCGCCAGGCTGAAAACGGAGTTGACCAGCGGGGCACGCTTGACCGGCTCGGCCGGCACCTGCGTGGCCGGTGTGTCTGCAGCGCGGGCGCGGGCCGGCGTGCGTTCACGGCGAGCCGGACGCGCTTCGCGCATGTCCTGCAGCACTTCGGGCTGGCGTTCGCGTTGCTGGTCGACCAGGTTCTGCAGCGATACCGAATCGAGGTACTCGACCATCTTCTGGTTGAGCGTCGCCCACAGATCGTGCGTCATGCAGCGGCCGGTGTGCTCTTCTCCACCGCAGTTGCCCTTACCGCCGCATTGAGTGGCGTCCAGGGGTTCGTCCACGGCGATGATGATGTCGGCAACGGTGACGTCGTCAGCACGGCGCGCGAGGCTGTAGCCACCGCCAGGGCCGCGCACGCTTTCCACGATTTCGTGGCGGCGCAGTTTGCCGAAGAGTTGCTCAAGGTACGACAGCGAAATCTTCTGGCGCTGGCTAATGCCAGCCAGCGTGACCGGACCTTGCTCTTGGCGCAGCGCCAAGTCAATCATGGCGGTGACCGCGAAGCGGCCTTTGGTGGTCAATCTCATGGCGTCGGGGAAATACCTGATCGTTTTGCTCAAGTATAAAGGAACCCGACAAAATCGGTCAACTAAGGTGTCGGGGGATTCCGCGCCGCAGCAAGGGGCTTTGCCGGGCCCGTCCAATCGGGCAGCCGCGCGGCAGGCCGTATTGTGGACCAAAACAATCAACCACGTTGGATAGGGGTATCGCACCGCACCTTGCAAGCCCCATGCGCGAAGCCTGATCACCGCGGGTTTTCACTTATGCAGTGGACGACTTAAATTCATTGACTTTTGTTACGCAGCCGCCGAGACTACGGGATGCACGCAAACGTTTGCGAACAACACGGCGCGATTACCCTTACAAACCCCCTTAGGGCAACGACGACCGCACCCACCCCAGCCCCAGACCGGCCCCTCCTGGAGGAGACACCATGGATATTCGCCGTCGCCGCGCCCTGCAACTCGGTGCGGGCTCTGCTGTAGCCCTTGCTCTGCCCTTCCCGTTTTCATTGGCGCATGCCGCCAACCAGCCGCCCAAGGTGGCGCTGGTGATGAAGTCGCTAGCCAACGAGTTCTTCCTGACCATGGAGAACGGCGCGCGCGCCCACCAGAAGGAGCACGCCTCGGAATATTCGCTGCTGGCCAACGGCATCCGCGACGAAACCGACACCGGTGGCCAGATCCGTCTGGTCGAACAGATGATCGTCTCGCGCGTCGATGCGCTGGTGCTGGCGCCGGCCGATTCCAAGGCGCTGGTGCCGGTGGTCAAAAGGGCCGTAGACGCGGGCATCATCGTCATCAACATTGACAACCGGCTGGACCCGGACGCACTCAAGGAAAAAGGTTTGAACGTGCCGTTCGTCGGCCCGGACAACCGCAAGGGCGCGCGCCTGGTGGGCGACTTCGTTGCCAAGTCGCTCAAGCCGGGCGATGCGGTGGGCATCATCGAGGGCATTCCGACCACCACCAACGCCCAGCAACGCAGCGCCGGCTTCAAGGACGCCGTCGAGGCCGCCAAGCTGAAGATCGCCAGCGTGCAGTCTGGCGAGTGGGAGATCGACAAGGGCAACAAGGTGGCCGCAGCCATGCTGCGCGCCCAGCCTGACCTGAAGGCCCTGCTGTGCGGCAACGACAACATGGCGATCGGCGCCGTGTCGGCCGTGCGTGCGGCGGGCAAGATCGGCAAGGTGCTGATCGGCGGCTACGACAACATCGATGCCATCAAGGCCATGCTGGCCGACGGGCGCGTGGTGGCCACGGCAGATCAGCACGCCAGCCAGCAGGCCGTGTACGGCATCGAGACCGCCCTGAAAGCCCTGGCTGCCAAGACACCGCAGGCAAAGTTGACGGGGGTGGTCGAGACGCCGGTCAATCTCGTCACCCGCACGTAAGCAGACAAGCCAGCCGCCGCCAGCCATGTCTGCCGCCTATGAACCGCGCCCGCCGCTGCTGCGCGCCTCGGCCCTCAGCAAGCACTACGCTGCCCCTGTGCTGCGCGAGATCGATCTTGGCGTGCACGCCGGCGAGGTGCTCGCACTCACGGGCGAAAACGGTGCAGGCAAGAGCACGCTCTCCAAGATCCTCTGCGGGCTGGAGACGGCGACATCGGGTTCGATGACGCTGGCGGGCGCGTTGTATGCCCCGGCCTCGCGCAGCGCCGCCGAAGCGCTGGGCGTGCGCATGGTGCTGCAGGAACTGAGCATGGTGCCCACGCTCACGGTGGCCGAGAACCTGTTTCTTGGTGAGCTGCCGCGCCGGCTGGGCTTTGTCGACCGCACCACGCTGCGCCGCCAAGCCGAGCAAGCGCTCGCGCGCGTCGGCCTGGACCTCGACCCGTGGACGCCCGTGCACATGCTCGGCATCGGCCACCGGCAGATGATCGAGATCGCTCGTGCGCTAGCCAGCGCCTGCCGCGTGCTGATCCTCGACGAGCCGACCGCCATGCTGAGCGCACACGAAAGCGCCACGCTGTTCGAGCGCATCGACGCGCTGCGTCGCGAGAGCGTGGCCGTCATCTATATCTCCCACCGCCTGGATGAACTGGCCCGCATCGCCGACCGCATCGTCGTGCTGCGTGACGGCAAGCTCATCACCGATGCACTGGCTGCCACCGTCACGCAGGATGCGCTGATCCAGGCAATGGTTGGGCGCGATGTTGCTGCCTCGTCCGAAGGCGATCGTCCGGCGCGTCAATCGTGGCCTGGTGACGGCTCGCCAGCCCTGCGCGTGACAGGCCTCACGCGCGCGCCGGCCGTGCGCGACGTGTCGTTCGAAGTGGCGCCGGGCGAAATCTTCGGCATTGCCGGGCTGGTGGGCGCCGGGCGCACGGAACTGCTGCGCCTGATCTTCGGCGCGGACCGCGCGGACGCAGGCACGATCGAGGTCGGCTCGCCGCTCAAACCGGCGCGCATCCGCTCGCCCGGTGACGCGGTACGCCACGGCATCAGCCTGCTCACCGAAGACCGCAAGGACGAAGGCCTGATGCTGGGCTTGGCCGTCTCCACCAACATGGCACTGGGCAACATGCCTGCGGTGACCCGGCGCGGCTGGCTGCAACCGGCGCGCGAGCGGGCGCTGGCGCAACGGCACATTGGTGGGCTGCGCATCCGTTGCGCTGGGCCGTCGCAACCCGTGGGTGAACTGTCGGGCGGCAATCAGCAAAAGGTGGCGATTGCCCGCTGGCTGGAGCGCGGCACACCCGTGCTGCTGTTCGATGAACCCACGCGCGGTGTAGATGTGGGCGCCAAGTTCGATATCTACGCCCTGCTCGACGCGCTGGCCGCGCGCGGCAAGGCGCTCGTCGTGGTGTCGAGCGACCTGCGCGAACTCATGCAATTGTGTGACCGCATCGGCGTCATGCGCGCCGGGCGCCTCATGCATGTCTTCCAACGCGACGGCTGGAGCCAGGACGCCCTGCTCGCCGCCGCTTTCGGCGAGTCCGCCCCGCCGGCCCCCAAGTCATCACCTGAGACCGCCGATGCGCTCTGACTCCACCCTGCCGCCCCCCGCCAGCACGACCGAGGCAATCAAGGCCAACGGCGCACGAACCGCACTGGGCATATCGCTCGGGGCCGTCGGCGGGCTGGTAGCCGCGCTGGTGGCCATGCTGGTGCTGTTCAGCACGCTGTCGCCCACGTTCTTCACACTGCCCACGTTCACCACCATTGCCAACGAGATTCCCGACCTGCTGGTGATGGCCGTGGGCATGACCTTCATCCTGATGATCGGCGGCATCGACCTGTCGGTCGGCTCGGTGCTGGCGCTAGCGGCATCGGTGCTGTCGATTGCCATGACCACGCTCGGCTGGGGCCTGCTGCCGGCAGCGCTGGCGGGTGTCGTGCTGGCCACGGCGGCCGGCGCACTGACCGGCACGGTCACTGTGCGCTGGGGCATCCCGTCATTCATCGTCTCGCTGGGCGTGCTGGAGATGGCGCGCGGCCTCGCTTACAGCCTGACCGATTCGCGCACGGTCTACATCGGCAGCGCAGTCGACTGGCTGGCCAATCCCATCGCGCTGGGCATCGCGCCGTCGTTCCTGATTGCGATTGCCGTGACGATCATCGGCCAGATCGTGCTGGTACGCACGGTGTTCGGACGCTATCTCGTCGCCATCGGCACCAACGAAGAGGCCGTGCGGCTTGCGGGAGTGAATCCGCGCCCGTACAAGATCGCAGTATTTGCGCTGATGGGACTGCTGTCCGGACTCGCCGCACTGTTCCAGGTGTCTCGCCTGGAGGCAGCGGACCCGAACGCGGGCGTGGGGATGGAGCTGCAGGTGATCGCCGCAGTGGTAATCGGCGGCACCAGTCTGATGGGCGGGCGCGGGTCGGTCGCGCGCACGCTGTTCGGTGTGCTGATCATCTCGGTGCTCGAAGCCGGCCTCGCGCAGATCGGTGCCTCGGAGCCCACCAAACGGATCATCACGGGCGCGGTCATCGTTGCGGCCGTGGTCATGGATACCTATCGCAGCCACCGCAGCAGCAGCAGCAGCAGCAGCAGCAGCAAGTAACACTAATCGAGACAGAGGAGATCGACATGGCAACAATCAAGGACGTGGCCGCATTGGCCGGGGTTTCGTTCACCACCGTCTCGCACGTCATCAACAACACCAGGCCGGTGAATTCTGAGACACGCAAGCGCGTCGAAGAGGCCATCCGCGCGACGCGCTACGTGCCCAGCGCCGTGGCGCGTTCGCTCAAGCACCGCACGACGCGCACCATCGGCGTGCTGGTACCCACCGCCACCAACCCCTACTTTGCCGAGCTGGCACGCGGCATCGAAGACGTGTGCGCCGCCGCCGGCTACAGCGTCATCCTCTGCAACTCCGACGACGACCCGCGCAAGCAGCGCGATTACCTGCGCGTGCTGATGGAAAAGCGCGTGGACGGCATCATCGTCAGCAGCGCCGGGCCGGATAACGCGTTGATCGACGCGCTGGGCGAATCGGCTCTGCCCGTGGTGATGGTCGACCGCCCCACCGAAGGCATCCAGGCGGATCAGGTGCAGGTCGATCATGAGGAAGGAGCCTATCTGGCAACCAAGCATTTGCTGGACCTCGGCCACCGGCGCATCGCCTGCATCAGCGGGCCGTCGGAACTGAGCGTAACGGCGGGCCGCCTGGCGGGTTTCCACCGCGCGCTGCGCGAGGCCGGCGTGCCGGAAACGTCCGCCCGCGTGGCCGAAGGCGATTTCACCAGCCCCGGCGGCTACCGTGCCGCACGCGAGTTGCTGACCACCGGCGAGACACCCACCGCCATCTTCGCCAGCAACGACCTGATGGGCATCGGCGCGCTGCGTGCGGCGGCTGAGTTGGGCATTCCGGTGCCGAAGGCGCTGTCGATCATCGGCTTCGACGACATCGAATTGAGCCGCTACGTCTATCCGGCGCTGTCCACCGTCGGCCAGTCGATCCGCCAGCTTGGCGAAACCACAGCCACGACGCTGCTCGAGCACCTGAGCGATGCCGCCCTGCGACATCCGGTCGAAGAGCCGCATGCGCGCCGCATCGTGCTGCCGCCGCGCCTGTCGCTGCGTGAATCGACCGCCGAGCCGGCGCGCCCGGCCCGCGCGGCTTGATTCGATCGCGCCGACCACACCACTTTCTCTCTCAATGTAGTCCCGCCATGGTGGCCCAGCGCCCTTCCACTCCCGCCGCTGCCGACGTGCTGATCGTCGGCAGCCTCAACATGGATCTCGTCATCCGCACGCCGCGTCTGCCCCGTCCTGGGCAAACGGTTGCGGCCCCCGCACTGGAAACCATCCCGGGCGGCAAAGGCGCCAATCAGGCCGTGGCCGCTGCCCGCCTGGGCGGCCACGTGGCCATGCTCGGCTGCGTGGGCGACGACGCGCACGGCACGGCCTTGCGCGAGGGCCTGCGTCGTGAGGGCGTGGGGATCTCCATGGTCACGGTGCACGCCGGCGCGACCACCGGCATCGCCTGCGTGACGGTGGCCAACAGTGGCCAGAACACCATCGTCATCGTGGCAGGCGCCAATCAGTTGCTGACGCCGGCCATGATCGAAGCGCAGCAGGCAGCGTTCGAGCGCGCCCGCGTGATCGTCTGCCAGTTGGAATCGCCACCGGACGCGGTGGAATGCGCCCTCAAGCTGGGCCAGCGGCTGGGCAAGACGGTCATCCTGAACCCGGCGCCGGCTATCGGCCCGCTGCCGACGCCTTGGCTGGCGGCGTGCGATTACCTGATTCCGAACGAAACCGAAGCGGCACTGCTGACCGCCCGCCCGATCGACTCGCCGGAAACGGCGCTGGACGCGGCGGCCGACCTGCACGCGCAAGGCGCACGCCACGTCATCGTCACGCTGGGCGCACACGGCATCGCTTATGTGGATGCCACCACGCGCGTGCTGATGCCGGCACCGAGCGCCCACGCCATCGACACCACCGCCGCCGGCGACACCTTCGTCGGCGCGCTGGCCGCGGCACTGGCCGAGGGCGCGCTGCCGGATGCGGCCATCCAGTTCGGGCAGGCCGCAGCGGCCTTGTCGGTCACGCGCCTGGGCGCGCAGCCGTCCATTCCCTTCCGCAGCGAGCTGAATGCGCTCGCCACGCATACCCCCTAGGCCGGCGTACTGGTACCGGGCGGTATAGCCTCGGTCGGGGCGCGCGGCACCAGCAGGCAAAGCGGATCGCGCAGGATGCGCCGCCACACCGCGCCGGTGATGCGCTTGCGGTCGAGCCCTTGCAGATTGCGTGAACGCATCGCCATGTTGAACGCCAGCGCAAACGACACCAGCACGTTGAACACGCCCATCAGGGCGATACCGGCGACGGCCAGCCAGAACGCAGCCGTGTGCATCACGCCAGGCCCGAGCACGCCCACGGCGGTTGCCACGGCGCCGGTCGACAGCGTGACGTGACGCACTTCCACGTGCGGCCCGAAGAACGACACAATTTCCGGCCCCAAGCCCAGCATGAAGCCGAGCGACACGTTGGCAACAATGCCTGAGAGGTTGCGCTTCCAGAACTCGGCGATGCGATGTGCGCCGCGTTCGCCCACCATGAAGCGTAGCCGCCGGTGGTAGGCAATCACGTCACGCACGCGATGCAGTGCGAACCAGTTGTCGGCCCAGCCGGCGGCCAGGCTCGACGCCCACAGCAGCACGCCCGTGAAGATCGCGTACAGCGGCGTGGCCCCGAGAATCGAAAACGAATCGATGGTCGCCACTGCCTTTTCCGGTGAGATCAGATTCGCATGGAAGAACCGCCCGGCAATCCATTGCACCAGAAAAGCCACCGGTGCCACCGCCACGAGGTTGCCGGCAATCGCCGCCGCGTTGGAGCGGATCATGGCGACGGTGTCATCGACGAAGCGGTCCAGCCCCTCCGGGCGGCTCACCTGATCAAGCCGGTGTGCCAGCGCGGGCGCCGTCATGGCCGGCTGCTTGGTCGCCAGCGTGAAGTGCGCGAAGTGGATTCCGAGGAAGCTGGCCGCGTAGTTGATCGACGCAAAAAAACCTTCGGCAACCCGGCTCAGATGCGCGCCGGTAATGAAGAACTTGATGTACACCGTGGCCGCCGTGATGACGCCGCCGCCGGCCGCCGCCTTCACCATCGCGCCGTATTCCTTACCGTCGCGGGTGATGTAGTGCTCGCCAGTCTCGGCAGAGCGCTCGACCACCTTGCGCGCCAGATCGGCAAACGTGGAGCGGATCAGGTAGCCCACGCTGCGGCGATGCTGGCTGGCCGACACCAATTCGGCCGTCAGATGCACGAAGCGGCGCGAGGCACGCGCGTCGGCCCACGCCGTGAGCAACAAGTCGATGCGGCCGAGCCACGCCTTCATGCGCTCTACCTGGAACACCACCTCGACGGAGACGCCGTTCTCGTCCAGGTGCTGGTAAACGCTGGCCGTGGCGACGCGGCACTGGTCCAGCACCGCGCGGAAATAATTGAGCTGCTGTGGGATTTGTTCTGGACTGACAGTCGCCTCGTCCGGGCGCTCAAGGAAGATGGCGTTGGCCGCATCGGCCAGACGGTAGAACGGCGAATCGGTGACCTCCGCATACTCCATGCGCGTGCGAATGCCGCGCGACAGCCCCGCCGCCCTCACCTGGCTGACCAGGATCTGGATGCTGATGCCCAGGCTGCGCTCCAGCCTCGTCTGGCCAGCGGTTTCGTCTACGTCGGTCAGGCCGGTGCGGAACAACGTGCGCAGGCGCGTGACCAACTCGTCGTCCAGACCGTCCACCCACTGCGCGTCATGCGGGCCGACAAACAGCAGCGCGAACAGCGCGGCCAGTTGCGGCTGATTGGGGGCGGGCGGCAGGAAGCGCGCCTGCCAGCGGTCGACCAGTTCGCCCCAGAAACCGGCGCGCGACGAGAGCCCCGTGTCGCACAGCAGCGATACCGGGTCGTTGTCCTGCACGATGGCGCGCAGCGTCTGCCCGACGCGCTCGGCCAACTCGGGATTGTTCTCCAACACCTGCAGCAGATAACGCAGACGCGCATAGCGCCACGATTCCGAGGTCGCCCCGGTGGGACGATCGGCGCGGCGCAGCCAGTAGGCCAGCTCGATCAGCCATTCGTTGCGTTCGGCCAGGCTGCGCGTGGGCTCGAACTGCGCCAGGATGGAATCGAGTTGATGGCTGGCATGCCGGGAGGCACGCCACTTGCGCCACGGGTTAAGCAAAAAATTGAACATCGCACTCCTTGATGACGGACACGCTCGCCTCGGCCGATACCCTCAAAGGCCGATGTTTCCGCTTTGCGTGCCAGATTCCCCCGCCAGGCGACGCGCAGCGCCTGAGGATGGTCTGAAATTGTGTCAAGACGACTCCGCCGACCCGCTTCAAGCGAGACGGCGGTGCGTGTCCGACCGACGAGGCAGCCGCGCAGTTCAGGCAGCCGGAACGATATGGTCTTCGCCACTGGCCCCGAAGAGCTGCGACTTGAGCTTGGCAAGCTGATCGCGCACCGCCGCCGCCTTCTCGAATTCGAGGTTCTTGGCATGGTCGAGCATCTGTTTTTCCAGGCGCTTGATTTCCTTGGACGCCTGCTTCTCGCTCATGTCTTCATACTTGGCGGCCTCTTGTGCGGCCCTGAGTTCCGCGCGCGCATCGTCGACGTTGTACACACCGTCAATGATGTCCTTGATGCGCTTGACCACGCCGCGCGGCGTGATGCCATGGGCTTCGTTGTGGGCGATCTGCTTGGCGCGGCGGCGCTCGGTTTCACCGATGGCCTTCTTCATCGACTCGGTGATGCGGTCGGCATAGAGGATGGCCGTGCCGTTGACGTTACGCGCCGCGCGGCCGATGGTTTGGATGAGTGAACGCTCGGCGCGCAGGAAACCTTCCTTGTCCGCATCCAGGATCGCGACCAGCGACACTTCGGGAATGTCCAACCCTTCGCGCAGCAGGTTGATGCCGATCAGCACATCGAAGGTGCCCAGGCGCAGGTCGCGGATGATCTCCACGCGCTCCACGGTGTCCACGTCCGAGTGCAGGTAGCGGACCTTGATGCCGTTCTCCGACATGAACTCCGTCAACTGCTCGGCCATGCGCTTGGTGAGCGTGGTCACCAGCACGCGCTCGCCGGCCTCGACGCGCAGGTGGATTTCCGAGAGCAGATCGTCCACCTGCGTGGTGGCCGGACGCACCTGAATGACGGGGTCGACCAGGCCCGTGGGACGCACCACCTGCTCAACCACGTCGGTACCGGCGGTCTTTTTCTCGTAATCACCCGGCGTGGCGGAGACGAACGTCACCTGCCGCATCTTGGTCTCGAACTCGGCAAACTTGAGCGGCCGGTTGTCCAGCGCGGAAGGCAGCCGGAAGCCGTATTCGGCCAGCGTTTCCTTGCGCGCGCGGTCGCCGTTGTACATGCCATTGAGCTGGCCGATCAGCACGTGCGATTCGTCCAGGAACATCAGCGCGTCTGGCGGCAGGTAGTCGACCAGCGTCGGTGGCGGCTCGCCCGGCGCGGAGCCCGACAGATGCCGCGAGTAGTTCTCGATGCCCTTGCAGAAGCCCAGCTCCTGCAGCATCTCCAGGTCGAAGCGCGTGCGCTGCTCCAGGCGCTGCGCCTCGACCAGCTTGTTTTCCTTGTAGAAAAAATCCAGCCGCTCGCGCAGCTCAGCCTTGATGGTTTCGATGGCGCGCAGCACGGTTTCGCGCGGCGTCACGTAATGGCTTGACGGGTACACGGTGAAGCGCGGGATCTTCTGCCGCACGCGCCCGGTAAGCGGGTCGAACAGTTGCAGCGATTCGACCTCGTCATCGAACAGTTCCAGGCGCACAGCCATCTCGGCATGCTCTGCGGGGAAGATGTCGACGGTATCGCCGCGCACACGGAAGGTGCCGCGCTGGAAGTCCGTCTCGTTGCGCGTGTATTGCATGGCGATCAGGCGCGCGATCACGTCGCGCTGGCTGATCTTGTCGCCAGCGCGCAGCGTCAGGATCATCTGGTGGTATTCGGTGGGGTTGCCGATACCATAGATGGCCGACACGGTGGCCACGATCACCACGTCGCGGCGCTCCAGCAGGCTCTTGGTGGCCGACAGGCGCATCTGCTCGATGTGCTCATTGATCGATGAATCCTTCTCGATGAAGAGATCGCGCTGCGGCACGTAGGCTTCGGGCTGGTAGTAGTCGTAATACGAAACGAAGTACTCGACCGCGTTGCGCGGGAAGAACTCGCGAAACTCCGAATACAACTGCGCCGCCAGCGTCTTGTTGGGCGCAAAAACAATGGCCGGCCGCCCTACCCGGGCGATCACGTTGGCCATGGTGTATGTCTTGCCCGAGCCCGTCACA
This sequence comes from Ralstonia sp. UBA689, assembly GCF_002298975.1. Taxonomy (GTDB): domain Bacteria; phylum Pseudomonadota; class Gammaproteobacteria; order Burkholderiales; family Burkholderiaceae; genus Ralstonia. The sequence continues at coordinate 17,404 of NZ_DBMV01000020.1, forward strand.
CCCAGCAGGGTCTGGTACGACAGGCCGTCCTCGATGTTCTCGACGATCTGGCGAATCGCCTCGGGCTGGTCGCCGGCCGGCGGATACGGCTGGTACAGCTGGAACGGCGAGCCCTCGAACGTCACAAATTTCGATTCATCGTACAGGCTGGGAACTTGGCTCAGATCAGTCATGGCGGCGGGTGGGAGAACAGCGCGGACAGTCAGCAACGGTCGACAAAGTGACTCATGCGCCCCCAACAAATCAGGGCGAAAGCGGCGATTGCAACCAATTGTTTAGTGTAGCGCGCCGCCCCGGCAATCGTTTGGAGTCCTGGGGCGCCGCATCTGTACCGCCTGCTCAAACGCTTTAGGCCTCTGTTCTGCAAGGATTTCTCGGGCGATTAGAGCCTGTATTCGGTACAATCTGTCTCCGTGCCAGTCGCGCCGGGCAATCCGCCCCGGAGTCCGCGCCGCACCGCCTGCTGGATCCCACCGAATTCCGAACCAACCGATAGAGACATCACATGTCGCTTTTCTCCGCCGTCGAACTGGCCCCGCGCGACCCCATCCTGGGCCTGAATGAAGCCTTCAACGCCGACACCCGCAGCACCAAAGTCAATCTGGGCGTGGGCGTGTACTTCACCGACGAAGGGAAAATCCCGGTGCTGCGCGCCGTGCAGGAAGCCGAAAAGGCCCGCCTGGCTGCCGCTGCCCCGCGCGGCTACCTGCCGATCGAAGGCATTGCCGCCTACGACCAGGCCGTGCAGAAGCTGCTGTTCGGCGCCGAGTCCCCGCTGATCGCCGAAGGCCGTGTGGTCACGGCGCAGGCCCTGGGCGGCACCGGCGCACTGAAGATCGGCGCCGACTTCCTCAAGCGCCTGTACCCGGACGCCAAGGTCGCCATCTCCGACCCGAGCTGGGAAAACCACCGCGCGCTGTTTGAGTCGGCCGGCTTCCAGGTCGTCAACTACGCGTACTACGACGCCCCGACGCACGGCCTGAACTTCGCCGGCATGCTGGCCTCCCTCAACAGCTACGCCCCGAACACCATCGTCGTGCTGCACGCCTGCTGCCACAACCCGACCGGCGTGGACATGACCATCGAGCAGTGGAAGCAGGTCGTCGAGGTCATCAAGGCCAAGAACCTGATCCCGTTCCTCGACATGGCCTACCAGGGCTTTGCCGACGGCATCGAGCAGGACGGCCTGGCCGTGCGCCTGTTTGCTGAATCGGGCCTGCCGTTCTTCGTGTCGAGCTCGTTCTCGAAGTCGTTCTCGCTGTACGGCGAGCGCGTCGGCGCCCTGTCGATCGTCACGACCAGCAAGGACGAAGCCACCCGTGTGATGTCGCAAATCAAGCGTGTGATCCGCACCAACTACTCCAACCCGCCGACGCACGGCGGCACGGTGGTTGCCAGCGTGCTGACCAGCCCCGAGCTGCGCGCGATGTGGGAGCAGGAACTGGGCGAGATGCGCGACCGCATCAAGTCGATGCGCAACGCGCTGGTCGACAAGCTGGCCGCCAAGGGCGTGAAGACCGACTTCTCGTTCGTGAAGGCCCAGCGCGGCATGTTCTCGTACTCGGGCCTGACCTCCGCCCAGGTGGACCGTCTGCGCAACGAGCACGGCATCTACGCCGTGTCGACCGGCCGTATCTGCGTGGCAGCGCTGAACACCCACAACATCGACGCCGTGGTCAATGCCATCGCGGACGTGCTGTAAGCGCCACGATTCACGGGCAATTGCAAAAAGAAAAGCGGCTGCGGCCGCTTTTTTGCTGCATGTCGCTAGACTGACACGGGCGCATCATACAAGCCACGGCACACTCTGCATCAGGGTTTCTGCTGCATCGCAGTATCGTGCACCGAGGTGCATAATCGTTTGCGTTGATCCCGCCACCACCGAATCGGTCCAGCCATGCTTTATCAGCTTCATGAATTCCAGCGCGCCCTGCTCAGCCCGATGACGGCCTGGGCCCAGGCGACCGCCAAGACCTTCACCAACCCGCTCAGCCCCCTGTCCCTGCTGCCTGGAGCGCAACGCTACGCCGCGGGCTACGAACTGCTGTATCGCCTAGGCAAGGAGTACGAGAAGCCGGAATTCGGCATCCGCTCCGTCAAATCCAACGGCCGCGACATCCCGATCGTCGAGCAGACCATCATCGAGAAGCCGTTCTGCCGCCTGGTCCGCTTCAAGCGCTACGCTGACGACGCCGAAACCATCAAGCTGCTCAAGGATGAGCCGATCGTGCTGGTCTGCGCGCCGCTGTCGGGCCACCACTCCACGCTGCTGCGCGACACCGTGCGCACGCTGCTGCAGGATCACAAGGTGTACGTGACCGACTGGATCGACGCCCGCATGGTGCCGGTCGAGGCAGGTGCCTTCCACCTGTCGGACTACATCAACTACATCCGCGAGTTCATCAACCACATCGGCGCCGACAAGCTGCACGTGATCTCGGTGTGCCAGCCGACCGTGCCGGTGCTGGCCGCCATCTCGCTGATGGCCTCGGATGGCGAAAAGACGCCGCGCACCATGACCATGATGGGCGGCCCGATCGACGCGCGTAAGAGCCCGACCGCCGTCAACTCTCTGGCGACCAACAAGGCACATAGCTGGTTCGAGACCAACGTGATCTACACGGTGCCGGCCAACTATCCAGGCCACGGCCGCAAGGTGTATCCGGGCTTCCTGCAGCACGCCGGCTTCGTGGCGATGAACCCCGACCGCCACGTGTCGTCGCACTACGACTATTACCTCAGCCTCATCGAAGGCGACACGGAAGACGCCGAAGCTCACGTGCGCTTCTACGACGAGTACAACGCCGTGCTCGACATGGCCGCCGAGTATTACCTCGAGACCATCCGCGACGTGTTCCAGGAATTCCACCTGGCCAACGGCACGTGGGTAATCGATGGCAAGCCGGTGCGCCCGCAGGACATCAAGGGCACGGCCCTCTTCACCATCGAAGGCGAACTGGACGACATTTCGGGCAGCGGCCAGACCGAGGCCGCGCACGACCTGTGCACCGGCATTCCAAAAACCCGCAAACAGCATCTGACGGCGCCCAAGTGCGGCCACTACGGCATCTTCTCGGGCCGCCGCTGGCGCGAACAGGTCTACCCGCAACTGCGCGATTTCATCCGTCAGTACGATCAGAACACGCCGCGCATCAAGGCCGTCGCCTGAATCGGCACGCTGCAAAACAAAAAGCCTCGCGGTTGCGAGGCTTTTTGCATTCTGGGGCGAAAAACACCCGCCGATCAGCCCTTGGGCCGGTCCAGATACGCCAGCAACATCTTGATGTGCAACTGGGCGAAGGCTTCATGCTCATCCGCCGAAGCGATGTCGCGGCCAACCACCGCACTGATCGTGTAGCGGTTGGACAGCACGTAGTAACCCAGCGCAGAGATCGTCAGATACAGGCGCGACACATCAACATCGTCACGAAAGATGCCTGTCCGCTGCCCGCGCTCGACCACCCCGCGCAGCACGCCGATAACCGGATTAACCAGTTCGCCCAGGTGCGGTGAGGTTTTCAGATGCCGCGCCTCGTGCAGGTTCTCGCTGTTGAGCAGCCGGATGAACTCAGGATTCTCGTAGTAGAAATCCCAGACGAAGCGCGCGAGTTGGATAACGGCTTCGCGCGGGTCGGACGACTCGATCTGCACCTGCTCTTCGGCCTGCTTGAAGCGGAAGTACATGTGCTCGAGCACGGTCAGGAAGAGCTTTTCCTTGCTGCCGTAGTAGTAATACAGCATGCGCTCGTTGGTCTCTGCGCGGCGGGCAATGGCGTCGACGCGGGCGCCGGCAAAGCCGCCGCGCGAGAACTCCTCGATGGCGGCAGCCAGGATGCGCCGCCGCGTACCGGCAGGGTCACGACGCGCGCGGGGCGCGGCGGAATCGCCCTGAACATCGACTGGATCAATGTCGGCGAGCGGCGCGGCTGGGTGAGACTGCATGGCACGTCGGTCCGTTTAGAACGCAAGGATTATGTCATACGGTTAAGACATGGCTGCCGCCGCAAATGTCAGGGCATGCACCCCTTGCGCGGCCGGCAAATCGGCGATAATGGCAAGCTATTCAAACGACAAGTCCCATCGTGGTTTCCCTGGCCCCGTCTTTGGCCGATCAGCTGGCCGACCGGCTCGAACGTCTCCTGCCGCAGACGCAATGCACCAAGTGCGGCTACAACGGCTGCCGCCCCTACGCCGAAGCCATGGCGAACGGCGAAGCGCTGCCCAACCGATGCCCGCCGGGCGGTATGGAGGGCATCCGCCGCCTGTCCGAGGCGCTCGGCCGCACGGGCGAACTGCTGCCGCTGGACCCGGCCAACGGCGTCGAGCAACCGCGCGCAGTGGCCGTCATCGACCCGGAACGCTGCATCGGCTGCACGCTGTGCATCCAGGCGTGCCCGGTCGACGCCATCGCCGGTGCGCCCAAGGCGATGCATGTGGTACTGGAAGACTGGTGCACCGGCTGCGACCTGTGCGTGCCGCCCTGCCCCGTCGATTGCATCGACATGGTCCCCATCAGCGGCGAGCGCACCGGGTGGGACGCCTGGAGCCAATCGCAGGCTGATCTCGCCCGCGACCGCTACGTCTTCCGCAACGAACGCCTCAAGCGCGAACAGGCCGAAAACGAGGCCCGCCTGGCCGCCAAGGCCGCCGCCAAGCTGGCGGCCGTGAGCGCCGAGCAACCGGCCGATGACGCTGAACGTGCCGCGCAAGAACGCAAGAAAGCGATCATCGCCGCCGCCATCGAGCGTGCGCGCCAGAAGCAGGCCGAGATGGCAGCGCGCGGTCAAGGCCCGCGCAATGTGACCAATGTGTCAGCCGACGTGCAGGCCCAGATTGATGAAGCCGAAGCCCGCCGCAAGCGCATCGCCGACATGAGCAAGCCCCCTGCCGGCAACGACAAGCCTCGCCACTGACCCGCCCGACGATGAATCCCGCCCGCCGCCGCGCCATTTTCGAAACCCTGCGCGAGAACAATCCGACGCCGACCACCGAGCTGGAATACACCACACCGTTCGAGCTGCTGATCGCGGTGTTGCTCTCTGCGCAGGCGACCGACGTGGGCGTGAACAAGGCCACGCGCAAGCTGTTTCCCGTGGCCGATACACCGGCCAAGATGCTGGCGCTGGGCGAGGAAGGGATCACCGAGTACATCAAGACCATCGGCCTGTACCGCACCAAGTGCAAGCACATCCTGCAGACCTGCCGCATCCTGCTCGACCAGTACGGCGGCCAAGTGCCGCGTGACCGCACCGCGCTGGAAGCGCTGCCGGGCGTGGGCCGCAAAACGGCCAACGTGGTGATGAACACGGCCTTCGGCGAGCCGACCATTGCCGTCGACACGCACATCTTCCGCGTAGCCAACCGCACGGGGCTGGCGCCGGGCAAGAATGTGCTGGAAGTGGAGCTGAAACTGCTGAAGGTGGTGCCGGAGGAATTCCGCCAGGATGCACACCACTGGCTGATCCTGCACGGGCGCTACGTGTGCAAGGCGCGCAAGCCCGAGTGCTGGCATTGCGCCATCGAGCCGCTGTGTGAATTCAGGCCGAAGACGCCCGCGCCGAAGGAATGAAAAACGGGGACCGCAGTGTCTGACGCGAGTCCCCGTTTTCTTTGCGCGACCGATGGTGAATCAAACGATCTTGCACGCCTCTTCGAACGACAGGCGCGGGTTGCGCGGGTGCAGCTTCTCGGCGTCGCCGTAGCCGATGTTCATGATGAAGTTGACCTTCCACTGGCCATCGGGGAAGAACGTTTCGTTCACCTTGTCGGCGTCGAAGCCGGCCATCGGGCCGCAGTCCAGGCCCAGGGCACGCGCAGCAAGCACCAGATAGCCGCCCTGCAGCGAGCCGTTCATCAGCGCGGCCGCATTGATCTTGGCCTGGTCACCGGCGTACCACGAACGCGCGTCGACGTGCGGGAACAGCTTGGGCAATTGCTCGTGGAACTGCGTGTCATACGCCACGATGACGGTTACCGGCGCCTGGCGCGTCTTCTCCTGGTTGCCAGCCGACATGCAAGGGATGAGGCGTGCCTTCTCGGCCGCGCTTTTGACGAAGACAAAGCGCGCCGGCGTGCTGTTGGCGGCAGTCGGGCCGTACTTCACCGTGTCATACAAGGTATGCAGCAGCTCGTCATCGACCGGCTTGTCCAGCCACACGTTGTGGGTGCGGGCCTCGTGAAACAGTTGGTCCAGCACGGACGGTTCAAGCATGGGCATTGCTACGTGCTCCAGAAAAAAGTCGAGAGGCGCATTGTAATGCGCCTCTCCCCGTCCTCGCGCCTGCCCTCGATGCCCAAGGGGGCATCGGCATGTCGCCCGCCGACCTCGCAAGATGGCCGGAATCGCATGTCTTTTTTGTATTTAATCGCGCCCGCACCAGATATCACCACACCGACGCTGTCATTTTTACCAGTCAACCGCGTGCGACGGAAAACAGACCTTTACAACGGTTTTCTTACGAACTACTTTTTCGTTCGTCATTGAATAACAGCAGGGATGGGCATACCGGATTCGCGCTTCGATTGATAAGAAGCGCGTGGCCGCATTCGCATCTACGTTTTTGCACGGCTGACGCCAGATTTGCGCAAACGCCCTGCCACCTTGATCCCAGCGCTGTACTTAATTTTTGAAACCCGACGGGTTTCAGGGGCTTGTTTTTCCAAATGAAAACAAATTGAATTCATTCCCCTAGCAAGGACGGGAAATCCGAATATCCGCTTTGCGCAAGATAGAAATCACAAAACGCAACCCGGATATGGAGCCCCACTTAAAACTTACCCGTTTTAAGTGATGGCGTTCATCACCCTGAAAAAGGCCATTATCGCCATGAAGAAATCCAGGTTATCGACCAGTGATTTTGCAGGATTGCCCAGAACCCTCGGCGCATCGCTCGCGGCGGCGGCATTGTCTGCCGTGATGCTGGCCGGTTGCGGCGGCAGCGACTCATCCGCCACAGCCAGCCCCAGCGGCGTCGCGAGCAATGCCGGCAGCACGACAACGCAGCCGGTGACCGCGGCGACCCCGCCCGATCAGCCATACGTGGACCCCAACGTCTACGGCACCGGCCCCAACGACGCCCTCTCCGCCGACCCAGGCGAAAGCGCAGCCATCACCCACCGCACGGTGAGCATCGGCGGCCAGAGCATCGCCTACACAGCCACCGCCGGCCACCTGACGACCATCGACCCCATCACGTCGAAGTCCAACGCGACAATGTTCTACGTGGCCTACACGCAGGACAATCCCGATCCATCCAAGCCGCGGCCGGTGACGTTCTTCTATAACGGCGGACCGGGCTCGTCGTCGGTCTTCCTGCTGCTCGGCTCGTTCGGGCCGAAACGCCTGCAGTCGTCGTTCCCGAACTTCACGCCGCCCGCACCGTACAAGCTGCCCGACAACCCGGACAGCCTGCTCGACCGCTCCGACCTCGTGTTCATCAACCCGGTCGGCACCGGTTATTCGGCGGCCATCTCCCCGGCCAAAAACAAGGATTTCTGGGGCACCGATCAGGACGCGCACTCGATCGACCGCTTCATCCAGCGTTACCTGACCAAGTACTCACGCTGGAACTCGCCGAAATTCCTGTTCGGCGAGTCGTACGGCACGGCACGCAGTGCGGTGCTGTCGTGGATGCTGCATGAGGACGGCATCGAGCTGAACGGGATCACGCTGCAGTCGTCGATCCTCGACTACGCGAATGCGCTCTCGGCCATCGGCACGTTCCCGACGCTGGCTGCGGACGCGTGGTACTGGAAGAAGACGACTGTCAATCCGCCGCCGACCGACCTCGACAGCTACATGGTCCAGGCACGCAACTACGCGGACAACACGCTGACGCCGCTCGCGCAGGCGCCCAACCCGCAGGACGGCGGCTTCGTCAACGTGCGGTTGAACCTGAATCTGTCGGCTGCGCAGCAGATGGGTTCGTACATCGGCACCGATCCGGTCTCGCTGATCCAGACGTTCGGCAACCCGGCTGCGCTGGGCAACGTCCCGTCGCAGAACAACAACCCGCCGTACACGTTCTTCCTGACGTTGAATCCGGGCATCCAGATCGGCCAGTATGACGGCCGGGCGAACTACACGGGTCAGGGCATCGCGCCGTTCATCCTGCCGAACTCGGGCAGCAACGATCCGTCGATCTCCAACATCGGCGGCGCGTACACGGTGCTGTGGAACAGCTACCTGAACACCCAGCTCAAGTACACGTCGACGTCGTCGTTCATGGACTTGAACGACCAGGTGTTCAATAACTGGGATTTCAGCCACATCGACCCGACGGGCGCCAACAGAGGCGGCGGCAACACGCTGTACACGGCCGGCGATCTCGCCTCGACGATGAGCCTGAACCCGGACCTGAAGGTGCTGTCGGCCAACGGCTACTTCGATGCGGTCACGCCGTTCCACCAGACCGAGCTGACGCTGGCGCAGATGCCACTCGATCCGACGATCAAGGCGAAGAACCTGACGATCAAGAATTACCCGTCGGGCCACATGATCTACCTGAACGATGCGTCTCGCACTGCGCTCAAGGGCGATCTCGCCTCGTTCTACGACGGCGTGATGGCCAACCGCGCGGCCCTGATGCGGGTGCAGAGCCTGCAACGCCTGCCGGAGGGCCAGAAGAGGTAATCTGCCGGAAACGTAAAACAAACTGCCCGGTCATGCCGGGCAGTTTTCATTTTGGGGCCGCCGTGTCAGGGCTCTATCCTAGGTTCAGGCCATGTCTTCCGCGCGATGCCCTGTGGGCCGCGCATCGGCGCGCGTAAGCCACAACACACCGGCCAGGATCAACGCCCCACCGGCCATCTGCATGGGCGCAATCGACTCGCCCAGCAGCAATGCCGCCAGCAGCACGGTCACCACCGGCTCCAGCGTGGAGAGCATCGACGCCTGCGCCGCGCCCAGCTTTTGCAAGCCAGCAAAGAACGTGAGAATCGCCACCACCGTCGACAGCCCGGCAATCGCCAACGCCGCGGCCCATCCGCCGAAGGTACCGGGCAGGTGCGCAGGCGCGCCGCCAAGCGCCATGCCCGTGTACACAACGGCCGCCGCCGTACAGATGACCGTCGTGCAGGCCAGCGGATCAAGTCCGCGCGTCACGCGCGCCCCTACGGTGATATAGACCGAGTAGATCGCCGCCGACGCCACGCCCAGCGCAATGCCGAGCAGGCTGCCGCCGGACAGCCCCGCGCCGCCCACCGTCAGCCCGGCGCCCACCGAGCACAGCACCAATGCAATGATGGCCGCCGTGGTCAACCGCTCGCGCAGGAACACCGCCGCCAGCACTGTCACGAACATCGGGTACAGGTACAACAGCAGCGCCACCAGGCTGGCCGGCGCATAGTTCAACGCCGTGAAGAAGGTGAACGACTGGCCCGCATAGCCAATGCCGCCCATCGCCGCCAGCCCCGCCACGCGCGACCACGGCGGCATGCCGATGCGGCGCAGGCGCATCACCATCATGAGCGCGATCGCAGCGATGACAAACCGCACCATCAGCAGCCCCACCACGTTGGCGCCGCTGGCATAGGCGTAATGCGTAAAGATGGCCATCGCCCCGAACGACGCGGCGGACACGGCGATCAGCAGCACGCCGAGCAGCTTGTCGGCTGCGCGCGCAGCGAGGGTGGAATTAGCGTTTTGTCTCATGGCGTGCGGCGTTCTTGGTCTTTCGCCGTCTGGGGGTACGGGGCGCCATTGTAGCGTTGGCGCCGCCTGGAACCGCCCGGCGCTGCCTGCGGCCGGCCGGTACAATACCGGGATCATGTTCAATCCCACCCGCGACGAAGTCCGCCAGTTCTTCTGTGGCGCCTGGCGCAAGCACCGCCAGGCAGAAATCCTCACGCCGCTCGAAGCCATGGCGGTCGACTGGATGCAGCAGCATCCCGAATACCACGACACCCTGGACGCCGGCGACGAAGCGCTCGCCCGCGACTACACGCCCGAAAGCGGCCAGAGCAACCCATTCCTGCATCTGTCCATGCACCTGTCGATCAGCGAGCAGGTGTCGGTGGACCAGCCACGCGGTATCCGTGCCGCCTATGAGGCGCTGGCCCAGCGGCTCGATTCACCGCACGAGGCGCAGCACCACGTGATGGAATGCCTCGGCCAGATGCTGTGGACGGCCCAGCGCACCGGCCTGCCGCCCGATGGCGAGGCGTATATCGAATGCGTGCGCAAGCGCGCCACCGCCCGCTGAATCGGCCCGCCATCCGCCCAACAAAAAACCGCTCCGAAGAGCTAATGCCGTTCAGTTAAG
>NZ_DBMV01000041.1 GCF_002298975.1 Ralstonia sp. UBA689
GACCTTAACTGAACGGCATTACACCCGAAGGTGTGGTTTTTTGCTGCAGCAGACCAGGCGATTAACGCTTGGAGAACTGCTTTGCGCGGCGGGCCTTGCGCAGACCAACCTTCTTACGCTCGACTTCACGTGCATCGCGAGTCACCAGACCTGCCTTCGACAGGGTCGGCTTGAGCGTTGCATCGTAGTCGATCAGGGCGCGGGTGATGCCGTGACGCACAGCACCGGCTTGGCCGGTTTCACCGCCGCCAACCACGTTCACCTTGATGTCGAAGGTGGCCGAATGGTTGGTCAGTTCGAGCGGCTGGCGCACGATCATCAGCGAGGTTTCACGAGCGAAGTACTCGTTGATGGCCTTGCCGTTGACGATGATGTCGCCCTTGCCCGACTTGATGAAGACACGTGCCACAGCGCTCTTGCGGCGGCCGGTACCGTAGTTCCAGTTTCCGATCATGGCTTGGCCCCTTAGATTTCCAGCGCTTTCGGCTGCTGAGCTTCGTGCGGATGCGAGCCTTCGGCGTACACCTTCAGCTTTTTGATCATCGCATAGCCCAGCGGACCCTTCGGCAGCATGCCCTTCACAGCCTTTTCCAGGGCGCGGCCCGGGAAACGCTGCTGCATCTTGCCAAACGTCGTTTCGTAGATACCGCCCGGATAGCCCGAGTGGCGATAGTATTTCTTGTCGGTCGTCTTGGCTCCCGTCACGCGCAGCTTGGCCGCGTTGATGACGATGATGTAGTCGCCGGTATCGACGTGCGGAGTGAATTCGGGCTTGTGCTTGCCGCGCAGTCGGTGTGCCACTTCGCTGGCGACACGCCCGAGGACCTTGTCCGTCGCGTCAATCACGTACCAATCGCGCTTCACCTCATGCGGCTTTGCGGAAAAGGTCTTCATGATTTTTCCAATGTTTGAGTCAGTGCCCGAGTGGACCCGTATCGCACTTCAACTGCTTACGAACGGATCGTCTTGCGGACGCCTGCGCAACTCCATGCAGAGTCATCGCCGGCCCGCCTTCCCGCTTGTTGGCGCGGGCTCTCTGGATTTCTTTTTCCGCGGGCAATCCGGAAAAGATTTCGATTGTACCTCGCAAGCAATCCTTGGCACAAGGAAAAAGGTACACCTCGGCACAGAAGACGAAAAAAAACCCAAGCCGTTGAGCTTGGGTTTGAATCCACCAAAGGAGGAGGGTGGAGGAGACACCTGCTGATCGTTGACTTGGTGGGTTGCACCGCATCAGCCGATCCGATGGGTGCCATTATACCCACTTCTGGGGCACACGCAAGAGAGTTTGCACTACGAAATTGCATTTCGTAATACGGAATGCACCATGATGTGCACACAAAAGATTCATTCTTTTAAAAATCAAAGACTTACGAATATTCAGCGCCCGTATGGCTGTCGTCTACTAGAAACCTTCTTCCAATTTCGGCCCAATTCGGGTGCACACGCAACGGGTTGCACCTTTTCGCAAAGGTGCCACTGTCAAGAAGAGATCACCCTAACCTGCCAGCGCAGGCTGGACGCGATGGCTACAATGTGGCTTTTCGGCGGCACTCGCCGACACGGCACAAGGATTCGACATGGAATGCACAGTGAGCTGGGCCGGCCCGGACGGCATGGCCTTTTCGGCGGAAACCGGCAGCGGCCACCTCGTCACGATGGATGGCGCGCCCGACGGCGGCGGCCGCAATTTGGCGCCGCGCCCAATGGAAATGGTGCTGCTGGGCACCGGGGGCTGCACTGCCTACGATGTCGTACTGATTCTCAAGCGTGGCCGCCAGGACGTGCAGGGCTGCAGCGTCAAGCTGCACGCCGACCGCGCCGAGACCGACCCGAAGGTCTTCACGCGGATCCACTTCACCTTCACGGTGACCGGGCGCAACCTGAAGCGGGAAACGGTGGAACGTGCCGTGCAGCTTTCGCACGAGAAGTACTGCTCGGCGTCGATCATGCTGGCCAAGACGGCCGAGATCACGCACTCGTTGGAACTGATCGATCTGGCCAACCCGGCAGAAGAGAAAAGCGAAGCGGACCGATAAGCCGGATTCTGTGCACCGCGTGGCCGAAACCATGCGGCGTGACAACCATTCCTCTAGACCGGCTGTTGCCAGCCGGCTCAAGCTCCCTACCCGCAGACTCAGCGAGCCGCTTCATCGCCTGCTTACTTGGGATTGCTCCGGGTGGAGGTTACCGCGTTTCACCCTTCGCCCCGACCGAAGCCAGGGGCGAAGACTCGTCTCTGTGGCCCTATTCCGCACGTCGCCGTGGATGGTCGTTAGCCATCACCCTGCCCTGTGGAGTCCGGACTTTCCTCCCCTTCCGCTCGCACGAGGCGGCGGAAGCAGCGGTTGTCTAGTCCGCTTCGCGAGGCGCGAGTCTAGCACTATTCAGGGTTTGGTCGCTGCTCGGCGGCCGGGGCGGAATACCGCCATGTCTAAATAGAAGTCGGTATCTTGGTTGGCATCACACCAGCCGGGGATGCCCATGACGGGCAGCGGGCGGAAATCGCGCGGGGTCAGTTCGGCATTGCGTAGCGTGTCAGCCAATGCGCCATCAAGCGACGCGCGATCCGTCGACAACGCCACCGCGCGCACTGGCCACGCGTGCGCAGTGATCGACTTGTAAGGCGAGACCAGCTTTTCCAGCAACGCGTGCCCGAACGGCAACACAGAGCACGCCGCACCCCACGCCGCTCTCCCGCGGACGAACAAGCTTTGCCAGTCAAAACCGGCCAAGCTGTGCTCGATCGCGTCGTCAGTGTGCAGGAAGATGAGGGCGTTCTCGTCGAACAGCGTGGCGGCATCGCGCACCGTGCCGCGCGCTGCGCCGATGCCGTCCCGCGCAATGGCCCGCGCCTGACGCGCGTTGAGCGCCGCCTTGGCACACGGCCAATGCAGCCAGATCAGCGCGTTGAAGAAGTCGTGAAGATTGTCCCGCGTGGGCACGGCGCCCGTGGCGGCAATGTGCGCCTCATAGGCCTCGCCAGCCGGTAACGCGTCTTGCGGGACGAAGTGCAGCGCGTGGCCACCCGATGTATGGATGACCTGCGTGAGCGGATGCGCGTTCAGTGCATCACGCAGGCCCGCACCGTGCACGACGGCTTGTGCGATGGGCGCACCGACGGACGCGAGCGGCGCAAACGCCGGATGCGCCCAGTCGATCGACCCCAGCCCTTCGATCACGAACGCAGACCGCTCAGACTGATTTCCAGCGCAGCATTTCGCCGCCGCGCAGCGGCACCAGCATCTGCTCGCCGAACGGCACCTCGGCGGGCAACTGCCATTGCGAGCGCGTGAGCGTGAGCGTGCCGGCGTTACGCGGCAGGCCGTAGAAATCCGGGCCGTGCAGGCTGGCGAAGCCTTCGAGCTTGTCGAGCGCGTTGGCGTCTTCAAAGGCCTCGGCGTACAACTCCATCGCGTGCAATGCGGTGTAGCAGCCTGCGCAGCCGCAGGCGTGTTCCTTCAGGCCCTTGGCGTGCGGCGCGCTGTCGGTGCCGAGGAAGAAGCGCGGGTGGCCCGAGGTGGCGGCCGCCACCAGTGCCAGACGGTGCGTCTCGCGCTTGAGCACCGGCAGGCAGTAGTAGTGCGGGCGGATGCCGCCGACGAACAGCGCGTTGCGGTTGTACAGCAGGTGGTGCGCGGTGATGGTCGCTCCGACCGGCCCTTCCGCGTCGCGCACGTATTCGGCGGCGTGCTTGGTGGTGATGTGCTCGAACACGACCTTCAGCGCTGGGAAGTCGCGGCGCAGCGGCAGCATCACCGTGTCGATGAAGACGGCTTCGCGGTCGAAGATGTCGACGGTGGGGTCGGTCACTTCGCCGTGTACCAGCAGCGGCATGCCGACTTCCTGCATTGCTTCGAGCGTCTTGGCGCAGCGGCGCAGGTCGGTCACGCCGGCATCGCTGTTGGTGGTGGCACCGGCCGGATACAGCTTCACGCCGTGCACGAAGCCGCTGGCCTTGGCCGCGCGGATCTCGTCTGGCGACGTGTTGTCGGTCAGGTACAGCGTCATCAGCGGCTCGAACTGCGTGCCTGCGGGCAGCGCGGCGAGAATGCGGTCGCGGTAGGCACGTGCCTGCGCGGTGGTGGTCACCGGTGGCTTGAGGTTGGGCATGATGATCGCCCGGCCGAACTGGCGCGCGGTGTCACCCACCACGTCGGCGAGCGCATCGCCGTCGCGCAGGTGCAGGTGCCAGTCATCGGGGCGGACGATGGTGAGGGTATCGGTCATGGTGCGTGGGGCAGCAGAAAGACGAAAACGGAAATCAGAAAACGAGCGTGACGCGACCAGGTTTCATGCCAGCGCTTCGGCAATGGCACGGCCCAGGTCAGCCGTACCGGCGGTGCCGCCAATGTCGCGCGTGAGCGGCGCATGGCCCGGGCCCGAAGCCAGCACACGCTCGATGGCGGCCAGCACGGCGGCGCCTGCTTCCGGCTGGCCAAGGTGATCGAGCATCATTGCCGCGCACCAGATCTGGCCGATCGGGTTGGCGATGCCTTGCCCCGCGATATCTGGCGCCGAGCCGTGCACCGGCTCGAACAGGCTCGGGTACGTGCGGTCCGGGTTGATGTTGCTCGACGGAGCGATGGCAATCGTGCCGGTGCACGCGGGGCCCAGGTCCGACAGGATGTCGCCGAACAGGTTGCTGGCGACCACCACGTCGAACATTTCAGGCTTCTGCACGAAGTGCGCGGTCAGGATGTCGATGTGGAATTTATCGACGTTGACCTCGGGATAGTGCTTGGCCATCGCCTCCACGCGCTCGTCCCAGTACGGCATGGTGATGGAGATGCCGTTGGACTTGGTGGCGGACGTGAGGTGGCGCGCCGGGCGGCGCTGCGCCAGGTCAAAGGCGAACTTGAGGATGCGGTCGACGCCCGTACGGCTCATGACCGTTTCCTGGATGACGATCTCGCGCTCGGTGCCACCGTACATGCGACCGCCGACGCTGGAGTATTCGCCCTCGGTGTTCTCGCGCACCACATAGAAGTCGATCGCGCCGGGCGCGCGCGGCTGGCCGTTGCGATCGACCAGCGGGCTGCGGATCCCGGGCATCTGGCGCACCGGGCGCAGGTTGACGTACTGATCAAAGCCGCGCCGGAATTGCAGCAGTGAACCCCACAGCGAGATGTGATCCGGCACGGTGTCCGGCCAGCCGACAGCGCCAAAGAAGATCGCGTCGTAGCTGCGCAGGGTGTCGAACCAGTCGTCCGGCAGCATCTTGCCGTGCCGCAGGTAATAGTCGCAGCTCGCAAAGTCGAAGTGATCGGTCTGCAGCGCAAAGCCGAATTTGCGCGCCGCCGCGTCCAGCACACGCAGGCCTTCAGGGACAACTTCCTTGCCGATGCCGTCTCCGGGAATCACGGCAATGCGGTACGAGTTCATGGGGATGGGTTCCGGTTGAGCAACGGTCGAGTGCTACGTTTCGTGGCAAATCTGACGGGATGCGGCGGGAGCGCAACGGCCGGCAAGCGCAGGCGGGTTTGATGCGGGTTTTGCGCCCCATAGCGCTTGGCACCCCCGGCAGCGCGCAGGATAATGACTATTTTATTGCATCCGTATTTTCTTCCTCCCTACCATGTGCCAGCTACTGGGCATGAACTGCGCCGAACCGACCGATGTGACGTTCTCGTTCACCGGTTTCGCCGCGCGCGGTGGCGTGACTGATCACCATGCCGACGGCTTCGGCGTCGCATTCTTCGAAGACAAGGCCTGCCGCCTGTTCATCGACAACCAGTCGGCCGGCACCTCGCCCGTGGCCGAGCTGGTCAAGCGCTATCCGATCAAGTCCAAGAATGTCATCTCGCACATCCGCAAGGCGACGCAGGGCACGGTACGGCTGGAGAACTGCCACCCCTTCATGCGCGAACTGTGGGGCCGGCACTGGATCTTTGCCCACAATGGCGATCTGAAGAACTTCTCGCCGCTCCTCTCGGGCGTCTACCAGCCGGTGGGCGACACCGACAGCGAACTCGCCTTCTGCTTCATCATGCAGGCGTTGCGCAAGCGCTTTCCGGGCTCGCAGCCGCCGCTCAACGAGCTGTTCTACGCGCTGTCCGACATCACCAAGGAAGTCACCCGCTACGGTGTGTTCAACTTTCTGCTGTGCAACGGGCAGGCGCTGTTCGCGCATTGCTCGACGCGGCTTTACTACATCGTGCGGCAGTGGCCGTTCTCAACGGCACACTTGATCGACGCCGACATGACGATCGACTTCGCCAAATTCACTACACCCGCCGACCGCGTTGCCGTGATCGCGACCGCGCCGCTCACCGACAACGAGGTCTGGACACCCTTCGTGCCGGGCGAATTACTGATGTTCGAATCAGGCCAGGCCACCATGGCGACCAAGGTGCCGATTCCGGAAGCGGTGCAGATCGCCAACGCAGCCAACACCGCCTGCACCTGACGCCGCATGGCCCAACAAAAAGCCGCTCCCGAAAGAGCGGCTTTTTGTTGTCTTTGAACCCAGCGCTTAGTGCGACAGAATCTTCGACAGGAACTGCTTGGCGCGATCCGAGCGGTTGTTGATGTTGCCGAAGAACTCTTCCTTCTCGCAATCCTCAACAATGTGGCCCTGATCCATGAAGATCACGCGGTTGGCGACCTTGCGGGCGAAACCCATTTCGTGGGTCACGCACATCATGGTCATGCCTTCCTTGGCCAGCTCCACCATCACGTCGAGCACTTCGTTGACCATTTCCGGGTCCAGCGCGGAGGTCGGCTCGTCGAACAGCATGCAGATCGGATCCATCGACAGCGCACGGGCAATCGCCACGCGCTGCTGCTGACCGCCCGACAGTTGCCCGGGGTACTTGGCTGCGTGCGCCTTCAGGCCAACACGGTCCAGGTACTTCAGGCCTTTGGCAGTGGCCTCTTCCTTGGAGCGGCCCAACACCTTCATCTGCGCAATCGTCAGGTTGTCGGTAATCGACAGGTGCGGGAACAGTTCGAAGTTCTGGAACACCATGCCCACGCGCGAGCGCAGCTTCGGCAGGTTGGTGCCCTTGGCGCCCACCGAAGTGCCGTCGACAAAGATCTCGCCCTTCTGGAATGGCTCCAGCGCGTTGACGGTTTTGATGAGCGTGGACTTGCCCGAGCCCGATGGGCCGCACACCACCACCACCTCGCTCTTCTTCACGCTGGTGGTGCAGTCGGTCAGCACTTGGAAGCTGCCGTACCACTTGGAAACGTTCTTGATCTCGATCATTGGGTCACCTTCTTCTGAAGCCGCTTCACCAGCACGGAGGCACCGAAGCAGATCACGAAATAGCAAAAGCCGGCAAACAGCAGCAGCTCGACGATGCGGCCGTCGCGCTCACCGATGTTGTACGCCTGCGTAAAGAAGTCCGACAGTGCGCTCACATACACCAGCGACGTATCCTGGAACAGGATGATGGCCTGCGTGAGCAGCAGCGGGATCATGTTTCGGAACGCCTGCGGCAGGATGACCAGGCGCATGGCCTGGCCGTACGTCATGCCCATCGCATAGGCCGCGAACATCTGCCCGCGCGAGACGCTCTGGATACCGGCGCGGATGATCTCGGAGTAATACGCCGCCTCGAACAGCGCAAAGGCAACCAGCGCGGAGGTCATGCGCATGTCGGTGGCCGGCGACAGGTCGAAGATCTTCTGCAGCACCTGCGGCACGATCAGGAAGAACCACAGCAGCACCATCACCAGCGGGATGGAGCGGAAGAGGTTCACGTACGCCTGGCCGAACCACTGCAGCGGCTTGACGCCGGACAGGCGCATCATTGCCAGCAGCGTGCCCCAGACGATGCCCACGACGATAGCCGTGGCCGTGATCTCGAGCGAGAGCAGCATGCCCTCGCCAAGCACGCGCATGTTGTCGGCGTTGATGGACGAGAAATCGAATTGATAAGCCATGAAGAGTCCTCGCGCCGGTTACTTGCCACCGATGAAGCCGGGCAGCCGGCTACGTGCTTCCACCCAGCGCATGATGCCCATCACGGTCAGGTTGATCAGCATGTACATCAGCGTCACGGCGATAAACGATTCGTAGGGCTGCGCGGTGTAGTCCACCAACTGGCGGCCCTGCGCGGCGAGCTCCAACAAGCCGATGGTCGACGCCACGGCCGAGTTCTTGAAGATGTTCAGGAACTCCGACGTGAGCGGCGGCACGACAATGCGGAACGCCATGGGCAGCAGCACGTGGCGATACGTCTGCGCAAGCGTGAAGCCCATTGCAAGGCCGGCATTGCGCTGGCCGCGCGGCAACGAATTGATACCCGAGCGCACCTGTTCGCACACCCGCGCCGCGGTAAAGGTACCGAGGCACAGCATCGCGGAGAGGAACATCGCCGTGGTGGGGTTCATCTGCTTGATGTAGTCGCCGCCCGGCACGAGTTCGGGCATGACGAAATACCAGATGAACAACTGCACGATCAGCGGAATGTTGCGGAACAGCTCCACGTAGGCGGTAGCGAAGCCCGACAGCCACTTGTTAGGCACGGTGCGCAGCACGCCCAGCACGGAGCCGAGGACGAGCGCGATGACCCAGGAGGAGAGACCGAGCGCGAGCGTGGTCTTCAACCCCGCCAGCAGCCAGTCGAGATAGGTCTGATTCTGGGCAGCTTCGGTAAAGAAGACGCCCCAGTTCCAGTGGTAATTCATGATGGTTCCCTCAAAAAGAAACGGAAGGGAGAAGACCTGTTAGCCGG
The DNA here is from genome assembly GCF_002298975.1 of Ralstonia sp. UBA689. GTDB lineage: Bacteria > Pseudomonadota > Gammaproteobacteria > Burkholderiales > Burkholderiaceae > Ralstonia. The sequence goes on from NZ_DBMV01000041.1 coordinate 8,685, forward strand.
CCTTTGCCTTCCGTTTCGATGACGCTTGTGTCAGGCCCGTTGAGGGAGCCGATCAGTCAAGAGCCTTGTCGTTCGGGTTCTTGACCAGCGCCTTCATGTCGTCCGACAGCGGGAACTCCAGGTTCAGGCCCTTGGGCGGAACCGGGCTCTCAAACCACTTCTTGTACAGCGCGGTGACCGTGCCGTCCTTCATCAGACCAGCGATGGTCTTGTCGGCCAGATCCTTGAACGGCTTGTCGTCCTTGCGGACCATGCAGCCGTAGGCTTCACGCGATTGCGGCTTGGCCACCACCACCCAGTCCGCCGGGTTCTTTGCCTTGGCGCGCTCACCGTACAGCAGGGCATCGTCCATCATGAACGCGACGGCGCGGCCCGATTCCAGCGTCAGGAACGACTGGCCGTGGTCCTTCGTGCTGATAATGTTCATGCCGAGCTGCTTGTCATCGTTCATCTTGCGCAGCAGGCGCTCGGAGGTCGTGCCGGCAGTGGTCACGACATTCTTGCCCTTCAGGTCAGCCCAGTCCTTGATGCCCGAATCCTTCTTCACCATGATGCGGGTGCCGATGATGAAGATGGTGTCGGTGAACGATGCCTGCTTCTGGCGCTCGAGGTTGTTCGTGGTCGAACCGCACTCGATGTCGATGGTGCCGTTCTGCAGCAGCGTGATGCGGTTCTGCGAGGTGATCGGAATTTCCTTGACCTGCAGATCCTTCAGCTTGAGCTGGTCTTTCACGGCCTCGACGATCTTCTGGTTGATGTCGTACGAGTAGCCAACGGTGCGCACGCCGCCGATGTTGTAGCTGAACGGAATCGACGAATCGCGCACGCCCAGCGTGATGGTGCCGGTGTCCTTGATCTTCTTCAGCGTACCAGTCAGCTCTTGCGCGTGGGCTGCGCTGCTCAACACACCAACGGCTGCAAGCACGGTTGCCAGTTTGGCGAGGTTCATGAAAGTCTCCTTTTGACCATGAAAGAGAAAGACGGGACTGTACCAAAAAACGTTTGGCGACAGTATTGGTGTTGCCACTAAATCGTTGAATCCAACGGAGTTTCTCCTCTGGCGCGGACCCTGCTGCAACCGCGTTTTCCGAGCAACCGGACACCTTGCGTTGTACTTTTCCGAAAAGCCGGAAAAGACGGGCAGTGCCAGACACGGCAACGCTCTGCAACATCGACACGCAGGCACGATTGCTTGAGCGGATGACCGCCAATTGCAAAGGAAAACCAAGGGAAATAAAGCCCGCCCGATGTGCGCTCTCTGTCGCTTAACGAACCCGACTTGAGGATGGGAAGGACGACGATGATGATGCTATCGCCCTTCTCATGGTGCGGTGCTCCGGAACGTTATGGTTCGCCCCATGAACACCGGCTTTCTTCAACCGTCGCGCATGGCCGCCTGATCGGCAGCAACGCGATAGACCGGTGCAGCGCCCTGTTGGAGCACCGCGCCGGTATTGACCAGCGCGTTGCCGATCAGGGGTACAGACCGCGCTCTTGGCGGGCCTGCAGAATCCGCGTACAGGCGATGATGAACGCCGCCGTACGCAGGGTAACCTTGTTGTCCTGCGCCACTTGCCAGACGCCACGGAAGGCGTCTTGCATGATCCGTACCAGGCGCTGGTTGATCTCGTCTTCGGTCCAGAAGAAGCTCGAGAAATCCTGCACCCATTCGAAATAGCTGACCGTCACGCCGCCGGCGTTGGCGATCACATCCGGGCAGACCAGGATGCCCCGGTCGCGCAGGATGTCGTCCGCTTCGGGCGTCGTGGGGCCGTTTGCACCTTCCACGACAATCTTTGCCTTGATATGGGGCGCGTTCTTGGCGGTGATCTGGCCTTCCAGCGCGGCCGGGATCAGGAATTCGCAGTCCAGCGCCCAGAAGTCGTCTTGAGAGACGGTCTCTGCAGCAAAGCCGGCCACGCTGCCGTTTTGCTCAACGTGCTTGATGAGCGCGTCGACGTCGAGGCCGTTGCCGTTGAACACGATGCCCTTGTGGTCTTGCACGGCAATGACCTTGGCACCGGCGTCGTGGAACAGCTTGGCGGCCACGCTACCCACGTTGCCGAAGCCCTGCACCACCACGCGCGAGCCCTTGACGTCGATGCCAAGGTTGCGTGCGGCTTCGCTGCCGACCACGAACACGCCGCGGCCGGTGGCTTCGCGACGACCCAGGCTGCCGCCCAGCGCGATCGGCTTGCCGGTTACCACGCCGGTGGCGGTGGAGCCTTCGTTCATGGAGTACGTGTCCATCATCCACGCCATGATCTGCGCGTTGGTGTTCACGTCCGGAGCCGGAATGTCCTTGTTCGGGCCGATGATGATGCCGATTTCGCTGGTGTAGCGGCGAGTCAGGCGTTCCAATTCACCAGAAGACAGCTTGCGCGGATCGACACGAATGCCGCCCTTGGCGCCGCCGTACGGCACGTTCACGGCCGCGTTCTTCACCGACATCCAGGCGGACAGCGCCATCACTTCCGACAGCGTCACGTCCTGGTGGAAGCGCACGCCGCCCTTGCCCGGGCCACGCGACGTGTTGTGCTGCACGCGATAGCCCTCGAAGTGGGCAATGCGGCCGTCATCCATCTGGATGGGCACGTCGACAATCAGGGCGCGCTTGGGGCGCTTGAGGGTTTCAACCCAACGTGCCAGCGAGCCAAGGTAGGGGGTGACCCGGTCGACCTGCTGCAGATAGATGCCCCACGGGCCGAGGTTGTCGGCCGGCAGATAGGACGGAATGGAATGCTGGAGTGTCGACGGAGATGCGACATTGGACATGGCTGTCTTCCTTTTTTGGGCCTCGGTAAGGCCCTTCAAGTCCCACAAAATGCCCGCCAGCTTAGGGAGCCCTCCGAACGAAATCCAATGCCGTTTTTACATCGGGTTATGCATCTAGCGCATAACCATCACGGGCCTTCAAAATAGCGCGATCACGCCGACAACACGCTCCAAAGCTGGTCGATCAGCTCGCGCTTGCGCTTGGATTGGGGGTGCCGGCGGTCGTGCGCGCCGTTCTGCGGGTGCTCGCGATACAGCCGGATCTCCATCTCGATCGACAAGGTACCGCCGCCCTTGCCCTCCGCGCGCACCAGGCCCCCAGCGGCCACCTCGTCGCGCACCGCGCTCTCGGGCAGGAAGGCAACCCCATGGCCAGCCAGCACCATTACCTTCAGTGCCTCGGCCATATCGGTCTCGTAGCATTTGTCGAGCAGCGGCGCCACCGGTGAGTTCTCCAGCAGCACGTCGACCATGCGGCCCAGGAAGGCGTTGGGGGTATAGCTCAAGTAAGCGATCGGCTTGCGCGCGGCGGGCGCCAGCCGGAAGATCGGTCGGCCGCTCGCATCGGGCTTCGAGAACGGCGAAAGCCGCTCGGTGCCCAGCACCAACATGTCGTAGCGCGTCGGATCAAGCTGGATCATCTGGCGCGCGTGGTGATAGACCATGACGAGATCGCAGCCGCCTTCCACCAGCGTCATCACCGCATCGTGTACGTTGAGAGCGCGCAGGCGGCACTGCAGCTTGCCGATCTTCTCCTCCACCTGCGCCAACCAACCAGGGAAAAACGTGAGCGATAGCGTGTGCGGTACAGCAAAGTCGATGGTCGACGCGCTGGCCGGGCGCTGGCCGCGCATCAGCGCGCGCGTTTCGCTCACCTGCGCGAGCATCGCCAGAGCTTGCTCGTAGAAGACCTCGCCTGCCGGGGTGAGACGTGTGGGGTAGCTGGACCGGTCGATCAGCTCATTGCCCAGCCACGCTTCCAGCGATTGAATGCGCCTCGAAAACGCTGGCTGCGTGACGTGCCGCAATTCAGCCGAGCGCGAAAAGCTACGCGTCTCGGCCAGGCTGATGAAGTCTTCCAGCCATTTCAGTTCCATCGCGTCCTCTCTCCCCCAACCTGCTCAGGCGTCTTCAGCCTGTTCCGACTCGGCGGCCACTCGCTCGGGCTCGCGCGCCTGCATGCGCCACATCTGCGCGTAGCGCCCTTCCGCGCGCAGGAGCGACTCGTGCGTCCCGCGCTCGATGATGCGGCCGTGCTCCATCACCAGAATCTGGTGCGCCCGCACGATGGTGGACAGCCGGTGCGCAATCACCAGCGTGGTGTGGTTCTGCGCCAGGCGCATCAACTCTTCCTGGATGGCGTGCTCGGTGCGTGAATCGAGCGCCGAGGTGGCCTCATCAAACACGAGGATCGGCGGACGCTTAAGCAGCGTGCGCGCAATCGCCACGCGCTGCTTCTCGCCTCCGGAAAGCTTCAGCCCGCGCTCGCCGACCTGCGTGTCGTAGCCGTCGGGCAGCGACTCGACAAAGGCGTGAATCTGCGCGGCGCGAGCGGCTTCGATTACCTCCTCGCGCGTGGCGTCGGGGCGGCCGTAGGCGATGTTGTAGTAGATGCTGTCGTTGAAGAGCACCGTGTCTTGCGGAACGATGCCGATGGCGCCACGCACGCTGGCCTGCGTGACGTCGCGCACATCCTGGCCGTCGATCTGGATGGCGCCGGATTTCACGTCATAGAAGCGGAACAGCAGGCGCGCCAGCGTCGACTTGCCCGAGCCGCTCTGTCCGACCACCGCCGTGGTCGTGCCGGCCGGGATGGTGAAATCGACATCGAACAGGATCTGGCGATTGGCCTCGTAGCCGAAATCCACATGCGCGAAGCGAACCTCGCCGGCATGCACGACCAGCGGCGCGGCATCTGGCTTGTCGGCCACCTCGCGATTGGTCTGCAGCAGGTGGAACATGCGGTCCATGTCGGTCACGGCCTGCTTCAACTCGCGGTAGATCACGCCCAGGAAGTTGAGCGGAATGTAGATCTGCAGCATCAACGTGTTGACCAGCACAAGGTCGCCCAGCGTCATGTGCCCGGCCGCCACACCTTGCGTGGCGCGATACAGGATCAGGATCAGCGCCGTGGCCACAATGAACTGCTGGCCAAAATTCAGCACCGACAACGAATTCTGCGAGCGGATGGCCGCAGCGCGATACTTCTGCAGGTTCTCGTCGTAGCGGCGTGCTTCGTATTCTTCGTTGCCGAAGTACTTCACGGTCTCGAAGTTCAGCAGCGAATCGATCGCCTTCTGATTGGCGCGCGAATCCAGCTCGTTCATCTTGCGGCGGAAATGCGTGCGCCAGTTCGTCACCGTCACCGTAAAGACGATGTAGCTCACGAGCGCGCAGAACGTGATAAGCGCGAACCACACGTCGTACTTCACGAAGAAGTATGTAATGACGAGGCCGACTTCCACCAGCGTCGGCAGGATGCTGTACAGCGAATACGAAATGAGCGACTGGATGCCGCGCGTGCCGCGCTCGATGTCGCGGCTCATGCCACCGGTCTGGCGCTCCAGGTGAAAGCGCAGCGACAGCGCGTGCAAGTGCCGGAACACCTGCAGCGCGAGCGTGCGCACAGAACTCTCCGTCACCTTGGCGAACAGGATTTCGCGCAGCTCCGAGAACAAAGACGTCGACAACCGCAGCAACCCATAGCCGACGATGATGCCCACCGGCACCACCAGTAGCGCACGCGAGTCTGAGGGCGACACGTTCATCGAATCGATCAGCCGCTTCATGACCATCGGCACGCCCAGGTTGGCGACCTTGGCGGCGATCAGGAACGATAGCGCCATCCCCACGCGCCATTTGTAGGCCAACAGATATGGCAGCAGGCTCTTGATGGTGCGCCAGTCGCCGCGGGCGGCTGCCCCGGGCGGGGGCGGTTCGGAGGAGGCCGGGAAGCGACGCATGTGCGGTGCAATAAAATGGCGGATTGTGTATTCTCCCACCGATCACCCGTGCGCGCCCTGCGCCGCCCGGCGTCCCCCGCTTCAATGCTGCCCTGCCTCATCATGTCCGATACTCAAGCCTCCACCGAAACCGTCGAGCTGCCTGCCGGCAAGCACCCCGCCGTGCGCGTCATGCCGATGCCGTCCGACGCCAATGTGCACGGCGACGTGTTCGGCGGCTGGATCATGTCTCAAGTGGACATTGCCGGGTCGATTCCAGCGGTGGTGCGCGCCAATGGCCGCGTGGCAACGGTGGCCGTCAACTCGTTCGTCTTCAAGCAGCCTGTGTACGTCGGTGACCTGGTGAGCTTCTATGCCAACGTGGTCAAGACCGGCCGCACGTCCATCACGGTGGACGTGGAAGTCTTTGCGCAACGCATGGGCAACAACGGCCGCCACGCCACCGTCAAAGTGACGGAAGCCACTCTCACCTACGTCGCCACCGACGAGAGCCGCAAGCCGCGCGTCCTGCCGGCGGAGTAAACCGGTTCGCCCAATAAGAAACCCGGCCTCGCGCCGGGTTTTCTTTTGCGGATGGCGAGAGCGCTCAGTTGAACTTGGAAAAGTCCGGGCGGCGCTTCTCGAAGAATGCGGTGAACGCCTCGCGTGCTTCCGGCGCGCGCAGCATCTGCCCAAACTGCTGGCCTTCGACCGACATGCGCGCCGCGATCTGCGGCATGGAGCCTTCCTTCATCAGACGCTTGGTCGCGCGCATCGAAGCCGGCGGCAGTAGCGTCAGCTTGCGCGCCTGTGCACGCACAAACACGTCCAGCTCGCCCACCGGCAGCACGCGATTGACGAGGCCCAGTTCGCGCGCTTCCTGTGCGTCGAACGGCTCACCGAAGAGCAGCTTGTCGGCCGCGCGGTGATAGCCGGCCAGTTGCGGCAGCAACAGGCTCGATGCAGCCTCCGGACACAGCCCCAGTTGCGCGAACGGCATCGACAGCTTGGCCGTCTCCGACGCATAGACGAGGTCGCAGTGCAGCAGCATGGTCGTACCCACGCCGACCGCCGCTCCGCTCACCGCCGCGATCAGCGGCTTGGTGGCCGTACTGATCGCCTTGAGGAACTGGTGCACGGGCGCGGTCTCGTCCTTCGGCGGGTTTTTCATGAAATCTTCGAGATCGTTGCCGGCCGTGAAGACGCTCTCATGGCCGGCCAGCACGATCACGCGGATGGCGGGATCGGTCTCGGCGGTCACCAATGCATCCGCCAGCGTCTGGTACATCGCGGCGGTGATGGCGTTCTTGCGGTCCAGACGGTCGAAGGTGAGTGTCAGGACACCGTCTGCGGTCTCGGTACGAATCGACATGAAGTCTCCAAAGTGAAGCCCGCGCGGGTGCTAGATCGGCACGGGTGAATCAGATAGATAACCGACGGAGAACGCGTTGGCCCCCACGTTCAACGCCACGGTCAGGCTCATCGGCGCGAGCAGCACTTCCACGCCGCGGTCCTGGGCGGTCCGCATCAACGACTGCACCGGCTCCATGCGGCGCACGTTGTCGATCGAACCGGAATACGTGATCGCCACCACGGGCGTAGCCAGACGCTCCTCGGCGATCATGGTTTCGGTATGCGCCATCAGGCGACGAATGCCTTCATCGGAACCGCGCACCTTGGCGATGGCCTCGGTCTCGCCACGGTGCATGTGGATGAGCGGGCGCACGTTGAACGCCGTGCCCATCATGTAGCGGCCCCAGGTGATGCTCTTCTCGCCCTTCTGCTTGGCGCGCGTGTACATGTACAGCAATTCGTCGGGCACGAGGTAGACGTGCGAGGCATCGCGCAGGCGGTTCTCGATCACATGCACGACGTCACGCACCTCGGCACCCTCGCGCAACATGCGCGCAGCTTCGTGCACCATCAGCGCCTGGCCGGGGCCGATGGCGCCGGTGTCCACGACCGTCAGTTCGAATAGGCCGGAGCGGCCGGCATCCTTGCGCGGTTTGAAGCTCTTGGCGGTCGTGCCCACCACCGCGCCAGTGGCATGGCTGTAGAAATGGCTGCGCGAGCTGGCGATCGTCAGCAGCAATGCACGGTCGTGCTGCGTGACCACGTGCTTGAGCAGGAAATCCTCGATCTCGCGCTCCAGCAGCGGGATCGACTCGGCGTAGTGGTCCTGCTTGTCGACCAGGTATTTTCGGTAGAGCTGCGGCAGCGCGACCTCGTCGCGGCGGTCTTCCACGAAGATGTCGCCCGCGCGGATGCGGAACGGCACCACACCCAACCCCAGCTGATCGATCATCGAGCGCGGCATGTCGCATGCCGCGTCGGTCAATACGATTGTGTCGCCGACAGTGTTGCCCATCGCGCGCCCTCCTCTTGGTGCACCGCCGGTGACCCGGTGGTGTGTCTCCTCTGTTGCGGAATCGTGGCTCCGCTTCTATTGCGATACCGGCTGTGTGCCGGCCGCATTCTTCGGCGCGCTTGTCCGGAACGACTGCGCGCCTGCGCAACTATGCGTGGTGAGACGGGCGATTAGCAAGCAGGGGGAAGGCCTTAATCCTTCCCCCTTGCGTGGGGTCACATGCGTTCGAAAATGCCCGCGGCACCCATGCCGGTGCCGACGCACATCGTCACCATGCCGTACTTCTGGTTACGACGGCGCAGGCCGTGCACAACCGTGGCCGCACGAATGGCACCGGTGGCACCCAGGGGGTGGCCCAGCGCAATCGCACCGCCCAGCGGATTGATCTTGCTGGTATCCAGGCCCAGGTCCTGAATGACAGCCAGCGACTGCGCGGCAAACGCTTCATTCAGCTCGATCCAGTCGATCTGATCTTGCGTCAGGCCGCCAGCCTTGAGCGCGGCAGGAATCGCTTCCTTCGGGCCGATCCCCATGATCTCCGGAGGCACGCCGCGCACCGCAAACGATACGAAGCGCGCCAGCGGCACCAGGTTGAACTGCTTCAGGATCTTTTCCGACACCAGGATCAGCGCGCCCGAACCATCCGACGTTTGTGAGCTGTTGCCGGCCGTCACGCTGCCCTTGTTGGCGAAGACGGTGCGCAGCTTGCCCAGCCCCTCTACCGACGTATCGGCACGCGGGCCTTCATCCAGCGACATCGTGCGCGTCTTGATGTCGATGGCGCCCGTGCCCAGGTTCGGGAACTTCTCGACGATCTCGATCGGGGTGATCTCGTCCTTGAACTCACCGGCTTGCTGCGCGGCCAGCGCCTTCTGGTGCGACGCCAGCGAGAAGGCATCCTGCGCTTCGCGCGAGATCTTCCATTGCTGCGCGACCTTCTCGGCGGTCAGACCCATGCCGTACGCGATGCCGATGTTTTCGTCGCGCGTGAAGATCTCGGGCGACATCGACGGCGAGTTGCCCATCATCGGCACCATGCTCATCGATTCCACACCGGCGGCGATCATCACATCGGATTCGCCCACGCGGATGCGGTCGGCAGCCATCGCCACGGCGGTCAGGCCCGAGGCGCAGAAACGGTTGACGGTCACGCCGCCCACCGTGTTGGGCAGACCGGCCAGCAGCGCGCCGATACGCGCCACGTTCAGGCCCTGTTGCGCTTCCGGAATCGCGCAGCCCACGATGGCGTCTTCGATCAGCGCCGGGTCCAGGTTCGGCACCTGGGCGACAGCGCTCTTGAGGATGGTCGCCAGCAGATCGTCCGGACGCAGGTTCTTGAGCGTGCCCTTGGGCGCCTTGCCGATCGGGGAACGCGTTGCTGCGACGATGTAGGCGTCTTGCAGTTGCTTGGTCATGATGAAATTCCTGTTCTCGTGTTCGTCTACAGGTCGCGCAATCAGTTGCGCACCGGCTTGCCGGTCTGCAGCATGCCCATAATGCGTTCCTGGGTTTTGGAGCTGCCGAGCAGATCCACGAAGGCCTTGCGCTCCAGCGCCAGCAGCCATTCTTCGTCCACCAGGGCACCGGCTTCGACGTCACCGCCGCACACGGCTTCAGCGATGCGCGAGGCGATCGTGAAGTCGTGCTGCGAGATGAAGCCACCGTCGCGCATGTTCACCAGCGACGCCTTGATCGTTGCGATGCCCGAACGGCCCGCCACCGGAATGCCGACCGGACGCAGCGGCGCGCGGTAGCCCGAATCGGACAACGCACGCACCTCGTTGCGCGCAACGTGCAGCAATTCGTGCACGTTGAAGACGATGGTGTCGGTCGGCTGCAGGTAGCCGATCTTCTGCGCGTCCAGCGCGGAGGACGACACCTTGGCCATGGCCGCCGCCTGGAAGCGGTTGGTCAGGAATTGCAGGATGTTGGTGCTGCCCGCAGCCTGTGCGGCCTTGGCGGCTGCCAGCGCGGCTTCCTTCAGACCGCCGCCGGCCGGCACTAGACCCACGCCCACTTCCACCAGGCCGATGTAGGTTTCCAGCGCAGCCACGCGCTTGGCCGAGTGCAGCAGCAGTTCGCAGCCGCCGCCCAGCGCAATGCCCGACGCAGCAGACACAACCGGCACGCCCGCGTACTTCACCCGCATCATGCCGTCCTGGAACTTCTTGACGAACGGCTCGATGCCCTTGGCGCCGCCCATCATGAAGGCCGGCATGGCTTCTTCCAGGTTCGCGCCGGCCGAGAACGGACCACCCGGCGCGCCCAGCTTGAGCGACGTCGGCTGCCACACCACCAGACCCTTGTAGCCGGCTTCAGCCAGATCAACCGCACGCGTCAGACCGTCGATCACGCTCGGTCCGATCGTATTCATCTTGCTCTTGAACGAGACGATCAGCACATCGTCCTGCCCTGCCGCGTCGTCCACCCAGATGCGCACGGCGTCGGTCTCTTCGATGGTCTTGCCATACGTGAGCGGGTTCACCGTGGTCGCACCCTTGATCGGTGCGCGGAACACTTGGCGGCCGTACACCGGCAGCGTGCTGCGCGACAGGAACGTACCCTGCTTGGCCGACCACGAACCCTGGGCGGAATGCACACCGCCGTTGTCCGCCACCGGGCCGGCGAACACCCACTGCGGCAGCGCTGCGTTCGACAGCGCCTTGCCCGCTTCGATGTCTTCCTTCACCCACTCGGCCACTTGCTTCCAGCCGGCCTCTTGCCAGTCTTCGAACGGGCCGCTGTTCCAGCCGAAGCCCCAGCGGATGGCCAGATCGACCTCCGCTGCGGAATCGGCAATCTGCTCCAGGTACACGGCGATGTAATGGAACACGTCGCGGAAGACAGCCCACAGGAATTGCGCCTGCGGGTTGGTCGATTCACGCAGCAGCTTCAGGCGCTCAGCCGGCTCCTTCTTCAGGATGCGCACGACAATGTCGTCGGCCTTCTTGCCGCTCGGGCCGTACTGGCCGCTTTGCGGATCCAGCACCTTGATTTCCTTGCCTTCCTTCTTGTAGAAGCCGGCACCGGTCTTCTGGCCCAAGGCACCTGCCTCCACGAGCTTCGCCAGCACCGGTGGCGTGGCGTAGACCGGCGCGAACGGGTCGTCCTTCAGGTTGTCCTGCATCGTCTTGATGACGTGCGCCATCGTGTCCAGACCCACCACGTCCGCCGTGCGGAACGTCGCCGACTTGGCACGGCCCAGCTTCGAGCCCGTCAGGTCATCCACCACATCGAACGGAATACCGTACTTGGCCGATTCTGCAAACACCGCCAGGATCGAGAAGATGCCGACGCGGTTCGCGATGAAGTTGGGCGTGTCCTTCGCGCGGACCACGCCCTTGCCGAGCGCGGAGGTGAGGAACGTTTCCAGCTTGTCGAGAATGTCGCCGCGCGTGTGTGCGGTCGGGATCAGCTCGACCAAATGCATGTAGCGCGGCGGGTTGAAGAAGTGCACGCCGCAGAAGCGCGACTTCAGCTCAGCGTCAAACCCGTCGGACAGTTCCGTAATCGAGAGGCCCGACGTGTTCGATGCAAAGATCGCATGCGCAGCGATGTGCGGCGCGACCTTCTTGTACAGGTCGTGCTTCCAGTCCATGCGCTCGGCAATGGCCTCGATCACGAGGTCACAGTCGCGCAGCTTCTCGATGTCGTCCTCGTAGTTGGCAGCCTGGATCAGGTTGGCGTCATCCTTGATGCCCAGCGGCGCCGGCGACAGCTTCTTCAGGTTTTCGATCGCCTTGAGCGCGATGCCACTCTTCGGGCCTTCCTTGGCCGGAAGATCGAACAGCGTGACGGGAACCTTGGCGTTGACCAGGTGCGCGGCAATCTGCGCGCCCATCACGCCGGCGCCCAGCACAGCCACGCGCCGGACGAGGAAGTTGGAACGCTGGCCGGCCTGCGGCTGGGCGCTGGAGGGGAGTTCAGTGCGGGTCATTGTTGTCCTCGCGGGAGGTGAGGAAGAGACGAGCGAGGCGACGTCTGTGCACGTCGCCTCAAGAGGATGCGCCTGTTTAGAACAGGTCGGCTTCGAGTGCCATCAGCGTCGCGCCGCCGGCACGTGCCATGCGGATCTGCGAAGCCGTCTCAGGCAGCAGCTTGGCGAAGTAGAAGCGCGCCGTTGCCAGCTTGACCTTGTAGAACGTGTCGCCGCTATCTTGCTTTTCCAGGGCGATCTTGGCCATGCGGGCCCAGAAATACGAGAACACCAGGTGGCCGACCACGCGCAGGTACGGCACAGCAGCCGCGCCCACTTCGTCCGGATTGGCCATGGCCTTCATGCCGATTTCCATGGTCAGCTTCTGGACCTTGTCACCGATGTCGGCCAGCGGGTTGATGAACTCCTGCATGGCTTCGTTGGTGCCTTCGGCTTCAACAAAGTCCTGGACCAGCTTGCCGAACTTCTTCATCTTGGCGCCCATGTCGCCCAGAATCTTGCGGCCCAGCAAGTCCAGCGACTGCACGGTGTTCGTGCCTTCGTAAATCATGTTGATGCGGGCGTCGCGCACGTACTGCTCCATGCCCCACTCGGCGATGTAGCCGTGGCCACCGAAGACCTGCATGCCTTCGTTGGTAGAGATGAATGCGTTATCGCTCAAGAAGGCCTTGGCGATCGGGGTCAGCAGTGCGACCAGATCCGCCGCGTCCTTGCGCACGGACTCGTCTTCATGCGACAGCTCGCGGTCGATCTGCAGAGCGATCCAGTAGCTGAATGCGCGGCCGCCTTCGGCGAAGGCGCGCTGGGTCAGCAGCATGCGGCGCACGTCCGGGTGCACGATGATCGGGTCAGCCGGCTTGTCCGGTGCCTTCGGGCCCGACAGGCTGCGCATTTGCAGGCGCTCCTTGGCGTAGGCAGCCGAGTTCTGATACGCAACTTCGGTCAGACCCAGGCTCTGCATGCCGACACCCAGACGGGCTGCGTTCATCATCACGAACATGGCGTTCAGGCCCTTGTTCGGTTCGCCGACCATCCAACCCTTGGCGCCATCGAGGTTGATCACGCAGGTCGCGTTGCCGTGGATGCCCATCTTGTGCTCGATGGCACCGCAGGCCACGGTGTTGCGCTCGCCCGGGTTGCCGCTGGCATCGGGAATGAACTTCGGCACCACGAACAGCGAGATACCCTTCGTGCCGCCCGGCGCATCCGGCAGGCGTGCCAGCACCAGGTGGATGATGTTTTCGGCCAGGTCGTGCTCGCCTGCCGAGATGAAAATCTTCGTGCCGGTAATGGCGTACGAGCCATCGGCCAGCGGCTCGGCCTTGGTGCGCAGGATGCCCAGGTCAGTGCCGCAATGCGGCTCGGTCAGACACATCGTGCCGGTCCACACGCCCGACACCAGCTTGGGCAGGTAGCGTTGCTTGAGTTCGTCGGTGCCGTGCGCGTGCAGGGCTTCGTACGCGCCATGCGACAGGCCGGGATACATCGTCCAGGCCTGGTTGGCCGAGTTCAGCATCTCGTACAGCGCGTTGTTGATCAGGATGGGCAAGCCTTGGCCGCCGTACTCCGGATCGCAGCCCAGCGAGGGCCAGCCGGCCTCGACGTACTGTTGATACGCTTCCTTGAAGCCCTTCGGAGCGGTCACCACGCCGTCGCCATGATAGGTGCAGCCTTCGCGATCGCCGGACTGGTTGAGCGGGAAGATGACTTCGGAGCAGAACTTGCCGGCTTCCTCGATCACCTGGTTGATGGTGTCGGCATCGATCTCCGCGTGCTGCGGCATCTGCTTCAGATGGCCCTCGACATCGAGAAGCTCGTGGAGGACAAACTGCATGTCGCGCAACGGTGCGGTGTATTGACCCATCTTGGGCTCCTTGGTGTGTTGCTGCGCGACCCGCTAGGTGTGCGATGCCGCGTCAGGTTCTATAAGACTGAATCAGTTTATTAAGTGCCACCATGGCCAGCTCGGCGCTATCGGGAAGCCGCAGAAAACGCGCATCGTGATGCAGGCCCAACTCCAGGCTGTACATCTCGAAGAGCATCAACCTCGGGTCCGCCTCCGCACGCAAGTGGCCTTCTTCCTTCGCCTGCACGATCGCGCGCGTCAATGCCGACCGCCAGATCGTCACGCTCTTGACGAGTTCGTCGCGCACCGGGCTTTCGGCGCGGTCGTCGTACTCCACCGCGCCGCTGATGTAGATGCAGCCCGTGGTCACTTCCTGGATGCGACGCTCCATCCAGCGTCGCACCATGCTCCACAGGCGCGGCAGCCCGCGCGGTTCCGTCAAGCTCGGGTAGAAGACTTCCTGCTCGAACCGCTTGTGATACTCGCGAACCACTTCCACCTGCAGATCCTCGCGCGAGCCGAAGTGCGCGAACACCCCGCTCTTGCTCATCTGCATGCGCTCCGCGAGCACACCGATCGTCAACCCTTCCAGTCCGTCGCGCGAAGCCAGTTCCAGCGCGGCATCGAGAATCGCCGCACGCGTCAGCTCGCCCTTGCGCATCGGCGTGGCTGCTGCGTGATTCGATTCGAGACGAGCGTTCGGGTGACGCATGATGATTTCTCTCCGTTCATTTCTGGGGCTCAGCACACTGAAAAATCAACGCTTCGCAAGGCGCCTTTCGCATGCCGGGCAGGACTGTAAACCAGCCTGCGCAAACACTCTAGCCCAAAATCGAACGGTCGTTCAATTATTTACATGCGCCTGTTGAGCGGCAAGTGTTTTATTAGAAAGACGCGTCTAAACGAAGACGCCTCAAGGATGCCTTTCGCACTGCAACAGAGTTATCGCAAACCCTTTCAGCGAAAGGCTTTACGGGATGTGCGCCGCACCTAGAAAACACGTGCGGCGCAACATGCCTGATGGATTTTCTAGTGCTACCCGTCAGTAAATAAAGCTGGGCCAAATCAGGTCGACGCAGTACCGGCGGACATGGGGCCGCGACGAAAAATGCGTGCGTCCATCTCGCGCAGGTCGGCTGCCACGGCAACCTCCGCAGCGCACTGGTCGAGCACGTCGCGCTGCAGATCGATGCCGGGGGCGATCTCCGTGAGCGTGAGGCGGCGCCCGCCGTGCCCATCAGCGCGCATCTCGAAGACGGCGCGCTCGGTCACATAGCGCACCGGGATGCCCGCGCGTGCGGCGTAATCGCCATTGAAGGTGAGATGCGAGACAGCCGGCACGATCTTCTTCAGCCGGCCTTCGCGCACGATGCGCAGGCGGCCACCCTCCGCCTCCACCTGCAAACCACCGGCGGTGAGCGTGCCCATAAACACCACCGAGCGCGCGCTCTGGGTGATATTGATGAAGCCGCCCACGCCCGCGATGATGGTGTCGTTGCCCTCGCCGAACAAGCTGACGTTGACGTTGCCTGCGCCATCGAGTTCGGCCAGACCGAGGATGGCGAGGTCGATTCCGCCGCCCTCGTAGAAGTCGAACTGCGCGGGCTGGTCGACCACGGCTTCGGGATAGGCCGAGGCGCCAAAGCTGAGCCCATCCGCCGGCGTACCGCCGATGGGGCCGGCCTCCACCGTGAGCGTGAAGCCGCCCGCACCTTCCTGCTCCGCCAGCGCGCCCACGGCGGCAGGCATGCCCACGCCCAGGTTCACCACGCGCGGCTGTTGCGCCATCAGCTCCAGCACGGCACGGCGCTGCACCAGCATACGGGCGTCGAGCGCGCCATGCGGGCTGGCCTCCAGCGCCTCGCTTGCTTTCAGCGCGTCTTCCTTCAACTGAATCGCCTCGCCTTGCCAAGGGCGGATGTAAGTCGGGTTGAAGGCTTCGCCAAAGGTCATCTGATGCTCGGCTTCATCCTCGGCGACAACCACGTAGTCGACCAGGATGCCCGGCACGTGGATCGCCTGCAGGTTGTCGTGGCGATCCACCAGTCGCCGTACCTGGACGATGACGATCCCGCCCGAGTTGCGCGCGGCCTGCGCCATCGCCAACAGCTCGTGATGGAAGGCCTCTTCGTATGTGCTGATGTTGCCGCGCGGGTCGGCCGCCGTGCCTCGCAGGAAGACGCAGTGCAGCGGGAAACTCGGATAGAACAGATAGTCTTCACCGCGGAAACGCTCGAACTCGACCCACGACGCCGTGCCCGCCGCGCGCGCTGCCTTGGCACGCGCGTTGATGGCGGCGCCGTGATAGCGGGCGTCCAACTCGCTGCGCGGGTCGACGAAGGTGTGCAGGCCGATCTTGGTGAGCACACCCGGTTTGCCGCCCGCAATGGCGCGGTATAGATGCGTCAGCACACCCTGCGGCAGATTGAACGCATCGCACTGCTCGGCCAGCGCCAGGTCTGCCAGCCGCGTCGCCGAACGCCAATGGCCGCCGACCACACAGCGCGTCATGCCCGGATTGCCGAAGTGGTTGACGCCGCGCGTGGCGCGATCGCCCTGGCCAGCCGAATAGACCAGTGTGAGGTCGCGCGGCTCGCCAGTAGCCAGGAAGCGGCGCTCCAGCGCGTGCGTGACAGCCTCTGCATGGCCCGCGCCGACAAAGCCAGCGCACGCCACCGTCCATCCGGGCTGCACCAGCCGCGCAGCTTCATCTGCAGTGATGACTTGCATGTCTCCTCCGTGCTTGTTTTGTTCTTGTACGACTGAACCGCTAGTACTCCGCCGCCCGCCCGCTGATCGCCACGCCCAGCAGCACCAGGCGGTAGGCACACCAGTCCGCCAGACGCCACCACCAGCGGCGCGCCGCATGGGCATCGGCCAGCACCGGACGCGCCTGATGGGCAATGGCGTCTTCTAGCACCGTCTGCAGCCGCGCGGCCACCTCGGCATCCCAGGCGACCACATTGGCTTCGCGCGCGAGCAGCAGGCTGAACGGATCAATGTTGCTGGAGCCGACGGTGGCCCAGCGGTCATCCACCACCGCCACCTTGGCGTGCAGGAAGCTGGCTGTGTATTCGTGGATCTCCACGCCGTCACGCAGCAGCATGTGATACAGCGAGCGCGTCGCGTAGTGCTGCAGCGGATATTCGACGCGCCCTTGCAGCAGCAAGCGCACGCGCACGCCGCGCCGTCGACACGCGGCCAGCGCCCGCATGAAGCGCACGCCAGGCAGGAAATATGCGCTGGCGATGATCACTTCGTGACGCGCCGCACCCAGCGCGCGCAGGTATTCACGCTCGATGGCCCGCCGGTTGCGCACGTTATCGCGCAACACCAGCGAGGCCAGCACGTTGCCCGGCGCACGCATGTTCTCGGCACCGGATGCGCCACGATGGCGCGGCCTCGGTACATCGGTCATCACCGGAAACTCGGCCGCCACGCGGGTCACGCCCACCTCGCTGAGCCCTGCACGCACGCCCATCTGCCACCAGAGCCGATCAACCGTCAGCACGATCTGCGCAACCAGCGGCCCGCGCACGCGCACCGCAAAGTCGTAGCGCTCGCCCAGTGTGGCGTCGTGAAGCGGCGCGTGATTCTGGTCGTCAATGATGTTGATGCCGCCGACAAACGCGATCTCGTCATCGACGATGGCGATCTTGCGGTGCAGCCGGCGCAGGTGGCGGCGCTGCAGGCGGAAGCCGCGCACGGGACGATACACACGCCAGGTCACGCCCACCGCATCGAGCGTCGCCGCAATGTCGGCAGGCAGCGTGCCAGTGCCAAAGCCGTCGACGGTCAGATGGACTTCCACGCCGCGCTGCGCTGCGCGCGCGAGCGCTTCAGTCACGCGGCGCGCGGTGGCGTCTTCGGCGTAGATGTAGGTTTCGAGCGCAACGCGGCGCTGCGCCGCGTCGATGGCTTCGATCAGTGCCGGGAAAAACTCCGCGCCGCCGCACAGCAAATCCACATCGTTACCCGGCAGGGGCTTGCCCCGCCGCCACTCGGAACGCAGCGGCCCCGCATCGCGCACAACCCTCATGGGTGCGCCAGTTCCGCCAGCAAGGGCACGTGATCGGAGCGCTGCGCCCACTCGCGACCGGTCAACGCATGCGCGTGTTCGATGTCGAAACCGCGTACGTAGATGCGATCGAGCCGCAGCCACGGCAAGTGGCTCGGGAAAGTGCGCACGGGACGTGTATCAGCGGCCTTGTCGGCCACCTCGGTGGCACCCAGCGCCTGGCAGATGACGCGGTCGAGGCGGTTGTTCCAGTCGTTGAAATCGCCCGCCACGACCAGCGGTGCATCCTTGGGCACCACGGAGCGCACGCGCTCGATCAGCGCTTCGGCCTGCCGCTGCCGGCTGCGCGCAAACAACCCGAAGTGCGCGCACAGCAAATGCACCTCGCCGAAGCCAAGATCGGTCACGGCGTGCAGCAGGCCGCGCTGCTCGAAGCGGTGATCTGAGATATCGAGATTTTCCGACAGCAGGAGGGGAAAACGCGACAGGATGGCGTTGCCGTGGTGCCCGTGCTCGTAGACGGCGTTGCGGCCATAAACCGTATGCGGGTAGACATCGGTCGCCAGATAGCGCAGTTGCGTGTAGTTCGGGTCGAACAGCTCGGCGGCAACCAGGCGGTCGTTGCGGTCCTGCACTTCCTGCAGGAAAACGATGTCGGCGTCCATGGTATGCAGGCCCTGCCGCACGTCATGCACGCGCACGCGCCGCGCGATGCCTGTGACGCCCTTGTGGATGTTGTAGGTGGCGACGCGCAGACGCAGCATGTCAGGCTTGGTCCTTCGTGAATGCGGCCTGACGGGCGGCATAGGCGGCCAGACGTTCGGGCAGTTGCAGGATGGCCTCGCCGTTGCTGCGCGAGAAGCAGCGCGCGGCGGCGTCCTGGTAGGGCAGCCATTCGGCCTGGATATGCTCGCGGGGTGACAGGCGCACCGGCACCTTGCCGCTCACCAACAAGCCAAACCAGTGCTCGGTATTGCGCGTGACGCCTGGCGCGTAGCGGTGCCGCCAGCGCTGATAGATTTCATATTCGATCTGGTGGCCCCAGTCGATCAGGTGATGCCGGGCCGTATCGATGCCGGTTTCCTCCAGCACCTCGCGGCGGGCGGTCTCGGCCAGGGGTTCGTCGAGTGCGTCGCAACTGCCGGTAACGGATTGCCAGAAGCCCGGGTGATCTGCCCGCTCCATCACCAGTACCTGCAGCTCGGGCGTGTAGATGACGACGAGAACGGAAACGGGAATCTTGTGCGACATGACATTGGCAGCAACGGGCGGCGCGAGCGCGCCACAGTCCGATAGCTTACCGCAGCCGGACGCACGTGACTGTGATGTCCGCGATCGCCGGCGATACAACCGCCTGGGCAATCAGGCTGCGCGTAGTGGCCCCTGGCCGGTACGCGTGCGCCAAAGCCACAGCACCGTCTCGTCCGTGGCGGCCTCGTGGCCGAGTTCGCGGCGCACCATCGCCAGCAGCGGGTCGAGCATCGCGGCGTAGTCCTCAGCGGCTAGCTGCGATTGCGCCCACAGGGCCTCAGCCCGCTCGCCGAATTGCTGGCGCAGCGCGGCAAGCTGGGTAGTCAGCTCGCGCTCGCGGGTACCCAGCGCGTTGAACTTCTGGATCAGGAAGCGCTGCATCTCAGTCTGCTCGGACTGCGCGTTGACCTGCTCGAAACGCACAACGATGGCGGACGCCTCACGTTCGATGCGCTGCAATTCGTCGCGGCCATCGCGCTCGGCGGCCTGCAGCGTCTGCAGGGCACGACGCTCGGCCAGCAGAGCGCGTGCATGATCGGCAAAGCAACGCTCGGCGGCCAAGTGGGCTTCGGCCAGCGGGCGCGGCGTGTCGTACACGAGCGGATGGATGGGCGCCTCCGGAGCGGCCGGCGGCAGCGCTGTATCGGGCACCCGAAGGTTGGCGACGCCACGCAGCCAGCGCATGCGGTCGGCGGACAGGCGCCCCAGATCGCGCAGCGCCTCCCCCAGGACGTTGAGCGCCGCGGTTGATGCAAACGATGTTGGCATGACCGGATGTGCGCTCTGCGCCGCAGCGGCAATCTCCGGCACGCAAGCCGCTACCGTGGTTGCCACGGCTTCGGTCATGGCGATAGCGGCGCGGCGGGTGGCGCGGCGAATCTCGCTCCACGCCAGGAGCATCATTACTAGCGCGGCAACCAGCCAAGTCAGCAGAAATTCGGCGTGCGCAGCCACCCACGTGCGCACAAAATCGATGAATTCAATCAAGGGAAGTCTCCTTCGTCATCACTCAAGTGACACCAGCGAAGGAAACTGTGTAGCAAGCGACGTTCCCGCCCGCAGCAAACGCTCCGGACAGCCCAAAAACAAACCGCGCCGCCCTTGCGGGTCGGCGCGGTGTGCTGTGCGGCAATGCTGCGTTGTGCGGCGACGATCAGGCCGTGGTGGCAGTCGTCGGTGCAGCCACCTTTGCTTCGGCGGCGCGCAGGCGAATGTGCAGTTCGCGCAACTGTTTCTCGTCCACCGGGCTCGGCGCCTGCGTGAGCAAGTCCTGCGCACGCTGCGTCTTCGGGAAGGCGATCACGTCGCGGATCGAATCCGCGCCGGCCATCATCGTGACAACGCGGTCCAGACCGAACGCGATACCACCGTGCGGAGGCGCACCGTACTGCAGTGCGTCCAGCAGGAAGCCGAACTTGGCACGCGCTTCCTCATCGTTGATCTTCAGCGCGCGGAACACCTTGCTCTGCACTTCTTCGCGGTAGATCCGCACCGAGCCGCCACCGATTTCCCAGCCGTTGAGCACCATGTCGTAGGCCTTGGCCAGGCACTTGCCCGGGTCGGTCTCGAGGTATTCCAGGTGCTCGTCCTTCGGGCTCGTGAACGGGTGGTGCATGGCCACCCAGCGCGCGTCTTCCTCGTCGTACTCGAACATCGGGAAGTCCACCACCCACAGCGGCTTCCAGGCGTCTTCGAACAGGCCAGTGCTCTTGGCAAAGTCCGAATGGCCGATCTTCAGGCGCAGCGCACCCATGGCGTCGTTGACGACCTTGGCGCGATCAGCGCCGAAGAACAGGATGTCGCCATCCTGCGCGCCGCTGCGCTTGAGGATCTCGGCGATGGCCGCGTCGTGCAGGTTCTTCACGATCGGCGATTGCAGACCGTCGCGGCCCTTGGCTACTTCGTTGACCTTGATCCAGGCCAGACCCTTGGCGCCGTAGATTTCGACAAACTTGGTGTACGCGTCGATATCGCCACGCGACAGGGCAGCACCGCCCGGCACGCGCAGTGCGACAACGCGGCCACCATCGGCGTTGGCCGGGCCCGAGAACACCTTGAAGTCGACGTCCTTCATGGCGTCGGTCAGCTCCGTGAATTCCAGCTTGACGCGCAGGTCCGGCTTATCCGAACCGAAGCGAGCCATCGCCTCACGGAACTCCATCACCGGGAACTTCGCGTCCAGCTCGACCGACATGGTGTTCTTGAACACCGTGCGGATCATTTCTTCAAACAGGTCGCGGATTTCCTGCTCCGTCAGGAACGACGTTTCGCAGTCGATCTGGGTGAATTCGGGTTGGCGGTCTGCACGCAGGTCTTCATCGCGGAAGCACTTGGTGATCTGGTAATAGCGGTCAAAGCCCGACACCATCAACATCTGCTTGAAGAGCTGCGGCGATTGCGGCAGCGCGAAGAACTGGCCGGCGTTCACACGCGAGGGCACGAGGTAGTCGCGCGCGCCTTCCGGCGTGCTCTTGGTCAGCATCGGCGTTTCGATGTCGATGAAGCCCTTGTCGTCCAGGTACTTGCGGACTTCCATCGCCACCTTGTAGCGCAGGCGCAGGTTGTATTGCATCTGCGGGCGGCGCAGATCCAGCACGCGGTGCGTCAGGCGCGTGGTTTCCGAGAGGTTGTCGTCGTCGAGCTGGAACGGCGGCGTGACGGAAGCGTTGAGGACCGTCAGCTCGTGGCACAGCACTTCGACCTTGCCGCTGGTCAGGTTGGCGTTGGTGGTGCCTTCCGGGCGTGCACGTACGACGCCCTTCACCTGCAGGCAGAACTCGTTGCGCACGCCTTCGGCCACCTTGAACATCTCCGGACGGTCCGGGTCGCACACGATCTGCACCAGGCCTTCACGGTCGCGCAGGTCGATGAAGATCACGCCACCGTGGTCACGACGACGATGCGCCCAGCCCGACAGCGTGACGCTCTGGCCGAGCAGTTGTTCGGTGACCTGACCGCAGTATTGAGTACGCATTTGCATGTTGTGTTTTTCCGCGAAGCGCGCCGCCAACAGGGCGTCGCGCGAGAAAGTTGATCGGGGGCCGGAAGGGTCGACTCGCGCTACCGGCTCAGGGGGGCGATACGGCGCCGCCATCGGACAGCGCGGTCGGATTCGAGGGGTCGCGCGGCGATGTTGCCGGCGACCGATCCTCCGTCGGTGGCGTTGCATCGGGCGGGTCCATGCGGCGCGGCAGCGTTTCGGGCGCCACCACTCCCATTGACACGATGTACTTGAGCGCTGCATCCACCGTCATGTCCAGCTCGATGGTGTCGGCCTTGGGCATCATCAGGAAGAAGCCCGAGGTCGGGTTGGGCGTGGTCGGCACATAGACGCTGACATATTCGCCCAGCAGATGGTTTTCTACATCCCCGCCGGGGCGACCGGTCAGGAAAGCGATCGTCCATGAGCCTTCACGCGGGTATTGCACCAGCAGCGCCTTGCGGAACGCATTGCCGCTGGACGACAGCAGCGTGTCCGACACCTGCTTCACGCTCGTATAGATCGGGCCGACAACAGGAATGCGGCCGAGCAGCGCCTCCCACCACAACACCAGCTTCTGGCCGATGAAGTTGTGCGCCAGCACGCCGACGATCAGGATGAACAGCAGCGTGAGGATGGCGCCCAACCCTGGGATCCTCACACCGAACAGGCGATCGGGCTGCCAAGCCGACGGCAGCAGCGCCAGGCTCTGGTCCATCGTGCCGATGATGAGCGACAGCACCCACAGCGTAATCGCAAGCGGGACGAGCACCAGAAGACCGGTCAGGAACCACGTCTTGAGCGCGCTGGTTTTCTGTTTCATGGGACGACGGATCGAGGAATCAAGGACGCTGTCAATGGCACGCGCACGACGTGCCGCAACCGCCGGAGGTCGCCGCCGGCGTGCTGGACGCGCTGGCGCTGGACGATGCGCTGTCGGACGCGGCCGGTGCGGCTGCAGGGGCGGCGGCATCAGCCTTGGCCGTGGTGCTGGCAGCCGAGGTGCCGCCCGAGCCGCCACGGAAATCCGTCACGTACCAGCCCGAACCCTTGAGCTGAAAGCCGGCGGCCGTCAGTTGCTTCTTGAACGCCGGCGCGCCGCATGCGGGGCAATCCGTCAGCGGCGCGTCGCTCATCTTCTGCAGCACATCTTTGGCGTGGCCGCAGGCGTCGCATCGATAAGCATAGATCGGCATGGTGTCCTCACCCTGGAACAAACGAAATTCGAGAAAGCGATTTGGAATGCCCGCGCAGACCGCGAACATCGCGCGGGAAGTGCACGCAGGCTCGCGAAAGATCGGGGCGGATGCGCGTAATACAAGTGCTGGCGCGCAAAGCCTTGAATTATAAACCCTTTCCAGGGAATTCCCGCCCGCAGATTCGGAACCGGCGACGGCGGCGCGCTACAAAGTGGCACACCGCGCACGCTCGGCGCTGGACGGTCAGGCTTGCGTGGCGGCCTTGGCGGTGGGCGCGCGGTTCTCGATCCACTGTGGTCCGAGCGAGCCGAGGATCATTGCACTCAGGCTGGTCAGAAGGCCAACCAATTGTGGCGGGAACATCGCTTCCGGGAAGAACACCTCGCACCAGATCCAGACTGCCAAACCCAGGATGATGGCCAGCAGGCCACCCTGCTTGGTCGAGCGCTTCCAGAACAGACCGAAAGCCAGCGGCACGAAGGCAGCCACCAGCGTCACCTTGTAGGCGTTCTCGACCATGTGGAAAATCGACAGGTGCGAGTTCAGCGCAAACAGCGTCACCAGCACCGTAAAGACCAGCACCACGGCCTGCATCACGCGCAGGAAGCGGTGGTCGTCCATACGCGGCAGCAGCGGGCGCAGCACGTTTTCCGCAAAGGTAACGGACGGCGCCAGCAGCGTCGCGCTCGCGCAGCTCTTGATGGCCGAGAGCAGCGCGCCGAAGAACATCACCTGCGCAATCAGCGGCGCATGCTGCAGGACCAGTTGCGGCAGGATCAACTGCGAATCCGTGTTGATGTATTTCTCGACCATCGCCGGGTCGATCAGCGTGGCCGAGTACGCCAGGAACATCGGGATGAAGGCAAACAGGAAGTACAGCACGCCGCCCAGCACCGAGGCCGTACCGGCGATGCGCTCCGTGCGCGACGAGGTCACGCGCTGAAACACGTCCTGCTGTGGGATCGACCCGAGCATCATCGTGATCCACGCCGTAACGAAGCCGATCACCTCGATCGGGTTGAACGCCGGCCAGAACGAGAACTTGCCCGAAGCCGCCGCGTGCGCCACCACCGTGCTCACACCGCCGGCCTGGCCCGACACTTCCCAGCCGATGTACATCATGCCGATCACGATGATGATCATCTGGATGAAGTCCGTCACCGCCACCGACCACATACCGCCGAACAGGGTGTAGACCAGCACGCTGGCCGCGCCGATCATCATGCCGGTCTCCTGCGACAGCGCGCCGTCCGACACGGTGTAGAACACCAGGCCTAACGCCTTGATCTGCGCCGCCACCCAGCCCAGATACGACACGACGATGCATAGCGTGGTCAGCACTTCGGCCAGGCGGCCGAAGCGGTTGCGATAGAAGTCACCAATGGTGAGCAGGTTCATCCGGTACAGCGGCCGGGCGAAGAACAGGCCCACCAGGATCAGGCACAGGGAAGAACCGAACGGGTCGGCCACCACGCCGTGCAGGCCATCCTTGAGGAACACCGAGGGAATGCCCAGCACTGTCTCGGAGCCGAACCACGTGGCGAACACCGTGGCGGTCACGA
Source organism: Ralstonia sp. UBA689 (assembly GCF_002298975.1). GTDB lineage: Bacteria > Pseudomonadota > Gammaproteobacteria > Burkholderiales > Burkholderiaceae > Ralstonia. The sequence continues at coordinate 33,563 of NZ_DBMV01000041.1, forward strand.
CATAGAACGGCAGGCCGCGGCCGGCCACCGCGAAATCGGCGGTATTGCGCACGCGCAGTGCGGCCCAAAGGCCGATCCCGACCGAAATCACCCAGTAAACAATGACAAACCAGATCAGCATGGCAGCGCGGAAAGAAGCTGGAAAACCCCATGGCGGCCACGCCGGGCGCCGGGCGAAATGGCGCGATTATAGCGATGGGATACCCCGGCTGGGCATTGGTGCGACCACGAATGCCGGCCGGCTTCCCACTTTTTCACGCGGCGCCCCGCAACGGGCGTCCACAGGCTTTTTGCGGATCAACCGCCATGTTGCTTCGCACCAACACAACGGCGGTCGATGAGCATCCGTGCGGCGCGAAAGTCGCCTGATCAGCCAGCACGCCGCTGCCAGACCTGCCAGCGCTCGCGCCCGGCAAAGACCGGAATCGAATCGGACTCGGCGATCGGCGTGTCGCTGATCCGCTCGAAAGCAGGCGACAGCAGCGCATCCAGTTCGGGCTGCGTGACCTCAAACGGCGGGCCTTTGGGCGACGCCTCCCTGCCCTCCACCACGGCAAAGAAACCGGCCAGCAAGCCGCCCCGCGGCAGTAGCCTGGCGACCTGCGCCGCGTAGTCCGGCCACAGGCGGCGCGGCATCGCGCACAGGAAGGCACGTTCGTAAATCCACTGCACCGGCCGGTGCGGCTCAAACCGGAAGAAATCCGCCAGTTCCACCACATCGGCATACGGGCCCAGTACGGCCTTGGCCGACGTCACCGCGCTCGGCGCGAAGTCGATGGCCGTCACGGGCCAACCACGCTCGGCCAGCCAGCCGGCCTCATAAGCGTTGCCGCAGCCCGGGATCAATGTGGAGAGCGGCGCGGGCTGCGCTTCGAGGAATTCCCGGAAGGCGGACGGCACGCCATGCGCATCCCAGGGCGTATGGTCACGGCTGAAGCGCTCGTCCCAGAAAGCAGGATCGGCGGCATCACGGGATTGGAAAACGGGCGGTTCAGCCATGGCGCTAGAAATGAGTTCAGACGATCAATGACGTGCCAGCCACGCCAGCACGTGCGTGGCAATGATGCCGACGGCAAACCCGCCAATAAACAGCAGCGCTGCCGAAAGCAACCGGTTGGTACGCCGCTGCTCGGCCAGCAGCGCGGTGAGTGCGGCCGTCTGCGCACTGCCCTCATCGCGGGCATGACGATCGAGAATCTGATGCACCAGGCGCGGCAAGTCCGGCAGCTTGTTGGCCCACTGCGGCGCCTCGACCTTCAGGCGCTCGATAAAGCCGCGCCAGCCGATCTGTTCATGCATCCAGCGTTCGAGGAACGGCTTGGCGGTCTTCCACAGGTCCAGGTCCGGATCAAGCTGGCGGCCCAGGCCTTCCACGTTCAGCAGCGTCTTCTGCAGCAGCACGAGCTGCGGCTGCACTTCCACGTTGAAGCGGCGTGAGGTCTGGAACAAACGCATCAGCACCAGGCCCAGCGAGATTTCGCCGAGTGGCCGGTCGAAGTACGGCTCACAGCAGGCGCGGATGGCGCCTTCGAGTTCTTCCACGCGTGTCTCTTCCGGCGCCCAGCCAGACTCGATATGCAACACTGCCACGCGGTGGTAGTCGCGCTGGAAGAACGCCAGGAAGTTCTGCGCGAGGTAATTCTTGTCGAACTCCGACAGCGCCCCGACGATGCCGAAATCCAGCGCGATATAGCGGCCCAGCGTCTCGGGGGCCACGCTCACAAGGATGTTGCCGGGGTGCATGTCGGCGTGGAAGAAGCCGTCGCGGAAAACCTGCGTGAAGAAGATCTCCACGCCATCGCGCGCGAGCTTGTGCATATCGACGCCGGCCGCGCGCAGCTCTTCAGTATGCGAGATGCGCATGCCATGCATGCGTTCCATGACGAACACGTCGGACGTACACCAATCCCAGAACACCTCAGGCACCAGCAGCAGGTCGGACTTGGCGAAGTTGCGGCGCAACTGGCTCGCGTTGGCCGCCTCGCGCATCAGGTCGAGTTCGTCGTGCAGGTACTTGTCGAACTCGGCGACCACCTCGCGCGGCTTCAAGCGGCGAGCGTCGGCCCAGAGCTTTTCCATCCAGGTGGCGAGGTCGCGCATGAGCGCGAGATCGCTGTCGATCACGGGCAGCATGCCCGGGCGCAGCACCTTTACCGCCACCTCGCGGCCGTCGTCGGGGCCGCCGCGCAGCGTGGCGAAATGCACTTGCGCGATGGACGCGCTCGCCACCGGATGATGGTCGAAACGATGGAACAGCGCTGACAGCGGTTTGCCCAGCGATTTCTCGACAATGGCCGCCGCCACCTTCGGATCAAACGGCGGCACGCGATCCTGTAGCTTGGCCAACTCATCCGCCACGTCGGGCGGCAGCAGATCACGCCGTGTCGACAGCACCTGCCCGAACTTCACAAAGATCGGCCCGAGCTTTTCCAGTGCCAGGCGCAGCCGCTCGCCGCGTGGGCGCGTGGGCTTGCGACCCAGGGTCAGCACCCACACCAGCGCGCGGATGCGGCGGCTCTTGAAGCCCGACAGCGCGAGCTGGTCCAGCCCGTAGTACAGGATGACGAAGATGATCTTGCCCAGCCGGAAGAGACGCGTCATGCCGATTCACCCGCGCGTGCCGTCAAGGTTGCTGGGCGCGCGAGCTTCTCAAGCCGCTCCAGGCGTTTGACCAAGCGGGCCTCCGCATCACGCAGTGCAGCCACATCCGCGGCAAATTGCGCTAAGCGCGCATGACGCACGAGCGTCGGTTGCTCATCCGTGAGGTATGACGCCACGGACTCCGCCAGCGAACGGCCAACGCGCGTGGCTTCCGTGCGCGCGACCTGCGCGCCGCTCACCATGCGCTGCGCGACCACGTCGCCGAACACGCGCGACAAGTCTTCCGCCGCATCCCAGCGCAGGTTGCGCAGCAGCGTCGACAACACATTGGCGAACTCGGCCTCGCCTTCGATGCGCACATGCTTGAGCACGGCAGCCTGCCCGCCCGTGGCGTAATCGCTGGCGGCAGACATGAGCGGTACGACCACCGTGACGGCAGCTTCGGCTCCCGCCTCGGGTACCGTCACCAACCCGGCCGGATCGACCTGCAGCGTCAGCGACACCGGCGCCAAATCAAAACGCGCGGCGCGGCCCGCGAACGGGCGCAGCGTCTCCTGCGCCCAGGGCTCCTGGCGCAGCAGATGATTGAGCGCGAGCAGCAGCGGCTGCATCAGCACAGAAGGAAACGAAGATGGAGTGGCAGTCGAAGACATGCGGCGATGGTGCGCAAAAGCGGCCAGAAGCGGGCTAGCCGGCGGCCAACAAAAAAGGCCCGAACCGGACGGTCGGGCCCTATTTTACGGGGAATGCTGCGACGGCCGTTTTGCGCCGCCTCAGTACACCCCGGCGTTACTGCGTCATTGCAGTTGTTGGATGCCTGCCAGCACCCAACCACCGCTGCCTTGCGTCGGCTTGGTCAGGTTCCACACCTCTGCGAACGGCTGGGCCGGCGCGTTGGTTTCCTCGCGGATCATGCCCGAGAAGCGCACGCTTGCCAGGTGTTCGGCGGCCTGCGTCTCGATGCCGAGCAGCTCGGCTTCGACCGAGACCACGTCAGTCTTGTTGGGCGCGGCGCCGCGGTCGGCAAGATCCATTTTGATCTCGGCGAACATCTCCGGCGTCGTGAATTCGCGGATGTCGTTCAAGTTGCCGGCATCCCATGCGGCCTGCAGGCGAATGAAGTAGACCTTGGCGTTGCGCAGGAAGGCTTGCGTGTCGAAGTCCGCCGGCACGCCCCACGGCTGTTGCGGTGCGGCTGTGGCAGGTTGCGCATTGACGGCTTGAGCGGCCGGGCCACCCAGATTCCACGATTGTGCAGCCGTCGGTGCGCCGGCACCCAGGCCCGACGTGTTGCCGTTGTTGAGCGACGCAGCGGCGGGCGCGGAAGCCTGCGGAGCCGGCGCGGCAGGCTGCGGCACATACGGCTCGCGGTCACCACCCAGCGACGGACCACCCGTGGCGTAGGCCGGACCTTGCGGACGGCTGCCACGCACCTTGCGGATGATCCACATCACCACGAAGGCGACAAGGGCGATCAGGATCAGGTTCGAGAGCAGCGAGGCAAGGCCCGCGCCCAGACCGAACTTGGAGAGCAGATAGCCGATCCCCAGACCGGCGGCCAAACCGCCCAGCATGCCGCCCCAGTTGCGGCGCGGCTGTTGTGCAGGCGCGGTCGGGGCCGGCGCGGCAGGCGACGGCTGTGCGGCCGGTGCGGCCTGCTGCGTGGGCGAAGGCGTGGTCGCCGGCGGCGTTTGCTGGCGTTGCGTCACGGTGGACGATTGCTTGCCAAAGCTGCGGCTGCCGCCCATGCGCTTGGCGTTGGCGTCGACCGCCGTGCCCAGAGCGATCGTCGCAACTAGCGCGCCGACCATCAATTTTCCACCCCAATGCAAACTCATCGCTGTCTTCTCTCCAATGGCAGTGACGCCATTAGATGAAGACGTCAGCGCCGAATTCAATGTGTGGGATCGTGGCATATCGTCGCAGCGCACTGCATCGACCATCCGGTGGACCATCAATCAGAGGCGACGACCGACGTGCAGGGCCACGACACCCGCCGTCAGGTTGAAATATTCGACCGAGTCCAACCCGGCCCGTTCCATCATCTGCTTGAGCGTTTCCTGATCCGGGTGCATGCGGATGGACTCGGCCAGGTAGCGGTAGCTCTCGGCGTCGCCAGCCACCTTGCTGCCCAGCCAGGGCAGCACCTTGAACGAGTAGACGTCGTAGGCTTTCTCCAGCGGCTGCCACACCTTGGAGAACTCCAGCACCATCACCTTGCCGCCTGGTTTGACCACGCGGCGCATCTCGGCAAGCGCACGATCCTTGTGCGTCATGTTGCGCAAGCCAAATGCCACTGTCACCACATCGAAGTAAGCATTCGGAAAGGGAATGTGCTCGGCATCGCACAAGGCGGTCGGCGTGAGCACGCCGGCATCGAGCAGGCGGTCGCGGCCGACACGCAGCATGGATTCATTGATGTCGGTCAGCCACACCTCGCCGGTCGGACCGGCTTGGCGCGCGAAGGCCTTGGCGAGATCGCCCGTGCCACCGGCAATGTCAAGCACCTTGTAGCCGGGACGCACCGCTGCCTGGGCGATGGTGAACATCTTCCACAGCCGGTGCAGGCCGCCGGACATCAGGTCGTTCATCACGTCGTACTTGCTGGCGACGGAATGGAACACGCCGGCGACCTTGCCGGCCTTCTCGCGCTCGTCGACCTGCTCGAATCCGAAGTGGGTTTGGCTCATGACAGAAAGGGATGCGGATGCGGCGCCCGCGCGCCGCGATGTGAATTGGGATCAGTGGCCGTGGCCGCAGGCGTGGCCCGCGTTGGGCGCCATCGGTGCGTCGCGGTCGAGGCCGGCGGCAGTCAGGCGATCAAGGTACGCTTGCCACAGCGTGTCGTGCTCAACGCCAAGGCGATACAGGTAGGCCCAGTCGTAGATGCCGGAATCATGGCCGTCGGAAAACAGCGGGCGGATCGCGTAGTTGCCCACCGGCTCCACGCCGACGATGCCGACGTCGCGCTTGCCGGTCTGCAGCACTTCCTGGCCTGGCCCGTGCCCCTGCACTTCGGCCGACGGCGACAGCACGCGCAGGTATTCGAACGGCAGGCGAAACTGCTTGCCGTCAGCAAAGGCGATTTCGAGCACGCGCGATTGCGTGTGCACGGTCAGGCCGGTCGGGTGTGGGGTGTCGGCGGAAAGTCCGGCCATGAAAAAAACGTCTCGGTGATTGCCTGAAAATTGCGAATCAGGAAGCGGCCAGCACCATGTGCGCCGGCTCTTCCACCACCCGATAGCTTACCGCAGTCAACGGATCGCCCTCGGGGATGTAGCGCAAGCGGCGGTGATGGAAACGTGCCACCGTGCTGCGGTGCGCCACACTCACGATGGTCACATCGGGCATCGTTTCGAGCATCAGGCTGTACATGAACGCCTCGGTGTCTTCGTCGAGTGCGCTGGTTGCTTCGTCGAGGAAAAGGTAGTCGGGGCGCTGCAGCAAAGCGCGCGCGAAGGCCAGGCGCTGCTGCTCGCCGGGAGACAGGCGCAGGCTCCAGTTGCTCACCTCGTCCAGCAGGTCGACCAGCGCCGAGAGGCGGCAGGCGGCCAGCACTTGCGCCAAGCGCTCGGCGGTGTATTCGGTGGCGAGATCAGGATACGACAACGCATCGGCCAGCGTACCGGACGGCAGGTAACTGCGCTGCGGCAAGAACAGCACGCGCGCATCGTCGGGCACCTCGATGCGGCCGGTGCCGTAGGGCCAGATGCCGGCCACGGCGCGCACCAGCGTGCTCTTGCCGCAACCGGATGGGCCGTTGACCAGCACCCGTTCCCCACGCGCGAGGGTCATGTCGAACGGTTCGACCAGCAGATCCTCGGGCTTGCGGTTGGGCAGATTCAGCGCCAAACCGCGCGCCTCGATGGCGGGCACGGGCGCGGTCTCGACCTCGACATCGCGAATGCCGGCACGGTGCTCTTCTTCGCGATCAGCAGCGCGGATGGCACGCTGGAATTCAATCAGACGGTTGGTGGAAGCCTTCCAGCTCACCAACGTGCTGTAGTTATCGACAAACCACGACATCGCGCCCTGCACCTGCCCGAAGGCGGTGGCGACCTGCATCATGCCGCCCAGTGTGAGTGTGCCGCCAAAGTAGCGCGGCGCGGACACCAGGAACGGAAAGATGATGGCGAACTGCCCATAGCCCGAACTGGCAAAGTTCAGGCGCCGGGTGTAGTCCATCAACTGGTTCCAGTTCGCGCGAATACGCTCGAAACGGCCGCGCAGAATAGCCTTTTCCGTGGGCTCGCCACGGTACAGAGCGATGCTCTCGCTGTTCTCGCGCACGCGCACCAGCAGGAAACGGAAATACGCTTCGTAGCGCTCCTGCTGGAACGACAGCCCGATCAACGGCCGGCCCACGAAGTGGATGATGACCGAGCCCAGCACCGAGTACAGCAACGCGAACCACACCATATAGCCGGGGATGACGAAGTCATGCCCACCCAGCGCGAACGCCAGCGGCCCCGACACGGCCCACAGGATGCCGAAGAACGACACCAACGTGACCGCCGAATTCAGGAAGCCCAGCCCCAGCGTGAGCGTGGCATCGGTGAAATTGCGCAGGTCGTCGGCGATCCGCTGGTCGGGGTTGTCGGCGGTGCGGGTCTGCTCCAGGCGGTAAAAGGCCTGCTTGCCGAGCCAGTCGTCGAGAAAGCTGCCGGTGATCCATGTCCGCCAGCGCATGCGCAGCATCATGGTGTAGTACTGGCGCAGAACCTGCGCGACGATGATCAGCGCGGCAATCCACGAGAAACGCCCGAGTTGATGCCAGAACGCCGCTCTGTCCTTCTGCTCCAGCGCGTTGTAGAAGAACTTGTACCACTCGGTGTACAGCACGGTCATGTAGACCACGAACAAGCTCAGCGCAATGACGAGCGCCAACAACCCCCAGGCCTTGTAGCGGTCTTCCGAGAACCAGTACGGGCGGATCAGTTGCCACGTCTCGGACAGATTCAGCCGGCCGTGATGAACATTCAGCTCGGCGATGGAATCCTTGTGGGAATCAGGTGTAGCGGCGGTGCGCGGTGTCGTCATGGCGATGGCTGTAGCACGACAGAAAGACGGACAGAATGAGAGTCTGACGGACTACGCGCTACGGGGGTTCCGCGCAGAGCGTAGCGTTGCGTTACCGGTGGTAACCGCTCAGACGTCGGCGAGCGCCGATTGCAGCGCATACGGCAGCGCCGGCAGCTTGGCCGCGACCTCGGCGATGCGGACGGCATCAGGCTGGCGCTGAGCGGGTCCCCAGACGGCTTCCGGGAAATGCGTGTCCCATTGATAACGCGGGATGACGTGCCAGTGCAGGTGCGGGACGAAGTTGCCGAAGCTGGCGAGATTGATCTTGTCCGGCGCCAGCTCGGCACGCAGCACGCGCTCCACGCGCGTGACAACCTCCATCAGCCAGTGGCGGTCGGCATCCGACAGATCCGTCTGCTCGGCCACGTGGTCGTTCCAGATCACGCGGCAGAAGCCTGGGAAGCGCGCGTGCTCAACCAGCACCACGCGCGCCCGGGCATTGCGCCAGACCGGCTCGCCGCCATCGGTCTCACACAGCGCGCAGCCGGGCGCCCGGTCGCCCGTCGTCACACTGATCACACCAGCACCCGCTCGATGCCGCCTGCGTTGGCGTGGGAGACGTAGTCTTCCAGCCACGTTTCGCCGAGCACGTGGCGCGCCATCTCAACCACGATGTAGTCGGCCTGCACCGAGGCGTCCTCGCTGTAGCGCGACAGGCCCTGCAGACACGACGGGCAGCTGGTCAGGATCTTCACGTCGCCGTTGAAAGCCTCGCCGTTCTGGCCATCGGCGCGTAGCTTGTCGGCGCCCTTCTTCATCTCCTCCTCCTTACGGAAGCGGATCTGCGTGGAGATGTCGGGGCGCGAGACCGCCAGCGTGCCCGATTCACCGCAGCAGCGGTCGTTCTTCTCGATCGCGCGCGTCTGCCCGTCGGCGCCCAGGTTGCCGCCCATTAGCTGGTTGACCAGCTTGGTCGGGTCCATGGTCTTGATCGGGGTGTGGCAGGGGTCGTGGTACATGTACCGCGTGCCTTGCACACCATCGATCTTCACGCCCTTCTCGAGCAGGAACTCGTGGATGTCGATGATGCGGCAGCCCGGGAAAATCTTGTCGAACTCGTAGCCGGCGAGCTGGTCGTAGCACGTGCCGCAGCTCACCACCACCGTCTTGATGTCGAGGTAGTTGAGCGTGTTGGCGACGCGATGGAACAGCACGCGGTTGTCGGTAACGATCTTCTCGGCCTTGTCGTACTGGCCATTGCCGCGTTGCGGATAGCCGCAGCACAGGTAGCCCGGCGGCAGCACGGTCTGCACGCCGGCGTGCCACAGCATCGCCTGCGTGGCCAGGCCCACCTGCGAGAACAGCCGCTCCGAGCCGCAGCCCGGGAAGTAGAACACCGCCTCGCTGTCGGACGTGGTCGCCTTCGGGTTGCGGATGATCGGAACAATCTCGTTGTCCTCGATGTCCAGCAGCGCGCGCGCCGTCTTCTTGGGCAGATTGCCCGGCATCTTCTTGTTGATGAAGTGGATCACCTGCTCGCGCACCGGCGGCTTGCCTACCGTGGCGGGCGGGTGCGCCGTCTGCTTCTTGGCGAACTTCTTCAGCACGTCATTACCCAGACGCTGCGCCTTGTAGCCCCAGTCGATCATCACCTTGCGCGTGAGGTTGATGGTCTCGGGGTTGGTCGCGTTCAGGAAGAACATCGACGCGGCGGTGCCGGGGTTGAACTTCTTCTGCCCCATCTTGCGCAGCAGGTTGCGCATGTTCATCGACACGTCACCGAAGTCGATCTTGACCGGGCACGGCGTCACGCACTTGTGGCAGACCGTGCAGTGGTCTCCCACGTCGGCAAACTCTTCCCAGTGCTTGACCGACACGCCGCGGCGCGTCTGCTCTTCATACAGGAAGGCCTCAATGAGCAGCGAGGTGGCAAGAATCTTGTTGCGCGGGCTGTACAGCAGGTTGGCGCGCGGCACGTGCGTGGCGCACACCGGCTTGCACTTGCCGCAGCGCAGGCAGTCCTTGATGCTCTCCGAGATGGCGCCGATGTCGCTCTGCTGCATGATGATCGACTCGTGCCCCATCAGGCCGAACGACGGCGTGTAGGCATTGCGCAGATCAGCGGCCAGGCCTTGCGGGTCGTTGATGTCGCGCAGCAGCTTGCCCTTGTTGAAGCGGCCGTTCGGGTCGACGCGGCGCTTGTAGGCAGCAAAGTCGGCGATCTCGTCGTCGGTCAGGAATTCCAGCTTGGTGATACCGATACCGTGCTCGCCCGAGATCACGCCGTCCAGCGAACGCGCCAGCGTCATGATGCGGGCCACCGCCTTGTGGGCGTCCTGCAGCATGTCGTAATCGTCGGAGTTGACCGGCAGGTTGGTGTGCACGTTGCCGTCGCCGGCGTGCATATGCAGCGCCACGAAAACGCGACCACGCAGCACTTGCTTGTGGATCGCCTGCGCCTCGTCGAGGATCGGCTTGAACTCGCCGCCGTTGAAGATCTTGCGCAGCTCGGCGCGGATTTCCGCCTTCCACGACACGCGGATCGTGCGATCCTGCAGCAGGTGGAACAGGTTGGCGTCGGGCTGGGTCTGCAGGCGATCGTCGATGGTCTGCGTGAGATAGCCCAGGCCCAGGCCGATCAGGCTGGCGCGCGCGGTATTCACCGGCGTGTCGAGATGGTCCAGCAGGTACTGCCAGCGCGCGCGCGTTGCACGCACGAGTTGCTGCGCCTGCTGCACGCGGTCTTCCAGCAGCTCTGCGCTCGGGATTTCGTTGGCGTCGTCGGTGCGGCCCAGCGGCAGGTCGTTGCGCGCGAAGAACTCCTGCAGCGCGTCGCCCAGCTTCAGCTTGTTCTTGATCGACAGCTCGATGTTGATGCGCTCGATGCCGTCGGTGTACTCGCCCATGCGGTTAAGCGGAATCACCACGTCTTCGTTGATCTTGAAGGCGTTGGTGTGGCGGGCGATGGCGGCGGTGCGCGAGCGGTCGAGCCAGAATTTCTTGCGCGCCTCGGGGCTGACGGCCACGAAACCTTCGCCGCTCTTGCCGTTGGCGAGGCGGATCACCTCCGAGGTGGCGCGTGCCACGGCGTCATCATCATCGCCGACGATGTCACCGATCAGCACCATCTTCGGAAACGCGTTGCGCTTGCTCTTGGTGGCGTAGCCGACCGCACGCAGATAACGCTCATCCAAGTGCTCCAGGCCCGCGAGGATCGCGCCGCCGGGCTTCTTGGTCTCGGCGTCGAGGTAATCCTTGATCTCGACGATGCTCGGGATCGCGTCACGCGCCTGGCCGAAGAACTCCAGGCACACGGTGCGGATCGACTTGGGCATGCGGTGCAGAATCCAGCGCGCGCTGGTGATGATGCCGTCGCAGCCTTCCTTCTGCACGCCGGGCAGGCCGGCCAGGAACTTGTCGGTGACGTCCTTGCCGAGGCCTTCCTTGCGGAACTTGCGGCCCTCGATCGTGAGCGTCTCGGTGCGCAGCAGCTTGCTGCCCATCGGCGCATTGCCGTCGAACCACTTCAGTTCGAAGGTGACGACCGGTGCGTCGTGGATCTTGCCGAGGTTGTGATTCAGGCGCGTGACTTCCAGCCAGTTGCCGTCCGGATCGACCATGCGCCACCAGGCGAGGTTGTCCAACGCGGTGCCCCACAGCACGGCCTTCTTGCCGCCCGCGTTCATGGCGACGTTGCCACCAATGCACGAGGCGTCGATCGACGTCGGGTCCACGGCGAAAACGAGGCCGGCCTTCTCGGCGGCGTCCGCCACGCGACGCGTGACCACGCCGGCGCCCGAATAGATGGTCGCGACCGGATGGTCGACGCCAGGCAGGTCAGTCTGCTCGACCGCATCCAGGCGCTCGAGCTTTTCGGTATTGATGACGGCCGAGAACGGCGTCAGCGGCACGGCGCCGCCGGTGTAGCCGGTGCCACCTCCGCGCGGGATGATGGTCAGACCCAGCTCGAAGCAGCCCTTGACGATGCCGGCGATCTCTTCTTCGGTATCGGGCGTCAGCACCACGAACGGGTATTCGACCCGCCAGTCGGTGGCATCCGTCACATGCGAGACGCGCGACAGGCCATCGAACTTGATGTTGTCCTTGGCGGTGACGCGGCCGAGCACCTTCTGGGCGCGGCGGCGCAGGTCATACACCTGGGCGAATTCTTCCTGGAACGCCTTCACGGCGCGGCGGGCATGCACGACGAGTTGCTCGACCTTGGCGGCACGCTCGTCGCCTTCCGGGTCGTGGTGCGAGTCGTGGTCGGCCACGCGGCGCTTCTCGATCTCCGCCAGGCGGTGATTGAGCGCGTCGATCAGCATCTGCCGGCGCTTCGGGTTGTCGAGCAGGTCGTCCTGCAGATACGGGTTGCGGCGCACCACCCAGACGTCGCCCAGCACTTCGTACAGCATGCGCGCCGACCGGCCGGTGCGGCGCTCGGCGCGCAGCCCGTCGAGGATCTGCCATGCAGACTCGCCCAGCAGACGAATGACGATTTCCCGATCCGAGAACGAGGTGTAGTTATAGGGAATCTCGCGCAGCCGGGGCGCAGCGTCCTGCGCCGCGAGTTTGGCGTCGATCAGAAGTGGGGCATTCATGGCGAGCCGCAGGGAGGGAGCGCGACAGTGACGGTAGAGTCAGTCCTGGTCGCGCGGTCTTTAAAGGGCGATTGTACTGCAAGGTTCAACCTTGATGCGACGCAGCAACGGTTTCCCATGCCACGAGCATGGGCGCGAAAACTGCCGCGTTTTCAATGGCTTGCGAACAATGCGGGGACATAAAAGTGGCGCAAGCGCCACGCAAACGTCACGCCAGGACGCTCTTGAGCCAGCCGAAGATGCCATGCCAGAAGTCATCGGGCAGCAGCAGCAACGCGGCAGTCATGGCCAGGTAGCGCAAGAACTTGCCGATGGCCATGTACATGACGCTGGGCCAGAACGACAGGCGCAGCCATCCGGCCAGCGTGCACAGCGGATCGCCAATGCCCGGCAACCACGCCGCCAGCAGCGACACCGGCCCGATGCGGCGCATCCAGCGGAAGTACTTTTTGTCCAGCGGCGGCGCGCGGTGGTGCTGTGGGTGCGGCACGTGCTGGATGTGCTCGGCATCGTGCTGGCGGCGACGGCGCGCGAGGTGGTAGCGCACCAAGGCCAGCTTGGCTGCGTAGCCCATCCACCAGTCCATCACGCCGCCCAGTGTGTTGCCGATCGTGGCCACGATGATGGCCGGCCAGAACATGTCGGGGTTGAGCTTGATGTAGCCGAAGACTGCCGGCTCCGAGCCCAGCGGCAGCAGCGTCGCCGAGACAAAGCTGACGATGAAGATGGCGGGCAGCCCCACAGTGGGCAGAGCCAGCGTTGTGAACAGCCAGTCGATGAATGTGTCCATGCGGTCGATTGTAGTGGCCGAGGCAACCTGCTCAACCGAAGAACAGGTAAGCGATGAACACCGCCCCGATCAACCCGATCAAGTCGGCCCACAGCCCGCAGGCCAGCGCGTAGCGCGTGTCTTTGATGCCAACGCTGCCGAAATACACGGCCAGCACATAAAACGTGGTCTCGGTCGAGCCCTGGATGATTGCGGCCAGCTTGCCCTGGAAGGAATCGACGCCGTAGGTGGTCATCACGTCCACCATCAGGCCGCGCGCGCCGGCGCCGGAGAGCGTCTTCATCAGCCCCACGGGCAGCGCCGGCACGAAGCGCGTGTCGATGCCGAGATGCGAGAACCCAGCCGACAGCCCTTGCATCAGCACATCCATGCAGCCCGCCGCACGGAACACGGCAATGCCCACCAGCACAGCCACCAGGTACGGCACGATGCCGATCGCCACCTGAAAGCCATCCTTGGCGCCATCCACGAAGGTCTCGTAGACATTGATGCGCCGAATGGCGCCGCACACCAGGAACGCCACCACGATGGTGAGGATCGCGCCGGCGCCGATCAGCCCGATCCAGGCCGCCATTTGCTGCGACGGAAACTGGCGCAGCCAGGCAAACAGCAGCCCCATCGCCGCGATGAAGCCGCCGAAATACGCCAGCAGCACCGGCTTGAACAGGTTGATGCGTTGATACCACGCCACCGCCGCAATGCCCGCGCAAAAACCGATGAAGGTGGACAGCAAGGTTGGCAGGAAGATGTCCGCCGCATTGAAGCCGGCCAGGCCCTGCTTGACCGCCATGGCTTGGCGGATGGCGATGACGGACGTCGGCACCAGCGTCACGCCGGCCGTATTGAGCACCACGAACATCAACTGCGCATCGCTGGCGCGCTGCGGCTGCGGGTTGACCTGCTGCAGCTCGCGCATGGCCTGCAGGCCGAGCGGCGTGGCGGCGTTGTCCAGGCCCAGCATATTGGCCGAGACGTTCATCATCATCGCGCCGTTGGCCGGGTGGCCAGCGGGCACGGAAGGAAACAGATGTCGCATCAGCGGGTTCACCAGCCGCGCGAACAGGTCGACCACTCCGGCGCGCTCTCCCACACGCATGATGCCGAGCCACAGCGCCATCATGCCGGTCAGGCCCAGCGCGATCTCGAAGCCGGTGCGCGCGGCATCGAACATGGCGGTGAGCATGCGGGAGAAGACCTCCATGTCGCCCTGCACCACCTGTACGCAGGCCGTGACAAAGGCAACGAGGAAGAAAGCCAGCCAGACGAGATTCAGGGCCACGGAGGTTGCGCGTTGGGATCCGACAAGCTGCTCATTGTGCCTGTGCCGACTCGTCGACGGGCACGATCCGGTGGAAGTTGTCGTAGTCCACATGCGTGACGCCGTTGTCGTCATCGCGCATCAGATCGACATAGCGATATCCCCAGCGAATGTCGTCATGGCGCCAGGAATGTCGCGCCTGCAAGGTTTGCGCGGCGGTCTCGTCGGAACCTTCGATGGTAAGCAGCAGCAACGCGTCACCGGCGGCGAGCGATTCGGCGTTGGCGTTGTGCAGCGGGCTGGTCTCGTCGATCACGTGCATCATGACCCAGCCGAGCAGGAAGATGGGATGCTCGCTGCGCTCCAGACGCAGATCTCGAATCCTGTAGATGGTGTAGCCCTCGGGCGTGCGCTCGTCCTGCAACAGGCGCAACTTGGCGGTGGCCTCGGCGATGACGTTCTGGCGTGCGTTGGCGGCCCGCACCATCAGTGTCATCTTGCCGTTGAGCGGTCGCACCACAGCGTTGTTGGCAAACATGATCTTGGCGCGCGGGCGTGAGAACCGCGCAAACACCAGCCCCGTGGCCATGGCGATGCCCGACATGCCAATGAAGATCTCGAGCGTGGCGATAAGGTGGGCGTAGGTCGTCTGCGGGTGCATGTCGCCGTAGCCCACCGTGGCGAGCGTCTCCACGCTGAAGAAGAACGCACCCGCGAAACCCGCCGGCGACTGATTGGCGATCGGCGCGTCGCCCAGCAGGTAGAGCCCGGCGAAGACGGTGTTGAGGGTGAGGAACAGCGCGGCGAGCGCAGCGAAGAAGGTCGGCCAATTGACCTCCAGCGCGTGGTGGTAGACATCGCGCCAGCCGAGCGACGGCATGCCGTAGGCGATGACTTGCTGGGTGCCCGACCAGACCTTGCGTCCCCGGCGCGCACGCTGGGAGGATCGGGACGGTCGGAAGGGAGACGATGGGGTGTTCATGGGGCCTCTCGCCGGAGATGGGCCGCACCCCCGGGGCGCGGCCGGGGCAGTGTACCGACCGCCCCGCCCATCCGGCAAGGCGCCCCGTGATAGGCTTACGGGCTCTCCTTGGAGCGTGTTATGCGCTTGTACGGGAGATGCGCTGTTTCCAAAACGCGTGCTGGGTAGGCGCGGACGGCCGCCAGTGGTTGTTCCACTGGCGGGTGGCAGCAACACCCTCCAGCGCGTGTTTTGGAAACAACCCGAAGGGAACCCACCCAAAAGGCCACATGGCGTTGTTGCGGCCTCCTTGTGTGGAATCACCACACGGCGTCGGCCTCGCCTAGTCCTGTGGCCTTTTGGGTGGGTTCGCACTCCCGTACAAGTGCGTAACACGCTCTGAGTCCAACCCGGTCCGCACCATGGCCATCGATTACCTCAAGAAGATCCTGACCGCGAAGGTCTACGACGTCGCGCTGGAAACCGAACTGAAGTTCGCGCCCAATCTGTCGGTGCGCACCGGTAACCGCGTCTACCTCAAACGTGAAGACGACCAACCGGTGTTCTCGTTCAAGCTGCGCGGCGCCTACAACAAGATGGCCTCGCTCACGCCGGCCGAGCGCAAGCGCGGGGTGATTACGGCCTCGGCCGGCAACCACGCACAGGGCGTGGCGTTCAGCGCGGCCCGGATGGAATGCAAGGCCGTCATCTGCATGCCGGTGACGACGCCGCAACTGAAGATCGACGGCGTGCGCTCGCGCGGCGGTGAATGGGTCGAAGTCGTGCTGCACGGCGAGAGCTACTCCGACACGTACACCCACGCCGCCAAGCTGCAAGAGAAGCACGGCTACACCTTCGTGCACCCGTTTGATGATCCGGAGGTGATTGCCGGCCAGGGCACCATCGCCATGGAGATCCTGCGCCAGCATCCGCAGCCGATCCACGCCATCTTCTGCTCCATTGGCGGCGGCGGGCTGATCTCGGGTGTTGCGGCGTACGTGAAGGCCGTGCGGCCCGACATCAAGGTGATCGGCGTGCAAAGCGTGGATTCCGACGCGATGGCGCGCTCGGTGGCCTCCGGCAAGCGCGTGGAATTGAAGGAAGTGGGCCTCTTTGCCGATGGCACGGCGGTCAAGCTGGTGGGCAAGGAGACCTTCCGCATCACACGCGAGTTGGTCGACGAGATCATCACCGTGGATACAGACGCCATCTGCGCGGCGCTCAAGGACGTGTTCCAGGACACGCGCAGCCTGCTGGAGCCCTCGGGCGCGCTGGCGCTGGCCGGCCTCAAGCAGTACGCCGAAAAGAACAAGATCAAGAACGAGGCGCTGGTGGCCGTGGCCAGCGGCGCCAACATGAACTTCGACCGCCTGCGCTTCGTGGCCGAACGCGCCGAAGTGGGCGAGGCGCGCGAAGCCGTATTTGCGGTGACGATTCCCGAAGAGCGCGGCAGCTTCAAGCGCTTCTGCGAGCTGGTCGGCTGGTCGCGCAACGTGACGGAGTTCAACTACCGCATTGCCAGCAAGGATGCCGCGCATATCTTCGTGGGCGTGCAGATCACCTCGCGCGCGGAGGGCGACAAGATTGCCGAGAACTTCCGCAAGCACGGCTTCCCGACGCTGGACCTGACCAACGACGAACTCGCCAAGCAGCACATCCGCTACATGGTGGGCGGGCGCTCGCCGCTGGCCGAGAACGAGTTGCTGTACCGCTTCGAGTTTCCCGAGCGGCCGGGCGCGCTGATGAAGTTCCTCTCGAGCATGAGCCCGAACTGGAACATCAGCCTGTTCCACTACCGCAACCAGGGCGCGGATTCGAGCAACATCCTCGTCGGCATTCAGGTGCCGAAGAATGAGAAGCGCGAATTCAAGACGTTCCTGGGCACGCTGGGCTATACCTATTGGGACGAAAGCGAAAACCCCGTCTACAGCCTGTTTTTGTGATGAGCAACCAACCCGAGCATTCGCCACTGGGCAAGACTTCCGCCTACAAGACGGAGTACGACCCCAGCCTACTATTTCCCATTCCACGCCAGGGCAAACGCGACGAGATTGGTCTGCCCGCCGGCAGCGCCCTGCCCTTCTTCGGCGTGGACTTGTGGAACCTGTACGAGCTGTCGTGGTTGAACCTCAAGGGCAAGCCCCAGGTGGCCGTCGGTACGGCGATCGTGCCTGCAGATTCACCGAACATCGTTGAATCGAAGTCGTTCAAGCTGTATCTGAATTCGTTCAACCAGACGAAGGTGGCGTCGCACGAGGCGCTGCAGCAGTTGATCCACCACGATCTGTCGGAAGCCTGCGGTGCACCGGTGCAGGTGCGCATCGTGCCGCAGGAAGAATTTGCGCGGCAGAAAATGGGCGAGCTCGACGGCCTGCTGCTGGATCGCCTGGACATCGAAACCGATGTCTACCAGCCCACCCCCGAGTTGCTGCACGCAGACTTGGAAGAAAGCCCGGTGGAAGAAACGCTGGTCTCTCACCTGCTCAAGTCCAACTGCCTGGTGACGGGCCAGCCCGACTGGGGCAGCGTGCAGATATGCTATGTGGGCGCACCGATCAACCAGGAAGGGCTGCTCAAGTATTTGATCTCGTTCCGCGAGCACAACGAGTTCCACGAGCAGTGTGTCGAGCGCATCTTTACCGACATCCTGCGCCAGTGCCGGCCGGTCAAGCTGGCGGTGTATGCACGGTACACGCGGCGCGGCGGGCTGGACATCAACCCATTCCGCACGAACTACAACACGCCGTGGCCGGACAACCTCCGGAATGCACGTCAGTAAGCACTGACGTATCGCACGCCAAGGCGCCTTCATGGCGCCTTTTTTGTCCCTTGCGATCCGCCAAACGGGCACGCAAACCTCCTCCGTTTAGGGGACACGAAGGCCCTATCGTTTCACGCCCGCTCGCCTATAGTGGTATCCGCAGTACGCCACCCGGGGGAAATCGTGAAGGGCCCATCCGCTTTTCGTGGACAGGGCGCTCTCGACGGGGACATTGCCATGAAGAACGCACCATGGGGGCCGCTTCGCGCGGTTGCGTGCGCATGCCTGCTGTTGTGCAGCAGGTCGGCACTTGCACAGACCAACGAGCCGGTGGACGACAAACCACCCAGCCTCGAAGCCATCCAGCGGCAGCTTGCGCAAGCGCAAGCGCACCTGCAGGAACTGAAGCGATCGATCCAGCAGCAGGAAGCTCACCTGAGGAACATGCGGCGCGCGCTCGGCATGAGCGAGCTCGATACCGTGCGCGGTGCCGGCGCACCCGGCGCGGGTGCGGGCACGGACTCCGCCAGCGACAGCACAGGCCAAGCCAATGCGCAGATGGCACAGAACGGCCAGCCTGGCACGCCGGTCGGCAAGCCGCCAGAGCCGTCCGACCAACCCCCGCGCATCGCGCAGATCTTCGACGAGCCCAGCGCGCTCACTCCACCCGGCAAGTTCGTCGTCGAGCCGTCATTGCAGATGGCGTATTCGTCGTCGGACCGCGTGGCGCTGGTGGGCTACACCATCATCCCGGCGCTGCTCATCGGGTTGATCGACGTGCGACAGGTGAAAACCACTTCGCTCACCAGCACGCTGGCTGTGCGCTACGGCCTAGCCAAGCGCTGGGAACTGGAAGCCCGCGTGCCGTACGTCTACAGCACGAGCGATACCGTCAGCCGCGAGCTCTTCACCGGCACCGCCACCGACAACGCCTTCAGCTCGCACGGTCACGGCATCGGCGATGTGGAGCTGACCGCGCGCTACCAGATCAACGCCGGCGGTGTCGACAAGCCGTTCTATATCGGCTGGCTGCGCTTCAAGACGCGCACCGGCAAAGACCCGTTCGAAGTCACCACCGACTGCGTGACGCGCTGCGTGAGCAACACCACCGGCACCGGCCTGCCGCTGCAGCAGCCCACGGGCTCGGGCTTCTTCGCCATCCAGCCGGGCCTGACGTGGTTGTTCCCGACCGACCCTGCGGTGTTCTTCGGCAGCATCAGCTACCTGCACAACTTCGAACGCAAGGACGTGAGCCTGAATCTGGTGGACGGCTCGCAGCAGTTCCTGGGCAACGTCAGGGCTGGCGACATCATCGGCCTGAACTTCGGCATGGGGCTGGCACTGAACGAAAAAGCCTCGTTCTCGATCGGCTACGACCAGAGCATCATCGGGCCGACCAAGCAGAACGGCGAGCGCGTACCTGGCTCGGTGCGCACCCTCCTGGGCACGCTGCTGGTGGGCTATTCGTACCGCATCTCGCCCAAGATGACGCTGAACCTGTCGGTAGGCGCGGGCCTCACGCGCGACACGCCGGACCTGACGGTCACGCTGCGGCTGCCGATCCAGTTCTAGCTTTTAACGCGCGGCCTGCCTCTCAGTGCAGCGTCGTGACGACGTTGGCCAGCGCGCCCTGCAATACGTTGGCGAGGCTGAGTTGCCGGAACTGCGGCAGGCTGTTGACTGCCGCGTTGATGGTGGTGACGGCCTGCAGCGTCTGGTTGTTCAGGCTGTTCTGGATGACCGTAGCAGCGGCCGCCGCGCCGGTCACCACATCGGGCGGCGCAACGTTGTTCGGCCCGTTCTGCACGATATTGACAGTGTTGACCACGCCGGCAAGCTGCTGCGCCTGGGAGGCCGTCATGTGCGCGACGTCGGGAACGTTGGCTGACACACTCGCCACCAGGTCGCCGTTGATGTAGACCGCCCGGTCGATGCCGAACGAGATGCGCAGTCCCGCCGCAGACGGCACATCGAACCCGCCGCGCATATCGTCGAGCTTGTCTTCCGACACGGCTTGCCACGCGTGAACAGGGTTGTCCTCCATACCGGCCGCCAGCGCGTAGCGGGAACCCGCCAGCGCGAGCAGCCCTACGGCCCACATCGCTTTGCGAAACCGTCCCATGATGCCTCCTGCTTGCCGTGGCCTGCGCTCAGAAATCGCCCGGGCCGTGCTTGGGGATCACGATGTTCCCCAGGCCGCTGCGCTCCACGCCCTCCGCCAGCGGCGCGCGCGGTGCAACGCGCCAATCCGGTAGCGCATTGAACGTCGCACGCGCTTCGCGGTTGTGGATGACGAACAGCAAATGGTTGTCCCACATGCTCTCGAAACTCGCACGCGGGATCGCGCGCGTGCCCATGGCCGGATCGCCCACCAGCACGCGCCCTTCCTGCACGCCCTTGACCACCACGAAATGGTGATAGCCGTTCTCGCTCAACAGCACGATGGCCGGCAGATGGGCGTCATTCAACGCATCCAGCGGCTGCTCGAAACCATCGGCCTCGAAGCCTTGCGACTCCAGATAGCGTTTGATGTCGAGCAGCGAAAAACCTTCACGCCGGATCTTCTCCTGATTGCCATGCAGATACATGGCCTGGAACACGGTCTGCTCGCTCACCGGATAGCCGTACTGATAGGTGAGCAGCGTGGCCACGGCAGCCGAGCCACAACTGAAGTCGAAGCGCTGATGGATCGTGCGCAGAAAGCGCGCCTCCTTCATGCTCGTCACCGGCACGGCATAAGTCCCGCCGCCCGTACCAAGCATGTCGATCGAGCCGGCGCCTGCCGACGCCGGCACCAGCCCGCACGCGACCATCAGCGCCGCGCTCCACCTCCATCGCATCGCCGCATCCTCAAGGCCGGAACTGCACGTTGACGATGGTGGCGTTCTGGATCAGCACGTTCGCTCCGCTGTTCTGGATGACCGTGGGGATCCCGGCGGCGTTGGTGAACGATCCGTCGCGCACGATGTTCGAGCCCGTCGCCACGTTCACGGCGGCGTTGTCGCTCACAGTGCCCGACAGGCGCGCATCATTCACGGTCTGGTACAGGTCCTGCGTTCCGCCGCGATAGCCGTCGAGCTTGTCTGCATCGACCGCACGACCGAACCCAGGCACCGACACGGGCGCGGCGACCGGGGGACGCACCGCTTCCATGTTGGCTGTCTGAGCACCGTCTGCGATCTGCGCATCGTCCGCCGCCATCGCCACTGCCGCTGGCCATGCCACCAGGCCGCATGCCACCAGCCATGCCGCCCATCCTGCTCTGGTTCTGTCGGATCGCATCGAGTGGTCTCCTTCACGTTCCGACTGCGGCCGGGCCACAAAAGCAGCCCGGCCTGTGAACCGCTGGTCGCAGATACGTCATTGCGACAGCAGCGGCACTTCCCCGCTCATGCCCGATGCCGGATCAGTGGCCGACATTCAGGTTGGCCTGCACATTGACGCTTTGCTGGACGAGGGACGCGAAGCCGCTGTTCTGGTTCGCGATCATCACCCCGGCAGCCGACTGGCCGACGCTGGTCATGGCATTGGACATGTTGAACGTGCCCGCATCCACCATCACTGTGCCGCCATTGCCACCCGTGCCGCCCACCGCACCGTTGCCGACACCGCCGTTGCCAACGCCACCCGCACCGCCTGCCGCGCCGACAGCGCCTACCGCGCCGTTGCCCGCAGTGGACGAAGCCGAGCCGTTGGTGGCACTGCCGTTGGTAGCGCTGCCGCCCGCGCCGCCGTTGCCGGCCACGTTGGTGGCTGCACCGCCAGCCGCACCTGCGCCGCCCGTGCTCGTGCCGTTCGCCGCGCTGGTACCTGTGCCTGCACCGCCCGCAGCCGTCGACGTGCCGCTCGTTGCCGAGCCACCCGCACCGCCCGCGCCGCCTGCCGAACCGGCTGCTCCGCCAGTGGCCGCACCCGCGCCGTGATGATGGTTGGCATCGCCACCGCTGGCGCTGGACGAGCCACCCGCACCGCCACCACCACCGCCGGCTGCGCTCGCGCTGCCCGCTACACCACCCAGGCCTGCGCCAAGGCTGGCCGATAGCGTGCCGGAGCTTCCACCGTTGCCGCCATTGCCAGCACTGCCGGCAGCATCACCACCGCTGGCGCCATTGCCGGCCGTCGCACTGCCGTTGGTTGCGCTGCCATGCGTAACGTTGCCCGAGCTGCCGCCCGCACCGCCGGAGCCGCCCGCGCCACCGGCGCCGCCGTTGCCACCTGCGCCCGTGCCGCCGTAGCCATAACCACCACGGCCACCGCTGCCGCCGTTGGCCGAGCCGCCGTTGTTGGTGGCGACATTGCCGATACCGGACACGCTGATGTTGGTCACGGTGCCTTCCAGCTTGGAGACGGCGATCGCCTTGCTAGTGTTGAAGGAATTACTGAACGTGGCGACCGAGGTGCCGCCGTTGTTGGCGGCCGCGGTGCCATAACCGTCGGCATTGGCCCAGCCGCTGTTATCGCGGTTGCTGCCCTGGCTTTGGTCGTTATGTTGGTTGGAATTGTCTGTGTTGCGGGTGCTCGTGCGCGAGCTGGTATTGGTGTTGGTGTCAGTCGTGTTGGTGGTACTGGTGTTGGTGATGGTCGACGTATTGGTTTGGGTCTTGTCACCCGCTCCAGACGCTGAATTCCCAATATCGGCCAATGCAACGCCAGAGACCCCCAATCCCATGGCGATCGCGGTGGCCAGTAAGGTCTTCTTCATAACGCACTCCTCCATAAAGGTGAGAGGGACGGCGGGAAGCGCGGCCGGTGGGGCCGGCGCGCTCTGCCTGTGGGAAAAACATCACCCACCCCGGGGGCGCGTGTTTGCATATTCAATGCCACCTTCTGGCGCGCTAGCGCACCACAATCCCTAAGCAATTGAAAACGCGAAAGAAAAGCGCGGACGGGCATGCCGTACGCGCGTGCCAAAGCATGGGATCGTGCCAAGGCATCCTCTTTTCGTAGGGGTAATTGGCGTGCGTTGGTTGCAGCATTGAAACGGCGTTGCCGGGCATAGGCGGAAAGCCTGCATTCCAGCGCCGGCGCAAGACGTAAGGCCCACCAGCGGATGCACGTGACCCGGGCGGTTAAGCCTATCGCTTCGGAATCTGATTCAGCGGCGATACATCGGCGCATCCGGGCTCACATTGCTGACGCTGCCGCTTTTGGGCGACATGCATCCCGTGGCGCACGCCACGCGCCGAGGGGCAAATCACGATGCGGGATATGCCGTGGCCGCGCGACCGTGCACGCGGGGTCTCCTGCGAGTGCCCCCTATCAGCAAGACACATGCGGGAACCGAGTCTTCGATTCTGCGCCGGGCCACGCCCCGGGGCAGGCAAGAGGGGCCGCGCACGGCAAGCATCGTCATGGCAACGACATGCCGCGCGCAACCGGTTCGCATTTCAGCGAAGAAATTGCACCGTGCGGCGCAGCCTCAAGCCGTCGCTGCCACCGTCAGCTTGAGTTCTTCGATCATGCGATCGCGCATGACGAATTTCTGCACCTTGCCCGTCACCGTCATCGGCATCTCGGTGACGAAGCGGATGTAGCGCGGGATCTTGTAGTGCGCGATCTGGCCTTGGCAGAATGCGCGAATCTCGTCCTCCGTGGCCTGCTGACCGGGTTTGAGCACGATCCACGCGCACACCTCCTCGCCGTACTTCGGGTCGGGCACGCCGAATACGTTGACGGCCTGCACCTTCGGGTGGCGGAAGAGGAATTCCTCGATCTCGCGCGGGTACACGTTCTCTCCGCCGCGAATGAGCATGTCCTTCACGCGGCCGACGATGTTGCAGTAACCCTCGGCGTCGAACGTGGCGAGGTCGCCCGTGTGCATCCAGCCGTCGTGGATGGACTCTGCGGTCTTGGCCTCGTCGTCCCAGTAGCCGAGCATGACCGAATAGCCCTTGGTGCACAGCTCACCCTTCTCGCCCACCGGCACGGTTTCGCCCGCGCCGTCCACCAGCTTGACCTGCAGATGCGGCTGGATGCGGCCCACCGTGGTGACGCGCTTGTCCAGCGGGTCGGTCACGGCGCTCTGGAACGACACGGGGCTCGTCTCGGTCATGCCGTAGGCGATGGTGACTTCGCGCAGGTTCAGCTCGGACACCACACGCTTCATCACCTCGATCGGACACGGTGAGCCCGCCATGATGCCGCCGCGCAGGCTCGATACATCAAAGGTCTTGAACTCGGGGTGATCGAGCTGCGCGATGAACATGGTCGGCACGCCGTGCAGTTGCGTGCAGCGCTCCTCGGCCACGGTGCGCAGCGTGGCGAGCGCGTCAAATGCCTCGCCCGGGAACACCATGCACGCACCGGTGGCGGTGCATGTGAGCACCGACATCACCATCCCAAAGCAGTGGTACAGCGGCACCGGAATGCACAGCCGGTCGCCGCCTTGCAGGTTCATCGCCATCGCCACGAAGCGCGCGTTGTTGACCACGTTCATGTGCGTGAGCGTGGCGCCCTTGGGCGAGCCCGTGGTGCCACTGGTGAACTGGATGTTGATGGCATCATCCGGCGACAGCGTGGCGGTGATGGCGTCCAACGCATCAACGGGTACGTTCACACCGCGCGCAATGACGTCGGCAAAGTTGACCATGCCCGGCGTGGCGCCCTCGCCCGTGCGGATGACCCAGCGCAGCGCGGGCAGCTTGGCAGCGCTCAATGCACCGGGCTGCGCGGTGGACAACTCAGGCGCAAGCGTCTGCAGCATCTCCAGGTAGCGCGAGGTCTTGAACGCCTCGGCCGCGACGATGGCCTTGCAGCCGACCTTGTTGAGCGCGTACTCCAGCTCGGCAAGCCGATACGCAGGGTTGATGTTGACGAGGATGAGCCCGAGCCGCGCGGTCGCGAACTGCGTGAGCACCCATTCGTAGCGGTTGGGCGACCAGATGCCGATGCGGTCACCCCGCTCCAGCCCCAGCGCGTGCAGGCCGGCAGCCAACGCATCGACCTGCTCGGCAAAGGCGCGCCAGGTCCAGCGCACGCCTTGCTCGCGAAACACCACCGCCTCCGCATCGAGGTTGCGGCGCACGGTGTCTGCCAGCAGCGCCGACACCGTCACGTGCGCCAGCGGCACCGATGTATCGCCCACCACATATGACACGCCGCCGCGCGGGCGCGGGTCGAATACTTCACCAGCCATGGATGTCTCCTCCTATCAACGTGGCCTTGTGAGCCTGTTTTAAGTGATTTGTAACCGCTGTTTTGCCTGCAATTTGACGCAGCTTGACGCTTTTGGCAATCCGCTCGCCGACGAACAGTGACGCGGAACAATTGCTGCGCCGCAGCAGCAAAAATCCGGGCCAGATGCCGCCGACGCGCTAACATGCCGGCCTGACGTTTTTGCCTGTGGGATGCGTGATGATCGTTGTGGTGATGGGAGTGTCGGGTTGCGGCAAGTCGACGGTGGGCCAGAAGATCGCCGAGCGTCTGGGTTGCGCCTTTCGTGATGGCGACGAGTTCCACAGCGACGCAAACCGCGCCAAGATGCACGCCGGCATCCCGCTCAACGATGACGACCGCAAGCCCTGGCTCGAATCCATCCGCGCCTACATGGACGAGATGACCGGCGACGGCCGCTCGCTGGTGGTCGCCTGCTCTGCGCTCAAGCAGCGCTACCGCGACGTGTTGCGCGGCAATCCTGGCAACGTCGGCAACACCGAGTTCGTCTACCTGAAGGGTGATTTCGACCTGCTGCAAAGCCGTCTGGGCGCGCGCAAGGATCACTTCTTCAACCCCAACCTGCTGCGCAGCCAGTTCGAGGCACTGGAAGAGCCGACCGACGCCATCGTCGTCGACATCGCCCTGCCGCCCGAAACCATCGTCGATCGCGCCGTTGAGCAACTCCAGGCGCGCGCCGCGCATCGCCCGGCCGCCTAACTGCGCGACAGTTGCAGCAGCACGGCCTGCACCTCGCCGTTGCAGACGCGGCTTATGCGATCCTGCTCCTGCGGCGTGTCGATCTGCTCGTGCGTCTGCAGACCCAGCTCGATGAGGGATTGCACGCGCGGCAACCAGTGGCGCGCAAGCGCAGTCTGCAGATCGGCCGCAATGCGCTCTGGGTCGCCAAAGTAAAGCCGCCCGCCGTATTCGCGCCGGATCTCCTTGCTGATCACCGCTGCCGCGCGCGGCAGCACGGCGCGATTGACGGCCACGTGCCGCAGCTCGTGCTCGCGAATGGCGCTGTAAGCGCAGCTACCCGGCGCAAACTCACGCGCCACCGTCACGCGAAAATCGCTCAGGACCAGTTCCACGTCGATGGACGGCCGCAGGCATGTGGTGGGCGGCTGCGTCGGCAGCGCCATGTAGCGGCTGGTGACGTCGAAACGCGCACCCAGCGTGGCGTAGGTTTTTCCAAGGACTCGTGCGGCACGGTCGTAAGACGGCGCCTCGGCGGTCAACTGGTCGACAGACCTGTCGTTGGAGAAGGTCAGCGGGGTTTCGCTGGCATGAACGGTCACATGCATGGGGCCCAGCTTCTCGTCGCAGACCTGCAGCCAATACGTCTTGGACTCTGACAGGCTGACCGGCACGGCAGCATGTCCATCCTCGGTCGTTGCGGCAACGGCCTCAATGGGTGCAAAGCGGACATTGGCCAACTGCGCGCGGTAGTGCCGGCTCCAAACCAAGCCACCGGCAACGCATGCCAGCACCAAACCCAAGACCACCACCCGACGCATGCTGGGCTCCCCGTCTGCGCATCCCGACCGGTCTCGCGCAGGGGGCGCAGCGGTCAGGTCATGCCGGCGTCGATTCCGCCGGTTCTGTGCGGGCGGCGACCAATCGCCGGATCTGCTCGCCCGATTGTTTGAGCGCAATGCGCGCCTCTGGTAAGAAAGGATAGAAGATCGGCCACACATGCGGAAGCCGGTGGCCCACTTCCACCGAAACGGATACCCCCGCAGCCCGCGCTCGCTCGGCCATTCGGAGGGTGTCGTCGCGCAGGACTTCGCTGCTGCTGACATAGCAATGCAGTGTCGGCAGGCCGACGAAATCGGCATACAGCGGCGAGGCGAGCGGATGATCCACCGGCGCCCCCGAATCGCCCAGGTACAACGCTGCACCGTGCGCCATCCAGGCGCCGCGAAACATTACGTCGGATTCATCGTTGTCGATCAGGCTCTGGCCGGTGGCGGCCAGGTCCGTCCACGGCGAATAGAGAATCGCGCCGGCAGGCAGCGGGTCTGCCGCATCGCGCAGCGCCACCAGCAGTGCCAGCGCCAGCCCGCCGCCCGCCGAATCACCCGCCACCACCAAGCGCGACGGCTCAACGCCCTGCGTCAGCAATGCACGATAGGCGGCGAGTGCGTCTTCCACGGCAGCAGGAAACGGGTGCTCGGGCGCGAGGCGATAATCCGGCGCATACACGCGCGAGCGCGCATGCGTCGCCAGCCCGATGGTGATCGGACGATGCGTGCGCGGGCTGCAGAAGAAGTAGCCGCCGCCGTGCAGGTAGAGCACCACGGGGGCCGAGCCAGCAACGTCGCCCAGCATGTCCGGGTCGGCCGGTTCGATCCACTCGCCGGTCAGTCCGCCGTTGGCCGGCACGATGCGCCAGTCCGGCGGCAACTCTACCGGTTTCGGCATGGTCCGCTTCTCGGCGTGAAGGCGCGTGGCAACCGGGTCGAAGGGTTCCCGCTCAGTCGGTTTCTTGACCTGGTTTCGCACCATCCAGGAGATGACCCAGTTCTGCCAGCTCATCGCGCGATCCTCAGCTCGAAAACACCAGCCTAGCGAGGATGCGCTGCCCGGACAATCGGTTCACACCCGTGTTTGAACAGGCGTGCGCTCAGGCCGCGCAGCGACCTGCCATCGACTGCTACCGGGCGGAGGCAATCACCTCGTTCAACCGCGCGAAGAACCGGTCATACATCTCGGCATCGGTCACGGTGGTCGTGCGCGAATCGCCGTTGGAGTCCCAGATCGTCACATTGAAGCGCGCGCGCACCAGCGTTCCGCCCGCAGCATTGGGACGCACGGCGACAAGCGCGGCCACGCTTTCGTGATCAGGCTTGGCGCTCAACGGTACGCCGGCACACTGCGGTCGCACAGAGATTTCTTGGCCCGCAGCGGACGCGTGTTCCTCAGGTTTGGAGCCCAACAATCTACGTTTCGATATATTATTGAAACCTTAATTGAGTCGCCATGCTTCTCCGCCCATACCCACCGACTTTGTCGGCACGATGCTGGCGGACATGGCCATCTTCCATTGGATCGAGCGCCCACGCTAACCGCTCAGACGCCCCGATCCAACGCAACACAAGCAACACACAACCAACCTGTCAGGAGACAACATGACGCCCCGCATGCTTGGCGCTGCATTGGCGCTGGCCTTCAGCACATCCGCATTCGCACAATCCACGCCAGCCACACTGCCGGTGCCGGATGAAGCCACCATCCCGGCTGGCCCCATGGGCGACGCCATCAAGCGCGGCAAGCTGATCCTCACCGACACCAAGCGCCAGTTGCCGCACAACGTCGGCAACGGCCTGAACTGCACGAGCTGCCACCTCAACGGCGGCACAGTACCGTACGCCTCGCCATGGGTAGGGCTGACGGGCGCGTTTCCGGAATACCGCTCACGCAGCGGCGCAATCATCTCGTTGCAGCAGCGCGTGAACGACTGTTTCCAGCGCTCGATGAACGGCAAACCGCTGGCTTTCGACAGCGACGACATGAACGCCATCCTCGCCTATATGAAATGGCTCTCCAGCGGCGTGCCCACCGGCGTCAACGTGACAGGACGCGGCTTCGAGAAGATCGACACGGCACTCGTGCCGGACCGGGCGCAGGGCAAAGCCGTCTACGCACAACGCTGCGCCGCCTGCCATGGCGCTGAAGGCCTGGGCATTGCGAACCCGCAGGGTGGCTACGCGATACCGCCGCTGTGGGGCAACGATTCGTTCAACGTGGGGGCGGGCATGGCGCGCATGTTTACCGCCGCCGCCTTCGTGAAGCACAACATGCCGCTCGGCCAGGGCGGCACGCTCACGGCGCAGGAGGCGGTGGACGTGGCGGCATTCTTCACCGAGCAGCCGCGCCCCGACTACGCCGCACGCGTCAAGGACTGGCCCAAGGGCGATCGGCCGAAAGACGCACGCTGAGTTCGCCCGCAAAATGAAAAGCCCGTCGCCTGAGTGGCGCGGGGTTTTTTTATCTCAATATCAACGCTGCCAGGCATTCGCAAACCGGCTGCCGCACTATCGGACAAACCGCACGAAATGATACAGATCGCCCTACTTCCGTCTCAGTAGAACACCCCAACACTGGCGGTGCGGCAGATCCTGCTCCCGTCAGCCGGAGTGGGGAGGTCCAGCACGGGGACGGTGCTAAGATGCGGCCCAGCAATCAGGAGAGGTAGCAATGCGCGCAAGCAAGCGCCAGCAGGTGGTGGACAAGGCCAGCGAACTGTTCTCCCGGCACGGTTTCCACCCGGTCGGCGTCGATTGGATCATCGACGAGTCCGGTGTTGCCCGCATGACGCTTTATCGGCACTTTTCCGGCAAGGAAGACCTGATCAAGGAAGTGCTGGAGCAGCGCTACACCTTCATCATGGACAGCATGGCCGAGAAGCTCGAGCCGCTGCCCGATTCCACCGCGCGCCTGAAGGGCATCTTCGACTGGTACGAGACGTGGTTCCGCAGCCCCGAGTTTGCGGGCTGCCTGTTCGAGCGCGCGCTGGCCGAGTTCGGCGCCACCTGTCCCAAGGTGACCGAGGTGGCGGTCCGCTACCGCGACGACTTGCTTGCCATGATGGAGACACTGCTCAAGGAAGTGGTGCCCGCTGGCCCGGCACGTCAGCTTGCGGGGGTGTACGTGATGCTGCTCAGCGGCGCCACGGCCGATGCACGCGCCGTTGGCGATCCGACCGCCGCCCCCCAGGCTTGGCATGCCGCACTGACGCTGCTGAACCAGGCCAAGGCTGCCGCCAAGAACGCATAACTGTACGAAGACTCTACGGCTACCAGCCCCGCCGCAGCCGCCGCACGATCATCCAGGGCAAGCGCAGCAGGCCTCCGGCCAGCAGGCGCAGGTGCATCCCGACCAACAAGACGTTGTCACGCAGATACTGGAAATGCGACACGCCGCCCTCGTCCGTGCGGAAGTAGCGTACGGGTGCATCCAGCCGGATCGGGCACACGCCGATCCAGCACAGGCGCACCGCCGCCTCTGGGTCGAAGTCGAAACCGCGCATCCACACGTGCCGGCGCATGATCCTGGCCAGCGGCGCAATCGGATATACGCGGAATCCGAACAGCGTATCGCCGATACCGGCCCACAGTGTTTCGATGTCCGCGCACAGGTTCGACAGGCGGCGGCCCTGCACGCGCAGTTGCGGCGCGCTCGCGTCGAACAACGGCTGCCCGAGAATCATCGCGTCGGGTGCAGCCTGCGAAGCGGCCATGAATGCGGGGATCAGATCTGCGGGGTGCTGGCCGTCGGAATCCATGGTCAGCACATGCGTGAAGCCGCTCGCAGCGGCAGCGTCGAGACCGGCCAGCACCGCCACGCCCTTGCCGCGGTTGCGCGGCAGCACGATCACGCGTAGCCCCGGGTCCTGCGCGGCCATCGTCTGCAAGCGCTCCGTGCTGCCGTCGGTGCTGCCGTCAACCACCACCCACACGGGGTTCCACTGCGCGCGGGCACTGCGCACGGTGTCGTCCACCTTGACGCCGGGGTTGTAGCTCGGGATCAGGACAAGATGCGTGGTCGAGGCAGGGGCGCCGGTCATCGGCATGGCGTCGGTGCGGCAAGAACCGCCGGAAGCGAGGGCACTGGCGTGTGCCTAACGCGTGCGGTGGGCAGCCACGTAGGCGGCCAGCGAGCCCAGCGAGGCGAAGATCTTTTCGTTGTCGGGATTGCCCGAGCGCAGTTCGAAGCCGTACTTCTTGGAGATCAGCAGCGCAACTTCGAGGATGTCGATGGAGTCGAGCCCGAACCCTTCGCCGTACAAGGGCGTATCGGCAGCGAGGGCATCGAGTTGGATGTCTTCGAGATTCAGCTCGCCGATCATCAGCGCGGCGAGTTCTTTTTCCAGATCGTTCATCGGTCTTGCACACACGGGCAACTTGCAGCGAGGGAATGCGGCCAGAAACGACGACGTCCTCCTCGCCTGAAACCCTGCCTTGCCCCGCCCCCGCCCGTGCCGGTGTGATATTGGGGGTCGTTTAAGCTACGCGGATTCTAGACGAAGGGCCCACCATCGTATAGCGCGAAACCGTGACAAATATCCGGGGTGCGGCACGCGCGTCGTGTGACGCAAACGATCCAACGGCTTGACCGGCGCCGCAAACCGGCAAGGGTGGAATCAGCGTGCTTGCGGCATGCCGTACATCCGGTTACAAACCCGCCTTCGCCCGATCGGGCGAGGCCCGTGCCCGGCCCTAGAATGTGCCCGCCAGAATGCACGGTTCCGCTCCATCCAAGCCACCGGCAGATGCGTATGATGAAAATGCCCGGCCGCGCCGGATGTGCCCCGACAGCCTTGATGCAACGACCATGCGGCGCCCGCCGTTACACCCCTCCTCCCCGCTTCTGATATGAATCGACTGACCGGCATCGTGCGCGGCGCAGCGGGCGTGGCCGCCGTCGTGGCCTATCAGGCGGGCGCGTACTATGCGGCGGCCACGCCGGGGGCGCATGGCATCGGGCTGGCGATGGCGCTCGTGCCGCCGCTGATGATCGCGCTAGTGGCTGCGGCACGATCGGCGCGGCGCGCTTGGCTGCTGCCGCTCTGGTGGCTCGTCTGCGGTGTGCTCTGGAT
Organism: Ralstonia sp. UBA689; assembly: GCF_002298975.1. Taxonomy (GTDB): domain Bacteria; phylum Pseudomonadota; class Gammaproteobacteria; order Burkholderiales; family Burkholderiaceae; genus Ralstonia. The sequence goes on from NZ_DBMV01000041.1 coordinate 65,313, forward strand.
TGCGCACGAACCGCTGGCACACCACTTCGGCTGGGGCCTGTACCTTGAGCACGCAAGCTTCAACCTGATGATGGCCTACGTGTTCGGCCGCACGCTCGTTGCGGGGCGCGAGCCGCTGTGCACGCGCTTTGCCGCCGTGGTGCACGGCACGCTCACGCCGCGCATCGCGCGTTATTCTCGGCAGGTCACGGTGGCGTGGACGCTGTTCTTCCTGGCCACGGCCGCCGTCTCTACGCTGCTGTTTGCCACGGCATCGATCGTCACGTGGTCGATGTTTGCCAACACCCTGTCGCTGCCGCTGGTGGGCGCGATGTTTGTGCTGGAATACCTCTGCCGCCGCATCGCCCTGCGCGGCGAGCCGCGCTCGAGTCTGTTCGATGCGGTGCGCGCCTACCGACAATCCACGCGCACCGCCGCTGACCGGCCCCGCTGAACCCGCCCCGTCAGAACGCCACACCCGCTATTGCTTCATGCCGACTTACCCGCTGGTCTCCCATCCATCGCTCGATCACACCATCGCCTGGCGCGATGGTGCGCCGGTTCCCGTGCGTGCGTTCCTTGCCGACGTGATGCGGCTGGCCGCACAGCTGCCGGCCGGCAGCCACGTCTTCAACGCATGCGCCGATCGCTACCGCTTTGCCGTCGGCCTGTGCGCGACGCTCGTCGCCAGCAGGATCAGCCTGCTGCCGCCCATGCAGACGCCGCAGATGGTGCATCAGCTCGCGGCGTTCGCGCCGGATGTGTTCTGCCTGCACGACGCGCCTGCGTGCCCGGTCGACTTGCCCGGCTTCCGCTACCCCGATGACGCGACAGCGGGCGAAGCGCCCACCGATGCGCCGCCGCAGGTGCCTTGCATTGACGCCGCGCAGGTCATGGCCGTGCTGTTCACCTCCGGCTCGACGGGTGCCCCCGTGCCGCATCGCAAGACCTGGGGCGCGCTCGTGCGCTGCATGCGTGCGACAACCCAGCAACTCGGTCTGGATGACGGGCGGGCGTTTGCGCTGGTCGGCACGGTGCCTGCACAGCATATGTACGGCTTCGAAGTGACGGTGCTGCTTGCACTGCAAGGCGGGCTGGCGTTCGGCAACCGGCAGCCGTTCTATCCGGCGGACATCCGGGAAGCGCTTGAGGCCGTGCCGCAGCCGCGCGTGCTGGTGACCTCGCCCGTGCATCTGCGGGCCCTGCTGGCATCGGAGCCGGCGTTGCCGGCCGTGTCGCTAATCCTGTCAGCCACCGCGCCGCTGTCGGAGGCGCTTGCCCGCGAAGCCGAGGCACGCCTGGCGGCACCGCTGGTCGAGATCTACGGCAGCACCGAGACCGGTCAGATCGCTTCGAGGCGCACCGCGCTGGGCGCCGCGTGGCACGTGTACCCGGACATCCAATTGGAGTCGCGCCCCAGCACGGCCGATACGGTCAACGCGCCGGATGACGACGGCCCAACCGTCTGGGTGTCCGGCGGCCACGTGGAAACCCCGGTGCCGATGGGCGACGTGATCGAACTGCTGGACGACACGCATTTCCTGCTGCATGGGCGCAAGGCCGATCTCATCAACATTGCCGGCAAGCGCTCGTCGCTGGCCTACCTGAACCATCAACTCAACGCGATTCCGGGTGTCGTGGACGGCGTCTTCTTCATGCCGGACGATGCGCCGGCCGCCCCGCACGAGCACGGCGGCGCACCGGTCACGCGCCTAGTGGCACTGGTCGTGGCGCCGGGGCGCAGCACAGCGGAACTGCTGCGCGCCTTGCACGAACGCATCGACGCCGTCTTCCTGCCACGCCCGCTGCTATTGGTCGATACGCTGCCGCGAAACGGCACCGGCAAGCTGGCGCGCGACGTGCTGGCCGCATTGGTTGCGCAGCACCTGCCACGCCATCACCGCAAACCCGACATGCGCTTCACCATTCCGGCAGATCACCCCGCCCTGCCCGGCCACTTTCCCGGCCACCCGATCGTGCCCGGCGTGGTGCTGCTCGATCACGCCATCCACATCATCGGCGTGGCGGTGGGCCGTTCGCTCGATGCGTGCCGGATCAGTTCGGCCAAGTTCCTCAGCCCCGCAGCGCCGGAAGAGCCGCTCGACCTTGCGTTCGAGACCACGGCCAGCGGCGCAATCCGCTTCACGATCCGTGCGAGCGCGCAGGAAGGGGCGCGCGATGTGGCAAGCGGCGTGCTGTCCCCGCCGGCGGATGCGCAGGAGGGCCGGAGCACGTGAAGCCCATGAAGCGCACCGAATGGGCGGAGCGCCCGGAGCGCAGCAACCTGACGCTGCTGCGCGCGATGACGTGGCTCTCATTGCGACTGGGCAGGCCGTTCGGCCGGGTCGTGCTGCGGCTGATCGCGTTGTATTTCGTGCTGTTCTCGCCGGCGGCATGCCGCGCATCGCGCGACTATCTGCGCCGGACGCTGGGCAAGCCTCCTGGCATGCGCGAAGTGTTCCGGCACATGTTCACCTTCGCCACCACCATCCACGATCGCATCTACCTGATCAACGGGCGGTTCGACCTGTTCGACATCCAGTTGCAGGGGCAGGCGCATGTGCACGCCGTGCTCGCGCAGGGGCGTGGCGCCTTCCTGCTGGGCGCGCACCTGGGCAGCTTCGAGGTGGTGCGCGCGCTCGGCCGTACGGTGCCCGACCTGCGCGTGGCGGTCGCCATGTACGAAGACAACGCGCGCAACATCAACGCGGCCATTGCCGCCATCAATCCGGCGGCGGCGCCGGAGGTGATTCCGCTGGGGCGCGTGGATGCGATGCTGCAGGTGCGCGAAGCGCTCGACAACAACCGCCTGGTCGGCATGCTGGCCGACCGCACGCTGCTGCGCGACGCCGGGGCATCGGTGCGGCGTATGGATTTTCTTGGCACGCCCGCTGCATTCCCGCTGGGCCCGCTGCATATGGCGGCCATGCTCAAGCGGCCGGTGCTCTTCATGACCGGCCTGCACCTTGGCGGCAACCGCTACGCCGTCCACTTCGACGTGGTGGCCGACTTCACCAACATCCGCCGCGAAGAACGCGCCGCTGCCGTGCAAGCCGCGCTCGCCCGTTACGTGGAACGCGTCGAACACCACTGCCGCACGGCGCCGTATAACTGGTTCAACTTCTTCGACTTCTGGCAGGATGCCGGCGCAACCGAGCCGCGACTCTCCGACCAGGAAACCCAGACCCCATGACGCTCACGCGCCCCACCCTGCGCCCGCTTCTTCGTGCCGCTCTGGCCATGCTTTCCGCCAGCCTATTGGCAGGTACGGCCCACGCAGCCGAAGCCACCAGCCCCGCTTCCACCGCCTGGACGCTCGATCGCCTGATGTCGACTCTCGCGCGCAACAAATCCGGGCGCGCCACCTTTACCGAGACGAAATACCTGTCGATCGCCGCAGATCCGGTGGAGTCGTCCGGCGAGCTGGTATTTGTGGCGCCCGATCATCTGGAGAAGCTCACGCTGGCACCCAAGCCCGAGCATCTCGTGATCGACGGTGACAAGCTCACCGTCGAGCGCAACCAGCGCAAGTTCACCGTGCCGCTCGCGCAGTACCCGGAGTTGAACGCCTTCATCGAGAGCATCCGCGCCACGCTGGCGGGCAACCGCTACGCGCTCGAAGCCGTGTACAAGGTGGCCATTGCCGGCCGTGGCGATGATTGGACGCTGACCCTCACTCCCATTGACTCGCGCATGCAAAAGGTGGTCAGCACCATCACGCTCGACGGCACGCGCGACATGCTGCGCAGCGTCGTCATCCGCCAGACTGACGGCGATCATTCATTGATGCGGCTGCAGCACGCGCCGGCCCACGCCAACTGAAGCCGATGCCCACTCCGACACACAAGCCTGCTCACGACACGCTTTCCGCAACGCCGGGCACGCGTGCACTGCGACGGCCGGCAGTGCTGGTGTGGCTGATCGGCCTGCTGCTGTGCGCGGTGGTGATCGGCCGCACGAGCTTCACGGCCGATCTTTCCGCCTTCCTGCCGCGCTCGCCAAGCGTCGAGCAGCGTGTGCTGGTCGATCAGTTGCGCGAGGGGCTGGTGTCGCGGTTGATCCTCGTCGGCATCGAGGGCTGCGATGGAGCCACGCGCGCAGCGCTGTCGCGGCAGCTTGCGGCCGCGCTGCGCTCCGACGCGCAGTTCAGCGCAATCAACAACGGCGAGCCCGTGAGCGAGGCGCGCGACCAGCAGTTCATCTTCGAGCACCGCTACGTGCTCAGCCCGGCCGTGACACCGCAACGCTTTTCGGCGGAAGGGTTGCATGCGGCGCTGGGCGAAAGCCTGGACCTGCTCAGCTCGTCCGCAGGCCTGATCGCCAAGAACCTGCTGCCGCGCGACCCGACCGGCGAAGTGGCAGCGCTGGTCAGTCAACTTGACAGCGCAGCGCTGCCATCAATGACGCACGGCGTGTGGGCCTCGCGTGACGGCCAGCGCGCCGTGCTGGTCATGCAGACAGCCGCCGCCGGCTCCGACACCGACGCCCAGGCCCGCGCCATCGACACCGTACGCCGCGCGTTCGATGCCGCATCGCACGCGGTACCAAATGCCGCTTCCGCCCGGCTGCTGATGACCGGTCCGGGCGTCTTCTCCGTCGAGGCGCGCGACACCATCAAGCATGACGTCGAACGTCTTTCCACGTTGAGCCTCGTGCTGGTGGTCGCGCTGCTGCTGACGGTATATCGCTCGCCGCGCACGGTGGCGTTGGGGCTGCTGCCGGTGCTCTCGGGCGTGGCCGCCGGTGTGGCGGCGGTCAGCCTTGCGTTCGGCACCGTGCATGGGCTCACACTCGGCTTCGGCACCACGCTCATCGGCGAGGCGGTCGATTATTCGATCTACCTGTTCGTGCAGTCCGCTCGCACGCAAATCGCACAGACGCCCGCAAGCACGAGTGACTCCCTGCGCGCCTGGATTGCCGCCTACTGGCCGACCATCCGCCTGGGCGTGCTGACCTCGGTGTGCGGTTTTGCGTCGATGCTGTTCTCGGGTTTTCCGGGTCTGGTGCAGCTCGGGGGCTATTCCATCGTCGGGCTGACGACGGCGGCGCTGGTGACGCGCTACGTGCTGCCGCATCTGCGCGGCACGCGGGTGGCGATCCGTGATGTTTCGCGGCTGGGCGCATGGCTGGCGCAGATCACGCAGGCCGCGCCGCGCCTGCGCTGGGTGCTGGCGCTCGTGCTGATTGGCGCTTGCGCCACGCTCGCGCTGCATCGCAACGGCCTGTGGAGCCGGGAGCTTGCCGCGCTGAGTCCGGTGCCCGCCAAGAGCCAGGCACTCGATGCCGCCCTGCGCGCCGATGTGGGGGCACCCGACGTGCGCTATCTGGTGGTGATTCCCGGCGCCACCGAGCAAGCCGCGCTCGAAGGCGCGGAGAAGGTCGCCGCGCAACTGCAACTGCTGGCGGACAGCGGCGTACTCGCCGGCTTCGAAAATCCCGCGCGCTACCTGCCCAGCGATGCCACCCAGCGCGCGCGCCTGGCCAGCCTGCCGCCGGCCGATGTGCTGGCCGCGCGCATGCGCACGGCGGTCGAAAATCAGCCGATCCGCGTCAAGCCCGATCTCTTCGCCCCGTTCATCGCCGACGTGACCGCCGCGCGTGCTCAACCGCTGCTGCGGCGTGCAGACTTGCAGGGCACCTCGATGGCGCTGGCGGTCGATGCGCTGCTGACCCAACGCGATGGCCAGCGGAGCGCCATGCTGCCCTTGCGCGCACCCGCCAACACGCAAAGCGCCGCGAACCAGCCCAGCCTGGATGCCGCCCCGGTCCGCACCGCCGTCGAACGGGCCAACGTGCCCGGCGCGCTCTTCATCGATCTGAAGGCCGAAGCCGACCGGCTGTACGTCAACTACGTGCGCGAAGACATCCGCCTGTCGCTGGCCGGGTTCGCAGCGATTGCGCTGCTGCTGCTCGTGGCGCTGCGTTCGCCGCAACGCGCGGTGCGCGCCCTTAGCTCGCTGGTGGCGGCGGTGCTGGTGGTTGCGGCCGGCTTTGCCCTGGCGGGCGTGCAACTGACCATCCTGCACCTGGTGGGCATGCTGCTCATCGTGGCCGTGGGGTCGAACTACGCGCTGTTCTTCAATCAACGCGCGGGCACGACGGAACACGCGCAAAGCGTGGCACCGCAGACACTGGTGTCGCTGCTGATCGCCAACCTGGCAACGGTGGCCGGCTTCGGCCTGCTGGCCTTCTCGCGCGTGCCGATGCTGGAAACGTTCGGGCTGACCGTCGGCCCCGGCGCGATGCTCGCGCTGGTGTTTGCCGCCATCCTCGCGCCGCCGGCCGCACGTGCCACCGCTGGTGCACCCGCTGACCACGACGGCCCCGACCCCGCATGAACGCACCGCTCCCCCCCGCACCCGGCACGGCACGGCGCTGGAAACCGACCCCGCTGATCAGCGGCACGCTGGCCCTGCACGCCGGTGCGGCAGCGGCCTTGGTGGCCCAGCCGTCATCATGGCCGTGGGCCGGCGGCGCGGTGATCGCCTCGCACTTGGTGGTGGTAGCCGCCGGGTTGTGGCCGCGCAGCACCCTGCTTGGGCCCAACTGGACACGCCTGCCGGCAGCGGCCGGCCAGCAGATCGCGCTGACCATCGACGACGGCCCCGACCCCGAGGTCACGCCGCGCGTGCTCGATGTGCTCGACCGTTACGACGCCAAGGCGACGTTCTTCTGCATCGGCGATCTGGCGCGCCGGCACCCGCGCTGCATCGAGGCCATCGTCGCGCGCGGGCACGCGGTGGAGAACCACAGCCAGCGGCACCAGCACACGTTCTCGCTGCAAGGCCCGGGCGCGCTGCGGCGCGAGATCCGGACCGCGCAGGACACCCTCACCGAGATCAGCGGCACGCGCCCACTGTTCTTCCGCGCGCCCGCCGGATTGCGCAACCCGTTCCTCGAACCCGTGCTGTGCCAGCTCGGCCTGCAACTGGCAAGCTGGACGCGGCGCGGCTTCGACACGCGTTCGGGCAACCCCGATGCGGTGACGCGGCGTTTGCTGCACAACCTGGCGCCAAGAGACATCCTGCTGGTGCACGACGGACATGCGGCGCACGACGCACACAGCAAGCCCGTCCTGCTGGCAGCGCTGCCGACCGTGCTGCAAGCGGCCGCGCAAGCGCAGTTGCGCTGCACGACGCTGCGCGCGGCACTCGCGCTGGAAGCCACCCAACCGGCAGGGCCACAAGTGGCCATTTGATAAAATTTGTTCACTACCGGCGCCCCCAATCTGCCGAGCCGCACCCCCCTTCAACTGTCCCAAGACCGCCTCCGTGAAGCCCATTCTGCTCACGCATTTCACCGCCACAAGCTGCATCGGACGTGGCCTCGACGCCGCGCTCGATGCATTGCGCGGGCAGCGCGGCGGCCTGGTGCCGTGCGACTTCCCACGAGCAGACCTCGACACCTGGATCGGCGCGGTGGACGGTGTCGATGCGCAGCCGGTACGCGCCGACCTGGCCGACTTCAATTGCCGCAACAACCGCCTGGCACAGATCGGCCTCACGCAGGACGGCTTTGCCGAACACGTCGAAGCCGCCAAGGCACGCTACGGCGCCAAGCGCGTCGGCGTATTCGTGGGCACCAGCACGTCGGGCATCCTCGAAACGGAACACGCCTACCAGCACCGCGATCCGCAAACGGGGGCGTTGCCCGCCGATTTCCATTACGCGCAGACGCACAACATCTATTCGCCCGCCGCCTTCGTGCGCACGTATTTCGCACTGGGCGGCCCGGCCATGGCGATCTCGTCGGCGTGCTCGTCCGGCGCCAAGGTGTTTGCCTCGGCGCGGCGCATGCTGGAAGCCGGCCTGATCGACGCGGCCGTGGTGGGCGGCGTGGATTCGCTGTGCCTGACCGCGCTGTATGGGTTCAACTCGCTTGAATTGCTGTCGCGGCAGCCGTGCCGGCCGTACGACGTTGCACGTGATGGCATCTCGATCGGCGAGGCCGCCGCGTTTGCGCTGCTGGAGCGCGCACCCGGGCCTGAACAGACGCTGGACGACGACGCGATCCTGCTGCTCGGCATCGGCGAATCGAGCGACGCGCATCACATGTCGTCGCCGCACCCCGAAGGACTGGGCGCGCACGCGGCCATGGCACAGGCGCTGGTCAGCAGCGGCCTCGCCGCGTCGGACATTGACTACATCAACCTGCACGGCACCGGCACGCTGAGCAATGACGCCGCCGAAGGCCACGCCATCCACAGGTTGTTCGACAGCACCTCAGACATCCCGCCGAGCAGCTCAACCAAGGGCGCGACCGGCCACACGCTGGGTGCCGCTGGCGCACTGGAAGCCGTCATCACGGCGCTGGCCCTGCGCCATCAGTTCCTGCCCGCCGGCATCAACACCACACAGCCCGACCCGGCGCTGGCCATGCCGTACGTGACGACAAGCCGCGATGCGCGCGTGCGTATCGCGCTGTCCAACGCCTTCGGCTTTGGCGGCACGAACTGCTGCCTGCTCTTCGGTCGTGCAGACCACACCCGACCATGACCCGACTGAGCGCCTTCATCGAAAGCATCGGCCTGCTCGGCCCCGGCCTGCCGGACTGGCCGCACGCTGCCGGCGTGCTCGCGGGCCGTACCGCCTATGCACACGAGCGCACCGCTCTGCCGCCGCCAGCGGGCCTGCCGCCGATCGAGCGGCGGCGCACAGGGCCGGTCGTCAAGCTCGCGCTGGCGGTCGGCCACGAGGCGGTAGCCACCAGCGGGCGCGACGCCGCCACGCTGGCCACCGTGTTCACCTCGTCCGGCGGGGACGGCCAGAACTGCCACGTGATTTGCGAAACCCTGGCCAGCGACGACCGCAAGCTCTCGCCCACACGCTTCCACAATTCCGTGCACAACGCGCCGGCCGGCTACTGGAGTATCGCCACGCATGCGATGGCGCCGTCCAACGTGCTGTGCGCGCACGACGGCAGCTTTGCGGCGGGCCTGCTCGACAGCCTCTGCCAAGTCGTGATCGACGCTGCACCTAGCCTGCTGATCGCCTACGACAGCGAATACCCCGAACCGCTGCACGCGACGCGGCCGGTGCCCGACGCCTTTGCCGTGGCACTGGTGTTGGCGCCCGAGCCGGGCACGCACACGCTGGCGCGCATCGATGTCGCACTCACGGACACGCCTGCCACGACACTTGCGCACGCGGAGCTCGAACCGTTGCGATGCGGCAACCCCGCTGCGCGCGCGCTGCCGCTGCTCGAAGCGCTGGCAAACCAGCGGGCGGCCAGCGTCGTGCTCGACTATCTGCCCGACACCCGCCTGCAGGTGGATATCGTCCTGCCGGATGCATCCGGGGCGTTCAGCAAGAGCACGCCATGACACTGGACACGCCGCCGCCGCCACTTGACCGAAGCTGGATCGCCGCACGCATTCCGCACAGCGGCACGATGTGCCTGCTCGATGCCGTGCTCGCCTGGGACGATGCGCACATCCGATGCACGGCCACCAGCCACCGCGATCCGGCCAACCCGTTGCGCGCCAACGGCCGGCTGGCGGCGGTCTGCGGTGTCGAATACGCCGCGCAGGCCATGGCCGTGCATGGCGCTCTGCGCGATGCCGCACAACAACGTCCGCGTGCAGGCTTTCTGGCCAGTGTGCGCGGGGTCGTTGCCAACGTCACGCGGCTCGATACGCTCGACGGTCCGCTGGACATCGAAGCCGAGCGCATCGGCGGCGACGGTAACAACGTGTTATACGGCTTTACCGTGCGCTGTGCCGGGCGCATCCTGCTGACTGGCCGTGCTGCCGTGGTGCTCGATGCATCCGCTGGTTGAACCCGTTTGAGAGGATTCCTGTCGTGAAAGGTCGCCTGTTCCTATCCGCCACGCTGCTGCTGGCGCTCGCAAGCCCCGTCGCCCATGCTGATCTGTCCGAGATGAAGCAGGACATCAAGCAAGGAACAAAAGATGCGGCCAAGAAGACTGGCCACGCTGCGAAGGAAGTCGGCCATGCCACGGCCAACGGTGCGCGGGCGGTCGGCCATGGCTTCCGGGATGCGGCACACGCCACCAAGTGTGGCGTGAAGAAAGTGTTCAAGAAGGGATGCTCGAACGACTAGAGCGACTGCGCAAAAGAAGCCCCGCCCAATCCCACCCATCTCCTTGATATTTAGATGACAACGCGCCGCAGCCGCAGTGCGTTGGATACCACCGACACCGAACTGAGGCTCATGGCCAGCGCGGCAATCATGGGAGACAGCAGCATGCCCGTCGCGCTGTACAGCACGCCGGCCGCCAGCGGCACACCCAAGGCGTTGTAAAGGAAAGCGAACCCCAGGTTCTGCTTCATGTTGGCGATGGTCGCTTCGGACAGCTTGCGGGCACGCACAATGCCCCGCAGGTCGCCCTTGACCAGGGTCACTTGCGCACTGTTCATCGCCACGTCGGTGCCGGTTCCCATGGCGATGCCCACATCCGCCTTCGCCAGCGCGGGGGCGTCGTTGATGCCGTCCCCCGCCATGGCGACGACGCGCCCTTCGCCCTGAAGCTGGTTGACCAGCGCAAGCTTATCGGCGGGCTTGACCTCTCCGTGGAACTCCTCGATGCCCAGTGCGAGGGCAACCGCTTTTGCCGTCACCACACCGTCACCGGTTGCCATCACAACGCGGATGCCGTTTTCCTTGAGCGTCCGCAACGCCTCGGCGGTGGTCGGTTTGATCGGATCGGATACCGCAAGCAACCCCGCCAGCACGCCGTCGACACCGAGATACATCACACTCGCCCCCCGCGCGCGCAGCGCGTCTCCCGCCTGTGCCAGCGACGCAATGGAAACCCCTTCGGTCTGCATCAGGATCGCGTTGCCAAGCACCAGCCTTTTGGCGGCAACGGTGCCACGTACGCCAATGCCGGTACTCGATTCAAAGTCCGCTGCCTTGTCCAGCGGCAGACCGGCTTCTCGTGCAGCGTCGACGATCGAGGCGGCCAGCGGATGCTCACTCCCCTGATCCAGGCTGGCCGCCAGGCGCAGGACTTCAGCATCGCTGAAACCGTTGGCACCAACACTTCGCTCGAAGGTTGGCCGGCCTTCCGTGAGCGTGCCGGTCTTGTCGACGATCAGGGTGTCGACCTTGCGCAGGTTCTCAATGGCAGCGGCATCCCGGAACAGCACGCCGCTCGATGCGCCCTTGCCGCTCGCCACCATGATCGACATCGGCGTTGCCAGACCCAGCGCACATGGGCACGCGATGATCAGCACCGCCACCGCATTGATGAGCCCGTAGACCCAGCTCGGGTCCGGCCCGAACAGGCCCCAGGTCAGGAAAGTCAGCACGGCAACGGCAACCACGGCGACGACAAAGACGCCTGCCACCTGATCGGCCAACCGTTGCATCGGCGCCTTTGAGCGCTGGGCCTGGGCCACCATCTGCACGATCTGCGACAGCACGGTCTGCGAGCCCACTTTCTCCGACTCGATTACCAGGCTTCCGGTGGCGTTCATCGTCGCGCCGATGACGTGGTCGCCCGCCCGCTTGGTGACGGGAATCGGTTCTCCGGTGATCATCGCCTCGTCCACCGAACTCGTGCCCTCGATCACCACACCGTCCACTGGCACCTTCTCGCCCGGCCGCACCCGCAGGCGATCCCCCACGTGCACGTGGCTCAACGGGACGTCGGCTTCTGTGCCGTCGGGATTGATCCGTCGCGCTGTCTTGGGTGCCAGGCCAAGCAGCGACTTGATTGCCGCCGAGGTTTGCGAGCGCGCTTTCAGCTCCAGCAACTGCCCGGCCAAGGTCAGCGAGATGATGACCGCAGCGGCTTCGAAATACACGCCGATGCGGCCGTGGGCCGCGAACGTCAGCGGGAAGACGCCGGGCGCAACGGTGGCGACGATGCTGTACAGATAAGCCGCGCCGGTCCCCAGCCCGATGAGGGTCCACATGTTGGGACTGCGGCGGACGAACGACTGCACGCATCGCTCGAAGAACGGATATCCCGCCCACACGACGACGGGCGTCGCCAGCACCAGTTCGACCCAGCTTTGGACGGCAGCGTCCATCCAGCCGTATCGATGCCCGGCCATGGCCAGTACAAACACAATCGCCGTCAGGGGCAGCGTCCACCAGAAACGTCGGCTGAAATCGCGAAGTTCCGGATTATCGTCATCTTCAAGCTCGGGAATGACGGGCTCCAGCGTCATCCCGCAGATGGGGCAATTGCCGGGGTGGTCCTGCCGGATTTCGGGATGCATCGGGCAGGTGTAGATGGCGCCGGTCGGGGCTATTGCTATTGGCTGCGCCACGGTTTGCGGAGCATGCGCGTGGTGGTGACCATGTTCCTCGTCGTGCGGATGGCGATGGTCTTGCATTGGCGCTACTCCTCTCGATGTCAACGAAGGAATCACCCGTCCTCGGGCTGGCACGGTCCTATTGGCGTCTCAAACCGGCCAGCTTCAACTGTAAGCCTGATACACCATTGACTGGCCATCCAGGCCGATCAGCAAGACGTTGTAGGGCATGTGGCGGTTGCCATACGCCGGCCCATCCATGCCGGGCGAACCCAGCGGCATGCTCGGCACCGCCAGCCCAATCGCCTTCGGTTGCTCTCGCAGCAGCCGTTTGATCTCGCGGGCCGGAACATGCCCTTCCAGGGCGTAGCCACGCACGATGCCGGTGTGGCAGGAAGCATAGCGCTCGGGCATCCGCGCGGCCTTCCTAGCCTCTACGGTGTCTTCGACATCGTGTGCCACCACGTCGAAGCCGTTGTCGCGCAGGTGCGCAAGCCAGTCCTTGCAGCATCCGCAGCTTGGCGTCTTCCAGACTTCGACCACTGGCTTTGCTGCGGCTTTCCGCGCCAGGGCCGCGACGGGCAGCAGCGCAAGGCCAAGGGCGAAAGTTCGTCTCGTGCGAAACAAGGATGGTGCGTGCGAGTTGGCGGTCATCACATCGTGAAAATAGAAAGAAAGCGTATCAAGCACCAGTGGGAGAAAGCACCCCCAACCAGGCCACCAGGACAAGAATCAAGCCGGCCAGACTGGCCTCCATGACCAGACTCCGGCGCAGCACGGCCACGGCTTCGGCGTAGCTGCCAATGCACAACGCTGCTGCAAGACGTGGGCTCAGCCGATATCGGTTGGCTGCGGCCAGCAGCAACATCAGCGCGAACAGCGCGAGCTTCACGAGCAACAGGTTGCCGTAAGCCGTACCTGGCAGGCCATCGAGCGTCGGGCCTGCGATCAGAAAATAGTTGGCCACCCCGGTCACGACCAATGTGGCCACGATCAGCGTGCCGATATGGGCAAAACCGTTGGAAGCCCGGCCGAGCAGGTCGGCTGCCTCCGGTGACGCGTCTTTCGCCACTGAAGCCAGCATGACGAACGCGACCAGCGCGCCGACCCATGCTCCTGCAGCCAGAAGATGAGCGATGTCGATCACGAGATGGAACACGCCGCGCATGCCGTCATCCATCGCGCCGTGGCCGGCCCAGGCGAGGGTCGCCAAGGCGACGGCCCCGATTGCGGACAGCACCGATAAGCGCGGCAGCGGACGTGTGCTCAACGCAACAACAGCCGCCAACACGGCGAGCAAGGCCACTGCGCGCATCACCAAAGCCAGGCCAACTGCCGTCCCCGTCACGATCATGCTGAAAACATGCGCGGAGAGTTCGGCATACGCGCTGGCGCCGGTCATCGCCTTGGCCATCACCACCATGCTCGCGAGCGAGAGCCCGATACCCAGCGCCGCTGCGCTACCGATGACACGAACGTATTGCCGTGCCATCGCTGAGCGACGATCGCTTTCCCGCATGGCGTGCACGCCAAACAGCGCGACGCCAAAGACGACCATCAGGTCCAGGTACAGCGCAGAGCGCAGCGCGACGGCCAGCCAATCCTCCGGCATCGGCTTACTTCACCTCGAAGGTGACGGTGCCGTTCACCTTGTGCGTATCGGACGACACCGCACGCCAGTCGACGCGATAGCTGCCGGCTGGCAGCGGCTGCGTGGGCGTGATGATCATGGTCTTGCCGTCTTCACCGCCCGAGACCTTGGCCGCAACTTTCATCGGTGCGTGGTCGGCCATGCCAGGCATGCCCGTCATCACCAGGTTCGCGCCCGAGAATTGCGGCATCAGGGTTTCAGAGAAATGCAGTTCGACCTTGCCCGGAGCGGCCACTTCTGCCTTGTCGGCCGGCGTCGATGAGACGAGCTTGGGATGCGCAAGCGCAGCCGTTGCCAGCAGCGCCATGGACATGCCGATGAGGGCTTGCCGGGTAAAACGGGAGGTCGCCATAAGAACACTCTTGGGGTCAGGGGTTGGGACTGAATCTATTTCTACTGGCACCTAAAACCAGAGGCGCACGCCAGCGACAAAGCGGGTATCGCCACGACGGCCGCCGGCAGCTTCGATCATGTTGGCCGTAGCACCAAATGCCTGGCTGCGCTCAACGCCAATATACGGCGCAAACTGGCGGTTGATTTCGTACCGCAGCCGCAGGCCGACCGTTGCGTTTGCGAGCCCGCTGCCGATGGCAAGTTCGGGATCGCGCTTGCCATAGAAGTTGGCTTCCACGCGCGGTTGCAGGATCAGCCGCTGGGTCAGCCGCGATTCGTATTCGCTGGACAGGCGCAATGCCGTGCGGCCGCTGTTGCCCACGTAGGCCGTCGCTTCCACATCAAACCAGTATGGCGCCAGGCCTTGCATGCCAAACGCCACCCAGTTGCGCGCCGGGCGGCCGAAGCCTGCATCGTTCCGGATACCGAGCTGCGTATCCCAGAACGTCGCCACGGCGTGGCTCCACAGCAACTCGGTGCGTGCCTCTTCAAACCGTCCCTTCGACACATCGCCCTCGGCTTTGAGGACAGCCTTGTCGTAGGTGGTGCCGAAGCGGCCCTGCAGGTCGTAGGCGGTCGCGTTGGCGTCGCTGCCATGCACCCACTCCAACTTGTCCACCAGCACCGAGCCGAACAGATGCTCGTCCGCCATCATCAGGTGGCGGGTTTCGCCGAGCGCGTACTTGCCGACGCCGAGTCGATACCCGCCCGAATAGGCATCGGGATCGCGCGCATCGGAAGGCGCCGAACCACCCTGCATGCTCATGCTGCCGTGGTCCATCCCTTGCATCGCGCCGTGATCCATGCCCGGCATTGCGCTGTGGTCCATCTCCTGCGCGGGAGCCGTCTCACCGTTCATCAGTTGGATTTCCTGGGCCGAAGCGGCGCCGAGGCCCGCAACGGCCAGCGCGACGGCCAATAGAGTCCTTGCGTGCCTGCGCATGTTGAGTCCGCTGTGAGTTTCGAGCATCAGGCCACCACCACCTCGCGGAACATGCCCGCGTCCATGTGCAGCATCAGGTGGCAGTGCCATGCCCAGCGGCCCAGCGCATCTGCCGTCACGAGAAAGCTGATCCGTTGTGCGGGCTGCACGGGAAGCGTGTGCCGTCGCGCAAGGAAGGTGCCATCGGGCGCCTCCAGCTCGCTCCACATGCCGTGCAGGTGCATGGGGTGAGTCATCATCGTGTCGTTATGGAGAATGACCCGCAGCCTTTCGCCGTACTTGAAGTGCACCGGCGTCGATTTACCGAACTCCACGCCGTCAATGGACCACGTGTAGCGCTCCATGTTGCCGGTGAGATGCAGCTCCACCTCGCGCCCCGGACCGCGCGGGTCCATGGGGCCGCCAATCGTGTGCATGTCAGCGAGCACCAGCACCCGTCGCCCGTTGTTGCGCAGCCCGATGCCGGGGTCGTCCAGGTTGGTGCGTGCGTTGTCGACGCGCATGTCGGTGCCCGGCCCGTACTCCGTACGCGCGTGCCGCGCCTTCTTGCTCGGCACCTTCAGGCTCTGCGCGTCATCGGCGGCGGCACCTTGCTGGCTACCGTCCATCATCGTCATCTCGCCGGCATCCATCATCTGCATGTCGCCGTGGTCCATGCCGCCCATGCCGCCCATATCCCCCATCATGTCCGCCATGGTGAGCCACTCCACCTTGTCGAGTGCGGGAACCTCGGCCGTCAACCCGGGCCGGACCGCCAGCGTGCCGCGGGCATAGCCCGTGCGGTCCATCGATTGGGAGAAGATCGTGTAGGCATCGTCCTTGGGCGCGACCAGCACGTCACACGTCTCGCCCGGGCCGAAGCGGAACTCGTCCACGGTCACCGGCTCGATGTTCTGCCCATCGACCTGCACGACCTTGAGCTTCAACCCCGGGATGCGCACGTCGTAGAACGTGTTGCCGGAGCCGTTGATGAAACGCAGCCGCACGGTCTCGCCCGGCGTGAACAGGCCCGTCCAGTTGCCGGCCGGCGTGACGCCGTTGGTCAGGTAGGTCAGCGTGGCGCTGGAAAGGTCAGCCAGATCCGTCGGGCTCATGCGCATCTGGTTCCACATGCGCCGCTTGTCCATGGCCGATTTCCAGCCATCGTTGGAGACATCACGGAAGAAGTCCGCCACGGTCGGCTGGTGGTAGTTGTAGATGTCGCTCTGCGTCTTGAGCTTGGACAGCACGCGCATCGGGTCTTCGTCGGTCCAGTCCGACAGCAAAACGGTGTGATCACGATCGGCGCGGATCATGTCGCCACCGGCGGCGTCGATGATAAGACCGCCATACACGCCGGTCATCTCCTGAAAACCGGAATGGGAGTGGTACCAGTAGCTGCCGCTTTGCCGCACCTTGAACCGATAGGTGAAGCTCTCGCCGGGCGGGATGCCGTGAAAACTGATGCCCGGTACGCCGTCCATCTCGAACGGCAGGATGATGCCGTGCCAGTGAATCGATGTCGGCTCGCGCAAGCGATTGGTGACACGCACCGTGACCGTGTCGCCTTCGCGCCAGCGCAGCGTCGGACCGGGCAGCATGCCGTTGATGGTGGTTGCCATGGCGGGCTTGCCGGTGTAGTTGACCGGTGTTTCATCGATCACCAGATCAAACTCGGTCCCCCGCAAGACGGGTGCCGTGCCCAACGTCGTAGACGCCGCCCCCGCAGTCAGCGAAGCGCCCATCCCGCCAAGCCCCAACCCGGCGATCACGCCGCCGGCGGTCAGGCCTTGCACAAACCGCCGGCGTGGCAGGTTCGGGAGCACGAGGCCGGAGGCACGATGTCTGCGCATGATTGCGATTCCTTGGAGTGAGATCACTGCCGTGTTCAAGAAGATGCGTGCAGGCTACTGAAGGGCAGGCTACCCACACCTGACCGACACATTACAAATCGGTCATCTTCCCGTCATGTGGCGGGCAACGCGGTACTCTACCGCCCATGCCAATACCGCGCGCCTGAATCGGGCAGAACACGCATGAAATTGCTAGTCGTCGAGGACGAACCCAAAACCGGGGAGTACCTGCAGCAAGGGCTCACCGAAGCCGGCTTCGTGGTGGACCTGGCCAGGAACGGCATCGACGGACGTCACCTCGCCATGACGGGCGACTACGACCTGCTTGTGCTGGATGTGATGCTGCCGGATCTCGACGGATGGCAGATCGTCCAGTCGTTGCGCGCGGCGGACCATGTGACCCCGGTCCTGTTCCTGACCGCACGCGACAGCGTGGCCGACCGCGTCAAGGGGCTGGAGATGGGAGCCGACGACTATCTCGTGAAGCCGTTTGCGTTTGCCGAACTGCTGGCACGGGTGCGCACGCTGCTGCGTCGTGGCAGCGCCGCGTTGTCGGCCGATCGCATCCAGGTTGCGGATCTTGTGCTGGACCTGACCCGCCGACGCGCCTCGCGTGGCGGCCAGAAGATTCCGCTCACGAGCAAGGAGTTCTCCTTGCTGGAACTGCTGGCCCGGCGCCGCGGCGAGGTGCTTCCGCGCTCGCTGATCGCCTCCCAGGTCTGGGACATGAACTTCGACAGCGACACCAACGTAATCGACGTGGCCATCCGCCGCCTGCGCGCAAAGATCGACGACAACTTCGAGCCGAAACTGATCCAGACCGTGCGCGGCATGGGCTACGTGCTGGAAGACCCGGAGGACGCCTGATGGGGCGGTTCTCGCTCACCACTCGGCTGACGGCGTACTTCTCGCTGTGCTCGGCGGCGGTGCTGCTGGGCTTGGGACTCGTGATCGCCCTCGCCATGGATCAGCACTTTGCCGAACAGGACTACGCGACGCTGCGCGAGCACATCAACGTCATCCGGAAGATCGTCGAATCGAACCCGACCGATCAGATTCCCGAGCGCGTTCGGGAGGCCTTGCAGTATCACGCCGACCTGGTTGCACGCATTCAATACCCAGACCAGCAGGTCTTGTACTCGACCCACGGCTTCGACTTCCAGGCCGAGGCAGCAGCGTTGGCGCAGCAGCACAACGGCGACGTCCTCGCATGGGCGCAAGGTGGGCAGCACTATCGGGGCATTCGCGCGTCGATCCCGCTGCACAACGCATCGGCCAAGTCCCTGGACATCCTGCTGGGCATGAACACGGATACGCATGCCCATTTCCTGCACACGTTCCGCCGCACGCTGGCGTTCTACATCGCCTTGGCGGCGCTGGCCACTGGTCTGTTCGGTTGGTGGGCCGCGCGTCGCGGTCTGGCACCTCTGCGCACCATGGCTTCGCGCGCACGCACCGTGACGGCCGACAGGCTCGACGAGCGCATGCCGGTTGAGACCGTGCCGGAGGAGGTCGCAGACCTGGCCGCCACACTGAACGCCATGTTGGAGCGTCTGCAGAACGACTTCCGCCGTCTGTCGGACTTCTCGACCGACATCGCACACGAGCTGCGCACGCCGCTCACCAACCTGCTCACGCAGACGGAAGTCGTGCTCTCGCAACCGCGAGAGGGCATCAAGTATCGCGACGTGCTGGCTTCCAACGCGGAAGAGCTCCAACGCCTGGCACGCATGGTTTCCGACATGCTTTACCTCGCGAAGATGGAACACAGCCTGACGCTGCCCAGCGCGGAAGCGATTCATCTCGCCGACGAGATTCGCGCGCTGTTCGAGTTCTACGACGCACTGGCCGACGACAAGGCGGTACAGCTTCAACTGCAAGGCGACGGCCGCATCCTGGGCGACCGGCTGATGCTGCGTCGCGCGTTGAGCAACCTGCTGTCCAACGCGATCCGCCATACGCCCAGACGGGGCAAGGTGCTGGTCACGGTCAGCGGCGATCACGATGGTGTCACGGTTGCGGTCGACAACGACGGCGAAGCCATCGCACCGCACGAGCTGCCGTTCCTGTTCGAGCGCTTCTTCCGCGCCGACAAGTCGCGCGCCCGCCCTGAGTCGGAAAGCACGGGGCTTGGGTTGGCCATCACCCGGGCCATCGTCGTGGCCCATGGCGGCACCATCGATGTCTCGCGCGTTGATGGGCGGACGCGCTTCACGATCCGCCTGCCGCATCGCGATGCAAAGCCGGACGTTGCCCACTGATATGGGCAACGCTTCCACGACGACGTCGATTGCTTAAGGCGCTTGCACTTGCACCGGAGCACCTGGCTTGCCAGCGACAACCGGTGCGACCACGAGATATCCGCGTTTGTTGTCAGTGCCGACGCTGCCAGGAGCAACGATCTGCCGGATCCGCCCAATGGCATTCACGATGCCCGCCCCGGCGGGATTCGTCATGAAATTGGCAAGCCCCTCAAGTGGTCCGCTACCGTCAGCGTTTTCAGACAGCGCGATTACGTAGGGCTGTTTCGGCTGCAGGCCGGTGACAGATGCCTGAAGCACCTGAACGAGCCCTTGATCGAACAGCACCACGCTCGTGGGCGTGCCAGACGAACCGGCGGTGCCGGTAGCGACCGGCATCAACGTCAGATGAATGGCCTGTCCTGCGAGACCGAGCGGCTGCAGATTCTGGGTGCCGTCGCCTTCCGGAACCGCGTTGGGTACATAGGTCAGCGCCTGCGGAGCCTGGCCGATAGGCACGTTTGCTACGACTTTGTTTGTCAGCGTGTCGATGACAGCCAGCGCGTCGTCGTTTTCCAGGCCGACATAGATGCGTGTTCCGTCGCCGGAGGGCCACAGGCCGTGCGGCAGTTTGCCGACGGGAATCGTCGCCACCTGCTCGAAGGTGTCGGTCCGGAAGACTTTCACCTGGTTCAAGCCACCGATCGTCACGTAGGCGAACGTGCCCTTCGCGTTGTGCGCAAAGTTAACGTGATTGGTGATCGGTCCCGTCTCGAACGACTTGATGGGAGCAAAAGGCGGCCTTGCGTCGAACACCTGCACGTGGCCGATATCCTTGAGCGTGAGCCACACCTGTCTGCCATCGGGCGTGGCAGCGACATTCGGGCAGAACGGCGATGCCTGCTTGATGCGCCCAACGATCTTGTGGTCTACGGTAGAGATCACCACGGTTTCCGGGTTGAACGAAGAGCAGACGTAACCGTACTTGCCGTCGGGCGAGAAGATTTGCATGCCCGGGCCAGCCGGCACCGTGATACGCGTCTTCTCTTCATACGTCTTTGCATCGAGCACGGAGATGTAGTTCTCGCCGCGCACGGTCACCCAGACCTCGCTGCCATCGGGCGTGTAGAGCGCCTCGTGCGGAGAACGGCCAACATACGTGGTGTGCTCGACGGCATTGGTCTGCGTGTTAATGAACGTCACCGAATTGGAGCCGATGGAGACAACCGCCAGGGTGTGGTGATCCGGCGAGAACCCCATCCCGTGAACCAGCACCTGCCCGCGGTAGAGCGGGCTGAAGTTGCCGGGCGCAGGATCGCCCAGCTTGATCACCCCCAGGAGCTTGTTGTCAGCCGGGTCCGTGACCGAAACGGTGTTCGAAAATTGTTCTGCAGCGTAGACCCGATCCCGATGGCTGATGGGAATGTCCGGAGACGAGAGCGGCGCCGGTGCTTGACCTGCATTGGCGCCTCCGACACATCCAAGCGCCGCTACGGCCAGCGCAGCAGCGACAAACAATCTGGCTTTCATCGATACCCCCTCTACTTGATCGTGTGGGCGTGTGCATGCCCGGTGAGCTCAGCCGAATGCGATTGCGACTGGGTTGATGTTGAAGCGGCGGCCGGCTGGGTTGGCACCGGCGCGGGCGCGGGCGCGGGCGCGGGCGCGGGCGCGGGCAGCGGCAGACCCACGGCCAGCCGCATCGCCAGAATCTCCTGCTGTTGATCCACGATGATTTCTTGAGCGATACGGCGCAGCTGTTCGTTTTGGCCGTAGCGCAAATACGCCTGGGCCATATCGATGGCGCCTTGATGGTGCGGCATCATCATGGCGACAAAATCCTGGCTGATGTCGCCAGTCGGCTTGATGGTCATGTCGTCCATCATCTTCGTCATGGCGAGATCGTTCGCCGCAAGGAAAGCCCGCTCGCGATCGCCCGAAGTCTGGGTGTTCTGGGCAAGCACCGCACTGGCTTGCCCACCAAGAGTGGCGATGAGCGCCGCCAACAGGGATTTGCGTAGAAGAGTCTTCAGAAGCTGCGACATGGCAAGTTCCTCTCACTTGAAGTGGGTGGTACGTTGCCGCAGTAAACACGTGCGAGCAGCGGTTTATTCCGGCCGCTCGACAAAAACCAGAAAGGCAGCGCCCGCAGGCGCTGTTTCGACCGGCGGTTGAGGAAGCGCTCGTCCCAGAATGAAGGAAGCGCTGCGGCCCCTTTTTGCAGACTTACGCGATTGCGGAATCGCTATTTGGCCGAAGAGAGGTTCGGCAGTCCTTGAGCAACAAGTGTGATACCGCGAAGCGAGTGCAAGGGTGTCTGACCGTTGCCGAACGCCTTCCTCCTCAAGCCGCACAGTAGAGGTAAGGTAAGCCCGCCGGTCTCAAGGCGAACTTCGCAGACGGGGAATGAATCCACTACGTGCTCCATCGTGTGATGGAAGCGCACTGCTTGCTGCTCAAGCCTGTTCCGACTGGCGCCTGGAGCAAGCCAAAAAAGAGGGCTCCGCAAATTTTTGTCTAACCCATTCATTAGACAAAACTTTCGGGGCCCTTCTTTACAGATCTGGACTACGTTTCTCTTAGAACGGAATATCGTCGTCCATATCCTCAAAACCATTCGACGGTGCCTGCTGACGGCGTGCACCACCACCTTGATTGCCGCCCTGGCTGCCACTGCCTTCGCCACCGCGCGCGTAACCGCCACCGCCGCCTTGACCACGGCCACCGCCATAACCACCGCCGCCGCCTTCACCGCCGCGCGAGTAGCCACCGCCGCCTCCACCACCGCCCTCGCCGCCCATACCTTGGCGGCCGCCGAGCATCTGCATCTGTTCCGCGACGATTTCGGTACTGTATTGCTTCTGGCCGTCCTTCTCCCACTGACGGGTCTTGAGGCGGCCCTCAACGTAGACCTGCGAACCCTTCTTCAGGTATTCGCCGGCGATTTCGGCCAGGCGGCCGAAGAAGGCGATGCGGTGCCATTCGGTGGCTTCGCGCATTTCGCCGCTGGCTTTGTCTTTATAGCGGTCGGTGGTCGCCACGCGAATGTTGGTGACGGCGTCGCCGCTGGGCATGTAACGCGTTTCGGGATCGGCGCCGAGATTGCCGACGATGATGACTTTGTTGACGGACGCCATGATGAGTTTCCGAAGGTAAATGAAGTGATGCCGCCGTTGGGGGGCCGGCTAGAAGTCTAGTGACGACGCAGCGCCGGCATCTGCATTGGACTGGCGATTATAAGCCACGCAAGCGCGAGTCCCGCACAGGCAAAAAACACTGCATGCTGCCCCGCGTGCAGCAAAATCCAGCCGCCTCCGGCACCGCCCGCAAACAGGCCCAGCGCCTGCGTGGTGTTGTACACGCCCATGGCCGCGCCCTTGCGCACGCCCGGCGCATACTTCGACACCAGCGACGGCTGCGACGCCTCCAGCACGTTGAAGCCAAGGAAATACACCAGCAGCGCAATCGACAAAGCCGTGAGCGTCGGCTGCACTTCACCCAGCGCCAGTTGCGCCGCCATCACCAATGCCACGGCGGACAGCAGCACAATCTTCATCTTGCCGCGCTTCTCGGCAGCGATGATGGCCGGCACCATCAGCACGAACGACACGCCCATCACCGGCAGGTAGATCTTCCAGTGCGAGTCGACTGGCAGGCCGGCGGCTTCGAGCATGTGCGGCAGCACGACGAACAACGCCGTCTGCGTGGCATGCAGGGCAAACACGCCAAAGTTCAGGCGCAGCAGTTCGCGGTTGTGCAGCACCTCGCGGAAGGGGGCTTTCACGTGTTCGGGCGGGCGCGGCGGGTTCGGCACCACCCACAGCACCACGCCGATGGCGATGACGGCCAACACGCCGATCGCGAGGAACATCCCCGGCATGCCGACCCAGCGGAAGATGATCGGCGCGCTCACGATGGCCACGGCAAACGACACGCCAATGCTGCCGCCGATCATGGCCATGGCCTTGGTGCGGTGCTCCTCGCGCGTGAGATCAGCCACGAAGGCGATCACCGCCGAGGAAATCGCCCCCGCGCCCTGAATGGCCCGCCCGACAGCGATGCCCGCGACGCTGTGCGAGAACGCCGCCACCAGGCTGCCCACCGCAAAGATCACCAGCCCCGTCACGATGACCGGCTTGCGCCCGAAGCGGTCCGATAGCCATCCGTAGGGGATGTAGAGCACCGCCTGCGTAAGGCCATACACGCCGATAGCGAAGGCGACGAGTTGGGTGTTGTTGCCATCCGGCAGCGTTTTCGCGAACACCGCGAAGACCGGCATGATCATGAACAAACCCAGCATGCGCAGCGCGAAGATGCCGGCCAGCGAGGCGGCAGCGCGCAGCTCTAGGCTGGTCATGCGGCCGGAAGCGGAAGTCATGGATGGGGAGGCGGAGGACATGGCGCGAAAACCGCCGCAAAAATGCGACGGCAAGGACACTTGAACGGTCTTCCGAGTTGCCTCACGTGGGGGCCAGCGCTCGTAAAACCGAAGTTCGGTATATTAGCAGGCTTACCCTTTCCCCCCCCCCTCCCGCCGATTGCCGCAGGCGGCCCGCGAGGCGCAAGCCGCACATGGAAGAAATCAAGATTCGTGGGGCCCGTACCCACAACCTGAAGAACATCAACCTCGATCTGCCGCGCAACCAGCTGATCGTGATCACCGGGCTCTCGGGGTCCGGAAAGTCGTCGCTCGCGTTCGACACGCTGTATGCGGAGGGGCAGCGGCGCTATGTGGAATCGCTGTCGGCCTATGCCCGGCAGTTTCTGCAGCTCATGGAGAAACCCGACGTTGACCTGATTGAAGGTCTATCGCCGGCCATCTCCATCGAACAGAAGGCAACGAGCCACAACCCGCGCTCGACCGTCGGCACCGTCACCGAGATCCACGACTACCTGCGCCTGCTGTATGCCCGCGCCGGTACGCCCTACTGCCCAGACCACGGTCAGCCGCTGGAGGCGCAAAACGTGTCACAGATGGTCGATGCCGTGCTGGCGCTGCCGGCCGACACCAAGCTGATGATCCTGGCGCCCGTGGTCGCCAACCGCAAGGGCGAGCACGTCGACCTGTTTGAGGCGATGCAGGCGCAGGGCTTCGTGCGCTTTCGCGTGCGCTCCGGCGGCGGCACGGCACACGAGGCCGAAGCCAAGATCTACGAGGTCGATGACCTGCCCAAGCTCAAGAAGAACGACAAGCACACCATCGAAGTCGTGGTCGACCGCGTGAAGGTGAACCCGGAGCTCAAGCAGCGCCTGGCCGAATCGTTCGAGACCGCGCTGCGCCTGGCCGACGGCCGCGCGGTGGCACTGGAAATGGATACAGGCAAGGAGCACGTCTTCAGCTCCAAGTTCGCCTGCCCGATCTGCTCGTATTCGCTGCAGGAGCTGGAGCCGCGTCTGTTCTCGTTCAACAATCCGATGGGCGCCTGCCCGCACTGCGACGGCCTGGGCCAGATCACCTTCTTCGATCCGAAACGCGTGGTGGCCTTCCCGAACCTATCGCTGGCTTCGGGCGCGATCAAGGGCTGGGACCGCCGCAACCAGTTCTACTTCCAGATGCTGCAAAGCCTGGCGGCGTTCTATGACGTCGACATCGACGTCGCCTTTGAAGAGCTGCCGCAGGAAATCCAGCAGATCGTGCTGCACGGCTCGGGCAAGCAGCAGATTCCGTTCACGTACATCAACGAGCGCGGCCGCACCACGGTGCGCGAGCACGCGTTCGAGGGGATCATCCCCAACCTGGAACGCCGCTACAAGGAGACCGACTCCATCGCCGTGCGCGAGGAGTTGGCCAAGTACCAGAACAATCAGGCCTGCCCCGAATGCGAGGGCACGCGCCTGCGCCGCGAGGCCCGCAACGTCAAGGTGGGCGATGCCGACCAGGCCCGCGCCATCTACGAGATCAACGGCTGGCCGCTGCGCGATGCGCTCACGTATTTCCTGACGTTGAACATGCACGGCGCCAAGCGCGAGATCGCCGACAAGATCGTCAAGGAGATCACCGCGCGGCTGAACTTCCTGAACAACGTCGGGCTCGATTACCTGTCGCTGGAGCGCAGCGCCGATACGCTCTCGGGCGGCGAGGCGCAGCGCATCCGGCTCGCGTCGCAGATCGGCTCGGGGCTGACCGGCGTGATGTACGTGCTGGACGAGCCCTCCATCGGCCTGCACCAGCGCGACAACGATCGGCTGATCGGCACGCTCAAGCACCTGCGCGACCTCGGCAACTCGGTGCTGGTGGTCGAGCACGATGAAGACATGATCCGCGCGTCCGATCATGTGGTCGATATCGGCCCGGGCGCCGGCGTGCATGGCGGCCAAGTCATTGCCGAGGGCACGCCCATGCAGATCGAGCAATCGCCCACGTCGCTCACGGGCGAATACCTCTCGGGCAAGCGCCGCATCGAGGTGCCCAAGCAGCGCACCGCGCCCGATGAAGGGCGCTGGCTGCGCATCATCAATGCCACGGGCAACAACCTGAAGAACGTGTCGGCGGACATCCCCGTCGGGCTGCTGACGTGCATCACGGGCGTGTCGGGCTCGGGCAAATCGACGCTGATCAACGACACGCTGTACCACGCAGTGGCGCGCCATCTGTACGGCTCCACACCGGAGCCGGCCGCGCACGACCGCATCGACGGGCTGGAGCATTTCGACAAGGTCATCAACGTCGACCAGTCGCCCATCGGCCGCACGCCGCGCTCCAACCCGGCCACGTACACGGGCCTGTTCACGCCAATCCGCGAGCTGTTTGCGGGCGTGCCCTCGGCCAAGGAGCGCGGCTACGACCCGGGCCGCTTCTCGTTCAACGTCAAGGGCGGCCGCTGTGAAGCCTGCCAGGGCGACGGCGTGCTCAAGGTCGAAATGCACTTCCTGCCCGACGTGTACGTGCCCTGCGACGTGTGCCACGGCAAGCGCTACAACCGCGAGACGCTCGAGGTGCTCTACAAGGGCAAGAACATCACCGAAGTGCTGGAGATGACGGTCGAGCAGGCGCACGAGTTCTTCGCGCCGGTGCCGGTGGTGCGCCGCAAGCTGCAGACGCTGCTCGACGTGGGCCTCGGCTACATCCGCCTGGGGCAATCGGCGACCACGCTCTCGGGCGGCGAGGCGCAGCGCGTGAAGCTGTCGCTGGAGCTGTCCAAGCGCGATACCGGCCGCACGCTGTACATCCTGGACGAGCCGACTACCGGCCTGCACTTCCACGATATCGAACTGCTGCTCAAGGTCATCCACAAGCTGCGCGACCAGGGCAACACGGTCGTGATCATCGAGCACAACCTCGACGTGATCAAAACGGCGGACTGGCTGCTCGACCTGGGGCCAGAAGGCGGCGCAGGCGGCGGGCAGATCATCGCCAAGGGCACGCCCGAGGATGTGGCGAAGAGCAAGGCGAGCTTCACAGGCAAGTATCTGGCGCCGCTGCTCAAGCGCAAGTAGAAGTAAGGCAGCACGGGCGCGGCAGCTTGCAATCAAGCCGCCGCGCCCTACGATGAAGAGCGTTTCCACCGCACAGGAGCGTCGCCATGGACCTCACCGTGGTGCCCATCGTCAAGCCGGAAGCGTCCAACTTCATCTTTGGCCAATCGCATTTCATCAAAACCGTGGAAGACCTCCACGAGGCACTCGTCGGTGCGGTGCCGGGCATCCGCTTCGGCATTGCGTTCTGCGAGGCCTCCGGCAAGCGGCTCGTACGCTGGTCAGGCAATGACGAGGCGGCACTCCAACTCGCGCGCGACAACGCACTGTCCATCGGCGCGGGCCATACCTTCCTGATCTTCCTGGGCGACGGGTTCTTTCCCGTCAACGTGCTGGCTGCCGTGCGCGCGGTGCCCGAGGTGTGCCGCGTCTATTGCGCCACAGCCAACCCGACGCAGGTGATCGTTGCGCAAACAGAGCTGGGGCGCGGCGTGCTGGGCGTGGTGGACGGCGCCTCGCCGCTGGGCATCGAGACCGACGCCGACATCGCTTGGCGCAAGGACCTGCTGCGGCAGATCGGCTACAAGCTATAAGACCTCTTCCCGCTCTTGCATCCGGCTGCGGTTGAGCAGCCCGGCCTCGTCCAGCACCGGATATGCCGCCGCACAGAACAGCGAGTTCAGCCGCTTGAAGTCGCTGATGATGTCGAGGTGCAGCGAGCTGGTTTCGATGCTCTCGGAGGTCTGCGCCGAGATACGGGTGAGGTGGCTGCGCGCGTAGCGCGTCTCCAGATCGCGAAAGTGCGCCTTCTCCAGCATCAGGCGTTGGGCGCTGGGCAGGTCGCCGGTCAGGAACACCGACATCGACAGCTTCAGGTTGGCGACCAGCCGCGTGTGCATGTCTTCCAGTTCCTGCATGCCGGCCTCGGAAAACGCCAGCTTGTGCGCGATCTTCTTCTCGCGCACGTCCTGCAGCAGACGGTCGATGATGTCGCCGGCGTGCTCGAGGTTGATGGTGAGCGAGATGATGTCTGCCCAGCGCTTGCCCTCGCGCTCGTCCAGCGCCTCGTGGCTGAGTTGCGTGAGGTAGAACTTGACGGCCGTGTAGAGCGCATCGACCTCGTCGTCGACGGCGCGCGTGGTCTGCAGCAGGCGCACGTCGTCGGTCTTGAGCACGCGCAGTGTGTTCTCCAACATCTGCTCGACGCGGTCGCCGATGCGAAGCACCTCGCGCGAGGCATTCCCCAACGCCAACGTGGGCGTAGCCAGCGCCGACGGATCGAGGTAGCGCGGCGCGACCAGCTCGTCGATATGCCGCCCGCCCGGCAAGATGCGCGCACACAGCTTGGCCATCTGGTCGGTGAAGCCGATCAGCAGCGCCGCCAGCGCCACGTTGAAGACCACGTGGAAGGCCACCACCACATGCTGCAACGCCACCCCTGCGTGCGGTGCCAGCACAGCCAGCTTGCCCAGAAACGGCACCACCAGTACCGCACCCAGCACGCGCGAGAGCAGGTTGCCCAGCGTCGCCCGGCGCGCAGCCTGGCTGGAAGCCGGCGTGGTGGCCAGCGCGGCAATCGCGCTGCCGATGTTGGCGCCCAGCACGATCGCAAACGCCGCCTTGACCGACACCGCCGCCGAAGTCGCCAACGTGGCGCAAAAGAGCACCACCGCCAAGCTCGAATAGCACAGCAGCGTGAGCAGCGCGCCGATCAGCATGTTCAGGCCGGTGTCGGCCGAAATCGAACCGAGCAGCACCCGCAGCGCGTTGGCCTCGACCATCGGGCTGGTCGCCACTGCAATCAGCTCCAGCGCCAGCAGGATCAGCCCCAGCCCGATCAGCACACGCCCGAAGTGCCCGACCGGGCTGCCCTTGCGCGACAGGTGCAGGATCACACCGAAGAAGATCAGCAGCGGCGACAGCCATGACAGGTTCAGCGCAAACACCTGCGCCATCAGCGCCGTGCCCACGTTGGCGCCCAGCAGGATCGCCAGCGCCGAAGACACACTCATCAGCCCCTGCGCCACGAACGCCCCGACGATGGTGGCGGTGGCATTGCTGCTTTGCACGAGGCACGTCACGCCAATGCCGGCCAGCAGCGCGGAGAACCGGTTCGATACGCTGCGCGAGAGCAGGCGGCGCAAGTCCGCGCCATACAGGCGCAGCATGCCGACCTTGACGGTCTGCGTGCCCCACACCAGCAGGGCCACCCCCGAGAGCAGCTTGAGCAGCGTGACCATCGATCCCGAAGCCTTACTTGGTCAGCGCCACGCGCAGGCCCAACCCAATGAAGATGCAGCCGCTCACCCGATCGAGCCACAGCGATGCGCGCGGCGTACGGCGCATCCAGCCGCCCAGCGCTGCCGCGCACCAGCCGTACAGGCTGAACACGACGATGGTCTGTGCCATGAACACGCCGCCCAGCAACAGCATCTGCAGCGCCGCATGGCCCGCCTGCGCGTCGACGAATTGCGGCAGGAACACCACGAAGAACAGCGTGACCTTTGGGTTGAGCAGGTTGGCGAACACGCTCTGCCGGAACACCTGCCGCAGGTTCGGCGCCGCCTGTGGTCCACCATTGTTCAGGCCGAAGCCGCCCTTGCTGCGCAGCGCCTGCACGCCCAGCCAGATCAGGTAGGCTGCGCCCAGCCAGCGAATCGCCTGAAACGCCAGGGGCGAAGATTGCAGCACCGCCGCCAGCCCCAGCGCTGCCAACGTGGTGTGGAGCAGGCAGCCCGAGGCAAACCCGGCCGCCGCTGACAGCCCGGCTTTGCGGCCCTGGCTCGCGCCACGTGCGATCACCTGCAGGTTGTCCGGCCCCGGCATCACCGTAATGGCGACGGAAGTCAGCAGAAACAGCAGCACATGCGGCATCGGCGCCTCCTGGCAGCAGCAGAAAAAGAGGAAAGGGCCATGCTACCGCGCACGGCCACGCAGTGTCATATTTTTGTCACATGAGCGGCTGCGGCGGATATGTCGCCCTGAAGTCGTCAATGCCCGTCGAAGCGGCAGACGGTAAAGAGCGGCAGGCCACCCTCGATCAGCAGGCGCGAGCCGCCCAACTCCGGCAGGTCGACGATCGCGGCGCCTTCCACCACCGTGGCGCCCAGGCGTTCCAGCAGGCGCTTGCCGGCCATCATGGTGCCACCGGTGGCGATCAGGTCGTCGATCAGCAGCACGCGGTCGCCGGGCTTGCAGGCATCGGCGTGGATCTCCACCGTGGCGCTGCCATATTCGAGCATGTATTCCTCCGCCACCGTCGTGAACGGCAGCTTGCCCTTCTTGCGAATCGGCACAAAGCCCAGGTTCAGCTCATACGCGACGATCGAGCCCAGGATGAACCCGCGCGCGTCGATGCCCGCCACCAGATTCAGCCCCTGCCCCATGTAGCGGTGGACGAACACGTCCACCAGCACGCGCAGGCTCTTCGGGTCCTGCAGCAGCGGCGTGATGTCCCGGAACATCACCCCCGGCTGCGGCCAATTGGGCACGGTGCGGATGCGGTCGCACAGGTAGCGGGTCACGTCGCCCAGCTCTGTGGAGGCGGGCAACGACGACGGCGTCAGCAAGGCGGCCTGATGGTGGGGAACGTTGGTCATGGTGGAAAGGAGGAGAAGATGGCCCGCGGTAACCGGCTACCACCCACGGCAGGCAACGCGTCACCACAATGGGCAGACCGCAACCATACAGGAGACACGGCGATGGCAAAGAAGATTCTGATGCTGGTGGGTGACTACGTTGAAGACTATGAAGTCATGGTTCCCTTCCAGGCTCTGCAGATGGTCGGCCACACCGTCCACGCCGTCTGCCCGGACAAACGCACCGGTGAAACGGTGGCCACCGCCGTGCACGACTTCGAGGGCGCGCAAACCTACTCCGAAAAGCCCGGGCACCGCTTTACCGTCAACGCCGCGTTTGCCGACATCGACCCCGCCGCCTACGACGCACTCGTCGTGCCCGGCGGCCGTGCGCCTGAATACCTGCGGCTGAATGCCCGCGTGCTCGACATCGTGCGCCACTTCGCCAGCGCCGACAAACCCATCGCGGCCATCTGCCACGGCGCGCAGTTGCTGTCGGCGGCCGGCGTGCTGGAAGGCAAGGCGTGCTCGGCCTACCCCGCGTGTGGTCCGGAAGTCACAGCAGCCGGCGGCAAGTACCAGGACATCCCCGTCGACCAGGCCCATACCGATGGCAAATTGGTGACGGCACCCGCCTGGCCGGCGCATCCCGCGTGGCTCGCGCAATTTCTTGAAGTCCTGGGCACGCGGGTTCTACACTGATCCGGTTGCCCGCCAGCCGGGCACCTGACGAGGAGCCCGGCCATGTGCGAAATCTTCATCCGCGCCAATCCCCATTCGTACGACACCCTGGCCCGCTCGCTACGCCTGCATGGCGTGGCGACCAGCGTGCGCCTGGAATGCCTGTTCTGGGAGGTGCTGGAAGAAATCGGCCAGCGCGACGGCCTGACGGTCAGCCAACTGATCGGCAAGCTGTATGACGAGTTGCTTGAGCATCGCGGTGAGGTTGCCAACTTCGCCTCGTTCCTGCGGGTCTGCTGCCTGCGCTACCTGATGTTGCAGCAGGACGGACGCATTCCGGCCGATACGCGCGTGTCGATCCGGTCGCTCGATGCCGCTGCCGTGCTGGCCGGCCTGCCGCCGAGCATGGCGGATGTCCCGCCGCCGCGCCGCTCGCGCGGCCCGCTCCTCGAAGCGCTGGCCAAGTAGGCCGATGCAGCGCGGCATCAGCGTGCGGAGAGCCGCTCCTCCGCCATCTGCAGCCCCTCGGGCGTGCCGCGCAGCACGACGATATCGCCCAGCTCCAGCACCGTATCCGGCTCCGGATCGATCGCGCGGATGCCTTGGCGGCGGATCGCCGTCACCGAAGTCTTGAAGGTTTCCAGCCCCATCGTGCCGAGCTTGCGGCCGATGGCGGGCGAGCCCGCGGCCAGCGGCACGGAGTGCAGGCGCACGGCGTCGCGCTCGAGCATGTCATCTTCGTCGTCCTGGCCGTGGAAGTAGCCGCGCAGCAGGCTGTAGCGTGCATCGCGCATCTCCTGCGCACGGCGCACCACACGGCGCAGCGGCACGCCCAGCAGCACCAGCGCGTGCGAGGCCAGCATCAGGCTGCCTTCGATGATTTCTGGCACGACTTCGGTGGCGCCGGCCTGCTGCAGGCGGTCCAGATCGGTGTCATCAATGGTGCGCACGATGACGGGCAGCGTCGGCTCCAGCGCCTGCACGTGGTGCAGCACCTTCAGCGCCGAGGCCGTGTCGGCATAGGTAATGGCGACCGCCGACGCACGATGGATACCGGCCGCCACCAGCGATTCGCGCCGCGCCGCGTCGCCGTACACCACGTGCTCGCCAGCGGCGGCGGCATCGCGCACGCGGTCGGGGTCGAGGTCCAGCGCCATGTAGCCGATGCCTTCCTGCTCCACCATGTGCGCCAGATTCTGGCCGCTGCGCCCGTAGCCACAAATGATGACGTGGCGCTCGGTGGCGATGCTCTGTGCAGCGATCTTGGTCATCGCCAGCGACTGCATCAGCCAGTCCGTGCGCGACAGCCGCATGGCGATCGCGTCGCTGTACTCGATCAGGAACGGGGCAAGCAGCATCGACAGCAGCATCGCCGCCAGAATCGCCTGACCCAGCACCGGATCGATCAGCTTCATGCCGTCGATCTGGTTGAGTAGCACGAAGCCGAATTCCCCCGCCTGGGCCAGGCCCAGCGCCGTACGGATCGCCACGCCGCCGCCCGAGCCGAAGGCACGCGCCAGCAACGCGATCAGCACGAACTTGAACAGCACCGGCCCGGTCACCAGTGCCAGCACCAGCGTCCAGTGCTGAACCACTACGCGCGGGTCCAGCAACATGCCCACCGTCACGAAGAAGAGCCCCAGCAGCACGTCGCGGAACGGCTTGATGTCCTCCTCCACCTGCAGCTTGTAGGGCGTTTCCGACACCAGCATGCCAGCCAGGAAGGCGCCCAGCGCCATCGACAGGCCTAGCCGCTCGGTCAGCGCCGCCATGCCCAGCGTCACCAGCAGCAGGTTCAGCATGAACAGCTCCTGCGAGCGGCGCGCCGCCACCAGGTGGAACCAGCGCGAGAACAGCTTCTGCCCCATGAACAGGATCAGCACCAGCGCGATGGTGATCTTCACCGCCGCAATCGACAATGCCAGCACCAGATCGGTCGGGTTCTTGCCCAGCGACGGAACAACGATCAGCAGCAGTACCACCGCCAGATCCTGGAACAGCAGCACGCTGATAATGTTGCGGCCGTGCTCGGTTTCGAGCTGCAGCCGCTCGGCCAGCATCTTCGAGACGATGGCCGTGGACGACATGGCAAGCGCCCCGCCCAGTGCCAGCCCTGACTGCCACGACAGCGGATACCAGTGCGAGAGCAGCAGCGACACCGGAATCGTCAGCAGTATGGTCAACAGCACCTGCGACGCACCCAGTCCCAGCACCAGCCGCCGCATCGAGCGCAGCTTCGAAAGGTTGAACTCCAGCCCGATCGAGAACATCAGGAACACCACGCCGAACTCGGCGAGGTAGCGTGTCTGGGCGGAATCCGGCTCCAGGCCCGTCGCCTTCGGCCCGATCAGGACTCCCACCACCAGATAGGCCAACATGGGCGGCAATTGCAGCATGCGGAACAGCACCACGCCGATCACGGCGGCAATCAACAACACGAGGGTGAGTTCCAGCGGCGAATGCATGCGACGCGAAAAGCCAAGCAAAAAGGGGTTGGACAGGACGGACAGCACCCGGGCATCGTGACGGTGCATACGACAAACATGCCGAGGACAGCACGCAGCGCGTTGCAAGACCGATGCCAGGGTATCAACGAAGAACGCGAAACGCGGGACGCCGCAGTGCAGAAAATGGCGGCGTGGCGGCGGGAAGGAAAGGGGTTCGAAATCAGATTGCCGCGATGCAGCAAAACAGAGCGCCCGCACGCCCCGCTGCTCCCCCGCAGGCCACGCCCCAACACGCCGCAAGTGGCCAGGGACGGTGTCAATCGTTGTTATACTTCGCCGCCATGATAACGAATTTCAATCCGGATCGAGCGCTGGCGCTGGCGCAGCAAACCTTCGACATCGAAGCGCAAGCCGTGCTTGGCCTCAAATCCCAGGTGTCCGCCGACTTTGCGCGTGCGGTCGAAATGGTGCTCGGCTGCACCGGGCGCGTGGTCGTCTCGGGCATGGGCAAATCCGGTCACATTGCACGCAAGATCGCGGCCACGCTGGCCTCCACCGGCACGCCGGCTTTCTTCGTGCACCCGGCCGAAGCCAGCCATGGCGACCTTGGCATGGTTACCCGCGACGACGTCTTCATCGGCTTTTCCAACTCCGGCGAGGTCTCGGAGCTGAACGCCATCCTGCCGCTCATCAAGCGGCTGGGCGCCAAGCTGATCGCCGTGACGGGCAACCCGCAATCCTCGCTCGGCAAACATGCCGACGTGGTGCTCAACTCGCACGTCGACGTCGAAGCCTGCCCGCTGAACCTGGCGCCCACCGCGAGCACCACCGCGCAGATCGCGTTGGGCGACGCGCTGGCCGTGGCCGTGCTCGACGCACGCGGCTTCGGCGCCGAAGACTTCGCCCGTTCGCACCCGGGCGGCTCGCTCGGGCGCAAGCTGCTCACGCACGTGCGCGACGTCATGCGCGCGGGCGACGCCGTACCACGCGTGATGGAAGACACGCCGCTGTCACAAGCCTTGATGGAAATCACCCGAAAGGGCATGGCGATGACCGCCGTGGTCGACACCGACGGCCGCGCCGTGGGCGTCTTCACCGACGGCGACCTGCGCCGCCTGCTGGAAACCCCGCGAGACTGGCGCACCGTGCCGATACACGAAGTCATGCACCGCAACCCGCGTGCGGTTGGCCCGGACCAGCTCGCCGTCGAGGCCGTCGAAGTGATGGAAACGCACCGCATCAACCAGCTCCTCGTGGTCGAGGCTGACGGCATGCTGGTTGGCGCCCTGCACATCCACGACCTGACCCGCGCCAAGGTCATCTGACATTCCGCTGATGAGCGCTCCGGCCGAATCTCCCGTCCACAGCAACATCGATGCACGCTTTCCGCAGGCGATGGAACGCGCCGCACGCGTGCGCCTGATGGTGTTCGACGTGGACGGCGTGCTCACCGACGGCCGCCTGCTGGTCGGCCCCGAGGGCGAGATCAGCAAGGCCTTCGACACGCTCGACGGCCACGGCATCAAGCTGCTGGACCAGGCGGGCATCACGCCGGCCATCATCACCGGGCGGCAGTCCGAAATCGTCGCCTGGCGCGCCGGGGAACTCGGCATCGAACATCTGTACCAAGGGGTGCCCGACAAGCGCGAGGCGTTTGCCCACCTGCTCGCGGCCACCGAACTGCAGGCCGCCGACGCCGGCTACATGGGTGACGACTGGCCCGATCTGCCAGTGATGCAACTGGTGGGCTTTGCCGCCTGCCCCGCCCAGGCCCACGCCGAACTGCGCAGCCGCGCCCACTATGTCGCGCAAGCGACGGGCGGACGCGGCGCGGTGCGCGAAGTGGCCGACCTGATCCTCAAGGCCCAGGGCGCCTACGATGCCCTGCTCGCGCAACTGCTGCAGGCCCCGCAATCCTTCTGACCTCATGGCCAGCGAACGCTCCCAACGCCTCGTCTCCACCGTGCTGCAGATCATGCTGCGCGGCTTGCCGATCCTGCTGATGGCGATCGTCTGCGGTGTCACGTTCCTGCTCGTGCAGGTCAACACGCCACAGACCGATAACGCTGCCAACCAGGCCAAGCGCCATGTCGCCGACTACACCATGGACGGCGTCTCGGCCACCGCTCTGGACGAAAAGGGCGCAACCAAATACCGCTTCACCGGCGTCCACATGAACCATTACGAAGACGACCTCTCGTACGACGTCACCTTCCCGGCGCTGCGCGTCTATGCGCCCGACCGCCCGCAGGTGACTGCCCGCGCCGACCTCGGCAAGATGAATGGCGAGGGCACCGTCATCGACCTGTACAACAACGCCAAGATCATCCGCGCACAGGGCCCGGACACGCACCAGGACCCGCTGATGACCGCCGACTCGACCTACTTCCAGGTGCTGCTCAATGACGACGTCGTGCGCACCGACAAGCCGGTCGAGCTGCATCGCGGGCCGTCGATCATGAACGCCAACGGCCTCGTCTTCAACAACGTGACGCGACAAGTACAATTGCTGGGCAATGTGCGCGGCCGGATCGAAGGGCTGGGGGCGCCGAAGCAGTAAACTGCATGCCCGCCCCCAACCAGCCCTCGCAACGATCGACCGCGCCTCTCTCCAACTCGACTTCCATGACCGACTCCCTCCGTGCCGCCGGCCTTGCTCTCGCCGCCGTGCTGCTGCTCCCGGCCCTGCCCGCATACGCCGAGCGCGCTGACCGCGACAAGCCGCTGGTGCTCGAAGCCGACAACGCCAGCTACGATGACCTGAAGCAGGTCTACCACCTGACCGGCAATGTCGTGCTGACCAAGGGCACCATGGTGCTGCGCTCCGACGAAGCCGAGCTGCGCACCGACCCCGAGGGCTATAACTACGCCATCGCCACCTCCAAGCCCGGCAACCTGGCCTTCATCCGCCAGAAGCGCGACAACGTCGACGAATACATCCAGGGCTATGGCGAGCGCATCGAATACGACGGCAAGCAGGAGATCTCCAAGCTGATCACCCGCGCGCGCATGGAACGCCTGCAGGGCGCCACGCAGCTCGATGAGATTCGCGGCGCAGTCATCACGTACGACGGCCAGAAGGAGTTCTACACGGCCACGGGCGGCGCCGAGAACACCACGGCCGCCAACCCGTCGGGCCGCGTGCGTGCAGTTCTCGCCCCCCGCAGCAGCACCCCGGGCACGCCCGCCGCGCCTGCCGCCAAACCCTGATCCGTCCCGCCAGCCCTTCCGTTTTGTCTATGTCCGCTACCACCCTTGATCCCAAGACTGTCGCGCCGCAGGCCCTGACTTCCAGCACGCTGGTGGTCCGGCACCTGAAGAAGCGCTATGGCACGCGCACGGTGGTCAAGGACGTGTCGCTTGACGTGAAGAGCGGTGAGGTGGTCGGCCTGCTCGGCCCCAACGGCGCGGGCAAGACCACCTCCTTTTACATGATCGTGGGCTTGGTGGCGCTGGACGCCGGCGACATCGTGCTCGACGGCGAGCACATCAGCCGCCTGCCGATCCACCAGCGCGCACGCATGGGGCTGTCGTACCTGCCGCAGGAAGCCTCGGTGTTCCGCAAGCTCAACGTGCAGGAGAACATCCGCGCGGTGCTCGAATTGCAGGAGCAGGACGGCAAGAAGCTCACGCAAGCCGAAGTCAACCGCCGGCTCGACGCGCTGCTCGATGACCTGCAGATCGCGCATCTGCGCGACAACCCCGCGCTGTCGCTCTCAGGCGGCGAGCGCCGCCGCGTGGAAATTGCCCGGGCGCTGGCCTCGTCGCCGCGCTTCATCCTGCTCGATGAACCGTTTGCGGGCGTGGACCCCATCGCCGTGGGCGAAATCCAGCGCATCGTCAGCTTCCTGAAGGATCGCAACATCGGTGTGCTGATCACCGATCACAACGTACGCGAAACGCTGGGCATTTGCGATCACGCCTACATCATCAGCGAAGGCACCGTGCTTGCCGCAGGCCGGCCCGAGCAGATCGTTGAAAACGAGGATGTGCGCAAGGTCTATCTGGGCGATAACTTCCGGATGTAAGCCGCACGCCGCACCTACGTCTTATGGACGTGGCAAAGGCGCACCTTAAAGCAAAATCCGTTCCATCGGTTGACTGTTGGGCATAGAATAGCCCGCATGAAACAGTCGCTCCAGCTCCGCCTCTCTCAACATCTGGCGCTTACGCCACAGTTGCAGCAGTCCATCCGCCTGCTGCAACTGTCGACCATCGAACTGCAGCAGGAAGTCGAGCAGGCCCTGACCGAGAACCCGCTGCTGGAGCGGGAAAACGAGTGGCTCGACACCTCCGCGCGCATCGGCGCGGACGGCTCCGTCAACGCACTGCAGAGCAACAGCGCCACGCCGCTGCCCACCGAATCGCCGCCGCCCACGCCCAACGGCGCCGAGAGTAGCGACGCCCCCGACAACAGCTACGAGAACGGCGCCGATTTTGACAGCGACTACGGTTCCGACCGCTCCGACTGGAGCCTCGACGATTTCGCCCGCAAACCGCAATCGGACGAGGACGACCGCGCCCCCATGCAGTTGCGCGAGGCCGAGCCCACGCTGCGCGAATTCCTCATGGAACAGCTCGCGCCGCTCAAGCTGTCGATGCGCGACAAGGGCCTCGTCATCTTCCTGATCGAATCGCTCGACGACGAGGGCTATCTCTCGGCCACGCTCGACGAGATCCTCACGGATCTGCCCGCCGAACTCGAAGTCGAGCTTGATGAACTGCAGGCCGCGCTGCGCATGCTGCAGAGCTTCGACCCGCCCGGCATCGGCGCGCGCTCGGCGGCTGAGTGCCTGACGCTGCAACTGCAACGACTCGATTCGCCTGCCAAAGCGCTGGCGCTCATCATCGTCAATCAGCATCTCGAACTGCTTGCCGCGCGTGACTACACGCGCCTAAAGAAGGCATTGTCCGTCGACGAACCCGCACTGAAGGCGGCACATGAGCTGATCCGTTCCTTGGCGCCGTTCCCGGGTCACGCCTTCGGGCGCGCGGAAGCCGATTTCGTGGTGCCCGACGTGGTGGTGCGCAAGACCAGCGCTGGCTGGATGGCGCAACTGAACCCCGACGTCATGCCGCGCCTGCGCATCAACGACATGTACGCGCAGATCCTGCGCAGCAGCCGGGGCGAATCGGGTGCCGCCAATCTGCAGCAGAAGCTGCAGGAAGCGCGCTGGCTGATCAAGAATATCCAGCAGCGTTTCGACACGATCCTGCGTGTCTCGCAAGCTATTGTCGAGCGTCAAAAGAGCTTTTTCACGCACGGCGAAATCGCCATGCGCCCCTTGGTTTTGCGGGAAATAGCCGATACACTGGGCCTACATGAGTCCACGATCTCCCGTGTGACAACCAACAAGTACATGGCGACCCCGATGGGGACGTTTGAGCTGAAGTACTTCTTTGGCAGCCATGTATCGACGGAAACCGGCGGGGCCGCGTCATCCACCGCGATACGCGCGCTCATCAAGCAACTTGTAGGAGCCGAAGACCCGAAGAATCCTCTGTCCGATAGCAGAATTGCCGAGCTGTTAGGCGAACAAGGATTCGTGGTGGCCCGTCGGACGGTGGCCAAATACCGCGAAGCCCTCAAGATCCCTGCAGTGAATCTGCGTAAGTCCTTATAGCCGCATCGCGGGCAGTTCCGGTGCGGCCCATCCGTGAGAAGGAGAACCGCTATGAACTTCAAACTCAGTGGACACCACCTGGACATCACGCCGCCGTTGCGTGAGTACGTGGAAACGAAACTGGAGCGTGTGATCAGGCACTTCGATCAGGTGATTGGCGTCAGCGTCTTGCTATCGGTCGATAACCACAAGGA
The DNA here is from genome assembly GCF_002298975.1 of Ralstonia sp. UBA689. Taxonomy (GTDB): domain Bacteria; phylum Pseudomonadota; class Gammaproteobacteria; order Burkholderiales; family Burkholderiaceae; genus Ralstonia. The sequence goes on from NZ_DBMV01000041.1 coordinate 104,517, forward strand.
GAAGAACCGTCGCCAGTATGCGGAAATCAACCTGCACCTCAAGGGTAAGGACGTCTTCGTCGAATCACACCATGAAGATCTCTATGCGGCCATCGACCTCTTGGTCGACAAGCTGGATCGGCAGGTCATCAAATACAAGGATCGCGTGCAAGGCCATGATCGTGACAGCGTGAAGCACCAAGCCCTCCAGGCCGTGCAGATGCAGCAATAGCACACCGCACCGCAGAAAACCGCGCCCTCGGATGGCGCGGTTTTTTTATGTCGTGGTGCATTCCCGACGAATCCGATTGCATCCGAATTAAGTCGGGCTAAAATCTGACGAAAGTATGAATGCTTGGCGTGACGCGGGTCTTGCCGCGATGCCAGCAACAACAGGGTCGATGCCTAGGCGCAATTTGCCGGCAACGACCGATTGCAGCCCTGGGGGATTCTCCTCTCTGCCCTGCGCGGCACACCGCTGGTGCGTCGCACAAAGCCGCGCGGCGCGTGGTCTATAATGGCCCAATTGTCCGTGCGCCGTTTTGGTGCAGAAGGACGCCGCTCATTTCACGCATTGCACATGAATCGCTTGGCCAAACTGCTGCCGCCCGGGAACATTGCCCTCGACGTCAGCGTAACCAGCAAGAAGCGGGTATTTGAACAGGCCGGCCTGCTGTTCGAAAACAACCACGGCGTTGCACGCGCGGTCGTCACCGACAACCTGTTCGCGCGCGAATCACTTGGCTCCACGGGCCTGGGCGCCGGCGTGGCCATCCCGCACGGCCGCATCAAGGGGCTCAAGCAGCCGCTGGCGGCGTTCATGCGCCTATCCGAGCCGGTGCCATTCGAGTCGCCCGACGGCAAGCCGGTGTCACTGCTGATCTTCCTGCTGGTGCCGGAGCAAGCGACCCAGCAGCATCTGGAGATCCTTTCCGAAATCGCCCAACTGCTGTCCGACCGCGACATGCGCGAAGGCCTTGCCACCCTGCCCTCGCCCGAGGCGATTCACCAGCTATTGACCGACTGGCGGCCATGAACGCAGCGTAATCGGTGTGAAACGCAACCGATTGCGAATGCGCCCCGCCCCCATCGGCACCACTGCCCTGCTATGGAACTGACCGGCGTCATTGCCCAATCGATCTTCGACGACAACGCAGCCGACCTGAAGCTGTCGTGGGTCGCCGGCCTGGAAGGTGCGGACCGCGCGTTCGACGTGGATTTCGCCAAGGAAGCTACCTCGGCGGCCGATCTCGTCGGGCACTTGAACCTTATTCACCCGAACCGCATCCAGGTACTCGGCAAGCCCGAGATCACCTACTACCAGCGCCTGTCGGAAGAAAACCGCAAGCGTCAGATGGGCGAGCTGATTCTGCTGGAGCCGCCGTTCCTGGTAGTGGCCGACGGCGTCGACCCACCGCCCGACCTGGAACTGCGCTGCACACGCTCGTCCACGCCGCTGTTCACTTCGCCGATTTCCTCAGCGGCGGTCATCGACCACCTGCGCCTGTACCTCTCGCGCATCTCGGCGCCGCGCGTGACAATGCACGGGGTGTTCCTCGACATCCTCGGCATGGGCGTGCTGATCATGGGCGATTCTGGCCTGGGCAAGAGCGAGCTCGGCCTGGAACTGATCTCCCGCGGCCACGGCTTGGTTGCCGACGACGCGGTCGACTTCGTGCGCCTGGGGCCGGACTTTATCGAAGGCCGCTGCCCGCCACTGCTGCAAAACCTGCTGGAAGTGCGCGGCTTGGGCCTGCTCGACATCAAGACCATCTTCGGTGAGACGGCCGTGCGCCGGAAGATGAAGATCAAGCTGATCGTGCAACTCGTGCGCCGCAACGACGGCGAATTCGAACGCCTGCCGCTCGATTCGCAATACCTCGATGTGCTCGGTTTGCCGATCCACATGGTGAAGATCCAGGTGGCAGCCGGCCGCAACTTGGCCGTGCTGGTCGAAGCCGCCGTACGCAACACCATCCTGCGCCTGCGCGGCATCGATACGTTGCGAGACTTCATGGACCGCCAGCGTGCCGCCATGCAGGCCGAAGCCGCGTCGCATTCGCCACAAGGCCGCCTGCTTTAACAAAGTCGTCACAAAGCTTCGCAATCGGACGGGTTTTACCCTACTTTTCGTCGAGAAACGTCAACCCGACATGCGCTCGCCCCGTTGTGGGAGGGAATGCGCCGAGCACGCACGCGGCGGCGTTCATCGCGAGCGCGGCGGCAAGTTCCACCCGCTCTTCTGACTGCACCCAAGGAGAATAAAACGATGAAACAACTGATTGCCGCTTGCGCCCTGGCGCTCCCGTTCCTGGCAGGCCAGGCTTTCGCCCAAGGCAGCGCACCGGCCGCTGCTCCAGCCGCCCCCGCCGCCGCACCGGCTGCCAAGAACTCGCAGCAAGACAAGATGAAGCAGTGCAACATGGACGCCACAGGCAAGAAAGGGGACGCGCGCAAGGCATTCATGAAGGGCTGCCTGTCGGACAAGCCAATGGCAGCCGCCGCCAAGCCGGCTGATCCGAAAGAGCGCATGAAGATGTGCAACAAGGATGCCAGCGGCAAGAAGGGCGACGCGCGCAAGGCATTCATGAAGGATTGCCTCTCGAACAAGAGCTGAGCAACCGCTTAACGTCGTACCGGAAAGGCGGTCGGCTCGGCCGCCTTTTTGTTTGGTCTCGGGTTTGCCACAGAGGAATGCTATCCTCGCGCCATGCGGATCATTCTCATCACCGGTATGTCGGGTTCAGGGAAATCGGTCGCCCTGAACGTGCTCGAAGACGCAGGCTACTACTGCGTCGACAACCTGCCAGCGCAGTTTATTCCCGAACTAGCGCGCTATCTGGCGGATCAGGGCTACACACACCTGGGCGTGGCCACTGATATCCGCAGCCGCGAATCGCTGCGCAAGGTGCCAGAGACCATCACTGCGCTGCGCAAGGAACACGACGTGCGCATGCTGTTCCTGACGGCCAGTTCGAACGCGCTGGTGCAGCGCTACTCCGAAACACGCCGCCGCCACCCGCTGTCGATCCGCAACGGCCGTCCTGACGAGGCCCATACGCACGCCGCCGCCAAGAGCGCCGACACATCGCTGATCGAAGCCATCGAGATGGAGCGCGAACTCCTCAGCCCGCTGGCCGATCCGGCGCACCGCATCGACACCAGCACGCTGCGCACCAACGCCCTGCGCGCGTACATCAAGGAATTCATCAGCGACGAGCCGCATGACATCACGCTGATGTTCGAGTCGTTCGGCTTCAAGCACGGCGTGCCTACCGACGCCGACCTCGTCTTCGACGTGCGCTCGCTGCCCAACCCGTACTACGACACGCAACTGCGCCCCCTCACGGGTCGCGACCAGCCCGTCATCGACTTCCTGCAAAGCCAGCCGATGGTGCTGGCGATGGCCGAGGACATCCGCGCCTACGTCGAAAAGTGGCTGCCGAGTTTCATTGCCGACAACCGCAGCTATCTGACCGTCGCGATTGGCTGCACGGGCGGTCAGCATCGCTCGGTGTATATCGCCGAGCGGCTTGCCACGTACTTCCGCGCGCATGGTAATGTGTTGGTCCGCCACCGCGAAATGGCCATAGAGAGCTGAACCGCGCGCCATGCGCGCCGGGCCAGTCCCGTAGGAATCGGCTTGCGCGGCGCCGCGTGTTGGACTTGCCGTTCGCTCCACCCGCCCATGCAAGAAGACATCGCTCTCTCGCCGTTCTCACCGCTGCCGCCGCTGCCTACGGAACTGCCGCTGTTTCCACTGCACACCGTGCTGTTCCCGGGCGGCCTTCTGCCGCTGCGGATTTTCGAAGCCCGCTACATCGACATGGTGCGCACCTGCCTGCGCGACCAGACCCCGTTCGGCGTCTGCATGATCGAACGAGGAAATGAAATCGCCGCGACGGACGCGCCGACCGTGCCGGTGGACATCGGTTGCATCGCCCACATCGTCGAGTGCGACATGGAGCAGCTCGGCCTGCTGATGATCAAGGTGCGCGGCACACAGCGCTTCAAGGTGCTGTCGTTCGAGACCAATGCCAACGGCCTGATGCGCGGCACGGTGGAACCCATCGGCGCCGATGTTGAAGACTGCAAGGGCGAACTCTTCGACGATTGCGTGGGCGCCTTGCGCCGCATCGTTGCCACGCTGGGTGCGCGCGAAGAGGGCAACGTGCCGATGGCCGAGCCGTACGAATGGGGCAGTCCGAGCTGGGTCGCCAACCGGCTGTGCGAGTTGCTACCGGTACCGCTCAAGGCCAAGCAGAAGCTGATGGAATTGATGGATGCCGGCATGCGCATCGAGATCGTCCATCGGTACATGAAGCAGCATCACATCCTGTGATGCCCCAAGCCGAGCGATCGCGCTAGATCAGGCTCGGCTGCACCAACGTTTCCAGCGCCAGCTTGACGGGCGCGGGCAATCCTACCGAATTGAGCTGCGCGAGCGGCACCCAGCGCCAGCCGCTGTCGAGCGAGGTGGGCGCGGCAATCTCCGCGCGTAGCAAGTGCATATGCAGACGGAAATGCGTGAAGGTATGCGTGAGCGCGCCGGCAGTTACCACCGCCGTGACCACGCCGTAGGCCTGCGCGGCCTGGCGCACGGCACTTGCGTCCAATGGATGCGCATCGAGCGCGTCGCCCATGTCCCCCACCAGCGGCAGCGACCACAGCCCACCCCAGATGCCGCGTTGCGGACGCCGCTGCAATAACACTGCGTCGCCGTGCAGCGCAATCACCAGTGTGGCCGCGCGTTCGGGCGTCGCCTTGCGTGGACGCGGCACAGGCAACTCCATCACGCGATCGGTACGGCGCGCTTCGCATAGCGATTCGAGCGGACAAGCGCGTTCGCCGGTCAAGCAGGCGGGCTTGCCGCGCGTGCAGACGATGGCGCCCAGATCCATCAAACCCTGCGTGTACGGCTGGATACCATCGGCCGGCGGCAGCACGGCTTCGGCGACACGCCACATGGTGTATTCGACTCGCTTGTCACCGGGAAAGCCGTCGATGCCAAACACGCGTGCGAAGACGCGCTTGACATTGCCGTCCAGAATGGCCGCGCGCACTCCGTACGAGAACGCTGCGATGGCGGCAGCCGTTGAACGCCCGATGCCCGGCAACGTCGCCAACACTTCCGGATCGCGCGGGAAGATGCCGCCATGCTCTGCCACGACAATCTGCGCACAGCGATGCAGGTTGCGCGCGCGCGTGTAGTAACCCAGACCGGCCCAGGCGGCCATGACGTCGTCAGCGGGTGCGGCAGCCAGCGCCTGCACGGTCGGAAACCGTTCGATGAAGCGCGCGTAGTAACCAAGCACGGCGCTCACCTGCGTCTGCTGCAGCATGATCTCGGAGAGCCACGTGCGATACGCGTCGCCAGTGTTCTGCCATGGCAGATGGTGGCGACCATGACGCTGCTGCCAAGCAATCACGCGCACAGCGAAATCGTCGGGGAGCATCGGCAAGGCGGGAGCGGGAAGCGCGGTGCGGCGCGTGCGGCGTTGGGTGACAGTCATGCGTGTGGAGAAGAGGCGGCGCAGAAGACGAACGCGCTGGCGGCGATCCTACCAGAACGAAAAAGGCGCCCGCAGGCGCCTTTCTCATGAGCAACGCTCGCGTCAGGCCGCAACCGACTGCCGCTCCAGAATCGTCCCGGCCGCCAGGATGCGGTCGGTGTACTGGGCAATCGTGCCGCTGCGCTCGTCCAGCGTGTTGAGCAGCGCTTCGAGCTCGGCGATACGCGCTTCCAGCGTGTCGGTGGCCTCGTGAATGCGCTCGATCGAATCGACACGCTTGCGCAGCTGCTTCTGGTGGTCTCGCACCTGCGCTTCGAGCGGCGTCATGACCGACTTCAGCCAGATCTCGATGTCGCGGTTCATGTCCTGGAAGGTATCCAGCACGCGGCTGGCCACCGTCGAGAACGCACCGTGCACGAGTTGCGGCTTCGGACGGGTCAGGAAGCTGAACGCGCCAAAGTGGTTGTGCGCGAGCATCAGCGTTTCTTTCAGATCGGCGTCGTAGCGCGTGCCCAGGAAGCGCAGCGGCGGCGACAGCGTAAAGCCGTGCTCGGCGTTGAACTTCTTGTACATGCCGTCAACCATCTGGTGCAGTTGGTCGATGCGGTTGGCCGCGTCGCGCACCAAGCCGGTCAGGTGGCCGAACAGCTTGTCCATGTCGTCGCGCAGGCCGCGCGAGAACACGCGCTCCTTCATCTTCTCGCGCGCCTCGCGCATCGTCGAGCGGATTTGCTTGAGTTGCACGCTCTTGATGATTTCCGCGCTATGGCGGCCGAATACCGTACGCAGCGCCTGGAACTTGGCGATGCTCTGCTCAAACTCTTCCTTTTCGCCCTGCACACGCATCAGCATGTGCTTGACCATCGTGTGGTTCTTGCCGCGCAGACCGCGTAACTCGAACAACTGCTCGACGATGTCGCGGCGGCGCATCTGCAGCAGTTGCTGCGCACCGGCGGCCATATCCTTCACCGCCAGTTGCACCTGCTCGGTGACGATCTCGCGACGCTGTGGGATCAGTTGATCCGACAGCACCGACTCCAGCTCCAGCAGGCGGCTCTTGGCCAACAGCTCGTGATCATGACTGACCTTGGCCAGCAAACCCTTCTGCGCCGACACCGGATACACGCGCTCGACGTCGATGTCGAGCACCTGCGCCGTGGTCATGATCTGGCGGCTGACTTCGTTCTCGATTTCCTGCTCGGTCTTGAGCGGATCCCACAAGCCGTCGACCTTGTTGAGCACGGCGATGCAACCCTTGCGCTGGCCGCCACCCACGTGCGAACGCCACAGTTCGAGGTCGCTCTTGGTCACGCCGGCATCGGCGGCCAACACAAACACAACGACGTGCGCATCCGGAATCAGGCGCAGCGTCAACTCAGGCTCCGTACCGATGGCGTTCAGGCCCGGTGTATCCAGGATCACCAGCCCCTGCTTGAGCATGGGGTGCGGGAAATTGATGATCGCGTGGCGCCACTTCGAGACTTCCACCGTGCCGGCGGCATCCACCGAAAACGCTGCGTCCGGATCGGCGTCGTTGTACAGGCCAAGCTGCTCGGCCTCTTCCTTGGGCACGCGCACGGTTTCCACCACGTGGCGGAAAGCTTCGAGCATGCCTTCGGGCGAAGACGGGTCGAGCGGTACCGACAGCCAGTGGCTCTCGGCATCGCGGAAATCAGCGGTGGAGGCGTCGTGCAGACGCGTCTCGATCGGCAGCAGGCGAATCGACGGCGCGTAGCTGTCGTCGTACATCAGCTCGGTCGGGCACATCGTGGTCCGGCCCGCCGACGACGGCAGAATGCGGCGGCCAAAGTCCGCAAAGAAGATGGCGTTGATCAGCTCGCTCTTGCCGCGAGAGAACTCGGCAATGAAGGCGACCTTGAGTTTGTCGCTGCGCAGGACGCCGCGAATGCGCTGGGCGCGCATGTCGGCCTGGGCGTCGTACAGCTCCTGGGCTTGCAGCCAGTCCTGGAATTCCCCCACCGACTGCAGTACCGCAGCGCGCCAGGCGCTGTACTGCTCGAACTGTGTGCTCAGTGTGTTGTTCATCGTTCTGTCTTATTGTGTGCGCGCCCCGAAAACGCGCCCTCTCGGCATCGCTACTACCGCCCCTACGGCACAGAAATGCACAAATTTAGGTGGAACGATACAGGGAACCGCCCTATTCCGGGAGAACTTTCCGCCGACTTCCGCAGCCCTGACAATCAAGTGTTGCGGGATGCCATCGGCAGCCGGATACCCCCCTTCGAAATCCTTGCGAAATGGCGGGCGGATCGCTCCACCAGGCCCCGCACCGGGGCCCTGGCGAGCACTTCAGCGCTGGCAGGTAGGGCAGTAGAACGTGGAGCGCTGGCCCTGCACGATCTGGCGAATCGGTGTGCCGCACACGCGGCATGGCAGGCCCGCCCGGTCGTACACGAACGCTTCGAGTTGGAAATAACCGCTCTGGCCATCCGAACCGACAAAATCACGCAGCGTGCTGCCGCCCCGGGCAATGGCATCGGCGAGCGTGGCGCGAATGGCCTCGGCCAGCGCCGTGTAGCGCGGCCGGCTAATGCGCCCGGCGGCCGTGGTCGGCCGGATGCCGGCGCGGAACAGGCTTTCGGAGCAGTAGATGTTGCCCACGCCGACCACGATGTCGCCCGCCAGCAGCGCCGACTTGATGGCGACGCGTCGCCCTCGCGTGCGGGTGTACATCCAATCGCCGTCAAAACGCGCGTCGAACGGTTCGATGCCGAGGTTGCGCAGTAGCGGATGCTCGGCCAGGCCGGCCTCGTCGCCGGGATGCCAGAGCACCGCGCCAAAGCGGCGCGGATCGCGATAGCGCAACGTGATCGGAACGCCGGTTGCGTCGATCAGCTCGAGGTCGACGTGGTCATGCTGGCCGGGCGGCACGGGCGCCTCCAGCACGCGCAAGGTGCCTGTCATGCCGAGGTGGACCAGCAGCCAGCCGCCGGCGGCATCGGCGTGACTGGCATCGGGCATGCATTCGATGAGCAGGTATTTGCCCCGGCGCAGCAACCGCGTGACAGTCAAGCCGGCAAGCAGACCGGGCAACGCCGGATCGATCGGCCAGCGCAGCCCGTGATGACGCACCACGGCGCGCACGATACGTCGCCCCGTAATATGCGGTAGCAACCCTAGGCGGGTGACCTCAACTTCCGGCAACTCAGGCATCGAACCTCCGTTGCATGTGATGCTCCAATTTTCTAACGCTGTCACGATGCGGGCGATTGTAGCGGTCAGGCTACAATGCCTCGAACCCCATCCGGAGCCTTGAGATCATGTCCCACGCCTTCCCCCGTTCGTCCGCGACGCAACGCTCGCGACGATTTCCACGCAGCCAAGCGGCTTTGCTTGCCGCGCTGGTGGCGGGAGGGCTGGCAAGCCTGCCGACATGGGCGGCAAATGCTGTCACAGCACCGGCACTGATCGCTCAGGCAGCGCAGGAAAGCGGCGCCGGCAGCCGAGCAACCGCCCAGTTCGAGCGCTCGCGCCCGCGCGGCGGCCTGTTGAATTCGGAACGGTCGGACCTGCCATCGGTACCGCTCACCGGGGACATCATGTATCAAGTGCTGGCCGCTGAGGTGTCACTGCAGCGTGGCCAACCCGAGCCGGCGTACCGCGTCTACCTCGCCCTTGCGCAGGACACGCGCGACCCGCGCTTCGCCCAGCGGGCGACCGAGATCGCCTTCCTGACCCGCTCAGCCCCGCAGGCGCTCAGGGCATCCCGAGTGTGGGTCGAGCTATCGCCGACCTCGATGCAGGCGCGCCAGGTGCAGCAGCTCCTGCTGGTGGCCACAGGCCAATGGTCCGAAGTCGAGCCGATGCTGCAGGCGCAGTTGAACAAGATCTCGCCCGGCCAGCGTGCCGATGCCATCCTGCAACTGCAGCAGCAGATGTCCAAGAGCAACGACCCGGCCGGTGCCGTGACCGCGCTGCAGCACATCGTCGCGCATGACATGCAGCGCCCCGAGACGCATCTCGCCCTGGCACGCGCCAAGGTCGCGGCCAAGGACGTACGGGGCGCGCTGTCGGAGCTGGACACCGCACTCAAGCAGCGCCCCGGCTATGAAGAGGCCGCCATCCTGGCGGCCGAACTGCGCGCCGACGACAACCCCGACGCCGCCATTGCCGGCCTGCGCACCTTCCTGAAGGCTGCCCCTGCTTCCATCGACGGCCACCTGGCGCTTGCGCGCATGTACCTCGTGCGCGACCAGCAGGACCAGGCCCGCTCCGAGTTCGAAGCGGTCAAGAAGATCGCCCCCAACGACGCCCGCATCACACTGGCGCTGGGCCTGCTGAACCTGCAGCAACGCCAGTACGACACGGCCGAGCGTTACCTGAAGGAATATGTCTCGCTGACCGCCAAGTCGCCCACGTTGAGCCCCGAGCCCGGTTATCAGGGCCTCGCCCAGCTTGCCGAAGAAAAGCGCGACTACGCCGGCGCACTCGCCTGGGTCGACAAGATCACCGGCTCGGCCAACGGCGATGCCGACGGCCAGATCGCACTAGCCGCGGGTATCAAGCGCGGCCAACTGCTTGGCAAGCTGCGCCGCATCGATGAAGCGCAGCAAGCCTTCGATGAACTCGTCGCCGATGCCGAAGACGTGCCAGACGGCCCGCGCCGCCAGGCCCTCATGGATGGCATCCGCCAGGCCGAGATCGGCATGCTGATGGACGCCAAGGCCTATGGCCGCGCCCGCGCCCGCGTCAACGAACTGCTGAAGAACGACCCGGACAACGTCGAATACACGTATCAACTGTCGATGCTCGAAGAACACGACGGCCACTACGACAACATGGAAACCTTGCTGCGCAAGGTGATCGACCTGCGCCCGGGCCAAGCCATCGGCTACAACGCGCTCGGCTACTCGCTGGCCGATCGCAACGTGCGCCTGCAGGAGGCGCAGGAGCTGTTGGAGAAGGCCGTGTCGCTGGCCCCGGACGATCCCTACATCGCCGACAGCCTCGGCTGGGTCAAATACCGCCGCGGCGATCTGCCCGCCGCCACCGACATCCTCAAGAAAGCATGGGCCGCCGCCCCGCAAGCCGAGATCGGCGCGCACCTGGGCGAAGTGCTGTGGCAGTCGGGCAAGCAGGACGATGCACGCCAGATATGGACGGAAGCCGCCAAGCTCGACATCAACGATGCCACCCTGCGCGAGACACTGCGCCGCTTTGGCCAGCCAATCCCCGACGTGCCCATGAGCGCGAACTGATGGCGTTGCAGCGAAGTTTGCCAATCGCGCGTGCGCTCGGCGCGCTGATGCTGGGTGCCGCCTGCACGGTGTTTTCCGGTTGCGCGAGCTTGCGCCCAGCCAACGACCTGTTCGCCGGAGCGCAGGATACCGACGCCACCATCACGCGCTACCAGGGCCGCTTCTCCGCACGCTACATGCAGGGCAACGCCGAGCAGAGCGCGGTGGGTAGCTTCCTGTGGCGCGAGCGCGGAACGGATGTGCAGCTTGAGTTGATGTCGCCGCTGGGCCAGACGCTGGCCATCGTCAGTCAGAGCCCGCAAGGTGCGACGCTCGAACTGCCCAACCAGCCGCCACGCCGGGCGCCCGAGGTCGATACGTTGATGCAGGACGCGCTCGGTTTCTCGCTGCCGGTGTCGGGCCTGCGCGACTGGCTGCGCGCCCGTCCTGCCCCTGACACGCCCGCCCGCGTTGCGCGTGACGCGCAATCGCGCCCCGAGACCATCGTGCAGAACGGTTGGACCGTGCACTACGTCGCCTGGGCGGACGATGCGTCGGCCGACGCACGCATCCGCCGGCTCGATCTCGATCGCCCACAAGGGACCAATGGGCCGCTTTCGGTGCGGCTCGTGCTGGATCCCTAATCCATCCTGCGCCGTCATCGTATCGTCATGTCTTCCGCGCCCACCGAGTTGCGCGACTGTCCCGCGCCCGCCAAGCTCAATCTCTTCTTGCACGTGGTCGGCCGTCGAGCCGACGGCTACCATCTGTTGCAGACCGTCTTCCAGTTGATTGACTGGTGTGACACGCTGCACTTCGCGCGTCGCACCGACGGCCGCCTCGTGCGCACCACTGACATCCCCGGCGTGCCGGCTGACGACGATCTCGTGATCCGCGCCGCACGCCTGCTGCAGGCCGAAACCGGCTGCACGTACGGCGCCGACATCGCGATCGAGAAACACCTGCCGATGGGTGGCGGCCTCGGCGGCGGCTCGTCCGACGCGGCCACGACGCTGCTCGCACTCAACCGCCTGTGGGGCCTCGATCTGCCGCGTGCGACGTTGATGGCGTTGGGCCTGAGACTCGGCGCCGACGTGCCCTTTTTCGTGTTCGGCCAGAACGCCTTCGCCGAGGGCATCGGCGAACAGCTCACGCCCGTCACGCTGCCGCCCGCCACGTTCGTGGTCATCTATCCGCGCGTGCATGTACCCACCCCCGCAATTTTTTCCGATGAAGGGTTGACACGCGATACGCCACTCACCATAATTACGGACTTTCCTGACCAACAAATTGTTTTCGCTTACGGTCGCAACGACCTGCAAGCAGTGGCGGAAAGGAAATACGGCGAAATCGCCCGAGCACTTGTCTGGCTGCGTCAATTCAGCCCTCTGGCAAGAATGACCGGATCCGGCGCCTGCGTGTTTGCTCCGTTCGACAACGTCGAGCATGCGCAAGCGGTAGCGGATCAGGTGCCTTCCGAATGGGAAGGTCGGTGTGCGGCAGGTCTGACGCATCACCCGCTCGCAAGATTTGCTGTGTAAGGTTTGCAGTTATCGCTTCTGCAATGGAGGCGGTAACCGATAGGTTGTGTAGGGGCGTCGCCAAGCTGGTTAAGGCACCGGATTTTGATTCCGGCATGCGTAGGTTCGAATCCTTCCGCCCCTGCCATTTTCTTCCTCATGTTCCCAGCAATAGCCCGGTTGGTGCTTTAACTGACCGGCGCGTCTGAAGTCGAAAAACAGGTGCCCCGATGAGCAGCGAAGGCTTGATGGTTTTTACCGGCAACGCCAACCCGAAACTCGCAGAAGCTGTCGTCAAGCATCTAGGCATTCCGCTCGGCAAGGCTCTCGTGGGCCGCTTCTCCGACGGTGAAGTCCAGGTCGAAATCCAGGAGAACGTGCGCGGCAAGCACGTGTTCATCCTGCAATCCACCTGCGCCCCAACCAACGACAACCTGATGGAATTGATGGTGATGGTCGACGCGCTCAAGCGCGCGTCTGCCCGCCGCATCACGGCCGCCATCCCCTACTTCGGCTATGCCCGCCAGGACCGCCGCCCGCGTTCGGCGCGCGTGGCCATCTCCGCCAAGGTGGTAGCCAACATGCTGGAAGTCGCCGGTGTCGAGCGCGTGCTGACGATGGACCTCCACGCTGACCAGATCCAGGGTTTCTTCGACATTCCGGTCGACAACATCTACGCATCGCCGATCCTTCTCGAAGACCTGCGCAAGAAGAACTACGACAACCTGCTGGTGGTGTCGCCGGACGTCGGCGGCGTGGTGCGCGCGCGCGCACTGGCCAAGCAGCTCAACACCGACCTGGCGATCATCGACAAGCGCCGCCCCAAGGCCAACGTGGCCGAGGTGATGAACATCATCGGTGAAGTCGAAGGCCGTAACTGCGTGATCATGGATGACATGATCGACACCGGCGGCACGCTGTGCAAAGCTGCCCAGGTGCTCAAGGAACGTGGCGCCAAGCAGGTGTTCTCGTACTGCACGCATCCAGTGCTGTCGGGTGGTGCAGCGGCCCGCATTGCAGATTCGATGCTGGACGAAGTGGTCGTGACCGACACGATTCCGCTGCGCGAAGACGCCCTCAAGTGCGGCAAGATTCGCCAACTGTCGACAGCGCCGCTGCTGGCCAGCACCTTCACCCGTATCGTCAAGGGCGAATCGATCATGGAGCTGTTTGCCGAATGATTCGGCTGGCGCCAGGGTTCCTGTTATAATTCAAAGCTTTACTGCAGAAAACGTCGGCTAGACGGGACTTTTGCAGTGTTTGCGGGGCGCAATGTTGCGCCCCGTTCACCAGACGGCTTGGTCGCGAGTCGTCTTTTTCGTTTGGAGCAATCATGAAAGTTGTCGCTTTCGAGCGTAGCGTTCAGGGCACTGGTGCGAGCCGCCGCCTGCGCAATGCCGGCAAGACCCCGGCCATCATTTACGGTGGCGGTGCTGAGCCGAAGATGATCGAACTCGATCACAACGCGCTGTATCACGCGCTGAAGAAGGAAGCCTTCCACTCGTCGATCCTCGACATCGAAGTGGCTGGCAAGGTGGAAAAGGCACTGCTGCGCGATTTCCAACTGCACCCGTTCAAGCAGTTGGTTCTGCACGTCGACTTCCAACGCGTGTCGGCCAAGGAAAAGGTCCACGTCAAGGTGCCGCTGCACTTCAAGAACCAGGAGAATGCGCCGGGCGTGAAGCTGGGCCACGGTATCGTCAACCACATCCTGAACGACGTTGAAGTGTCGTGCCTGCCGGCCGACCTGCCCGAGTTCGTCGAAGTGGACCTGGGTGCCCTGGAAATTGGCCAGACCCTGCACATCTCCGACCTGAAGCTGCCGAAGGGCGTGACCATCCTCACCCACGGTGGCGATGAGAACCCGGCCGTGGCCAACATCAGCGTGCCGGCCGGCGAAAAGGCTGCTGCCGCTGAAGGCGCCGCCGAAAGCGAAAGCAAGCCGGCAGCCTAAGGTTGCCGCACCGTCGCACCAATGGGTGCGACACGGAAAAGCCCGTCGAGCCTGTCTCGCCGGGCTTTTTTTCTGCCCGTATTTCCTGCCTGGCCGCACGACCTCCTCTCTATTGGCGTGGCGAAAGCGGCTATGCTTGTACGATCAAGGGGCGCCTCCTGCACCTCACCCTGATACGAATTGCATGATCAAACTCATCGTCGGGCTCGGCAATCCGGGCGCCGAATACGCGGCCACGCGACACAACGCCGGCTTCTGGCTGGTCGACCAGCTCGCGCGCATCAGCAACATCACGCTGCGCAACGAAACGCGCTTCCACGGCTACGCGGGGCGCGCCAACCTGTGGGGCCACGAGGTGTGGCTGCTACAGCCGCAGACGTTCATGAACCGCTCGGGCCTCTCCACCGTGGCCCTCGCCCGCTTCTACAAAGTCATGCCCGACGAGATCCTGGTCGTGCATGACGAACTGGACCTCCCGCCAGGGGCGGTCAAGCTCAAGCTCGGCGGCGGATCGGGCGGGCACAACGGCCTGAAGGACATCGCAGCGCACCTGACCACGCAGCAGTTCTGGCGACTGCGGCTGGGGATCGGTCATCCGCGCAACCTGTTGCCGCCGGGCACAGCGCCGTCCGGCCAGCATGATGTCGCCAACTTCGTGCTGAAAGCGCCCCGCAAGGAAGAGCAGGAACAGATCGACCGTGCCATCGATCGGAGCCTGGACGCATTGCCCGACCTGGTTGCCGGCAACGCAGAAAAGGCCATGATGCGCCTGCATACCGCTGGCTGATTCGCCAACACCAAGGACACCGCAATGAAGCCGCTCGCCTCCCTCCCCTTGCGCGCCGCCGCGTTGGCGGGGTTGGCGCTTGGTCTGTCGAGCCCGGCGGCGCACGCTCAGGTCTATCGCTGCAACGAGAACGGCCAGACGACGTATTCCGATCATCCCTGCGGTACACGCGCGACGCCGGTGCCGATGATCGACAACACGCCGAGCGCCGCTGATCAGAAGGCCGCCCGCGAACGGGCCAGTGCCGAAGCGGCTGAGGTGCGTGATATGGAAGCCTCACGGCGCCGCGCACAGGCTGCCGAAGAAGCCCGCCAGGCGCAAATTGCCACGCAGGCTGCCGAACAGGCGCGCCGTGAACAGCAGCAGAAGGTGGTGGTCGCACAAGAAGGTGTGCGCTATTGCCATCGTGTCTATGTCGGGCCAGTGCCGTACCCGTATCCATACCCAACGCCAATGCCTGTGGTAATCAGCCCGGCGACTCCAGCGCCGCCTACCGGCTTCGTGCGCCAACCGTCAAGCGGTCCGAAGCCATTCCTGCAAGCTCCGACAGCGCCGCCCACCCATGTGGTGCCGCGCCCGCCACGGCCACATCGCCCGCTCTATCGCATCGTCTGTGCGCCGGGTTATATGTACGACGGGCCAGAGGAACTGCTGCCAATCGAATGAGCGGCGCCCGAAATGAAAAGAGACGGCCTGAGCCGTCTCTTTTTCTTGCCGCATTTTTGCTTCAAGCCGCGCGCGAAGCGGAGGTGAGCTGAATGTACTTCTGCATCAACTGCTCGTGCGTCTCGGCGTGCGCCGGATCCTTGGGGATGCAGTCGACCGGACACACCTGCTGGCACTGCGGCTCATCAAAGTGGCCGACGCACTCGGTACATTTACCCGGATCGATCACGTAAATCTCCGGGCCCATCGAAATTGCGTTGTTCGGGCACTCGGGCTCGCACACGTCGCAATTGATGCACTCATCGGTAATTATGAGCGCCATGATGCCTTCCTTGAAATGACCCGCGGGAGCGCTCCCGCCAAACCGTCATTTTATGCCGATTTGTCAGACGCTTCGGACTTACCCGTCTTCTCGTTAAGCCATTTCTCGACCGAGGGGAACACGAACTTGCTGACATCACCACCCAGAATGGCGATCTCGCGCACAAACGTGCCCGAGATGAACTGGTATTGGTCCGACGGCGTGAGGAACATGGTTTCCACGTCCGGCAACAGGTAGCGGTTCATGCCGGCCATCTGGAATTCGTATTCGAAGTCCGACACGGCACGCAGGCCCCGCACGATCACGCGTGCGCTGTTCTTGCGCACGAAATCCTTGAGCAGGCCGGAAAACCCTTCCACCCGCACGTTCGGGTAGTGACCAAGCACTTCCCGCGCGATCTCGATGCGCTCTTCCAGTGCGAAGAACGGCCGCTTGTTCGGGCTATGCGCCACTCCGACGATCAGTTCGTCGAAGATGTTGGACGCGCGCCGGACGAGGTCTTCGTGGCCGCGCGTGAACGGATCGAAAGTGCCGGGATAAACCGCGATCACCATGGTTCCTCCACCAAGGGGAAAAAGCATCCGTCGTGCGCGGCGTGGGGCATGGCCGCGCCTGTCTGCGTTCGGACGCCGTTGCGTTGTCGAGCGCGGCAGATCCCGAGCCTGCCGCTGCACGCCGCCGGCCACTGGGCGGGGCAAGCGCCTGCGTCGCAGGTGCCGCCCGATGCCCATGCACCGGTTGCGAGCGGCGTAGTTTAACCGTTTTTGCGCAGCAGCAAATGTGCGTGCACCGCACCAGCACGCAGATGTTTATGCAGCGCCACTTCGGCAGGCAACGGAATGCCCGTCGCCGTTGCGGACGATGGTGAATCAGCACTCACTTCCACGAGTGGCTGCGGCGCTTCCAGGTAAATCACCCCGCCCGGCTTGACCACGCGGATCGCGCCTTCCAACGCACGCAACGTCCAGTCCTGCGCGAACGGCGGGTCGATGAACACCGCGTCGAACGCGCCATCGGGCTGGCGGGCAAGCCAGGCAAACGCATCGCCGGAAACGATGTCGACCATGCGCGCGCCCAGCTTGTCGCGCACGGCCTGCAGCGCGCGCACGGCCGGGGCGTAGCTCTCGACGAGCGCGACATGCGCTGCGCCACGCGAGGCCGCCTCGAAACCGAGCGCACCGGTACCGGCGAAGATGTCGGCGCAACGCCAGCCGGTCAGGTCCTGGCCGAGCCAATTGAAGACGGTTTCGCGGACGCGGTCGCTGGTTGGGCGCAGGCCGTCGGCGTCGACAACCGGCAGCGGCGTGCGCTTGTACTGTCCGCCGATGATGCGCACCTGCTGCGGTGCGCGTGCGTGCGACGTGGCGGTCTTGGCTTTGGGGCCTTTGGAGCTTGAAGTGCGAGGTGCCATGGGCGCGATTGTAAGTGGGCGCAAACAAAAACCGGCGGGATCGCCGCCGGTTTTTTTAGGTTGAAGGTGCCGTGCGTCAGTTCGTTGCCGGGCCACCCACCACGATGGTCGCCATGGTCTGCGGCTGCAGCACGCGCTGGAACGCCGTGCGCACCTGCTCGCGCGTGACGGCCGCGATGCGTTGCGTCCAGGTGTCCAGGTAGTTCAGCGGCAGGTTGTACCAGCCGATGTTGGCCACGTTGTCCAGCAGCTTGCGGTTGCTGTCCAGTCGCAGCGGGAAACCATTGACGAGGTTGTCCTTGGCGGCCTTCAACTCCACGTCAGTCGGGCCATCGGCGACGAACTTGGCAACGGTGTCACGCACCACGCCCAGCGCTTCCTCGGTCTGGTCCTTGCGCGTCTGCAGCGCCAGCTCGAACGGACCGGGCTGCGCAGCGGGCGCGAAGTAGCTGCCGATGCTGTACGTCAGGCCCCGCTTTTCGCGCACCTCGTTGGTCAGGCGCGCGCTGAAACCACCGCCGCCCAGCACGTAGTTGCCGACAAGCAGCGGGAAATAGTCTTTGTCGCCGCGTGCGATGCCGGGCTGGCCGAGGATGATGGTCGCCTGCTGCGCCGGATGCGGAATGCGGATCGCCTCGGCCTTGGCCAGCGGCATCTTCACGTCGGGCAGCACAGGCGGCGTGGCGCCGTCAGCGGGCAGGCCGCGCGTGATCTGCTCGGCGATGGACTCGGCTTCCTGGCGGCTGATCGCACCGATGAGCGTAACCACCGCCCGCTTGGCCGTGTAGTTCGCCTGGTAGTACCGCACGATGTCGTCGCGCGTGATGCTTTCCACCGTTTCCGGCGAGGCCGTCTGCCCATACGGATGCGTACCGTAGATGGCTGTGCCGAACGCGCGCTCGGCCAGCACCGATGGCTTGGTCAGCGATTCACGGATGGCGGCCACCAGGCGTTGCTTGTCGCGCGCGAGCACCGTGTCGGGGAAGGTGGGCGCCGAGACGATCTGCGTCATCAGCGCGATGGCCGGGCCACGCTCGGCGGGGTCCGAGAGCGTGCGCAGGCGCAGGCTGGTGCGATCGCCACCGGCGCCGCCGCCAAAGCTCGCGCCCACATCGGCAAACGCGTCGGAGATGGCGGCCTCGTCACGCGCCGTGGCGTTGCCCTGCGCGGCGACACCCTTGTCGAGCATGCCGGCGGTGAGTGATGCGAGACCGACCTTGGCCGCCGGCTCATAGCGCGAACCGGCATCCACATCGAGGTTGATGTCGAGCATCGGGATCGACGGGCTCGGCACGAAGTACACGCGCGCGCCGGTGGCAGCCGTCCAGTGCTCGATGGGCAGCGCGGCGAGCGCACCTTGCGCGGCCGCCGCAATGATGGCGGCCAGCGCCGTCTTCAGGGTCAGGGACATGGCGCGCATCAACGCAGCCCTCCTTCTTCGCGCATGCCGGGAACAGGCTTGCGCGCCGGTTTATTGGGATCGATCGGTTGCGGCAACAGCGTCGCCACGACGAGGTTGTCTTCGTTGAAGTACGTCTTGGCGACGTGCTGGATCTGCTCGGATGTGACGGCCTTGATCTTCTCAAGCTGGCGGTCGATGGTGCGCCACGACAGGCCCGTCATCTCGTTCATGCCGATCTCCATGCCCTGGCCGAACACCGAGTCGCGCTTGTAGATCTGCGCTGCCACGACCTGTGCCTTGACGCGCTTCAACTCGGCATCGGTCACGCCTTCCTTGGCGATGCGGTCGATCTGCGCGCGCAGGGCCTGTTCGATCTCGGCGGTGGTGTGGCCGTCGGCGGGCGTGCCGTCCATCAGGAAGATCGACGGGCCGCGGTTGGTACCGTCGTAGCCGGCGTTGACGTCGTCAGCGATGCGCTTCTCACCTTTGACCAACTGGCTCGACAGCCGCGCGTTGTCGTAGCCGTCGAGCACGGCGGAGAGGACTTCGAGCGCATACGGGTCGACGTCCTTCTCAACATCCTTGAGCGGCGGCGTCTTGTACGCCAGCACCACGTATGGGTTCTCGGCCGGCGCTTTGACCCAGATGCGCTTGACGCCGATCTGCTGTGGCTCCTCCTGCGCATAGCGGCGCGGCAGTTCGTGCGGCTTGAGCTTGCCGTAAGTGCGCTGCGCAAGGCGGAAAACTTCATCGGGGTTCACATCGCCCGCGACGATTACGGTGACGTTGTTGGGCGTGTACCAGGCGTGGTACCAGTTCTGCGCGTCCCGCACCGTCATCGTGTCGAGATCGCCCGGCCAGCCGATGGTCGGGTTGCGGTACGGCGCGGCGTTGAACAGCGTGGCGAGCATCTGCTCGTAGACGGTCGAACGGGCGGAGTCGTCGATGCGCATGCGGCGCTCTTCCTTCACCACGTTCATCTCCGGCTTGAACTCCTTGTCGGTGAGCTGGAGATTGGCCATGCGGTCGGCTTCGAGCCCCATCACATCGGCCAGGTGCGATTTCTCGATCTGCTGGAAATACATCGTGAAGTCGCGCGTGGTCATGGCGTTCTCGCGGCCACCCATGGCGGCTACACGGCGGGAGAACTCGCCAGGGCCGACGGCCTGGGTGCCCTTGAACATCATGTGCTCGAGCATGTGGGCGACGCCTGTGGTGCCGTTGTGCTCGTCGATGCTGCCGGCGCGATACCACACCATGTGGGCCACGGTGGGCGCGCGGTGGTCTTCCTTGACGATCAGGCGCAAGCCATTGGAGAGCTTGTATTCGTGCGTGTCGGATTGACTGGCACCAACCTTGATGCCGCTGGCAGTGGTGGCTGCCGGGCGTAACGGCGCAGCAGCCAACTCCTGCGCACCAACGTGGCCTGCCAGGAGGCTGGCCGCCAGGGCCATCGCGGCCAGTTGCCAGGCGCCCGACCGGGCCCGGCTTGAAACGATTCGCATGGAAGAGCGCATAAGGGCCGTCTGATAAAATTCGACGCTTGATTCTAACGGCGAAATAGACTGCCTCTTACGATGTTTAGTTTCTGGAAGAAGCGCAAGGCAGAGCCGCAGCCGGCCGCCCAACCGGCACCCGCTGCCACGCCCGAAGCCGTTCAGGCCCCGGCTGCCCCACCCGCACCTGCCGCCGCTCCCACGCCAGCACCCGCTGCCGTTGCTGCACCTGCACCTGCGCCCGTACCTGTCGCTGCACCGGCTCCGGTTGCCGTGCCGCAACCGCTCGCAGCGCCGGCAGCGCCCGCCACGCTCGACATGCTGGCCGACGACGTCGAAACCGTACCGACCCCAGCCGTGGTGGAACAGGCCCGCAAGGGCTGGATGTCGCGCCTGCGCTCAGGCCTGTCGAAGACGAGCAAGAGCCTGACCACGCTGTTCGTCGGCGTGAAGGTGGACGAGGCGCTGTTCGAGGAATTGGAAACCGCGCTGCTGATGGCTGACGCGGGCGTCGATGCCACCGAATATCTCCTGGGCGAACTGCGCCGCCGCATCAAGGCCGAGCGCATCGAAACCGCCGAGGGCGTCAAGACGGCGCTGCGCGATCTGCTGATCGAACTGCTGCACCCGCTGGAAAAAACCATGGTGCTCGGCCGCGAGCAGCCGATGGTGATCATGATTGCGGGCGTCAACGGCGCCGGCAAAACGACCAGCATCGGCAAGCTGTGCAAGCACTTCCAGACCTACGGCCAATCGGTGCTCCTGGCCGCCGGCGATACGTTCCGCGCCGCCGCGCGCGAGCAGCTCGTGGTCTGGGGCCAGCGCAACAACGTGACAGTGGTGGCGCAGGAATCGGGCGACCCGGCCGCCGTGATCTTCGACGCAGTGAATGCAGCCCGCGCACGCGGCATCGACATCGTCATGGCCGACACGGCCGGCCGCCTGCCGACGCAATTGCACCTGATGGAAGAGCTGAAGAAGGTGCGCCGCGTGACGGCCAAGGCCATGTCCACGGCACCGCACGAAACACTGCTGGTGATCGACGCCAACACGGGACAGAACGCGCTGGCACAGGTCAAGGCTTTTGACGATGCGCTGGGCCTCACGGGCCTGATCGTCACCAAGCTGGATGGCACCGCCAAGGGCGGCATCCTGGCCGCCATCGCGCGGCAGCGGCCGGTGCCGGTGTACTTCATCGGCGTGGGTGAGCAGGTGGAAGACCTGCAGCCGTTCTCTGCGCGCGAATTTGCGGACGCCCTGCTGGGCTGAGTGTCTTGCCCTACTTGAAGGCCTGGAAACGCCCTGACCCGTTCAGGGCGTTTTCGTTTGTGGCTGAACCTATCGGTGCTCCACGTCAACCAGTACGCGCCGTATGGCTAGGCTTAACCGGCACTCCTCCAGCGCAAGCAACGCGTACGCACTAATAGCATCGAGAAACCCCGCCCGACATCCACTGGCTTCGCGCCTAGCGCGTTGTCTAGCGTTCGCGCAAGAGCATCGGCTCAAATGCGCGATGCCGACGCAGCGTGCGCTGCGTCATACGTAAGAACACCTGCGCATGTGGAGCGCCCTATTGGTACACCGTTGGAATCGGCGGCGAAGGATAGAAGGCGATGTCTTGCACCGATTGAGTGAGAGGCATAACGCCTTCCTGAGGATGTCAATCAGAGGCACGCCTTTCCTCGCCAGATGAGCGGTTGAGGGGTAGCGGGCCTGACGGCAGGCTGGCGAACCAGTCTCCCGAGAAAACCGGTAGACCTTGCGATCTTCCCACCCAGCCCGCCGCAGTACACGAGAGCAGAGTGCCGAGGGCAACAGCATATCGATTGCCCCCGCTGAGGAGGTAAGTTGCGGATCGCCAGACCCGGCCTTCGTTGCGCGAAGGCGTCGGGAATATGCGCAGGGCAGGCTGAAGGCCAAGCTGTCGACGGTAGGCTGGCGCTGAATCTGATACCCGCACTCCTCACGAAAAAGCCTGACTGAAATCGGATCTCCCCAACCGATTTTGCGCTACGTACAAATTTTATTCAGATCTTAAATAGATTCAAATCGAGGTTTCATGATCAATAAATGAACGATTAGACGGATTTTCCCTGACTTCAATGCAAATAGTTGTCAACAAACCAATTCCAAGGTTGTTCTTCGATCCCCGCCACTGCAACATGCAGCGATCTATTGGTGGAGAGAAAAATATGCGACGGAATCTCATCCGGGTTGGGGATAAGACCACAGCGGGCGGAACGGTAGTTGATGGCGACCACACATGTACACATCACGGCATAGCCTTGTCCTATAACGGTGCACTTATCATTTGCCCTGCCTGCAAATCTACAGGCCGC
Source organism: Ralstonia sp. UBA689 (assembly GCF_002298975.1). GTDB lineage: Bacteria > Pseudomonadota > Gammaproteobacteria > Burkholderiales > Burkholderiaceae > Ralstonia. The sequence continues at coordinate 127,104 of NZ_DBMV01000041.1, forward strand.
GCATGCAATGTACCGCCCATGCGGGAGATTACATTCCAAGGGAAGCAGGCACTGCTTGAAAATGATATTTGCCTGTGCAAGTGCAATCCACCTCCACGCCTGATTGCTTCGCAAAACACCATGTACATCTCATTTGACGGTGATGAACTCACCGGGATGGGTTTGAGGGCGAATGTCGATCCGTTGCCTGAGGTCACCAACTCAGAGCAATCGGATATTTTTGATGAACAGTTCATGTTGGTGAATGATAGCGGCTTTCCGATGGCTAACATGTACTACACCATCAAACCCCCATCAGGTGAGTTGCAATACGGGGTAACGGATCATTCTGGAAAGACACAAAGGTTTCGGACCGATTTTTCAAAAAGAATCGCCATTTACATTGGTCACCGGGATAAATTTTAATGTCAGATCCAGTTTGTGTAGCGACGACAAATTCCACGCAAGACTCCTGCGTGACCGTCTCGATCGCCAGATCACCGAAGCCATGGACCATTACTGATAGAGGCCTATCTTTTATCGCAGAATGGGAATCTGGCGTATTAAACGGAATAAACTTCCAAGGACATTTAGTTACCGATGGCTTCATACTGAAGGCCTACTACGACAACGTCGGAATTCTGACAATTGGCTGCGGGCATAGGGTTCTTCCCGAAGATCATATCGTTGCGGGCCAGACCATCTCTTTGGAGCGCGCCAGAGAATTCAAGAGGAAGGATATTTCTATTGCACAGCGCCGCTTGAACAACAGCGTGCACGTGCCGCTGTTTCAGCATGAATATGATGCTCTCGTTAGCATCGTTTACAACACCGGGGCGGGGCAGGGTGCGGACACTTTGGTCCAGAGAGTCAATACGGGTGATTACGTGGCAACAGGGGCGTTCTTGCCAACCTATCGCGTCGGAAGCAATAGCGGGGTTCGCGCAAGGCGGGCTTCAGAAGCGAGACTTTTCACCATGAGGATCTACGATGCATCCCACTAAAGCATGTGCATTATTCTTCCTGACCGCATCACATTTTGCGATTGCGAGCTCGGATAACTCTTCTGATTGCCTGAAACATCTTGGTGGTGGATATGGAGACACTCAGTGCTATCAAGCATTGAGCGCAAAATTTACCGAAGAGAATGAGAATATCTACAAGGAGATAGCGAAAAGCATCCCCCCCGGCAGTTCACATGCACGCTTACTAGACGAGTACATGGCGTCACAAAAAGAATCTGAAAGATTTTGCGATTTGCAGCGCGATGCAGGCTCAAAATGGAAAAAATCTAATGATGGGACGATGTATCCAGCCATTTATGAAAACTGCATTTATAAATTGAGAGAATTTCAGAATTCATTTCTAAAAGATCTCCTGGATATGTCGCAATGGTAATCAAAAATCGAATGATAAAGACTGAATATATTGCACCAATCTCATTGTGGGTAGTGGTCCGTCGTCGTATCCTCAAGACGGGTCTGTTCATTGAGCCTGCATGGACAGGAACAATGGGCGAAGACATGACCGGCCCTATCATTTTTGCCTCGCGCGTACTGGCGCACAGCTACGCTCGCTTGCGTAACAAGTATCATCGCCCAGACGACAGTAATAATTGGAAAGCAATTCCTTTGCAGGAGTTCGACCTGCTGGCGCATGCCCACGGTGTTGATGGACCGTTGCACTGCATGCTGACACTGGGGCTTTCGATGGCGACCCCGACCGCGGTGGTATGCAAGGGGGGTGCGCCGCGCATCCGATGCGTACCGCTCTCGTATGACATCCCCAAGGGCTTGGGAGACATCACGTTCTCGTTCAATCAGTGGGTATTCGATTTCATGCGTGAAGAGTGGGCCTCGCTCGGCCTGCACAACTATGAGAAAGAACTAGAGGCCACCGATGAACTGAGCGACACGGACTTTGAGCGTTTGATGCAAGCGGCGATTGCTCGCCTCGACGTGTGCCAAGAACCGTTAAGCAGCGCCGGACTATGGGCAGTGTTCAGCACGCATCAGGAAGTGTGGGTGAGCGCCAACGAAGATCCGGATATCCAGCGGCCAAAGCAGCATGCCTTGCACTGAAGGAGGCAAGGCATACCGATGAAATTCTCAGCGATTCTGGCTGCGGCAGCGATTGCCCTGGCGAAGAACGCCAACGCCGGGGAGATTTTCGAAGATTACGACAGCTTCTACGCCACGCGATCTCACAAATTCTTCGGCGAGCCAATCGAGTTCGATCGCGACTCCACCTATGCCCTGCCGAGACAACTCGGTAGCTATGTGAAACTTCAAGCGTCTCTGGAAGAAAAGCCGGTGCGCGTTGAAATTGCGCCAAATCGCATCACAGTCAACAGCGCCGCCTATCGCCTTGCGCGAGCGACAGCCTTTCCTGGGGAGCATCCTTCAGACATCTACCCACCAAGCGCCAACGTATTTCTAGCCTCAAAGACAAGCACCCATCCGGCCGCTCTTTGCATAGAGGGGGCAAGTAACGGCTCGGGTGAAGCCAATCGACATACACAGATATATCTGCTGCTCAACCCATTGTCGCCGCGCGGCAAAGCAACGTTCCTGCATCTGCCAAGCTTGCTTTCATCGTGCCGGGCGATCACGGTGACGAAGGATGGCAGGGTCGCCTTTCCGAAGAACACGTATCTGCTCGACACACAACAAGAACATCGGGCGGGATTGCTGTTGTCGTATTACGTCTTTGAGCACCAGCGCTTTGTACCTATCCAGAAAGAGGTTCGATTGCGATTCACGCATCCGGAAGTCCCCTTTCAATTCGAGATTCAGGAGTAACGGTTAACGGAAGCCGGCCAGCGTGCTCACTGTGCCTTCAGACAGTGACAGGGGACTTGCTAGCGCAACGCCCCCGCCCTCTCAATCAAGCCGCATCCGGCTGCGCCGCAGGCGCAGCCCGCGCAAACGCCTCTTGCGCCATGCAGTGCTCAAAGATGCGCGCAAGCGTCGGGTAATCCTCTACCGCCACATCAAACCGCTTGCCGTTGAACACCTGCGGCACAAGGCACAGATCGGCCAGCGTCGGCGTATCGCCCACGCAATAGGCGCCGGTCAGCGGCGACTGTGACAGCCGCGTCTCCAGCGCCGAAAAGCCGAGCTTCACCCAGTGGCGATACCACTCATTGCGCGCGTCCTCTTCCACGTTGAATGTGTTCTTCAGGTACTTGAGCACGCGCGGGTTGTTGAGCGGATGGATCTCGCAGGCAATCGCCAGGGCAATCGCGCGGATATGCGCGCGGTTGCTGGCCGAGCCCGGCAGCAGCGTGGGCTCGGGGTGCGTCTCTTCCAGGTATTCGACGATCGCCAAAGACTGGTTCAGCACGTCGGTGCCGTCGCACAGCACGGGCACCAGCGCATCGGGGTTCAGCTTGACGAAATCGGGCGCCATTTGCTCGCCCTTGAGCAGGTGGACCGGCGCGTAGTCGTACGGCAGGCCCTTGATCTCCAGGGCAATGCGCACACGGAACGACGCCGAACTGCGGAAGTAGTTGTACAGCTTGATCGACATGGCTTCTGACTCTTCTATCGGGTCTATCAGATGACCTTCACATGCAGCTCGCCCACGCCCTCGATCTGGCCGACCATCAGATCGCCAACGGCGACGGGGCCAACGCCTTCGGGCGTGCCGGTATAGATCAGGTCGCCGGGGCGCAGTTCGAACAGGCGCGACAGATACGCAATGGTTTCCGGCACCGACCAGATCAGGTCGGACAGATCACCGCGCTGGTGCTCGCGGCCGTTGACCGACAACGTGATGGCACCCTTGTTGGGGTGCGCCACGTCCTTGGCCGGCACGATGGGCCCGATGGGCGCGGAGCCGTCGAACGCCTTGCCGGTTTCCCACGGGCGGCCGCCCTTCTTCGCCGCGTTCTGCAAATCGCGGCGCGTCATGTCCAGGCCGATGGCATAGCCGTAGATGTGGTTGGCCGCCGTTTCCACGGAGATATCGCGGCCACCCGTACCGATGGCGACCACCAGTTCGATCTCGTAGTGGCAATCCTTGGTTTCGGTCGGATAGACGAACTGGCCGGTCTCGCCGTCGGCGATGTAACGCACGGCGTCGGCAGGCTTGCAGAAGAAGAACGGCGGCTCGCGGTCGGGGTCGGAACCCATCTCGCGGGCGTGGGCGGCATAGTTGCGGCCGACGCAGTACACACGGCGCACCGGAAACTGGCCTTGCCCGCCACGGACGGGAATGCCATTGACGGCGGGCGGGGTGACGACGAAATCGGTCATGCGGGTCTCCTCGGACTAAGCTGGATTGGAACAGGTGGGGACACTGCGGCCACCGCCCCCCGGCGACCGACGAGTTTGCGAGGATACACCCGCACCGCCCGGCGCGGTTCTTGCATAAGCGACGTGCACAACGCCCCACTTTGCACCATGCAAACGAAGCCGCCCACTCCGCCCGCACCGCCCGCCGCCCCCACCTCGGCCGCGCCGATGCGCGTGCTGCTGGTGCGCGATCCGCTTGACGCCGAACGGATCAACCTGGAGCTGATCCGCGCCGGGCTGGCCGAGGCCGGCTTTGTGGACGTGGGCCTGGCCGACGCCGACCTGACGCTGCCCGACCGCATCGCCCAGACCCAGCCCGACATGGTGATCGTCGCCTCCGAATCGGCCGCGCGGGACACCATCGAGCACGTTTGCGTGGCCACCCAGCACGCGCCGCGCCCCATCGTGCTGTTCACCGACAACGACGACTCCGCGCGCATCAAGTCGGCGTTTGCGGCCGGCATCACCGCCTACATCGTCGACGGCATCAAGCCCACGCGTGTGAAAGCCGTGCTGGACGTGGCCTACGCCCGCTTCGAGCACGAGCGCGCCCTGCGCGCCGAACTGGACACCGCCAAGACGCAACTGGCCGAGCGCAAGGTGCTGGAGCGCGCCAAGGGCCTGCTGATGAAGCAGATGAACCTGTCGGAAGACGACGCCTTCAAGCGCCTGCGCAAGATGGCGATGGACCGCAACATCAAGCTCGTGGAAGCGGCCCAGCGCGTGATTGACGTGATGGCCGGCTGAGCGGTCGGGCATCCGCCCGGTTTTGGTGCAACGCACAACTCCGGCGCCGCCGACGCACCAGTCGCGCGCCGGGTTCCGAGCTTCGAACGCGGGGGCAAACCCTCGAGTGCCGAGTTCCAAGCGTCAAACACCGAGCGAAAAGCCTGATGCGCCGAGCTCGGCGCGCCAGGCGCCGGGCGAAAAGCCTCGCACTCTCGGAGTTCAGAATCCCACCGACCGGGCTCTGAACCCTAATCGCCAAGCTAAAAGCCTTGCGGGTCGAGTCCTGAACTCGGAACACCGAGAAAAAAGCTCGACGCGTGGAGCTCTGAACTCGGAATGCCGAGAAAAATTCTCGACGTGTGGAGCTTTGAACTCGGAATGCCGAGAAAAAATCTCGGCACGTGAAGTACCGAACGCGAACCGCCGACCATCGCTCAACGTTGGCATACCCCTTGCAAGTGTCGCTGTGAAGCCGGTGCCGACGTGGGTATCGGCATGGGACAACGGCGTCCCGACGCATGGCTCTGCGACCCATCCCCGGCGATGGGCGATGGCACGCGTCGGGACGCCTTTTCTTTGGAGCCATGGATGGCCGCGCCAGACAAGACCGACACCCTCGTCAATCCGATCAACCCCAAGCGCCGCAGCGTCATGAAAGCCGCGGCGACCATCGCAGGAGGTAGTGCCGTGGCATTGATCGATCCGCTGGTGCGTGCCGGTGCCTGGGCCGCTGGCTCCGATGCACCCGAGAAGACCGAGTTGAAGATCGGCTTCATCCCGCTCACGGACTGCGCCTCGGTGGTGATGGCATCCATGCTCGGCATCGACAAGAAGTACGGCATCAAGATCACGCCGTCCAAGGAAGCCTCGTGGGCCGGCGTGCGCGACAAGCTGGTGTCGGGTGATCTGGATGCGGCGCACGTGCTCTATGGCCTGATCTACGGCGTGCAGCTCGGCATCGGTGGCCCGAAGAAGGACATGGCCGCGCTGATGACGCTCAACAACAACGGCCAGGCGATCACGCTGTCGTCCAAGCTCCGGCAAGCGGGCGTCAAGGATGGCGCGTCGTTGAGGGCCGCGATGACCAAGGACAAGCGCGACTACACCTTTGCCCAGACCTTCCCGACCGGCACGCACGCGATGTGGCTGTACTACTGGCTGGCCGCGCACGGCATCCACCCGTTGCAGGATGCGAAGGCGATTACCGTGCCGCCGCCGCAGATGGTCGCCAACATGCGCGTGGGCAACATGGACGGCTTTTGCGTCGGTGAACCATGGGGCGCCCGCGCGATTGCCGACAACATCGGCTTTACCGCCGAGACCACGCAGGCCATCTGGAAGGACCATCCGGAGAAGGTGCTCGGCACCACGGCGGAGTTCGTGCAGAAGTATCCGAACACGGCGCGAGCGCTCACGGCCGCTGTGCTGGAGGCGTCGAAGTTCATCGATGCGTCGGCGTCGAACCGCCGCAAGACGGCCGAGACCATCGCCGCCAAGTCGTACGTCAACACCGACATGGACATCATTCTCGACCGCATGCTGGGGCGCTACTCGAATGGCCTGGGCAAGACCTGGGACGATCCGGACCCGATGCGCTTCTATCACGATGGCGCGGTCAACTTTCCGTACCTGTCGGACGGCATGTGGTTCCTCACGCAGCACAAGCGCTGGGGCCTGCTGAAGGCGCATCCGGACTATCTGGCCGTGGCCAAGCAGGTCAACCGCATCGACATCTACAAGCAGGCCGCCACCGCCACCGGCACGCCACTGCCCAAGAGCGACATGCGCACCGCCAAGCTGATCGACGGCGTGGTGTGGGATGCCAAGAACCCCGCCGCGTACGCTGACGGCTTCAAGCTCAAAGCTTGAGACACGCGCTGGCCCACTTCCCCTTCTGATTGCGGTCCTTCACGTCGATGGAGCCCGATATGAACACGCTTGCCAAAGCCTTGCCCGGTGTGCAGTCCGACGCCGCCCCTGCCCGTCGCCGCATTACCTGGCGCGACTGGTTCGTCGCCGCCGTAGTGCGCGGCTTTCCGCCCGTACTGGGCTTTGCGCTGTTCGTGCTGGCATGGCAGGGCATTGCCACGGCCATCCCGGCGCTGCCGACACCGGCGGTCACGTGGAAGGCCGCCGTCGCGCTCTTCGCCGATCCGTTCTACCGCAACGGCCCGAACGACCAGGGTGTGGGCTGGAACGTGCTGGCATCGCTGGCGCGGGTGGGCGCGGGCTTTGGCATGGCGGCGGTCATCGGCATTCCGGCGGGCTTCCTGATTGGCCGGTTTGCGTTCCTCAATGCCATGGCCTCGCCCATCATCAGCCTGCTGCGGCCGGTGTCGCCACTGGCGTGGTTGCCGATCGGGCTGCTGCTGTTCAAGTCGGCCAACCCGGCGGCCATCTGGGCCATCTTCATCTGCTCGATCTGGCCGATGGTCATCAACACCGCCGTGGGTGTCACGCGCGTGCCGCAGGACTACCTGAACGTGGCGCGCGTGCTGAATCTCTCCGAATGGAAGGTGTTCACGCGCGTGCTGTTTCCCGCCGTGCTGCCGTACATGCTGACGGGCGTGCGGTTGTCCATCGGCACCGCGTGGCTGGTGATCGTCGCGGCCGAGATGCTCACCGGCGGGGTCGGCATCGGCTTCTGGCTGTGGGACGAGTGGAACAACCTGAAGGTCGAGCACATCGTCATCGCCATCTTCGTGATTGGGGTGGTGGGCTTGCTGCTGGAACATGCGCTGCTGGCGATTGCGCGGCGCTTCTCGTACGACGCGGTTTGAGGGAAATGGGGGGATCGCCATGACAGACAAGTTCCTGCGTATCGAAAACGCCGGCCAAACGTTCAAGACCAAGAGCGGCCCGTTCGTCGCCCTGCGCGACATCGACCTGACGGTTGCGCGCGGCGAGTGCATTGCGTTGATCGGTCACTCGGGCTGCGGTAAATCGACATTGCTGAACCTCATTGCCGGGCTCACGCGGCCGACCACGGGTGGGCTGATCCTGGCCGAACGCGAGATCGCCGGGCCGGGGCCGGATCGCGCGGTGGTGTTCCAGAACCACTCGCTGCTGCCGTGGCTCACCTGCTTTGACAACGTGTACCTGGCGGTGGAGCGGGTGTTCGGCAAGAGCGAGACGAAAGCACAACTGCGTGATCGCACGCATGCGGCGCTGGCGCTGGTCGGCCTGTCTCATGCCGAGCAGAAGCATCCGCATGAGATCTCTGGCGGGATGAAGCAGCGCGTGGGGATCGCGCGGGCGCTGTCGATGGAGCCGAAGGTGTTGCTGATGGATGAGCCGTTTGGCGCGCTGGATGCGCTCACGCGGGCGCATCTGCAGGATGAACTGCTGAGGATCGTTGCGGCCACCGGCAGCACGGTTGTGATGGTCACCCATGACGTGGATGAAGCGGTGCTGCTGGCGGATCGCATCGTCATGATGACGAATGGGCCAGCGGCCACCATCGGTGAAGTGTTGAAGGTGGCGCTGGCACGGCCGCGGGATCGGATGGCGCTGGCTGATGACCCGATGTATCACGCTTGTCGGACTGCGGTGCTGGATTTTCTGTATCGGAAGCAGCGGCATCCGGTGGCGAAAGCGGCTTGATGGGTGTTGCTGGGTTTTGGTTTTGGTTTTGGTTTTGATGTTGGTGGTCCATCCCCCTTTCGTCCCCTGCCGGGGCCGACTCACTTTTCTTTGTCTTGCCAAAGAAAAGTAAGCAAAAGAAAGGCGCGCCCAAGATGACGACCCATTCCTTGAATTTGTGTCGCAGGGAGGGAAGGGAGGCAAACTCGCTGCGCTCAGACAAGCCTCCCTTCTTTTTCCTCCCTGCAACAGAAATTCAAGGCGCCATCTAGGGCAGGGGTAAAGCAAACAATCTTTTGCCAGCGCGCCACTTCGTTTTGCATTCCAAACGTTCGCCGCGCAGGCGGCCTCTTCCTGGCGCTGGCCTCCGCACGCCGTCGGTTTGGCCTTTGACGTTCCTGCCCTTGATGGCGCCTTGAATTTTTGTAAGCGGGCGGAAAAAAGACGGGGAACTGTCTGAGCGCAGCGAGTTTTCCCCGCCTCCGCCTGGTTACGAAAATTCAAGGAGTCTTTCGCCANNTCGCCATCTCGGGCGCGCCTTTCTTTTGCCTACTTTTCTTTGGCAAGACAAAGAAAAGTAGGTCAGCCCCGGCAGGGGATGAAATAAGGGATGCACCGCCAAGAAAAAACCAGCCGAACTCCAGCGCTAGCGCCAGCGCAAACCCCAGCGCTATGATCAACTCCACGCAAACAACACCCCACGCCGGCCATGCCCGCTCCCCCCATCCTCCCCGACAACGCCGCTGAAGACGCCCTGACGACAGGCCCCATCCCCGTCGCCCGCTTCATCAAGGAAATCGGCCGTGGCGCAGATGGCGCCCGCGCGCTGGTCAAACACGATGCGCGTGCCCTCTTCACCGCCATGCTCGAAGGCCGCGTGGCCGACGTGCAGCTCGGCGCCATCCTCATGGCCTACCGCATCAAGGGCGAGACGCCGGAAGAACTGGACGGCATGCTGGAAGCCACGCATGCGCACTGCCTGCCGCTGCCCGCGCCCGATATCCGCGTGGTGCCGGAGCCCGTGCTGCCAGTGGTGATCCCCAGCTACAACGGCGCGCGCCGCCAGCCGAACCTGGTGCCGCTGCTGGCCAAGCTGCTGGCGCGCGAGGGCGTGCCGGTGCTGGTCCATGGCATCCGGCATTTCGATGGCCGCATCACCACGGCCACGCTGTTCGAGGCGCTGGGCTGGCCGATCTGCGAGCACATGGACGAAGCCCGCGAGCGGCTGGAAAACGAGCGCCTCGCCTATGTGCCGATCGACGTGCTATCGCCCGACCTGACAGCGCTGTTGGACAAGCGCGAGATCGTCGGCCTGCGCAATTCAGCACACACGGTGGTGAAGATGCTGCAGCCAATTGGCGGCCACGCGCCGCACGAGGCGCTGCGGCTGGTCAGCTATACGCACCCGGAATACCGCGACACGCTGACCGACTACTTCCTGCGCCACCCGGCCAATGTGCTGCTGGCGCGCGGCACCGAAGGCGAGGCCGTGGCCGATGCGCGGCGCGGCAGCGCGGTGGAGTGGCTGCACGACGGCACCCATGAGACGGTGATCGAGGCGGTGGAGGGTTCGAGTGATACGCCGCCCGAGCTGCCTGCGGGAATGGATGCGGCAGCAACAGCGCGGTGGATTGAAGCCGTGCTCGACGGCAAGCAGCCGGTGCCGGAGCCGATCGCCAAGCAGGTCCGGGCGATCGTGCGTTGTGCACGACCGACGCGGCCTGCCTGATCGTTTCCCGGCTTAGCGGGACGGCAGCGGAATGCGCTCCGTCTCGCCGGGCACGTGGGCAAAGGCATCGTCCTGCCAGCGCTGCTTGGCGTCTTCGATATCCGCCTGATCGCTGGCGACAAAGTTCCAGTAGATGTGCCGCCGGCCGTCGGTCGGCTCGCCGCCCAGCAACATCAGGCGCGACGACACCTGCGCGGTGATCGTCACATCTCCGCCCGGTTCGAGCACCGCCAGGTGCTGCGGGTCGAGCGCCTCGCCGTCGATCGTGACGGCACCCTCGACGAGATACAGCCCGCGGTCTTCATGCTCAGGCGGGATCACCAGTGATGCCCCCGCCGCCAATTCCAACGCCACGTACAGCGTGCGCGAGCTCACCTTCACCGGCGAGGTCAGCCCGAAGGCGTCTCCAGCGATGACGACACCTTGCACGCCCGGACACTCAAGCTTGGGGAGCGTATCGGCGGCATGGTGCGCGAAGCTCGGCGCGACCTTTTCCTGACCCTTCGGCAGCGCCACCCAGGTCTGGATGCCGTGCAGGCGCGCGCCGCTGGCACGGACCTCGGGCGCAGTCCGCTCGGAATGCGCGATACCGCTGCCGGCCGTCATCCAGTTCACGTCGCCAGGGGTGATGGTCTGCACGCTGCCCAGACTGTCGCGGTGGACCATGCTGCCGTCGAACAGGTAGGTGACGGTGGCCAGGCCGATGTGCGGATGCGGGCGCACGTCGATGCCCTCGCCGGGCGCGAAATCCACCGGCCCCATGTGATCGAAGAAGATGAACGGTCCCACCGTCTGGCGCGCTGCCGAGGGCAGCACGCGCTTGACCGAGAAGCCGCCAAGGTCGCGCACGTGCGGACCGATGATGTGCTGGATCGATGTCATGGCGTGCCTCCGTGTTCAGGCGCGCTCGGCCAGTTCGGTATCGATGCTGATCTCGACTTCGGTCATCAACTTGTGAATCGGGCACTTGCCGGCCACGCGCAGCAGGTCGGCGCGTTGCTCGTCGGTCAGGTCGCCGTGCAGCGTGAGCACGGTACGCAGCTTGTAGCGGCCTTGGCGCTCCTGGCTGCCGTCGTGCTCGACCGCCACGTCGATCGACTCCAGCGGATATTTGCGCTGGCGGGCATAGAGCGTCACTGTCAGCGCCTTGCAGCTCGCCAGCGCGGCGTCGAAGTAGGCGTGCGGGTCGGGCGCGCTGTCCTCGCCAGCCGGCTTGGGCACGTCGGTATAGGTCACCCCTTCGGGAAACGTGACCTTGTGACGGTACAGGCCTTCGGTGTCCTTGCTGACGACGATGCTCATGACGGCTCCTGGTTCCTGGTAACAATTCGACAATGTCTGGGAGTGTAGCCAACTTGCGTGACGGCACGGGATGGACACAGGAGGTGTCGTACACGTCGCATTCTTTGCCGCATCGATCACACCGCGCCTGAGAAGCGCCAATTTGGCAATCGAATTGGCCCAAATCGCTCAAGCGGCGCAGATTTCCGCCGATCTCCCGGGTGGGACACACGCATCCCGCACGCCCCCACAGACAGATTCCCTCCATGGTTTCTCGCCGCCCCCTTGTCGCCGTTGCCGGTGGCATCGGCTCTCTCCTCACGCTTATCGGGCTGACCGTCATGGTCGGCTGGCTGCGGCATTGGCCGTGGGGTGTGAGGCTGGGCAGCGACCCGCTGGTGATTGTGTTCGCCACGGGGCTGAACCTGCTGTTGCTGGGAGCGGGGCTGGCCGCGCTGCTGATCGGCACGCAGCGGCCCGATGTGCGCTGGGCAGACCCGGCCGCACGTCTGGCCGGCGGCATGGTGGCAGTACTGTGCACGCTGCGTCTGGTCGAGACGGCCACGGGCTGGCCCATGGCGCTCGACTTCCCGGGCGTGCACATGTGGCTCGATCGCCAATGGCTGACCGGGTGGATCGGCGGCATGCATCCGAGCCATGCGCTGGCGTTGGCCGCGACCGCCATGGCGCTGTGCCTCGTGCCGACGGCGGACCGACCGCGTCATGCCCGATGGCTGTGCGCCCTGGCCGGCGCGGCAGTGCTGCTCAGCGTCGGTGACCTGCTCGGCCGGGCGATGACGCTCGAATACCTGTACCCGGTCTGGCTGAAGTGGCGCGGCTCCGACGTGGCTGCGGGCTGCGGACTGCTTGCGGTGACGGGCGTGCTGTGCGTGGCGCTGGCCAGACATCCGCGCGAGTTCCAGGTGCGGCTGTCGCCGGAAGACATCATCGTCTGGATCAGCGGCGGCTGCGTCGTGCTGGCAGGCCTGGGCGCCACCGTCACGGCTTTCATCATCCAGGTCGACAGCGTCAGCGTGACGTTCGGCAGTACTCGGGCACGCGCGCTATCGAGCTATGCCGAGGAGTTCGACCAGGTGCTGGCGATGCGCGCGGAGAACCCAGGGCTGGTTACCGCTGCGCACCGCGTGCAGGACGTGCTGCGCACCCCCGCCGACAACCGGGCGCGCCTGCAAGGCGCAAGCGCACTTCAGGCCTATCGCCAGCAGGGCTACTCCTACCTGCAACTGCGCACGCTGGGGGGCGAGGGTGTGGTCAGCCTTGGCACGCAGGCGCCACACCCGGAGCTGGCGATTCCGCTGCACGCCGGCCTGGCACCGGAGCGCGTTACGCTGCAATGGAATCACGGTTTCGCCATGCGCACCGAAACCCCAGTGATGGCCGACGGTAGGCAGATCGGCTGGCTGGTCGCCGAGCAGCCGCTCGCCCACATGACCGCGCGCTACACCAAGCTGGCCAGCGCGGGCGTGACGGAAACGCTCGCCATGGCGGGCTTCGACGCCCGCCGCCGCGCGATGTCGTTCCCGCAGCGCTTCGATGCCTACGTCTTTGAACTGCCCCCGCTGACGGTGGACCACCGTCCGTTGCCCTCACGCTTGGCGCTGGCCGGCCAGTCGGGCTACGGCCAGTGGCGCGACATCCACGGCATGCCGACCGCGTTCAGCTACACGCCCATCGGCCACACCGGGCTGGCGCTGATCAGCAAGATCGCCAGCGCCGAGCTGTACGCACCCATGCGCGTGCAGTTCGAGCGGCTGGGCGCGCTCATGCTGTGCGGGATCGTTGGCTGCGTGCTGATCATTCGCCTGACGGTGCGGCCGTTCGCCAACCGGCTGGCGGCATCCGAGCGCGCGCTGCGCACCGCCAACGAAAGCCTTGAACGCCGCCGCGACGCCCTGCGTGCCAGCCGCGAGCAACTGCGTCTGGTGGCCGACAACGTGCCCGCCCAGCTCAGCTATGTCGCCCCCGACGGCGTCATCCGCTTTGCGAGCCGCACGCTGCTGGAGGCGTTCGGCCGCACGCCGGATCAGATGATCGACCGCCATGTCAGCGAGATCTACACCCCCGACGACTACCGCACGCTGCTGCCTTACATGACCGAGGTGCTGGCCGGTTATCCGGTGCAGTTCGAGGTCACCTCGCTGCGCACCGGCGCGCCGCGCCACCTGAGCGGCCACTACTACCCCGACTACGACGACGGCGGCACGCTGCGCGGCTACTTCTCGGTGCTGCAGGATCTGACCGAGCGCACCATTGCCGAACGGGCGCTGGCACGTAGCGAACACGCGCTCAAGCTGGTGCTCGACAACGCCCCGCTGCTGGTCTCGCACATCGACGCCGACGGCATCTTCACTTTCTGCAATATCACCCTGGCGCGCTGGCTGCAACGCACGCCCGAGGAAGTCTGCGGGCAGCCCGCGCACGAAGTCTTCACGCCGGGCACCTATGCCCTGCTGGCGCCGTATCTGGCCCGCGCGGTGCGAGGTGAGTCGGTCGAGTTCGAGATCAACGCGCCGTGGTATGAGAAGCCGCGCGCCAGCAGTCCGCGCCACCGCACGCGGTACCTGCGCGGCCAGCTTGTCCCGGATACCGCCGATGCCGCAGACGCCGATTCTGGCGCCGAACGCTGCGGCTTCTACGCCTTCGTGCAGGACGTGACCGAGGCCAAGCGCAGCGAGATGGAACTCTCGCGCATGGCACGCTTTGACGCCCTTACCGGCCTGCCCAACCGCTACGAACTCTACGAGCGTCTGCGCACGGCCCTGGAGCGCCGCCAGCGCCAGCCCTCGCCCATCGGCGTGCTGTACCTGGATGTGGATCACTTCAAGCACATCAACGATACCTACGGCCACGCCGCCGGCGACGCCGTGCTGGTGGAGGTCGCCCAGCGCCTGCAGCGTGCCATACGCCGCACGGATACCGTCGCTCGCCTGGCAGGTGATGAATTCGTCATCCTGCTGGACCCGATCGAGGCTGCGGACGATGCGTTGCACACAGCACACAAGGTCGTCAACGCGATCCGCCCGCCAATCCTCCTATCCGGCGACGTGGTGCTGCATGTAACGGCCAGCATCGGCGTGGCCTGCCCGGCGCGGGATGTCAGTGATCCTGACGTGGCTTTACGTGAGGCGGATCGCGCACTTTATTGGGCCAAGTCGCGCGGGCGTAACACAGCGGCATAACCAACGCCGAGCGCGAACCGACGCCGCTGACAGCGGTCTATGACTGGGTGTGCCGCCAGTTTTGTTGCGGCGCAATCATCACGCTATTGAATTTAATTTTCTGATTTACGGGAACTATCAATCAGCACAAAAAGTCTTATTAGCACTCATCCAATTGGAGTGCTAAGATGCCTTTCCAAATCTCCACTGGATTTCGACAGGAGTCCTGAGTGAACGCAGTCATTCCCGCAGCTAACCCCGTCAGCACCACTTCCGTCATCGCCATGCAGCCTTCGGGCAACGCGTGGGCGCTGGCATTCCCCGGCAACCTGGGCAACATCGACGCCTATATCCAGAGCGTCAACCGGGTGCCGATGCTGTCGGCTGAGGAAGAGCAACACCTCGCCCGCAACTACCGCGATAACGACGACCTCGATTCCGCGCGTCGCCTGGTGCTCTCGCACCTGCGCCTGGTGGTGTCGATCGCCCGTCAATACCTCGGCTACGGCCTGCCGCATGCCGACCTCATCCAGGAAGGCAACATCGGCCTGATGAAGGCCGTCAAGCGCTTCGACCCGGACCAGGGCGTGCGACTCGTGTCGTACGCGATGCACTGGATCAAGGCCGAGATGCACGAGTACATCCTGAAGAACTGGCGCATGGTCAAGGTGGCGACCACCAAGGCCCAGCGCAAGCTGTTCTTCAACCTGCGCAGCCACAAGCAGGACGCGCAGGCCACCTTCACGTCCGACGAGATCGACGCCGTTGCGGCCGAGCTCAACGTCAAGGGCGCCGAAGTGCGCGAGATGGAAACGCGCCTCTCGGGCGGCGACATCGCGCTCGAAGGCCAGATGGACGACGGCGAAGAGTCTTTCGCCCCGATCGCCTACCTGGCGGACACGCACAACGAGCCGACCCGCGTGATCGAAGCGCGTGGCAACGACCGCATGCAAAGCGAAGGCATCGAAGCCGCCCTCGCCAAGCTGGACGACCGCAGCCGCCGCATCATCGAGGCCCGCTGGCTGCACGTGAACGACGATGGCTCCGGCGGCGCGACGCTGCACGAGCTGGCTGACGAGTTCGGCGTGTCGGCCGAACGCATCCGCCAGATCGAATCGGCTGCGATGAAGAAGATGAAGGGTGCGCTGCAAGCCTTCGCTTGACGCCCCCTTCACCGCAATAAGAAAGCCCGCCAATCGGCGGGCTTTTTCTTTGGGCGCTCACTGCGTAGATCAGGCTCAGTCGAGCAGCAGCTTGATATCGTGCACGATCGGCTCCGGGCCCTGGCCATGCTTGATGAACAGGCGCAGGTTGCCCTTCGGGTCGAACATGTAGCTGCCGGCGGTGTGATCCATCGTGTAGTTGTCGGGCGAACTGCCCGGCACCTTGCTATAGAACACCTTGAAGTCGGACGCGACCTTCTTGAGCTCCGCCTCGTTGGCCGGGCGCAGGCCGATGAAGCGCGGATCGAACGCGGGCACGTACTTGGCCAGAAGGTCCTGCGTATCGCGCTCGGGGTCGACGGTGACGAACAACACCTGCACGCGATCGGCGTCCTTGCCGAGCGCGTCCATCACGCCGCGCAACTCAGCCAGCGTGGTCGGGCAAACGTCAGGGCAATGCGTGTAGCCGAAGAACATCACAACGACCTTGCCGCGAAAATCTTCCAGCGTGCGCCGCTTGCCGGTGTGGTCTGTGAGCGAGAAATCGTTGCCGAAGCTCTTGGCGCCAGTGATGTCGAGGTTCTTGAAGGCAGGCTTGTCGCTGCACGCGGCGAGCGCCAGCACAGTCGCGGCCAGCGCGGCGAACAGGACAGCACGGAAGTGTCGGAAGGAGAGCATGGTCATCGTGTTGGAGACAGGCCGCCTAGCGTAACGCCAACCGCACGTGCTTGCAGGCGGCCCCGTGCGTCAGAGCGCCGCGCCTTGCGGCATGGCAGGGCCAAACTTGAAGTAATGGTCCACCAGCAGCGCGGCAAACAGAATCGACAGATAGATGATCGAGTAGCGGAAGGTCTTCTGCGCCAGCGCATCGGAGTAATTGCGGTACAGGCGCCACGCATAGGCGAAGAAGCCCGCGCCCAGCACCAGCGCCGTCGCCAGGTAGATGTATCCGCTCATGCCGTACACAAATGGCAGGATGGTCGCGGCAATCATGATGAGCGTGTACAGCAGGATGTGCAGCAGCGTGTATTTCTCGCCGTGCGTGATCGGCAGCATCGGCAGGCCGGACTTGGCGTAGTCTGCGCGGCGATACAGTGCCAGCGCCCAGAAGTGCGGCGGCGTCCAGGTGAAGATGATCAGCACCAGAATCCAGGCTTCGGCCGGCACGCTATTGGCGACCGCCGCCCAGCCCAGCGCCGGCGGCATCGCGCCCGACAGGCCGCCGATCACGATGTTCTGCGGCGTGGCCGGCTTGAGCAGCAGCGTGTAGATGATCGCGTAGCCGATGAAGGTGGCGAAGGTCAGCCACATCGTCAGGTCGTTGGCGAAGACGTGCAGCGTCCACATGCCCGCGCCGCCCAGCACCAATGAGAACAGCAGGATTTGCCGCGTGCCCAGCTCACCGCTGGCCGACGGGCGCCACGCCGTGCGGCGCATCATCGCGTCGATCTTTCGCTCGACCAGGCAGTTGATGGCGAAGGCAGCACCGGCAAACAGCCAGATGCCGACAGCGCCGCCGATCAGCACCGGCCACGGCACCATGCCCGGCGTGGCGAGGAACATGCCGATCACGGCGCAGAACACGGCGAGCTGCGTCACGCGCGGCTTGGTCAGCGCCGCATACTGCGATGCGGTGTGCCGCCAGCCGGAGAGTTGAGTGGAAGTTGTTGGGGATGCCACGGTATTCATAGAAAACGTTCAGACGGCGGCCACCGCCGCAGGCATCGGCGCGCGCGCTTGCGCGAGTCCGATCAGGTAGTGCAGACGCACCATCAGCAACAGCAGCACCGCCGCGCCGCCGTTGTGCGCCACAGCAGCCAGAAGCGGCCAGCCCAGCACGATGTTCGATAGGCCCGTCGCGAGTTGCACGGCCAGCACGATGAGCAACACAGTCGCCACGCGAGCGATGCCGGCCACGCGCCGCGCACGCACGCCCAGCCACGCCAGGTAGGTCAGCACGATGACGGCGAACACCCGGTGCGTCCAGTGGATGGCGACCAGCGCGTCATGCGAGATAAACTCGCCGCCGGCGGTCTTGCCAAGCTGGCGCCAGAACGTGAACCCGTGCGCAAAATCCATCGCCGGGACCCACTGGCCGTTGCACAGCGGGAAGTCGGTACAGGCGAGCACGGCGTAATTGGTGCTGACCCAGCCGCCCAGCGCAATCTGTACGATGAGCAGCGCCAGGCCGATCGCCGCCGACATGCGCAGCGATGCGCCACGGCCATCGACCGCGCGCGGCACATCGTTCTTGCAACCAAGCCAGATCAGCGCCGCCAGCAGTGACATGCCAAGCAGCAGGTGCGTCACCACGATGGCCGGCTGCAGCTTGAGCGTGACCGTCCACGCGCCGAACGCGCCCTGCACGCATACCAGCGCAAGCACGGCCGTCGCATACCACGGCGATTGCTTGAGTTCGCGGCGCTTGACCCACGCCAGCACCACCAGCGTGATGATCAGCACGCCCAGCGCCAGCGCGAAGTAGCGGTGCGTCATCTCGATCCACGCCTTCATCCACGTGACCGGGCCGCTCGGCATGGCAGTTTGCGCGGCGTGGATATCGTCCCGCGCATGGAACGGGTTGGACGTGCCGTAGCAGCCAGGCCAGTCCGGGCAACCTAGACCCGAGTCGGTCAGGCGCGTGAAACTGCCGAACATGATCAGGTCCAGTGTCAGGAACGCCGTGATCCACACGAGCTTGCGGTACTTGTTGCGATCCCCCTTGACGAGCACGTAGCACAGCGGAATCAGCGCGATCAGGATGCCGATGGAAGCAAGTTGCAGCAGCATGGCTTATCCGATGCGCGAATACTTCAGCAGCCGAGTGAGGTCACCGCGCACCTTCTTCGGGTCCGGGTCCTTGGGAAACTGCATCATCAGGTTGCCCAGCGGGTCGATCAGGAAGATGTGGTCGGCAGCCGGCGTCTTGCCATCGGCGAGCCAGCTCTTGGGCAGCTCGGGCGCGCGCAGGAAACGCACGGCGGCGTAGTCGTCGTTGTAGGCCTTGACCAGGCGCGGGTCGATCTCGCCCCGATCGGTAACGAGCCATACCGGCACGATGCGGTCGCGGTCCGGCCCCTGGCCGATGCGCAATTGGCGCATGGTGAAGAGCTTGCGCGCGCAGTTGTCGTCGCAGGCGGCGCCATCCACCGAGACCATCAGCCACTTGCCCTTGAGGCTCGCCAGCGGCACTTCGGCGCCATGCTCGTCCTGCACCATCAAGCTGGCCGGGATCGGGCACTGCGGCTCCACCAGCGCGCCGTAGGCCGCCTTGCCCCCGGCCGGCGTGAAGACGTAGTACGCGA
This sequence comes from Ralstonia sp. UBA689, assembly GCF_002298975.1. Classification (GTDB taxonomy): domain Bacteria; phylum Pseudomonadota; class Gammaproteobacteria; order Burkholderiales; family Burkholderiaceae; genus Ralstonia. The sequence continues at coordinate 146,349 of NZ_DBMV01000041.1, forward strand.
GGTATGACGCGATCACCGGCGAAGCACACACCAGCAGCAGGAACAGCATCATCATGCGGCCCCGGCGCGTGCGCGCGTCGATACGCGGATCAACGGGCGCAGCGGCGGCGGGCGTGCCGGGCGCGCCGGACGTGGACTCCTGGTTCACCATGTGATTTCCAATACCTTCAACTGCGGCACTAAGCCGCAACGTGAGTTCGTGTTCAGGCAGCCTCGGAGGAGGCTGCCAAGCGACGATAACGCCGCACGCTGTAGACGACCATCAAGGTCAGCACCACCGCCGCCATCGCAAACCACTGGAACGCGTAGCCGTAATTGCGGTCGGCGCCCAGGTCTGCGCGCGGCCAATCACGCGCCAGGCCGTCTTGCGCGTCGGATTGTTGCTCCACCACAAAGGGCTGCAGCGGCATGCCGATTTCGCGCGAGAAAGCGTCGAGGTCGATATTCTGCCTAAGTCTCTGGCCGGCTTCATCTGCGCCGTCCTTGCGACCGAAACTGTAGACGCGGCTGGCATGTGGCACAGCGATCCCTTCGACCTGCACCTCGCCCGCCGGCGTGGCGTACGGCGCGATGCGCGTGCGGTCCACCGGATCGCGCGGCAGCCAGCCGCGGTTGATCAGCACCGCGCGGCCGCCCGCCCCTTCCAGCACCAGCGGAATCAGCACCTCGAAACCGGGCTGCGACACACCGCCCGCGACGTGCGGGCGATTGTCCAGTAGCACCGTGTGCGCCACATCGAACGTCCCGCGCAGCAGCACGGGCCGATACAACACGGTATCGGCTGCCACGGGCTGAGCGGTGATACGCCGCGCGGGCGCGCTTTGCAGTGCCTCGATGCGTGCCTGCCGATCGACGCGCTCATGCGCGCGGGACAATTGCCAGCGGCCGAGCGCGCACGTCAGCGCAATCAGCGTCATGCCGGCCAGCATCGGCACCGGCGCGAACCACTGACGCAAGGGTACGCGCATCGTCATCGCACCCTTCCGCACGTCAACTCGGTGAGATAATGCCCAGCACCCATTTCCAAGCCTTCAATCCAACACTCAGCCTTCCATGCGCATCGTCGTTGCCATCGCGTTCCTGCTGATCCTCGGCAGCCTTGCCTCCGCGCTGTTCTTCCTGATGCGCGACAAAGGCCACAGCAACCGCACCGTCCGCTCGCTGATGTTCCGCGTGGGTTTCTCGATTGCGCTGTTCATCTTCATCCTGATAGCGAACCGGCTGGGGTGGATCCACAGCACCGGCATCCAGTTCGGCCAATAGCCGCAGCAAGTCGCCCCGCCAGAAAAACGAAACGCCGCAGCGGTGTCCCGTCTGCGGCATTCATTCGCCGGTTTTGGCGAGGCGGCGCAGCGCCGCCCCACAGCTTACCTTAGAGCCAGTACACCACCACGTACAGACCCAGCCAGACCACGTCCACGAAGTGCCAGTACCACGCGGCGCCTTCAAACGCGAAGTGATGCTCCGGCGTGAAGTGGCCCCTGATCACGCGGCCCAGCACCACAGACAGCATGATCGCGCCCATCGTCACGTGGAAACCGTGGAAGCCCGTCAGCAGGAAGAACGTCGAGCCGTAGATGCCGGACGTCAACTTCAGGTTCAGTTCGTGGTAGGCGTGGACGTATTCGAATACCTGGAAGCCCATGAACGTGAAGCCCAGGATGATCGTCAGCAGCAGGCCCTGGATGACCTGGGCACGCTTGCCTTCACGTAGCGCGTGGTGCGCCCAGGTGAGCGTCACGCCCGAGGTCAGCAGCAGCGCGGTGTTGATGGTCGGGATCGGCCACGGGCCCATCGTGGTAAACGGCGCCACCGTGCCGGCCGGACCGGCGTTCGGCCACAGCGCGTTGAAGTCAGGCCACAGCAGCTTGTTGTTCAGGTCGCCCAGCCACGGCATGGCGATGTTGCGGGCATAGAACAGTGCGCCGAAGAACGCCGCGAAGAACATCACCTCCGAGAAGATGAACCAGCCCATCGACCAGCGGAACGAGGCATCGACGCGCTCGCCGTACTGGCCGCCTTCGGATTCGGAGATGGCATCGGCAAACCACGCGCGCAGCACGAACAGGAACCACAGCAGCCCGATCAGGAAAGTCCACGGCGCCCACGGCTGCGCGTTCACCCACGCCGCGGAGCTCAGCAGCACGATCAGCAGACCGATGCTGGCCGTTATCGGATGCCGCGACGGCCCGGGCACGAAGTAGTACGGAGCGTTCGCTCGATTCGCACTCATCTTTTATTCTCCAGCTCTATTTTTTTAAGAATCCACTCGATGTTGCCCGGCCCTTACTGCATCTTGCGTGGACCGTCTCCTCAACCCACCACTGCACGCACGATCATCAACAGCACGAAGATGAACAGCAGCGCGCCCAGAATGCCCGCAATGATCACGTGCACAGGATTGAGCTGTGCCATGTCGCTATCATGATCGCGCCCCTTGCGCACCCCGAAGAAAGACCAGAACACGGCCTTCATCGTTTGTGCAAATGATGCGCGTCGCTTCGTTGCTTCCTTCAGGTCGTCCATGTCCTCACGTTCCTTTGCCCGGCATCGCCGGCGCAATCGTCGACGGTGCATGGATTTCAAAGAAAGTGTAGGACAAGGTGATCGTCTTCACGTCCTTCGGAAGTTCCGGGTCGATCACAAACACCACGGGCATCTCGCGCGATTCGTTGGCCGTCAGCGTCTGCTGCTTGAAACAGAAACACTCGATCTTCTTGAAGAACTCGGTTGCCTGCTTGGGCGCGTAACTCGGAATGGCCTGCGCCTCCACCGTGCGTCCCTCCTTGTTCACCACCTCATAGACGATCTGGTTGATCTCGCCCGGGTGGACTTCCATGCTGTTCTTCACCGGGCGGAAGCGGAACGGCCCTTGGCTGTTCGAGTCGAACTCCACTGTCACGGTGCGTGCGGTGTCAATCTGCGTATTGCGCAGCGCGCCGCCGTCTTCATCGCGCGTGTTCAGCACGTTGATGTTGGTGATTTCGCAGATCTTCTTGTACAGCGGCACCATCGCATAGCCGAAGCCGAACATGATCACGACCACGACGGCCAGCTTGCCGAGCATGGCCCGGTTCAGGCCGCGGTCAGCGGCCCTGCTGTCTTCGGTCGGGTCCTGTTCGTCCAGCTTGGCCGGGGTCTGGCTCATAGGCGGTCTCGCGGGGGCTCAAATCAGCAACTCAGGCGCCGCGTGTTCGGCTAGCTGCCGAACACCACGCGCTTGAAAATCACACCCAGAAAGAAAACCAACGCAATGGTGGCGAGAATGAGCCCCAGACGGCGGTTGTTAGCACGCTGCTCGGGCGTTGTTGGGCTTTTCTCTGGATTCGACATTGTTGTCCGGAGGATCACGGAGCCAGCGCCAGCATCGGCAGCCGGCCCCGCGACACCTGCATTACTTCACGTGCGGCGGTTCTTCAAACGTGTGGAACGGCGCCGGCGAGGGCACGGTCCACTCCAGGCCTTCCGCGCCATCCCACGGCTTGTCGGCGGCCTTCTCGCCACCGCGGTACGACGGCAGCACCACGAAGAAGAGGAAATACACCTGCATCAGACCAAAGCCCAGCGCACCGATCGACGCGACCTGATTGAAGTCGGCGAACTGCTGCGGGTAGTCCGCATAGCGGCGCGGCATGCCGGCCAGGCCCAGGAAATGCATCGGGAAGAACGTGAGGTTGAAGAAGATCATCGAACCCCAGAAGTGGATCTTGCCGCGCGTCTCGTTGTACATGTAGCCCGACCACTTCGGACCCCAGTAGTAGAAGCCCGCGAACAGCGCGAACAGCGAGCCGGCCACCAGCACATAGTGGAAGTGCGCCACCACGTAGTAGGTGTCCTGCAACTGGATGTCGATCGGCGCCACAGCCAGGATCAGGCCGGTGAAGCCGCCGATGGTGAACACGAAGATGAAGCCGAGGGCGAACAGCATCGGCGTCTCGAACGTCATTGAACCGCGCCACATGGTGGCGATCCAGTTGAAGATCTTCACGCCGGTCGGCACTGCGATCAGCATCGTCGCGTACATGAAGAAAAGCTGGCCGGTGACGGGCATGCCGGTCGTGAACATGTGGTGCGCCCACACGATGAACGACAGGATGGCGATCGAAGCTGTGGCGTACACCATCGAGCTGTAGCCGAACAGCGGCTTGCGCGCGAAGGCCGGCACGATCTGACTGATGATGCCGAACGCCGGCAAGATCATGATGTACACCTCGGGGTGCCCGAAGAACCAGAAGATGTGCTGGTACATCACCGGGTCACCGCCGCCGGCTGCCGAGAAGAAGCTCGTGCCGAAATGGCGATCGGTCAGCACCATGGTGATCGCACCTGCCAGCACCGGCATCACGGCGATCAGCAGGTAAGCCGTGATCAGCCACGTCCAGCAGAACATCGGCATCTTCATCAGCGTCATGCCCGGCGCGCGCATGTTCAGGATGGTCACGATGATGTTGATCGAGCCCATGATCGACGAGGCACCCATGATGTGCACCGCGAAGATCGCCATGTCCATGCCCGGGCCCATCTGCACCGACAGCGGTGCATAGAGCGTCCAGCCGGCAGCCGTGGCGCCACCCGGGGCGAAGAACGAGCCCACCAGCAGGATGGCCGCCGGCGGCAGCAGCCAGAAGCTGAAGTTGTTCATCCGCGCGAACGCCATGTCGGAGGCGCCCACCTGCAGCGGGATCATCCAGTTCGCAAAGCCCACGAAGGCCGGCATGATCGCGCCGAACACCATGATCAGGCCATGCATCGTGGTGAACTGGTTGAACAGCTCCGGATGGAAGAACTGCAGGCCCGGCTCGAACAGCTCCAGGCGGATCAGCAGGGCCAGCGTGCCACCCGAAAGCAGCATCGCGAAGGAAAACAGCAGGTACAGCGTGCCGATGTCCTTGTGGTTGGTCGCAAACAGCCACCGGCGCCAGCCGTGCGGATGGTCGTGCGCGTGGTCGTCTCCATGACCGTGCGCGTGATCTTGCGGGTGCGTAACAGCGGTGCTCATCGCAGAACTCCTTGGATTCGTTTCGTCACGCAGACGATCAATCAGCCAGCGTTGCGGTCTTGCGCCGCGCTCACTTGTTGGACGGCCACCTTGCCGGGGGCTTGCGCAGAAGCGGTCTTGGCGCCGCCGCCTTCGGGCATCTTGCCGCCGCGTGCATCCTTGACTTGCAGCGGCTGCAGCACGTCACCGGTGTGGTTGCCCCAGTTGTTCCGCTCGTAAGTGATGACGGAGGCGATTTCCACATCGTTGAGCGCCGAGGCCCAAGGCGGCATGGCGTTCTTGCCGTGCAGCACGATGTTGACGTGATCGGCCAGCGGACCATTGGCGATCTTCGAGCCGTCCAGCGCCGGGAACGGACCGCCGCCCTTGCCGTTGGGCTGGTGGCAGACCGCGCAGTTGGCGGTGTAGACCTTCTCGCCGCGCGACTTGAGCTCGTCCAGCGTGTAGGTCTTGTTCGGGTCATCAGCCTTGGCGGCCATTTCCTTCTTCTTGCCGTCGACCCACGCCGTATAGTCGGCATCCGACACGACGCGCACGACGATCGGCATGAACGCGTGTTCCTTGCCGCACAGCTCGGCACACTGGCCGCGGTACACGCCCACCTTCTCGGCCCTGAACCACGTATCGCGCACGAAGCCCGGGATGGCATCCTGCTTCACGCCGAAAGCCGGGATCATCCAGGAGTGGATCACGTCGTTGGCGGTGGTGACGATGCGCACCTTCTTGTTGACCGGCACGACCAGTTCGTTATCGACCTCGATCAGGTACGTGTTGCCCTTGGGCGCCTGGTTGTCGATCTGATCGCGCGGGGTGGTGAGCGTGGAAAGGAACGAGATGCCCTCGCCTTCGCCCTTCAGGTAGTCGTAACCCCACTTCCACTGGTAACCGGTGGCCTTGATGGTGAGGTCGGAGTTGGTGGTGTCCTTCATCGCGACCACGGCGCGCGTGGCCGGCAGCGCCATCCCGATCACGATCAGGAACGGCACGATGGTCCAGATGATTTCAACCGTGGTGCTTTCGTGGAACCTCGCCGGCTTGTGACCCAGCGATTTGCGGTGCTTGAAAATGGAGTAGAACATCACCCCGAATACGCCGATGAAGATCACGATGCAGATGATCAGCATCATCCAGTGCAACCAGTGGATCTCGGCCGCGATCTTGGTGACCGGGGGGGCGAGATTCAGTTGTCGCACTGCGGGGCCGCCCGGCATGTCTTCCACTGCCAGAGCCGTTTGACTGAGCGCGAGGAGGAAACCTGCCGCCAGCAAACTTGCCAATGTCTTATTCAACATTTTCATTTTTCGTTGTCCCACAATTTACAGATTCCACTCTGCCCCGGTGCGAGGCTCAAGGAACCTGGGGTGGCGACCCAAGTCCCAAACACCAGGAAAGCTCGTCTGCGAGACAACGCCGACCGGCAGGGTCAAGAAACCGACCCACCCGCACGACGCGCCCGCTCGAACACAGCGCGACCTGCTCTCGCAGCGACTCCTCCAACTCCACGCGCACCCAGCGCGGGTTGAATACGTGGCGCACCCGCCGGCTTGCGAAGACCTGTTCGACCACCAGTGCATCCGCGTCCAGCCGGATGTGCTCGTAGTCGGAGGCGTGCCGGGCATAGTACAGCAACGCCCATCCCAGAGCCGTGACCTCCAGCCCAGAGAAAGGCAGCACGAGCCAGGCGCCTTGCCACGCAAAAAACGTAGCGATCACGAACGAGAGAATGACAATCGAGAGGTAGAACCAGCCGACCTGGCGGGGTGAAAGCGAGCAGTTTCGCTTCATGAGCCAGTTCTTCCGCGGCGATTCCGGGATGGTGGAGGCGCCGCACGCTAGCTGGAGCGCGATTCCAATGTCGTGCATTGAACCACTCCTGCCTCGGATGCATACCCGATCGGTTCGCCCGTGGCAAAAACGGGATAGGCCTTTGGGGGACTGCTGCGACAAACCGGCACAGTATATGGCCCTAATTGACCTCGAACAAGGCAAAGCGTCTTTATGCAAGTCCCGGCTTGACAAGGGGCTGTCAATGCCGTTGACGCATGCAAAAGCGCCTCAGCTACGCGGCTTGCGGCCGATCTGGTCGACCGGGATCATCGTCCGCCCCTGCTCATCCAGCGCCTGACGCTTCGTGGGCGCAAGCTTCCAGGCATGGCCGTAGACGACTTCGAAGGTCAGTGGAATCAAACCCTCAGCGTTGCGTTGGGCGTCCAGCGCGTCGAACAGCCGCTGGCGCCAGCGCGGTGTGTGCAGGCCCACGCCCGCCAGGCCGCGGCCGTCGCCGTTGGTCAGTCCCGCCATGCCGCCCAGCAGATGCACGTCGGCCAGCAGCGCCTGGGGCGTTTCGTAGGTGATGGTGAGCTGCTCCATGTCCATCACAGGCGTGGACCAGCGGCTGTGCACCAGCATGTCGCCGATGTCATGCATGTCAACAAAGCGCAGCGTGTGGACGCCCGCGTCAATGCCGGCCAGGGCGCTACGCAGCTCGCGCAGGGTGTCAGGACCGAACAGGCTGAACATCAACAGGCCGCCTTCGGCGGTGATGCGGTGCCATTCCGGAAAGATCGCGTGCGGAGACGGGTCCCAGTGCAGCGCTAGGTTCGACCACAGCAGGTCGAACGATGCCTCGGCAAACGGCAGCGCACGGAAGTCGGCCTGAGCAAAATCGAACACGGGGCGCTTCTTCAGCAGGCGGCCGAGCCAGCCGGCGTCGCTGCGCTGCGGATCAAGCTGCTGGGCCTGCGCCAGCATGGCGGCCGACCAGTCCACACCGCATATCTGCGCGTCCGGGTACTGCGCCCGCAGCACCGCCAGCCCCTGCCCCAGGCCGCAGCCCAGGTCCAGCGCGCGTGACGGCGTCACCTTGATATAGGACAGCCGGTCCTGCATCCGGCTGCCCACCTCACGCAACAGGAAATCCACGTCGGCAAAGCGCGCGGCGCGGCGATCGAAAGCGCGCCGCAAGGCGGCAGGACGGGCAAGGACGGGATCGGACATCGGAGAGGCAAGGCGGTGCAGCGGTCGCCAAGTATACCGGCGGGATGTTTTAGGCGCCGTCTGATGGCGCAGCAGCCGCAAATCGGTTGGGATAGCGGCTTTTGCCATGCCTCCAACCCTCTTGCGCCAGTGGTTTCTCGCCGGTCTGCGGCACCTGCTTCCTTGCACCTGCGCGCTGTGCGGCGCGGTCCAGCGCGAGCTGGTCTGCGCCGGCTGCATGGGCGACCTGGCCCCGCTGCTGCACCGGCGGCGCTGCATCCAGTGCGCCATCGCGCTGGAGCCGCGCCACCTTGCCCGGCATTGCCAGGCCTGCCTGGCTGGCGTGCCCGACTTCGACGCCACTGTCGTCATTGCCGACTACGGCTGGCCGCTCGACCACCTGGTCACCGGATTGAAATTTCGGGCCCAACTGCCGCTGGCAGCCTGGCTGGCGGAGCGCCTGGCCGATCGACTCAATGACGCGCTGGCCACCACGCCAAGCGGTTTTCCGGACCAGCTGCTGTCAGTGCCGCTCTCGTCGGCCCGCCTGCGCTCGCGTGGCTACAACCAGGCGTGGGAGATTGCCCGGCGGTTAGGGCAACGGCTCGACATTCCCGCCCAGGCAGACGGGCTGCGCCGCGTGCGCGACAACCCCGCCCAGGCCACGCTGGACCGCGCCGAGCGCCTGGCCAACCTGCAGGGCGCGTTCGAAGTGACCACCCGCGCGCGCGTCGCCGGGCATCACATCGGTGTCGTCGACGACGTGATGACCACAGGCGCCACCCTTGGCGAAATCGCCACCCAACTCAAGCGGGCAGGCGCTGCATGCGTGACCAATGTCGTCGCCTTGCGCACGCCTTGACCATATGCTTGTGCGACATTGTGTCGCGGTTCTGGTGTCCGGTTGTGGCGAGGTGACAACCCTCGCCAATCTGGATAAGCTCGCCGCCGAAGTTCTCCTGCCGCAGCCATGTTCAACGTCGTCCTCGTCGAGCCCGAAATCCCACCCAACACGGGCAATGTGATCCGCCTGTGCGCCAACACGGGCGCGCAGTTGCACTTGATCGAACCATTGGGTTTTCCGCTGGAGGATGCACGCATGCGCCGCGCGGGCTTGGACTATCACGAATACGCGACGATGCGCGTGCACGCCGATTGGGACGCCTTCCTGCGCGATGCGCAGCCCGATCCGGCACGCATGTTTGCGCTCACCACGCGCGGCTCGACGCCGTTTGCCAGCATGGCGTTCCGGCCGGGCGACTGGTTCGTGTTCGGTTCCGAAACACGCGGGCTGTCGGAAGAGCGCCGCGAGTGGTTTCCTCCAGCGCAGCGAATCCGCCTGCCGATGCGGCCCAACAACCGCAGCCTGAATCTGTCGAACACCGTGGCGGTGGTTGTATTCGAGGCTTGGCGCCAGAACGGATTCGAGGGCGGCGCCTGACGGCAGCGCCTTGCGGCGCAGCGCGCTTAACGTGTCGACTCGGACTTGGCGTCGCGCTGCAGCAGCCGTTCGACCGCGCGTGCGGGCGCAAGACCCTCGAACAGGACTTCGCACACCGTAAACGTAATGGGCATGTCCACGCCCTTGGCACGTGCCAAGGCGGCCACGGCCCGCGCACAGCGCACGCCCTCGGCAACGTGGCCCAGGCCATGCAGGATGTCGTCGAGCGTGCGGCCCTGCGCGAGCTGCATGCCGACGGTACGGTTGCGCGACAGGTCGCCCGTGGCGGTCAGCAGCAGGTCGCCTATGCCGGTAAGCCCCATGAAGGTTTCCGGCCGGCCACCGAGCGCCAGCCCCAAGCGGGTCATCTCGGCCAGACCGCGCGTAACCAGCGCGGCGCGCGCGTTCAGGCCCAGCCCAAGGCCATCGGCGGCACCGGTGGCGATGGCCAGCACGTTCTTGACCGCGCCGCCCACCTCCACGCCAACGAGATCATCGCTGGCATACACGCGCATCGCGTGATGATGAAAACCGCGTTGCGTAAGCTTGCACAGCGCGGCGTTGGTCGACGCGACCGTCATCGCGCACGGCAAGCCCTGCGCGACCTCCTTGGCGAAGCTCGGCCCCGAAAGCACGCCCACCGCCAAGTCGGCGCGGCCCGTCTGCGCCAGCACCTCGGCAACGATGGCGTGCGGCAGCGCGCCGCTCTCGGGGTCAAAGCCCTTGCATAGCCAGATCACGTTGCGCACACCACCGTGCGCGGCAATCGCACGCGTCAGGTCTGCCAGCCCAGCAACGGGCGAAGCGATGACAGCCAAGGCGTCGTCGCCGGCCGCGTGGTCGAGCGCGGCTTGCAGGTCGGCGCCAAATCGCAGCGACGCCTTCAGCGTGATCCCTGGCAGATAGGCGTCATTGACGTGCGTGGCCGCCATCTGCGCGACGAGGCCGGCATCACGCCCCCACAGCACGACATCGTGCGATTGCGCGGCATGGCTGGCCAGGGCGGTGCCCCAGGCACCGGCACCGAGAACGGAAATTCGCATGCGCTGGTTCAAAATCGGTCAGGCAAAAGGTCGGGCAAAAAAAAGCCCGCGCGAGCGTGAGGCCAGCGCGGGCTTCTGGCGCAGTGCGCCTCGTCTTTAGTGAGTGGCCTTCGAGCCGTCCGGCATCACCAGACCGGCGCTGCCAGCTTCTTCCATGGCGGCGGCCAGGCGTTGCTCGTACAGGGCCTGGAAGTTGATCTCGGCCAGGTGGATCGGCTGGAAGCCGGCGCGGCCGATGGTGTCGGCGATGTTCGAGCGCAGGTACGGGTACACGATGGTCGGGCAGGCGATGCCCAGCAGCGGGTCCATCTGCTCGGCCGGCACGTTGCGGATGTCGAAGATGCCGGCTTGCTTGGCTTCCACCAGGAAGGCGACCTTCTCTTTCACTTTGGTCGTGACCGTGCCGATGACGGTCACTTCAAACACGCCCTCGGCCAGTTGCGAGGCGGACACGTCCACCTGCACTTCCACGGTCGGCTGTTCCTGTTCGAGGAAAATGTGCGGCGAGTTCGGCTGCTCCAGCGACAGATCCTTCAGGTAGACGCGCTGGATGTTGAAGAACGGCTGGCCATCCTGGCCCGGTTGCTGCTGTTGCTGGTCGCTCATGACTCGCCTTCGGAATAGATGTGTGGTCAGTGCGCAGAGGGGACCGCCCCACGCGCAAGACGCGTATGGTACATGACGCAATGGCGCCCACCATGAGAGTGGGCCTAAAAGTGCGACGCCCGGTCAAAACCGGGCGTTTTCATGAGGCGCTTACGCAGCCAGCAGTGGCACCAATCCGCCTTCGCGGTCCAGCGCGGACAGATCATCGAAGCCGCCGATATGGCGATCGTCGATGTAGATCTGCGGCACCGTGCGGCGGTTCGTGCGCGTCATCATCTCTTCGCGCTTGCCGGGTTCGCGGTCGATCAGGATCTTCTCGATCTGCTCAACGCCACGCTGCCTCAGGAGTTTTTCCGCTGCCACGCAATACGGGCAGACAGTGGTGCTGTACATGACCACGTGTGCCATACATCCAACCTCGTTGTCTTTATTTCACGACGGGAAGACCGGCCTGTTGCCAGGCGGCCAATCCGCCCTCGAGCGAATAGACCTCACTGTAACCGGCCTGCTTCAAGACTGCTTGCGCCCGCCCGGCACGTTGGCCGGTCTGGCATACGAGGATGATGGGGATCTCTTTATTCTTTGCAATGCCGGCAGCCTTGCCTTCTAGCTCGCCAAGCGGTGCATGCTTGGCTTGCGGCAGATGGCCTGCGGCGTATTCGGCACTCTCGCGCACATCGACTACCACGGCATTGCGGCGGTTGATGAGTTGGGTCGCCGCCGAGGCGCTCACCTTGGCGCCACCGCCACCGGCAATGCGGCGCTGAACGGAAGACCAGACCAGCAGCAGACCCGAAACAATGGCGACGGCAAGCAGGGCGAGATTGTTGTAATCGGCGAAGAACTTCACGGTATGGGTTTCCTGGAGGGATCGGGCGGGCATCATCCGAACATTTCGCACGCGCGAAAGACTCAATGCGGGCGGCATTATAAAATAGTTAGTTTCGGCGGCAGGATTACGTCACGCTTGGATGTCACATCCGTGCGTGGGCCGCATGCAGGTTTTCTCACTTCTCATCATGGCAGTCATGCACAAGCTCGTCCTCATCCGCCACGGCGAATCAACGTGGAATCAGGAGAACCGCTTCACCGGCTGGGTCGACGTCGACCTGACCGACACGGGCATCGCCCAGGCCCGCCAAGGCGGCCGCCTGCTACGCGAAGCCGGCTTCACGTTCGATCTGGCCTACACCTCGGTGCTCAAGCGCGCGATCCGCACGCTGTGGCACGTGCAGGACGAGATGGACCTGATGTGGATCCCGACCCGCAGCGAATGGCGCCTGAACGAGCGCCACTACGGCGCCCTATCGGGTCTGAACAAGACCGAGACGGCCGCCAAGTTCGGCGACGAGCAAGTCCTGATCTGGCGCCGCAGCTATGACACGCCGCCCCCCGCCCTTGAGCCCGGCGCCGAGAATGACGTCTTCGGCGACCCGCGCTATGCGGGCCTCTCCCGCCAGCAGGTGCCCCTGACCGAGTGCCTGAAGGACACCGTGGCCCGCGTGCTGCCGCTGTGGGAAGAATCCATCGCTCCGGCCATCCAAAGCGGCAAGCGCGTGGTGATCGCCGCGCACGGCAACAGCATCCGCGCGCTGGTGAAGTACCTCGACGGCATCTCGGACGCTGACATCGTCGGCCTGAACATCCCCAACGGCACGCCGCTGGTGTATGAGCTGGACGCCAACCTCAAGCCGATCCGTCACTACTACCTGGGCGACCAGGAAGCGATTGCCGCGTCGCTCGCGGCGGTGGCCAGCCAGGGCAAGTCGAAATAAAGCGTAACGGGGCGCTTGGCACTCCAACGCCTTTATACTGTCGAAGCCTGTAGCCCGGGATGTGCGCGAGCCATCCCGGGTCATGTTTATCTATCGTTCCCACGTCCGCCCTCGACACATGCGAACTTCGCTCAAGAACATCAGCTTGATCGCCATCGGCCTCGTTACCGGGGTCCTGGCGACGCTCCAGCTCTCCGCCACCGCACAGAACGCGACGGTCGGGCCGCTCCCGCTGGAGAAGCTCCGCCTGATGGCCGACATCTTCGGCCAGATCAAGCGTGAATACGTCGAGCCGGTGGACGATGACAAGCTGCTGACCGAAGCCATCAAGGGCATGGTTGCCAGCCTCGACCCGCATTCGGCCTACCTCGACAAGAAAGACTTCCAGGAACTGCAGGAAGGCACCCAGGGCCGCTTTGCCGGTCTGGGCATCGAGATTTCGCAAGAAGAAGGCCTGGTCAAGGTCATCAACCCGATCGAAGACACCCCAGCCTTCCGCGCCGGCGTGCAGCCGGGCGACCTGATCACCCGCATCGACGACAAGCCCGTACGTGGCATGCCGCTGGAGCAGGCGGTCAAGCGCATGCGCGGTGCGCCGGGCACCAAGGTCACGCTCACCATCTACCGCAAGAAGGAAGAGCGCACCTTCCCGCTCACGATCACCCGCGCCGAGATCCAGGTGCAGTCGGTCAAGACCAAGCTGCTCGATAACGGAATCGCCTGGGTGCGCATTACCAGCTTCCAGGAACGCACCGTGCCGGATCTGGCCAAGAAGCTGAACGATCTGGCCCGCCAGAATCCGCATCTGAAGGGCCTGATCCTGGATCTGCGCAACAACGGCGGCGGCGTACTGCAAGCGGCTGTGGGCGTATCGGCCGCGTTCCTGCCACCGGACGTGACCGTGGTCTCCACCAACGGCCAGGTGCCGGACGCCAAGCGCACGTACAAGGCGAACTTCGCCAACTACCGCTTGAGCAGTTTCGAGTCCGATCCGCTGGTCGGCCTGAACCCCGAATTCAAGAGCGTGCCGATCATCGTGCTGACCAACGCCTACACGGCGTCGGCTTCCGAAATCGTGGCCGGCGCGCTGCAGGACCATCACCGCGCCAAGACGATGGGCAAGACGACCTTCGGCAAGGGTTCGGTGCAGACGGTGCGTCCGCTGTCCAACGACACCGGCATCAAGCTGACCATCGCGTACTACTACACGCCGTCAGGCAAGTCGATCCAGGCCAAGGGCATCCGCCCGGACGTCCCGGTCGACCAGAACCCGGACGGCGACCCGGACGACGCGCTGATCACCCGCGAGATCGATACTGAGCGCCACCTGCACAACAAGCAGGAATCGGAAGAAGCCGAGATGAACGAGCGCGAGAAGCGCCGCGTCGAAGAGCTGCGTCGCCTGGAAGAAGAAAACGCCAAGAAGACGCCCGAGCAGCGTGAGAAGGAACGCAACAAGAAACCGATCGAGTTCGGTTCGGCCGACGACTTCATGCTGCAGCAGGCCGTCGCTGAACTGCAGGGCCAGCCGGTCAAGCGCTCGAAGTCGGTGCTTGAAGCGGTAGCGACTTCGGACAAGCCGGCCAAGGACACCAGCGCGGCCAAGCCCAAGGCCAAGCCTGCTGCTGCCCCTGCTCCTGCCAAGCCCGACGTGCCGGCCAGCGGCGTGATCCCGGTCCCGGAGCCGACCGGCACACGTTGATCGGTACATAGCCCGGCAAACGCTGGCAAACTTGTAAGGCCGTGCACCGCACGGCCTTTTTCGTTTCCCCGCCATGAACGACGAACAACTGCTGCGCTACTCCCGCCATATCCTGCTCGACGAGATCGGCATCGAGGGGCAGACGCGGCTGCTCAACGCGCATGCGCTCGTCATCGGTGCAGGTGGCTTGGGCGCAGCGGCCCTGCCTTACTTGGCCGCCGCAGGCGTGGGTACGCTCACCATCATCGACGATGACACGGTCGATCTGACCAATCTGCAGCGCCAGATCCTCCATACCACCGAGTCGGTCGGGCAGCCGAAGGTGGCATCGGCACAGGCCGCCATCGCGCGCCTGAATCCGGGCGTGCGCGTAAACGCCGTGCAGCGCCGGCTTGATGCGGAAGGGATTGAGGCACTGCTCGATGGCGTCAGCGTGGTGCTCGATTGCTCCGACAACTTCGCCACGCGCCAGGCCGCCAACATCGCCTGCGTGCGTGCGGGTGTGCCACTGGTGTCGGGCGCCGCCATCCGTTTCGACGGGCAGATCAGCGTGTTCGACAGCCGTGCCGGCGGCCCCTGCTACGCATGCCTGTTCCCGCCCGACGAACCCGCGCCGGACGTGGCCTGCGCAACGATGGGCGTGTTCTCACCGCTGGTCGGGATGGTGGGCACCGTGCAGGCGGCCGAAGCGCTCAAGCTGATCGCCGGCATCGGCCGCCCGCTCACCGGGCGCCTGCTGATGCTCGATGGTCTGTCGATGGAGTGGACGACGATGCGGATTGCGCGCCAGTCGACCTGCCCGGTCTGCGGTGGCGCGCACTAGAGCGCCCCGAGCACAGTGGCGCCGACAACAAAAAAGGAGGCCGAGGCCTCCTTTCTTCTTGCCGACTGACGGGACTTACTCGCCTTCGGGCTCCATCTGTGACTGCAGGTAATTCTGGATGCCGACCTTCTCGATCAGTTCCAGTTGCGTTTCCAGCCAGTCGATGTGCTCTTCGGTGTCATCCAGGATGTCGACGAAGAGCTCACGGCTGACGTAGTCCTTGACCGACTCGCAATAGGCGATGGCTTCGACCACCGTCGTATGTGCGGCCTTCTCCAGCTTCAGGTCGCACTCGAGCATTTCCTGGGTGTTCTCGCCGAGCAGCAGCTTGCCAAGGTCCTGAAGGTTCGGCAAGCCTTCAAGCATCAGGATGCGCTCGATCAGACGGTCGGCGTGCTTCATCTCGCCGATGGACTCTTTGTATTCGTGGTCCCCGATGCGCTTGAGCCCCCAGTGGCCGTACATGCGCGCGTGGAGGAAATACTGGTTGATGGCGGTCAGCTCGTTCTTGAGCTGGGCGTTCAGATATTGGATGACCTTCTTATCGCCTTTCATTCTTGGGGCTCCTGCAGGTGATGGACGCACGCACGCGTCCGTTCAAGGCGAGCCCTGTACCTGACCCAGCAACAAACGCCGCCGAGGCTGTCAGCCCGGGTGGCAGGTTGCGGCAAGAAAAGAAAATGAGAAAACCGAGAAACCGGGGGTGTCAGGCAGCCAACGCTCGGGCCGCGATGGCCTGGTCATTGGCGACGGGCTCGTCGCGGCGCTCGATTATGGCATGCGTGCTTGCGCGACCCAACACCTGATCGACGGGAATGCAGCTCACCGCTTCGGCGAGCACCTGCTTGGCGCAGTCCCGGCATTGTCCGCAGCACGTGCCGACGCCCAGCGTTTCGGCGAGTTCATCCAGCGTCGAGACGCCCAAACGGGCGGCGCCATGGATTTCGCGGTCGGTCACTTGGTTGCAGATGCAGACGTACACGGGATTCCTCCAGCAACGCTCAAAACGCGCTGCCGGGCCAGAATAACAGAGAACGCAAATGCGAACAATTCTTGTTCTACCCCATTCGAGCGACAGGGATATGCGGGTGCACGCAAGACGTCTTTTCACGAAAATACGTGCAACTTCAATCACTTAGAGGAAGATTCTACCCAAACGGGGCGACGCGCCGGCACAACGGCCGGCGCTTGGGAGGAGAGCGATCAGGCGCGAGCCAGCGCGCCCAATGCGTCCTGGATTTCGGTTGACTCGCAGGCGTGCAGCAGGCGGTCGACCTCGCGCATCAGGCGCGGACGATCGGCACGCAGGATCTGTTGCTTGACGCTCAGCAACTGCGACGGGTGCATCGAGAACTCGGTCAGCCCCATGCCGAGCAGCAGGCGCGTCATGGTGGAATCGCCCGCCATCTCGCCGCACACCGACACCGGCTTGCCGGCCTGATGCCCCTCACGAATGGTGCGCGCGATCAACTGCAGCACGGCCGGATGTAGCGGGTCATACAGATGCGCGACCGCGTTGTCGGCGCGATCGATCGCCAGCGTGTACTGGATCAAGTCATTGGTGCCGATCGAGAGGAAATCCATGCGGCGCAGGAACACCGGCAGGATCAGCACGGCGGCCGGAATCTCGATCATGGCGCCGACCTTGATGGCCGGGTCGTAGACGATGCCGTCGGCATCGAGCGAGGCCTTGGCCCGCTCGATCAGTTCCAGCGTCTGGTCGATCTCGCGGGCGTGCGCGAGCATCGGCACGAGAATCTTCACTGGCCCGAAAGCAGACGCCCGCAGCAGCGCACGCAACTGCGTCAGGAACATCGCCGGCTCCGAAAGCGACCAGCGGATCGCGCGCAACCCCAGCGCCGGGTTGGGCGCCGTCTCGAACAGGTCGTCGCGGATGTCGAGCGGCTTGTCGGCACCGATATCGATCGTGCGGATCGTCACCGGCAGGCCCTGCATCGCCTCGACCGCTGTACGATACGCGCGGAACTGCTCTTCCTCGTCGGGCAGCGCACCACGCCGGTTCATGAAGAGGAATTCGGAGCGGAACAGGCCCACGCCCACGGCACCGGCCTTCACGGCAGCGGCCGCATCCTCTGGCATCTCGATGTTGGCCAGCAGGTCGATCTGCGTGCCATCGAGCGTGACGGTGGGCGTGTGACGCAGGCGCTCGAGCCGCTTCTTCTGTAGCTCGCCCTCGCTGCGGCGGTGGCGATATTCCTCGAGGATGGCCGCACTCGGATCGACGATGACGATGCCGGTGTCGCCGTCGATGATGACGGTGTCGTCCTGGCGAATCAGCGTACTGGCGTTGTGCACGCCCACCGCGGCCGGAATGTCCAGGCTGCGCGCGACGATGGCGGTGTGCGAGGTGCGCCCGCCCAGGTCGGTCACGAAGCCGGCGAAGGTCTGTCCACGGAACTGCAGCATGTCGGCCGGCGCAATGTCGTGCGCGACGACGATCATGCCCGCATCCGGATCGCAACCCGCAGCCACGGGTGCCGGCGCCAGCGCGGGCGCGCCGGCCAGCACCTTCAGAATGCGCTCGACCACTTGCTCGATGTCTGCCTTGCGCTCGCGCAGGTATTCGTCTTCGATCTCGCCGAACTGGCGGATCAGTTCTTCAAGCTGGGTGGTCAGCGCCCACTCGGCGTTGTAGCGGCGCTGGCGAATCAGCGTCTCGGGCACCTGCGAGAGCAGCGCGTCGTCGAGGATCATCGCGTGCACGTCGAGGAAGGCGCCCATCTCTTCGGGCGCATCGGCAGGCAGGTCGCGCTTGAGCGTGACCAGTTCGGCGCGCACGGCGGCGCGGGCGCTGCGCAAGCGCTCGACTTCAGCGTCGAGCTTGTCTTCGTCGACCAGGTAGTGGGACACGTCCAGAGCTGCGCGCGCCAACATATGGGCACGGCCGATAGCGATGCCGCGCGAGACCGGGATGCCGTGCAGGGTGAAGGGCATAGAGGCGCGAGTGAGGCCTGCGGTTGGGTAGCGGGTTATTCGCCTTCGCCGAAACGGTCGTTGATGAGCGCGACCAAGCCATCCATGGCAGCCTGTTCGTCGGGACCTTCGATCTCCAACGAGACGGTGGAGCCGATGCCCGCAGCCAACATCATCACACCCATGATGCTCTTGGCGTCGACCTGGCGGCCGTTACGCGCCATCTTGATCTGACTGTCGAACTTGCTGGCGAGCTGCGTGAGTTTGGCGGAGGCGCGGGCATGCAGCCCGAGCTTATTGATGATGGTGATATCCCTCTGCAGCATATTTGTCCGGATGGTTGGCAACCTGGTTCTGAACGGCTGTCGAGCCGACCTGCAGTACGCCCTGTGAGCCGCCGGCCAACGCCTTGGCGGCAAGCTGGTCCAGCTTTTCGGTGCGATAGCAGATGGCGCGTACCAGCATCGGCAGGTTCACGCCGGCCAGCACGCGTACGCGGCCCGGATCGGCCAGACGCGACGCAATGTTGGCGGGTGTCGCGCCGAAGATGTCGGTGAGCACCAGCGCGCCGTTGTCTTCGATGAGTTCACTGAGCTTGTCGCGCGCCTGCGCAAGTACCGCAGCCGGCTCGGCATCGGGCAGGACGTCGATCGCACCCAGCCGTTCAGGCTGGCCGCAATACACGTGTGCAGCGCAATCGCGCAGTGCGCTGGCCAGCGGCGCATGAGCGATGATCAGAATCCCTGCCATGATCGAAAAGCGAATCGGTGTGAGACCGATTGTATCAGGGCCATTTGTGGCCAATGTGCGCCGATGTGGCGAAACTCCCCCGAGCGAGGGACACCCGCCGGAGGGGCTAAGCCATTTGCCTAGGCCAGCTTGCGGCCCAGCCCGCTCGTCTTGCCGACGGCGCGCTCCAGTGCGTCGATGAACATCCCGGCGACATTGAAGCCGGTCTGCTGGGTGATTTCCTGGAAGCAGGTCGGGCTGGTGACGTTGACCTCGGTCAGGAAGTCGCCGATGACATCCAGGCCGACCAGTAGCAGGCCGCGCTGCCACAGCACCGGCGCAAGTGCATGCGCAATCACCTGATCGCGTTCCGACAGCGGCTGTGCGCGGCCCGTGCCGCCGGCGGCCAGGTTGCCGCGCACCTCGCCCGCCATCGGAACGCGGGCCAGCGAATGCGGCACCGGCGAGCCGCCGATCAGCAGGATGCGCTTGTCGCCCTCGCGAATGGCCGGGATGTACTGCTGGGCCATGATCGTGCGCGCACCGTTGTCAGTCAGCGTCTCGATGACGGCGCCGAGATTCAGGCCGTCAGCCCCGACGCGGAAGATGCCGGTGCCGCCCATGCCGTCCAGCGGCTTGAAAATGACGTCGCCCTGTTCAGCGTGGAAGTCGCGCAGGCGCTTGGCATCACGCGACACGATGGTCGGCACGGTGAACTCGCGGAACTGCGCAATGGACAGCTTCTCGGAGTGATCGCGAATCGCCTGCGGCTTGTTGAACACGCGTGCGCCCTGCCGCTCGGCAATCTCCAGCAGCCAGGTGCTGGTGACGTACTCCATGTCGAACGGCGGGTCCTTGCGCATCAGCACGGCGTCAAAACCGGTGAGCGGCAGCAGGCGTGGGTCGCCAGAGCGATACCAGTCTTGCCCATCCTCCTCGTTGCCGGTCAGGGCGATGGGCGTGGTGACGGCCTCGACCACGTTGCCAGACAGCGTGAGCTGCGATTGCAGGCACGTGTAGATGGCGTAGCCGCGCGCTGTCGCCTCGCGCATCATCGCGAAGGTGGAATCCTTGTAGATCTTGAACGTCGACAGCGGATCGACGATGAACAGGATGCGCATGGTGGCTCCAATGACCGTAGTCGTGATGCAGCGGTCAGATCAGCGGGTTCGGGTCGGTCTTCTCGAGCTCAAGCGACGCGGCCAGCAGGGCCAAGCGCGCCACCACGCCATACATATAGAAGCGGTTGGGCTCGCCGGCGCCCGGCTTGGCATGGCTGTCCGGCAGCGAGTTCGACGCAAACGGCAGCGGCACGAAATGCATGCCCGGGGCATTGAGATTCTCGTCCACGCCACGGCCCGTGTGAACCCGGTAGAACCCGCCAACCACGTAGCGATCGATCATGTAGACCACCGGTTCGGCCACCGCTTCGTTGATCTTCTCGAAGGTATGCACGCCTTCCTGCACGATCACTTCGGAGACCTCCAGGCCTTCCTTGACCACGCTCATCTTGTTGCGCTCCTTCCGGTTGAGGCCCTTGACCTCGGAAGGATCGCGCACGGTCATTACCCCCATGCCGTAGGTGCCGGCATCGGCCTTGACCACCACATACGGGGTCTCGGTCACGCCGTATTCCTTGTACTTCTTGGCGGTCTTCTTGAGGATGGTCTCCACTGCGTGGGCAAGCTCCTCCTCGCCGGTGCGCTCGTGGAAGTCAAGGCCGCCGCACTTGGTGAAGTACGGATTGACCATCCACGGGTCGATATCAATCAGCTTGGCGAACTTCTTGGCCACTTCGTCATAGGCGGCGAAATGGTTGGTCTTGCGCCGCTGCGACCAGCCCGCGTGCAGCGGCGGCAGCAGATATTGTTCGTGAATGTTCTCAAGGATGGGCGGCACGCCCGCCGACAAGTCGTTATTCAGCAGGATCGAGCACGGATCGAAGTCTTCCATGCCCAGCCGGCGGCCTTTGGTGCCGATGCGCTTGATCGGCTCGACCACCAGGCGCTGGCCGTCGGGCAGGTCGATCGGGGTCGGCTCCGTGATGTCTTCGGACAGCGAACCCAGACGCACATTCAGCCCGGCCTGGCGCATGATCTGCGACAGGCGCGCCACGTTCTGTAGATAGAACATGTTGCGCGTATGGCGCTCAGGAATCAGCAGCAGGTTCTTGGCGTCCGGGCAGATTTTCTCGATGGCGGCCATGGCGGCCTGCACGGCCAGCGGCAGCATCTCGGGCGCCAGATTGTTGAAACCGCCCGGGAACAGGTTCGTGTCGACCGGCGCCAGCTTGAAGCCGGCGTTGCGCAAATCGACCGAACAGTAGAACGGCGGCGTGTGTTCCTGCCATTCCAGGCGGAACCAGCGTTCGATGGCGGGCGTGGCGTCAAGAATCTTCTGCTCGAGCTCCAGCAGCGGCCCGTTCAGCGCGGTGATCAAGTGCGGAACCATACCCTTCCTATTGATGTAATTTATCGCCCGCTCCGATTGTAGAGGAACAGACAATAGCTTGCAGACGACAGCGGGCTATCGATATGCGGGCGGCGGAGGGTTTCGCAAGGGGGGGGGGTGCGGCAAAGCACAAGGCCACACGAGAACAGCGGGCAAAAAAAAAGCGCGGGGCTGCCGCGCTTGGGGAATAGCCTGACAGATACGGGGAGCGTTCTGCAGGTGGAGGAAACCACGTCTGCAATGTAAGCGTCCGCATAACGACAGGCAATTGAAGGTTTTTAAGATCGGAATTAAGGGCAGACGGCCCGCTCGCGGCATCCGACGGGCACTCGATCGTTTGAAACCGGGGGCAACAAAAAACCCGACACGCAGCCGGGTCTTTTGCGGGATCGGGCAGACGATCAGTCTTCGTAGGCGGTTTCGCCGTGGGACGTGATATCCAGACCTTCGCGCTCCTCTTCTTCCGGCACGCGCAGGCCGATGATCGCGTCGACGATCTTGTACGAGATGAAGGCCACCACGCTCGACCAGATGATCGTGGTCAGCACGCCCTGGAGCTGGATCCACAACTGGCCGCCGATCGAGTAGCCGTCAGCCACCTTGTTGGCGACGTAGTCGTAGATGCCGGTGCCGCCCAGGCTCGGCGAGGCGAACACGCCGGTCAGCAGCGCGCCGAGGATACCGCCCACGCCGTGCACGCCGAACACGTCCAGCGTGTCGTCCATGCCCAGCATGCGCTTGAGGCCGTTCACGCCCCACAGGCACAGCAGGCCGGCGATGATGCCGAGCGCGATCGAACCCATCGGGCCGACAAAGCCGGCAGCCGGGGTGATCGCGACCAAGCCAGCCACGGCACCCGATGCGGCACCCAGCATCGACGGCTTGCTCTTGCCGATCCACTCGCCAAGGCTCCACGACAGCACAGCGGCGGCGGTGGCCAGCAGCGTGTTGACGAAGGCCAGTGCCGCGCTACCGTTGGCTTCCAGGGCCGAACCCGCGTTGAAGCCGAACCAGCCGAACCACAGCAGCGAGGCGCCGATCATGGTCATCGTCAGGCTGTGCGGCTTGAGCGCTTCACGGCCAAAGCCGATGCGCTTGCCGAACAGGAAGGCACCCACCAGACCCGCCACGGCGGCGTTGATGTGCACCACGGTACCGCCGGCAAAGTCCAGCGCACCCTTCTGGAACAGCCAGCCCGACTTGGCCGTCATCACTTCAGCGGCCTTAGCGTCGGTAAAGCCGTCCGGACCCGGCCAGAACCAGACCATGTGGGCGATCGGCAGGTAGCTGAAGGTGAACCACAGCACCACGAACAGCAGCACGGCAGAGAACTTCGCACGCTCCGCGAAAGCGCCGATGATCAGCGCGCAGGTGATCGCGGCGAACGCGCCCTGGAAGGCGAAGTACGCGAACTCCGGCACCACCACACCCTTGCTGAAGGTGGCGGCCACCGAATCCGGCGTCATGCCCTTCAGGAACAGGCGATCAAGCCCGCCGAAGAATGCGTTGCCCTCGGTGAAGGCGAAGCTGTAGCCGTAGACGGCCCACAGGATGATGACGAGCGCGAAGATGCCCGTACATTGCATCAGCACCGACAGCATATTCTTCTTGCGCACCAGACCGCCGTAGAACAGCGCCAGGCCCGGCAGCGTCATCAGAATCACGAACGCGGTGGAGACCAGCAGCCAGGCCGTGTCGCCCTTGTTGGGCACCGGCGTAGCCGCAGCCGGTGCCGCAGCGGCGGCCGGCGCGGCGGTAGCGGCCGCAGCCGGAGCAGCGGCGGCGTCGGATGCCGGAGCCGCAGCGGCGGCTGGTGCCGACGCTTCGGCAGCCGGCTTGTCCTGCGCCATGGCAGGCGCCGACATCACGGCGCCTGCGAGCACCGCAACGACGGCCCCCGCCGTCAGGAATCGTGTGAACCAGGTTTTCATGTTTTGACCTCTTCCTTGGCTGATTGGGGCTTATAGGGCGTCGCCGCCGGTCTCGCCGGTGCGGATGCGGATGACTTGTTCGACGTCGGCCACGAAGATCTTGCCGTCGCCGATCTTGCCGGTGCGCGCGGATTTTTCGATGGCTTCAACGGCGCGCTCGACCACGTCGTCGGGCACGGCCACTTCGATCTTCACTTTAGGCAGGAAGTCGACGATGTACTCTGCGCCGCGGTAGAGCTCGGTGTGACCCTTCTGGCGCCCGAAGCCCTTGACTTCCGTGACGGTGATGCCCGACACCCCCACTTCTGACAGCGCCTCGCGGACCTCGTCGAGCTTGAAGGGCTTGATGATGGCCATGATGAGTTTCATGCTGGATTCCTCCTCGGACGGCAGCGCCTGGGGGCGCCGCCGCGCATCATTGTTAGAAAGTCTTGGTAACCGACAGCAGGGCCGTGGCCTTGCCCATGTAGTTGCCGCGTGTGTTGGTGTAGAACACGCGCGAAGCGTTGGTATCGATGTAGGCCAGCGACGCCGTCCAGCCGCTGCCGAAATCCTTCGTCACGCCGACCTTCCAGTCGGTGTACGAGGCGCGCACGGCCTGGTGCGGCACCTGCTGGTAGCCGACGTGCAGGTTCAGTGTCAGGCCCCAGAAGCCGGTGTCGAAGTTGCCCGACAGATCGAAGTACTGGCTGTGGTGCGAATCGGGCGTGCCGAACAGGTTCGAGAACGCGTGCGAGTACTTGAACGTGACCGGGCCGTAGCCGATCTGCGCGTAGCCTTCCGTCGTGTGCGGACGCGTAAAGCCGTCGGGATAGCTGCCTGGGTAGTAGTACTGCAGCACGCCCACGTCGATGGGCACGTCCTTGATGATCTCGGTCTTGTAGCCGCCGTAGAAGTCCATCTCGATTGGCGCGGAGACATTCGAGTTGGAATCGCTGAGCCAGCTGATCGACGAGTTCCAGTTGCCGATATAGAAGCCCTCGGGTAGCACGCCGCCCGGAATCGCGTAGTCGAAGCCGCCCTGAATGGCGGGCTTATTGTTGGTCTGCATGATGCCGCGATAGCGATACTGGCTGGCCAGCGTGACATTGGCGGTCAGCGCGGGCGCCGGAGCAGGCGCGGCGGCAGGTGCATCGGCCGCCGGTGCGGCAGGCGCAGTCTGGGCAATAGCGGATTGACCCATACCGGCAGCGGCACCGGTCAGCAACACCACACTGGCTGCGTACGCGAATTTCTTCATAACGGCTCCCCCCTTTAGAAGACGTGCAGAACGTGGAAAAAAAGTCGCACCTGTTCTGCAAGCGTCATGCCATGTCGAGGTAGTGAAGTTCGAGGACATCCTCAACCGGAGGGCTACGCCAGCCTGGGGACTCCCAGGCATATAAATTGGGGACAGATCATCCGGCGTGGCGTTTTCCGCCCGCCAACGGTTGCCGCAGGCTGCTTGGTCGAAAACCATCGCGGGCAGTCACAGCGCGATGAAAACCGTGTGATAGAGTGAATTCAACGCCGTGCCGCAAGGTGTCGGCACGCGCCGGCCCTGGTGGACGTGAAATCTGTCCCCGTTTGGATGGCAACGGCAATGCCGCATCGCAGCGAGGGTTGCTGGATTTTGTGTCGCTGGAGCCGCCCAGCCGGTAGACTCCCGGGCTGCGGCACCGAAACCACGCGCCTTGTGCGTGGCTGCGCACCACCGTACGGCAATTTCAACGCACTAATCTGGTGCGTGCACCGCCCCGGCGCAGACAGCACGACCCACGGAGCATTCCAATGAAACCCACCGATCTCTTTACCGACTTCCAGAGCCGCGTGACCGAGGCGCTGCGCAACTCGCCGGCCGCCGACATCGAGAAGAATGTGCGCGCGATGATGACCCAGGGCTTCTCCAAGCTCGACCTGGTCACGCGCGAGGAATTCGACGTGCAGTCGCAGGTGTTGGCACGCACGCGAGCACGCCTGGAAGAGCTGGAACGCCGCGTGGCCGCGCTTGAAGCGCAGTTGGGCACCCCAGCCCCCGCAGACGCCGAACGCTGAGCGGATCGCCCCGGCGCCACGCCGTGTGAAAGCCCGCGCCCCTGCTGTGCGGGCTGCGGCACCCATGCTGCAACGCACAGCAAAAACCGCCTTGTTGCGGTCGGCGAACTGATCTAGAACGTCCTTAAGACGCACGCGCAACCGCGCTTGAGGAGAAGATCATGCAGCATCGCCTCTACTTTCTCTTGCCGGACGTCGCCAGCGCCCGGCGTGTCATGAACGACCTCCTGCTGGCGCGCATCGCCGAGCGCCACATCCACTTCGTCGCCAAGGAAGGCGCCGACCTCACCGGCCTGCACGCGGCCAACCTGCTGCAGACCTCCGACATCGTCCACGCCACCCAGAACGGGCTAGTGATCGGCGGAGGCGCCGGCGTCATCGCTGGTGTGGTCGCGGCGCTGTTTCCGGTGATCGGGGAAGGGCCGCAGTGGGGGATGATCGGCATCACGACCGTGGTCGGCGCGCTATTTGGCGCGTGGGCTTCGAGCATGATCGGCAGTTCGGTGCCGAACAGCCGGCTCAAACCTTTCAAGAAGGCGGTGGAGGAGGATGGGCAGATCCTGCTGATGGTGGATGTGCCGCGCTCGCGTGTGTCCGAAATGCGTGCGCTGCTGCAGAACACGCATCCGGAAGGCCGCTTCAGCGGCGAAGAACGCGCCATGCCCGCGTTCCCTTGATCCAGGCATCGGCCAACAGTGGCCGACAACGAGACCGGAGCCCAGCGCTCCGGTTTTTTTTTGCGCCTGCGCGATCGTCAAATTTGGATGCATGCAGGCATGATGACGCGACGTGGCTGGCACAGTGACGGGCTCTTCTCCCGCCACACACTGTCACGCCATGCTCCGATTGCTCTCCCCCCGCCCTGACTGTGAACGCTGCCGGAGGGCTGCGCCATGAGCCTCGCCGTATTGCGCTCGCGCGCGCTGTCGGGCATCGATGCACCGGCCGTGTCGGTAGAGGTTCATCTGGCCAACGGCCTGCCATCGTTCACCATCGTCGGCCTGCCCGACACCGAAGTGAAGGAGAGCAAGGACCGCGTGCGCGCGGCCATCCAGAACAGCCGTTTCGAGTTTCCGGCGCGGCGCATCACCGTCAATCTGGCGCCGGCGGATTTGCCCAAGGAGTCCGGCCGCTTCGATCTGCCGATCGCGCTGGGCATCTTGGCGGCAAGCCGGCAGATTCCGCACACGCATCTGGATGCGCATGAGTTTGCCGGCGAGCTGTCGCTCTCGGGCGACCTGCGGCCGATTCGCGGCGCGCTGGCGATGGCGTATGCGCTGTCGCTGAACGCCGCACCCGCGAATGGTGAAGCACCGCTCGCCCGCGCCTTCGTGCTGCCCGCCGAAAACGCCGCAGAAGCCGCACTCGTGAGCGGCACCAAAGTCCTGCCCGCGCGCACGCTCATCGAGGTTTGCGAGCACCTGAGCGCGCCCGACCGCAAGCTGGCGCCGGCACTGCCAGCACCCGTCGATGCCGTCATCCGCTATCCCGACCTGGCCGACGTGCGTGGCCAGCCGCAGGCGCGGCGCGCGCTGGAAGTGGCGGCGGCGGGCGGCCATTCGATGCTGATGATCGGCCCGCCCGGCACCGGCAAGTCGATGCTGGCGCAACGCTTTCCCGGCTTGCTGCCCAACATGAGCGACGATGAGGCGCTCTCCGCGGCCGCCGTGATGAGCCTGACCACGCGCGGCTTCGATGCGCGGCGCTGGAAGGTACGGCCATTCCGCTCGCCGCATCACACGGCATCCGCCGTGGCGATGGTGGGCGGCGGCAACACACCAAGGCCTGGCGAGATCTCGCTGGCCCATCAGGGCGTCTTGTTCCTCGATGAGCTTCCCGAGTTCGAACGCCGCGTCCTCGAAGTCCTGCGCGAGCCGCTGGAGACCGGCCACATCACCATCTCGCGCGCAGCACATCAGACCGACTTCCCCGCCAGCTTCCAGCTCATTGCTGCGATGAACCCGTGCCCTTGCGGCTATCGCGGCCACCCGTTACGCGCGTGCCGCTGCACGCCGGACCAGGTGGAGCGCTACCAGGCACGCATCTCCGGCCCGCTGCTCGACCGCATCGACGTGCAGATCGAGGTGCCGACGCCCACGCAGGAAGAATTGCTCGACGGCCCGCCGGGCGAACCGACCGTTAATGTGGCCGAGCGCGTGGCCGCCGCGCATGCGCGACAACTGGCGCGGCAAGGCAAGCGCAACGCGCTGCTGGCCGGCCACGAGATCGACCTCCACTGCGCCCGCACCGATGCCGCCGACGGCCTGCTGCGTCACGCAATGACGCGTTTCTCATGGTCCGCCCGTGCCTACGCGCGCGTGCTCAAGCTCGCCCGCACCATCGCCGACCTGGCCGGCGACGAGCAGATCGACGCGGTGCACGTGGGCGAGGCGATCCAGTATCGGCGTGGGGTGAAGGCGGATTAGCTCTCGTCCGCGCGCTGTCCGTCAATCAGCTTCCCCAACAGCTTCGCCAACTGCCGCTGCTCCGCCGCCGTCAGCGCGGACAGCACGGCGCGCTGGTTTTCCACATGCGCGCCGACCACCTCGTCGATGAGCGCAAACCCCGCCCTGGTGAGGGCGACGAGCGTGCCGCGCCCGTCTTCGGGATTCGGGCGGCGCTCAACCCAACCGGCCTGCTGCAAGCGATCGATACGGTTGGTCATGCCGCCCGAGGACATCATTGCTGCATCGTACAGAGCGGTGGGCGTGAGCGCATACGGCGCACCGCTGCGGCGCAGGGTGGCGAGCACGTCGAACTCGCCGGGCTGCAGGCCATACTCAGCAAACAGCGGATTCAGTCGTTCGCGCGCGATGACGAGCGCCGCCTCGCCCAGGCGCCCGAGCAGCAGCATCGGGCTGACGTCCAAGTCCGGGCGTTCGCGGTTCCATTGTTCGACGGCCAGGCGGGCGCGGTCCATTCTCCCTTCCTCCAGCGGTGGTTATCTTGACGTCGAGATAACTCGTTTTTATCTTGACGCCAAGATAGTGCGATACCGATCCAGCGGATGCAAGCGGGCTGTCACAGCGTGGTGCACCCGCGCATCTTCGAGATTGCACTGAACCCCTTTGCTGGAGCACAAGACAAGATGAATCCAACCTCGATCACCGCGGACGAAGCCTCCTGGCTCGACCTGTTCCGCGGCGCCAACGCGCTGCGCGTGCTGGTGCTGGCCGCTGGCGTAGCGTTGCACGCCATCAATCTTTACCTGACCACGACCATCCTGCCGAGCGTGGTCGACGACATCGGCGGCGTGACCTTCTATGCGTGGAACACGACGCTGTTCATCGTCGCGTCGATCACGGGCGCAGCGGTGACCGCGCAGGTGATCCAGCATGCCGGGCCGTGCGGCGCCTACCTGCTGGGGGCGGCGGTGTTCGGTGGCGGCTCGGCGCTGTGCGCACTGGCGCCGACGATGCCGGTGCTGCTGATCGGGCGCGTGCTGCAGGGGCTCGGCGGCGGCGTGCTGCTGTCGGCGCCGTATGTGCTGATGCGCAGCGTGCTGCCCGAGCCGCTGTGGTCGCGTGCGCTGGCCCTGCTTTCGGGCATGTGGGGTATCGCCACATTGCTGGGGCCAGCGGTGGGCGGCGTGTTTGCGCAGTACGCAACGTGGCGGCTGGCGTTCTGGTCGTTGGTGGCGTTGATCGGTCTGGCAGCCGCGGCGGCCGCGGTGGTGCTCAAACCCGCGTCTGCGCGAGCAGAGCAACCGACGCCCCTGCCGGCGCGCCAGCTCGTGCTGCTGGCGGTCGCCGTGGTCGCGGCATCGTGGAGCAGCGTCAGCACCACGCCGTGGCTCGGCGCACTCGGCCTGATCGCGGCGGCGGCCACGATGCTGGCGATCCGCCGTGTCGAGATGCGCTCATCACGCCGCATCCTGCCGGCCGATGCGTACACGGGCCGCACGGCGCTCGCAGCACTGTACGGCGTGTCTGCATTGCTGGCGGTGACGGTCACCTGCACGGAGATCTTCGTGCCGCTGTTCCTGCAGCGGCTGCATGGGCAAAGCCCGTTGATTGCCGGCTACATCGCGGCGACGGCCTCGGCTGGCTGGACGCTCGGCGCCATCCTGAGCGCCACGCTGCGCGAATCGTCCGCCACGCGCATGATTCGCGCGGCGCCGTGGGCGTGCGCGCTCGGCCTGCTGATGTTGGCGAGACTGGTGCCGATGGGCGCGGGCCATGCGTGGATGACCGGGCTCATCATCGTCGCGCTGACGCTGGTGGGGCTGGGTGTGGGCGTGGCGTGGCCGCATCTGGCCAATCGCATCATGACGGCGGCGGCGGCCGAAGACCACGACCGCGCGTCGGCGTCGATCGTGACGGTGCAACTGGTGGCGACCGCATTGGGGGCAGCACTGGGCGGGGTGGTGCTCAACACGCTGGGCGCGGCGGGCCCGGCGCCCGATCTGGGGGCGGCGTCGCGCTGGTTGTTCCTGCTGTTTGCAGTGGCGCCGTTGGGGGCGCTGGTGATTGCGCGCGCGGGGCTCGGCACACGGCTGGCCCCGTCGGCGCGATAGCGGAAGTGGCGGTGCGGTCAGGCGGTCTGCCGCTTCACGAAGAACAGCGCGGCACCGATACTCATCAGCATGCCGCCGAAGAAGCGGCTCTGCCAGCGCAGCGCGCGCGGGTTGCGGAACAGGCGCTGCGCACGCGAGGCCAGCAGCGCATAGCCGTGCATGACGATCAGATCGACGAACACCATCGTCACCGCCAGGATGCCAAGCTGCGGCATCAGCGGCTTGGCCGGATCGATGAACTGCGGCAGCACCGCCACCATGAAGAGGATGCCCTTCGGATTCGTCAGGTTGGTTAGCAGCCCGACCAGGAAGCGCTTGCGCGCGCCGCTGCCCGACACCCGAGGCGACACGTTCGCGGGCTCGCCTTCAACCGGCTTGTGGATCTGGATGGGCGTGCGCCACTGCACGATGCCCAGGTAGATCAGATACAGCGCGCCGACGATCTTGATGGCCGTGAAGGCGTGCTCGGACGCCACCAGCAGCGCCCCCAGCCCTGCACCCGCGATAAACAGGATCACCACGATGCCGAGTTCCAGCCCCGCAATCGTGATCGACGTGCGGCGCACGCCATACGTGAGACCGTGGCTCATGCACAGGATCGCGCCCGACCCCGGCGAGATGGCGATCACCCAGGCGGCCAGGAAAAAGGCCAGCCAGACTTGCAACGTCATGATGGTTCCCCGTGATGTGATGAGGTAAAGCGGAAAACGACGATTGTGCACCGGCTGCCGCCACTGTGCTCGACCCTAATACGGATGGAAGCTGGCGAGGAATTGCTCGACCTGCTCCTGCTGGCGCGCATCCCGCGCAGCATCGCCCGATTCCAGCACGACGGCCTGATACGCATGCTTGCCCGTGGCGACCACGCGAGCGGTCAGACGGCGCGGCGCGGGGTCATCGCCGCCCGCGCCCTGGGCAATCAACTCCACCGCCGGCAAGGACAACGGCGGCTGCGCGGCCGTCTTTACGGCGATGTCGTGCACGGCCACCTTGCCCTTCAGGTTGGCAGACAAGCCGGCACGCAGTGCGTCAACGGCATGCTGGCGCCAGACCGGATCGTCCGCCGGCAACTCCACCACGCCGATGGCGAACAGCGTGCCGTCAATGCTGGCGGCCTGCATCGTCATCGGCAGACGCTGGCCGTTGACGGTGATTGGGCGAGCCTCGGTCGTGGGCTTGGCAGGGTAGTCCACCGCATAGGCCCCTTCGTCGGAATGCACTGTGCGCCAGTCGTACTTGGGCGAGCAGGCCATCAACAGCGCACACGCCACTACGCCCAAGCCCACTCGCCAACCGCCCTTTGCTGTGACTGCCACGCCGCCTCCCATGTTGTTCTGCCCGGTTATTCTGCCCGTTCATCAGCGGGCTATTATCGGACAGAGACTGTCTGCCACGTCTGCCGGAAAACATGTCATGCCGCCCGCGACTATCACCCTGCGTGCCCTGCACGCTGATATCACCACGCTCGATTGCGACGCCATCGTCAACGCCGCCAACAGCTCGCTGCTGGGCGGCGGCGGCGTGGATGGCGCCATCCACCGCGCGGCCGGGCCGGCATTGCTTGAGGCCTGCCGCGCACTCCACGGCTGCCGCACCGGCGAGGCCAAACTCACGCCGGGCTTCCTGCTGCCCGCACGCTACATCATTCACACGGTCGGGCCGATCTGGCGCGGCGGCCGGCAGGACGAGGCGGCGTTGCTGGCCGCGTGCTACCGCAACAGCCTGGAACTCGCCCGCGAGTACGACGTGCGCACCCTCGCGTTTCCGTGCATCAGCACCGGCGTCTACGGCTTTCCGCCACAACTGGCCGCGCCGATTGCCGTGCACACCGCACGCGAGCACGGCGCGGGCTTGGACGAGATCCTTTTCTGCTGCTTCTCCGCAGCCGACCTGGCGCTGTACGAGACCGCACTTGCAAACGGAAAGTGATTCACACATCGCAAGAGGCGGAATGTCGCAACCTGCCTGCGGGGTTGGCGCGGCCGGCCTACAATAGGCATTTGTTTCCCCTTTCCGGAGCCGTCGCCGACATGGCCTCGACCCTGACTTCCTCCGCTGCCGCCACGCCCGCTGCCTCTGGCCGCCGCTGGCTGCTGTCCGTGATCGTGCTGGTGCTGGCTGCGGCCGGCTGGTTCGGTTGGCGCGCGTTCTCGCCGTCGCAACAGGTGCCGACCGCCACCTTCACGCTGCTCGATGGGCAGAAGCTCTCGACGCAAGACTTGAAGGGCAAGGTGTACCTCGTCAACTTCTGGGCCACGAGCTGCGCGACTTGCATCAAGGAAATGCCCAACATGATCCAGGCATACAACAAGTACAAGGGTCAGGGCCTGGAGTATGTGGCCGTGGCAATGAGCTACGACGCGCCGATGTACGTGATGAATTTCAGCCAGACGCGCCAGCTGCCCTTCAAGGTGGCGATGGATGCCGACGGCACTGCCGCCAAGGCGTTCGGCGACGTGCAGCTCACGCCCACCACTTTCCTGGTTGACCGCGACGGACGCATTCTCAAGCGCTACGTTGGCGAGCCGGAGTGGGCGTCGTTCGATGCGCTGCTCAAGGACACGCTGGGCAAGCAGGCCTGAGCGATTCCGCCCGTCCATGAAAAAACGCCCGGTCGACGCCGGGCGTTTTTGTTTTCTGCGGCAGAGACCGCTACCTACAACCCATACCGCTTGATCTTGTCGTACAGGGTGGCGCGGCCCACCTGCAGGATGTCCGCGGCCTGATGCACCGAGCCGCCCGTGCGCGCCAGCGTCTCGGCAATCACCGTGCGCTCGTAGCGCTCGATACGTTCCTTGAGCGGCATGCCGTCTTCCGAGGCGTCGGTCACCACCGGCGTGCGGCCAACGCCGAGCACCAGTCGGTCGGCCGCATTGCGCAGCTCGCGCACATTGCCGGGCCAATTCGATTGCATCAACTCGTGGCGCTGACGCTCGGCCAGCATCGGCAGCGGGCGCTGATAGCGCACGGCGGCTTCGAGCAGGAAGTGCTCGAATAGCGGGATGATATCTTCGCGGCGCTCGCGCAACGGCGGCAAATCGATGGTGACGACGTTCAAGCGGTAATACAGGTCGCGCCGGAAGCCGCCCGCTTCGATCAGCGCTTCCATATCGCCCTTGGCGGCGGCCACGATGCGCACGTCGATGCGCACCGAGGTGTTCGAACCGAGGCGCTCCAGCATGCCCTCCTGCAGCACACGCAGCAGCTTGACCTGCAGCGCGACCGGCATGCTCTCGATCTCGTCGAGAAACAGCGTGCCGCCCGAGGCGTGTTCCAGCTTGCCGATGCGCCGCTTGCCCGCGCCTGTGAAGGCGCCGGCTTCGTGGCCGAACATCTCGCTCTCGAAGATCGACTCCGGCACGGCCCCGCAGTTGAGCGCGATGAACGGCTTGTCATGGCGCGGCGACAGCATGTGCAGGCTGCGCGCGACCAGTTCCTTGCCGGTGCCGGTCTCACCGTTGATGAGCACCGGGGCATCGGTGGCGGCCACGTTGTCGATCAGCGCGCGCACGGCGGCCATCGCCGGCGAGCGTCCAATGATGCGCGTGCCCGCCGCCGGCCCGGCCAGCTCGCGGCGCAGCGCGCGGTTTTCCAATTCCAGCGCACGGCGTTCGACGGCGCGGCGCACGGTCTCGGTCAGGCGCTCGGCAGGGAACGGTTTTTCAATGAAGTCGAACGCGCCGTCGCGCATCGCCTGCACGGCCATGGTGATGTCGCCGTGGCCGGTAACAAGCACCACCGGAATGCCGGTGCCGAACGACTGGCAGTGTGCGAGCACGTCCAGACCGCTTGCGCCAGGCAGGCGCAGATCGCTCACCACCACACCGGGAAAGTTCGCGTCGATCTTGCCGACCGCCTCTTCGGCGCTACCGAACGCCTGCACGTTGAAGCCGGCCAGCTCCAGGCTCTGCGCGGTGGCTTGGCGCACCGGCGGATCGTCTTCGATGAAGAGAACGTTCAAGCCTTCGGACATAGTCGTATCGGTATGAAAAACAGGTCAGGAGGATGCGGCCGAAGTGACTTCGGCGCGTACCAGTGCCAGCGTGAACTGCGCCCCGCCGCCCGGCACATTGGCCGCCGACAGCGAGCCACCGAAGTCGCGCGCGATGCTGCTGGAAATCGCCAGCCCCAGGCCCAACCCCTGGCCGATCTCCTTGGTGGTGAAGAACGGCTCGAACAGGTGTGGCATGGCGTCGGGCGGAATGCCGGGGCCATTGTCGCGCACGGCGATGCT
The DNA here is from genome assembly GCF_002298975.1 of Ralstonia sp. UBA689. GTDB lineage: Bacteria > Pseudomonadota > Gammaproteobacteria > Burkholderiales > Burkholderiaceae > Ralstonia. The sequence goes on from NZ_DBMV01000041.1 coordinate 180,543, forward strand.
CAACTGTGACGGTGCGCCTTCAGCGGGGCCAATGTCGATGTCGATGCAGCCCGGGTGCGCAGTTTCATTGGCTTGGATGGCATCGAGCGCGTTGCCGATCAGGTTGATCAGCACTTGCTCCAGCTTGAGCTCATCGGCGCGGACGACGGCCTCGGCCTCGGGCATGCGCCAGTGCAGTTGCAGCCGCACCTCGCCCAAGCGTGGACGCAGCAGCGCCAGCGTGTGATCAAGCGCCACGCGCACCTGCACGTCGCTGTGCTTGCGGCGCGAACGGCCCGCGAACAGCTTGAGCTGCGCGGTGATCTTGCCCATGCGCTCGGTCAGGTCGGCGATGGCCTGCAGGTTGTCGGTGGCCGCGCCATGTTGGCCCCGCTCCAGCAGGATGCGCGTGTTGTCGGAGAACGTGCGCAACGCGGCCAGCGGCTGGTTCAGCTCGTGCGTGATGCCGGCGGCCATCTGGCCGAGCGCGGCAAGCTTGCTGGCCTGCACGAGTTCGTCCTGCGTGGCACGCAGTTCAGCCTCGGCGCGCGTCCGATCGACAATCTCGTGCTGCAACTGCTCGTTGGTGGCCATCAGGTCGGCGGTGCGGTCTTCAACGCGGCGTTCGAGCTGGTCGTACGCGGCCTCCAGCAGGCGGCGGCTGCGCAACATTTCCATCAGGCGCAGGCGGCGCTGGCGCCAATAGAACAGCAGCAGACAAGCAAACGCGAAGGCAAACGCGGCGGCCACGGTGGCGCTGCGCGCGGCACTCATCACCGGGTCCACGGGGGTGAGGTACATCAGCGTCCAGTCGGGCTCGACCAACTCGCGCGAGACCTGCAGGTAGCGCGTGGCATTGGTGCGCTCGCCGATGCGCACAAGCTCCGCGCCCTCCGGCAGACGCCCGGCCAACTTCAGGAAAGCCGGCGCCTCTGGCTGCAGCGGCAGCGGCGTGATCTGCTTGCGGAAGTACTGGCGCGTGGCCTCCAGCTGCGCCCGCAGATGCGGCGTGAGCGGCTCGAACGTGCGGTATTGCCACGTCGGCACGGATGACAGGAAGATCACGCCGTTCTCGTCAGCCACCATCACCGGTTCCGACGCATCGTGGCTGGCGCGGCCGAACCATTCCAGGTTGAGCTTGACCACCGTCACGCCGATCACGCGACCATCCTGCATGACCGGTTGCGAGATGTAGTAACCCGGCTCCTCGCGCGTGATGCCGATGCCGTAAAAGCGCCCGACGTGCCCGGCCGCCGCCTGCTGAAAATACGGTCGAAACTGGTACTCGGCGCCAACGAAGCTGTCGGGCTGGTTGTAGTTGGAGGCGGCCAGCGCCTGGCCACTGGGGGCGATCACATAGGCGGCGGCAGCGTGGGCGCGGTCATTGACTTCGCGCAAGTAGCGGTTGGCGCGATTGACATTCGCGGGTGTCGGGTTGGTCAGCAGGTCGTGGATGAACGGATGCAGCGCCACCAGCGCCGGCAGGTATTCGTAGCGGTCCAGTGTGCTCTTGAGGTTGGCGGCATAGCGGTCGACGCGCCCGCCGGCTGCCTGCTGCGCTTGGGCCAGCCCCCGGTTCCAGGCCACCACGAAGGTGGTCGCGCACACCACGGCCATCAGCGCCACGAGCCCGGCTGCCACCAGCCACCAGAACGCGCGTCGCGAGCCCGTGGCGCTGGACAACGAAAGGTCGGGATCGGACATCGGCTGGAGAGGGACGGCAGAGACGGGGGCAGCGATTCTTGCCTTGCCTTCCGTGGCCGCAGTGCCGAGTTGCTTCACGCGGGACAGCCTCAAAAAAAGAAGCGGGGCCGTCTGGAAGGACAGGCCCCGCAATCATACGCTTGCAAGCGGCGGCGCCCTCAGGCGCCTGCCAGGATTGACCGATCAGACCGCCGGGGTGGCCGTCACGCTTTCGCTGCGTTTGCCCGACATCACGCGGGCCAGCTTGCTGCGGTCCAGCTCGCGTTCCCATGCCGAGATCACCACGCAAGCCACGCCGTTGCCGGTGATGTTGGTCAGCGCACGGCACTCGCTCATGAAGCGGTCGATGCCCAGGATGAGCACCATGCCCGTCACCGGAATCGTCGGCACCACGGCCAGCGTTGCGGCCAGCGTGATGAAACCCGCGCCGGTGATGCCCGAGGCACCCTTGGAGGTCAGCATCGCCACCGCCAGGATGGTCAGTTGCTGCGTCCAGGTCAGCTCGATGTTCAGCGCCTGCGAGATGAAGATCACTGCCATCGTCATGTAGATGTTGGTGCCGTCCAGGTTGAACGAATAACCGGTCGGCACAACCAGGCCCACCACCGACTTCGAGCAGCCCAATTTCTCCATCTTCTCCATCAGGTGCGGCAGCGCCGATTCGGACGAGCTCGTGCCCAGCACAATCAACAGCTCTTCCTTGATATACGCCACGAAGCGGAAGATGTTGAAGCCCGTCAGGCGCGCGATTGTGCCCAGCACCACCACCACAAAGATGATGGCCGTCAGGTAGAACGTGCCGATCAGCTTGAGCAGCGGCACCAGCGACACCACGCCGTACTTGCCGATGGTGAAGGCCATTGCACCGAACGCGCCGATCGGGGCCACGCGCGTGATGATGTGCACGATGCGGAAAAACACGTGCGCGATCTGGTCGATGAAATCCGTCACCATCTGCGCGCGATCACCCATGGCGGAGAGCGCACCGCCAAACAGCAGCGCGATCAGCAGGATCTGCAGGATGTCGCCCTTGGCAAAGGCATCCACCACCGTGCTCGGGATGATGTTCAGCAGGAAGTCGACCGTGCTGGCCGAATGTGCCTTGGCGGCGTACTGCGCCACGGCCTTGGCGTCGATCGTGTTGACGTCAACATTGAAGCCCGCGCCCGGGTTGAAGATGTGGCCGGCCGCCAAGCCGATCACCAGCGCGAAGGTCGAGACGACCTCAAAGTAGAGCAGCGCCTTGCCGCCTACACGGCCCACCTTCTTCATGTCGCGCATGCCGGCAATGCCGGAGACGACCGTACAGAAGATGATCGGCCCGATCACCATCTTGATGAGCTGGATGAAACCATCGCCCAGCGGCTTCATCTGCACGGCAAGCTTGGGCGAGAAATGGCCCAGCAGCACGCCGATGGCGATGGCCGCCAGCACCTGTACGTACAGGATTTTGTAGAACGGTTTTTTCATGTCTTCCTCGAGTGTCACAGACCGGCCGTGCGCTCACCTGCTCGCCCGGTCCGACCCGCCCTGATGTGGTCTCTCTCCTGCCTCGATGCGCCGTTGTCCAGCGCTTCCCGCAGCAGGACAGCCTTTATTGCAAGGGCTATGCCAGTGCTCGAATCGCCAGCCGGCTACCTGCCAGCCCTTGTGCCAGCTTGGTGTGATTACGATGGCACCCGGCCCATCCGTCGTCAATCCCGGAATCCGCGCACAAGGGCGTCCAGACATCCGGAAAACGTGTTGCGGCGCAGCATCGCACAGCCATATCGCAGAGGATGGCCACCTTGGGGCCGTATAATGCCGGCTCGTTACGCAAATCCACTCCTTGGGCGCGGCGTCCGCAAGCCGTTCACGCCCTGCCCACGCGCACGCACTGCACCCGCCCCATGAGCAGCCACTATCAGCACCACGTTTTCTTCTGCCTGAACGAACGCGAGGACGGCTCGCGCTGCTGCGCCGACTTTGGCGCCAAGGCCATGCAGGAATACGCCAAGAAGCGCTGCAAGGAACTCGGCATCAACGGCGAAGGCCGCGTGCGCATCAACAAAGCCGGCTGCCTGGACCGCTGCGAACTTGGTCCGGTGCTGGTGGTCTACCCCGAGGCCGTCTGGTACACCTATGTCGACAAAGACGACATCGACGAGATCATCCAGAGCCATCTGATTGAAGGCAAACCGGTCGAGCGGCTGATGGTCGACCGCCCTGCCGCAGCCTAAGCCTGACTGCATCCGCTGCTTCATGAACGCGTATACCCAAGAACGCCTGATCCCCGGCCCGGTCGGGCAGATCGACCTGTCGATCGACCTACCGGACGGCGCGCCGCGCGGCCTGGCGCTTGTCGGCCATCCGCATCCGCTGTTTGGCGGCACCAAGGATAACAAGGTCGCGCAAACCCTGGCACGCACCTTCGTCGGCCTCGGCTATGCGACGGTGCGCCCGAACTTCCGCGGTGTCGGCAAGACCGAAGGCACGCACGACAATGGCATCGGCGAGCAGGACGACATGTTGGCCGTGCTCGACTGGATGCGCACGCAGACGGAGTGGTCGGCCGATGTGGCCACGCTGCCGCTGGCACTCGGCGGCTTCTCGTTCGGCAGCTTCGTCATCTCGCAAGTGGCGCGCCGCCTGGCCGAGGCCGGCACGCCCGCCGAACGCCTGGCCCTGGTCGGCACCGCCACCTCGCGCTGGGACGTGGCGCCGGTGCCGGCCGACACCATCATCATTCACGGCGAGCAAGACGACACCGTCCCGCTCATCGACGTACTCAACTGGGCGCGCCCGCAGGAATTGCCCGTGATCGTCATTCCCGGCGCCGACCATTTCTTCCATCGCAAGCTGCACCTGATTCGGCAGCTCATCACCGGCGCCTGGGCGCCACGCCAGTAACTCTTTCGTTTTCCGGATGCCGCGCCTGCCCCCGGTGCGCGGCGTCGTTGAACCCCAAGCAGACCGCAGGACCCGCCATGCAGACCCGTTTCACCGCTTCCGTCGTTCACCCCGCCGTTGTCACCGTCGTGGCCGCTACCGTGCTTGCCACGGCATTGCCTGCCGTGGCGCAGCCCGTACCGGCGCCGCAAGTCGCGGCCCGTTCGTGGATGCTGACCGACGTGACCAGCGGCCAGGTGCTCGGCGGCGCCAACATGGACGAGCGCATCGAGCCGGCCTCGCTCACCAAGCTGATGACGGCCTACCTGGTCTTCGAAGCCGTGCGTGACGGCAAGCTCAAGTACGACCAGATGATCACGCCCACCGAGACCGTGCGCACGGTCAAGACGGACGAATCGCGCATGTTTCTGCAGCCGGGCAAGCCCGCTTCGTTACGTGAGATGACGCAGGGCCTGATCGTGCAATCGGGCAACGATGCAGCGCTGGTGCTGGCCGAAGCCGTGGGCGGCACGGAGACCAACTTCGTGATGCTGATGAACCGCGAGGCCCAGCGCCTGGGCATGAAGAACACGCATTTCGCCAATGCCGCCGGCCTGCCCGATCCGAACCACTACTCCACGGCACGTGATCTTTCGATCCTGACCTCGGCGCTGATCAAGGATTTCCCGCAGGACTACAAGTTCTATTCGCAGAAGGATTTCACCTATAACAACATCAAGCAGCCCAACCGCAACCGCCTGCTGTGGCTCGACCCGACCGTCGATGGCGGCAAGACCGGCCACACCAAGTCGGCCGGTTACTGCCTGGTCACTTCAGCCAACCGGCCGCTGCCAGACGTGCCTGGCGCGAACCGCCGCCTGCTGTCGGTCATCATCGGCACCAAGAGCGATCAGATCCGCACACAGGAGAGCCTGAAGGTCCTGAACTACGGCTACCAGTTCTTCGACACCGTGCGCCTGTATCAGGCCCAGCAGCCCCTGCAGACGCCCGACGTGTACAAGGGCCAGGCCAAGACCGTGAAGCTGGGCGTGCTGGAAGACAAGTGGATCACCGTGCCCAAGGGCTCGGGCGTCCGCCTGAAGCCGGTGCTTGAGCGCAAGGATCCGTTGATCGCCCCGATCACGCAGGGCCAGCAGATCGGCACGGTCAAGGTGATGGACGGTGCGACCGTGGTGTCGGAGTTCCCGGCGGTAGCGCTGGAAGCGGTGCCGGAAGCCGGCTTCGTCGGACGCACGATTGACGCAGTCAAGCTGTGGTTTAAAAAGAAGTAATCGACCCAAACTGATTCGGCATGACCTCTTCTGACAAAACGCCGCCGGGCCACATCCCGCCCGAGCAATCGCTGATCGAGTATCCGAGCGACTTCCCCATCAAGGTGATGGGGAAGATGCAGGACAACTTTGCCGAGACCATTGTCGAAGTGGTCCGCGTGCACGATCCGGAGTTTCATGCCGGACGCATGGAGATGCGCCCGTCGTCCAGCGGCAACTACCTGGGCCTGACGGTGATCGTGCGTGCCACCAGCCGCCAGCAGCTCGACGCGCTGTACCAAGCGCTGACGTCGCACCCGATGGTGAAGATCGTGCTGTAAAGCGCGCACGCGCAATTAAAAACGCCCCGGTCATGCCGGGGCGTTTTGCTTGGAAAGCGACGATCATCACTCAGCCTTTGGCCACATGCCCCAGGCAGACCGTGTTATCGCTCATCAGCCGCTCCAGCTTGAGCTTGAACCCTGCAATCTCCGGCAGCAGCCACGCACGGAATGCCTGCATCTTCGGCGTCTGCAGCGCGCTGTGCGGGCAAACGAAGTAATAATTCCAAGGGCACGGGATCGTCGTTTCGAACAGGCGCACCACGCGGCCGGTCATCAAGTCGTTGAAGGCCAGTGTCGGGCGGATCAGCGCAATGCCCTGCCCGGCTGCCGCGGCCTGCAGCAGCAGTGACGAATCCTGGAACATCAACCCGCCGCGCTGCTCCACAAACCCGGGCAGCCCTGCCGCGTCAAACCACGGCTTCCAGTCCTCGCCCTCGCTGCGCAGCAACGTCATGCCCGCCATCTCGGCCACCGTGCGCGGCAGGCGCCCGCCATTGAACGACGGGCTGCAGATCGGGAAGAACACGTCGTCCAACAGTTTTTCCACGTACAGGCCCGGATAGTTGCCGGAGCCCATGCGCAGCGCCACGTCCATCTCCTCGCGCGCGAAGTCGACCAGCGCGGGGCTGGAGAACAACTCCACCTCCAGCTCGGGATGCTTCTCGATGAAGGTGCCGATATGCGGCGTCAGCCACCGCGCTGCAAACGACGGCATGGTGCTGATAGCCAAGCGGTTGTCGCGGTTGCCGGCGCGCAACTGGTGCGTGGCCTGGGCGATCTGATCGAGCGCCTCGCGCACGCGATCAGCGTAGGCGCGGCCCGCATGCGTGAGCGTAACGCGCTTGCCGCGCCGCTCGAACAGCAGCACGCCCAACTCCTCCTCCAACGTGCGCATCTGGTGGCTGACGGCGCCGTGCGTGACGAACAACTCCGTCGCCGCGCGCGAAAAACTCTCATAGCGGGCCGCCGCCTCAAACACCCGCAATGCGCCGAGTGAAGGCAGGCGCATGGGCTCCCGGATTTCCGTCACGTTTTCCCTCCTGGCTGTCTTGTGTTTTATGTGAGCTGATTTATCAAAGACACCAATATATATCGTTTGGTACTAGGCAATCATGCGCCTAGACTTCTCACTACGGCAGGCCCCACCCCGATGCCGTGAAGGAGCCGATCATGAAAGCTGTACTAACAAAAATTGTATTCACTCTCCAGCCCGGCGAAGTGGTGGCATTGCGCATGCCGGCGAACCAGAACCTGCGCGTGGAAGAGGCCTATGGCCGTGACGTGTGGGTCACGCACGAGAACAAAGCCGGCGACGAATGGCTGCGTGCCGGCGGCAGTGTAGCCGTCAAGCGCGGCGAGGAAATCGTCGTCTCGGTGGACCCGAAAGCCGCTGGCCCGGTATCACTGGCCGTGGAGGCGCCCGATGGCCATATGCCGCGCACGCCGCGGCACGTCACCAACGGCTGGCGCCATACGCTCGCCGCGCTCGGCTGGAACGAGCACGTCGAAACGCCTGTCGTGGCCGCTTGAGGTGGACGTCTAAACCACTGAACCTGTTTCAGTCTCCTTTTGCGGCATGTGCCGTAAGAGCCCGATGCCGGCGCCGATGCCTCCCATCGCGCCGGCATCGTCTTTTTTTGTGCCGACCCTGCGAGCAAGTCGGGCAAAGGCATCCGGCGCCATCGCCGGCCCTGCGCTACACTCGCGAGCATGATTCCGATTGACATCGTCGAGCGCGGTTTTCAGGACTACGCCGCCTGCTTCGACGCCATGCAGGCCTTCACCGCCCAGCGCGGCCCCGACACCCCCGACACGATCTGGCTGGTCGAACACCCGCCGGTGTTCACGCTCGGGCTGGCCGGCGACCCGGCGCATCTGTTGGCGCCCGGCAACATCCCTTTGGTGAAGGTCGACCGTGGCGGGCAGATCACCTACCACGGCCCCGGTCAAGTCGTTGCCTACCTTTTGCTCGATCTGCGCAGGCGCGGGCTGTTCGTGAAGGCGCTGGTCGATGCCATCGAGGCGGCCGTCATCGAGACGCTCGCCACGTATAATGTCGCCTCCGAACGCAAGGCTGGCGCCCCCGGCATCTATCTGTCGGGCGGGCCGCATCAAGGCGCCAAGATTGCCGCGCTGGGGCTGAAGATTCGTAACGGCTGCAGCTACCACGGCGTGAGCCTGAACTTGGCGATGGACCTGTCGCCCTTCACGCAGATCAATCCGTGTGGCTATGTCGGCCTGGAAACCGTCGACATGGTGACCGCTGGCGCCCGCGATGCCTCCGGGCGCACTGTCGCCGCGAGCGACTGGCAGTGCATTTCGCGCGAGCTGGCCGATGCGCTGGTCGCCCAATTGCAACAACGCGCGCAAGCGCAACCCGCCCAAGCCGCTACCGCGTAGCGACCGGCCCGCAGTAGGCAGTACCGAAAAGCGTGCGTCACAAGCGCACGCGGAGAACACGATGACCGATTCCGCCACCGGCGCCACCGAAAGCGCCGCCACCTCCGCCCCGTCGAACAAGCCGTACGACGCCACGGCCAAGCAGAAGTCGCTCGATAAGACGGCGCGCATTCCCATTAAGATCGTGCCGGCCGAGAAGCTCAAGAAGCCGGATTGGATTCGCGTCAAGGCCGCCACCGGCAATTCGCGCTTCTACGAGATCAAGGACATCCTGCGCGCCAACAACCTCGTGACGGTGTGCGAAGAGGCAAGCTGCCCGAACATCGGCGAGTGCTTTGGCAAGGGCACGGCCACGTTCATGATCATGGGCGACAAGTGCACGCGCCGTTGCCCGTTCTGCGACGTCGGCCATGGCCGCCCGGACCCGCTCGACGTGAACGAGCCGGAGAACCTGGCCAAGACCATCGCCCAACTCAAGCTCAACTACGTCGTCATCACGAGCGTCGACCGCGACGACCTGCGTGACGGCGGCGCCCAGCATTACGTCGATTGCATCTCGCGTACGCGCGCCCTGTCGCCGGCCACGCGCATCGAAGTGCTGGTGCCGGACTTCCGCGGCCGCCTGGAGAAGGCGCTGGACATCCTGCAAGAATGCCCGCCGGACGTGATGAACCACAACCTGGAAACCGTGCCGCGACTGTATAAGCAAGCCCGTCCGGGCGCGGACTACGCGCACTCTCTGAAGCTGCTGAAGGATTTCAAGGCCCGCAACCCGAACGTGCCGACCAAGTCCGGCTTGATGGTCGGCCTGGGCGAAACCGACGAAGAAATCCTCGAAGTCATGCGCGACATGCGCGAGCACGACATCGACATGCTGACCATCGGCCAGTATCTCGCCCCGTCGGGCCACCATCTGCCGGTACTGCGCTACGTGCACCCGGACACCTTCAAGATGTTCGAGGAGAAGGCCTACGAGATGGGCTTTACGCACGCCGCCGTGGGCGCCATGGTGCGCAGTTCGTACCACGCCGATCAGCAGGCGCACGAAGCCGGCGTCGTCTAATCACCGCACCGCGCGGCAGTCGCGCAAACAAAAAGGGCCTTGGATTGAACCCCAAGGCCCTTTTGCTTTGGTGAGGCCGGATCAGGCGCGCGAAGCAGCGTCGTTCGGATAGGAGGTATCGCCGTTCCACGACAGATAACCGTAGGTGTCAGCCTGGCGGTCAGTGCCTTGCGTGTACGGATCGAACTTGGCGGCAGCGCCATCGGTGTACGGATCTGCCTTGGCCAGCGCGCCTTGGGTGAACGGATCAGCCTTGCCGACGGCACCCTGGGTGTACGGGTCGAAGCGATCGTTCTTCCACGAGAGGTAGCCGTAGGTATCGGCCTGACGATCAGCGCCTTGCGTATAGACGTCGAACTTGGCGGCGGCGCCTTGTGTGTACGGATCGGTCTTGGCGACAGCACCTTGCGTGTATGGATCAGCGTTTGCGTGGACGGCAGCGGCGGCCGGATGGGCCGACAGCAGTGCGGCAGAGGCCGAAACGGTGGCCACCAAGGCCAGCAGGGTGCGACGGGAAAAAGCGGTAGCGAGACGGGTGTTCATGATCGGCTCCTTATTTGCCTGGATGTTCGGTTGCGCTCAGTTCGTTGCGCTTGAGATCAGAATAGATCGTTGCCAGCAATGGATAAATTACCAATCAAAGAAAATACTGTTCCCAAAACACAAACAATATGCCGCCACACTCTCTGCTGGGCGGCGGCATATTGCGTCACACCGTTACGACGATCTTGCCGAACTGTTGGTTGGATTCCAGATAGCGGTGCGCGTCAACGATCTGTTCCAGCGGGAAGACGCGATCAATGACCGGCTTGAGCGCGCCCGAGGCCAGCCCATCGAGAATGAAGCGCTTGGCGGCGGCGAGCTTGGCCGGATCGCGCACCACACGCTGGTAGGTGTAACCGTGCACGCTCAACCGCTTGGCCAACGCCGGAAACAGCGGGAATGCGGTCGGCTCGGTACTCAGTGCGCCGTACTCAATCACCGTCCCATCGTCTGACAGCGCGTCAGCCAGCAGCGGCAGCATTGAGCCGGCGATCGGGTCGAAGGCCACACGGGCGCCCTTGCCGTGAGTGGTATCCAGCACGCGGGCAACCAGGTCTTCGTCCTGTGTAACGATCACGTGGTCCGCCCCGGCCTCGCGCAAGGCCTGCGCCTTGTCGTTGGTGCGCGTGGTGGCAATGGCGGTCGCGCCCACCATGCGCGCGACCTGGATCGCCGCCAGCCCGACGCTGCTGGACGCAGCGGTGATAACGACGGCATCGCCGTGCCTCAGCTTGGCGAGGTCGATCAACGCCCCCCACACCGTCACGTACTGCATCCATAGCGCCGCCGCTTCAGTCCAGCCGAGCGACTCCGGGTGTTTGACCACCACCTCGGCCGGCACCGTGGCCACTTCTCCATACATGCCCCAGCGGGTGATCGACAGCGGCGGCACCACACTCACCGCATCACCGACCGCCAAACCCGTCACACCCTCGCCAATGGCGCTGACAACGCCTGCGGCCTCGTAGCCCAGCCGCGCCGGAAACACGGGCGACTCCAAATATTGGCCCGAACGGAACATCGATTCGGCCCGGTTCAGGCCAATCGCCTTGACCTGCAGGGTGATCTCACCCGGCCCCGGCGGCGCTACTTCAATGTCGTCAAAGCGCAGCACTTCCGGGCCACCGGTTTGGTGAATGCGTACAACACGTGCCATGTTGGCTCTCCGTGGAAACAATCGAGCCCTGACTATAATTAGCACCAATTCAGAGATAAACTACGACCTAAAACCATCTATTGAAACGATTGGTTTCGAATAATGGATCGACTTACCAGCATGGCCGTCTTCGTCAAAGCTGCCGAAACGGGTTCGTTTGCATCGGCCGGCGTGGCGCTCGGGCTGTCTTCACAGATGGTCGGCAAGCACGTGCGCTTTCTGGAAGCGCACTACGGCATGCGGCTCATCAACCGCACCACACGCCGCCAAAGCCTGACCGAGGCCGGCCGCGCCTTCTACGAGCGCAGCCGCGCCGTGCTGGCCGAAGCCGACGCCGTGGACGCGCTGGCCGCTAACCTGCAGGCCGAGCCGCGCGGCACACTGCGTGTCAATGCGCCAATCAGCTTCGGCGTGCATTGCCTGGTGCCAATGCTGGCGTCGTACCTGCGCGCGTATCCCGAGGTGCAGGTCGACCTGACATTGTCCGACCGCATCGTCGATGTGGTTGACGAAGGCTACGACGCGGTGATCCGCATCGCGCCGCTAGCCGATTCTGGGCTGATTGCGCGCGAGCTCTCGCCGTATCGGCTGGTGGTCTGCGCCTCGCCAGCCTACTTGGCGGGGCACGGCACACCGGAGCACCCCGCAGATCTCGAAAACCACCAGTGCCTGAGCTTCGCCTACTGGGCACAGCCAACGGCGCTGGATTGGGAGTTCTCGAACGCGCAGGGTCAGACCATCGTGCGGGTCAAGAGTCGCCTCTCGATCAACAACGGTGCGGGATTGCGCATGGCCGCGCTGGAAGGGCTGGGCATCATCCTGCAACCGCTCGAACTGGTGCAGGACGACCTGGCCTCCGGCCGGCTGGTGCAACTCCTGTCGGACTACGAAGCGCCCTCCCGGCCGATCCATCTGCTCTACTCGCCAGACCGGCGGCCGACGCCCAAGCTACGCAGCTTCGTCGATCACGTCGTCGCGGCGTTCGGCAAATAGCCAGCCCCCCAAAAAAAAGCCGCGCTCGAAAGCGCGGTTTTTGCTGTACGGCACGAACTTATTGCTGCGCCGGCTGCCCCGGGCGCGGCCCGCCGAGGTTATCGACCACCTGCCGCCCCGCCTGCTTATTCTTCCACCAGCCCATCAGCGTCAATCCGAGCCAGAAGAACTGCGTCAGGAACGAGGCCAGGTTGAACGCACCCATCAGCGAAATCAGGATGCAGATCGGTCCGACCAGATTGAGGCGAACGGCAAACGGGCCGGTCGGCGGTTTGTGCAGGACCTGCACGCCAAAGTGGGCGGTGACATAAGCGGCGACGCCGACCAGACCGACAACGTCGGTAAAACCCAGGGAGGCCATGGTGTGTTGCTCTCAGAGCGAAGGTTGTGGAGAAAGGGTTGAAGGAAACACGCCACCGCCCACAGCTCAGTACATCGCCGTCAACTTGAGCGCGACCGTGCGCCTGCCAAGCGTCATGTGGTCGACCCCGTTGTGCACCGAGGGCTGGTTGGCGTAGCCAGGCGCGTCCGCACCGGTGAAGGCGGCGGACAGCGTCAGGAACTTGTTGATGGGGCGCGACAACTCCACGCGGTAATCGGTGAAGCTGAACGCGCTGTGGTTGCGCACGTGCTCATGGCCAATGTGCAGGCCGAGCGTGAAGTCGTTGGGCAGCGGCACGTCCCAGTTGGCCTCGGCATACGTTGAACCTCGGCTGCCTCTGTCGATGCCATCGGCCAGCGAATTGCCGTCAAAGCCGAAGTAGTTGGACAGCGATGTCCACAGCTTGACCGACACGCCACGCCAGCCGGCGCCGACCATCCACTCCGTATAGCCGTAGCCGGTAGCCGGGCCGCCCGCGAAAGCCTTGTCATAGCGCGCGCCGGGATACCAGTAGCGGTACAAACCGGTGGTCAGCTCGATGTCGTGCGCGGTCTTGGCGGCATAGCCCACGTAGGTGTCGATCTCCGCACGGCCGCCGGCGATGACGTGATCGCTCACCTGCGAACCCCATGCGCCGAGATACACGCCGCTCGGCATCGTGTAGTCGACGCCGGCTTGCAGCGCCGTCTTTCCCCATGTCTGTCGCAGGCCGCGCGATACGTATTGCGAAACGACCGACGCGTTGGCCGACCAGCGCCTCTCGTCATTGGCCGGCACATTATCGGCAAACGCAGGTGCGGCAGCGCACGCCGCCGCACCACCCAGCATTGTCGCGACCCGCTGCCAGCGCATCAGGCCGTCACCAGTTCGTCGGCCACCAGCGCCTTGGCCGGCGCCTGCAGTGGCGACTTGCCCGCCACGTAGAACGGCGCATCCACGCGCGCGAGCGGCGCGGCGCCGCGAATGCGATCGGCAATCTTCTCGGCGATCATGATGGTCGGCGCGTTCAGGTTGCCGGTGACGATGCGCGGCATGATCGACGCATCGACCACGCGCAGGCCTTCCAGACCATGCACGCGGCCTTCGTTGTCGACCACGGCCATCAGATCGGAGGCATCGCCCATCTTGCAGGTGCAGGACGGGTGCAGCGCGGTCTCGGCGTGGCTGCGCACGAAGGCGTCGATCTCGGCATCGGTCTGCACGCCCGGGCCAGGGCTGATCTCACGGCCGCGATATTGATCGAACGCGCGCTGCGCGATGATGTCGCGTGTGATGCGCACGCCGGCGCGAAACTCGCGCCAGTCCACGTCATGCGCCATGTAGTTGAACAGAATGCGCGGCTTATCACGGGGGTCGCGCGAGGCGAGCTTCACGTGACCGGTGGACGGAGAGCGCATCGACCCGACGTGGCACTGGAAGCCGTGCATCTTCACCGGATTGCTGCCGTCGTAGTTCACCGCCAGCGGCAGGAAGTGGTACTGGATGTTTGGCCATTCGAAGCTGTCATCGCTGCGGATGAAGCCTCCCGCTTCGAAATGGTTGCTGGCGCCCGGGCCCGTGCCGTTCATGTACCACTCCAGGCCGACCTTCGGCTTGTTGTACCAGAGCGTCGCCTCGTAGATCGACACCGGGCGGATGCACTCGTACTGGATATACATCTCCAGGTGGTCCTGCAGGTTCTCGCCGACGCCCGGCAGATGTGCCACCGAGTGGATGCCCATTGCGCGCAGCTCATCGGCATTGCCCACGCCCGAGCGCATCAGCAACTGCGGCGAAGCAATGGCACCGCTGCTGACGATCACCTCCCGGCGCGCGCGCCAGGTCTCGCGGTTGCCATCCATCAGCGCCTCGACGCCAACGGCGCGCATGCCGTCAAAGATCACGCGATCGGCCAGCACGCGCGGCAACACCGTCAGCGTGGAGCGCTGGCGCGCTGCGTCCAGGTACGCCAGCGAAGTGCTGCAGCGTCGGCCCTTGTCGGTGACAGTGCGGTCCATCGGCCCCAGGCCCTCCTGGCGATAGCCGTTCAGGTCATCCGTGGCGGGAACACCAGCCTGCTCGCCTGCCTCGATGAAGGCGTGGAACAGCAGGCTGTTGTCCTGTTTGGGCGTGGTGACGTGCAACGGGCCGGAATCGCCGTGCCAATCGTTGGCGCCCTTGTCGTACGTTTCGGACTTGCGGAAGTACGGCAGGCAGTCGGCGTACGTCCAGTCATCCAACTGAAAATCGCTGGCCCAGCGCTCATAGTCCATCGCGTTGCCACGGATGAAACACATGCCGTTGATGAGCGACGAACCGCCCAGGCCCTTGCCGCGCCCCTGTGACATGCGGCGATTGTTCATATGGGGCTCGGGTTCGGTCTCGTAGGCCCAGTTGTAGGTCGTGCCCTGCAGCGGATATGCCAGCGCGGCCGGCATCTGCGTGCGGAAATCCCAACGATGGTCGGGGCCGCCGGCTTCGAGCAGCAGCACGGTCACGTCCGGGTCTTCGGTCAGGCGCGCAGCCAGCACGCAGCCGGCCGAGCCCGCGCCCACGATGATGTAGTCATATTCCTGTGCGGTAGTCGTCGTCAAAACTTGCCCTCCGTGTTTACTCAGCGTCGGTGCCAAACCAGCCCATCGGGCACGGCGCGAGGTTGATGTAGCTGTGCTTGAGTTCGGTGTACTCGTCCAGGCCGCCTCGGCCGAGTTCGCGGCCGATGCCGCTGGCCTTGTAGCCGCCCCACGGCGCCTCGGGAAAGTACGGGTGGTAGTCGTTGGCCCACACGGTGCCAAAGCGCAGTGCGCGCGAGACGCGGTTGGCGCGGTCCAGATCGCGCGTCCAGACGGCGCCGGCGAGGCCGAACGGCGTGTTGTTGGCGCGGCGCACGGCGTCTTCTTCCGTGCTGAAGCGCTCGACGGTGAGCGCCGGGCCGAAGATCTCTTCCGTGGCGATCTTCATGTCGTCGCGCACGTCGGTCAGCACTGTTGGCTCCAACCAGAAGCCGCGCTCAAATGCCTTGCCCTCCGGCGCCTTGCCGCCGCAGCGCAGCACCGCGCCTTCCTGCACGCCGGCCGCGACCATGTTGATGATCTTCTGACGCTGGAAGGCCGACTGCACCGGGCCCATTTGCGTGCCTTCAGCAAAGCCATTGCCCAGGCGGATGCGTTTGACGCGCTCGACCAGCGCGTCGACAAAGCGGTCATGGATGCCGTCTTGCAGCATCAGGCGCGAGCCGGCCGAACACACCTGGCCGGCATGGAAGAACGCGGCGTTAAGTGCGTAGTCGACAGCGGCATCGAAATCCGCGTCATCAAAGATAATGTTCGGGTTCTTGCCACCCAGTTCCAGGCCGATCTTCTTGAAGTTGCCGACGGCTGCGCTCATGACGGCCGCACCCGCCACTGCGCCGCCCGTGAACGAGACGAGATCCACGTCCAGGTTGCGCGACAGCTCGGCCCCCGCTTCGCCGGCACCGGTGACCAGGTTGAACACGCCAGCCGGCAAACCGACTTCGATCAGCAGCTCAGTAAAGCGGTGCGTGGTCAACGGCGTCATGTTGCTCGGCTTGATGATGACCGTGTTGCCCGCGCCCAGCGCCGGGGCGATCTTCCACGCGGCCTGCAGCAGCGGGTAGTTCCACGGCGTGATCAGGCCGCATACGCCCACCGGCTCGCGCAGCGTCCGGCTGATGACGTGCGACGGGGCCTCGTTGATGAGGCCCGACTCGGTGGCCACGAGCCCCGCGAAGTAACGGAACGTGGCGGCGATGCCGTCCATATCCCAACGGCTTTCGATGATCGTCTTGCCCGTGTTTAGCGATTCGAGCGTGGCGAGGTTCTCGGCATCGGCGTCGATGGCGTCAGCAATGCGGTTGAGCAGACGGGCGCGCTCGCGCGTGCCGGTTTGGCGCCATGGGCCTTCGTTGAAGGCACGGCGGGCCGCGGCGATGGCGCGCTGTGCATCGGCCACGGACGCGTCGGCGGCCTGCGTCAGGATGTTCTCGGTGGCGGGATCAACGATGTCGCGGTACACGCCGCCTTCGGGCTGCACCCACTGGCCGTCGATATACAGATCTAGACGGGGCGCCAGCGTGGTGGCACGGAAATCGGTGGAAAGAGAAGCTTGCGTCATATCCTGGACCGGTTGATGGCTGGCGCACAAAGAAGACGGCGCCCGAAATGCCGACACCATAAGCGCCTTCGCAGGCGTCACTCGGTGCGGCGACTTAGAAATTCACTGTAGGTGTCGTTATTTACCTTTGGAGAATTATGGACTAGTCTAGGAAAGATTGGTTGCACTCACCCAATCGATATGGCCTGGCAATAGGCAGTAATTGATAGTTTTTGACTATTTTCGTGGCGTTATACTGTCACGAACAACTTCCAGTGAATTCCGCTTCATGACCACCGCCTCGCTCCCGCCGCCCGACGGCCCGCTTGATGACGACAGCTTCGCCGACCGCCTCAAGGGCGTGCTCACGCGCGGCCGCATCCAGCTCAAGCAGGTGGCGGCGGCGCTGGGTGTGTCGCCCTCGGCGGTGCACAAGTGGACGCGCGGCGGCGAAATCGAATACGCCAACCTGCTTGCGTTGGCGCGCTTCCTGAACGTGAACTGGCTGTGGCTGCGCTACGGCGACCGCGCGCTGGCCGACCTGGAAGCAAGCCTGAACACCGATGCCCGCGCCCGCGAAGGCCGCCAGAAGCATCTGGCCGCCATCATGGAAAGCGAGGCGCGCATGACCTTCGCTCAGGAGATTTCGGGCGTGGTTACGTGGGAGTGGAACCTGCTGACGGATGCCGTCGCCTACTCGCCCAACGCCGTGCGCCTGTTCGGCCGGCAGATCCGCACGCTGGACGATTTCTGGCGGTGCGTCGTCCCCGAAGATGTGCCCGGCGTGCAGGCTGCCATCACGCAAAACCTGGCCACAGGCGGCGTCTATGCACACGAATTCCGCATAGCGCCGGCGCCGGATGCGGTACGCTGGATCGTCTCGCGCGCGACGCTGGTGCGTGACGCGCAGGACCGGCCCGTCAAGATGATCGGCCTGAGCCTGGACATTACCGAGCGCCGCACGGCCGAGGCTGCGTTGCGCGACTCCGAGGCGCTGCTTGCCAAGGCGCAGCAGATCGCCCATCTCGGCAGTTGGCTCTGGGAGCCCGGCAGCGACGCCTGCCGCTGGACGGATGAGGCCTATCGCATCTTCGGCTGGGTGCCGGCCAAGCCGGTGACGATGGCGCACTACCTGGCGACGATCGTTCCCGCCGACCGCGCGCGCGTGCAGGCTGTGCTGGATCAGGCCGTCGCCACACGCCGGCCGTATCGCGTCGAATACAGCATCACCCTGCCCGACGGCACGCGCCGCCACATTCGCGAAGAAGGCGAGGCGCAGGACCCGGCCGCCGCCACGCCGGTGATGATCGGCGCGGCACAGGACGTAACGGACGAAGTCGAGGCACAGGCCGCTTTCCGCGACAGCGAGGCCAAGTTGCGCACGCTGTTCGAGCAGGCGCCGGTCGGCATTGCACACGTGAGCCTGGAAGGCCGCTGCCTGCGCGCCAACCCCTGGCTGTGCGGGCTGCTGGGCCAATCGGAGGCCGAACTGCAGCAACGCACGCTGCTCGACCTCACGCACCGCGACGACCTCGCGCGCCACCTGCGTCAGTACGGCGAACTGCTGGCGGGCACGGTGCCAGCCTACGCGCTCTCGCTGCAACTGGTACGCGGCGATGGCTCCGCCGTGCCGGTGCGCGTGACCACGTCGCTGGCGCGCGATCCGATCTCGGGGGCGCCGCTGCATCTGATTACCGTGGTGGACGCGGTACCCGAGGCGGGCACGTCGTAGCGCCAGCAGGCGCGCTGCCCGCCGCCACCAGACGTTACATACGTCAACTTGTAACAACCCCGTCAATCGTTGCGACTGATTTCCCGGCAAGCCAGGAGGGCCGGCTTAGACTCACCCTGAAGCACCTTTAGTTTATTTATTTACCTCCAGTCAACTCGCGCGCCGCCGGCGCTCAAGGCTTTTCTCGCCGGCCAAGCGCACAGAACAAGGAGACCGGTTTTGCCCTCTTCCTCCGCCGCCCGCGCGGCACATCACAAACGCACGCTGCAGTGGGGTTACCGCTGGGCGCTGTGGGCCGCCATTCTGTGGGGCGCCTGGTATGTGCCGGGCACTGCTGTCTGGCATGAATCGCCGTTTGCCACCATCGACCTCTCCGACCCGCGCGTCTTCCTGACCAGTGCAGCCGTCATCACAACCTTCCACTGCTGCATGGTGGTGATATTCCAGTGGGTGTGGCTGGGCACGCTCGGCAAGCTGGGGGATTACTTCCGCACCATCGGCCAGTTCCGCAAGATCTCGCGCTGGTACTTCATTGCCGCGATTGCCGGGGGGCTGATGGCCAACTTCGGCTCATACCTGGCGATGGGTTATGTGGGCGCGGTGTTTGCAGCAGTGGCCGGTCTGCTGTATCCGGTGGTGGGCGCCACCGTGGCCAAGCTCTGGTACAACGAGCGCATCAGCGCGCGAGCGACCGTGGGTATTGCCATCATCATCGGCGGCGGCGTGGCGATCTACGTGCCGGCACTGCTGGCCGAATCGCACAGCGGCAACAACCAGTGGATCGGCTACCTGGGCGGCGCGATGGCAGCCATCGGCTGGGGGCTGGAAGGCGCCATCGTCGGGCGCGCCATGGACGTGACCGACCCCGACTGCGGCGTGTCGATCCGTTACACCGCCGAGGCCATCTATTGGGTGGTCTTCGTGCTGCCGGCCATTGCGCTGTTCGCCCACTTGCCGATCAGCGTTACGGAAATCGCTTCGGGCATCGTGCATAGCAAGGCACTGCTATGGCTGGCGGTGGGCGGACTCACGTTCTCCTTCTGCGCGGTGGCCTGGTACAAGTCCTTCCCGTTGATCGGCGTGGGGCGCGGGCAGGCGCTGGGCGCGTTCTACGCCCTATTCGCCACCCTCTTCACCGCCATCTTCACACTGCAGTTTCCGCAGTGGTACTTCCTGATCGGGCTGGCGCTGGTGATCTTCGGCGGCTTCGTGATGGTGTCGGAAAGCTCGGAAAACCTGGAAGTGATTCGCGGCATGGCACCACAACCCCACCAGTGAGGCACGCATGAAACTGCACATGAAGGGCTACATCCTGCAACTGCTGGCCAGCGGTGACGCACTGTGGGACAGCGACATCGCCCATCGCACCTGCCTGGAATACGGCAAACCCGAAGAGGAATACTGGACGGGCAGTATCCGCGCCATCCTCGCCGATTTGTACTCCGGCGGTCTGGTGCAGACGCTCGAAGACGCATTGGACGTAGCCACCGGCAAGGTGCACTTCCGCTACACCATCACTGAGTTCGGCCGCCAACGCATGGCCGACACCGGCCTGATCGAACCGAAGGAGACCATGCAATGACGAGCTACTGGGGCTACCCGCTTGCCGATGTACTGGCGATCGCGCTGATCGTCGGGTTGAGTGCGCTGGCGCTGTATCAGGCGCGCACCTACACGCGGCAACTCTGACATCGCGCACCGACAAAGAAGAAACGGCCCGCTGGCGTTGCCTGCCAGCGGGCCGTTTTGCTTGCGTGCCGCTTATGCGCCCAGCGCCGGGTCCGACGCGCTGGCGCGCTCGGTCTCGACGTGGCCCGCCAGGCGGCGCCGGAAGCCAGCGTCGGTGCTGGCCGTAACGTTCAGGTCGTACCAGGCGTGCTGGCCACGCAGGTCCAGGTATACCGAGGTATCGTCACCGCCGCGCACCTCGCGCTGCACGCTCTCGCCCGTGTAAGCGTTCTTGACCGTGAAGGTCGTGTGCGTGCGGCCGTGGTTGATCAGGCGCAGTTCCAGGTTGCCGTTGGCGACGTCGTAGCCCTCCTTCACTTCCAGTGCTCGGCCGTGCGGATGCAACAGGCCCGACAGCGTGAGCTTGCCGACGAAGCGGCGCAGGAAGCCGTTCGGACCGTGCACCGTGAAGTCGTACGTGCCGCCAGGGCCCACGGGCAGCTTGTCGGACAGTCGCTTGCCCGCTTCCACCGTATAGGTGCGCGGCGCATCCAGGCTGCCGGCGGTGTAGGCGAGGAATGCCGCGCCAGCATCACCGGTGTTGACGAAATCGATCTGGAACTTGCCCGCTGCCTCGTCATGACGGCCACGCACGAACAGCTCGTACGGCAGCGCGCGCGCCGGGCGCACTCCCGCTTCCTGCTTGGGCACGGCCTGCAGCAGCGGCGGCAACGGAATGTAGTCCGGATGGCGCTGGCGATCCTTCGGCGCGTAGGCCGCCGTGCTCGGCAACGCGGGAATCGCCTCGTTGGGCGTGGCAAAGTTGAACGCCGAGGTCAGATCGCCGCACACCGCGCGGCGCCACTTCGAGATGTTCGGTGACTTGATGCTGTGCGTGCGGGCAAAACGCGTCTCGATGAAGCGGATGATCGACGTGTGGTCGAACGTCTCCGAGCACACCCAGCCGCCCTTGGACCACGGCGACACCACCAGCATCGGCACGCGCACGCCCAGGCCGTAACTGCCCGCGCCGTACTTGCTGTTGCCCGGGAAGTATTCGCCCGTGGTGTCGACGGTGGAGAGGCCGTTGCTGCCCGATGCGGCAAACGGCGGCACGAGGTGGTCGAAGAAGCCGTCGTTCTCGTCGTAGGTGACGAACACTGCCGTCTTGCTCCACACCTCGGGGTTGGAGGTCAGGATCTGCAGGACCTGGTCGATGTACCACGCGCCGTAGTTGGCCGGCCAGTTCGGGTGTTCGGAGAACGCCTCCGGCGCGGCGATCCACGACACCTGCGGCAGCGTGCCATTCTGCACGTCGCGCTTGAGGATGTCGAAGTAACCGTCGCCAGCCGACACGTTGGTGCCGGTGCGCGCCTTGTCGTACAGCGGGTTGCCGGGCTGCGCGTTCTGGTACTGCTTGAAATACAGCAGCGAGTTGTCGCCGTAGTTGCCGATGTAGGCGTCGCTCGTCCAGCCCCAGGAGCCGTTGGCGTCCAGGCCCGTGCCGATGTCCTGATAGATCTTCCACGAGATGCCGGCGGCTTCGAGCACTTCCGGATACGTCGACCAGCCGTAGCCGGCTTCCGCATTGTCGATCACCGGGCCGCCACCGACGTTGTCGTTGCCGACGTAGCCCGTCCACATGTAGTAGCGGTTCGGATCGGTAGAGGTGGGCGTGGAGCAGTGATAGGCGTCGCAGATGGTAAAGGCATCAGCCAGCGCGTAGTGGAACGGGATGTCCTGACGCGTGAGATACGCCATCGTCGTGGTGCCCTTGTGCGGGACCCAGCCGTCATAGCGGCCGCCGTTGACGGCGCCATGCGTATCGTTCCAGCCGTGCGGCAGGTCTTGCAGGAACTGCAGGCCGAGGTCTGGCGCGCTCGGGCGGAACGGCAGCACCTCGCCCACCGCGCCGACCAGCGGCTGGTGCCACACGCTCTTGCCGGTGGGCAGCGTGACGGTGCGCGTATCGCCGTACCCGCGCACGCCCTTGAGCGTGCCGAAGTAATGGTCGAACGAACGGTTCTCCTGCATGAGGATCACGATGTGCTGCACGTCCTCAATGTTGCGGCGCGCGTTATGGGCGGGAATCGCCAGCGCCTGACGAATGCCTTCGGGCACCACGCCCATGGCGGCGGAAGCAGCGGCCAACTGGGCGGCGGAGCGGAGAAAACCACGGCGGCTCTTGGAGGTCATGTTCTCTACCTGTTGTCTGTATTGGAGGGGGTTGGGGGGAACAACACGGGCCAACGTCGGATGGCTTGGGGAGGGGGTCAATCGACGGTATGCATCACGGGTGGCGCCAGGCCGTCGCGCGAAGTGACGACAGCCTGCGTGGAAGACGGGGATGGCGGCAATGACGGGGGAGGTGAAAGCGCGGAGGCCGGCGTCCGCACCACGGCGGGCACGTGCGGATCGGCCGCATCGCAGCCAGCCAGCACAAAGGCAAGCGCCGCCGCAATCAGGCATACAGCGCGGAAAGGCAATCGACTGATAACGCGGCTCGCAGACACGAATGACCTCCTGGTGACACCGGCGACCCGTCTGTGCGACACGTGCCCGTCACTAATCAGGCGCTAAGGTAGAAAGAAATCGTGTCGGTTCCGTGAAGACGGCGCGCTCTGCGTCGGCTCGTTCGGCCATAGGCCGTTCTCGCCTTGATGGAATTGTGTTGCGGATGCGAATAATTCTCACCTACACTGAGACGCAGCAAACCGCGCCTCTGCGCGCAGGCCGGTGCGGCTGACCCTGCCTCACGCCGTCTTAGAAAAAGATCCCGTCCCTTTGCAGCGCTCCTCCTTGCCAGGAGCGCTGCATCGTCCGCCTGCCTCTCAAGCGGCCCCTACACCAGACCCCCTGTGCTGCAGGGCCGAGCTACCGCTCGCCTGCATACGCTCGTGTCCCGTAGGAGCCATCGTGCAACGTCAAGCTGATCCCGCTGCTCAAACATCCATCGCACCCATTGCCGTCGCGGCCGGCAACCTATCTTTTGAATCGATTCCCGCCTTGCGCGAAGCCGGCGTGCATGCCGCGCACTGGTCTGCGGCGCAGCAACTGGCACGCCGCCGCGTGCTGTCGCGCCTGCTGCAAGCGTTGTTTCGTGAAGCGCTGCTCAACCCCTATCAGTTGATCGCCGACACGCGCCCGGACATGACGCTGCTGCCGATCTGGCAACAGCGCGTGCTGCTGCGCTTCACCGGCCTGCACCCCGGCGCGCTGGGCAACTGGACCCTGGCCGGCGACGTGACCGTCCTCGCGCACGACCGGCTGCCGATGCTCGTCGAGCGGCCTTCCGCCCTGCTTCATTGGCTCACGCCGATCCTGGAGACCGGTGATGACAACAGCGCGCACCGCCTGACGGCCATCGCACGACTATCGGCGGAGCTCGACAACAGCCAGGACAACGACACGCTGTGCCAAGCCTATCGGCTCGCCTGGGGCGAGCGCCTTGCCGCCGAGCACGGCGCAACCGCACCGCAGGACGCGCTGGCCCTGCTGGTCGGCGACGGCACGCCGCAAGCCCTGGCACGCACCGAGCAGTGGGGCACCGGCGGCCACCCGTGGCACCCGGCCTACAAGACGCGGCTGGGGCTGGCGCCCGATCAGGTGATTGCGCTGTCGCCGGAATTCGAGGCGCAGGTGCCGATCGGCCTGGTGGCCGTGGCCGCGCATCGCCTGCAGGTGAGCACGATGGAGGGCACACAGCCGTATGCGGCGTGGTTTGCCGCGACCTTCCCCGAAGCCATGACGGCCTTCCGCAAGGCCCTGCTGGTGCGCCGGCTCGCCCCCGAAGGCTGGCTGCCGCTGCCTGTCCACCCGTGGCAGCGCGACACGACTCTCAACGAGACCTTCGCCGCCGAGTTTGCCGCTGGTGAGCTGATCACCCTGCCCGACATCACCATTGCCACACGGCCGACCATGTCGTTCCGCACCGTGGCCGCCACCACCGCCCCCGGCGGCCCAATGCTCAAGCTGCCCGTGAGCATGCGGCTGACCAGCGTGGAGCGCACCGTATCGCCCAAGTCCGCCGTGATGGGGCCACGCGTGAGCGCGCTGCTCGAACGCATCCTCGCGGCCGACGCTGCGCTGTCAGCCGTGCTGTCCATCGTGCCGGAGCGCCACGGCATCCACCTGGCCGGCACCAGCGACGAGCGCGCCCGCCATCTGTCGATGATCGTGCGGGACAACCCGACCACACGCGTTGCCCGCAGCCAACGTCTGCTGCCCGTCGGCGCTCTGTTCACGCCAGATTTCACGACCGACATGACGCAGCCAGCTGCGCCCACGCTGCTCGACACGGTGCTCTCGCGCCAGACCGCCGGCACACGCTCCGAACGCGCTGCACGCTTCTTCGACGCCTACCTGCACGTGGCGATTCCGGCCATCGTCGGGCTGTACCTGCGCTACGGCATTGCGCTGGAGGCGCATCAGCAGAACACCTTTGTCGTCATCGATGCGGCCGGCATGCCGGTGCGGCTGGTGGTGCGCGACTTTGGCGACGTGAAGATCGCGCTGCCGGCGCTGCAGGCACAAGGCTTGACCATCGAGCCGTTCCGCGCCGGGCACACCACGTACCCGGATCGGGATATCCCGCGCAAAAAGCTGATCCACGCGTTCCTGCTGTGCCATATCGGCGAACTCGCGCTCGCACTGTTCCCGGAAGGTGGCGAAACATCGGGCCTGCGCCAGTGGCGCGACGCCATGCACACCGTGTTCAAACAGCATCAAGCTGCGCTGGATGCCGGTGCATGGGTGCACGAGCGTCACGCCTTGCTGGAAGCACCATGGACCTTCAAGACCTTCGTGCGCATGCGCCTGCGCGATCAGTCCGACGACATGCACGCCACGCTGCCCAACCCGCTGGCCGCTGCCGGGATGCCGGGAGTGCCGGCATGAGCCCACCGAATCCGCCCGATGCCTGGCGCGGGGCCATCCGGTGGCTGCTCGTCATCCAGGCCCTGTCGATGGGCGCGATGGAAATGACCGGCCCGTTCTGGCCGCTGTTCCTGCGCGAACTCACGCCCCTGCCGCACGTGCCGTTCGCGTGGGTGGCGAGCGCGGCGTACTTTGCTCCGATGGCCGCGACGCTGCTGACGGCGCCATGGTGGGGGCGCCTGTCCGACCGAGTGGGCGCCAAGCCGATGATCCTGCGAGCGCTGATCGCGCTGGCGGCGTCGCAACTGTGGTCGGTCTACGCCGACTCGGCGGCGAGCGTGCTGCTGGCGCGCACCGTGCAGGGCGGGCTGGCCGGCTTCCTGGCGGCCGCGCAGGTCTACGCCATGCGCGTGGCCCCGGCCGGCGCACGCCGACGCGTCTTCGCCGATCTGCAGACCGTCACCGCGTGCGGCAGCTTCATGGCCCCACCGGTGGGCGCATGGCTGGTCGGCTGGATGGGGTTCCGGCTGGCCAACACGGCAGGCGCGATCGTCATCCTCGCGTGCATTCCGCTGGCGATGCTGCGCCTGCCGTCGGTCAAGCCTGCCCCACGCCGCGCTTCAGGCACGGCGGCCGATGCATCCACCACGGCCGCCGTGCCGCTGGGCGGCCTCGTCGTTGGCCTGCTGCTCGGCACGGTGGCCGTGCAGGCCGCGCGCATCATGCCGCAGGGTTTCCTGGCACCGTACATCACCGAGACGCTGCACGGCTCGGTGATGCTGGCTGGCCTCGCCTACAGCGCCACGGCGGCAACGCTGGCGCTGTCGGCACGCTGGTGGGCCAGGCGCTTCGCGGGGCTGCCGGTGCACCGCACGCTGGGTCATGTCTGTCTGCTGACCGCCGTATGCGGCGCGACGGCGCTGTGGCAAGGCTACGCGCAGGGCGAGATCGGCTTCATTGCGGCGCGCCTGGCCTGGGGGCTGTGTCTTGGCGGCCTGCTGCCGGTGCTCAACAGTCTGGTCGCCGAGGCCAGCCCGGAAGACCGCCAGGGCTTCGCCCTGGGGCTGTGCAGCAGTGCGGCCAAGGGTGGCGCGCTCATCGGCCTGGGTGTGGCGGCGTTGTCGACGGGACTCTTCGGTTGGCGGGCGGGCTTTGTCGCGATGGCAGCCGTATACGGCGCGGCGCTGGTGGCGCTGCTGGTGGTGCGGCACGTGACCTCACCGGGGGCAGCGCCGCACACGGCAGAGGCTCAGCGAGTCTGACGGCCGGAACGCCGCTGCAGTTGCGCCTGCTCGGCCCGCCAGACCAGATACCCGAGCCCCAGGAAAGGCCACAACCAGCCGATCCAGCGCGACAGGCTGTTGAAATGGACGAAGCGCCCAAGCCGCCAGGCCTGTGCCGACACCCACGAATACGGGCTCGGCGGCAACACGTTGGAGAGAATAATCAGCGCAATCAGCAGCGTCATCGCCAGCGCGCCGCGCAGCCAGGACGGCAGGCGCACCAGCAGCACCAGCACAAGCGAGCCGACGATCAGCCCAAAGCGGGCACCGGACGAGAGCCAATCCCACGCGCCGCCCAAGGGAAACTGCAGCAGCGTCGCCCCTGCCTTCACCAGCAGCGCCCCCACCAGCAGCGCAGCCAGCAGGCGCAGCACCGGCGCACCACGGCGCATGGCGACAGTCGCCAGCAGCCCCGTGCCGATCCAGCTGCAGGCGGTGATGAGTGCTTCCAGCAACTCCTGGCGCTGCAGCGCTTCCGGGTGCGCCTGCAAGCGGTCGTGCCAGTCGAACAGCTCCGGAAACCAGTTGTTGATGACGCCCGTCAGGAACGCATCCGGCGACGGATCGAGCAGGATGCTGCGGATCACACCGCCCATGCTGAAGAGAAACTCCTGCGGAAAGATCTGCGCAAACGGCCAGAGCAGCAGCAACAGGATCGGAAAGGTGGCATGCGGCTCGAACCAGCGCCGGCGCAGCCGGCGCAGCCCGCCCCGGTCGATCAGCCGCGCGGAGAACGGCGCCATAAGGATGCCGCCCAGCAACGCACCCAGTGTGTTGGTCGCAAAGTCCACGTTTGACGACACGCGCGTCGGCAGGTAGGTCTGAATCGCCTCCATGGCCCCAGAGAGCAGCAGCCCGCCCAGCAGTGCAATCAACACCGCCCGCCAGCCGGTGATGCGTGGATGCAGCGCCAGCACCGTCAGCATGCCCAGGGGCGCATAACCCCACAGGTTGGTGGCCATGTCGAATGCCGTGTTGTAGCGCGGCAGCGGCGCGGTCAGGTAGGCGAACGGCGACACGCCCGTGTCCGTCCAGCCCGAGAACGGATACAGGCTCGCATAGATCACCAGCAAAACGAACCACGCCAGCCCGGCGCGCGCGAGCGGCGAGTGGCGATGCGGGGTGGGGGTAGCGGGTTGCGAGTGGAGATCCGGCACTGGCGGGAGCTGCTGTCAGGCTTGGGGCGATGGCCCATGATACCGTCCGACGCCGCCGGCGGCCGGTGGTTCCATCATCCGGTAGATGATCAGCGCTGGCGTGTGGGCACCGGCGACGCTGCCGCAGCGGAACGCGCCTCCAGCGGCAATCCGGCTACCCAGTCGAGCACCTCGCCGATGGCGCGATCCGAGGCCTGCGTGAGCGCAGCCACGCCGCCCGCCGCGTCTGCGCTGGGTGCGGGCGCATCGGCCTGCACCACGCGCTGGTCGATCACGCCACGCGACTGAAAGACCGTCGCCCGCAGGCGTACGACCCCTCGGCTCGCATCCGGCCGGTCGAATACCTGCGAGAACTCGACCAGCTCGACGCGCAGCGTCGGCCCATCGGGTGTGGCATAGGCAACTACCCGGCCGCGCGCGGCGGCCGCATTGCGCAGGCGCGCATCGAACAGGTTCACGGGCGATTCCACCCAGCGGCTGTTGGCATACAGGTCAGTACGCTGGCCCTGCGCATAGGCGAGGCGATAGTAGATGCCATTGCCGTCCATCCAGCCGGGGCCGGCCACCTCGGCCACGCGCAGCGCGGTCGGCAGGCGGGCGCCGTCGGTGGCAACAGGGGCAACAGGAGCAACGCCGAAATCGTAGAGTGCGCTCGGCGCGACCGGCGCGCTGGAGCAAGCGGCACAAGCGACGAGCGCCGCCAGGGCGGACAACGTAAGCGCGCGTCGAAACACGGCGGACAACATCGGCATGGCGTCTCCTCAAGGCTGGGCCGAAGCCCGTGCGGCGGGTGCAGTGAACCCCGTCTCGCCGGGGCCTGGGGTGCCGGGCGCGGGACCGAACAGCACGCTTTGCGGCCGCGAGTTGAAATCGGTCACGGCGTGATCGAAGCCGCGCACGGCCTGGCGGGCCTCGCGCGCAAAGCCGTTGAGCTGCGGCAGCGTCTCGTAGGTCAGCACGTTGGCGGCCGACTGCATCGATCGGGTCGCAACGGCAAGGTCGGAGCCCGCGCCCGAGATCGTCGTCATAAGCGGCCCCTTGGGGTCGGACAGCGACTGCGACAGCTTGCGTGTGGCAACCAGCGTGGCATCCAGGTTGTCGGCAATCTGCGGCAACCTGCTCACGGTGGGCTCGGCCTGTTGGGCGAGCGCGTTGTAGCGGTCCATGGTCTTCTGGAACGATTGCACCGCGCCGGTCAGCGCCTGGCGATGCTCATCGTCGAAGATGATGGACAGCGAGGTCAGCGTCTGGTCGAGCTTGGACAGCATCTGGTCACCGCGCTTGTCGAGCTCGTCCAGGAAGCCCGCCTCCATGCGGATGTGCGCCGGCTGCTTGGCCGACGTTTCCAGACGCGTCGGGTTGGGTGTGCGCTTGCTGTTGTCGAACCCACGGTCGTCGAGCTGCACGTAGGCGAGGCCCGTCACGCCCTGGTAGGCCAGCCGACCGTAAGTGGTGGTGGTGATGGGCGCATCCTTGTCGACCAGCACGCGCACGATGATCTGCCCAGGCACCTTCTCGTCAAAACGGATGCTGTCGACCTTGCCAACGTCCAGGCCACGGTATTTCACAGCCGCCTGGGGGTTCAGCCCGTTGACGGTCGAGCGAGTGACCACGTCGTACGGTACGCGCACGGTCTGGTCGCGGTTGAACCACATCACCGCCAGCCCGACGAAGATCGCCAGACCGATCGTGAACAGCCCGGCCAGGAATGCGTGGGCTTTGTTTTCCATCAATCCTCCTGCACGGCAAGCGTGGCGGCGGCCACGGCTTCCGTCATTTGCGGCCCCAGCGCCATCAGAGCCCGCTGACCCCGCTCACCCAGAAAGTATTCCTTGATGAACGGATGGTCGATCTGAATGATCTGTTCGATCGGCTTGGCGGCCACCACCCTGTGGTCGGCCAGCACGGCAATGCGATCGGACAGCGCTACCAGCGTATCGAGGTCGTGCGTCACCATCACCACGGTCAGGCCCAGTTCCTGGCGCAGCTCGCGGATCAGCGCGACGTAGTCGTCGGAAGCGCGCGGATCCAGGCCGGCGGTCGGCTCATCCAGGAACACGAGTTCCGGTTCCAGCGACAGTGCCCGCGCCAGCGCCACGCGCTTGATCATGCCGCCGGACAGGTCGGCCGGCATCTTGTCGGCGTCGGTGGATTTGAGCCCCACCATCTGCAGCTTGAGCATCGCCACGCGCGTGATGAACGCATCGGGCAGCGTGCGTAGCTCGCGCATGGGCAGCGCGACATTGTCGATCACCGACAGCGCCGAGAACAACGCGCCATGCTGGAACTGCATGCCCCAACGGTTGCGCATCGACTGCAGCTCGTTGCCGACCTGGCAGGTCAGCTCCTCGCCAAAGATACGGATGGTGCCCGAGGTGGGCTTCTCCAGCCCGACCACCTGGCGCAGCAGCGTGGTCTTGCCGCTGCCCGAGCCGCCCACGATGGACAGCACCTCGCCGCGAAACACGTCCAGGTCGACGTTGTCGAGCACGGTCACATCGCCATAGCGCTTGGTGAGGGCACGTATCTCGATCACGCGCTCGCGCGCGGGCATGGCCGACGCCGCGGGCCCCTGCGCATGCTCGACGTGCGGGTGGCGTGGCCGTGTCATATCCCGACGTCCTTGAAGAGAATGGCGAACACCGCGTCGGCCAGGATCACGATGGTGATCGACACCACCACCGAGGTGGTCGTGCCCTCGCCCAGGCTCTGCGTGTTCGGCTGGATGCGCAGGCCGAAGTGGCACGCCACCAACGCGATCAGCATGCCGAACACCACGCCCTTGCCGATGCCGAGCCACAGGTTGGCCACCGGCACCGCATCGGGCAGCGAGGTGATGAAATAGGTCGGGCTGATGTCGAGCTGGAACTTGGCGGCCAGGATGCCGCCAGCCAGCGCCAGCAAGTCCGTCCATGCCACCAGCAGCGGCATGGCGATCGCCAGCGCAATCACCTTGGGCAAGATCAGCCGGAAGCCGTGCGAGATGCCCATCACGCGCATCGCGTCGAGCTCTTCGGTCACGCGCATCACCCCGATCTGCGCGGTGATGGCCGAGCCCGAGCGCCCCGCTACCAAGATGGCTGCCAGCACCGGCCC
The DNA here is from genome assembly GCF_002298975.1 of Ralstonia sp. UBA689. Lineage (GTDB taxonomy): Bacteria > Pseudomonadota > Gammaproteobacteria > Burkholderiales > Burkholderiaceae > Ralstonia. The sequence continues at coordinate 211,149 of NZ_DBMV01000041.1, forward strand.
CAGCTCGCGGATGATGGCCATGCCCAGGATGTTGACGATGAAGATGCTGGCCCCGAACACACGCAACTGATTGGCCGACAGGTAACTCAGCACGATGCCAATGAGGAACCCCACCAGCGCCGTGATGCCCAGTGCCTTGTAGCCGGTGCTGTAGATATTGGCGGAGATCTCGCGCCACGGCCCCCGATGCGGCGCCCGCAGGAACCGCGCGAAATCGAACATCAACTGGCCGACCATGGCGATGCCGTCCCCGGCGTGGTCGAAGAAATCGAGCATGCCCCCACCCAGGATCGCCACCGGGTTGATGCGCGGGGCCAGACGCTTCTTCCAGCCGCCCGGGTCGAGCTTGGCGACGCGGTCGATCATGCGGCGCTGGTCGGGGCGGGCGTCGAGGTGTTCGGGCCACTGGTTGCCCCAGGTGCGCCACAAGAGCTGCGCGCCAAAGTGATCGATGCGGCCGACCTCGGTCAGGCACCAGGCGTTGGCGTTGTCCAGTGCGTCGCGAATCTGCGCCCGCGCACCGCGCACGCCTGCCCGCTCGGCCAGGGCGAGCGTCGTCCAGTCGCCGGAGAGAAAGGCGACAGACCGTCCATCGACAAGGCGAACCTCGATCTGGGGCGTGCGGCAGGTGATCAAGCAGGTCTCCGTGTGCAGCGTGATTGCAGCGTGATGCCGGATATCGGTCGAATTGTAGCCAACACGCCGCCCGACACAGTCACACTGTGGGGCGAATGCGCCGCTTGCAGCAAGCGGCAGGCCCGGTTTGGAGGCCTCGCTCGTACAATGCGCCCATTCTTTGCGCGAATCCGATCGTCCCTTTTCATGTTTCTTGCCGAACCTTCCGCGCGCTGGCGCCTTACGCGCGAACGCATCCATCCCTGCGGCCCGGCGGCCGGCTGGCCAGTTGAGGTGGTCGAAGCCACCGGCTCCACCAACGCCGACCTGATGGCCGCCGTGCGCGACGCCACTTGGCCCGCCAATGCCGCCGGCCCAGCAAGCGCAGGCTCCGCGCCGCTGCTGGCCGCCCGCGTTCTGGCAGCCCAACGCCAGACCGCGGGGCGCGGCCGCCAAGGCCGCCCGTGGGACGGCGACCACGGCCTGACCTTCTCCGTCGCCTGCGCCTTTGCCGCTGAGCCGGCCCAACTCGGTGGCCTGAGCCTGGCCATCGGGGTGGCCGTGGCCGATGCCGTGGCAGGCTACGCCGAGGCCCATGGCGGCAGCGCGCAGGCGCTCGCGCTCAAGTGGCCCAACGATGTGCAGATCGCCGGACGCAAGCTGGCCGGCATCTTGGTCGAGACGGTGCGCGCGGCGCCTGGGCAGACCTGGGCTGTCATCGGCATCGGCCTGAACCTGGAGCGCCCGCACGTACTGGAGAGATCATTGGGCCGCGCGCTGTCGGGCATGCAAGAACTGGTGGACGCTCCGGAGCCGAATGCCGTGTTCTCGGCGCTGCTCACGTCGCTGGGCGAACACCTGCAGCGCTTCGGCGCGCAGGGGCTGGCGCCGTTTGTCGCGCCGTTTGCCGCGCGCGATGCCTTTGCCGGCGAACGCGTGCGCCTCTGGCAGGACGGTGCCGTGGTGCTCGAAGGCGTGGCGCACGGCATCGATGCACAAGGCCGCCTGGCGATCGAATCAGGCGGACGTGTGCAGTGGATCCATAGCGGCGAGGTGTCGCTGCGCAGCGCGGACGCGGAGCAGCCATGACACGCCTGAAGGCCCCCGCGCGGCCGCTGTTGCTGATCGACGCCGGCAACACGCGCATCAAGTGGGCGTGGATCGCCAGTGGCGCCGACGCTCTGCCTGCGCAGCCGGAAGAACCCGGCAGCACGCCTTGGCGGCACGCCGGCGCCCGCTCGCATGATCAACTGGCCGAACTGGTGGAAGACTGGCGCGATTGCCACGCGGCAGGCGTCACTCCGCCCGAGGTGTGGATCAGTGCGGTGGCCGGGCCGGCGTTGCGCGACGCGCTCACTGCGCGCATCGCCCGCGTGTTCGACGGCGCGCGCGTGCGCATCGCCGCATCGGAAGCTGCCGCCGCGGGCCTGCCTCATGAACTGCGAAATGGCTACCGCGACCCCACGCAGCTCGGCACCGACCGCTGGGTCGGCGCGGTGGGTGCACGCAACGCGTGGCCTGACACCGCCTTGCTGCTGGTGACGGCGGGCACCGCCACCACGCTCGACATCGTCACGCCCGACGGCCTGTTTGCCGGCGGCCTGATCCTGCCCGGCCTCACGCTGATGATGCGCGCGCTCTCGCGCAACACGGCGCAGTTGCCCGAGGTGGACATCGGCACCCTGGTCACGCGCGAAGCGGTCGCACCGCCGTGGGCCGACAACACGCAGGACGCCATCGCGCTGGGCTGCGTCACCGCCCAGGCGGGTGCCGTTGCGCAGACATGGCATGCACTGCAGGCCCAGTATTCCGGCCCGGCGCGCTGCGTGCTGAGCGGCGGCGCGCGCGCTGCGCTGGCGCCGCATCTGCGCATGCCGTTCCAGATGCACGATAATCTCGTGCTGCTTGGCCTGCAGGTGCTGGCGCGTGCGAGCCGGGAAGGCACGACGTCGCTGGCATGAGAGGCCAGCCCGCCGTTCCTGTTCTACCGCTGTTGTTGCCGTCGCAGTGTTCCTGCATTCCGAGTCACCGTCCGAATCCACCTCCGTCCGCACCATGACGCTTCGCCTCGCCCTGCTGCTCCTGCTGCTCGTCAACGGCGTCCTGCTGGCGGCCAACACCGGCGTGTTCGGGCCGGACGTCCCCTCGGCCTGGTTCGAGAGCGAGCGCGAACCGGAGCGCATGCGCCGCCAGATCCGTACGGAAGCCATCCGCATTCTTGAGCCCGCGCCGGCCTCTGGAGCGGCAGCGCCCAACGGCATGCCGGCTTCGGCACCTGCCGCCGCCGGGGCCTCGGCTGACACCAAGGCCACCATCGAGCGCACCGCGCTCTCCACCGCCAGCACACCCGACAGTGCAGGCAGTTGCATCGAACTCGGCGGCCTGACCGATGCGCAGGCCACGCGCGGCCTCGATCAGCTCAAGCAGTTGGCCGGCGTGCAGGTCGAACGCATCTCACGCCCGGAAGACAATCGTTGGTGGGTCCATATGCCCGCGCGTGACACGCGTGAAGACGCCGAGCGCAAGGTGGCCGAGCTCAAGCGCCGCAACGTGGGCGATTCGGCCATCGTGCAGGAAGGGAATTCGTTCGTGGTATCGCTGGGCCTGTTCCGCGACAAGGAGCGCGCGCAGCAGCGCCTGGACGACGTGCGCGCCAAGGACGTGCGCACCGCCGTGCTGACGGAAACACACCGCAACGGCTCGCGCACATGGCTGCGCATCACAACCGCTGGGGCCCCCGCCGATGCGGCATCGAGCGTGGCGGCTCAGTTGGCCACGCTCAAGAAGAATCTCGGCGGCGACGAGATGCGCGCCTGCGCCACCCCCGCCGCTGCGGTCACGGCGTCGCGCTGAACGCTCAGGAAGTTTCGCGCACGCGTTTGAGCAGTGCCGTCGTCGAGCGGTCGTGCTCGAACGGAATCGCCAGCGCGGTGCCGCCCCACCCGCGCACCACGCGTGTTTCTTCCAGTGCATCGATGTCGTAATCGCCGCCCTTGACGTAGATGTCGGGGCGCACGCGCTGGATCAGCTCGACCGGCGTGCGCTCGGCAAACAGCACCACCAGGCTGACCGACTCCAACGCAGCCAGCACGGCAAGTCGATCGTCCTGCGTGTTGAGGGGGCGGTCATCGCCCTTGCCCAGCATGCGCACGGACGCATCGGTGTTCACGCCCACCACCAACGACGCGCCAAGGGCGCGCGCCTGCGCCAGATACGTCGCATGACCACGGTGCAGGATGTCGAACACGCCGTTGGTGAAGACCACCGGCCGCGGCAAGGCACGCACGCGGGCCTCCACGTCGGCGGGGTCGCAGATCTTCTGTTCAAAGGTGGGCGCGGGCTGGCGGACGATCATGGTTTCAAGGGCGCGAAGACGGAAAACAAGAAGACGGAAAACAAAACGGCCCATCGAATCGATGGGCCGCTGATTGCCAGTGGCAAGGATCAGGCCGCTTGTTCGGCACCGGCCGAGCCGAGCAGACGTGCGTTCAGTTCCTTGCGGTAGCGGTTCAGGTCCTGCACGGTTTCGAAGGTGCGCTCGAACAGCAGACCCATGTTGTGCAGGATGCGCTCGATGACCTTCTTCTCCCAGCCGGCATCGAACTTGATCTGCTCGTCCAGCCAGTGCTCCAGCCAATCCGGGTTCGGCAGGCGCGACTGCACCGTGTCCTGCGGGAACAGCGCCTTGTTGACGTGCAGATTGGTCGGGTGCAGCGGCTTTTCCGTGCGGCGGGCCGAGGCCATCAGCACGCCGATCTTGGCGAACGCGCTGCGGGCATTGTCGCCAAACTGGCTCAGGTACTTCTTCATATAGCGCAGGTAGGCGCCGCCGTGGCGGGCTTCGTCCTGCGACAGGTGCTTGTAGATCGACTTGATGACCGGCTCGGTATGCCACTCGGAGGCACGGCGGTACCAGTGGTTCAGGCGGATCTCACCGCAGAAGTGCAGCATCAGCGTTTCCAGCGGCGGCGCCGGGTCGAATTCGAAGCGCACGTTGTGCAGCTCGTCCTCCGTCGGCACGAGGTCGGGACGGAAGCGGCGCAGGTATTCCATCAGCACCAGCGAGTGCTTCTGCTCTTCAAAGAACCACACGCTCATGAACGCCGAAAAATCGGAGTCGTGGCGATTGTCTCGCAGGAACATCTCGGTGGCCGGCAGGGCGGACCACTCGGTGATGGCGTTCATCTTGATGGTCTGCGCTTGCGCATCGGTCAGCAGCGATGCGTCGAACTGGTCCCACGGAATATCCTTCTCCATATTCCAGCGGACCGCTTCCAACGACTTGAACAATTCGGGATAGAGCATGGTAAGCCTTTGAATTTGCAGGCGGATTCTAGCAGACATGCTTGACTGGCCCCGGTTTTTCATGGCTACCGGAGCAAAGAACAGTGTCTGCCCGTTTCCTCATCACAACAGGCCTGCCGGTGTCACGCACGTCGCGTGACTTGGCGACCCCCTTGGATGCGCCGGGCGGTGGCGCATCGCCGCGCGGTGTGCCGCGATGTGATCGGCAGCCCGGTAGTCGTCGGGCCGTCGTCTTGTGTGGGGTGGGCCTGTTCGCTACCTGGAGCGCCCAGCGCGCTGTCCAGTATAGAAAGCCTCGCGCTCGGCGCGACGAATGGCGTGCCACGCGCGAAGCACTTTTGGCGCGGTGCACCTCCCGGGGGTTGTACCCTAAACTGAAGACAGTTGATGCATTCCCAGCTTTCGGAGGCCTGACATGTTGTTTTCCGCCATCGTTTCCGCCCACCCTCGGCGTTTGCAACGGCATACCTCAGGCGTGCTGCGACGGCATCATCTGCTCGTTATTGCGATCGCCATCGTCATTGCCATCATTGCGTTGCTGCTGCCGCGCACCGGCCATGCCGCAACGGCCGCGCCCGCCGCTCAGCCGCCGGCCGTTGCGGGCAATTGCCCCGCCAGCCTGAACTTCCGCGTCAAACGCCTGCAGGATGACGCTCCGCAAGACCTCTGCCAGTACGCCGGCCGCGTGGTGCTGGTGGTCAACACGGCCAGCTACTGCGGCTACACCTATCAGTACGAAGGCCTGGAGGCGCTCTATGCGAAGTACCGTGACAAGGGCCTGACGGTGCTCGGCTTCCCATCCAATGATTTCCAGCAGGAACCCGGCACCAGCAAGCAGATTGCCGATTTTTGCTACAACACGTACGGCGTGAAATTCCCGATGTTCTCGAAAACGGCGGTGGTGGGGCCGGGGGCCTCGCCGCTCTATACCTGGCTGGCCGCGCAGACAGGGCTGCCGCCCAAGTGGAACTTCCACAAGTACCTGCTGGACCGCAGCGGCCGCGTGGTGGCGGTATTCCCCAGCAAGGTCGAACCGGGCGATCCGGCATTCACCAAGCGCATCGACGCACTGCTGGCCGAGCCGGCGCCGCGTTGATCACGCCGCCTGCATCGTGTCGGGCACCACGTCGTACAGAAACGCCGCCAACTCGTCGCGCCGCGCCTGCACGTCACGCTCGCCAAGGTCGATCAGTTCCTGGGTGAACTCCGGCTCGAACAGCAGGTAGCTGGCGAACGCCGCACCGCGTGCTTCGGTGCCGCCCAGCGGCTTGAGTAGCGCGCGCACCGTGCTCGGCAGGCGCTGTACGTGGCGTGACGCAATCAGCTCGATGCGCTCGGATGGCGCCATGACCAGCACTTCGATCTTGCGCCAGCCGTCGCGCGCATCGGCAATCTCGGGGTTCCGGCTGACGATCGCGTTGACGTGCTGCACCCGCTCGATGTCGGCCGACAAGCCGTCGAGGAAGATGCTCGCCAGCGCCTGCCCTGCAATCTGCGCCAGCGACGGATAGCCCGACGCCGGCACCGTGTCGTACCACCCCGGCTGCGAGCGCGAGGCAGCGCCCACCACCAGGATGCGATTCGCCCCCAGATGAATGGCTGGGCTCAGCGGCGACATCTGCCGCATCGTGCCGTCGCCGAACCATTCGTCATTGCCCTCCAACTGGACCGGCTCGGCCGGGAAGACGAACGGGATGCTCGACGACGCCAGCATGTGCGCCACGCCAATTTCGTCGGACACCGCAATCCGCTGCGAACGCCGCCACGGCAGCACCACGTGCGGCGATTGGTAGAACGTGACGTGGCGCCCCGTGGTGTATGACAGCGCGGTGATGGCGAGCGCGCGCAGCGCACCGGCATCGAAGGCGGCCTGCACCTGCTGTCCGTCGTGCTGGGCCTGCAGCAGCTCGCGCAGCGGCGTGTTGTCGAACAGCGCGCGCGGCGTGCGGCCGGTCATCCAGCCGAACGCCAGTGCGGTCAGCCAGCGTGCACCGCTGGCACCCACGCGGCCGATATCGGTGCGGTAGACGCGATCAGCGTGCAGACTCGCCCAGAGCTGCGTGAGGGCCTCGGTGGCCTGCGTGAAATCCTGCGCACCGCGCGCCAGGCCAAGGCTGTTGATGGCGCCCGCCGAGGTACCGCAGATCAGGTCGAACGGCGTGCGGGCCACGTCCGGCATGCATTCGCGTGCCAGCCGCGCGATGCCGCGCAGCACGCCCACCTGATAGGCGGCACGCGCCCCACCGCCCATCATCAACAGTGCGGTGCAATCCGTCGACATCGATCAGGGCTTGTCGTTGGCCGGCTTTTGCGGCGCAGCCTTGGCCGGGGCCTTGTTGGCAGCGGTTTTGCCGGCGGCTGTCTTGGTGGCCGGTTTTGCAGTCTTGCCCGCAGGCGCCTTGGCAGCTGCGCTCGAAGCCTTGGGCGTCGGCTTGGCCGCCGATTTGGCCCCGGCAGGCTTCGGTTTGGCGGGCGCGGTCTTCTCTTCGATGTCTTCCGGCGCCGTGTCGAGCCCCTCCGCGCCCGGCGCCCCGCCAAACGCGGGGAACCCGCTCGGGAACCCCGGCATCAGGCTCTGCGGCAGCGGCATGGCGGCGGCGGCCGAACTGGCGATCTGGTTGAACTGCTGCTGCAGCATGTTCCACCACGGCGACGGGTCCAGCGCGGCGGCGGCGGCGCGTGCGGCGGCCTGAGCCTGGGAGGCGGCCTGTGCGCGTGCTTCGGCCTCATCGCCGTCGGTATCTTCCGCCTCGGCCTCGGCCTTGTCTTCAGGGACGGGGGGCTCGGCTTCAGCTGGCTTGGCCGTGGTCGCGCTATGCGGCCAGGCCGGCTTGGACTCCGCCGCAGGCTTGGCCTCACTGCCTGACAAGTTGTCGAACGCGCTCTTCATCGCGTCCGGCGACAGCGCCGAGCCGAAGGTCTGCAAGGCCACCAGCGTGGCACGCTGCACCTCCAGCCCCTGGATGGCCGTGCGCAGCAGGCTGGCGTTCAACTGCAGCCAGCTTTCCACCGCGCGCAGGTCGTGGATGCGCTTGTCGAGCTCCTCCAGGTCCATCGGCGGCGCGGCAAAATTGGCCATGCCGGGCATGCCGGCTCCGGCCATCCCCGCCATACCGCCACCCCACAGCTTGCGCAGGAACTCGAAACCGCCTTCGGCAAAGTTGGGCATCTGGGTGAACATGGTGTCTCCTACGAAATCGTGAATCGGCCAGCGTCGGATCAGGTGCCGTCAAATGTGGGGGGACGTTTCTGGCGCAGGCTGGCGATGCCCTCGCGCACGTCGGGCCCCGCAAACCCCATGAATTCGAGCGCCAGCGACGTATCGAAGCTGGGCCCGGCCAGGCGCAGCCAGTTGTTGAGCGCGTACTTGGTCCAGCGGATGGCCGTCTGCGAGCCCGCCGCCAGCCGCTCGGCAATCTCAAAGGCACGATTGACGAGATCCGCCTCGGGCACGGCCAGCGACACCAGGCCGATGCGCTCGGCCTCATCGCCGGTGACGGACTCGCACAGCAGCAGGTAGTACTTGGCCTTGGCCATGCCGCACAGCAGCGGCCAGACGATCGCCGCATGGTCGCCTGCGGCCACGCCCAGGCGCGTATGGCCATCGACGATGCGCGCATCCTGCGCTGCAATCGAGATATCCGCCAGCAATCCGGCTACCAGTCCCGCGCCCACGGCCGGGCCGTGCATGGCGCTGACGATGGGCTTGTCGCAGTTGATGAGGTTGTAGACGAGGTCGCGCGCCTCATGCCAGACGCGCGTGCGCACGTCGAAATCTTCGGCCATCTGCTCGACCAGGTGCAGGTCGCCGCCGGCCGAGAAGCCCTTGCCCTCCCCACGGATGAGCGCCACGCGCACCGAAGGCTCGGCGGAGACATCGCGCCAGATCTCGGCCAGCTCGCGGTGCAGATTGGCATCAGCGGTGGAAAGCTTGCGGTTGGCCGACTGGGCGGCCCCCATCACGATTTCGAGGATGGGGCCGTGCTGGACGAGCGTGAGCGCCTGGTAACGGGCGAAGCGGGGAGCGAGCGAGGTCATGATGAATCGGAATGTGAATCAAGCATAGCGGATGGCGTCGCGCGCGCAACGCCAGAAGTGCAGTATCGTCACTTCGCGCTGTCGGCCAGATGCCATTCGCCACGGCGGATCTGCGCCATCACGCGGGCACGCTGGTCCAGGCCCACGTGGTCTTGCGCGCTCATGTTAACGACACCGGTGCTGGTAGGCAGATCGCGTACGTGCTCCAGCGCGTCGCGCAGCGCTTCGCGGAAGGCCGGCGTGCCCGGCTTCGCACGCTTGAGCGCCGCCGGCACGGCCCGTTGCAGCAGCAGGCCGACGTCGCCGGTGTAGGCGGCGAAGATCGAGACGGTGCGCTTGCCGTGCGCGGCCTCGTAGCGGCGGGTGAATTCCAGCGCCTGCTTCTTGGCCGGATTGGTATCGGGCAGTTCCGCGGCGACCATCACCGGACCGGTCGGCACGTAGGCGCCTTCGCAATCCTTGCCGCACAGCTTGACGAACTCGTTGTTCGACACGCCGTGGTTGAAGTAGATCTTGCCGGTATAGCCGCGCTCGGCCAGCGCGCGCGCCGGCAGCGCGGCCGGCGTGCCTGAGCCGCCGATCACCACCGCATCGGGCTTGTCGGCCAGCAGGTGGAGCACCTGGGCCGTCACGCTGTTGTCGGTGGGCGCAAAACGCTCGGTATCGGTGATGCGGATGTGATTGAGGTCGGCAAAGCGCTGCACCTCGGTCAGGAAGGCCTCGCCCAGCGCGTTGGCAAAGCCGATATAGGCGATGGTCTTCACGCCGTGCGCGGCGGCGTGCTCGGCAATGAGCGACGCCATGTGCGAATCCGAATGCGGCGTCTTGAAGATCCAGCGGCGGCGCGCGTCCATCGGTTCGATCAGCCGCGCGGACGATGCCAGCGAGATGACGGGCGTCTTGCCCTCGGCGGCCACGTCGATCATCGCCAGCGTATTGGGCGTGGTGGACGAGCCGACGATGAGGTCGACGTTGGATTCGCTCATCAGCTTGCGCGTGTTGGTGACGGCGCGCGTGGTGTCGGAGGCATCGTCGAGGACGATGACCTCGATCTTCTCGCCGGCGATCTCGCTGGGCCACAGCTTGGTGGCGTTCTTCTCCGGCAGCCCCAATGAGGCCTGCGGACCGGTCGCGGAGACTGTCACGCCGATACGGATGTCCGCCAGTGCGGCGGAGGACAGGACTACGCCGGCGCAAGCCAGCCCGACCAACACTGCTGCACGTCGCTGCATGGGTGTCTCCTCCCGTGGTTTGGCGAAGAGCGTAGCCGTTTTGCAGCGGTTTGGCGATGCGGGGCTGCCCGGGCGTCGCGGCGCAGCGAGCGCCAGGCTATCGCCCTCATGGCTCAGGTTGCACCGGCACGCGCTCGCCCAGTTGGCGCAGGACGTCGCCATAGGCATCTGCATCCATTTCCGAGCTGGACTTGGCCAGGTAATAGGCCAACCCGAAACGCGCCGAAGTGCGCGTGAAAAGTTGATAGAAATCCCCCTGATCATGCAGACGGGCAACGTTCTGCCAAGGGATCACGGCGGTCTTGCCGGAAGGCCCCTGCACCGACAGGGCGGAGGGCGCCAACACCCAACGGTGGAGCCCTTCCAGGCGCGCCACACTGCGTTGGACGGATCGCCTGGTGACACCCGCGACGAGCGGGGCGGTGAACCGTTCGACCGTCGACCTGAGCCGCTGGCCGATACGCAGGATGAAGCGAACCAGCGCCGCACCGAAGCGCCACCAGAGCGCGCCATAGACGAGCGCGACCAACGCGAAGGGCAGCACGGTTTCGATCATGCCTCGGCGCGATGGCCCGGTCAGCGTCATCAGGGCAGCCCCCGCAAGAGGGGCAACCAGAAGCACGAACGCCAGACGCCGCTGCAGGAATGACTCGATGCGCGCCTGCATGGCGGCCCGTCTGTTCGCGATCCGCGCGATACGTTTGGCTGTGATGCGGTCCGCCAGCGCCTGGCATTGCTCGGCGCTGATCCGGAAACGTAGCTCCATGGCTCGGCCTCATTTGAGTTCGGCCGTGATTCTAGAGCCGCACGCCCCGGATGAGAACCTATGCAGCCAGCGCCGTGATTCCAGCGCGCGGCAGCGCGTCCTGCACCAGCGAGCGCATCGATTCCAGCACCGCCGCCTGCGGCATCAGACCGAAGTTATGCAACGCCATGACATGATCGATGCCCATGTCGGACAGCCGCGCAAGCTTGTCGGCCACCGCGTCTGGCGTGCCGAACAACGACAGTCCGCTGGCCAGCACATCGTCATACGTTTGTCGGCGCGCATAGAGCCGCGTGGCGACGTACAGGTCGAACGGCGCGGCGGCGGTGGCGCGTACCGCGGCTTCCGTCGGGCCGACGTGCGTGTGCAGTGCCACCGCTGCCATGCCGCGCGCATCGTGGATGCCCGCTTCGGCCAGGCCGCGGCGGTAGTCGTCCATCAGCGTGCGGATGTCATCGAAGCCATCCACCGATGCGTACGGCACGAACAGCATGCGCCGCCCCTGCCGGCCGATGTGGTACGCCGCCTCGCGCCGCAGGATCGCCACGTGGATCGGCACGCTCGCCTGCACCGGCAACACGTTCAGGCGCACGTCACGCAGCGTGTGGAACTGCCCTTCGTGATGCACGCGCTCGCCGGAGAGCAACCGTTCGACCAGCATCAGCGTTTCGTCAAAGCGCTCGCGCTTGATGGCGGGGTCGACGTCGTAGCCTTCGAACTCGTGCTTGAGATACCCCGAGCCCACGCCCAGCGACAGCCGCCCGCCCGAGAGCGCATCGACCATCGCGTAGTTCTCCGCCACCGTGGCCGGGTGGTGGAACGTCAGGATGGAGATGGCCGTGCCCAGCCGCAGCCGGTGCGTCTGGGCGGCCAGGTGCGAAAGAAAGACCGCCGGGTTGGGCACCGCACCATATTCGTGAAAGTGATGCTCGGCCACCCAGAAGGTGTCGTAGCCGAGCGCCTCGGCATGGCGGGCCTGGGCGATGACGTCTGCGTAGAGTTGCGGCAGACTGCGGTGCCGGTCCGGATAGTGGTCCTGCACGGAAAAGATCGACAGCTTCATGGCGTCTCCGGGTCTTCGGGTCTTCAGGTCTTTTCCGGCGCGCAGAGCCGCCCGCCGGCTGTATCCTTTTTCGTAACGCGTATCTTATAAAGCGACAACCGAGACTTCAAGATGCTCCCCGCCGACGATCTTCCCGACGACCTTCCACCCGATGACGCCCCAGTCGAGCGGGCCAGCGCCGGCATCCAGTCCGCCGAGATCGCGCTGACCGTCCTCTCGGCGATGGCGCACGCCGGCGGCGCGCATGCGGTCTCCGAACTGGGGCGGCAACTCGGCATGCCGCGCGCCAAAGTGCACCGCTATCTGGTGTCGCTTGAGCGCATGGGCTTTGTCGAGCAGGACCCGGCTTCGGCGCGCTACCGGCTGGGGACGCAGGCGCTGCAGGTGGGGCTCTCGGCGCTGTCCGATGTGGATTTCGTGCGCGAGGGCAGCAACATGCTGCCCAAGCTCGCCGAGCGGCTGAACGAGAGCGTGTTCCTGTCGGTCTGGACCGAGCGCGGCCCCGTCATCGTGCGCTGGGAAGACGGCGGCCGGCCGGTGACGGTCAACGTGCGGGTGGGCTCGGTCATGCCGCTGCTGAATTCGGCCACGGGCCAGGCATGCGCGGCATGGATGCCTGAAATCCAGATCGTCTCGCTCATCGACCGCGAACTGCGCGGCCCCGGCGCCGGCAAGGCCGGCCTGACCGACTGGCTGAACTGCCGCGCGCGCTGGCAAGCGGTGCGGCACGAGGGCGTGGCGCGCATCGCCGGCACGCTGGTCAACGGCATCGATTCGGTGGCTGTGCCGGTGCTCGATGCGCAGGGCAAGCTGGCGGGGGCGATCACGGCGCTGGGGCTGTCCAGCGTGTTCGACTCCAGCCTGGAGGGGGCAGCCTCGCGGCTACTGCGAGAGGCCGGGCGGGCGCTGTCGCTGCGCCTGGGCTACCACGGCCAGGCGCTGACGGCCGGTGCCGGCGGCAACACCACCACGCCCAAGCGCGGGCGCCGTCCGAGGACCGCACCCGAATCAGCGTAACGCTCAGCTTTGCGTGCCGGGCGCGACAACCTCTTGATCGATCGCCCCGAAGATCGACGCGCCATTGGGATCGAACATCTCGATCTTCACTGTGTCGCCGTAGCGCATGAACTCGGTGACGGGCGCACCGGATTCGATGGTTTCCAGCATGCGTTTCTCGGCAATGCAGCAATAGCCTTTGCTGCGGTCCACGTTGGAGATCGTGCCCGAACCAACGATGCTGCCCGCGCGCACGTTGCGCGTCTTGCAGATGTGCGCGATGAGTTGGCCGAAGTCGAACACCATGTCGGTGCCGCAATCCGGTTGGCCGACCTTCTTGTTGTTCCAGCGCACCGTCATCGGCAAGTGGACCTTGCGCTCGCGCCAGGCATCGCCCAGTTCGTCGGGCGTCACCGCCACCGGCGAGAACGCCGTCGCCGGCTTGCTCTGGAAGAAGCCGAAACCCTTGGCGAGTTCCGCCGGAATCAGGTTGCGCAAGGACACATCGTTGGCCAGCACGATCAGGCGGATGGCCTCGGCCGCGGCGGCAGGTTCAGCACCCATCCGCACGTCGCCGGTAATGACGGCCACCTCGGCCTCGAAGTCGATGCCGAAGGCCTCGCTGCGGCAGACGATGGCATCATGCGCGCCGGCCAGATCGTCGGAACCGCCCTGGTACATCAGCGGATCGGTCCAGAACTCGGGAGGCATCTCGGCACCGCGCGCCTTGCGCACCAATTCCACGTGGTTCACATAGGCCGAGCCGTCGGCCCATTGGTACGCGCGCGGCAGCGGCGCCATGCAGTTGCCCGGGTCGAACGGAAACGGGTGGCGCGCACGGCCGGCGTTGAGCTGCTCGTAGAGCTCCTGCAGTTGTGGCGCATAGAACGCCCAGTTGTCCAGCGCGCGCTGCAATGTACCGGCGATGTGCGTGGCGTAGTGCGCGGTCTTCAGGTCGCGCGAGACCACGGCCAGTTGGCCGTCGCGCGAGCCATCCTTGAGGGTGGCGAGTTTCATGGTGAGTCGTGTGCAGAAAAAGGCTGCGCGGATGCTACACCATGCATCGGCTAAACTGACCCGAACCATTCCCCCCCGCACCCGACAATGTCCACGCCGCCCTCCGACACCGATCTCGACCTGGAGCCCGATGCCGATGGCGACAGCGCGCCCGACGATGCGCCCGCGCGCTCGGGCATCCAGTCCATTGAAGTCGGCTTCCGGCTGCTGGAAGTGCTCACGCACACCAACGGCCCGATGATGCTGCGCGACCTGGCGCGCGCCGCGCCCATGAACCCGGCCAAGGCACACCGCTACCTGGTGAGCTTCACGCGTCTGGGGCTGGTCACGCAGACGCCCGAGGGCCGCTACGATCTCGGCCCCTTCGCGCTGGAGATGGGCCTGGTTAGCCTGAACCGGCAAGATCCGATGCGCCGCGCCCGCCCAGCCGCCGCCGCGCTGCGCGATGAGATTGATCACACCATCGGCCTGGCCGTCTGGGGCAATCAGGGCCCGGCCATCGTGCACTGGGAGGAAGCCAGCCACCCCGTGACCGTGAGCCTGCGCTTGGGCGATGTGATGCCGATGCTCAACTCGGCCACCGGCCGCGTGTTCGGCGCCTATCTGCCCCGCGCGCAAACGCAGTCGTTCATCCAGCGTGAACTCGATCGCGCCGCCGCCAATGATGACGGCGCAGGCGCAGATGAAGGCAACCCAGAACTGCCGCGCACGCTGGCCGCGTATGACGCCCTCTGCGCCGACGTGCGCGCCCATGGCGCCGCACGCATCCACGGCGGCGTACTGCCGGGCATCAACGCGATGTCGCTGCCGGTGTTCGACGCCAACGGCCAGTTGTGCCTCGTGCTGATCGCCTTGGGCGCACAAAGCACCTTCGACACCACATGGAGCGGCCCGCTGGAGCGCCGCTTGCGGCTGGCCGCACAACAACTCTCCGCCGATCTTGGATACGTTGCACCCAACGCCCCGCAACCCTGACGACCGCACTGCCACGCACGCACGCCACTGGCGCCGCTGGGGGGTGATCGCGCTGGCGGTGCTGGTGGCCCACGGCATTGCTGTGGTGTGGGTGGCGCGCAACCACTCGGTGGCCTGGCCGCCCGAGCCGGAACAGATCGTCCCCACCCTGCTGTTGCATCCGGAACCCGTGCAGCCGTCAGCTCTACCGCCCAGGGCACAACCGAAGCCCGCACCGCGTCCCGCACCGCCTCGGGCTACGCCGGCCCTCGCCCCGGCAGAGGCACCGGCGCCCGAGACATCCGACATCCCACTAGGAGTGGGGGCGGCCGCCTCCGGCGACACCGGGCTCATCCGCGACCTGAGCGGCGAAGGCAACGGGCCGGCCGCGCCCGGAGCGCCCGAGGCCGGCTTTGCGGCACCGCCCTCCGCCACGCTGCACTACGCCACCTACGTCAATGGCGTACGCAACGAAGACGGTGTGATCCGCTGGGCCACCGATGGAAAAACTTACACGCTGGCCGTCGAAATTCCGCTGCCGCTGTTCTTCGGCAGCCTGGCCTTCCGCAGTGCAGGCGCCATTGCCACCTACGGTCTGGCCCCCGCTCGCTATGAAGAAGTGCGCGGGCGCCGACAGCCTGACGTGACGATGTTCCACTACGCCACCGAATCCGCACCGGCCTCGGGCGCACAGAGCGCGCCAATCGTCACTTTTACCCGCACGCCCGCCGTGCTGCCTCTGCCCGACGGCACGCAGGACCGCTTCAGCGTCTTCCTGCAACTGACGGGGCTGGCGCGCGGCAATCCCTCGCGCTTCACCAGCCCGGGCCTCACGCTGGAAATCCCGATCGCCGATACCGACAGCGTCGAGGTCGCCCGCGTCCAGCATGTCGGCGAAGACAGCATCGACACGCCCGAAGGCACGATCCATGCGCAGCACTTCGTGCGACTGCCGCGCCGCGAAGGCGACCAGCGGCGCGTGGAGATCTGGCTGTCCGCCGAGCGCGGCTGGCTGCCCGTACGCCTACGCCAGACCGAGCCCAACGGCATGCAGTTCGAACTCGTCTACCAATCCGAGGAAGGAGGCCGATCATGAGCACCGCCCTCTCCCAGACCGGCACCGCGCACGCCAACGGCATCGACATCCATTACCGCATCGATGGCGCGGACGGCCCGTGGGTCGTGCTCGCACACGCGCTGGGTGTCGACCTCCGGCTCTGGGACGGCATCGCCCAACGGCTTGCCACACGCCACCGCGTGCTGCGCTACGATGCGCGCGGCCACGGTCAGACCACCGCCCCGCACGGCGCCTACACCCTGTTCCAGATGGCCGACGACGTGGCCGGCCTGCTCGACGCGCTGACAATCCCGCAGGTGCATTTCGTCGGGCTGTCGATGGGCGGCATGGTGGGGCAGGTTCTGGGCGTGCGGCATCCGCAGCGGCTGCTCTCGCTCACGCTGTGCGACACCGTCTGCCACACGCCGTTATCTGCGCATGCCATGTGGGACGAGCGCATCGGACAGGTCGAGGCGCACGGCATGGGCGGCATCGTCGAACCCACGCTGCAACGCTGGCTGACCACGCCCTTTCGCGAATCGCACCCCGAAATAGCCGAGCGCATCCGCGCTCTGCTGCGCGCCACGCCGCCGCACGGCTATGTCGGCGCATGCCTGGCCATCAAGGCGCTCGACACGCGCAGCGCCCTGGCGCGCATCGCTTGCCCGACGCTGGTCATGACAGGCGAGGAAGACTCCGGCGCGCCGGTGGAGGTCGCGCGCGAAATCGCTTCGCGCATCCCGAATGCGCGCTTGAAAGTGATGCCGCGCGCAGCCCATCTCGCCCCCATCGAACAGGACGATGCCTTCCTCGCCGATCTGGATGAATTCCTCGGGCACGCGGGATGCGGCAGTCAATGTGACACGCCCTGAAGTGTCCTTGCCCTGCCGGTAGTTGCAGGCGCCGCGCACTCGACCCGCCGTCTACCCATCAAACGATGGAAGACTGCTTGCACCGTTCGATGCAGGCGCGGAAAGGTCTTGTTACGCGATAACAACGCCCGTGACACATTCCGCCTCGCATTCGCGAACTTTGTAGCCAATCATTAAGCCCAAGGGGTAGATGGGGCAGAACGGTCATGACGCGGGAATTGATCGGCCCTTGAAGTCGCGACCGTGGGCCCCATCTACCCGGTGCAGCAGTTCAGCAGTCCGACAACAGCAAGACGATTGACGCCCCGGAGGTGCACCATGCAAATGATCTACAACAGCGACAACTATTGCGTTGTCGAATTCGGTGCAGATGGCCAGCACGCCATGCTGTCCGCGGGCGGCTATGAGATCGTTGACAAGAACCTCAAGCGCGAAATCTTCCTCGGCGGCGAGTTGGCCGAGCATTTCCGCGAAGACGTGAAACGGCTGATCGCCAGTGAGCCGACGGTCGAAGAAGTCGACGACTTCCTCGGCAAGTTCGACACGGTGATGACGCAGCCGGTGACGATGCACTGAACAACGTGCATCGTGGGTGGCGGGTCATATTGTCCGCCCGACGAGCAAGAAAAAACGCCCGGAGCCTGGCGCTGCCGGGCGTTTTTTCATGTGTGCATCGACTATCGGGTCGATAGTTTTCGCTTAACACTGCTCCCAGGGCATACCGGCATGCCGCCAGCCATTGAGCGTGTTGCGATGGCGCGTGCCATCGAGATCGCCCTCGAAGCCATGGCGCACGACATAGATGTCGCGAAAGCCCGCCTCCTCCAGCGCCTGCGCAGCCGCGGCCGACCGGTTGCCGCTGCGGCAGATCAGCACGATGGGCCGCTCGACGCCGTAGCCTGAGAGCTTGCGCACGGTCGGCACGAACTCCGGGTTCACCTCCCAGTGCGGGCCATCGTTCCACGACACATGGTGCGCGCCGGACGGATGGCCGACGAACAGGTGCTCCATCTCGCTGCGGCAATCAATGAAGAGCGCAGCGGGGGTGCGCTGCAGGAAAGAATGGGCATCGGTGGGGTCGAGCAGTTGCATGATGGCATCCACAAAAGAGCGTGATGTGGATTATAGGAGTGCGATTACCCACGCCAGCGGCAAGTCATTGATGCGACTGGTAAAATTCGCCTTTGGCCGTCAAATCTGTTGCCCTGTCTGGCCAACGCCCCATCGGAGTCACCATGACCGCGCCCCAGCCCTACACCCGTGCCGCCAACCTGCCCGCGCTGCTGCGCGAGCGCATCCTCGTCCTGGACGGCGCGATGGGCACCATGATCCAACGCTACAAACTGACCGAGGCACAGTACCGCGGCGAGCGCTTCGCCAACCACCCGATCGACGTGAAGGGCAACAACGAGCTGCTGCTGCTCACGCGCCCCGAGGTTATCCGCGAGATCCACGAGCAGTACCTGGCGGCCGGCGCCGACATCATCGAAACCAACACCTTCGGCGCGACGAGCATCGCGCAGGAAGACTACAAGATGGCGGACCTGGCCTACGAAATGAACGTGGTGGCCGCCCGCCTCGCGCGCGAGGCCTGCGACAAGTACAGCACGCCCGAGAAGCCCCGCTTCGTGGCCGGCGCCTTCGGCCCGACGCCCAAGACCGCCAGCATTTCGCCCGATGTGAACGACCCGGGCGCACGCAACGTCAGCTTCGACCAACTGCGCGACGCGTATTACGAGCAAGGCAAGGCGCTGCTCGAAGGCGGCGCGGATGTCTTCCTGGTCGAGACCATCTTCGACACGCTCAACGCCAAGGCAGCGCTGTTCGCCATCGATCAGCTCTTTGAAGACACCGGCGAGCGCGTGCCCGTGATGATCTCCGGCACCGTGACCGACGCCTCGGGCCGCATTCTTTCTGGCCAGACCGTCGAAGCATTCTGGAACAGCCTGCGCCACGCCAAGCCGATCACCTTCGGCCTGAACTGCGCGCTGGGCGCCGCGTTGATGCGCCCGTACATCGCCGAGCTGTCCAAGATCTGCGACACCGGCGTGTCGTGCTACCCGAACGCCGGCCTGCCCAACCCGATGAGCGACACGGGCTTCGACGAAACGCCCGAGGTCACCTCCAGCCTGGTCGATGAATTTGCCGCCGCGGGCCTCGTGAACCTGGTGGGCGGCTGCTGCGGCACCACGCCCGAGCACATCAAGGCGATTGCCGAGCGCGTGGCCAATCGCAAGCCGCGCGCATGGCCCGGCCAATACAAAGACGCCGCCTGAAACCGCCATGACCGCGCGCATCGACAGCACCATCCCTGTGTTGGCCTCGCTGGACCTGCAAGAGTCGGCCCGCTTCTACACGGAGCGGCTCGGCTTTACGCAAGCGCTGCTGGTGGACGACTACCTGATCGTGCATCGCGATAGCGCCGAACTCCATTTCTGGCCGTGCGACGACCGCCGCATCGCCGAGAACACCTCGTGCTACCTGCGTGTACCCAGCACGCAAGCGCTGTTTGAAGAATTCACCGCGCGCGGGCTTGAACTCGCGCCGCCGGCGGTGCGTCCGTGGGGCATGAAAGAGCTCTACGTGATCGACCCGCACGGCAACCTGTTAAAGCTGGGCGAACACGCCCCCGCCTGACCGAACCCCGCACCATCATGACCGACCACCCCATGCGCCTTTCCGGCCTCGAACCGTTCAACATCGGCGAGGACACGCTGTTCGTCAACGTCGGCGAGCGCACCAACGTCACCGGGTCCAAGGCGTTCGCGCGCATGATCCTGAACAGCCAGTTTGACGAGGCGCTGGCCGTGGCGCGCCAGCAGGTCGAGAACGGCGCGCAGGTCATCGACATCAACATGGACGAGGCGATGCTCGATTCCAAGGCAGCCATGGTTCGCTTCCTGAACCTGATTGCCTCCGAGCCCGACATCGCGCGCGTGCCGATCATGATCGACTCGTCCAAGTGGGACGTGATCGAGGCGGGCCTGAAGTGCGTGCAGGGCAAGGCCATCGTCAACTCGATCTCGCTCAAGGAAGGCGAAGAACAGTTCGCCCACCACGCCAAGCTGATCAAGCGCTACGGCGCCGCCGCCGTGGTGATGGCCTTCGACGAGCAGGGCCAGGCCGACACGTACCAGCGCAAGACCGAGATCTGCAAGCGCAGCTACGACTTCCTCGTCAACAAAGTCGGCTTTGCGCCGGAAGACATCATCTTCGACCCAAATATCTTTGCGGTCGCCACCGGCATCGAGGAGCACAACAACTACGCGGTCGACTTCATCGAGGCAACGCGCTGGATCAAGCAGAACCTGCCGTACGCGAAGGTGAGCGGCGGCGTGTCGAACGTGTCGTTCTCGTTCCGCGGCAACGACGTGGTGCGCGAGGCGATCCACACTGTGTTCCTGTACTACGCGATTCAGGCGGGCATGGACATGGGTATCGTCAATGCGGGCCAGTTGGGCGTGTACGAGAACCTCGACCCCGAGCTACGCGACCGCGTGGAAGACGTGGTGCTCAACCGCCGCCCGGATGCGACCGACCGCCTGCTGGAAATTGCAGACCGCTACAAGGGCGGTGGCACCAAGCGCGAAGAGAATCTGGCCTGGCGCCAGGAGTCGGTGGAAAAACGCCTGGCGCACGCACTTGTGCACGGCATCACCGACTACGTGGTCGAAGATACCGAAGAAGTCCGCCAGAAGATCTTTGCCGCCGGCGGCCGTCCGATCCAGGTGATCGAAGGCCCGCTGATGGACGGCATGAACATCGTCGGCGACCTCTTCGGCGCCGGCAAGATGTTCCTGCCGCAGGTGGTGAAATCCGCCCGCGTGATGAAGCAGGCGGTGGCCCACCTGATTCCGTTCATCGAAGAAGAAAAGCGCCAGATTGCAGCGGCAGGCGGCGACGTGCGCTCGCGCGGCAAGATCGTCATCGCCACGGTCAAGGGCGACGTGCACGACATCGGCAAGAACATCGTCACCGTCGTGCTCCAGTGCAACAACTTCGAAGTCGTGAACATGGGCGTGATGGTCCCGTGCAACGACATCCTGGCAAAGGCGAAGGTGGAAGGCGCGGACATCATCGGGCTGTCGGGCCTGATTACGCCTTCGCTGGAAGAGATGGCCTACGTGGCCTCGGAAATGCAGCGCGACGAATACTTCCGCGTGAAGAAGATCCCGCTGCTGATCGGCGGCGCGACCACCAGCCGCGTGCACACCGCCGTGAAGATCGCGCCCAACTACGAGGGGCCGGTCGTCTACGTGCCGGACGCTTCGCGCTCGGTGAGTGTGGCATCGAGTCTGCTGTCCGACGAAGGCGCCGCGCGCTACGTCGAAGAGCTGCACGCCGATTACGACCGAATCCGTACCCAGCACGCCAATAAGAAAGCCACGCCGATGGTGTCGCTGGCCGCCGCGCGCGCCAACAAGACGAAGATCGACTGGTCGAACTACACGCCGCCCAAGCCTAAGTTCATCGGGCGCCGTGTGTTCCGCAACTACGATCTGAACGAACTCGCGCAGTACATCGACTGGGGCCCGTTCTTCCAGACGTGGGACCTGGCCGGCAAATTCCCGGACATCCTCAACGACGAAATCGTGGGCGAATCGGCCCGCCGCGTGTTCTCCGACGGCAAGAGCATGCTCGCGCGCCTCATTGCCGGGCGCTGGCTCACCGCCAACGGCGTGATCGCGCTGCTGCCCGCCAACACCGTCAACGACGACGACATCGAGATCTACACCGACGAATCGCGCTCGGAAGTCGCGCTCACCTGGCGCAACATCCGCCAGCAGAGCGAGCGCCCGATCATCGACGGCGTGACGCGCCCGAACCGCTGCCTGGCGGATTTCATCGCGCCCAAGAGCACCGGCATTGCCGACTACATCGGCCTGTTTGCCGTCACGGGCGGCATCGGGGTCGAGAAGCGCGAGAAGCAGTTCGAAGCCGACCACGACGACTACAGCGCGATCATGCTCAAAGCCCTGGCCGATCGCTTTGCCGAAGCCTTTGCTGAATGCCTGCACGCCCGCGTGCGTCGCGACCTGTGGGGCTACGCCGCGCAGGAGACGCTCGACAACGACGCGCTGATCCGCGAGGAATACAAGGGCATCCGCCCCGCGCCCGGCTACCCTGCCTGCCCGGAACACACCGTCAAGCGCGACATGTTCCGCGTGCTCGACGCGCAAGAGATCGGCATGAACCTGACCGAAGCGCTGGCGATGACGCCCGCTGCGTCCGTGTCGGGCTTCTACCTGTCGCACCCGGACAGCACGTACTTCACGATCGGCAAGATCGGCCAAGACCAGGTGGACGACATGATCGCCCGCAGCGGCGAAGACCGCGCCTTTGTGGAGCGCGCCCTCGCCCCGAACCTCTGATTCTGTGACAAGACGTTTAAGACATGGCGTCTGAAGCGCCATGTCTTACGCCTGCAAACCCTTGCAGACATTGACTCCGGCGGCATTTCAAGAGGGGCAATGCTTTCATTACAAAGGCTTACACCCCCTAACAATCGTAACCGGAAGGGCTCCCTAGACTGAAGCCTCACTCACCAACACAGAGTGATGCCGCGACGAATTCCTCGCGTGGCCGTTCAGAACGAAAAGGAGTCTCCTCCATGAACAAGCTGCTGATCTCCCTGTCCGCCATCGCCATCGCTGCTGCCGCAGGCTTTGCTCACGCACAAACTCCGTCGGCCAACGCCGGCGTGTCGCCGCAAACCAATGGCACGGCTGCCGTCGCTCCCGCCACCCCAGCTGCAGCTCAGACCAGCATCGGCACGGGCCTGAAGGCCGATGCCGGCGCCAAGCTGGACACCGAAGCCGCCAAGAGCCAACTGAGCACCAAGGCTGAACACGGCGCCAAGGCCGTCCACGAGCACAAGGCCAAGGCTGAAGCCGCTGTCGACAAGACCGCGGAGAAGGTCGGCAAGTCGGTCAGCAAGAGCGAGAAGTCGGCAGAGAAGACCGCCAAGGCTGCCAAGGCAGACGTCGCCGGCGGCGCCAGCATTGATGCCAACGTGAACGCTGGCGCGGCTGCGCAAAACAAGTAAGCCAGTCACCGCTGGGCCCAGCCTGGCAGACCGTGGCCATCACACGGGGCGGACACCCTCCGCCCCGTTTTCTTTTGGGTTGCGCCCAGGCACACCTTGGCATGTTGCGACTTGCGCACCCCCAAAGGTGCCCACGAAAGATCCCCCCCCTCTCCGACACCGACCGACACGAGCGACTCCGGTTTCACGCCACAGTCCGATACAATTGTTGTCGTATCGAACCAACAAGCGCAGCGTGTGCGTGCGGGCTACCCGCCGGACGCGCCGTCCACAAGGAGCAGCATGATTCGCGTCCTGATTGCGGACGACCATGAGATCGTCCGCGCCGGCCTTCGGCAGTTCCTGTCCGAAGAACGGGACATCGAAGTCGCAGGGGAAGCGGCAAGCGGGGAAGAGGTGATGGAGCAACTCCGCACCAACACCTTCGACGTGGTCGTGCTCGACATTTCCATGCCCGATCGCAACGGCATCGATACGCTCAAGCTGGCGCGCCAGCGCCATCCGGATCTGCCCGTGCTGATCCTGTCCACCTTTCCGGAAGACCAGTACGCGATCAACCTGATCCGCGCCGGCGCCTCGGGCTACCTGACCAAGGAAAGCGCGCCGGATGAGCTCGTCAAGGCCATCCGCACCGTGTCGCAGGGCCGCCGCTATGTGAGCCCGACGGTAGCCGAACTGCTGATCGGTGGCCTGGAGAAGCCGACCGACCAGCCCCTGCACCAGACGCTGTCCAAACGCGAGTTTCAAATCTTCTGCAAGCTCGCGCGCGGGCAATCGGTGTCGATCATCGCCGAAGAGCTGTTCCTGAGCGTCAAAACGGTCAGTACGTACCGCACCCGCATCCTGGAAAAGATGGGCATGAAGTCCAACGCCGATCTGACGTATTACGCCATCAAGAACGGCCTGGTTGAGTAAGGTTCATCAAGGCGGAAATCGAGGCCCCAGAGCCGGCATCTGTCGCGAACCCTGTTGGCATGTAGGACAACGTCCGATACCACCCCCGCAGCACGCTGGCATACCATCTACGCATGCTGGATCAAGCCGTCACCCTCTCCACCCGTGGCTTGCGAGTCCTCTTGATCGAGGACTCCCCCGTGCTTCGCAGCATGGTGCTGGAATACCTGAAGGCTTCCGCCTTCGTGGCGATGGTCGAATGGGCCGACACGGAAGATTTGGCACTGCGCCTGCTTGCGCAAGGCCACTACGATGTCGTGATCGTCGATCTGCAGTTGCGTCAGGGGAACGGCTTCAAGGTTCTTCAAACGTTGCGCGATCAAGCGTCGCCCAGCGTGCGCATCGTCTACACCAACCACGCGCAGGTGCCGACCTACCGGCAACGCTGCTTTGAAGCCGGTGCCAATTACTTCTTCGACAAGTCGCTCGAACTCGACAAGGTGTTCGAGGTAATCGAAGAGCGCGCTGGCATGAACCGGCCCCGCCAGCAGACCGTCCACCATCCGCATCCCTGATTTCTCTCGCACGCCTGCCGCACTCATGTGCCGCGGGCCCGATGCCATTTCTCATACCGCAAGGAGCGTTCGATGAAGACCCTATGTGCCGCACTCGCGCTGACGTGCCTGTTCCTGGCCGGCTGCAACACCATGGCCGGCGCCGGCAAGGACCTGCAGACCGGCGGCCAGAAGCTGGAGAACGCGGCCGACAGCGCCAAGCAGAAGATGTAACGCCACCCGGCGC
The DNA here is from genome assembly GCF_002298975.1 of Ralstonia sp. UBA689. Lineage (GTDB taxonomy): Bacteria > Pseudomonadota > Gammaproteobacteria > Burkholderiales > Burkholderiaceae > Ralstonia. The sequence continues at coordinate 235,805 of NZ_DBMV01000041.1, forward strand.
CGCATGACAAAAGCCCCGCCTCGGGGCTAATGCCGTTCAGTTAAG
>NZ_DBMV01000002.1 GCF_002298975.1 Ralstonia sp. UBA689
GGGCGAATATTAGGCAGGTTTCTCGAACTGCGCAAGCCCTTTCTTTTTGTGGGGTCTTTTCTCCTCATTTTTCGATCTACGCAGCCCGATGGGAGCGAATCCAGCGCAACTCCCTGGCAGCGCACCCCCGGGCAGCGGTGGCGCGTATGTGAAACGCATTCACGATGGATGCCGGCGGCGCCTCGGGCGCCACGTCCTGAGCACGCGCAAGCGAGATATCTGCGTCATGCACTTCGCCCAGAGCCTCTTGCAGCTTGCGTAAGTGCATGTAGCGTCGCTTGGGCGCCGTGACGCCGAGCGCCGGGTAAAACGCCTCATAGAGATAGCGCCACTGCTTGGCGGCAATGCGCGCTCGGTGCAGACGCTCGGGTGGCGCCCGCTTTGGCCTACGCCCTCTCCGGAGAAGTACCTTCCTGAGCGCGGCAGCCCTTGCCAGGGCGAAGTCAGCGTATGGAACTGATTCGACATCGACCCGAAACTCGGCGACCGCCCGCTCTAGCCCTGTTAGCGCTTCCATCACCGCGGGCGATGCCAACTCTGCCCTCAGCGCGCGCCAGGCCCGACCGCGGGCCGCCCTCGCCCGGGACGTCGCCAGCTTGACCCACGCGTGAGCCTCATCGTCCGCCGGCAGGCTGGCTCCGGCTTTGGGCAGCCAGTCCAATAGAAGGACATCCCACTCCCGCACCGGACCGGTCGAGGCCGCCAGGTTGCGCAGACGCGGCTTCCATTCGGCCTCGAAGGATTTGGGTAGCACCTGGGCGAATGTCACCCAGGCCGAGCGAAGCCGCCGCAGGGTCACGCGAAACTGATGAAGATCCTCGTCAGTCGGCCTGGGCGCGGCCAACTTGCCCAGGACATCGCGCAAGGCGACGAGGTGCTCCAAGACGATGCCCGCAAAAATCGAACGAATCGCTGCATGTGAGTGCTTGCTCACGACATTTCCCGGGTGGATTGGTAGATGACGGAGATGGCGTGCGGGGTGCGCGCCCTGTCATTTCACTGTAGTCGACCGGCAAAAGACTGACGGCAGGTCAAATCAACCCGCTTCGCTGGCGACCACCACGTCGACTTCGGCAGCACGGAATACCTCCGCCATCGGCTCGGGCACCGGGAGATCGGTGAAGAACTTGTCGATCTGCGAGACATGGCCGAGGCGGACCACGGCGCGGCGGCCGAACTTGGAATGGTCGGCGGCGAGCCAGACCTCGCGCGACTGCTCGATGATGGCTTGCGCGACGCGCACCTCGCGGTAGTCGTAATCGAGCAGCGTGCCGTCTTCGTCAATGCTGGAGACGCCGATGATGCCGATGTCGACGCGAAACTGCTTCATGAAGTCGATGGTGGCTTCACCCACGATGCCGCGGTCGCGGTTGCGCACCAGGCCGCCGGCGACGATAACTTCCGTGTCCTGACTACCCGACAGGATGGAGGCGACGTTCAGGTTGTTGGTGATAACGCGCAGCCCCTTGCGGCCGACCAATGCCTTGGAGATCTCTTCGGTCGTCGTTCCAATATTGATGATCAGCGAGCGGCCGGGCTCGACGTGGCGCGCCACAACTTCGGCGATGCGGCGCTTGGCGTCGATGTGCAGGACCTGGCGCTGGTCGTAATCGATGTTCTCGACCGACGACGGCAAACCAACGCCGCCGTGGTAGCGCGCCAGCAGGCGTTCATCCTCAAGCTGGCGGATGTCGCGGCGGATGGTCTGGGTGGTGACGCCGAGCACGCGGGCAAGCGCATCGACGGAGGCATCGCCGTGCTGGCGGACGTATTCGAGGATCTGGCGGTGGCGGGGAAGCATTAAGTCAGCAAATGAACACAAACGAACATATGTGAGCGAATTAGGCGATTCCCTATGTTGCTTTATTTTCGCCTTTCACTACACTATCCGCGAACGCGTCACTATTCGCAAGAATTCGCAAAAAGATGGCGCGCAAATCAACAGATTCCAACTCATGCAACTCTCTGACGCGTCGCATCTGGACTGTGATCTGCTGGTGGTCGGAGGCGGCATCAACGGCGTGGGTATCGCGCGTGACGCTGTGGGCCGTGGCCTGTCGGTGGTCTTGTGTGAGAAGGACGACCTGGCCCAGCACACCTCTTCGGCCTCGACCAAGCTGATCCACGGCGGGCTGCGCTACCTCGAATATTACGAATTCGGCCTCGTGCGCAAGGCATTGCAGGAGCGCGAGGTGCTGCTGCGCATGGCACCGCACATCATGTGGCCGTTGCGCTTTGTGATGCCGCACGACGCGGCGCAGCGCCCGGCGTGGATGATCCGCGCGGGCCTCTTCTTATATGACCATCTGGCGCGTCGGCGTTTTCTCCCCGGGTCGCAGGCGGTCAAGCTGGCGCAACACCCGGCGGGCAAGCCGCTCAAGCCAGGTTACACGCGCGGCTTTGTCTATTCGGACGGCTGGGTGGACGACGCCCGCCTGGTAGTGCTCAACGCCCGCGACGCCGCCGACCGCGGCGCACAGATCCTCACCCGCACGCGCTGCCTGAACGCAGAACGCCGCGCCGACGGCTGGCATGCCTCGCTGACGGGGCCGGACGGCATCCGCTCGGTGCACGCCAAGGCTATCGTCAACGCAGCCGGCCCATGGGCGGCGGACTTCGCCCGCGCGGCGCACGCGCTGCCGAGCACGCGCGGCCTGCGCCTGATCAAGGGCAGCCATATCGTCGTGCGTCGGATGTTCGATCACCCGTTCGCTTATATCTTCCAGAACCCGGACGGGCGGATCGTATTTGCGATTCCGTACCAGAACGATTTCACGCTGATCGGCACGACCGACCTGGAATACAAGGGCGATGTGAATCAGGTCGCGATCGACTCAGGCGAAATCCAATACCTGTGCGACATGGCTGGCCGCTACTTCGCCCAGCAACTCACGCCGGCCGACGTGGTGTGGACGTACTCGGGGGTGCGCCCACTGCTGGACGACAGCGCCGCCAATGCCTCGGCCATCACGCGCGACTATCTGGTCGAATGCGAGACCGGCGCCGACAGCAAGAGCGCGCCGCTCATCAACGTGTGGGGCGGCAAGATCACGACCTACCGCAAGCTGGCCGAAGAGGCGCTGGATCAATTGGCCTCGTACCTGCCTGCCGCAGGCAAGCCGTCGTGGACAGCCGCCGCATCCTTGCCGGGCGGCGACCTGGAGGCGCCGGGGCAACTCGTCGCCGAATACACATTCGACGATTTTGTCGCGCGCCTGCAAAAACGTTTGCCCTGGCTGCCGACCAAGCTGGCGACGCGTTATGCGCACCAGTACGGCACGCGCGTGAACACGCTGCTGGCCGGCGCCACGCGCCTGGAAAACCTGGGCGCCGAGGTCACGCCAGGCCTGTATGAGGCGGAAATCCGTTACCTGATCGAACACGAATGGGCCCGCACGGCGCAGGACATCCTGTGGCGGCGGACCAAGCTGGGGCTCTACGCCAGCGATGCCGATCGCGACCGCCTGGAGGGTTGGCTGATGCGGCATCTGCCGGAGAACGATACCGCGCCGGCGGCAGAACGCGCCCCCTAAAGGTCAAGGCAGGCAACGCAAGGGGCCGGGGGCCCGAACACAGATCAAGAAGTAGAAGCAAAAAGACGGGAGACGCAATTGATTCTGGAACTGGACCAGGTTACGGCCATGGTCGGGGCGCAGACCCATCTGTACCCGACCAGCCTGCGGCTGGCGCCCGGCGCCATCAACGTGCTGCTCGGGCCCACGCAGGCCGGCAAAACCACGTTGATGCGCATCATGGCCGGGCTGGACCGGCCGACCACCGGCCGCGTACTGGTCGACGGCAAGGACGTGACGGGCGTCGGGGTACGCGATCGCAATCTGGCGATGGTGTACCAGCAATTCATCAACTACCCGGCGATGACGGTGTACGACAACATCGCCTCGCCGCTGCGCCTGCAGGGCACCAACAGGAGCGAGATCGACACGCGCGTGCGTGCCGTCGCCGCAAAGCTCCACATCGACCACCTGCTGCAGCGCCTGCCGGCCGAGCTGTCGGGCGGCCAGCAGCAGCGCTGCGCGCTGGCGCGGGCACTGGTCAAGCGCGCGCCGCTGGTGCTGCTCGACGAGCCGCTGGTCAACCTCGACTACAAGCTGCGCGAAGAACTGCGCGCGGAGTTGGCCTCGCTGTTCGCCGACGGCGGCACGACCGTGGTGTACGCCACCACCGAGCCGCAGGAAGCGCTGCTGCTGGGCGGCCACACCGTCGTCATGCATGAAGGACGCGTGCTGCAGTCCGGCCCGACGCTCGACATGTACGAAGTGCCGGTGTCGGTCAACGCGGCGGCCATCTTCAACGACCCGCCGATGAACGTGCTGGACGCCACCGTGGTTGAGGGCAACCAGATCCGCCTGCCGCAAGGCATCAACGTTGCATGGACGCGCCCGCTGCCGATGGCGGCCGGCACGCGCTGCCGCATCGGCCTGCGTCCGAGCCACATCCGCCTGTCGCCGCGCAACGCTAGCGCGGTTGCCCTGCCGGGCACGGTGGAGCTGGCCGAGTTGTCGGGTTCCGAAACGTATCTGCACGTGCGAGCGCATGCCGCCGGCCAGTCGAACAGCATCGGCCTTGTCGCGCAGTTGCCGGGCGTGCATGAGTTCGAACTGGGTGCTGCGCTGGACGTATTCGTCGATCCGGCCGAACTGTTCCTGTTCAATGACGCGGGCAAGCTGGTGAGCGCGCCCAAGCAGGGAGGCGCACATGGCGCGCATTGAATTCCGCAACCTGGGGCACAGCTACCGCCCCAACCCGCAAGCGCTGTCGGACTACGCGCTGCAGCCGATGAACATGACCTGGCGCGATGGCGGTGCCTATGCGCTGCTGGGGCCGTCGGGCTGCGGCAAGTCCACGCTTCTGAACATCATCTCGGGCCTGCTGACGCCGTCCGAAGGCCAGGTGCTGTTCGATGGACAGGACGTCACGCACGCCAGCCCGCGCGAGCGCAACATCGCGCAGGTGTTCCAGTTCCCGGTCATCTACGACACGATGACCGTGTTCGACAACCTCGCCTTCCCGCTGCGCAATCGCAAGACGCCGGAAGCCGAGGTGAAGAAGCGCGTGGAAGAAGTGGCCGAGATTCTGGAGCTGCAGCACGCGCTCAAGCGCCGCGCCTCGGGCCTGGCGGCCGACGCCAAGCAGAAGATTTCGCTGGGCCGTGGCCTGGTGCGCAAAGACGTGGCGGCCATCCTGTTCGACGAGCCGCTCACCGTCATCGATCCGCACCTGAAGTGGCAACTGCGTCGCCAGCTCAAGAAGATTCATCAGCAGCTCAAGCTCACGCTGATCTACGTGACGCACGACCAAGTGGAGGCCCTGACCTTTGCCGACGAAGTGGTGGTCATGACCGAAGGCAAGGTGGTGCAGCAAGGCGGCCCGGAAGCGCTGTTCGAACGGCCGGACCACACCTTCGTCGGCTACTTCATCGGCAGCCCTGGCATGAACCTCTACCCAGTGACGGTGGATGGCGATGTGATCGCGCTGGGCGATCAGCGCTTGTCCGTGGGCCGCGACACGCTCTCCACGCTCAAGAACGCAAACGGTTCGCTCAAGCTCGGCATCCGTCCGGAATTCGTGCAACTGGCGGCGCCCGGCGAAGTGGGCACCGTGGCGGCCGACGTGCATCAGGTGCAGCAACTTGGCACCCACCAGTTGCTGACCGCCAGTTTGGGCGGCAACGGCGACGGCAGCATCGGCCTGCCCATCAAGGCCAAGCTGCCCAACGAGGTGGCCGTGAGCGATTCGCGCGTGTGGCTGCGCCTGGACGCGCCGCAGACGCTGTACTACTGCAACGACGAGAGGATCGGCCGATGAACAAGCCGTTCAACAACAAGGCGTGGTTCCTGATCCTGCCGGTGTTCCTGTGCGTGGCGTTCTCCGCCATCCTGCCGCTGATGACGGTGGTCAATTACTCGGTGCAGGACATCATCAGCCCCGAGCAGCACGTCTTTGTGGGCGTGGACTGGTTCCGCCAGATATTGCGCGACGGCGATCTGCAGGACGCCCTCACCCGCCAACTGATTTTCTCGCTGTGCGTGCTGGCGGTGGAGATTCCGCTGGGCATCGGCCTGGCGCTGTCGATGCCATCCAAGGGCTGGAAAGCCTCGGCCGCGCTGGTGGTGCTCGCCATGCCGCTGCTGATTCCCTGGAACGTGGTCGGCACGATCTGGCAGATCTTCGGGCGCTCCGATATCGGCCTGGCCGGCTACTGGCTCAACCAGATGGGCATCGATTACAACTACACGTCGCACTCGTTCGATGCGTGGATCACCGTGCTGATCATGGACGTGTGGCACTGGACGCCGCTGGTGGCGCTGCTGGCGTATGCCGGGCTGCGCTCGATCCCGGATGCGTTCTACCAGGCCGCGGAGATTGACGGCGCCAGCCGCCTCGCCGTGTTCCGCTATATCCAGCTGCCGAAGATGCGCGGCGTGCTGATGATCGGCGTGCTGCTGCGCTTCATGGACAGCTTCATGATCTACACCGAGCCGTTCGTGCTGACCGGCGGCGGCCCCGGCAATGCCACGACGTTCCTGTCGCAGTACCTGACGCAAAAGGCGGTCGGCCAGTTCGACCTGGGCCCGGCGGCGGCATTCTCGATCGTGTACTTCCTCATCATCCTGCTGTTCTGCTTCGTCCTCTACAACTGGATGCAACGCATGGGCAGCGCCAGCACGGCCGTGGGAGACGACCATGCCTAAGCAGAACAACAACAACGAGCACAAGCGCAAGATCGCCCGGGCGATCACGCTGGCGGTGTATGTGGCGTTTGCCGTGCTGCCGCTGTACTGGATGTTGAGCATGTCGCTCAAGACCAACGAGGAGACGCTGGCCGGCTTCTCGATCTGGCCGAAGCTCGTCACGTTCGACAACTACAAGATCATCTTCACCGACCCGTCGTGGTACTGGGGTTACATCAACTCCATCATCTACGTGACGATGAACACGGTGCTCTCGACCGTGGTGGCGCTGCCGGCGGCCTACGCCTTCTCGCGCTACCGCTTCCTGGGCGACAAGCACATGTTCTTCTGGCTGCTGACGAACCGCATGACGCCGCCTGCGGTGTTCCTGCTGCCGTTCTTCCAGCTGTATTCGACGGTCGGGCTGATGGACACCCACCTCGGTGTGGCCCTGGCGCACATGCTGTTCAACGTGCCGCTGGCGGTGTGGATTCTCGAAGGCTTCATGTCGGGCATCCCGCGCGAGATTGACGAGACGGCCTACATCGACGGCTACAGCTTCCCCAAGTTCTTCCTGAAAATCTTCCTGCCGCTCATCAAGGCCGGTGTGGGCGTGACGGCATTCTTCTGCTTCATGTTCAGCTGGGTGGAGCTGCTTCTTGCGCGCACGCTCACCTCGGTCGATGCCAAACCCATCACCGCGGTCATGACGCGCACGGTATCGGCCTCGGGCATGGATTGGGGCGTGCTGGCCGCCGCCGGCGTGCTGACGATCATTCCGGGCGCGCTGGTGATCTGGTTTGTGCGGAACTACATCGCGAAGGGCTTCGCGATGGGCCGAGTGTAAACGCGATCAGGACGATTCTGACGGCCCGGCGCGGCCTTGCCGTACCACACGTACTGTCTGCGGCCGCGCCGAACCGTCAGAACCGCTGCGCTTCGCCCTGATCACGTTTCCACGAACGTGGGAACGAATGTTGGAGAAATGAACATGTTCAGCTGGATGGCCTGGACGCCCGAAGTGGCGATCTTCTTTGGCTGCATCGCCCTGATGCTGGCCAGCATGACGGTCTGGGAGGTGGTTCGGCCCACGGTGGAGCGCAAGGGGCTCCTGCCGATTGCCACCACACGCGGCGACCGCCTCTTCATCGGCCTGCTGACCGCGGCCTATATCAACCTGGCGTGGGTTGGGCTCACGTCGGAAGAGACCAGCGCCTGGGGCGGCTTCATCGCCTCGATGGTGGTGCTGCTGATCGTGATGTGGCGCGGCTGACGCGCCATCGGTGCATTTGAATTTGCAAGTCCGGAGGCATCAGCACGATGCTTCCACGCCCAAATCGACGTACGGGCACAGGCATTCCATCACGCTCCCCGCGTCGGAATGCCGGATGTTTTCGCTGCGGGGAGAACAACAAGCCAACAAGCACGAGGAGATACCGATGAAAACATCCTGGCGCATGACGCTTCAGATCAGTGCCATTGCACTGGCGAGCGCCCTGGCAGTCGGCGCAGCCCATGCCGGCGAAGCCGAAGCCAAGAAGTGGATCAGCAGCGAGTTCCAGCCCAGCACGCTGTCGCAAGACAAGCAGATGGCGGAAATGAAGTGGTTCATCGACGCCGCGGCCAAGCTCAAGGCCAAGGGCGTGACCGAGATCCACGTCGTGTCGGAAACGCTCGACACGCACGCGTATGAATCGAAGACGCTCGCCAAGGCCTTCGAAGAAATCACCGGCATCAAGGTCAAGCACGACATCATGCAGGAAGGCGATGTCGTCGAAAAACTGCAGACCTCGATGCAGTCGGGCAAGAGCATCTATGACGGCTGGATTTCCGACTCCGACCTGATCGGCACGCACTATCGCTACGGCGTGGTGATGCCTCTGTCGGACTACATGGCCGGCGAAGGCAAGGAATTCACCAACCCGGGCCTGGACCTGAAGGATTTCATCGGCACCAGCTTCACCACCGCGTCGGACGGCAAGCTGTATCAGCTGCCTGACCAGCAGTTCGCCAACCTGTACTGGTTCCGCGCCGACTGGTTCGCCCGCAAGGACCTGCAGGACAAGTTCAAGGCCAAGTACGGCTACGACCTGGGCGTGCCCGTCAACTGGACGGCCTATGAAGACATCGCCAACTTCTTCACGAACGACGTGAAGGAGCTGGACGGCAAGCGCGTCTACGGCCACATGGATTACGGCAAGAAGGATCCGTCGCTCGGCTGGCGCTTTACCGATGCGTGGCTGTCGATGGCCGGCTCCGCCGACAAGGGCATCCCGAACGGCCTGCCGGTCGACGAATGGGGCATCCGCGTGGAAGGCTGTGCCCCGGTGGGCGCCTCGATGTCGCGCGGTGGTGCCACCAACAGCCCGGCCGCGGTGTACGCCCTCACCAAGTACATCGACTGGATGAAGAAGTACGCACCGCCCGAAGCCACCGGCATGACCTTCAACGAAGCCGGCCCGGTGCCCGCGCAAGGCCACATCGCCCAGCAGGTGTTCTGGTACAGCGCCTTCACCGCGCCGATGACCAAGCCGGGCCCGGTCGTCAACGCCGATGGCTCGCCCAAGTGGCGCATGGCGCCGTCGCCGCACGGCCCGTACTGGAAGGACGGCATGCAGAACGGCTACCAGGACGTCGGCTCGTGGACGTTCTTCAAGTCCACCCCGTTCGAGCGCCGCTCCGCCGCCTGGCTGTACGCGCAGTTCGTCACGTCGAAGACCGTGTCGCTCAAGAAGTCGATCACCGGCCTCACGTTCATCCGTGACTCCGATATCCACAGCGACTACTTCACCAAGAACGCGGCCAAGTACGGCGGCCTGATCGAGTTCTACCGCAGCCCGGCCCGCGTGGCCTGGACGCCGACCGGCAACAACGTGCCCGACTATCCGAAGCTGGCCCAGCTCTGGTGGAAGAACGTCGCCACGGCCGTCACGGGCGAAAAGACCCCGCAAGGCGCGATGGACAACCTGGCCAAGGAAATGGACCAGGTGATGGGTCGCCTGCAGCGCGCCGGCATGAAGAACTGCGCGCCGAAGCTGAACCCGGAAAGCGATCCATCGAAGTGGCTGTCGACCGAACACGCCCCGTGGAAGAAGCTCGACAACGAGCGTCCGAAGGGTGAGACGGTGGCCTACGACAAGCTGCTCGCAGCCTGGAAGGCCGGCAAGGTGCGCTGATCTAGCGCAGCCCGCAGGGCGCCGGTCTTTGACGACGGCCACCTGCGGGCTACCATGCTTGTTTCCGTTTCATCCACTGTCGGGCAGGGAGCACCATGACCTGGCCCGACAGTCATCAGACTCCGCCTTATGGAATACCTCCTCGCGCTCGACCAGGGCACATCCAGCTCACGCGCCATCGTCTTCAACCGCGCCGGCCAGATCGTCGCCAGCGCCCAGCAGGAGTTTCCGCAACATTTTCCGCAGCCCGGCTGGGTCGAGCATGACCCGTTCGACATCTGGAACAGCCAGCTCGCCACCTGCCGCGCGGCACTCGAACAAGCGAAGCTCTCCGCCGCCGACATGGCGGCGCTTGGCATCACCAACCAGCGCGAAACCACGGTGGTGTGGGAACGCGCCACCGGCAAACCGATCTTCAACGCGATCGTCTGGCAGGACCGCCGCACGGAAGCCATCTGCGAGCGCCTGCGCGCCGAGGGCCTGGAAGACGAGGTGCGCAAGCGCACCGGGCTTGTCATCGACCCGTATTTTTCGGCCACCAAGCTGCGCTGGATTCTCGACCATGTGGATGGCGCCCGCGAGCGCGCTGCGCGTGGCGAACTCGCTTTCGGCACGGTCGATAGCTGGCTCGTGTGGCAGCTCACGCGCGGCCGCCTGCATGTGACCGATGTGTCGAACGCATCCCGCACGATGCTGTGGAACATCCACACCGGCGAGTGGGATGCCGACCTCATGCGCGCGCTCGACATCCACCCGAGCCTGTTGCCCGAGGTACATCCGTCCGCGTATCAATTTGGGCAGACCGACGCCGACTGGCTCGGTGCCTCGCTCACGATCGGCGGCATTGCCGGCGACCAGCAATCCGCCCTGTTCGGCCAGGCCTGCTTCAAGCCCGGCATGGCCAAGAACACCTACGGTACCGGCTGCTTCATGCTGCTCAACACGGGCGACAAGGCCGTCCAGTCGCACAACGGGCTGATCAGCACGGCGGCCTGTCAGAGCGGCCCGAAACGCAGCTACGCGCTCGAAGGCAGCGTGTTCGTGGGCGGGGCTGTGGTGCAGTGGCTGCGCGACGGCCTGCGCGCCATCCAGCGCTCGGCCGACGTGGAGGGCCTGGCCGCTTCGGTGCCCGACTCCGGCGGTGTGGTGTTCGTGCCGTCGTTCACCGGCCTGGGCGCACCGTACTGGGACCCGACCGCGCAGGGCGCCATCGTTGGCCTGTCACGCGGCACGACCATCGGCCATATCGCGCGGGCCGCGCTGGAATCCATCGCCTTCCAGAGCACGGCGCTCTTGCAGGCCATGACGCGCGACGCGGTCTCCGCCATCACGGAGCTGCGTGTCGACGGCGGTGCCTCGGCCAACAACCTGCTGCTGCAGTTCCAGGCGGATCTGCTCGGCATTCCGGTCGTGCGTCCGGAGATCATCGAGACCACCGCGTTGGGCGCGGCCTACCTGGCCGGCATTGCCACCGGCTTCTACCGGGGCGAAGACGAGGTCGCGCAGCAATGGCGTGCCTCGCGCACATTCCACCCCGTCATCAGCCGGGACGAAGCCCTGAGCCGCATGGCGCAATGGGAGATGGCCGTCGCGCAGGTGCGCCTGCCCACCACGCGCGGGCACTGAACGCCAACATACCGCGCACAAGACAAAGGCGACCCGAGGGTCGCCTTTCTGCTCTTCATGGAGCGCATGCGGCGGCTTACTTGCCTTCGCTGTCCGGCGCCTGGGTCATGCCGCCCTGTGTCGCCATGGCTTCCTTGCGCTTGACGCTGGCCTCCTTCTTCTCGGCCTTGCGGTTGGCTTTGGCGGCCTTCTTCTCGGCCTTATAGGTGGCCTTGGCGCCGGCCTTGCGCGCCTTGTACTCATCGTTCGCGGCCTTGTCGTCAATGCGCTTCTGCACCAGCGGGTCGGTCGACGACGCCGCGCGCGATTGTCCCTCCGGCGCGGCCTGCATAGTGCTGTTGGGTGGCGCAGCATCCGGAGCGGTCTGCGGTGCTGGGTTCATCTGGGCCAAGGCGGCCGACGCAGCGAGCGTGGCAGCCATGGCGAAAGCGGTCTTCAGTACACGCTGTCGAGTCATGGTTGGGCTCCTTCTCGGTTCGTTTCAGGGAATGGACTGACCACATAAGCGATGCGTACACCGCTTCCTTGTGATCGCAACGCGCCTCAAAGTCGCGCGTTGGTTGTCGCAGGTCACGACACCGTTGGTGCCGCAAGAAGCGCTCCCGAGCCATCGACTACACTGCGCGCTGGTTTCCCCCCCTTGCTTGCGCCGTGTCCGACCACACTCCCGATTTCGTCCTGCTCGATCCGCCCGCCGACGCCCTGCCGCTGAGCGAAGATGCCGCCGCCGACCACGTCGCGAGCGTGCAGCGCTGGCTAGAAGATGCCGTGATCGGCCTGAACCTGTGCCCATTCGCCAAGGCCGTGCACGTCAAGCGCCAGGTGCGCTACGCCGTCAGCCGCGCCACGATGGACGGCGACGTGCTCGACCATCTGCGTGCCGAAGCCGATCTGCTGCACGCCACCCCCGCCGCACAGATCGACACCACGCTGCTGATCGTTCCCGCGCTCGCCGATTTCTTCGACTTCCACACCCTCACCGAACGCGCCGAAGCCGTACTCGCCAAGGCCGGCTACGAAGGCGAGCTGCAACTGGCAAGCTTTCACCCCGATTTCGTCTTCGCCGATACCGACCCAGACGACATCGCCAATGCCACCAATCGCGCTCCCGTCCCGATCCTGCACCTGCTGCGCGAAGACAGCATCGCCCGAGCCGCAGCGGCAGTGCCCGACGCAGCGGACATCTACGAGCGAAATATCGCGACGATGGAAAAGCTCGGCCCCGAAGGCTGGGCAGAAATGGTCGAGAAGTTCAGCAAGACACCGCCCCACGACTGACCAAAAAACAGCGACGTTTTGGCCGTCCCCTGCCCTAGATGGCGCCTTGAATTTCTGTTGCAGAGAGGAAAAAGGAAGGGAAACTGTCTGAGCGCAGCGAGTTTTTCCCTTCCCCTCTCTGCGACAGAAATTCAAGGGATGGGTCGCCATCTCGGGCGCGCCTTTCTTTGCTTACTTTCTTTGGCAAGACAAAGAAAGTGAGTCAGCCCCGGCAGGGGATGAAACAAGGGATGCACCACCCGCATCAATCAAGCAAACCAAAGAATCAAACCGCCCGATCCCCCGGCGGCGTCCACTGATACATCCACGTCTCTGACAACAGCCGATCCCCCGACTGCAGCGTGAGCTGCAGCTCGATCGGCGCATTGCTGGCATCCGGCACCACGTCGAACATCGCCCGCACGCCATCGATGCTCGCCAGCGGCCGCGCCGAGACAATCTCCACGCGCCCGCGTGAGGTGCGGATGACGGGCTCCACCGTGGCGCCCGCCGTAGACCGGCCCAGCCGTGACAGCTCCCCGCCCGCAAAGTCGATCACGAAGCGCCAGGAAAAAACCTTGCGCGACTGCCCCACGATGCCGCCGATGCCCGTGCGCGTGGCTACCACGCGAGCCAGCGGCGAGGCCGCAGCGGGCTGTGCACCCCAGGTCAGCCGGTAGCCGAAGGCCAGTTCCTGCCCGGCGCGCGGCGCCACGGCCGGACGCCAGAAGGCGACGATGTTGTCGAAAGTCTCGTCGTTGGCGGACAGCTCAACCAGTTCGACCGCGCCCTCGCCCCAGCCGTGGGTGGGTTCGACCCACACGCTCGGGCGTTTCTCATAGAACACGCCGTCGTCCTGATAGTGATCGGGGTTGCGGTCGCGCTGGAGCAGGCCGAAGCCGCGCAGGTTGTCATCGGCAAAGCGTTGGCTGCGCAGCGCGGGCGGGTTGGCGAGCGGGCGCCAGATCCATTCGCCCGAGCCGCGCCAGATGGAGAGGCCGTCGGAATCATGGATCTCGGGCCGCCAGTCCGATGCGCGCCAGCGGCGGGCGGCGCTGCGACGATCACCGGCGCGGTCGGCGCGGTCGTTCTCGCCGTAGAGGAACATGCTGGTGAGCGGTGCGACACCCAGCCGCTCGATCGGCTTGCGCACGAAGAGCGTGGCCTGCACGTCCATCGCCAGCGTGTCGCCAGGGCGGATGTCGAAGCGATAGACACCCGCCACGCTGGGCGAATCGAGTAGCGCATAGACGCGCAGCGTGTCGGTGTCGGGCGCCGGGCGCAGCAGCCAGAACTCCGTGAAATCAGGAAACTCCTCGGCGCGCGACAGGCCGGTGTCGATCGCCAGCCCGCGCGCCGACATGCCGTACTGCCACTGCCCACCCACCGCGCGGAAATAGCTGGCACCCAGGAACGCAGCCACGTCGCGTGTCGGGTCGGCCCTGGTGGTCAGCCGAAAGCCGGCGAAGCCGAGATCGGCCGGCAGCGACTGGTGGTCCAACCCGCTTTTTCCATAGTCGAACATGGCGGGGTCGTAGGCGATCAGGCGCGCGTGGCCGTCCACGACCTCATGCATCCGCACGGGCGATTTGAAGAACAGGCCCAGGTGAAAGAACCGGGCCTCGAATGGCAGGTGCTGTCCAGCCCACAGGGCGTGGCCGGCACGGTAGGCGATGGATTGGTAATCGTCCCATCCCAGCTTGGCCAGCGGGCCGGGGAGCCGCCTGCTGCGTGGGTGGTACGGATGGGCCGCCAGCGCACGGGCGCGCGCCAGCAAGTCGGCTTCGTCAAACGGCTCGGGCACGCCCAGCATGCCCCGGGGTGCAGTGCCATGGGACAACCCAGGGGCCAGGGCGAGCAGCCCGGCGGCCAACTGCTTGAGCAGGTCGCGACGATGCATGGATCAGGGCGAAGCCGAAGTTCAGGCAGTGTCGCACAAACCCACGCCCAGGCAGTCTCCCGCAAGAAAGCTTTCATTGGACCCACAACCCTTTGGCACGGCCGGGATTGGTGCCAATCCGCGTGGCGCCCGCCCGGGAGTTGGAGCACAATCTAGGCCCCGTTGGTCCCGCCTGCCCCTGGGGCCGACGCCGGCCACGATCATCTCGGCACACATGTTTCCTACGTTCTCCACGTCTGCCCTGCCCGGCACGGCCGAACCGTCCACCGCGACTGCGGTGAGCGATTCAGCGGCCGCCCTGGAGGGGTTCGACCGCTATTACGACGACATCCTGCTGCCCATGTGGCTCGGCCCAGGCTGGAACGCACAGGCCGGCCTCTGCTATGAGGCGCTGATCGTCGAGAACGGTGCGCTGGTGCCAACCTCCACCTCGCGCTACCGGGCCATGGCCTGCGCCCGGCAACTGTATACATTTGCCCGCGCGACGCAGCTCTCGGCCCGCCATGGCGCGCTGTGCGCCGAGCGTGCCGCCGCGCTGTGCCATGCGCTGGACACGCGCTTTCGCGACACGATCCACGGCGGCTGGCTGTTCTCGATCGACAGCGCCCTGGCGCCGCAGGACACCACCAAGGATTTGTATACGCACGCGTTCGTGCTGTTCGCGGCCGCCCACTGGCTGGCGGTGAGCGACGACCCGCGCGCCAGCGCGCTGATGCACGACGCGCACGACGTGATCGCCCACCGCTTTGCACGTGTGGGTGCCCTGCCGCTACCGGTCGCCGCCATGAATGCCACGTTCACCGAGCGACTGGCCGGCGTCGCCCAAAACCCGGTGATGCATCTGACCGAGGCCTATCTGGCCGCCGCCGCGCTGGACGAGCCTCCTGCCTGGGCCGAAGCCGGCGTGCGCACGCTGGCCGAGGGCATCCTCGCGCGCTTCATCGACCCGGGCACCGGTAGCATCACCGAATTGCCGGTCGACGAAGCCAGCGCAGACAACCGCATCGAGCCCGGCCACCAGTTCGAATGGTTCTATCTGGTGCGCGCGCACGCCGACATGTTCTCGCGCTCCGAAGCCGGCCGCCATTTGGCCGACACGCTCGGCCGGGCCGTGGACGCGGCCTGCCGCCTGGGCGTGGATGCCGGCACCCAGGGCGTCTGCCTGTCGCTCGGCCTGGACGGCACGATGCGCGACGCCAGCCAGCGCATCTGGGCCCAGACCGAGTACGGCCGCGCGCTGGCCCTGTGCACCGAGACCCAGGGTGCGATGCTCGCGCGCATGCTGCCGACGTGGTTCGCGCGCTTCCTGCACGCGCACGGCTGGCACGAGGTGATCGACGCCGCCGGCCACCGCCTGCGCACCGACATGCCGTCGAGCACGCCGTACCACATCACCACTTTCTACGAGGCCGCCAGGGCGACGCGCAACACGGCGCCCGGCTCGGCTTTACGTTGTACCCAAGCTGTTGATTAAGACACACCGTGCATAGCCCC
This sequence comes from Ralstonia sp. UBA689, assembly GCF_002298975.1. Classification (GTDB taxonomy): domain Bacteria; phylum Pseudomonadota; class Gammaproteobacteria; order Burkholderiales; family Burkholderiaceae; genus Ralstonia. The sequence continues at coordinate 16,146 of NZ_DBMV01000002.1, forward strand.
AACCCCAACGAATCCAAGGCCCGCGCCATCTTCCGGGTCGTCAGCGGCAACTTCCTGGAGATGTACGACTTCATGGTCTACGGCTACTACGCCAAGGCCATTGCCGATACCTTCTTCCCCGCAGGCAACGAGTTCCTCTCGCTGATGCTGTCGCTGGTGACGTTTGGCGCCGGCTTCCTGATGCGGCCGCTGGGCGCGATCTTCCTGGGCGCCTACATCGACCGCCACGGCCGCCGCACCGGCCTGATCCTGACGCTGGCGCTGATGGCGTGCGGCACGCTGCTGATCGCGCTGGTGCCGGGCTACGCCACCATCGGCCTGGCGGCGCCGCTGCTGGTGCTGGTCGGGCGGTTGCTGCAGGGCTTCTCGGCCGGTGTGGAGCTGGGCGGTGTGTCGGTCTACCTGGCGGAAATCGCCACCCCGGGCCGCAAGGGCTTCTTCGTAAGCTGGCAGTCGGGCAGCCAGCAGGTGGCGGTGATGTTTGCCGCACTGCTGGGTGTGATGCTGTCGCTCCTGCTGCCTGCCAATGAAATGAGCGCGTGGGGCTGGCGCGTGCCGTTCGTGGTCGGCTGCCTGATCGTGCCGTTCCTGTTCATCATCCGCCGCTCGCTGCAGGAGACGGAAGAATTCCAGAAGCGCAAGCACCGTCCGGACCTGGCCGCCGTATTCCGCTCGATGGGCCAGAACTGGCGCCTGGTTGGTGCAGGCACGCTGCTGGTGGTGATGACCACGGTGTCGTTCTACCTGATCACCGCCTACACGCCGACCTTCGGCAAGAGCGTGCTGCACCTGTCCGACATGGACAGCCTGATCGTCACGCTGTGCGTGGGGGCTTCCAATCTGTTCTGGCTGCCGGTGATGGGCGCGGTGTCCGACCGCGTCGGCCGCCGCCCGCTGCTGATCCTCTTTACGGTGCTGATGCTGGTGACCGCCTATCCGGCCATGGTGTGGCTGGTGAGCGAGCCGTCGTTCGGCCGCATGCTGGCGGTGCTGCTGTGGCTGTCGTTCCTGTACGGCAGCTATAACGGCGCGATGGTCGTCACGCTCACCGAGATCATGCCGCCGGAAGTGCGCACCACCGGCTTCTCGCTGGCGTACAGCTTGGCGACAGCCATTTTCGGCGGCTTCACCCCGGCAATTGCCACTTGGCTGATTCACACCACCGGCAACAAGGCGATGCCGGGCGTGTGGGTGTCGTTGGCGGCGCTGTGCGGGCTGATCGCCACGCTGGCGGTGGTCAAGCCGGCGGGCCGGCACGTGCACGGCACGGGCACGGCCTCCGCTGCCTGATCGCCCGATGCAGACCCCGGGCGGCATCAACGCGATCCTGACGATCGAGCATTGCGGCTTTGCCGCATTGCCGCCCGAGCACAACGTCGAAGACGGCCCCTGGATACTGCGCATGGCGGGAGGTCTGGCCAAACGGGCCAACTCCGCCAACCCGCGCGCACCCGGCGCCGAACTGGACGCGGCCCAGGTCGACCGCATCGAAACGTTCTATCGCGGGGCGGGCCTGGCGCCCATCGTGCGCATCACGCCATTGGCCGCCCCCTCCGCCGATGCCTTGCTCGCCGCCCGTGGCTACCGCAAGGCCGACAGCAGCCTGGTCATGACAGCACGGCTTGCGCCCACGCTTGCAGCCGCGCTGCCCGACGGCATCGCACTCAGCATCGACACGACGATTCCCGACACCTGGCACGACGCCTTCGCGCAATTCGACGGCCTCAGTGCGCATGGACGCGCTACACGCCGCGCCATGCTCGATGCGCTCGATCGTCCGCACGCGGCGATCACGCTGCGGGACACGGAAGAAACCATCGTGGGAATTGGCCTGGCGGTGCGCGACGGCACGCATGTGGGCCTGTTCGACGTGCGCGTCGCCAGCGCCGCGCGCGGGCGGGGCCTCGGTCGCGTGCTTACGACAGCCATGCTCGGCTGGGCACGCATGCACGGCAGCGCTCACGCTTATCTGCAGGTCGGCGCAGACAACGCGCCCGCCATCGGTCTGTACCGCTCGCTCGGCTTTGCCGACGCCTATCCCTACCACTATCGCGTCGCACGGGCCTGACGATCCGGCCCCGCACGTCGTGCTCAAAGCTTGACGTCCCGAGCGTCTAGCTCGACACGCCGAGAAAAAAGCCCCGCACTCCGAGTTCCGAGCTCGACACGCCGAGAAAAAGGCCTCGCACTCCGAGCTCCGAGCTCGACACGCCGAGAAAAAAACCCCGCACTCCGAGTTCCGAGCTCGACACGCCGAGAAAAAGGCCTCGCGCTCCGAGTTCCGAGCTCGACATGCCGAGAAAAAAGCCTCGCGCTCCGAGTTCCGAGCTCGGCATGCCGAGAAAAAAGCCTCGCGCTCCGAGTTCCGGACTCGGCCTTACTGAATCACCAGCCCGTTCGGTCCGACCACGCCCAGTTCTACGTAGTGGGAACCGGGGCGCGTGCGGTCGGCAAAGTCGACCACGAACCCGCCGCCCACATCGAAGTTGCGCAGGTTGATCAACTCGCGGCGCACCTGCTCGCGCGTGGGCTTGGGCCCGGCGCGGCGCACGGCTTCGGCCAGCACCTTGGCGGCGACGAAACCTTCCACGGCGCGGGACGACAACTCGACGTCCTTGGCACCCACGGCGGTGCGCGCGCGGTTGAACTCGCGAATGATGGGGTTCACGCTCTTGCCCGGGTTGGGCATCACCAGCGCCAGCGAATAACCACGCACGGCGTCGATCCCGGCCACCTTGAGCAGGATGCCGGGATCGATCGACGACAACCCCAGGAGCTGGGCACCGCCGCCGCGCGCACGGTATTGCTTGATGAACTGCGCGGCGGGTTCGGCGGTGGCGCCCAGGAAAACGGCCTGCACATCGGCGCCGAGCAGCTTGTCGACGGCCGGACCGACCGCCGCCGTATTGCGCGGATACGCAGCCGTGGCGGCAATCGGCAGCTTGTACGGTTTGAGCGTGCGCGCCACGCCGGCCAGCACCTCGCGGCCCAGCGCATCGTCCTGGTACAGCACGCCGATGCGCGTGATGCCGATGGTGACGAGCGCGCCAACCATCTTGTCCATCTCCTGCTGGTAGCTGGCCTTGATGGGAAACACCAGCGGATCGCCCGTCATGCTGGAGGCGCCCGTGGCGGGCCCGACCAGCGGCAGGTTCGCATCGGCCAGCACGCCGCTGCGCATGAGCGCTTCGACATTGGCGGTGCCCACCACGGTCAGCGCGGCGACGGGGTTGTCGATCTTGGCCATGTCGCGCACGTTGCGCAGGGTCTGCTCGACCTTCTGTTCGTCGTCGCGGGCCACCAGGCGGATGGTTTCGCCGTTGATGCCGCCGTCGAGATTGAGCCAGTCGAAATACAGCCGCGCCCCCGCATTGAGTGCGCGCCCCGTGGCCGCCTGCGAGCCGGTCAGCGGCAGCGACTGGATGATGCTGATGTCGGCGCGGGCGGCGGACGCCGCCAGCACCGTGCACAACGTGAGCGCGGCGGTCCACAGCCGGCCGAAGTGCACTCCCGCGCGTGCCCCCCGGCTGCGCGTGTGATTTCCCGTTTGCATTGCTTGCACCCTTCACCGCGCGCGCGTCGTGGGCGGCTGCGGCGTTTTGTCGAGACCACCTGGGCGGCCCACTTTGTCGTTTTCGTTCTGTTGCTTCGGTTGCGCCGTGCATAACCGGCGCGGTCGATAGCCTGCCACCGACACGTGGCTTCCACAAGTCTTGCAGGCCGTTTTACACTCGTCCGACCGCTTCTGTCGCAAACCTGCCATGCCGCAACGCCTGCTGCCCACCGACATCGAAGGCCGCACGCCGCCCTCTGCGGCGCACCCCGTGCGCCTGTACACGCGGCAGATGGAGGCCAACACGCGTTTTCCGCGCCACACCCATCCGTGGGCGCAGGTCGCCTACAGCCACAACAGCGTGCTGCGCGTACAGGCCGGCCGCACCGCCTGGGTGGTGCCGCCCTCGCGCGCCATCTGGATTCCGCCCGGCGTCGAGCACGAAGTGTGGGTGGTGGAGGCGGCCTTCCTGCGCACGCTGTACGCCGACCCGTCCGTGGTGACGGGCGCGCTGGCGCAATGCCGGGTGATGGAGGTCTCGCCCCTGCTGCGCGAGCTGATTGCCGCGATGGATGTGCGCCAGACACTGCCGCCCGCACGCGAGCAAGCCCTGGCCACGCTTATCCTCGATGAACTGCGCCGCAGCGCCCCCTTGCCGCTGGACCTGCCGATGCCCGCCGACAAGCGCCTGCGCGCCCTGTGCGAGCGCGTGATGGCCGACCCCGGCACAGCGCTCACCTTCGAAGCGCTCGCGCGCGACGTGGGCGCCAGCGAACGCACGCTGGCGCGGCGCTTCCGCGAAGAACTGGGGGTGAGCTTCTCGCAATGGCGCCAGCAGGCGGTGCTGGCCAGCGCCATTCCGATGATGTCTCAAGGGATGCCGCTTGCGCGCGTGGCGCACTTGCTCGGCTACAACAGCCAGAGCGCGTTCTCGGCGATGTTCCGCCGGGCGTTCGGACGCAGCCCGAGCACGTTCCTGCATCGCCCCCGAGCCGAGGGCGAATCCACCTGACGGTGCCCGTTCAAAGCGGCGGGATGGTCATGGCCGGCAGCAGCACCGCAAAGCGCGCCCCGCCCCCTGCCGAGGCGTCGAGCCGCACCTCGCCACCGTGCACGAGCGCGATGCGCCGCACGATGGCCAGCCCCAGGCCGAAGCCGCCGGTGTGGCGGTCGCGACTGGCGTCCAGGCGCAGGAAGGGTTCGAACACGCGCGCGCGGTCCGGCACGGCAATGCCGGGGCCGTCATCTTCCACCGTCAGGCATAGCGCACCGGCCGGGCCGGTCTCGGCGCGCAGGGTGATGGTGTTGCGCGCGTAGCGCGTGGCGTTGCGGATCAGGTTGAGCAGCGCGCGCGCCGCCAGGCGTGGGTCGCACACATGGTGCACGGGTGCGCCGTCTGCGTGCACGGTCAACGTAAGCTGGCGGTCGGCCACGTCGTTGGCGACGCTGGCCACCACGCTGTCGAGCCACTCGCCCACCACCACGCGCATCAGCACGAGATGCGTGGCGCCCTGCTCCAGGCGGCTCAGGGCCAGCAACTCGCTGACCAGATCGTCGAGCTCCCGCACGTCGCGGCGCAAAGACTCCAGGCGCAGGTTGCGCTGCGCCTCCGAGACCGGCGATTGCAGCAGCGCAATGCCGAACTCCAGCCGCGCGATGGGCGTCTTCAGTTCGTGCGAGATGCCGTTCATCATCTCGCGCTGGTGCTGAATCGAGCCCTGGATACGCTCGGCCATGTCATTGAACTGTCGCGCCAAGGCGTAGATGTTGGAGCGCCTGTGCAGGTTGGCGCGCGTGGACAACTTTCCAGCACCAAAGCCGCGTGCCGCCTCTTCCAGCGCCCGCAGGTCACGCCAGTGCAGCCAGACCCAGATCAGCAGCGGCACCAGCGTGGCGATGGCGATCAGCGCGTAGGCAATCAGCTGGATGCCGAGGTAATCCATGTCCTCGCTGTGGGCGTGCAGCACCTTGCCGTCACGCAGTGGCAGGTAGTAGTCCTTGCCGTTGGTCATCAGGACCAGCTTGTGGTCGGCCAAATCGCGCCGCTGCTGGGCGGTCAGGCCGGGCACGGTATCCGGATCGACAAAGTTGAACTGCTCCCACGCATTCTTGTTCAGCCGCGCGAGCGCCGCATCGCGATCGCCGCCGGGCGCGTGGCCGAGGTACTCCTGCAGGACGAAGGCGTAACCCTTGCGCACTTCGCGCTCGCCGTGCGTGAGGGTGTCGTGAAACAACCAGACGAATGACTTGTTGACACCAATCAGCGCCAGCGCCGCCGCCAGCACGACCATCGCGTAGAGCTTCAGCAATGACTTGAGCATGGCTCAGTCCTCCCAGGCCGACGGGCTGAACAGATAGCCGCGCCCCCAGATCGTCTTGATCTTGTGCGGCTCGGGCGAGGCATCGCCAAAGCGGCGGCGCAGGCGCGAGATGCCCGAGTCGACCGTGCGGTCCAGCCCATCGAACTCGATGCCGCGCAACTGCTTGAGGATGTCGTCGCGGCTGAGGACCGTGCCGGCGGCGCGCGCCAGGATCAGCAGCAGGTTGAACTCGGCCGTCTTCAGATCGACCGCCTGGCCGCGCCACGTGACGGCACGGTTGGGCGGCGAGATCACCAGCTCGCCGAAGACGAGCGTGTCGTCGCGCGGCACGGCCGGCTCGGAGGTCGACATGAGCGGCGCGGCGCGGCGCAGCAGCGCCCGGGCGCGCGCGACCAGCAGGCGCGGCTCGATGGGCTTGAGCACGTAGTCGTCGGCGCCGATCTCCAGGCCGGCCACCTGGTCGTAGGTGTCCACGCGCGCGGTGAGGATCAGCACCGGCACGCGCGAGAACGCGCGGATGCGCCGGCACACCTCCATGCCATCCATGTGCGGCAGCATCAGGTCGAGGATCACCAGCGCCGGCTGGTGCTCGCGCACGGCCGCCACGGCAATGTCACCACGGCGCACCACCTCCACCGCAAATTCGTAGTTGCCCAGGTATTCGCTGACGAGCTGCGCGAGACGGTCGTCGTCTTCGATCAGCAGCACCTTGGTCTTGAGCGGCCCCTCGTTCATCGCCCATGCCCCCGTTGTTCTTCTTGATGGGGCGCAGTGTACGGCGGCCGGCTTGCCAATGGATGGCACGAAGAAACTTGCAGACACTCGCGCACAATTGCGCACAACTTCCCGGCAATTTCCAGACAGACGTGCGTGCGGCGCCTCGCCAGACTGCGGGCTCTCTCTCATGAGGTCCCATCAGAGGTCTACCGTGCTCAATCGTCTCCCCCCGCGTCTCGCTCGCCGTTTCTCCATTCCGTACCTGGCCGTGCTCTCGAGCATGTGGCTGTCTCCGTCGTCGGTCCATGCCGATGAATCGTCGTACTCGCTGTCGCTCAACGTGGGCGCGGCACCGCGTTACCAGGGCAGCAAGCAATACACCGTCACCGGCGGCCCCGGCTTCCGGGCTGATTTCGGCAACGGCTGGTTCATCGACCCGCTGCAGGGCGGCGCGGGATATGCGATCCGCTTCCTGAACGGCATGTTTGCGTCGGCCGCGCTGTCGTACGACCCTGGCCGTTCCGACACCAACCGCTACGGCCGCCCCGGTTCGGACCACCTGAAAGGCATGGGCAGCGTGAAAGGCTCGCTGCTCGGCGTCTTCACGCTGGGCACCAAGATCGTGGGCGAGACCACGGCCAGCGCCACGCTGGAGGTGCCGCTGACCAACCGCGAACGCGGCTGGGCCGGCCACCTGGACCTGTCCGCACCGCTGGCCAGTTGGGGCAACGACCAGATCACCGTGAGCCCGAGCCTGCATTTCGGCTCGCGCAAGTACATGCAGACGTATTTCGGGGTGACAGCGCAGCAGTCGGCTGACAGCGGCTTCGCGCAATACACGGCCAACGGCGGCTTGCAGGCGGCGTCGCTGACGGTGGCGTGGACGCACACCTTCTCGCGCCACTGGGCGCTGCACACGGCGGTCGGCACCACGCGCCTCCTGGGCAAGGCGGCCAAGAGCCCGATCGTGCAGAACAAGCAGAGCTACTTTGGCGGCACGGGCATCGTCTATACGTTCTGAGTCACACGAGCGCGTCAAGCCACGCCACCGTCTCGCGCCACCACGGCGCCCCCGACGATGCCCGGAAGAAGCCCATGTGACCGACGCCTTTGCCCAGCGCCGCGCCCGCGACCTGCCGGCGCGTGAGGCGCGCGGCCGGGAACCGTGCTACCAGCGCGTCGATGGCGCTGGCCGGAGCCATCGGGTCGTCGTCGAAACCCCAGGCGAGCAGCGGCACGGCCAGCCTCGGGTAGCGGGAGACGTCCAGCCCCGCACCTCGTGCGAAGAGGTAGCCGGGCCGCCGTGCAAGGCGCGCCCAATCGCCCAGGACGGCGGCCGGAATCGACATCGGCCCCATGCCGACTGCGGCCAGCGGCAGCATGCCGCCGCGCACGCGCGCCACGGCCAATGGAATCCGTACACGCAGCAGCCAGGCAAGTTGCGGACGGCTGAGCAGCCCGCGCCACGGCCATAGCCGCGCATTTGCCAGCGACACGGCCACGTGCACCAGCGCATCGGCGTGCACGATGTGCGGCGCCAGCCCCGCGAGTTGTCCACCCGCACTGTGGCCGAGCACCACCAGCCGGCGCCCCGCGCAGCCTTCGGGGACGAGCGTGTCGTGCGCCCACTTGAGCACGGCGTCGATGTCCTGCCGGCCCCAGTCGGCAAAGCGCGGGGTGCCGGGGCCCGAGGCCAGCGCCTCGCCAATACCGCGATAGTCGAACGTCACCACACGCCAGCCGGCCAGGCACAGCGCGCGCGCAAACCCGCCGTAGAACTGGCGCGGCACGCCCAGCGCCGAGCAGATCAACACCGTGCCGTGCGCGCCCAGGCCGGGGCTGGTGACCGTCACGGGCAGCGTCCAGCCATCGGCGGTGCGTACATGGTCTTCACGGATGGGAAGGGCATCGGCGGGGTAGTCGATCGGTTCGCGCTGCATGGGGCACTCCGCTCGGGGCGTCAGGATGGAAGCAGTATCAGCAGCGGGCGGCTCGGTCACAATTACGCGACAGGTAATCGCCGCACCTACCCGACTCTGCTTCAATAGGTGACATGAACCCCGCCCAGCCCGCAGAAGCCCTCGCCATGCTAGATGAAGCCGATGCCGCCCAAGTGCCAGCCGAGCCACCTGAAGCGGCGCTCTCGCGCTTCCCGCAACTGCTGCGCTTCTGGCGCACCCGGCGCGGCACCAGCCAGCTCGCCCTGGCGCTGGCGGCGGGGGTGTCGCAGCGGCATGTGAGCTTTCTGGAATCGGCACGCGCCGCGCCCAGCCGCAACATGATCCTGCAACTGGCCGAAGAGCTGAACGTGCCGCTGCGCCATCGCAACCAGATGCTGCTGGCGGCCGGCTTTGCGCCCGCGTATCCGGAGCAGGGGCTGGCCACGCCGCCCCATGAGGGTTCGCCGATGATGCAGGCGGTGCGCCAGGCGGTGAAGCTGATCCTCGACAAGCAGGCGCCCTACCCGGCCATCGTGCTCGACCGCTTCTGGCACGTGCTCGACGCCAACGCTGCGCACCGGCGCCTGATGCGCTGGGCCATCGGAGACGACCGGGCCGAAGGCGCCCCCGGCGCCGTCAACATGATGAAACTGGTATTCGACCCGACCGCGCTGTGGCCCACGATCGCCAACCGCGACGAGGTCGGCCGATATCTCGCCCGGCGGGTGCGGCAGGAGTTGGCCTTGCATACCATCGACCCCGCCACGCAGCGCCTGCTCGCCGACATCCGCGCGCTGCAGCCGGTGCTGTTCGATGCCTCCGAAGCTTCAGCCACGCCATCGGCCCCGGCACAAAGCGCCAACGATCCGCCGCCCTTCCTGCCCGTCACACTGCAGCGCGACGGCGTGACGCTCTCGCTGTTCACCACGCTCACCACGCTGGGCACGCCGCGCGATGCAGGGCTGCAGGAAATGCGCATCGAGTGTTTCTATCCGGCGGACGAGGCCTCGCGGCGCGCGTTGGAGCGGATCACGTTGTAAGCCTTTCCGCATTGCAACGCGAATAATTCTCATTTATATTGACCGGTCGATTTGTCTCCCATCGGCGGCCGCCCGCCGCCATGTGCTTCATGACTGACCTGTCGCATCCCCGCCTTTCCTCCGAACCCGCTGCCAAGCCCGCCGCGCCCGCCCGTGCGGCAAAGGCAAAGGCCGAGCACCCCGCCAACCGCCGCGCCACCCTGGTGCGCTGGCTGCGCAAGACGCATGGCTGGTTCGGACTGTGGGGCGCGGTGATGGGGCTGATTTTCGGCGTGTCGGGCATCTGGCTGAACCACCGCGCGGTGCTGAAGCTGCCGCCCGTGGCTCAGCAGAAAACCAACTCGCGCATCGCCCTGACCGATCCGCTGCCGACCACGCCCCAGGCGATGGGCGCACGGCTGCAAGAGGTATTGCAACTGCCGGAGCCGCCGAGCCGCATCCGCGTGGAACGCGCCAAACCCGTCCCCTGGGCAGAACCCACCGCCAAGACCGACGGCGAACGCCCCGCATCCAAACCGCTGATGCAGCCGGAGCAATGGAGCTTCACCTTCGGTAGTGCCTCCACGCTGATCCGGGCGGAGTACTGGGTTGGCAACCACTCTGCAGCCATCGCCCAGACCGAGAATGGCATCCTCGCCACGCTGATGGCCTTGCACCTCGGCACCAACATGACCGTACCGTGGATCCTGCTGGCCGACACGCTGGCCGGCTGTGTGATCTTCCTCTCGATCTCGGGCCTGTGGCTCTGGGTGCTGACCACCAAGCGCCGCACGGTCGGCTGGACGATCTTCGGGATGGGGAGCTTGCTGGCGATTGGGCTGGCGGTCGCGCGCCTTTGATTTCCAGAAACGCGATCAGGGCGAAGCGAAGCGGCTCTGGTGGCTTGGCGGCGTCGCAGACAGTACACGTGATACAGCAAGACGCCGCCGGGCCGCCAGAATCGTCCTGATCGCGTTTCTAGGGGCGGTCCACGCTGCGTTCCGTCAGCAGCCGCTGGATCGCCCGCATGCGCGAGCGCACCATTTCGTCGCGGCGCTGCGCCACGCAGGTCATCAAGATCTCGATGACCGCCAGATGCACCAGGTACGCCTCGGTGCCCACCCGCATCACCGCATCTTCGGGCACATCCACCGTCAGCGCGATCTGCGCGCGCTCGGCCAGCGGCGTGCCGGCCTGGGTGATGGCGATCACGCAGGCGCCCTGCTCCGCCGCGTAGGCAATCGACTCCAGCAGATACGGCATGCGCCCCACGTGCGAGAACGCGACCACGACATCGGACGCACCCAGCGTGGCCGCCGAGACCAACTGCAGGTGCGCGTCGAAGTACGCATTGGACGCCAGCCCCAACCGCATCAGCCGCGCCTGCATGTCATTCGCCATGAACGACGAGGCGGCGCCCGCGGCATAACAGTCGACACGGCGCGCGCGGGCGATGCGTTCTGCGGCGGCATCGATATGTGTGGCGGAAAGCGTGTCGCGCAGCCTGGCCAGCGCCCGCGTGGCACCGTCGATGACCTTGCTGGCCACCAGCGCGGGCGGGTCGGCCCGGCCGACGTGGCCCGGCAGCGTCGGCTGCGCGTGCGCAAGCTCGGCAGCCAGCGTGGCCTTGAACTCGCGCAGGCCCTCGAAGCCGAGCGCCTGGCACATGCGCACGATGGTCGGCATCGACACCCCGGCGCGCACGGCGAGTGTCTCCACCGATTGTTCGAGCGACAGCTCCGGCGCCTCCAGGATCAACCGCGCCACGCCCTGCTGCGCCGGCGAGAGCGCGGGCAACTGGTCACGCAAGGCGTTGAGCACGGGGACGGAGAACGAAGGCATGGCGGGGCGCGGGCGAAAACGTCGCCAGTGTAGCGGCAGCCCCAGGCCGCCCCCGTCGCCCGAGGGAAAACCCCCACGATTCTGTAAGTGTGCGGTTTACGCCTACCGCACAAATCGCGTGCAGCGCCCCACCCGGCGCGACGTGCGCGGCGCTTTGCAGGCGCATGCGTAACTTCAACCCTTACAGGCACAACTTGCCCGAGAGTCGGCCCCCGAGCCAATCCGGAACCCCGTTCCGGCCATCACTAAAAAAAGGGGAGCCACATGACTACCGTTTCGATCCGTTCCATTCCGCTGTCGGCCGCTGCGCTCGCAGCCTTGCTTGCCTGCGGCGCCGCGCAGGCGCAATCGAGCGTCACGCTGTACGGCGTGATGGAAACCGGCCTGCGCTACAGCACCAACAACGACGCCGCCGGCCATGGCAAGGCCGAGATGGCCGGCGGCTACTACAGCGGCAGCCGCTTCGGCCTGCGTGGCTCGGAAGACCTGGGCAACGGGCTGAAGGCCGTGTTCCATCTGGTCAGCGGTTTCGCGCCGGACACCGGCGTGGGCTCCACCAATGACATGGGCCTGGGCGGCTACAAGCCCACCACACCGGCCTCGTCGCGCCTGTTCGGGCGCCAGGCCTACGTGGGCCTGGAAGGCGGCTTCGGCGCGCTGACCTTCGGCCGGCAGGAGAATCTCGTCTTCAACACGGCCGGCACGTATGACGCGCTCAGCATCGGCAACCTGGGCGCGACCGCGTGGCACGTCACGGCCACGGGTGTGCGTATCGACAATTCGATCAAGTACGTGGGTGATTTCAACGGCTGGCGCCCGGGCGTGATGGTCGGCATGGGCGAGCAGGCGGGCGCGTTCTCGGCGGGCAACTACAGCGCGCTGTCGCTCAACTACGCAGGTGGTCCGTTCACGTTTGGCGGCGCGTGGGAACAGCAGAAAGACCTGCAGTCGGTCGGCACCCGCACGTGGACGGCCGGCGGCAGCGTGCAGGTCGGCCCCGCCAAGCTGATGCTCGGCTACATCAACTACCGCGACGGCTCGCCCACCAGGAACGACCTGATCCTGGGTGGCGTGAAGTACGACTTCAGCAGCCAGTACAACCTGGTGGTGGGCGGCATGGCCACGCGCCAGCGCGACCCCGACGGCCTGCGCTACACCACCTACGCGATCATGAACTACGTGGTCAGCAAGCGCACCTGGCTCTACGTCGGCGTGGACTACACCCACCAGAAAGACGCCGGCACCGTGCTGGCGACGGCGCTACCCAAGTCCTCGCAGACGGGCGTGATGGTGGGCATGCGCCACGGGTTCTAAGCCGACGCAGCGGGGGGGGCGCTGCTGGGTGCGGGCGAAGCGCTATCGCTCTTCTCGCCGCCCGGTGCCACCCGCGTCATCCATTGTTCGAGCGCCGGCGAAGTGCGCAGCACCGTGGCCGGCGTGGCCAGCGGCACCTTTGCCTGGTCGAACGCATCTTTGAGCACGACATTGAAGGCCCGCAGCACCTCGGCCTGCTTCTGCGGGCGCGTCTTGAAGCGGCCCTTTACGATCATCGCGCCGCCGTCGAAGCTGTCCAGCCCGAATACCTCCGCACCATTGAGCAGCGTGGCCGCAAAGCGCGGCTCGCCGGCAATCTGATCGGCCGCGGCGCGCACCAGGCCGATGGCCTGCTGCGGGTTGGCGTCCATCGCCACGCGCACTTCAAAGTCGGCAAACGAGTAATCGCGCGACAGGTTGCGCACCGTCTTGATCTGGCTGAACGGAATCGACAGCACCGCGCCCGTGCCGTCGCGCAGCCGCACGGTACGAATGGTCAGGTTGATGACGGTGCCCGAGGCCACGCCAACGTCCACCACGTCGCCCACGCTGATGGTGTCTTCCATGAGGATGAAGATGCCGGTAATCAGGTCCTGCGCCAGCGACTGCGCGCCAAAACCCACCGCCAGCCCAATCACCCCGGCACCGGCCACCAGCGGCGTCACGTTCACGCCCAGGTTGGCCAGCACGCCGATGCCGGCCGTCACCGCCAGCGTGACCTTCAGGCCGTTGCGCAACAGCGGCAGGATGGTGAGCGCGCGCGTGCTGGGCTGCGTGCGCGACGTGGCGGGCGACAGCGCCTGCAGGATCGCCGTATCGAGCAGGATCCAGGCGAGCCAGGTGGAAAACACCGTGCCGATCAGCCCCACCATGGCATCGGCAATGCGCCGGCCGTTGACCGAGCTGTGCATCACCTCCACCAGCGTGTGGTCCCACACGCGCAGCGCCAGCTCGACGAAGACAACCCAGATGCCCAACTGCACCAGCGCCGCGAAGAAATGCTTGAGCCGCTCCAGATACGGTGAACTGCGTGCCAGCCGCAGGCGCAGACGCCAGCTCGCGCGCGGCCGCACCACCGCCGACAGGAAGAACGCCGCCACCAGCAGCAGCGACGTCATCACCGCGCGGCGCGAAACGGCGTCGACGTTGTTAGGCATGGTCAGCGTGGCCAGCGCGGTCACGCCCGCCAGCACCACCACCGGCACCGGCCACAGCGCGGCGATCAGGCGACGGAACTGGTTGCCGGCATGTTCGCCCCGGCGCACCTCCAGCGGCCGGTTGGCGATCAACTGGCCGACCGGGCGCCGTGCCCACAACGCCCCTACCGCCAGCATCAGCGACGAGACCACGTTGCAGACCGTCGCCAGCAGCAGGCTGAGCGCACCCCCCAGCACCAGCGCGACACGCGGGTCGACCAGCGCATCGCCGCACGCGCCCAGGCTGGCGGCCAGGAAGATCGGCCACATGCCGTGCTTGAGCAGATACTCCACGGCCACGCGCCGGTGCGCACTGCCCGCGAACAGCGAGAACAGCATCGCCACGCCCGCCGTAATGATGGCGCCCCACACGGTGGCATAGGCCAGCACCAGCGCCAGCACGAAACCCGGCGTAGCCTCGTAGCCCAGGCGCATCAGCACGGCAAACGACACGGCCCACGGGCCAATTTTGCGCAGCGCGTCGACAAACAACGCACGGGTGGTCGGATGCGGCCCCAACTCCGCCTTGAGACTGAACATGCGGCGCAGCAGCCAACCCAGGCCGAACAGGCTGCCGGCAATCGCAGCCCAGATGAAGACGGTACGGGCAAAGTCTCCCAAGACGCGCAGGCGCGTGTCCGGGGCGGCGAGCAGGCTGGCGTTGCGGCCGGCTGCCTCGATGCGGCGCATCCAGTAGTGCGGCGTGCCGGCTTCCACATCGGCTGCGAGCGAGCCGTTTTCGATCAGCGAGGCGACGGCGCCCAACAGGCCCGGTGCCTGCTCGGCCTGCACTTTCTGCTGCGTGGCCACGCCATCGCGCAGGTGCTTGAGTTCACTGACGAGCGCGGTGCGCTGCTGGTCGTTGTCGAGCAGCATGATGACGGCATCGAGCGATTCGCGCGTCTGCGCGGGCGAGGCTGCCGGCGCGGACGCGCCCTGCATGGACGACGACAGCGCCGTGAACTTGGAGAACGACACCGGCGCCGCGTGCGCGGCGTCCAGCATCAGCAGAAACAGTCCGAACAGGAGGTGAATGCGCATGACGAAACCAGCAATCGTGCCGACACGGACCTCGCACGATACGCGAATTCACCGGGCGGCCGCCAACCGCGGGGACCTACGCCCCCAGAAGCCGTTCGCGATCGAGAAACTCGCCTTGGTGCCAACACTTGCTCCCAGGCGGTTTGGCCGTCCCTGCCCTAGATGGCGCCTTGAATTTCTGTTGCAGGGAGGAAAAAGAAGGGAGGCTTGTCTGAGCGCAGCGAGTTTGCCTCCCTTCCCCTCCCTGCGACAGAAATTCAAGGGGAAGTCGCCATCTCGGGCGCGCCTTTCTTTGCTTACTTTCTTTGGCAAGACAAAGAAAGTGAGTCGGCCCCGGCAGGGGACGAAACCGTGGATGCCCCAACACCTTCAATCGGCGGCCAGCCGCATGCACGGCAATCCTTGAGACCTCGCAAAGTGCCTTACCGCTTGGCCCCCAGCGGCAGCGGCGCGCGGCGCCACAACCAAGCCGCCGTGCCCAGCGCAAGCGCCATGCATGCCGTCACCAAGGCCACCACGCCAGGCCAGCCCCACGGCGCATACAGCTTGCCGCCCGCCGTGCCGACAATGCTGGAGCCCAGGTAATACGCCAGTAGATACAGCGCCGCCGCCTGCCCCTTGGCACGCTGCGCGCGGCGCCCAACCCACCCGCTGGCTACCGCGTGCGCGCCGAAGAAACCGAAGGTGAGCAGCGCAATACCGCCGATCACCAGCGCCAGCGGTGCGGCCAGCGTCAGCAGCACGCCCGCCGACATCAACGTGGTGCCCGCCAGCAGCATGCGACCCCGACCATGCCGATCGGCCAATCGCCCAAACCAGGCCGATGCGCCGATGCCCAGCAGATACACCATGAAGATCGCGCCGACGGCCGTGTGGCTGAGCGCATACGGCGCGCCGAGCAGGCGAAAGCTCGCGTAGTTGTAGATCGTGACGAAACCGCCCATCAGCAGGAAGGCCATGGCGAACAGCGCGCGTAGGCCGGGCTCGCGCAGGTGCGCGACCAGCGTGTCGAACAGGTCGACCAGCGCCACGCCCTTGCGCGGCACGAAGCGGCGCGACGGCGGCAGCAACCACAGGAAGGCCAGCGCCGCCAGCAAGCCCAGTGCGCCGGTGAAGCCCATGGCGGCACGCCAGCCGGCATGATCAGCCATGGCGCCAGTCAGCACGCGCCCGGCCATACCGCCGAAAGCGGTGCCGCCCACATACAGACCCATCGCCAGCCCCAGGCCCTGCGGATGCACTTCCTCGGCCAGATACGCCATCGCCACCGCCGGCACACCGCCCAGCACGACGCCGAGCAACGCGCGCGTGGCCAGCAGCCCATCCCAGCCCGGCAGCACGGCCGCCGCCAGCGTGAGCGCGGACGACAACACCAGCGACACGCCCATCAGCGTCTTGCGGTGGATCGACTCCGACAGCAGCCCCGCAAACAGAATCGCAAACGCCAGCAGCAGCGTCGATACGGACAGCACCAGGCTGGTCTGCGCGGGCGTCAGCCCAAAGTCGTGCGCCAGCAGCGGCATCAGCGGCTGCACGCAATACAGCAACGAGAAGGTCGAGAAACCCGCCGCAAAGAGCGCGAGATTGGCGCGCAGGTAGCCGGGGGCACCGCGCACCAGCCAGCGGGACGGATCGGCGGCGGCGGAGGTAGTTGCAGATTCGGGTGCGGGCGCTGCGGCTGGCGCGCTGGAGGGCGGGACGTTCACGGCTGGGGGGGTTGAAGACAAGCGCGGAGGCGACCGCCTATTATCGTTCGCAGACACCTTTTCTGCTGCGATGCAAGGTGTGGCACCGGTCTTGCTGCGCGGCCCACCACCAACTTCCGCCCCAATCATGCAAACCACGCTCTACTACTGGCCCGAGATCCAGGGCCGCGGCGAATTCGTCCGTCTTGCACTGGAACAGGCGGCCGTACCCTACGCCGACATCGGCCGCCAGGACGAAGCCGCCATCGAGGCATTCCTGGACGATGCCGACATCGCCACGCCGCCGTTCGCGCCGCCGTTTCTGGTGGTGGGCAAGCTGGTGATTCCGCAGACGGCGAATATCCTGCTGTACCTCGGCCAGCATTACGGCCTGGCACCCCAGGACGAGGCGGGCGGCCTGTGGACGCACAGCCTGCAACTGACGATTGCCGACTTCGTGGTGGAGATCCACGATACGCACCACCCCATTGCTTCGTGCGAATACTACGAAGACCAGCAGGCCGAAGCGCTGCGCCGCGCGCAGGATTTCCTGAGCCACCGCGCGCCCAGGTTCCTGCGTTACTTCGAGCGTGTGCTCGCGCGCAATCCGTCCGGGCCGACGTGGGCCGTGCGCGATGCGCTCACTTATGTGGACCTGTCGCTGTTCCAGATCGTGGCCGGGCTGCGCTACGCCTTCCCGCGCCACATGCAGCGCTATGAACGCGAGCTGCCGCACCTCGCGGCCCTGCACGACCGCGTGGCGGCGCAACCGAAGATCGCGGCGTACCTGCAATCGCGGCGGCGCATTCCGTTCAACACCATGGGCATCTTCCGCCACTACCCTGAGCTGGATGCGCTCAAATGACGGATTCGGCGCAGGGCCGTGCCTCGGAGAGTGCGACGCTGTGTCTACATCCCGATGACCTGATCCGGGTGGCCGAGGCAGAAGCCACGAAGGTCGTGATGTGCGCACATCGGCATGACTTCGTAGCCGGCGGCGCGCAGCAGCACCGCGCGTGCAGCCACCTCGACCGGGGGCAGGGGTTGCCCCGTGGCTTGGTCGCGCACCAGCCGGCCCAACTCGGCAAACGGCTGGCACAACAGATGCTCCAGATCCAGCGAACCGCAGTACCGCATCACATCACCTGCTCAGAACATTGCGCGCGGCACGCAGGCACGCGCGAATCACATCGATTCGTCTGCCAGCTCGGGCAACGTGACCAGCTTCTCGCGCATGCGCGCATAGGCGGCGCGCTGCGACCAGATGGCATCGGCCAGGGCGGCAATGAGTGCCTCGCGCGGCAGGCTGCCCGGCGTCACGCCAAACTGCTGCTGCACGGTGCGTAGAGCCTCCGTCACTTCGCTTCGCCATCGGGCGCCGGCACGCTGGGTCATGTTTTTCTCGCTGGATCGGGCGCAGCGGATGGCGGGCTTGGGTCCGCTCTGGCCACGCTGGGAAGGGGTTGGCGGAAGCGGTTCCGCCCTTGCCTATGAATACGGCAGGCGGGGCCGAAACTTGATTGCCCAGGCGCGCAGGCGTGGGTGCCCTCCTCCAAACGGGCTCGCCCGTTCGCGCCGCAACTTCGCCGCGTGCGCGTGGCCCAACCCGTTCCGGAACCGCGACTGTTATGGAGCGCCAAGTGCCCCGACCGATGTCCCCGAAGCCCCTCTTCTGGCACCGTACGCTGCTGAGCCTCGCCTGCGCGCTGGCCGCGTCCGCCGTCGTCATCGCCCCCGTCATGGCGAAGGTGTCCGACCCGCGCCAGTACATGCACGGCATCGGCGCCGTGCCGGCTGCGGCCGCCAACACGTTCAACGTGTTCTTCAGCGCCTCCGGCCTGCCGCCGCGGGGCGCAGATCGCAACGGGAGCTGGCCGCACGACGTGTACGTGGCGCAGTGGCATGCGGAGTCGGGTGTGCTGGACACGCCGCGCATCTTCATCCAGAAGCCCGAGGCGCAGGAGCCGGTCACGGTCGCGCGCAATCGCGCCGGCCAGGTGATGGTGTCGTTTGAAGATGGCTGGAACGCGCCGGAAAACGTCACGCAGCGCTACGGCATTTACGACACGGCACTGCGCCCCATCAAGCCGTATCCGCAACAGGTGGAGTCGGGCGGGCACTCGGGCCATGTTGCAGCAGTGGGCGACCGTTTTGTGGTGTTCTATTCAGACGGCTGGGTGGACGGAGGAGGCGTCGACAACCTCGGCAGCGGCAACGGCGTCTATGTGAAGGTGTACAGCGGGCGCGGCAAGCTCCTGCACAACGTCGACATCGTCCACGAGCGCCGCGAGTGGTGGCCCATGATTGCCGGCGGCACCACGCGCGCGCTGCTCGCGTGGCAGCAGTTCGTGCCCGGCCGCACCGATGCCAACCTGAAGATCGCTGTGTTCGCCCCGGCCACCGGGCGCATGAGCGGCGAGCGCGTGCTGCGCGCGCATCTGCAGTACTACACCTACGGCGTCGCGTGGCTGCCGGCCGTCGAGCGTTTCCTGCTGGTCGGCACCGCCGAGGGCCACGGCTTTGCGGAGCTGATCGACAGCGAGGGCAAGGTGCGCGCGTCCGTGCCATGCATGCCAGCCACGATGCGCGAGGCGGGTATCGTCGTCAGCGATCGCATCGCCTACACGCCGGCGGCAGACGGGCGCCTGCTGCAGTTCCAGGCTGGGCCGGACACGCTCAAGCTGTCGGCCACGCTGATGAACGCCGATGGCCAACCCGTGCAATGGCGCCCGATGGGCAGTGTCGGGCTGCTGCGCACGTCAGGCGCGCTCGACTGGCTCTCGCTCACGGAAAAGGGGCTGGAGCCGTTACGTTTCGACCCGGCCAAAGCGCAGCCGGTCAATGCGGTCGATCAGTGTCGCTAGAGAGACGGCTTCAGGCGTCGGAAGCGAGCACGCGCAGGCGCACCAGGCCATCCCAGCGCGCCTGAATGGCCGCACTGATGCGGGCACGCTCAGCGGCCAGCGCGGGCAGCAGGATCAGATCCATCTCGACCACCCCATCCACGTAATGCAGCACGCAGTGGCGCGCGTCGAGCGGCGTGCCCGGCGGCAGCAACTGCGCCAGCGCGGCGTGCAGCGCGTCGCGGTCGGGTAGCGGCAGCGGATCGGTGGCGATGCGCTCGCGCGGGTCGACGTGGATCTGCACGTCGAGCACGGCCATGTCGGTATGCAGGGCCAGCACATTGGTGCGTGCGCGAACGGCAATCGCATGGCCTTCGCTCACCGACACGCGCGGGTCCACCTCGATATGCGCGTCGACCAGCGCCTGGTCGCCCGTCACACGCGTGCGCAGGTCGTGCACGCTGCTCACGCCCGGCGTCGCCGCCAGGCTCGCGCGGATCGCCTGCACCTGCGACGGCGGCAACGCGCGGTCCATCAAGTCATTGAGCGCCTCCCAGCCGAAGCGCAGGCCCACACGACCGATCATGGCGCCCACCACGCAGGCGGCCACCGGGTCCAGCCAGTGGTAACCCATCAAGTTGCCCGCCACACCCACCGCCGCCACCAAAGACGACACCGCATCGGAGCGCGCGTGCCACGCATTGGCGATCAGCATGCGCGAGCCGATGCGCTTGGCCACAGCCAGCATGTATCGGAACAGCCCTTCCTTGGCCGCCAGCGCGATGAGCGCCACCAACAGCGCAAGACCGTGCACGGGCGCCGGCCCCTGCGGCGAGCGCAGGCTCTCCACGGCCGCCCAGATCATGCCGGCGCCGGCCGTCACCAGCAGCAGACCCAGCCCGAGCGATGCGGCGTTCTCATAGCGCGCATGACCGTACTGATGGTCTTCGTCCGGGCCCTTGTGGCTGTTGCGGTTGGCGATGAAGACGATGCCGTCGGCAATCAGGTCCGACAGCGTGTGCAGGCCGTCGGCCACCAGCCCCTGCGAGTGCGACCACAGCCCCGCCGTGATCTGCCCGGCCGAGAGCAGGCAATTGACGCCCGCGCTCACGAGCGTCGAGCGTTCGGCGCTCTGCTGGCGCGTTGCAGCAGGCTGGGCGGAGGGCAGATCGGAGGTCATGGATGTCGGCAATTCTGAAGGCGCGAGCATTGTGCCACGCGCCCTGCTTGGTTCACGGGTGAATCCGAGCCCACCCTCAACACGTCGTGACAAATTCGCACCAGAAGCATGCACATCGCGACACAGTATTAAGACTTTTCCGATTTTCCAGCGTCACGGCATCGGCGATTCTCAGCAATGCGGCAAACAGGTTGCCGCACGTTACACGCCTCGGAGACCCGCTGACATGCAGCCCCCCATCCAACTCGTGATTGCAGATGACCATCCCGGAGTGGTGGCCGCCGTGCGGCACCTCGTATCGGAGGTCGAAGGCTTCGAGGTGGTGGGCGAGGCCGCCAATACCGACGAGTTGCTCGCGATACTCGGCCGCGTGCGCTGCGACGTCGTCATCACCGACTACGCAATGCCCGGCAGCCGCTACGGAGACGGCATCGTCTTGCTCGAATTCCTCATGCGCCAGCAGGCGAACCTGCGCATCATGGTGCTGACCATGCTCGAAACGCGTGCGCTGATGAGCAACATCCTGCGCGCCGGCATCAAGGTCATCGTCAGCAAAGCCGACGAACCGCGGCACATCCTGGAAGGCGTGCGCGCGGCACTCTCCGACCGCATCTATCTCTCGCCGCAGCTCGACGCCAAGCTGATCCGCCGCACGCTCGCGCAGGAGCCGGCCAACGATGACCCGATCCGTCTGCTCGGCAAGCGTGAACTGGAAGTGCTGCGCATGTACGTCACGGGCATGACCGTCAGCCAGATCGCCGTGCGGCTGAACCGCAGCGTCAAGACCATCAGCGCGCAGAAGCAGGCGGGCATGCGAAAGCTCAAGCTGAGCACCGAGGCGGCGCTGTTCGACTTCGCCGTGCGCCACGGGCTGCTTGGCAGCACCGAGGCTTGAACCATGATCTGGCACGCGAAGTTATCCCCCCTGGCGCGGCTGCGCATCGGCATCGGTGTGGGCGCGCTGGTCTGCGTGGCGATACTCGCCTGGCTGGGCGACGCGCGCGCGGAGGACGCGGCCAAGGTCGCCCAGCGCGTCAACCAGATCCCGTCCACGCTCACCGTAGGCGTCATCCGTAAATCGAAGATGCCGCTCGAAGGCGTATCCGGCGACAAGCTCACCGGTTTCTCGGGCGATCTGCTCTCGCAATTGATTCCGCGGGACCGCGTGCGCCTCGTGCCCCGCGTGTTTGCGCGGCGCGACGAGTTGCTCAAGGCTGCCTGCCGCGGCGACGTGGACATCATCATGAGCGTGGCGCCGCGCTCGCAATACGATCGCTGCCTCGAATACTCCGCCCCCTATCTGGAGCGCGCGGTAGCGGTGGTCGCGCGCAACGACAATGCGCGGGTCGCGCAAAACGCGTTCGCTGCCGGCACACGCATCGCGGTGGAGCGGGGTTCACTGCTGGACGAAGACCTGCAGCGCCAGCACCCGGGCATCCGCCTGGTGAGCCTGCCCACCGCCTCCGACGCGCTGGACGCCGTACTGCACGACGAAGCCGACGCCTATATCGGCGTCACCTACACGACACGTGAGTTGATGTTGCAACCGCGCTATCGGCAACTGTCGATCGTGCAGCTCGTCAACCAGCAGGTCGACGCACTGCACTTTGCCGCGCCACGCAAGCGTGCCGCGCTCATCCGCTACCTCGACCGCCACCTCGCCCAGTTGCCGGACAAGGCGATGCACGATCTGCGCGCGCGCTGGATCACGCACGGCGGCAACGCGACGGTGGCCTTGCCGCTGTCAGCCAGCGAACACGCCATGCTGGCGTCGCTGCCGCCGCTGCGCTATGCCGCCGATGCCGACTACATGCCGTACACCTTCAGCGACAAACCCGGCGAACTGCGGGGCATCCTGCCCGAGTACCTGAGCTTCCTGTCACGCACGCTCGGCCTGCGCTTCGAGCGCGTACCGGTGCGCGACTGGGCCGACGCGCTGTCCAGGGCAAACGCAGGCGAGATCGATGTCCTGCTTGGCCTGTCCAACCAGGATCTCCGTCCGGCGGGATTCAGGCTCAGCCAGGCGGTCGACTCGACGCCGATGGTGGTCGTCGGACGCAACGATGCACTGGCGGTGGCTGCGCTGTCCGAGCTTGCGGGCAAAACCATCGCCCTGCCGCAAAGCGAAACGCTGGCCAGCGTGCTGCGTCAGAACATACCAAAGATCCGCATCGCTCCCGCCACCTCGGTCAACGATGCACTGTCGCAAGTCGCATCCGGACAGGCCGATTTCACTATCGCCAACCTGCCCGTGGTCGACGCATCGATCCGCCATCACTTTCCCGGCAGTCTGAAAGTGACGGGCTCGGCCAAGAAGATGGAGAGCATCGGCGTGGGTGTGTCGGCACGCTACGCGGCGCTGGTGCCGCTCATCAATCGTGCCCTCTTCGCCATGCCTGAGGGTGAACAGATCAGCATTCGCAATAAATGGCTGTCGGTGAGCTATCAGTTGGGCCCGTCGGCTTCGGCACTGCTGGTCAAGTTCGGCCCCATCGCCGCGATCGTGCTGGGCGCGATGCTGCTGCTGTCCATTAAGCACGCGCAACTGCGCCGTGAGAACCGCCAGCGCCGGCAGGCTGAACAAACGCTCGCGCAACAGTTGAGCTTCCAGCGAGCGCTGATGGAATCGGTGCCCTTCCCGCTGATCGCCAAGGACGCTGAGCACCGCTACGTGGCCGTCAATGCCGCGTTCTGCAACATGTTCGACCGCCCGCGCGAGGCGCTGCTGGGCCGCACACCGCACGAGCTCGGCCTGTACGCGAACCAGGACGTCGCGCACCTATCCGACATCAACCGACGCGCCGTCGAGATGAACGAAAGCACGCGCGAAGAGATTATCATCGTGACGCCCGACGGGCAGTCGCGCAGCGTGCTGCACTGGATCGAGCCGTTCCACCTGTCCGACGGCCAGCCGGCCGGCACCGTGGCTTCGCTGGTCGACATCAGCGAGATCCGCAAGGCCCAGGCTCGCGCGGAACAGCTGGAGCAGCGCCTGCGCGAGGTCACGGAATCCTTGCCGGCCCTGGTGTACCAGTTCGAATTGCCCCCCGGGCAGACCCAGGGCCACATCCGCTACGTGGCCGGCAAGGCGCATGAAACCCTTGGCATTCAGCCCCAAGACCTCCTTGGCTATCTGTCCACGCCCGAACTGCTCATTTACGAAGACGACCGGAAACGGATGCTGGAGAGCGTGCTCGCCTCCGCGCAAGAGCTGACGCCGTTCGACCAGCAATTCCGGCATGTCAGCCCGGACGGTGCGATGCGCTGGCTGCACGCGCGCTCGATTCCACACCGCGAACCCGACGGGCGCACGGTCTGGAACGGCTATCTGAGCGACGTGACGACCGAACGCGAACAGGCCGACGCGCTGGAGGCCGCCAAGAATGCGGCGGAATCGGCCCTGCTGGCCAAGGACCGCTTCCTGGCCATGATGAGCCACGAGATCCGCACGCCCATGAACGGCGTGCTGGGCCTGGTCGAGCTGCTGCAGCAGACACGGCTGGAGGGCGAGCAGAAGCACATGGTGTCGCTGGTGCAGGACTCCGGCCGCACGCTGCTGCATATCCTCGATGACATCCTCGACTATGCAAAGATCGAGGCCGGCCAGCTGGATATCTCTCCGGTGGACACCGACCTGCGCGAGCTGTTCGACGGCACGGTCGGCCTGCTGGCCAGCGGCGCGCACGAAAAATCGCTGGCGGTACACATCGACGTGGCCGCCGACGTGCCGGCCACCGTGTCGGTCGACAGCGTGCGCTTGCGGCAAGTGCTGTTCAACCTGCTCTCCAACGCCATCAAGTTCACCGAACATGGCAGCATCCGGCTCAAGGCCGAATGCACAGGCATCGACAGCGATACGCATTCCGCGCAGATCGCCATCCACGTGACCGACACGGGCATCGGCATCGCGCCCGAAGTGCAGGCCACGCTGTTCGCACCGTTCGTGCAGGCTGAGCGCTCGACCACGCGTCGCTACGGCGGCACCGGGCTGGGCCTGGCGATTTCGCGCAAGCTTGCCGGCCTGATGGGCGGCACGCTCAGCATGCGGAGCGCCCCGGGGCATGGCACAACCATCACGCTGCAACTGCCGGTGCCGGTCATCCGCGCGCGCTACGCACTGCCGCAGTTGGCCGGCCGCAGCGTGGCCATGGCCGTGGACAACGCCGCCGACCGGCAAAGCCTGAGCCATTTCGCCCTGGCAGCCGGCCTGCGCATCGCGCCGGAGACTGAGGCAGACATCATCTTCACCACGTCGCCGCACGCGCGCCCGAGCACCATTCGCGTGACGTCCGAGGTGCGCTACTCCGAGCGCGGTGCAGCGCTGAGCATCAACCCGCTGAGCTGGCACGCCTTCGTGCAAGCCTGTGAGCGCGCCCTGCCGCAGCCGGAAGCCGCAGAACCGCCTTGCGTGGCGCCCCTCGCCGCGCCTGTCTCACCCAGTGACGAAGCGCTCGGCGCACACATCCTGGTGGCGGAAGACCACCCCATCAATCGCGAACTGATCGCCAAGCAACTGCGCCTGCTGGGCTACCGCGTCACGTTGGCGGAGGAAGGCATCGCCGCGCTTGAGCGCTTGCGCGGAGGCCATTTCGACGCCCTGCTGACCGATTGCCACATGCCGCACATGGACGGCTTCGCACTGACCGAGCACATCCGCCAGCAGGAGCAGATGACTGGCGGTGCGCGCCTGCCCATTGTCGCCATCACTGCCACCACCCTGGCGGAGGAGCACGCGCGCTGCCGCGCCGTCGGCATGGATGCCTGCCTGCTCAAGCCGACCACGCTGGCCACGCTGCAAACGGCGCTATCGAACCTGTTGGGCACATCGCCATCGCCGGACGGCGATACCTTCGCCATCCCGGTCGACGACCTGAGCCGCGCACTGGGCACAGGCCCGGCCGCGGCCAACCTGGCCCAGACCTTTCTGTCGTCCCTGGATGACGATGTGCAGGCGCTGCGCCCGATGCTGGAGACACTCGACCGGGGGGCGCTGCGCGGGTGGGCGCACCGTACGGGCGGCGCGCTGGCGCTGCTGCGCAGTCCGTCCGTCAATGCCGAGGCGGAGGCCTTTGCCCATGCCATCCACCATGCGGCGGACCATGATCTGCGGGCAGCCGGCGCGCGGATGATGCAGTTGCTCGCACACCTCACACGGCTGTTGAAGGGCCTCGAAGCCACCTGCCCGCCCTTGGCGCACCGGACGCAAGTGACGGATTCATAAGGGGAATCCGTTTCAAGCGCCTGATGCGCCGCTTCTAGATTGCTCATTCCAATCAACCGATTGACTCTCCGCTGGAGCGCCTCCTACGATGACATCGAACAATGTCACATTAAGAGGCGCCCAAATGGTGCCCACGGAGACAATTCGTGAACGCACGGTCCGATGTCCTGCGCGCCGATCCCTTTGCCTCGGCTACGCACAACCCTGACACCCCCGCCCCCGTCGACGTCGCCATCATCGGCACCGGCTTTGCTGGTCTGGGCATGGCGATCCAGCTCAAGCAGCACGGCATCGACAATTTCCTCGTCTTCGAGAAGGCCGGCTCGGTCGGCGGCACGTGGCGCGACAACCATTACCCGGGCTGCGCGTGCGATGTGCAGTCGCACCTGTATTCGTTCTCGTTCGCGCCCAATCCGGACTGGTCGCGGATGTTCTCGCCGCAGCCGGAAATCCGTGCTTATCTGGAGCGCTGCACCGATGCGTTCGGCGTACGTCCGCACGTGCGTTTTCATCATGAGCTGGCGCGCGCGGCCTTCGACGATGCGGCCGGCGTCTGGAACCTGGAGATGGCGGATGGCCGCCGCTACCGCGCCCGCACGCTCATCTCCGGCATGGGGGGCCTGAGCCGCCCGGCCTGGCCGAACATTCCCGGCATCGAGACCTTTCAGGGCAAGGCATTCCACTCGCAATTGTGGGAGCACGACTACGACCTGCGCGGCAAGCGCGTGGCCGTGATCGGCACCGGCGCCTCGGCCATCCAGTTTGTGCCGCAGATCGCGCCCAAGGCCGGGCGGGTCGATCTGTATCAGCGCACCCCGCCGTGGATCCTGCCCAAGCCCGACCGCAAGGTGTCACGTGCCGAGCACTGGCTGTTCCGCCACCTGCCGTTCACGCAAAAGCTCATGCGCACCGGCATCTATTGGATGCTCGAATCGCGCGTGCTGGGTTTCGTGCTGCACCCGAAGCTGATGAAGGCGGTCGAGCGCATGGCACGCGGCCACATCAAGCGCCGCATTGCCGACCCCGTGCTGCGCGAGAAGGTCACGCCCGACTACACCATCGGCTGCAAGCGCATCCTGATCTCGAACGACTACTACCCCGCCCTCACGCGTGACAACGTCGACGTGATCACCACCGGCATCGCACGTGTCGAGCCCAACGCCATCGTCACCACCGACGGCACGCGGCGCGAGGTCGATTGCCTGATCTTCGGCACGGGCTTTCATGCGACAGACCCGTTCCCGCGCGGCGTGCTGCTGGGCAGCCAGGGCGTGGACATCGTCGATGCGTGGGACAAGGGCGGCACGCAGGCCTATCTGGGCACCACGGTGGCCGGCTTCCCCAACTTCTTCATGGTGGTGGGTCCGAACACGGGGCTCGGCCACTCGTCGATGGTGTTCATGATCGAGTCGCAGGTGGCGTACATCGTCGATGCGCTCAAGTCGATGCGCGCGCACAACGTGGCGACCATCGATGTGCGCCTCGATGTGCAGCGCCGCTTCAACGACGGCATCCAGAAGCGGCTGTCGAATGCGATCTGGTCGGCGGGCGGCTGCGTGAGCTGGTACCTCGATCCGAAGACCGGCAAGAACACCACGCTGTGGCCGGGCTTCACATGGCAGTTCCGCCGCGCGACCGCGCACTTCCGGCTGGCCGATTACCGCACGCGTCCGATGGCCGCGCCCAAGGGCGTGCCGTCGCGTGTGCCCGCGCGCACCGTGCCCGCTGCTGCCCAGAACACCCCCAACGAAGAAGCGCTCGACCGCGTCTGATCCAAGCGTCGGCCGTCAGGAGACCACGTCATGAAGTCATTCAACAACCAGGTTGCCGCTATCACCGGCGCCGCATCGGGCATCGGCCGCGCATTGGCGCTGGGCTTGGCGCGCGAGGGCTGCCACCTGGCGCTCGCCGATCGCAACGAAGCCGCGCTCGCGCAGACGGTACAGCTCATCCGCGCGCATGAAGGCGATCGCATCCGCGTCACCACGCACGCCGTCGACGTGGCCGACCGCGCCGCCGTCTACCGCTGGGCCGAAGAAGCGGCCGCCGCGCACGGCAAGGTCAACCTGATCTTCAACAACGCGGGCGTGGCACTGTCCAGCACCATCGAAGGCATGGACGACGACGACCTCGCCTGGATCATGAACATCAACTTCTGGGGCGTCGTGCACGGCACCAAGGCGTTCCTGCCGCTGCTCAAGGCGAGTGGCAGCGGGCACATCGTCAACACGTCGAGCATCTTCGGCATCTTTGCGCAGCCGGGCATGGGCGCCTACAACGCCAGCAAGTACGCCGTGCGCGGCTACACAGAAGCGCTGCGCCAGGAACTGGACCTGATGAACTGCGGCGTGTCGGCCACCTGCGTGCACCCCGGCGGCATCAAGACCAACATTGCCAAGACGAGCCGCGTGTCACCCAGCATGAACGGCTTCCTGGTGCGCGACGAACAGCAGGGCAAGGAAGAGTTCGAGAAGTTCTTCATCACCAGCCCGGAGAAGGCTGCCAGCGTGATCCTCAACGGCGTTCGCAAGAACAAGCGCCGCGTGCTGATCGGGCCGGATGCCTACGCCGCCGACGCCATGGCCCGCATCCTGCCTGCCGCCTATCAGGCGCTGGTCGTGCGCGAAGCCCGCCGCACGCGCAAGAAGAGCCTGCGCGACGAGGCGGCACCGGCCACCGTACGCGCCAAGTAAACACCGGAGCCGCCCCATGAAGACGACTGCATCGACAGCGCCCTTGGACGTTGGCGCCACTGAACCTTTCGCCAGCCCCCCGCGCGCGAACCTGCTCAACGTCGCCCGCGCGATGCTGCGGCCCGGCCGCATCGGCCTGCGCAGCATCGGCCGCGATGTGCTGATCGCACGTTACGCCAAACCGCAATCGCGCTACCTGCCTCTGATGGGCACGCGCGTGCATTACACCGATGAAGGCGCCGCCAACGCGGAAGGCACGTTGCTGCTGATCCACGGCTTTGGCGCGTCGCTGCACACGTGGGACGGCGTGTTGCCGCAGCTCACGCGGCGCTATCGCGTGATCCGGCTCGACCTGCCGCCGTTCGGCATTACCGGCCCCCTGCGCGATGCGCAAGGCCGCCCGCGCACGATGGAACTGCCGTTGTATCGCGACTTCATCGACGCGTTTGTCGATACGCTGGGCCTGTCGAAACTCACGCTGATCGGCAACTCGCTGGGCGGCATGGTGTCGTGGGACTTTGCCGTACGGCACCCGGGTCGCGTCGAGAAGCTCGTGCTGATCGACTCGGCCGGCTTTCCGATGAAGCTGCCGATCTACATCGATCTGTTCAATCACCTGGGCGTGCGGATGACATCGCCGTGGATGCTGCCGGAGGGCATCATCCGCGCCGCCACGCGCGATGTGTATGGCGACCCGTCGCGCGTGTCCGAACCGACGCTGCGCCGCTACGCGGATTTCTTTTACGCCGACGGTGCACGACAGGCCATCGGCAAGATGGTGCCGAAGTTCCGCTTTGACGATGTCGATACGAGCGGGCTGGCCGCCGTAGTGGGAAAACTCGGCGTGCCCACGCTCATCCTGTGGGGCCAGCGCGACCGGTGGATCCCGCCCGCGCACGCCGGTGAATTTGCCTGCCGCATTCCCGGCGCCACGCTGCGCATGTATCCGGCACTCGGCCACATCCCAATGGAGGAAGACCCCGTACGCGTGGGGACCGACCTCTGCGCATTCCTCGATCAGGGGCGCGCTGCAAGCCGCCTCGCAGAAACCACATTCCAGGAGAACCGCCCATGATGCCAGTCCGCCGCGACGTGCATCCTCACCTGCCTGCCGATCGCATCAGCAACTGGCACGAGCGAGGCCACCACGTCACCCACTTCCTGAACGCGCTGTCGATCTTCTTCCCGACCGGCGAGCGCTTTTTCATGGACAGCGTGCGCAACTACCGCCACCTGGTGACCGACCCCGAACTCAAGCAGGCCGTGGCCGGCTTTATTGGCCAGGAAGCCATGCACACGCGTGAGCACGTGCTCTACAACGACCTGCTCGACCGCGCAGGCCTGCCCGCCACGCGCATCGATCGCTTTGTCGGCAAGTTCCTCAACGTGCTGCGCAAGTACACGCCCAAGTCGCATCAACTGGCTGTGACGGTGGCGCTGGAGCACTACACGGCCATGCTGGCCGGCCAGGTGCTTTCACATGAAGATGGCCTGGGCCGCAACTCGGAGCCCGGCTATCGCCAAGTCTGGCTGTGGCACGCCATGGAAGAGACGGAGCACAAGGCCGTCAGCTACGACGTGTGGAACCTCGCCATCAAACCGGGCCTGCGCCGTTACATCCTGCGCACCTCGACGATGCTGCTGACCACACTGATGTTCTGGTCGATGGTGTTCTACGTGCATCTGCGGCTGATCTTTGCCGACCGCACCTGCAAGCACAAATTCCTGGGCTTGGGCAAAGCGTTCCACTTCCTGTGGGTCCACCCAGCGCCGCTGCGCAAGATCATTCCGGAGTTCTTCGATTTCTTCCGGCCGTCATTCCACCCGTGGGATGAAGACAACCGCGCGGCGCTCGAACGCCTGCCCAAGCTGATCTCGGAGATCGAGGCGTATGCCGCCGCCAATGGCGAGGCGCCGTCGCCGTCGATCCGGCGCAAGCTGTCGACGGCAGGTGCAGCCGGGTCCTGAACGGGCATTCAAAACGCCTGCCGTCGTTGCCAATCGCGGCGAGATCGGGATCAAGATAGAAATAGATGAGGCGCGCCCCACGCATGGGCGCGCCAGGAGACACTAGCCTTTGTCCGGCGAGTTCGATGCGCCCGAGGTATTCGGCGGTTCGTGCAGATGCTCGATGACCTGCGCTACGCGGTCGCCCAGGTACTTGTTGGCAGCGATCTCGAGCGCGCGCATCAGCTCGGCCTCGACTGCCACCAGCGCCAGCGGGCGGATGCGCCAGATCACGTCGACCAGGCGCGGCACGTCCTCGACCGGCGGCAGTTGGCCTTCGCCGTATTTGTCGAGTTCGCGCACGACCATGGAGACGAGATCGTCGGCCACGGCCTGCGTATGCGGCCGCGCGCGCTCGATGATGTCGAGCACTTCGACCAGCGGGAAGCCGGCTTTCGCCATTTGCGCGCCGGCCATCAGCGCCTTCGGGCTGCGGGCCAGGTAACCGAGGCCGTCGGGCTCCAGCAAACCAAGCGTGATGGCGCGGGCCAGCGCCTGACGCGACATGGAGCGGCCGAACAGCTTGGCCAGTGCCAGTAGCGAATAGTGCTTGGGAGCCTCGTCTGACCAGGGGCTGCTGATGGCGGATTCAAGCCCGAGAATGGAGCGCAGGTCGTGGCCCTCGACGATGGCCTTGAGCAGTTCCTGGATGTTGGCGAGCGTATAACCGCGCGCCAGCAGGTGGTTGATGAGCTTGAGCCGCCCGAGATGCGCCTGCGTGTAGATGCCCACGCGCCCGCGCCGCTCAGGCGGGTCGATCAGGCCGCGATCCTGGTACGAGCGGACGTTGCGGACGGTAGTGTCGGCCGCGCGCGCCAGTTCATCAATCGTGAACTCGCGGGCGGGCGGAGCAGCGGGCGGACCGGCATCGCCGGTTGGTTTGCGGACAGGCATGCAAAAAATTCTACACGAGCGCGGCAAACGACCGCGCAAGTCGCCGGGTAGTTTCCGGCCTCTCACGACGAGGAGACCGTCGATGTGGGACTTGACCTTGCGCCATCGAGATTGGCGTCGTTGGGCGCTCCGGGCTGCGGGCGTCTGGCTTGCTGCGCTATCGCTGCAAAGCTGCGCCACGGCCGGCGATGGCCACGGCAGCATCGAAGCCGAGAAAGCTAAGCAACTGGAAGACGCCCGAACGCAAGCGCGCGCGCCATTCCAGTCGGGCAACCTCGCCACGCGTGAGGTGCGGCCGACCACACTGCGCGATTCCGGGCAGCCCGATGCGATCTCGTATCTGCGGCAAGTGGATTTCCGCTTCGACGGCGGCGTCGGCTTCCTGGTCGACCAGCTTGCGCTGCGCATGGTGCCGCGCCAGCCGGGTGACCCGGTGTGGCTGGACGACGTGTCGTCGTACATGCTGCAGCCGGTCAGCGGCACGGTACGCGTGACAGCGCAGAGCATGGCCGCGCTATTCAATACCGTAGTCTTCGCACGCGGGCCGGGCAGTGATCCGCCTTTGCGACGCTTCAGCTTCTTGCTGGAGGACGGCACGCTCATCATGCGCGCCGAGATGCACCGCCGCGGCGCCTGGGTGCCGATCGAGTTGCGCGGCCCGCTCGTGCTGCGTGATGCGCAGACCATCGTGTTCCGCCCCAACGTAGTCAAGGTGCGCGGCCAGGATGCCGACGCGCTGATGGGCGCGGCGCATATCGAACTGGCCGACCTGCTGCCGGTATCCACGCCGGCCGTGCAGCTCATCGGCAGCGAGATCGTCATGCAGGTGCCCAAGCTGTTCCCGCCGCCAGCGCTGGACCTGAAGCTGTCGGCCATCCGCGTCACACGCGAGGGGCTCGTCATGCAAATCGGCGACGGCAACCCGCAGATGCCGCCGCTGGCCAACGCGGCAGATGCGCAGCGCCCGTACATCCTCTTCCGCGGCGGCGACATCCGCTTCCTGCGCTCGATGCCGATGAACGCGCGCATCGACATCGTGGTCGCCGATCCGGCCAAGCCGTTCGTGTTCAACCTGTACCGCTATCGGGATCAGCTCGTGGCCGGTTCGCTGCGCTTCTCGCCCGATGGCAGCATCCGCGTGCTGATGCCGTCGTTCGATACGCTCACCGCTGCCCGCCCAGTCAAAACAGCCAAACCTGCTGTGCAACTCGCCAAGAGGACCGCGCAATGATCGCCCCCGCCTTCGGCCTCGCGGCCCTCACGCTGCGCCTGGCGCTGATCGCGCTGGGGCTTGCCGGTCTGCTGGCCAGCACGTTGTGCCGCGCCGCTCAACCGCCGATTGCCCCCATGTCCAGCGCCCAGCGCAAAGACCTGAACGCCGCGCGCCAGCAGTGGACGCACCGCTGCGCCCCTTCCTCCGGCGCCGCCAACGCCAGCGATGTCGCCGCTGTGCGGGACTCCGGCACCGCGCCACCCGTCGTGCAGATGCGCGACGTCGATTTCCGCATCACCGGCGACATCGGCTTTCATGTCCACCAGCTCACCGCGCAACTCGTGCCGCGCACGCCCGGCCAGCCCGTCGACATGGATGACCCCAGCCAGTTCGACATTCGCATCCTCGGCGGCGAGGTGACGGTGCCCAAGGCCTCGCTCGATGCCTTGTTCAACACGTACCTGCTGGACTATGCGCCGCGCTCGCTCAATGCGCTGTCGCTCACGCCGGGCGATGGTGTGCTCGACGTGTCGGGCGGGCTCAAGCTGCGTGACCACTTTCCGGGCGTGTGGATGCCGTTCGGCATGCGCGGCACGCTTGAGCTCAAGGAGTCACGCTACCTCGTCTACACACCGGACGAGGCACGTGTGATGGGCATCCAGACGCTGGCGCTGCTCAAGGGGATGGGGCTGGAGCTGTCGCAGCTCGCGCCGCTCGATCGCGGCGGCGCCAAGCTGGAGGGCAATGCCATGGTGCTGGATCAGACCACTGTGTTTCCGCCGCCGCGGCTGATCGGCCAGATGCAGACCGCGCGCGTGACGCCCGAAGGGCTGGTGCTCGGCTTCGGCCCGGCGCGGTCGATATGCGCGCCCGCCCCGACCGACGCTACCAGCCGCATCTGGATCCAATCCGGCGACCTGAAGATGTACAACGTGCTGGTGACCAACAGCCGCGTGCTCGTCATCGATTCGTCGACACGCGGGCCGTTGCGCTTCGACCTGTATCACTACCGCGAGGCTGCCGCGCGCGGCCTCACGCGCATGGATGCGGACGGCACGCTGCGCGTGGACCTTGCCCCGGCCGCGGCCGCGGCCGTGCAATAGCAGGATCGCGCGACGCGCCCTACTTCTGGCAAACCGCGTGCAGAACCGCCTCGCCCTCCGAGTTCGGCAAGGCGGCCTCCCAGCCGGGGCTGTCGATTCTCCTGTCGAGCACGGTGCCATGCTGGCTGTCCTGGATCAGCGCGCTGACGGGCTGGATGCGGCCGCTCTTGCAGTCATACAGGGAGGTGCGCGAGTCGTATTGGTACGCCTTGCCGTCGGAGAGCTTGCGCGGCGCGTCATAGGCATCGCGCGAGGTGGCACGCACGGTGCCGTCGTTGTTGCGCTCGATGGAGTCCTTGTCCATGTAGAGCGTGCCGGCGTTGTTGGCCAGCGGCGCCAGCCTGACCCAATTGTCGGCGGCCATGGCCGTTGAGCCACCGATGGTCAGCACAGCAACCACCCAGTGGGCCAGCCTCATTCGATCCCTTCGCATTGCAACCTCCGTTCGCTTCGTCACGGGCGTGTCAGAGCGATGCGGCGTAGCGACGTCGCTCTGCGCACATCAACGATAGGCTAGCAAGCGATATGCCGCGGCCGAACGATGCCGCGGCAGGCACAAAAAAGCCCGCGCAAGGCGTAATGCCGTTCAGTTAAG
>NZ_DBMV01000026.1 GCF_002298975.1 Ralstonia sp. UBA689
GCCTTGCCCTGCAAGGACTGGGAGAATTGTTCAGGGCCGACTACCTACGAAGTCGCAACCCTTGACAACTCATCCATACCATCGCTACCGCAGACCCCGTTCTACGCATATAGTCGCATCACGAGACTTACGACGAAGGTATGCAAGCAGGACGATTTAGTGAGAAATCTTTGATAGAAAACAGCAACTCATTGTGCCGCTCATTTGCCTCGACTCCGGACGCAACTGAGCGGCCTGCTCTTAAACACCAATTCGAGCAGCCAACCACGCCGTCATCTTCCCAAACACCTCACTGCGCAACGGCTCGGCCTCATTGAATATCTCGTGATAGCCGCTGTCGAACCAGGCGAGCGTGCGCAAATCTTCCGGCGCATTCGCATAAAAATCCCGACTGCCAGATGGATCCACAATCGAATCCGACCCACCCGCCATCAGCAGCATCGGCGCCTCCAGACGCGGCGCATCCTGCTGCGTCTGGGTGATCGCATTGAGCATGAATTCCAGCAGGGAAGCACTGATCGTGCTCTGCACCAGCGGGTCCGCCCGATAGGCGGGAGCGATGCTCGGATCGTGCGACAGCTTGGTCGGGTCCACCGGATTGGGCACCGGCAGCCGAGGCGCGATGGCGGAGAGAATACCCCGCACGATGCCCGTTCCGGGGGGCAGCTTCACGCGCAGCGCGGGCGATGACAGCAGCACGCCGCGCACCGGCCGGATACGCGCGGTCGTGAAGCGCGCAACGATCAGCCCGCCCATGCTGTGCCCGAGCACGAAGGGCATCTCATGCCATTCCGCGACGGCAGCATCGACGATTTCAGCAAGGTCGGTGAGGTAATTGTCTTGCGCATCGAGCGCCATGCGCGGGCCGCCGCTCTTGCCGTGGCCGCGCAGGTCGAATGCCCGCACGCGCAGGCCCAGGTCGGTGAGCACCTTGGCCACATGCGGGTAGCGCCCGCTGTGCTCGGCCATGCCGTGCACGAGGATGACGGTGCCGCGCGGTGCGCCAGCCTCGGGCGCGGGCAGCCACGTGCGAACCAGCAGTTCGGTGCTGTCCTTCATGCGCTGGCGGGTTTCCTGCGCTTGAAGGGCCGTAGCCTGGGCCGGGGCTTGCGTCATGGGCGTCTCCTCGTTGGGTTGCCAGATTGTGGCATAGACGCCCCTTGCCGCAAGGGAAGGCAATGGAGGGTTCTCTCAGTGGCAGCAGGCGCCCTTGCCTTCGGTCTCGCCGGCCACGCCTTCGAGGATCGGGCAATCGGGCCGGTCGTCGCCGTGGCACGCGTTGGCCAGCGTCATCAGCGTGTCGCGCATGCCTTGCAGCTCGCGGATGCGCGCGTCGAGGTCGGCCACGTGGCGCAGCGTGACGGCCTTCACGTCGGCGCTGGCGCGCTCGCGGTCGTGCCACAGCGAGAGCAGCGTGCGGATCTCCTCCAGCGCGAACCCCAGCGAGCGCGACCTGTGGATAAAGCGCAGCACGTGCAGCGCCCGCGCGTCGTACATGCGGTAGTTGCCCTCGGTGCGCGGGCTGGGTGGCAGCAGGCCAATGCTCTCGTAGTAGCGGATCATCTTGGCGGACACGCCGCTGGCCTTCGCAGCCTCGCCAATGTTGACGGGGCCTTGGGTCTCGTTGACGCCGGTGCGGGTCATGCCCGGTCTCCAGTGGCTTGCCAGCGGCGCAGCATTAGCGCATTGGTGACGACGCTCACGCTGGAGAACGCCATCGCCGCGCCGGCAAAGGTGGGGTTGAGCAACCCGAAGGCCGCCAGCGGAATGCCCACCACGTTGTAAATGAAGGCCCAGAAAAGGTTCTGACGGATCTTGGCGACGGTGCGGCGCGAGAGGTCCAGCGCGTCGCTCACGAGGCGAGGTTCCCCGCGCATGAGCGTGATGCCGGCCGCCTGCATCGCGACGTCCGTGCCGGTGGCCATGGCGATGCCGACATCGGCGGCGGCCAATGCAGGGGCATCGTTGATGCCGTCGCCGACCATCGCCACCACGCGGCCACCCTGCTGCCAGGCTGTCACGCGC
This sequence comes from Ralstonia sp. UBA689, assembly GCF_002298975.1. Classification (GTDB taxonomy): domain Bacteria; phylum Pseudomonadota; class Gammaproteobacteria; order Burkholderiales; family Burkholderiaceae; genus Ralstonia. The sequence goes on from NZ_DBMV01000026.1 coordinate 2,026, forward strand.
GCGGCCTTGTCTTGCGGCAACACCTGTGCGGCCACTTCGTCGATGCCGAGTGCCTCGGCCACGCTGCGTGCTGCGCCTGCGTTGTCGCCGGTGACGAGCGCAGTGCGCACACCGCGACGGCGCAGTTCGGCCACCGCCTCCTTGGCGCCGGGCTTGAGCGCATCGCCAAAAGCGATCAGGCCGCGCAATTGCACGCCGCCCTCGCCGCTCTGGGCAAGCCACGAGACGGTGTTGCCCTGCGCTTCCAATGCCACCGCACGCGCCTGCAATGCGCTGCGGTCGAGCCCCAGCTCATCCATCCAGCGCGCATTGCCGAGTTGCAGCGATGCCCCCTTCACGATGCCACGCGTGCCGCGGCCGGCCAACACTTCGGGCATTTGCGCAGGCGTGATGGTGCGGCCCTGCTCGACAACGTACTCACGCGTGGCATGTGCCAGCGGGTGCGTGTTCTCAGCCTGCAGCGCGGCAAGCTGATCGAGTAGCACATCGGCGTCAACACCGGGCGCGGCTTCCACGGCCGTCACACGCGGCTGCCCGATAGTGAGCGTGCCCGTCTTGTCGAACACGACGAAATCCACCTGCTGCGCGCGCTCCAGCGCCTGCGCGTCGGCAATCAGGATGCCGCGCCGCGCCCCGGCACCGGTGCCTGCCATGATGGCCGACGGCGTGGCGAGCCCCAGCGCGCAAGGGCAGGCGATCACCAGCACGGCCACCGCGTTGACGATGGCGGTTTCCCACCCCGCTCCGGCAATCGCCCAGCCGGCCAGCGTGAGCAACGCCGCCACCAGCACGGCCGGCACGAAGATCGCGCTCACACGATCGACCAGTTGCTGAATCGGCGGCTTGGCGGCCTGCGCGTCTTCAACCAGGCGGATGATGCGCGAGAGCATCGTGTCTGCGCCGATGGCCATGGTGCGCACCAGCAGCACGCCATCCGTGGCGATGGCGCCGGCGGTCACGCGATCGCCTTCGTGCTTGGGCACGGGCAGGCTTTCGCCGGTCAGCATGGATTCATCGACGTGGCTGGCGCCTTCCAGCACGACCGCGTCGACGGGAATGCGCTCGCCTGCGCGCACCGACACCACGTCGCCCACCCGCACCCGGGCGACGGCCACATCGCGCAACGTGCCATCGGCGCCGCGCACGCGGGCGGTATCGGGGCGCAGCGCCTGCAATGCGCGGATGGCCTGCGCGCTCTGGCGCTTGGCACGCACCTCCAGCCACTTGCCCAGGCGCACCAGCGTGATGACCACGGCGGCGCTCTCGAAATAGAGATGCGGCATCTCATCACCGCCCGCGCGCCACCACAGCCACAGCGACAAACCGTACGCCGCCGATGTGCCGAGCGCGACCAGCAAATCCATGTTGCCGGCCCCCGCACGCAGCGCCTTCCAGCCGGCCTTGTAGAAACGCGCGCCGATCACGAACTGCACCGGCGTCGCCAGCAGCCATTGCACCCAGGCGGGCAGCATCCAGCCGATGCCGAGCCAGGCGGCCACCATCGGCAGCACCAGCGGCACCGACAGTGCGGCGGCAATCCACACGGGGCCGGCGCCATCCCAGAAATCGGGTTCGGCCGCGGCGGCGGGGGCGGTCTCATCTGAAGCGACTTGGGCTTCGTAGCCGGCGGCCGTGATCGCTGCGACCAGCGCATCCGCGCTTGCGCCGCCGTGCACGCGGGCGCGCTCGGTGGCGAGGTTCACGCTCGCCTCGGTCACGCCCGGCACGGCGCGCAGGGCGCGTTCGACCCGGCCCGCGCAGGCGGCGCAGGTCATCCCGCTGATATCGAGGTCAAGTGAGGCGGGGGCGATGTCGGCGTCGGCAAGGCTGGCGGCAGTCATGAAAGCGTCCGTTTTGAGGAAGATGGCATCAGCCTAGACCTTCCCATCTTGGCAAGGTCAAGCCTTCATCTTACGCTTGCGCTTCCCATGATGGGAAGGTTCATACTGCTGCCGTGTGTCCTTTTCCCTTCTTTTCAGGAGCCCGAACCATGACGACGTTTTCCGTTGAAGGTATGAGCTGCGGTCATTGTGTTGCCGCAGTCACCCGCGCCGTGCAGCAGGTCGATGCCGCCGCCAGCGTGCAGGTGGATTTGTCCAAGCAGACCGTGGCCGTCAGCAGCGGCGCCAGCACCGATGCCGTCAAGGCGGCCATCGAGCAGGCCGGCTATCCGGTCAAGGCTGTCGCCTAAAGATATATGCAAGGCGGGCGGCCGCCGCGCCGCCCTGCCCTCCCTGCCCTTCTCCCTTTTCCTCAGTTCACCTCGAACGACCGTGATGCGCCCGTAAAGGGTGTGATGGCGCCCAGCAGGTTCTTCGCATCGCCCTGATGCACGATGCGGTACGTGCCGGCCGGCGTGCCGGGCGGAATCGCCCAGCTAATCTGCGCATCGGACTCGGCCCCGAAGTCGCGCTTCCAGCGGTATTGCGTCGACCAGTCGCCGTCCACCGCCACCGTCTTCCATGCACCATCCACCAGACGCTGCACCTTCACGAAGGTGTCGTTGCGGTGCAGGTTGTTCTTGGGGTGGCCGGTCACGAACACCACCGTCACAGTCTGGCCTGACGTGTAGCGGGCGGCTGCGTCGGTCTTCACGTCGCCGAACTGGCGGAACGGTGGCGGTGCGTCCATCACCACGCCCGTCTGGAAGGTCATCTGCTGCCGGCTCAGGTCTGCGGGTGTGAGCGTGTTCAGTGTCGGGCGACCCTGCGCCATGTCCTGCGCCAGCCGGTCCAGCGCCTGCATGTAGGCCGGCTGCGTCCATTTGCCGAACAGCGTGCTGCCGCCCTCATAGTCCTGCACGTCATATTCCTCCGGCGTGGTCACGTATTGCGAATAGGCGTTCGCGTAGCCGACGGCGAGCACGTTGTGGATATCGGTACCGAGCGTGCGGGCAAGCTGACGACGGATGCGATAGCCGGACATGATGGTCAACTCTGCAGGCACCGCAGCCAGATACAACGGGCCGATGCGCACCAACTGCACCGGCAGCACGGGCGGTGTCCAGGGGACCGGCCGCATCACACCGGTGGGCACGAACAGTTCCTTGGGCGCCTGACACGTGCGCAGGTCATCGGGTATGGGGAACACGAGGCCGCCGAGCGCCGCCAGAAACGGGTTGCTCTGCCCCTCTTGCGCCACACCCGGGCCGGGGCCGTCTTCCGTGCTGCCGGCCGCCATCGTCGTGCCGATCGCCGCGGCGCAGGTGGTGTGCCGCTGGCCGTCGCCGGTATAAGCGGGCTCCACGGTCACGTTGCCCATCTCGACATAGCGCTGCCGAACATCCAGCCCGCCCGCCAGCAGACTCGACGGCGCGTCGAGCAGCGCGCGTGCCACGCCGAACTGGCGCTCGCCGATGATGCGCGTGTTGTCGAACTCATTCTCGGTCGGCCCGCTGCCCGGCTTGAGATTCAGGTTGGGCGTCATGTCGCCCGCGTTGGTTTGCGCGAACACGGCCACGAACCCCTTGCCCTCCAGGTACCGCACGCCCATCGCATCGTGCTCGAAGTGATAGGCCGCATAGCCCTTGTTGTCTCCGCTGATGAGCGTGTTGGTGTTGGTCATACTGGTGCCGTGCGTGGCAAACAGGTTCAGCACGCCCACCGCCTGACCTGCGCGGCGGAAGGTCAGTTGCGTCACCAGCGGATCGATCTCTTCGGGAAACGCGGCCCGGTCCGCTGCCGGATTCGCACGGAACGCCGGCGCAGACCGGTTGCGGCTGGCGTCATGCAGCTCGCCCTGGTTGAAGCCGATCTCGCCTGGCTGCAGGTCGTCGTGCGCCTGTGCGATGGCCTCGACGATGCCGTCGACGATGGCGGCAAAGGTCTGGGGCAGATAGCCGTAGCTGTTCAGGTTGTACAGCGCGTAGTGCGAGAAACCGCCCGGCCCCGCATGTGTGTGCGTGGCCGTAAGCAGGACGTTGGCATCGGTGTACAGCGCTCCGTACCGCGCCTTCAGCCGCGCCAGCACCGCCTGCTGCACGCCCTGCGTGACGGCCCCCGTGTCGGTGACGGCAATCGCCACGCGCCGCCCGCTGGCCGGATCTTCAATGACGAACGCGCGGGCCCGCTGGCGCTGGTGGATGCCGCTGGTCTGCTGATCCAGCTTCGCATAGCCGAACATCCCGGCCTCGGCGGCCTCGCCCGTAATGTCGCTGATGCCCGTGCCGATGTTGTAGGCCGAAGCCGAAGCCGCCTGGGCCACGCCCTGCACCGAACGCGTGGCCGCCACGGCCGGAGCCGCGCCCCCGCCATCATCACCACATGCGCTCAACACCAGCAACGCGGCCGACAGCGCCGCCCCATGCTTCCATGTCCTGCGATCGATCATGATGGCCTCCGACTCGGGTTAGGGCATCGCGGGCATCACCGGCCAGCGGTGCAGTGTGTTGCCCTCCTCCACGACGATGAGCTCGCCGAATTGCTGCAGCACCGCTTCGCTCTGGCGCGGGCGCAAGAAAACAAAGTCGTCCGGCCGCAGGCCCTGCGCGCCGGAACCCACCAGCACCTGCTGATTGGACGAGTTGCCGTACAGCCCGCTGGCCGACAGCCCCAGCGGCGACACCGGATCGGCCAGCCAGTTGCCGCCATAGATGAAATAACCGTGGCGCTGGTTGACGTCCCACGCAGTGGCAAGTCGGCCGATGGCCTCCGCGCCGTCGGGCAGCAAGAAGCTGCCGGACTTCAGCACCGGCGTGGCGATGAAGGCGGCGGGCTGCAGGTCGTCCAGCAAGGGCGTATCGAAATCGCTCGGCTTAACCATCGCCGAGCCGACCGACACTTCGTTGGCCGCCCCGCTGCCGTCATGCATGCGATACGTGGGCGAGCCCGCAGCGTTGAAGACCAGTGCTTCGGGCGCGGCCGGCTTGAGCGTGCGCAGCGCCATGTCGCGAAAGCGCGTGTAGATCGCCTTTGCATCGCGCTCGGCCCCTGCGCGCGCGCCTGGCAAATCAGGAATCTTCACCAGATGCGGGTCGTAGCCCATCAACCCGCCGAACACCAGCAGCGGCTCCGCGGCGATCATGTTGAGCATGTCGGCCATGACGCGGTCTTCGCGCACGCCGCCGCGATGCAGGCCGACGTCGATCTCGATGTTCACGCGCACCGGATGGTGCCCGGCGCGTGCCAGCTCGCGGTACTCGGCCAGACGCTCGGGCGTATCGACCAGCCATTGCAGTTGCCGCGCCGGGTCAAAGGCCCCGCCCTTGAACTGCGCATAGAACGCCTGCGCGGCACGTGCGGGCATCGGCTTGCCGAGCAACAGATCGGTGTCGGCGCGCTGCTCGGCCAGCAGTTGCAGATACGGCAGGTTGAACACCATCAGCCGGCGCGTCTGCGTGAGCTGCATCAGCTCATCGAGCAGCGGCAGCGACGCCAGCGACTTGGCCACCAGCCGCAGCGCCATCTTTCCGCCGATGTTGCGCACGACCTGCGCCGCGTTGGCGAGCATGCGGGTGCGGTCGATCACCATCACCGGCACGCCGATTCCGGCTCGCGCCAGCGCTGTCGACAACCCCGCGAAGTACGGCGCATGCGGCCCGCCGTGATCGCCCGGCCGCAGCGCCATCGCGCCGCCGACTGCGGCCACACCCGCTGCCAGGAGAAACCGCCGCCGGTTAGCCATGGTCCACTCCGAACAGTGTGCGCAGATACGGATTGAGCATCTTGCCTTCCGGGTCGAGCTGGCCACGCAAGGCAAGGAAATCGCTCCAACGCGGATACAGCGCCGCAAGCTGTTCAGGGCCGACATCGTGCAGCTTGCCCCAGTGCGGGCGGCCCTCGTACTTGCGATAGATCGGGCCGATTTCCGACAACAGGTAGTCGTAGGGCTCGCCCTGGGCGGCATGCACGGCGATCGAGCAACTGTCGCGTTGGTGGAATGGGCTCAGCCAGGCGTCATCGGCCTTCACGAAACGGAATTCGAGGGGGAAGTACACGTCGTCGCGCTTCTCCAGCGCGGCGATCACCTCGCGCACGCAATCGATGCCGACATTGCGCGGCACGTGGCATTCGGTTTCATTGAAGCGGGTCGGGCGCTGCGTCGACAGGAGTTTCCACGAGCGGTTCTTGGCTTCCTCGGTCTGGTCGGCATCGATGAAGCGTTGTGCAGTCCAGCGCCGCAGCTTTGGGAAGTGGCCGAGCCAGTCACGCAGGCGCCGCAGGTCGCGCAGCATGGCCTCGTCGGCGGGCTGCGGCGTCAGCACGTCGTCACCTTCATAGACGTCGTGCACGATGCCGGCGGCATAGCCGGTGAACGGCAGGTAGTAGAACTCGAAGTTGCGATGCTGCTCGGCCAGCGCAGGCGCTTCTTCCAGCATCGCCTCGACCGGTTTGAGGAACACGCGCCGATGCAGGTTGTAGGCGGGCACCGTGCGCAGCGTGATCTGCGTGACCACACCCAGCGCGCCCAGCGACACGCGCGCGGCGGCCAGCAGGTCGGGGTTGTCGCGCTCGCTGCAGTCGAGCACGTTGCCATCGGGCGTCATCAGCCGCAGGCCGATCACATCCGCATGCAGCGCCGGCAGGTTCTGCCCGGTGCCGTGCGTGCCAGTGGCGATGGCCCCAGCGAACGACTGCACGTCGATGTCGGGCAGGTTGCGCATGGCCAGCCCTTGCGCGTCGAGCAAACGCGAGAGCAGTGCCAGGCGCGTGCCTGCCTGCAGCGTGACGGTGCCGGTGGCCTTGTCCGCCGACACGATGCCCGACATGCGGTCGAGGGACACCAGCGTCGTATCGGTTGGCACAAGCGCCGTGAAGGAATGCCCGGAGCCCACGCAACGCACGCCGGGCGCCGTACCGCGCAACACCGTCGCCAGTTCGGTCTCATCTGCCGGTGTGGCGATGGCAGTCGGCCGGCACGTGTGGATGCCGGACCAGTTCTGCCAGGCTTGGCGGCCTGCATCTGCGGCGGGGGCGGCCGGCGGTGCGGTATCGGTCGGGGCGTTTGCCGGTGCGGCGACGCTCTCCACCGCCTGCGCAATCGAGCCGCGTCCTGCCAGCGCCAGGGCGGCGATGGCGCCCGCCCCGGCTTTGAGCGCGGCGCGCCGCTGTTGCCTCGACACCGGAGGCACTTCTTCAGTCAGTTGAGGCATGAGCGTGGTCCTTGCCGTAAATCATGAAACCGATGAGCGCCCGCAGATCGGCCTGCGTGCAGTCGCTGCACAGCCCTTTGGCGGGCATGGCGTTGAAACCCTCTGTGGCGTGCCGCACCAGCGTGTCCATGCCCTGCGCCAGGCGTGGCTGCCACTGTGTCGTCGATCCGGTGAGAGGCGCGCCGCTGCCGGCCGCCGCATGGCACGCCATGCACGAGCGTTCGTATTGCGCGGCGAGCGCGGCGCTGGCGGGCCGCAGCGTCTCCGCGCGCTGCAGCGAGGCCGCATCCGGCGTGGGCGGCGCACTGCTGCCGCAACCCGCCAGGGCAAGCGCGGCAATCCAGAGAGAAAGCGTGTGTCGTGTCATCAGAACGTATGCCGCATGCCGATCATGGTGCCGATCTGCGAACTCGCGATCGTGGGGCTCTGCGCATTCAGCCCGACGAGTTGCGCGCCGACCAGGCCGCCCTTGTAATGCGCGTAGTCGACCTCGGCGTAAAGCATCGTGCGTTTGGAGAGGAAGTAGCCGGCCACCAGTTGGTATTGGTTGGCCGAGCCATCGAAGTCCTGCGTGTAGCCCGACTGGCGCGTGAACCACGCATTGGCCGCCACCGTCACGGCCGGCGAGATGCGATAGCTCACGCCGCCGAAGGTCATGCGCCGCTTGCTGAAACCGCCGGGCAGCGTCGGGTCGACCGTCTGATCGGCGGAGATGATGCCCAGCCCCGCCAGGTCGGTCGGGCTGAACGGCCCGGCAGCGAACGAGGTAAAGCTGTTGCTGCGCCGGTTCTCGATATACCCGGCGTTGATGGTCAGGCCACCGAACGCCAGTTGCCCGCCGGCGGTGTAGACGTTGAAGGTGGCGTTGGTGAAATCGTCCTTGGTACGCAGGAACGATGCGCCCAACTTGGCCGGCCCCGCCTCCGGTATGTACGCCACCGATGCCCCGAACTGGCTGCCCTGGCTGGCCGCACCGGCCCGTTCACCCAGCGCGTACTGCGCCAGCACCACCACGTCGCCCAACTGCGCGCCGTAGTGGACCATGTTGTTGGTCTTGCTGCCCGCCATCATGGTGTGCTCGGGCTTGAAGAGGTTGGCGTACTGATCCTGATCGCCGCCGGCCCACAGGTTGGAGCCGTAGACCAGGGTGACGCCCTCCATCACCACGTTGTACTGGCGGCCCAGCGTGAGTTGCCCGAGCGACGACGATTCCACGCCCACATACGCAATCTGGAAGAACTCCGCAGCGCCCTTGGGCCATGTCCGGCCGCTGGACGGATCAAAGTGGCTCTCCAACTGGAACAGCCCTTTGAGGCCACTGCCGATCTGCTCCTGGCCCTTGATGCCCCAGTAGCTCTCGGTCATGCCGCCGCCCTTGGTCATGCCGAGCTTGGAGCCGGTGGCGATGGGCGTGCCGTCGTCACCATACGTCACGCCATGCGTCTCATAACGGATGCCTGCATCCACCAGCCCGTACAACTGCACCGAACTCTGCGCCCAGGCGCTGCCCGCAACCAGCGGCAGCGCCATGCAGGCAATCTGCGTCGTCCTCTTCACGGTGGTCTTCTCCTCTGTGGAAATAACGTTGTTTTTTTTAGTAACGCAATTCTGTTCAGAAAACGACGTTCTTGAATCAGGGATCACCCTGAGATGCATGTGTTTCAAACACGGCGGATCGCCCTTGTCCGGCCTGCGGGCGCAATCGGCAGGTTAAAATCGGCCCACGATTGGGAGACAGGCTTCAAACACATGGCCAGCAGCAGCAACCTGCACGAGCGCAAGCAGCGCGAGCTCGACCAGCGGCGCCGGGACATCCTCAAAGTGGTGCGCAAGCTCGTGCTGCGCGGTGGCGCGCGTGAACTGACGATGCGCAAGGTGGCGGAAGAAGCGGGGTTCTCGACCACCGTGGTCTACGCCCTGTTTGGAGACAAAGCCACGCTGATCGCCCAGGCCATGGACGAAGACCTGCTCAAGCTCAACAAGCTCATGCAGCAGGCGGCGGCCGAGGGCGACAACGCGCTTGAACGCGTGCGCCGGGTGGCCCGCGCCTACGTCGGCTACGGCCTCAAGCACCCTGTGCAATACGCGCTGGTGTTCATGGAGCAGCGCCCGGCCGCTCCGGTCGAGACTTCAACGCTCGAATACGGCAACCCAGACAAAGACCCGTATTGCTTCGTCTACGGCATGGCCACCGAGCTGGCCACCGAAGGCTTTATCCACGCCGACGAAGACGGCCTGCACCTCATCACGCAACTGCTGTGGGAAGGCTTGCACGGCATGACCTCGCTGCGCATCGCCACGGGCGACGATCCGTGGATTCCGCGCATCGACGCGGGCCCACATCTGGAATTGATGATCGACGTGCTGTTGCTGGGCCTGCTGCAGCGATTTCCGGGGCCGCAAACGGAGGCGGGCGTGAAGGCGATCTCTGCAAGCTGAACCTTGCAGGCAACAAAAAAGGCGTGCCGCAGTGGCACGCCTTTCTGTTTGGCCGAACCGGCTTAGAAGCGGTAGCCGACGCTCAGGAAGGTCACGACCGGATTGATCTTGATCTTCGCTTCGCTCACGACGTGAACACCCGTAGCCGTCGTGGAATCGATTGTCGCGGTCGTCTTGAGCGGCAGGTAAGACACCGACAAGCCGACAAACCAGTCCTTGGTGATGGCGTAGGTCGCGCCGATGTTCAGCACCGGGTTGAGCGAGCTGTCAGTCGACACGTCGCTGGTGCTGCCCGGCCCAGCCAGCTTCGTCTGGAAGGCGCTGTTCGTGATCTTCGCGTTGGAGAACCAGGTGTAGTTCAGGCCCGCACCAACGTACGGACGGAACTTGCTGTCTGCATCCAGAAAGTACCACTTGGCCAGCACGGCCGGGCTCCATTGCTTGGCCGAACCGATCTCACCGTAGCCCGAGAGCAAGCCCGTGCCTTCGATCTTGTGGCGCGGCGGGATGCCGCCCACCAGTTCCACGGCAAAGTTGTCGGTGAAGAAATGCGTGAAGGCGAGGCCGAGGGTATCGGCATCCTTGATCTTGGCGCCGGTACCCGACTGCGATTGGTTGACGGGCATACCGCCGACGCTCTTGACCAGCAGCGGGTCGCTCGAGCTGTTCGGCATGACGCGGAACCAGCCGGCGCTGACGATGTTGCTGCCGGCAGCCTGTGCGTGCGCGGCGGTGGCGAGGATCATCCCGGCGGCGGCCGCCAGTGCTTTTTTATAGGCCATCTCTATCTGTGCTCCTGTGAGAAACGCCCCCGGCGCAAACGATACCGGTGCGTTCAAAGTCTCCTCCCAGGCGGAGGGACGGCCATTATCCCGTGTGATTGCCTTGGCTAGAACCCTTTTTCTAGAGGTTTCCTGTTATAAGCACCATGAAAAACTGGCTTCCAACGGGCTTTCTCGCCGGGTGCCGGTTTTTTAAACAGACTGGTCCCGTGAAAGCGCCAGCACGCACGCCGCCAGATCCCACAAGGCGCTGCCGACACTCTTGAACACCACGGGCAAGACCGGCACCGCCTTCATAAGCGCATCCGGCGTCGCATCCACGCACTGTTGTAGCGGCCGCACACGCGACCACGGCACACCGGCCTGCAGCAGATCGCCGGCCTCAACCTCCAGATCGACCAGGGTGTCGGCATAGAGGCGGTCGGCGGCTGCAGCCTGCACGCACAGGCGCGGGGGCAACTCGGCCATGTCGGGCCGGAACGCCCCAACCGCCGCAATGAAGTGCTGCGGCCTCCAGGCATAGCCGGCAGGGTGGCCCGGCTCGGCCAGATCAGGCAGCACCGGCAGCGCCGACGGCGTGGCGGTAACAACCAGCGGTGTCTGGGGCAGCACCGTGCGGGCGGCCTCCGCCACGCCAGCCGCATCTCCTCCGGCCAGCGCGGTGGCGTCCAGCCCAAGCTTGCGCGCATGCGCGGCGAGCGCCTCCGCACTGCCGGCCGTGCGCGCAATGATGGTCACGCGCCGCGTGCCGAGTCCGAAGCGGAAAGCCTCCAGATGCGCCTTCGCCTGCGCCCCGGCACCGATCAGCAACAGATCGCCCGACGGCTCCGGCGCCAGCAGGCGCGCGGCCAGCAACGACACGGCCGCCGTGCGGTGCGCGGTGACGGTGGGGCCATCGAGCAGCAGGCGCCGCACGCCGGTGGCAGCATCCATCACCACCACCTCGCCATGGATAGCCGGCAGGCCGCGCGCCGGGTTGTGCGGATGCACGGTGATCATCTTGGTGATGGCGATGTCGGCATTGGCCGCCGGCATCAGCAACAGGCTGCCCGGGCCGGGCACCGGCATCACCAGCCGCGCGGGTGCCTGGGCCCGGCCGGCGCGCGCATCGCGCAGCACCTGGGCGATAGCATCGGCCAGCGCGGCGTACGGCAGTCGGGCCGCCGTCGCGGCGGCGTCGAGGGTCTGCAACATCGGGGCTCCTGCGGCAGAAGACAACGAAGACGGGCTTACGCCGGAACGACCCGGCGCGGCGGTAGCGGCGCGCGGCGCGTAAGCAACCCGGCGCTGATGAGAAGCTGGGCGGCGGCGTAGCTCCACCAGATCGCCAGTTCATGGTCGGTGAACGGGAAGACGAAGACACCGATGCCGATCATCGCGTCAGACACGGCAAAGGCGATGGCCCCCCAGGCGGTCAGGGGCCCCGGCAAGCGGGCCAGCAAGGCCGCGCACACCATCGACGACAGCACGATCATGTAAACGATGACCGGCCCCGTCATCTCACCCAGGCCTGGCCAATACCAGACCAGCATGCCGATGGCCACGCCGATCATGACCCCCACCCCGATCAGCCGGATGGGCGACGATGCTCCGCGCAACCCCACCAGCACGCGCAGGTAGCAGAGATGGGCCAGCAGGAAACAGCCCAGGCCCGCGATGAACGAGAACTTCCAGGCCGGCAACGCGAGCCATAGATCACCCAGCGCGGAGAACAGCATGGCGCCGACCAGCCAGCGGCGCTCGCGCGGCACCTCGTGCAGTGTGGCGGCGCGTGCCAGCAGCATCGCCATCAGCATCTTCCACAGCGGCTGCGCGACGATGCGCCCGGCCAGCGGCGTGCCCGGCGGCACGTCCACGGCCACCATGGTCAGCATGCCGCCGTAGGTGACGCCTGCCACCGCAGCGGCCACCCACCACGCGCGAACCCGTGCCGGCATGCCGTAGCCGCCCACACGATGAGCCGGCGCATGCGCCGGATGCGTGGTGTGTCCTTCAACCATCGTTGCCTTCCCCCTTCCAGTACGTGTGCAGCGTGACACGTCAGCCACCCAGGCGCAAGGCGCCCAACGCTCAAACGCCTACCCACCAAGGTGGGATAGCGGTAACGCGCCATCCCGCTTCAGCGCCGTCAGCACGATATTGGAACGCACGTTGTCCACACCCGGCACGCGCATGAGTTTGCGCATGACAAATTCGGACAGCGCCGGCAGGTCGGGCACCACGACGCGCAACATATAGTCGGCATCGCCGGCCACCGAGTAGCACTCCTGCACCGCGTCGAGCAGCATGATCTCTTCGCGAAAGCGCTCGACGATGGCGTCGCCATGGTGGGCAAGCTTGACGCTGGCGAACACCGTCACGCCCAGCCCCAGCCCGGTCGGCGAGAGTACCACCCGATACCCTTCGATCACCCCCTCCGATTCCAGCCGGGCCAGGCGCCGCCCGACCTGGCTGGCCGACAGGTGCACCTGCTCCGAGAGCTGCTGATGGGTCGCGCGACCATCGCGCTGGAGCTCCGCCAACAGAGCCAGATCGAAGGTATCCAGGGAAATCATGCACATCTCCTGCGTTGATGCCGTTAATTTTGCACGAAACCAGCAAACAACGTGCAATGGGCGATGGTTTTGCGGCCAATCCGCGTGGCCTCGCCCCTACACTCGCCGCATTCCGATTGCATCTCAACGAGACTTCGTATGGCCATTGCAACCACGGCGGCGCCCTCCCCCGCACCGGCCGGCTTTACCGGCACCCTGACTGACAAACTGCGCGAACAATTTGCCGAAGGCCTGGACGGCCAGACGCTGCGCGCGGACTTCACAATGGAACAACCGGTGCACCGCTACACCGCCGCCGACCATGCCACCTGGCGCACGCTGTACGACCGCCAGGAAGCGCTGCTGCCGGGCCGCGTGTGCGATGAGTTTCTGCAAGGCCTGTCGACGCTGGGCATGAGCCGCGAGCGCGTGCCGTCGTTCGACCAGCTCAACGAAACATTGATGCGCGCCACTGGCTGGCAGATCGTTGCCGTGCCGGGCCTGGTACCGGACGAAGTGTTCTTCGATCACCTGGCCAATCGCCGTTTCCCGGCAAGCTGGTGGATGCGCCGCCCGGACCAGCTCGACTACCTGCAGGAGCCGGACTGCTTTCACGACATCTTCGGCCACGTTCCGCTGCTGATTAACCCGATCTTTGCCGACTACATGCAGGCCTACGGCCAGGGCGGCCTGAAGGCGGCGCGTCTGGGTGCGCTCGACATGCTGGCGCGCCTATATTGGTACACGGTGGAGTTCGGCCTGATCCGCACGCCGGCCGGTCTGCGCATCTACGGCGCGGGCATTGTGTCGAGCAAGAGCGAATCGGTGTACGCCCTGGATTCGGCCAGCCCGAACCGCATCGGCTTTGATGTGCGCCGCATCATGCGCACGCGCTACCGCATCGACACCTTCCAGAAAACCTATTTCACGATCGACAGCTTCGAGCAGTTGTTTGACGCCACGCGCCCGGACTTCACATCGCTTTACGAAGAACTCGCCGCGCTGCCGACCTTCGGCGCCGGCGATGTGATGGATGGCGACACAGTGCTCAACGTGGGCAACCGCGAGGGTTGGGCGGACACGGCAGATATCTGAGCGCTGGCTATACTGCGCCCATCGATCCAAGCTATTCACGCGAAACCATGATGCCGACCCTCAACGAAGACCAACGCAAGGCCCTGTTTGCCGAGTTGCCCGGCTGGCAGTTGCAGAGCGGCCGCGACGCCATCCACAAAACCTTCACCTTTGCTGACTTCAACGCCGCGTTCGGCTTCATGACGCGTGTGGCGCTCAAGGCCGAGCAGATGAATCACCACCCGGAGTGGTTCAACGTGTGGAATCGCGTGGACATCACGCTGTCCACGCACGATGCAAACGGCCTCACGCACCGTGACGCCGATCTCGCGCGCTTCATCGAGCAGGCCGCGAAGAGCACCGGCGCTAAATAACGTCTCCGACGCTGGCGCTCAGCTCCCTACGGCTGAACGCCACGCCTCATACGCCGCCCGCGCCTTGTCGCCCAGTTGCTCAGGGGCAATGCGGGTGGCGCCTTGTACAATCATCAGCGCATACGGCTTGGCCAACGCCGACGCCTCGGCACACAGTCGCAATTCCTCACCCTCGGAGGGCGAAAGGGCCCGCCAGTAATTGATGGCGGCCTCCAGGTCGGTGATGGTGAGCAGGGCATCGGTCATCCGCGCATTGTAGCGCTGCATCATCCGTACGGATTGCCCGTTTCCCATCCTCCCCCTACCTGATCCCGATTGAAGGGCCGCACGCCATGCGCATCCTGCTGATTGAAGACGACCGCGCCATTGCCAGCGGCATCCATGCCGGGCTCACGCACGCCGGGCACCGTGTGCATATCGTGCACGATGGCGTGTTTGCATCGGAACAGCTTGCCAAGCAGACGTTCGATCTGGTGATCCTGGACCTGGGTCTGCCGGGCATCGACGGCATGACGCTGCTCTCGCAGTTCCGCGCGCGTGACCGTGCCACGCCGGTGTTGATCCTGACCGCGCGCGATAGCCTGCTCGACAAGGTGAACGGCCTGAATGCCGGCGCGGATGATTACCTGCTCAAACCATTCGAAATGCTCGAACTGGTGGCCCGCGTGCAAGCGCTGCTGCGCAGGCGCGGTGCGCCGGACGAACCCGTTGCACGCCCCGATATCCTGGTCGGCCGGCTGCGCATGAGCGGGGTCGAGCGGCGTATCTTCGTCGATGCGGCGCCACTAGAGTTATCGCCGCGCGAATTTGCCGTGCTGGAGCTGCTGATGCTGCGTCAAGGCCGCGTGGTGAGCAAGGTGCAATTGCAGGAGCACCTTGCCAGCTTCGGCCACGCCATCGGCGAGGCCAGCCACGACGTGGTGGGCGACACGGCCATTGAAGTCTACGTACACCGCGTGCGCCGCAAGATCGAGCACTCCGAGGCGGAAATCGTCACAGTGCGCGGCTTCGGTTATCTGCTGCAGGCGCGCGGCGCCACGGCGTAACCCACCCGACATGTTCAAGCGCCACCGCCCCGCTGCCTCGGGTGCGCCAGCGGCGGAAGCGTCCGCCAACGGTGCCGTCAGCCTGCGCCTGCACCTGCTGCGCGCGCTGGCCACGCCGCTGTTCGGGCTGGTAGTGGGCACCGGTGCACTGTCGTACTGGCTGGCGTCGCACTACACCACGCAGGTGTTCGACCGTGCGCTGGTGGGTGTGGCCAATACGCTGGCCGAGCAGATGCGACTGGCCGGTCCGCACGTCAGTGCTGCCAAGCTGTATGACATTACGCTGTCCGCGCAGACACTCGTGCAGCACAGCGGCGAAGACCGGATCTACTGGCGCATCGCCGGCTCCAACGGTACGCTGGCGGGCCGCGACACGTTGCTCGGCTACGGCTCAGGCCAGGTGCGCATCGGCGAGGCACGCGTGTTCTATAGCTGGGTCGACGGCAAGCAGGTGCGCGCGGTGCACCTGCTGGTGCCGGGCGTGAGCGCAGATGTGCCCAAGCCGCGCTCGCCGCGCCAGCCTCTTCCCCCCGAACCTGAAGACGACGTCACACGCCCGGCGCTGGCTCCGACCCAGGCGCAGACCGCCGCTGCCGCCAATCCCCTCACCCCGCCCGATGCGGTACAACCCGAAGAGGGCATCGTCGTGGAGGTGGCCGAACTGCTCGACCACCGCGATGCAGCGGCCAAGGAAGTCTTGCTCTCCGTATCGATTCCACTGATCGTGCTGCTGGCCATCGGCGGGTTGATTCTGTCGCTGGTGCTCAAGGAAGAACTGCAACCGCTGCAGACACTGGCCGACACGCTCAACAAGCAGAGTGCACAGTCCGTGACGCCCTTGCCCGCCGAATCCGCACAACGCGTGCCTGCCGAGCTGCAGCCGCTCATCAACGCGATGAATGCGTTGCTCGCCCGCTTGCGCGATGCGCTCGAAGCCCAGCGCACCTTTATCGCCGATGCCGCGCACCAGTTGCGCACCCCGTTGACCGCACTGAAGCTGCACGCCGATCGCGCAGTGGAGGCAACAACATTGGAAGACGCCCGCCCTGCCTTGCTGGAACTGCAGGCGGGCGCCAACCGGGCGATCCGCCTGTCCAACCAGTTGCTGACGCTGGCCCGTGCCGAACCGGGCATGACGCTCGATCAACTGGGGCCACCTATGCGGGTCGATCTCATATCGCTTGCCTTAGATACTGGCGCGGAGTGGGTGCCACGCGCTCTGGCACATGGCCTGGATATCGGCTTCGAGGCCTGGCCGCAGGAGGCGACCTCGCCAGGCTCATTGCAGGCGCCGGTGCTGGCCAACGCCGTGCTGCTGCGCGAAGCCATCAACAACCTGCTCGATAACGCCATCAAATACGTGCCCTCAGGCGGGCGCGTCACGTTGCGCGCCGGTATGGAGGCCGATGCAGCCTCGCGCTGGTGGGGCGTGGTGAGTGTGGAGGACAATGGCCCCGGCATTCCGCCTGAGCGCCGCAGCGAAGTCTTCCAGCGCTTCTTCCGCGGCGATGCGGACCACCGGCCCGGTCAACCGCAGGGCAGTGGCTTGGGTCTGGCCATCGTGCACGACATCGTGCGCCTGCACGGTGGCACCGTCGCCATCGACGATGCTGTCGCGCGCGACGGCAGTCGCGTGATGCGCTTCGTGTTGCGGCTGCCGCTGACGGACAGCCTCGCCTGAGACGGCGTCACTTCTTCTTTTGCTTCTCGGGCGGTGCCAACATCGTGCCACGACATTTCTTCGCGCCGCAACGGCATGCGAACTGTTCCTTGAGCGC
Organism: Ralstonia sp. UBA689; assembly: GCF_002298975.1. Classification (GTDB taxonomy): domain Bacteria; phylum Pseudomonadota; class Gammaproteobacteria; order Burkholderiales; family Burkholderiaceae; genus Ralstonia. Next base: position 19,143 of record NZ_DBMV01000026.1, read on the forward strand.
CTTAGTCTGCTTGCCTTCGATCACCAAGCCGTAGTCGTAGAACAACTCTTCGCCGGGTTCAATGTCGCGCAGCGCGTGGATGAACACACGGCCGTCTTGCTCGCGCGCCTCGCAGTTCGGCTTGCAGGCGTGGTTGATCCAGCGCGCGCGATTGCCGCCGTACTTGGCGTCGATCACGCTGCCGTCTTCCAGGCTGAAGTAGAACGTGTGGTTAGGGTCAGTCGGGTCATGCGGATGGCGGCGCAGCGCCTCCTTCCACGAGATGTGCTCCCCCTTGTACTCGATGATCTTCTTGCCCTTGGCAATCGGCGCGACGGCATACACGCCGCGTCCGTGCACGCCCGACTCCCGCACCTCGATGCGATCGCGGCGGCGCAATTTGGCCAGCGCCTCCGGTGCGGGCGACAGGTCGGCCAGAACGGGTTTGGCGTCAGGATACAGGCGTGTCATGGGCGTCGGAAGTCAAACAGGGAACGTCGATCAGCGAAGCCGTGAGCCTACACCAAAAGCATGGCACCTCAACACGTGCCGCACCGCCTTGCCATCGGGCGAATGTGGATAACCTAGCCTGCCGCTGTGGATAACTACCAGCAAAGCCTGTTGGCTCTCTGTGGCTCCCCTGTCGATGGCGTGGGCACAAGTGACACCCCTGCCAACGGACAGAGCGGCAAAACCAGCAAGTCATCCACGTCGGGGCACACGCTGTACAAGCAGTTTTGCTTGCAACAAGTGCTTGAACAAAAAGCGCTTTTTCCAGTTATCCACAGAAAAGGAAGGGCATTATTTACTACTACTATCTGTATACATAAAGAAAAAGGTAAACCCATCGTTCGACTGCGTCGATCCTATCGACAACGCATCAACCAAGGCCGAACCAAAACAGCCGGAATGGATTCCGATGTGATTGGATCGCCTCGCAAAGCAAGCGCCATGCGGGTTTGCGGAACCTGCATGCCATGTGCGGTTACAAAGCTCACATGCCAGCGTCAAGCGCATGCCGGTATCATGTCGCCCGTGGAGCCATCCCCCGGAGGCTCTGATGTGTGTTTTATCTACTCTTGAAGGGAGTCAAGCAATGACGAAAACTGAACTGATCGACGCCATCGCCAGCGGCGTAGACGGTCTGACCAAGGCCAAGGCCGAGCAGGCACTGAACGTGACGCTGCAAGCCATCATGGAATCCGTTGGCAAGGGCGATGCGGTCAGCCTGATCGGCTTTGGTACCTTCAGCCAAGGTGAACGCGCCGAGCGCATGGCCCGTAACCCGCGCACCGGCGAAGAGATCAAGGTCGAAGCTGCCAAGACGGTCAAGTTCAAGGCCGGCCAAAAGTTCAAGGACGCCGTCAACGCCTAAGGTGATGGCGACCTTGGCGTGACCAGTGCGTCTGGGCGCGCCGACGACGTGGCATGCCACATGCATGCGTGACCAGCCCGCAGCGCTGGCGTACCACGTCGGAAGGCCTGTCTCCTCGTCAGGCCATCCCCTCCCCCAACCATGTCCCGCCCCCTCCAGCGCGTTCTGCGCATTGCCCTTCCGATCGTTCTGACTGCACCGGTGTTCTGGTTTGCCGGCTGTACGACGCCGCCCGCGCGTCCGCAAGCCGAACCGCTGCCCGACAACGAAGTCGTGCAGACCCGCCCCGGCGCAACGCCGCGCGAAAAGATGATCGAGATTGCCCTGACAGAATGGGATCGCTGGGGGCGTCAGGTGGTGCGCGTGGGTCGCGACGACACGTATTGCGTGGCCGGTGGAGGCTTTCCTGATCAGCCCCAGGGCCGCTGGCTGACCGCCGATGAACCGGCACCCGCCCCGTCCGATGAAGAAGCCGGCGCCGACACGCCGCTGCCCAACCCAGCCATCACTGCGTCAACACCTGCCCCTGCGCCGTGCCTGCGCTACCCGGACGGCACCGGCGGCGAGGCCACTGCACGCGGCTGCATGCTGGCCAAGCGCTATTGGGGCATCGTCGGCAAGACACCGAATTGCCAGCAACTGACCACCGGGGCCTGGGCATGGTCAGCCGTGTTCATCTCGTGGATCATGCGCAAGGCGGGTCTGCACAACGATCAGTTCCTTACCGGCGCTACGCATGCCGAATACGTGACCGACGTGCGTGATCACCTGCTTCGCCATCCCGCCTTCGTGCTTGAGCGTGCGCCGGCCGTGCCGCGCCCCGGCGACCTGATCTGTACCGCACGCGGCGCCGATCGCTTCATGTCCGACCCGGCCGAGATCCATGCGGGCATGACGCCCATGCACTGCGACCTCGTCGTCGAGCTTGACCCGATCCGCCATGAGGTCAAGGCAATTGGCGGCAATGTGCAGCAGTCTGCCTCGATGAGCATCATCGAGCTGAACGACGCGAACCAGGTGGAGCCGTACACGAACTCGGTCATGCAATGGCTGGTCGTCTTGCGCAACCAATTGCCCTGACAGCGCAGACGCTACGCAGTTTGACGTCCGGCGCGATTTAATTAACATGTGAATCACTAACGCGTTGGCAACCCGATCGGCGCTGCGACCAGGAGACAGGTCATGACGATGCTTTCGCTCTCTCCCGATGCTGGCGCGGACGAAGATGTAATCGCCGCCTTGCCCCGTGCTGTCGGCCGCATCGACCTTTCCTACCGTTCCTGATTCGAGTCTGACCTGATGACACGCATCTGCATCGTGGGCGCCGGCGCTGTCGGCGGCTATCTTGGCGCGAAGCTCGCACTGGCCGATCTACCCATCAACGTATTGGCTCGTGGTGCCACGCTTGAAGCACTGCAAACAAGCGGATTGCGCCTGACCGAGAACGACACCACACACACAGTGCCTGTGCATGCGGGCAATGACGCGCACGCACTTGGCGCGCAGGACGTGGTGATCGTTGCCGTCAAGGCACCAGCCATGGAAGCCGTCGCCCAAAGCATTGTCCCGCTCATCGGCCCGAACACCTCTGTGGTGGTGGCAATGAACGGTGTGCCATGGTGGTTTTTTGACCGACCAGGCCCGCTGCAAAATCACCGCCTGCAGTCGGTCGATCCGCACGGCCAGATTGCCAACGCAATTCCAACCAAGAATGTGCTCGGCTGTGTGGTGCATCTGACGTGTGCAACGTCTGCACCGGGGCACGTGCGTCACGGCTTCGGCAAACGGCTCATCCTCGGTGAACCGGCCGGTGGATCGTCATCGCGACTGGAAGCAATCAGCGCGTTATTCGAACGCGCCGGCCTGCAGATTGAACGCAGCGATGCTATCCAGCGTGACATCTGGTTCAAACTGTGGGGCAACATGACGATGAACCCAGTGTCGGTGCTCACGGGCGCGACGTGTGATCGGATTCTCGATGATCCGCTGGTCTCGGCTTTCTGCCTGGCGGTGATGGAAGAAGCGAAGATGATCGGCGCACGCATCGGCTGCCCGATCGAACAGAGCGGCGAAGAGCGCAGTGCCGTCACGCGTCAGCTTGGCGCGTTCAAGACGTCAATGTTGCAGGATGCGGAGGCCGGGCGCGGGCCGTTAGAGATCGACGCACTGGTGGCGTCGGTGCGAGAGATCGGCCAGCATGTGGGCGTGCCGACGCCGCAGATTGATGCGCTGCTGGGTCTGGTGCGCCTGCATGCCCGGACCCGCGGGCTTTACTGAAACAACAAGGCGGAACTACCGATACGTGAGCGTAAAGGTAGCGCTGCCGTTGGCGAAGCCGGGCGTGACGCTGCCAGCGGTTTGCACGTAGCGGGCCTTCAAAGGAATCGAATATTCCCCATCGGCATCGGCTACGCCCCCGTTGAAGCGCTCACCGATTTTGACCGGCTTGTCGTCGTAGAGGAGCTGGATGGCCACACCAGCGGCAGTGGCTGGGCCTTGGTCCAATTTCAGCATGCCCTGGTTGGCGTCATGTGCGGTGCCATCCAGCCGCACGTTGATGCTCGTACCTTTTGCGCAGTTCAGCGGAATCTTGAAAGCCTGTGTCCGGGAAGCAGTCGAGGTGCCTGGCCCTTGGAATGCAGCAGTGGACACGTCGCCCATCTTCACGTTAATTGCGGCGCTGCCAAGCGTGCAAGACACCGAGCTGACGTCAACAGAAGCGATGGTGATCCCGGCATCCGAGCGAAAACCTGTAGGACCTGTGCCCCTATACGTGTAGCCGCCCACCTTCCTCTCTATAATCGTGCCCGTACCGGTGGTCGCGGCCGTCTTGTAAAAGCGGACGAAGGCTTTGGCCACTATTGGCCCAAGAAACGAGCCCTCTAACGAGAAGGGCCTTTCGCAGAGAACGGGTTCATCGTCTCTGTAGCGCACCCACAAAATCTCATCGATACACCGATTGTTCGCATTCGAGCCTCTCGGCGTCGCGCCGACTGCAACGCCGATCCCCTCGATGTTGGTGGAGAACACGCTCACGCGATTGAACTCGCCCACGTAGCCGTTGGAGCGGAGAGCCCAGAGTCCCACCGACTCGGAGAAAATCCAGGGTTCATGCCAGCAATTGAAGATCGTCGTGGTGTCCGATGCGACCTCAGCAATGACTGCACCCACAGGTAAATCGCGCGGGACCACTATTGGTCCGGGTCGAACCAGTGTGTGATAGGTCTTAGTTTCGCACATGGCAAATGCACTCTTTGCCGCAATCAACATCAGGCCTGCTACTAGGCTTGCGCACCACACGCGCATGTTTTTGCTCCGCTCGTTATCGTCGGGCAAATAAAAACACGTGCGGCAAAGCGTGTGGCTAGGAATGGTCTGATTCTGCAAAGTCGGACGATGCACATGGTGCCTAGTTATTACCGCAGGGCCGTGTGAAAAAGGACGAACACGATCCATCGCCATGCCGGCGAGGATCGTGTTGAGCAGCAAACGCAGGAAGGAGAAAAGCGCGGCGAAACTTACGGCGCGAGCGCAGGATGCTTCAGCGCATGCGCGGTTTCGATCCACTGTTGGTGATACGCCGCGTCGTTGCGCTTGAGCCCGAGTTCACCGTTCTGATACGCCATCGCCAGGGCCTGTACCGCTTCGGGCAGTTCGTGCTCGGCTGCGTCTTGATATAGCGCCAGCGCGCGCGCCTCATCGCGGGGCACGCCGTCACCCTCGCGGTACGCATTGGCAAGCATGAACATCGCAGACGGAATACCGTGGCCCGCAGCATGATCGAACCAGTGCGCGGCCTGTGTCGCATCGGCAGCGGTGCCGTAACCGCTGCGGTACATGAGGCCGAGGTAATACGCAGCAGCGGCATCGCCCTTATCGGCCGATTGACGCAGTAGTCGCAGCGCGCGCGGGTAATCGCGCGCCACTCCGCCAGTGCCCAGCAGCAACGCCTTGCCGAGCGAAAGTTCTGCTCGCGCGTCGCTCGGTGCCGCCGTTTCCAGCCAGCGCATCCCTTCGTTACGCAACGTGCCGTCGTGCGCGCCGAGCAGCGCTTCGCCCAGTGCGGATTGCGCAGGAACGGAACCGCTGCGCGCCAATTGGCGCAGTTGCCGCAGCGCTTCGGGCTCCATTGCCTGGACCACCATCGCACGCCACGCTTCCAACTGCGTGGCGTCGACGCTCGGCGCCTGCCGCGCATGCGAAAGCCACCCGCCCACGGCAACGACGACGGCCAGGGCAGCGGCAACCGTCAGCATCGGTACGGACTGGCGCGGCGATTCAGCGGCCGGGGCATCGCCCCCCGTAGCCCATGCAGAACGAAGAGATGGCATGGTCGGCTCCTGCTTACTGCGTCAGGTCGATCTGGTACACCGCAAGGCCCTTGCCGCTGCCATCATCCGCCGCCACTTGCGTGACGTTGTTGATGCCCGCAGCAGTGGCATCGGCAACGTGGTTGGGCGCCGACGAGAACTGCACCAGCGCTACCGAACTCGCCAGCTTGGTGAAGCGCCAGCTACGCTGCGAGCCATTGGTTGCACGCTTCACGCTGCCAATCTTCTTGATGTAGCTGATGAGCACGTCGCGGTTGGCATCCGGCGATGCATAGATCGTCTTGCTGCCGTCCAGGCCCGGGAAATTGCCGCCGCCGCTTGCACGGTAGTTGTTGGTTGCCACGATGAACTGCGCCGCCGGGTCGAGCGCCACGCCCTTGTACAAGAGGTTCTTGATGCGGCTGCCCACCGGTTGTGTGACGTCGATTTCGTAGGTCAGGTCCGGCGTGGTGAACATGTCGAAGTTGTAGCCCGGGAACGTGTTCACCAGCTTCTGCACCGTCGCCTTGGTCGGATCGATGGTGTTGAAGCGCTTGGCCGCTGTCTCCAGCCAGTTCTTGATGTCGGAGCCCGCCACCTTCACCGCGTAGACCGTGTTCGGATACAGGTACAGATCGGCTGCGTTATTGATTGCCAGCGGGCCGGCCGTCACGTCGGTGAAATCTGTCCCGCCACCAAAGCCGCTCTTGAAAGGTGCGCTCACTGACAGCACCGGCAGCGATGCGTACTGCGGCAGGTTTGCCTGGATGTACGCCGACACGTAATCGGCCTGCGCCTGGTTGACGATCTCGATCGCGCCCGGGTCGCCCACGTCGGCAAAGTACGTGCTCATGTGGAAGTCGGTGCTGCCCACCGGCGTCTTCACATAGTTGATTGTCGCTTGGTGTTCCGCAGCAATCGCGGCGGAGACGGTCGGGTCGGCGGCCACATAGGTCTTGTCGGCGTTCTGGATCGAGCGCGCTTCCACCGTGGTCTGCGTCTTGTCGACAGCCCAGTTCGTGCCGTTGAACGTCAGGCCAAGCTTGATGACACCGAGGTGCTTGCCCCAGTAGTTCGCCATCACGGTCGGCACGCCGTTCACGGTGCCGGCCACCTTGTCCACACCCGGCAGGTTGAACTGGCTGACCGTGCTCTTCGCATCCGGGAAGAGCTGGTGCGAGTGGCCGATCAGCATGGCATCGATGCCCGGCACGGTGGAGAGCCACCAACTGCCGTTTTCCATCGTCGGCGAGTACGTCGAGTTATCCAGCCCGCCGTGCGAAATCGCGACCACCAGGTCGGCGCCCTTCGCGCGCATCTCGGGGATGTACTTGGCGGCGGTTTCCTTGATGCCGACGGTGTAGACCTTGCCGTCGAGCCAGCGCTTGTCCCAGCTAGTGATGGTGGGCGGCGTAAAGCTGATGATGCCGACCTTGACCGGCGCGCTCACGGTGCTGCCGTCCGGCGCCGTGGCCGTCACCGTCTTGGTGATGATGGTGTACGGCTGGAACAGCGGCGCGTTGGTCTTCGCGCTCATCACATTGGCCAGCACCTGCGGGAAGTTCGGGCCTGCGCACTTGGTCTGTGCGGAAGGATCGGGCATGCCGCCCACGTTGAAGGTGTTGCCCGTGACCTGCGACAGATACGGCAGGCCGTAGTTGAACTCGTGGTTGCCGATGCCGCCGCCGTCGTACTTGGCCGCGTTCATCACCTTGTAGATCGCCAGCGTCTGGTTGCAGGCGACGGGGCTCACCATGGCCTGGTAGTCCGACAGTGCGGTGCCCTGGATGGTGTCGCCGTTGTCCAGCAGCAGCGTGTTCGGGAACTGCGAGCGGGCCTGGCTGATGAGCGTCGATACGCGCTCGAAGCCAAAGGAGTTGTCGGCAGCGAGCTTGAAGTAGTCGTACGACAGCACGTTGGTGTGCAAGTCGGTGGTTTCCAGCACGGCCAGCGTGGCCTTGGTGCCGGTGGGCGCAGCGGCCGGCGTGGCGTTGCCGGTGGCAGCAGGGCTATCGTCGCCACCGCCGCAGGCAGCCAGCGACAGTGACAAGAATGCAGCAAGCGGCAACGCCGCCGAGTACAACGGTCGGACTCGCATGAACTTCTCCCTGAAGGTTCTTTTTTGGTATGCGGACTGCAGGACTACGAGACAGCGGGACTGCGAACTACGTGACGCGTGCGAGATCGTTTGCGCAACGCGAAAGGACTGCTGACTGAGCCGGGGGAACTCAGAGCCAGCGAGTATCGGAAGGGAGCATGACGAAGCCGTGACTGACCGATGACAATTCCGCGTGAACCTTACGGTTGAAGACGCGCGCCGGCTGCAGGTCTCCACCGAATGGGGGATCGTTGGGGCGAAAAAATCCGGGACGTTTCGTCAACAACGTTAGAATGAGCCCATTTTTCCGCGTAGCCGTTCTATGTCCCAGAAGAAAGCGCCGCTGTTCGAGATCCGCAGCGGCACCGTCGATGCCCTGCTGCTGTCGCCGCGCACCGCCGACATGGACGCCCTGGCCGCCGAACTCACGCGCCGCTTTGCCGACACGCCGGAGTTTTTCTCCAACGACGTGATCGCCATCGACGTGCGCCGATTGGCCGAGGACGAACGCCTGCCCATCGACCGTTTGGTGGAGACCCTCTCCACGCTGCGTGCCCGTGCCATCGGCGTGGTCGCCAGCCCCGAGCAGGCCGAATGGGCGCAAGCTTTTGGCCTGCCGCTGCTCGACAGCCACGGCCGTCGCCCGCGTGGCGAGAAGGACGACAAGGAAGCGTCGGAACCTGCCGCCGAAGCCGCACCGGCGCCGGCACCTGCAACCACCACTGCCCCTTCGGCCCCTTCAGCGCCTCCCGTTGAAGCCGTGGCCATGCAGCCTGGCACCATGATCATCGACCGCCCCCTGCGTTCCGGCCAGCGCATCTATGCGCGCGGCGACCTGGTCGTGCTCGACCTGGTGAGCGACGGCGCCGAGGTGATCGCCGAGGGCAATATCTACGTCTACGCTTCGCTGCGCGGCCGCGCGCTGGCGGGCGTCAAGGGCAACCTGGATGCACGCATCTTCTGCACGTGCCTGGAGCCCCAACTGATTTCCATCGCCGGCATCTACCGCACCGGCGAAACCCCGTGGCCGGAAGCCTTTGCCAGCAAGCCTGCGCAGATCCGGCTCGCGGACAACACGCTGGTTCTCGAACCGTTGCGGATGAAGTAACACGCCGAGTGCGTGCCGAGCGATTTAACTTTTTGAACTACGAGCCATGACCAAGATCATCGTTGTCACTTCCGGCAAGGGCGGCGTCGGCAAGACGACCACCAGTGCGGCGTTTTCCGCCGGCCTCGCGCTGCGCGGCCATAAGACCGCCGTCATCGACTTCGACGTCGGCCTGCGCAACCTCGACCTCATCATGGGCTGCGAGCGCCGCGTGGTGTATGACCTGATCAACGTGATCCACGGCGAGGCCAACCTGAACCAGGCCCTCATCAAGGACAAGAAGTGCGAGAACCTGTTCATCCTGCCCGCCTCGCAGACGCGCGACAAAGACGCCCTCACGCGTGAAGGCGTCGAGAAGGTGATCGAAGGCCTCAAGGAGATGGGCTTCGAATACATCGTCTGCGATTCGCCGGCCGGTATCGAATCGGGCGCGCTGATGGCGATGTACTTTGCCGACGAGGCCATCGTGGTGACCAACCCGGAAGTGTCTTCCGTGCGCGACTCCGACCGCATCCTGGGCATCCTGTCATCCAAATCGCGCCGCGCGGTGGAAGGTAAGGAACCAATCAAGGAACACCTGCTGCTCACGCGTTACAACCCGAAGCGCGTGTCGGAAGGCGAGATGCTGTCGCTGTCCGACATCCAGGAAATCCTGCGCATCAAGCTGATCGGCGTGATTCCGGAATCGGAAGCCGTGCTGCAGGCATCCAACCAGGGCCTGCCCGCCATCCACCTGGAAGGCTCCGATGTGGCCAACGCCTACCACGACGTGATCGACCGCTTCCTGGGCAAGGAGAAGGAACTGCGCTATGTCGAATACAACAAGCCCGGCTTTCTGCAGCGCCTGTTCGGCGGCGGCAAATAAGGAGGACACCATCCATGTCGATTCTGTCTTTCCTGCTGGGCGAGAAGAAGAAAACAGCAAGCGTCGCCAAGGAGCGCCTGCAGATCATCCTCGCCCATGAACGCACCGGTGGCGGTGCCCCCGCCGATTACCTGCCCGCGCTGCAGCGCGAGCTGGTGGCTGTGATTTCCAAGTACGTGAAGATCGGCAACGACGACATCAAGGTCAACCTCGAGCGCCAGGACAACCTGGAGGTGCTTGAGGTGAAGATCGAGATTCCGCAGGCGTAAGCCAGCGTCTTCGTTATCTGACGCGAATGATGCGGCCCGCCGATGCCTTTGGCGCGGCCGGCATCGGCCCCACGTAGGCGGCGCGCGGGCGGATCAATTGCCCTGCTGCGCGCTGCTCCAGCGCGTGCGCAACCCAGCCCGCTGTGCGCCCCGCCGCAAACAGGCCGAAGGCTGAACCCTCGGGCAAACCGAGCACACGCCGGGTGGCCACCAGCGCGAAATCCACCGACGGTCCATCGCCGGTTAGATCGGCCACGGCATCGATCACCGCTTGCAGCTGCTTGCGCGCCGCACCGGCCTTCGGCAGCCGTGCCAGGATGGCATCGGCACGTGGGTCCGCCTTGCGATACAGCGGATGCCCAAAACCCGGCAGCGTGTCGCCGCGATCCAGCCGACGGCGCAATGCTGTTGCCACCGACCGCTCCCCTTCCAGCTCGCTCAGCAGCGCTTCCACGCGCGCCGTGGTGCCGCCATGCCGGCCGCCGGTGAGGGCAGCCAGTCCTGCGCTGACCGCGGCTCCCAGGCTCGCGCCCGTGGAAGCAACCACGCGCGCCGCAAAGCTCGACGCATTGAGTTCGTGATCGGCGCATAGCACCAGTGCCACGCGGATGGCCTCGGCGGCGTGCGCGTCCAAGCCCCACGCCTGCTGGCATTGCAGGTGCACCGGTGCGGCATCCGGCGAGCGACCCAGCATGGCGGCAAACACGAGGCGCAACAGCGCACCGGCATCGCGCGCGGTGCGCTCGCTGTCCTGCCGCCACACGGCTTCATCCAATGCCGGCAGTGCGAGCGTGCACAACGCCATGCAGCGCTGGCGGATATCGACCTCGGCTAGCGAGGCCAGCGCGGCATACCAGCTCTTGGGCAGGACCGGCGCGGGCGTGTCGAAGGCCACCGCCTCATCGCATTGCCAGAGCCGGGCGGCAATGGCCTCCAGCGCGGCGTGCTCGGCCAGCTCCACAGCGGGGGCACCGCGATAGAACAACCGGCCGTGGTCGATGAGCGTGATGGCCGATTCCATCACCGGCAGGCCCCAGTCCAGCGCATGGCGCACCACTTGGCGCGGGCGGCGGCCGCCGGCGCGCTGATCGGCCAAGCGGGCCACGTCGGCCTCACGGTAGCGGCTGCCGCGTCCGTCGGGCGACGGGTACGCCGACAGCAGCCCTCGGCTTACATAGGCGTACAGCGTCGGGCGCGAGATGTGCAGGCGTTCAGCGGCTTCAGCGGCGTCGAGGTAGGTGGTCATCGGGCGGATGGATCGTGAAGGCGAAAGGCCATCGAGGTTGATCAGTCTAGTCAATGTTGACGCTATCGACAGCGCGGGTCTGTAATGCAGGCACACCTTCTCTGCGGAGTCTTGCCATGTCGTCATCGGTTGCTGAAGTGCAGACCATCACCCCGGCCAACGCGCTCGCCCAGTTGTGGTCCGTGCTCGGTCAACCTGACGATGCGCTCTCGCGCGTGACGCTGGCGGGCACCGAGCCGGCGCTGCCCTCCTCGTTTGCCGTGGGCACGCTGGCGCAAAGCACCATTGCCGCCGCCGCGCTGGCCGCCGCGCAGGTCGATACGCTACGCACCGGCCGCCAGCAAACCGTGTCGGTTGATATGCGGCACGCGGCGCTGGAGTTCCGCTCGGAGCGCTACTTCCGCGTCGCCGGCCAATTGCCGCCCGAGCCGTGGGACAAGATCGCCGGGCTCTACCGCTGCGGCGATGGCCGCTGGGTGCGTCTGCACACCAACTTCCCGCATCACCGTGACGGTGTGCTCAAGCTGCTCGGCTGCGCGTACGACCGCGATGCCGTGGCCGCCGCGCTGAGTCAATGGAAGGCCGAAGCCTTCGAGGACGCCGCCGCGCAGGCCGGCATGGTCGTCACCGCCGCGCGCGCGTTTGAAGAATGGGATCGCCACCCGCAAGGCATTGCCGTGGCCAGCCAGCCGCTCATGACGATCGAGCGCATTGGCGATGCACCGGCCCAGCCATTGCCGGCGCAGGCCGAGGGCCGGCCGCTGTCAGGCGTGCGCGTGCTGGACCTCACGCGCGTGATTGCCGGCCCGGTGAGCGGCCGTACGCTGGCTGCACACGGAGCGGATGTGCTGCTCATCACCGCGCCGCACCTGCCCGCGATTCCGCCGCTGGTGATTGACACGGGGCGCGGCAAGCGGTCCGCGCAACTCGATCTGCGTGATCCGGCCGGTGCCGAACAACTGCGCGCCCTGCTGCGTGATGCCGACATCTTCGTGCAGGGCTACCGCCCCGGCGGTGTGACCGCACTTGGCTTCAGCCCATCACAAGCCGCCGCCCTGCGCCCGGGCATCGTCTACCTGAGCCTGTGCGCGTACGGCCATGCCGGGCCGTGGGCGAATCGGCGCGGTTTCGATTCGCTGGTGCAGACCGCCAGCGGCTTCAACTGGGCCGAAGCCAATGCCGCTGGCGAGGCCAAGCCGCGCCCGCTGCCCGCCCAGGCACTGGACCACGCAGCGGGCTACCTGATGGCCGCCGGTGCCATGACGGCGCTTGCGCGTCGCATGACCGAGGGTGGCAGCTGGCACGTGCGAGTGTCGCTCGCGCAGACGGCGCAATGGCTGCGCAGCTTCGGCCGCATGGCCTACGGCTTTGATGCGCCCGACCCGCGCTATGAAGACATCGGCGCTTACCTGGAAACGACGCCGTCTGGTTTTGGGACGCTCACGGCGCTGCGTCACGCGGGGCAGCTCTCCGACACGCCGCCGCGCTGGACGCTGCCTAGCGTGCCGCTGGGGACGCACCCCGCGCGGTGGTAGCATTCGCGCCTACCGTTTTCTTTGCCCGCGCCTGATGCTCCGGGCGCACATGGCCCGCCGATGCTCAGTTACCGTCACGCCTTCCACGCCGGCAATCATGCCGATGTCCTCAAGCACGCCGTGCTTGTGCAGATGCTCGATTACCTCACGCAGAAGGACAAGCCGTTCTGGTACATCGACACGCATGCCGGCGCGGGCCTCTACGCGCTGGACCACGAATGGGCGCAGAAGAAGGCCGAGTTCGATACCGGCATCGGCCCCCTGTGGCGCGCGGCCGAAGCCGGCGAAACGCTGCCGCCCCTGCTCGACGCCTACCTCGATCAGGTGCGCGAGCTGAACCCGAATGGCGAACTGAAGCGCTACCCGGGCTCGCCGTGGCTGGCGTGGCAGATGCTGCGCGACGCCGATCGCCTGCGCCTGTTCGAGCTGCACAGCACCGAGATCAAGGTGCTGTCCAACAACTTCCGCGGTGCCGGACGCAAGGTCATGCTGTATGACGGCGATGGCTTTGCCGGCATCAAGGCGATCCTGCCGCCGCCGCCGCGCCGTGCGCTGGTGCTGATCGATCCGTCGTTCGAAGACAAGCAGGATTACGCCCGCACGGTGCAAGCCCTGCAGGACAGCCTGCAACGCTTTGCCACCGGCATGTATGCGATCTGGTATCCGCTCGTGCAGCGGCGTGAAGCCGCACAATTTCCTGCACGCCTGAAGCAGTTACGACCGACGGATTGGCTGCACGTCACGCTCACCGTCAAGCACCCGGTCGAGGGCGGCCTGGGCCTGCACGGCAGCGGCATGTTCATCGTCAACCCGCCGTGGACGCTGAAGGCGCAGTTGCAGGAAGCCATGCCCACGCTGGTGCGCCTGCTCGGCCAGGACGACGGCGCGAAGTTCACGCTGGAAGGGCAGACAAGCTGAGGTACCCCAGCGAGGATTGTTCGGATCGTCACCGAACAGATGAACGACCTTCTGGCCTAAGGCAGGGCGTGACTCACGCACGGTGAGTCGCTCCAGTTCTCATGTTCAGGCAGGCCCATGCCAGTGGGCCCGCCTGGCCAGGCAACGCAGTCAAGCGCTTCACGTTGTACCTGCTGCCTGGCGAAACAGGCGGATTGTGCAAATTCAATAAGATTTTGCAGATACTTGTCGGTCAAAGAAATAAATTAAATAACCGACATCAATTCAGCTTGTTTATTAGCTGATCAAAGTCAATCACTGTAGAAACATGAATAAAACCTTGTTAACCAAGGCAGGGCTTACTTTTGCCTTGATTTTCTCCATTCAGGCGACATTGGCCCAGTCCAACCCGGCGACTGAAAAATCGTTGATGGCCTATTTCAACCAGCGCACATCCTCGCAATTCACGGAGCCTTACCGAAATATCGTGCGCAATGGGGATGATCTTGAGCGCGTGATCGTTCAGCAGATTGGTCATGCCAAGCGCAGCATCGACGTGGCGGTGATGAGCATGACGCTGCCGAATATCGCACGTGCGCTGGTTGAGGCCAAGCAGCGAGGGGTCGCGGTTCGCGTTGTTCTTGACAACAGCAACAACCGCAACTGGATTGATCTCTCGACGGACGAGGTTGCTGCCTTGAGCGACAAGCAGCAGGAACTCTGGTTGGAGATCAATACCCTGGTCGATATCAACGGTGACGGTGAAATTTCCGACGAAGAACGCGCAGCCCGCGATGTGCCGACGCTGTTCACGCAAGCGAATATCCCGGTCATCGACGATACAAACGATGGCAGCAAGGGCTCGGGGCTGATGCACCACAAGTTCCTGGTCATTGATGGTGCGGTTGTCGTGAGCACCTCGGCCAATTTCACGCACAGCGGATTCTTTGGTGACTTTGGCTTACCCAATAGCAGGGGCAACGCAGAGAATCTCGTTGTTGTGAAGAGCGTGGAACTGGCGCAGCTCTATCAAGCCGAGTTCAATTATCTGTGGGGAGATGGCCCAGGCACCACCAAGCGAAGCAAGTTCGGCGTGCGCAAGCCTTATCGACCAGCACGCACAATTCAAACGGCCGATGGCAAGGTGCAGGTGCAATTTTCACCGTTCTCAAGATCCCAGTCGGACGATGCGACATCGTCCGGACTGATTGCCAGGACACTGTCCACCGCATCCTCCAGCATTGACATTGCAGCCTACGTTTTCACCGATGCGTGGGTGGCCGAGGCGCTGCGGCAAGCCCATACCCACCGCAATATCGCGCTGCGCGGTGCGATTGACCGAAGTTTCGTCTACTACGCCAGCAGCGCCACGCTCGACATGTGGGGTATCCGGCGATTCGATGCCAACTGTGAGCTGAAGCCGCAGACGCATCCGTGGGAAAAGGTGGCGACACACGTTGGCTACCCGTGGCTGCCCGAAGGCGACAAGTTGCACCACAAGATCGCCGTGATTGATCGCCGGACCGTGATCACGGGTTCGCATAACTGGTCCGCCGCTGCCAACAGGACCAATGACGAGAACCTGCTGGTGATCGAATCCCCTGCCCTGGCTGCGGAATTCCAGCAGGAGATGGATCGGCTGCATCAGAGCATGGTGTACGGACCGTCTTCACCGCTGCTGCGTCGTGCTGCCAAAGAACAGCAGCGTTGTGCCCTTGCACGTTGAGCTGGTAACCACCTGCCACCGGAAGAAGTCATGCGTGACACTTCCCTGCCACATGCGTGTGCTACGTAGTCGGGCGTATGCTTGAACATGCGCCGCCCAGGGCGGCGTGCCCCATCTGGCAGGACGGCAGGAGCAGGACACCATGAGCGAACGTGACGCAGCGCGGCAGGCGCGGCTGCAGGAAGACCTCCTCGACACGCTGGACGAGGAGTTGGAGATGGAAATCGACGACCACCGGCTCGACGGTGGCGAGAGCATCAGCGAAGAAGCCCGCGAAACGCGGCGCATGTACTTCCGCGAGCTGTTCCGCCTGCAGGGCGAGCTCGTCAAGCTGCAGGACTGGGTGATCGAGACCGGCCACCGGCTGGTGGTGATCTTCGAGGGGCGCGATGCCGCCGGCAAGGGCGGCGCCATCAAGCGCATCACGCAGCGGCTGAACCCGCGCGTGTGCCGCGTGGCCGCCCTGCCCGCGCCCACCAACCGCGAACGCACGCAGTGGTACTTCCAGCGCTACGTGGCGCACCTGCCCGCCGCCGGCGAGATCGTCCTGTTCGACCGCAGTTGGTACAACCGCGCTGGCGTCGAGCGCGTGATGAGCTTCTGCACCGACGAGGAATACGAAGAGTTCTTCCGCTCCGTGCCCGAGTTCGAGAAGATGCTCGTGCGCTCGGGCATCCAGATCGTCAAATACTGGTTCTCGGTGACGGACGAAGCGCAGGAAGTGCGTTTCCAGAGCCGCATCGACGATCCGCTCAAGCAGTGGAAGCTGAGCCCCATGGATCTGGAAAGCCGCCGCCGCTGGGAAGACTACACGCGCGCCAAGGAAGTCATGCTCGAGCGCTCGCACATTCCCGAATCGCCATGGTGGGTGGTGCTGGCCGATGACAAGAAGCGCGCGCGTCTGAACTGCATCCACCATCTGCTGAACCAGGTGCCCTATCACCCGGTGCCGCATCCGGCGGTGCAGCTGCCCGAGCGTGTGCACCACGCGGAATATATCCGCCACCCGGTGCCGGAAGAGATGATCGTCCCGAACGTCTACGGATAGCAGGCGAGGCCCCCCGCTCACAGCGTCAAGCGGATCTCGAACCCGGGCACGAGCGCTTCACCGTCGCCCGGGGTTACGTCCAATCGGGTGACCAGGGCGCCGTTGGGGCCCTCCCACATCCATTCCTGCATGCTCAGCACCAAGGCCTCGGGGCCGGCCAGGAAGGCCTCGACGGCGCCATCGCGGCGGTTGCGCACCCAGCCGCGCAGGCCCAACGCCCGGGCCATGTCGGCACAGGCGGCCCGGTAGCCCACGCCCTGTACGCGACCCTGTACGGTGACGATCACTTGGGCAATAGCAGACATGGCGGCTCCGGAAGACGGCGGATGGCGAGTTGGGAGGACGATGACGAACCAGCGCGATTGTTACTGTCGCATCTCTGTCACATTTCTGGAATGTGACGCAGGCAGACTGACAACCGCACGGCGGGATCGGGCGCTACGCAAGGTAAACTAGGCGGCTTGCCGCCAGGTGCCAAGCGCCTCTCTCGGCCATCCACGCCACGTACCGCGCCTTGACCTCGACGGCGCGATTTTCGCAAGCGTTCTGTCCCGGTTATCCACGATGCAGCAAAACGACAACGAAACCACCATCCGGGGCCGCTTTGGTACCAACCTTGGGGTCAACTTCGGCAGCCTGTTGACGGCGCCGCCCAATCGCTTCGACCTGGCGCTGCTGCCCATCATCCTGGCGGCCATCGTGCTGGTGGCCTTTGCCGCCAAGCAGATGAACGTGCCCTACACGCCGGGCGAGCAGTTGGATGTGAGCCTGGACGTGGCCCAACTGCCCTACTACCTGCTGCGCACCAGTATCCGCATGCTGCTGGCGTTGGGCGCGTCGCTGGCGTTCTCCTTTGCGTTTGCGGCCATTGCGTCCAGAAACCGCACGGCCGAGAAAGTGATGGTGCCGGCGCTGGATATCCTGCAATCGATTCCGGTGCTGGGTTTCCTGTCGATTACCGTCACGGGCTTCATCGCGCTGTTCCCGGGCAACCTGGTGGGCGTGGAGTGCGCGGCCATCTTCGCCATCTTCACGTCGCAGGCGTGGAACATGGCGTTCTCGCTGTACCAATCGTTCCGCACCATCCCGACTGACCTGGAAGAGGCGGCCACGGTGTTCCGCCTGTCCAAATGGCAGCGTTTCTGGCGCCTGGAAGTGCCGTTTGCCATGCCGGGCCTACTGTGGAACATGATGATGTCGATGTCGGGCGGCTGGTTCTTCGTGGTGGCCTCCGAGGCCATCTCGGTGTCGGGCCACGACATCAAGCTGCCGGGCATCGGCTCGTACATCTCGCTGGCGATCGCCCAGCAGAACCTGCCGGCCATCGGCTGGGCCATCCTGGCCATGCTGATCGGCATCCTGCTGTATGACCAGCTTCTGTTCCGCCCGCTGATTGCCTGGGCAGACCGCTTCCGCTTCGACGCGATGTCGTCCGAGCGCGAACCGCAATCGTGGCTGCTGGACCTGCTGCGCCGCTCCGAATGGGTCAAGGCGCTGCTTGAGCGCACCGCCGCGCTGGCCGAGCGCACGCTGGCCTGGGGCGCCGAGCGCACGCGGCCTACGGCCTCCAACAGCAACGGCTTCGCCCGCTTCCGCTGGTCCAACCGTGTGGCCGACGTGATCATCCTGCTGGCCGCGCTGGCGGCGGTCTGGCACATCCTGCAGTTCGTGCGTTCCGAGGTGGGCTGGGCCGAGGTCGGCCGTGTGGTCTGGCTGGGCGTGCTGACCATGACGCGCGTGCTGCTGCTGATTGCCCTGGCTGCGGTGATCTGGGTGCCGATCGGCATCCGCATCGGCCTGAACCCCAACGTAGCGCGTATTGCCCAGCCGGTGGCGCAGTTCCTGGCGGCATTCCCGGCCAACCTGATGTTCCCGCTGGTGGTGATGTTCATCGCACGCTTCTCGCTCAACCCGGACGTGTGGCTGTCGCCGCTGATGATTTTTGGGACGCAGTGGTACATCCTCTTCAATGTGATTGCCGGTGCGTCGGGCATCCCCATGGAACTGCGCCTGGCCGCCCGCAACTTCGGCCTGCGCGGCTGGTTGATGTGGAAGCGCTTCCTGATCCCGGCGGTATTCCCCAACCTGCTCACGGGCCTGGTGACGGCCGCCGGCGGGTCGTGGAACGCCAGCATCGTCTCCGAATACGTGACGTGGGGTGACCGCACGCTGGTCGCCACAGGCCTGGGCAGCTACATCGCCGAGATGACATCGAAGGGTGACTTCCCGCGCATTGCGCTGGGCATTGTCGTGATGAGCTTGTTCGTGGTCGGTTTCAACCGGCTGCTGTGGAACCGGCTGTACCAGATTGCGCAAGAGCGCACCCGCCTGTAAGACGAAGACGACTTTTCAGCAGAGAACACATCATGGGCACCATCGGCGAATCCGTCATCGAATTGCGCGGCGTCTCGAAGATCTTCCGCACGGCAGACCACACCGACCGCGCCGTGCTTGAAGGCGTGGACCTCAACCTGCGCCAGGGCGAGATCGTCGCCATGCTGGGCAAATCGGGCTCGGGCAAATCGACCCTGCTGCGCATCATGGCGGGCCTCGTGCGTGCAGACCGCGGCCAGGTGCTGTTCCGCGGCCGTGAATATTCCGGCCCCGTGCAGGGCATTGCGATGGTGTTTCAGTCGTTCGCGCTATTTCCGTGGCTGACCGTGCAGCAGAACGTTGAGCTGGGCCTGGAAGCGCAAGGGGTACCCAAGGCTGAGCGCGAAGAACGCGCCGAGCAGGCCATCGACCTGATCGGCCTGTCGGGCTTCAACAGCGCCCTGCCGCGCGAACTCTCGGGCGGCATGCGCCAGCGCGTGGGCATTGCGCGCGCGCTCGTCACCGAGCCTGACCTGCTGCTGATGGACGAAGCGTTCTCCGCGCTGGACGTGTTGACCGGCGAGAACCTGCGCGACGAAATGCTCGACCTGTGGGAAGACCGCCGCACCAATATCAAGAGCATCCTCATCGTCTCGCACAACATTGAAGAGGCGGTGATGATGGCCGACCGCATCGTCATCCTCTCCAGCGATCCGGGGCGCATCCGCGCCGAAGTGCGTGTGCCTTTCGCGCGCCCGCGCAACCGCGATTCCGCCGCCGTGCGCAACCTCATCGACGAGGTGTACGGCCTGATGACCTCGCCCGAGCGCGTGGGCGTGCACGTGGGCGCCGAATCCGCTGCGCAGCAACTGGCCTACCGCCTGCCGGAAGCCGAGATCGGCCAGATGGAGGCCATTCTGGACCTGCTGGTGGAAGCCCCGTTCAACGGCCGCGCCGACCTGCCGCACCTGGCCGAAGAAGCCGGCGTGACCGACGACGATCTGCTGCCTGCCTGCGAGGCGCTGGCCCTGCTGCAACTGGCCACCATCGAGCGTGGCGACATCATCGTCACCCCGTTCGGCAAGACCTACATGGAAACCGAGCCGCCCGAACGCAAGGTGCTGTTCGGCCAAAAGCTGCTCGAACAGGTGGCCCTCGCCTCGCACATCCGCACCGAACTGGACGCCAATGAAGACGGCGAGATCCGCGAAGAGCAGGTTCTGCGCGAGCTGGAGGCCTACCTCAAGCCCGAAGAAGCCGAGCGCGTGCTCAAGATCGGCATTGAATGGGGCCGTTACGGCGAGGTGTACGAGTATGTGTACAACACCGGCATGCTGACCCTGCCGCGCGAGGAGCGGGAGGAACGGGAAGAGCGTGAAGCGGAAGGTGGGGACGGATCGGCTGCCGCATAAGGCCGCCCCGGCGGCGCTGACCGCCAGAAAGAAGAGCCGCGCTGTGCGGCTCTTTTCATGTTGGGGCTTTGATCTCTTGCGATGTGGTGACGCGCCCGCCTGCCGATACGGCGGCGACCATCCACTGCCGGAATCCGCGCAGAAGCACTACTGCGCCGGCTTATCGCTACGGGCCCTCAGATTCGCCCGCAGTGCCTCGCTCATCGGCATATTCAGGTTCGCACCGGCTGGCGGAATGGGCGATTCAAACCACTTTTTGTAGAGCCCCGTAAATTCTCCGGATTTCATGAGCCGCGTGAGGGTTCCATCTACAAGCTTCTTAAACTCCGCGTCGTCCTTGCGGACCATGCAGGCATACGGCTCCACCTGCAAGGTATCTCCCACGATTTCAAGCGAAGCGGGGTTTGTCGAATTGGCACGCATGCCGAACTCCAGCACGTCGTCCAAGGCCAATGCCGACGCGCGACCGCTTTCCACGAGCTGCATGGCCTCCGCGTAGTCCTTGCCGAAGACGATCTGGACATCGATGTTGTGGTCGGCGGCGTATTTTCGCAGCACCTTTTCGTTCGTGCTGCCGGCAGTGCTGGCGACCGTTTTCTTCGACAGGTCTGCGTAGCTGCTGATGCCGGAATCCCGCTTGGTCAGCAGACGCGTGCCTGCGTAGAAGAAGTTGATCGAGAAGGCCACCTCCTTGCCGCGCGCGCTGGTATTGGTGGTCGATCCGCACTCCAAATCGTACGTTCCGTTGACCAGCAGCGGAATGCGATTCTGTCCGGTCACGGGGAGGTAGTCGACCTTGAGAAACGGCTTCTTCAACCGGCTGCGCACATCGTCAACGATGGCTTGCGTCAGGTCGACGGAAAAGCCAACGGCTTTATGCGGGCCGAGCAAGTAGCTGAACGGAACGGCCGCCTCGCGATAGCCGACCGTGATCTTGTCCGTCGCAGCGACCTTTTCCAGCGTTTGAGCATGTACACCTGCCATCCCGACCGAAAGGCCAGCCACGATGAGGGCAGAGGCGATTGTGCAAATCGGCTTCATTTTTCTTCTCCGTGGAAACGTCCCGCGCGCGCTGTAGGCTTGTCGCGGCTACAAACCCCTGTTCTGACTCTAGGCGCTATTCCGATCCCGTCATTGAGCCAGGTCAACCGCTATGAAGCGGCGCGACCATCCGACCGGTGGCCCTTCAGGGCCGGTGCGGCGGGTGTATGAGCACATGTAGCGCGTCGGCATGACCCTGCCGCGCACGAAAAGGAACAGGCCGAGAGCGCCTCACGGCCTGGTCGTAGCTGTCGGCGCCTTATCGTTGCGCGAAGAGGTTGATGTGACCTGCCCCCGGAGATTAGTACGCTGACGATGTAGAGTCCGTTTCGAAGAGGAGCGGTCATGAAGAAGCGATTTACCGAAGAGCAGATTAGGACCTGCTGTCCCGAAAGTAGCAAGCCCGCAGGCCAAGCGTGAAACGGTCCAGATATTGATGACCGAACGCGCTATGGTGTCACCCGGGCCTGCGGGCCGGTAGGGATTTCGCGCTCGCTGTTCCACTACGAATCGCGCCGCCGAATTGACGATGAAGCGCTGACTGGTCGGATGATGGCCATCGCTGCGCAGAAGCGCCGCTACGGCTATCGCCGGATTCACGTGCTGTTGCAACGGGAGGGCTGGCTGGCCAACCACAAGCGCATCTGGCGCCTGTACAGCAAGGCGGGGCTGAGCGTGCGCAAGCGGCGACGCAAGCGCATTGCTGCCGTCGAACGCAAGTCGCTGTCGCTGCCAACCGGCCCGAACCAGAGCTGGTCGATGGACTTCGTTTCCGACGGGCTGGCCTACGGTCGGCGGTTTCGATGCCTGAATGTGATCGACGATTACACGCGCGAGTGCCTGGTCATCGAGGTTAACACCTCGTTGCCGGGCTTACGGGTCAAGCTAGTGCTGGAACTGCTGAAGGAGATGCGGGGCTTGACCGTGTCCATCACGGTGGATAACGGTCCGGAGTTCGCTGGTAAGGTGCTGGATGCATGGGCCTGCGAAGCGGGCGTCACGCTGTCGTTCATCAGGCCAGGCAAGCCAGTGGAGAACGCCTACATTGAGAGCTTCAACGGGCGGTTCCGCGATGAATGCCTGAATGAGCACTGGATCGTCTCAATGCGCCACACCAGGCAGCTGATTGAGGAATGGCGTATCGAGTACAACACCGAGCGGCCTCATCGTTCGCTTGGCTACCTGACCCCGGCGCAGTTCGCACTGGTATATGAGAAGAAAGAGTTTCTAACCTCGGACTCTACCTGCGCTTCGTACACCAGGTTCGCACAACGCACGATCAGGACGCGAAGGCACACCTGATCGAAAGGCTAACCCGCTATCGAACGAATGCACCGCGCCGGGTTCCCTCCGACCAGGCTATTCGGAGGAACGTCCTTGGTGACGACCGCGCCCGCCGCGATCCAGACGTTTCGCTCAATCACGATGCGCTTTCCGACGGTGACGGATCGGCGCTGCGAAGGCTCCAGGGGATGGCCCGTTGTGATGATGCTGACATTCGGCCCGATCATCACGTCGTCTGCGATGTGGCGTCCACCCAAGTCGTAGAAGGTGCAGTTCTGGTTGATGAAGACATTGCGCCCTACGCGAATTTCGTCTCCGCCGGCGGTAAAGAACGGAGGAATCAGTACAAAGCTCGCGTCTACCGGCTGGCCGATGAGTTCGCTGAACACGGCACGCACTTCGTCGGCATCGTTGAACGTCAAACGGTTAAGCGCGGCGGTGAGCGCCCCCGCTCTTTTGACATTGGCCACCATCTTCGCTGATTCGGGCGTTCGCCCGCGGACTATCGTGGTGCGATCATCTTGGGTCATTTGGGGTTGTTGTATCTATCCACATTGCGCTGGAGGATGCCATTGTCCGATGGCCTCCACCCGAGCGCTGCATGGAGTCCTATGATAGGTTCGCGAGATGAGGATCATGGACACCTACCAACTGTGGTGCATTGGTGGCACTGATGTGCCGTTGGGGAGCGTAACGCACCGTGAGTGATGCGAAATGGGACGCGCGCCGCGCGCTGCTAACCGAGAAAGTCGCCCTCAGCAGGGCGTTGCGTCTGAGCGTGCCGCCAGAGGCCAGGCCTGCACCGGTGAGCAGAAAAGACTGGCTCAAGCAGAAAAAGCGCAATTGCAGGCCGCCCGTGCCGCTGCCAAGCAAAGGCGCGATCAACTCAAGGCCGAAATCATGTCGGCCGCGCAGGATGTTGCCCGAGAAGAACGCGTTGCCGCCCGGCTGGAAGCAGAACGCCTGAAGGCAGAAGCCAAAGCCGCAAGCGTTCACGCAAAGGAAGACGCGCGCGCTGCCGCCAAGTTCGAGCGCAGCAAACCAAGCCGCCCAACGTCGAAGCGAAAGACGCTCGGTACGGGAAAACGCAAACTGATCTCGTACGCTGATCTGCTGCGAATGCGCTGGTGATCTGGTGGAGGTTCGGCGACCGGTTCAGACCCGCCGGCGCGGCACGTGCAGCACGACCCGATACTCGAACAGCGGCATGTCTCGCACCCGCCGAACCGTCGTCTCATGGATATGTGAGCAACGCGCCCCGCATTGCTCACAGTGCATCACTTTGCTCATCACCGGCTTCAGATACAGAGCGACGGCGTATGGCTTACGCCTTCCGGCCATTCCACTTGTTCCAGCCGATAGCCAGTCCAGCAACCCAGCGCCTGATGTGCCTTGCGATCGAGCAATTCCGCCTCCTGCCCCCATCAAATCGGGCCTCAGGTTACGCAATTGCTACCGAACGCTCCACGGTTTCCTACGAAGAACAAAAAAAGAGCCGCTTGATGCGGCTCTTGTTGTTCACGGGCTGGACCAGCGATGTCCCATCACCACCCCCAACGCACCCCCGCCTTGCCGTTCACCCCATGCAGGCGACGGTCAGCGCTGATCTGGTAGCCTAGGCTGGCATAGAACACGCCGTTCTTCGCCACCTGGGCCGTGAGGCCGCCCATCAGCTCCAGCGTCGTGCTCGGCAGTTGCGACGTGAACGGCACGAAGCCACCGTCCGGCGACGACATCTGGGTGCCCGTCTGGCCGCGGAACTCGTGCCATACGTTGGCGTGCACCCAGGCGGTGTGCTGACGCTCCGGCGATTCGCCCCAGCGCTTGCTCACCCGTACGCCCAGGCGGCCGAGCATCGAGTTCACCGAGTTGAAGTGCACATCGGCGGCACCGTCGTTGGCATCGGCAAACGCGGCACGCTGATACACGATTTGCGCTTGCGGCTCGACTCGCCATTGCGGCGACAACGCGATCGGGTAGCCCGCCTCGAGCGACGCTGCATAGCTGAGCGCATGCGTCTTCAAACCGTTCACGCCATGCGGCGAGGCATCGGCGTCGTAGCGCGTGCCCTGCACCACGCCATCCAGATACCAGCCCGATGGGCCAAAGTGCGTCCAGTACAGGCCAACCGTGTTGGCGTTGACGGTGTCGCGGCCGGCGTCTGCGCCATCGGCGTGCGTCACGTCTGCGGCAATGCGGCCGGCCGCAAAGTAGCCGCCGGCGTGGTCGCGGCTGCCGTCTTCGCGCTGGCGCTGGTAGACATCGGCACCGACCTGCACGCCACCGAAGTCATAGCTGAACGCCGGGCCCTGGTTGCCGTAGATGCCATTGCCATCCGACATGCGGCTGCCCTTCTGCGCGATCACGCGTGCCCAGCCGGTGCGCAGCACGGGGGACGTCCCTGCCGGTCCCGTGGCTTGGTTGCTCTCTTCGCCCACGCGTTCGTGCAGCGTATCAAGCAGCGTGCGGCCGTACAGCAACGTCAGCGACGGAATGGCGGTGTAGAGCGATACCTCCGGACGCAGCGCTGGCTGGGTGGTACCCGTGTCCGTGATGTCGGTGCCCGTGGCTTGGGTCGCGGTCTGCAGAGCCCGCAGATACCAGCTATCCGCGCTGGCCGAGCCACCGCGTTGCAGCGTGTACTCATACGGGCCAGCCACGACACGGTGTGCGAGCGCGAAGGCATTGGCTTGCGTGGTCGCGCCGTTGATGGCGCTGACAACTTCAATGCCATCGCCCGTCGTCTTCGCGCCGGCACCGCCGGCATTGGTGACGTGCACCGCCGTATTGCCGCTCGCCGTGCCACCCGAGATGACAAGCTTGTCGGTCGGCGAGTTGTCGGCGCCCAGCTGGGTGTTGATGGCCAGCACGCCGCCATTGCCAACGTAGTTGCCGTTGACCACCAGCTTGTTGCCGACGCCCGCGCCACCAATCTGCACCATGCCTGCGTTGTTCAGTGACCCGTTGATCGTCAGGCTGCCGCTGCCCCCGGTGGCAAACGCTGCCAGCGCATCGGCCACGGCCACCGTGCCGCTGTTGGTGACGGCGCCGTTCACGGTGCCGTAGCCGCCCAGCGAGGCGTTGGCTGCGATCTGGACATTGCCGCCGCTGCCGGCGGCCATCGTCCGCAAGCTCTGCGGCGCATGGGTGCCTGACACGCCGAGTGCGGCATCGGCGTGCGCCGCGTCGCCGATAGCCAGCGCCCCGCTGGCAACCAACGCATCGCCCTGGATCGCGTTGTTGGCAGTCAGCACGGTCGTGCCCGTACCGGCCTGCGTGATGCCGCCAGTGCCGGAGATAGCGCCTCCGAAGGTGAACACGTCAGAGCGGTTGAATACCAGCATGCCGTTGTTGGTGACATTGCTCGCCACGCTGCCCGAGGTGCCCCCTTTGCCCAATTGCAGTGTCCCGGCGGCGATGGTGGTATCGCGTTGATACGCGTTGTCTGCCGCCAGGACGAGTGTGCCGTTGCCCGCCTTGGTGAGTGAACCAGCCCCAGTCATCCGCTGTGCGACGGTCGATGTATAGCCCTGTGTGTCGATAGTGCCGCCGCCTTCGGCGATGCTGATGGCGCGCGTTGCGGCCACGTCCACGTTGCTGGCCAATTGCAGCGTACCGCCGTTGAGCGTTAGCGCGCCCGATGTGTCGCCAAGGGCGCTGTCGGCGTTAATGGCCAGCGTGCCCTGCGTGATGGTCGTGCCGCCTCCATGCGTGTTGCCCGCGCCCAGCGTCAGCGTGCCGGTGCCGGTCTTCTCCACCGCACCTGCACCGACGATCTGGCCGGTATATCTGCCATCCACATCCTGCTGGAAGCGCACCAGACCATTGTTCGTTACGGCCTTCGTCACGCTCAACGCATCGCCTTGCAGCGTGGCGCCAGCATCCACCTGCATCGTGCCGGTGTACTCACCATTGTTGTCCTGGAGGATCAACGTGCCCTGCTGCACTTTTGCGCTGGTCACGCCCATGATGACCAGGTTCTCGGGCAACGTCCACGTGCCACTGTCCTGCTTTTGCAAGGTTTGGAAATCGCTAACGATGCCGAGCGTGGCGTTGCCTGTGCCGTTCAGGGTAATGAGGTTGGCGCCGTCGCCCCCGGTGATGCTGCCGCTGATGGACGAGCCGGTATAGAGGTGCAAGGCGTCATCCCTGTTGGCAAAGTACACAGCCCCGACAACCTTGCCCCGATTGGTGAAATGGATCGACCCGTCAGTCTCCGCACCGATTGCGTGGCCGTTGGCCACATCGGTCTGAATGACCCCCGTTGCATTGTTGAAGATGGTGTTTGTGCCGGTTTCGGTCTCAAACCAGATGGCGGAGGTGCTGGCTGAGCGGATCAGACCGTCGTTGATGATGGTGTTGCCCGTGCCCAGCGGGTTGAGCGCCTCCGCAACATCCTGTGTGCCAGTGGCAAGCACTTGTCCGCCCCGCTGCACAGTAAGCGTGCTGTTGTTGCGGAAGTCGATGGTATTGCCGCCGAGTCCGTAAAAGCCATCCGTGGTTGTCGCGCTTGCGCTGACTGTAGCGCCCGATTGCACCGTGATCCTGGCGTTGTCGCGTACCGCAATGGCGCTCGTGTCGCCCACCCTCAACGTGCTGCCCGTTCGCACGATCACGACGCGGTTGTCCTCGGACGCCTTGTCCCCAGTGCCGACCGTCGAGGTAAATGGGTTTGGCGATGTTGCATCGCAGACGGTGGTTTGCCCGGTGGTTGTGCAGTTTGCATGCGCGAGCGCCCCAAACAAGGCAAACGGCGATGCGACCAGAGCGATGGTGACGACGTGAAGCCGCCCGCGGCGGCGATGAAAGAATGGTGTACCCATACGTTTGCGTCCGCGCGCACCGCATTAGAAGCTGCTACGCCTGTTTCCCGGACCGACGTAGCGCAGTTTGCGCAGACTCCCCCTTTTTTGCTGATGATGGTTAAGTCCCACTTCCAGTTAGGCAGATGAGCCTCTCGCCAGCGCTGTGTCGCAACGCCAGGTTCTTTGGCGAAGCAAAGCCGGGCGATTTGTTGCCGAGAGCAACTGCCCCGTACTGCGCCGATCAAACTGTGGTGTTCGAAGCAGTGCAGACGAGAGCGATTCTAGGAATGGGATTCACCTGAAATTTAAAACGAATGTAAATGCCTTCGTCATTTAATAATCAGCTGTGCTCGCGACGTCTGCACAGATTTATCTCGGCCAATAGGTAAACATGGAGCGCGCTGCCATGCGCCGTTTGCCATTGACCCGGCACGCTCTCATGGTGCGAATCGCGTGCTGGAGCCGCGCGCGGTGTGGCACAGAAAACTGCGGTCCCAATTCAATGATGAGAAAAGCCGTCGTACGTGCAACCTTAAGAAACGGGGAACTGCCGCAATCTGACCGCCACGACACAAAGCAAACTGAAAGACTTAATAGAACGCGCGGAACCCGAGCCACCGCTCGCACACCCGAATGCCCGAAAAGATCCGTGTGATGGATAGATGGCGTGGGCCGCTCGGGAAGGCGCCAATGGCTAGCGTGTCGGCCGCCTACGGAGCGATATCGCGGGGCAGGAGCGGCATCGGGCAGTGGCGGTCGACGAAGCACGCGTATACGCCTGCCGCCCCGCGCAGTCCGGGCGCGGGGCGGCGCCACAAAACGTGTTCAACAGCGGGCGATACCTGCGCTTCGTACTAGCACCGCGGGAAGACCACCGGTACCAGCGCCACTCATGCCCGTGGTGGCTCGATAGGTGAAGGCAACGGTTCTGTAGGCACTGGCCGTTGAACAGGGTCTTGCCACAGCGGATGAATCTCGATGCGAGAGTCGTACAGGATGCTACTGTCAAGGGCGACGATCGCCTTTTGATCGATCTTTATGGTCTTCTCCCGCGCACTGATGCCGTTGCGCGAGGCCGGCGACCCCAAGGCGTATATCTCACACTGCCCGTTGCCCATCCCGTCGTTCCGGATGACGTACTGGACCGACGGCAGGTATTTGTGCTTCGGGTTCCAGTTCATGCCGCAGGCAATCAAGAAGTCGAGGATGTAGTTGGTGTCCTCAATCTGTCCCATCCGCAGATACTCATTATCCGTGTAGGCCAAAGCGTAGTCCAGGCACACGTCAATCCCGAATGGCACTCCACCCAATGGGTCGTTATCGAACCCCGTGAACCGTTTGCCCTGCGCATAGTAAGCCGCGGTGGTCCCGGATTTCTGCAACACCAAAATGCTGAACGCCCCTAAATTGACTTTCCAGTACTGCCTCAAGCCCTTGGACACCGTTGTACGCTTGTACGTGTCAAAGTCGATACCCGAGACATTGCGCTTTGGCCATATTGAGATCGGACGGCTTCCATCCGGGTTGCTCTTGCTGAAGTTATCGATCACCAGCACATAGTTCAATGCCTCATACGCAGGAAGGTCCTTATCTTTGATGGCGGACGCAACACCGGAGGCCGGGGCGGGGGGCGCCGCATCGTCGAGCTGCTTCTTGACGACCTGAGTCGTGCCTGGCAACAAGGCCAGCTTGCCGAACTTCTCACGAGGGAACAGCGCAATGAGATTGCGCACATGCTGTTGCACCTGCGTGACACACAAGGCAGAGAAAGCCTTCAATTCTGCTTCGTTCTTCACGGCGTCCCAGTGCACGTTCCAGTAAAACTCCGGAACCACGAAATAGGTGATATCCGAAGATTCGGTCTTTGCCTCCAAACCTTGCGTTAATGTGTTCTTGAGCAGATCAAATTTGGCATTGAGTGCGCGTGTGACATAGGTTTGGATGTCTTCGTCGGCTTCGCGCTGATTGCTCGGTGGCTGGTAGGTCGGAGTTTGCAGATTCAGAATGCGCGCAAACCTCACCACGTTCTGTTCGACGGGCTTGGTGGTCACGCCTTCAACCGGCGGTGCCGGGACGGGGATTGGCGCCGTGGGTGCCGGGGTCAGCGGTACGGAGTCAAGCGCCGCCTGATCGGTTGGGTCGTCGCCGCCGCCGCCGCAAGCGGTTAGCAAACCAGTGCCGCCCAACGACAACATGAGCCCCGTTTTTAAAAGCGTTCTACGTTTGTTCGCCGTGTTAGCGGTGTCTTGTAAAGCGGCCTTGCGATCAGGCATGTCATCCCCCTTCTGTGAAAGTTGAATGACGATCCGCAAAGATCATGCCAGTCGTCTTTGAAAGGCGAATACCGCAAGCTTAAGTGGTTTTTAAAAAATGCAGAAAGTAGTTGTTATCTATTTTGATGCGTAATTGCAAAAATACATTAACAATTTAGCACAATGGCAGTGCTCAATGCCCAATGTTTGGCTATGGGTTCTTTTGCGCAAAGCGAAGTCCCCCACCTCGCATGGGGTCTTCAACGGCGTGGATGTTTTACGCGGCGAGCAGCAAGCTAGCAATGCACAGCGGATGGCGCGGGCAGGTGTGTTTCATGTCTGTTGATCGTGGACGTGCTTGCGCCATTTTCCCGTGACGAGTGTTTCCTCTGTGATCCTCATCTTGTCACCGGAACTCAGCGCGTCTTGGATGTAACGCGACGGCGATGGTGCCGCCGCCATCGGCGATGCTGATGGCGCGCGTTGCGGACACACCCAGGTTGCCGGCCAACTGCAGCAGGTGCCGTTCAGGATGAGGAGGGCACTACCGCATCGTCGGCGCCACGCTGGTCGGCATTGCCTTCTTGCTGCCTTCGTTCCTCATGGTGGTGGCGCTGGGCTGGGCTTATGTGTGCTTTGGCGGGCTGACGTGAATGCAATCGGTGTTCTCCGGCGTGGGCGCGGCAGCGATCGGCATCATCGCCATCAGCGCGCACAAGCTCACCACCACAAGAGCGTCGGCAAGGACAAGCTGCTGTGGGCCGTCTACCTGTTGCTGGCGGAGGTGGCGGTCGTTACTGAGTCCGAGGTGGCGTGGCTGTTCCTGGCGGCCGGCGTTCTGGTGTGGTTCTGGCGCGCGCCGCCCAGGTGGCTGCGCCAGGGCCGCATGAATGTGGTTGCTGTCGCGCCCGTCGCGGCGGCTAGCGGCTTGCTCGGCACGATCGATTCGCTCCTGCTTTCGCAGCTTGGCCCGTTCTTCGCCAAGGCCGGCGCATTCGTATTCGGCTCGGGGTTCGCCATCGTGCCGTTTCTCTACGGCGGCGTGGTCACGGAGCACCACCGGCTCAACGAAAGGCAGTTCGTCGACGCTGTGGCCGTGGCGATGATCACGCCCGGCCCGGTGGTCATCACCGTTGGCTTTGTCGGCTACCTGGTGGCGGGCCTGCCTGGCGCGTGCGTGGCCGCTCTTGGCACGTTTTTGCCGTGCTACCTGTTCATCATCCTGCCGACGCCGTACTTCAAGAAGTGCGGCAAGCTGCCCGCCATCCAAGCCTTTGTCGATGGAGTAACAGCAGCGGCCGTGGGCGCCATTACCGGCGCGGTGATCGTGCTGGCTAAGCGCTTCATCGTCAATGTGTCGACGGCGCTTTTGGCCGTGGCCACGGTGCTGCTTCTGGTGCGGTTCAAGAAGCTGCTCGAGCCGATGATTGTGGCTTCGGCGCAGGCTACCAGTGCATCGGGCACCACGCACAGCAATGCGGTCAACGTCTCGGCCGGCAACCAGACCGGCGTCAACTTCAGTTTCTAACCAGAGAGAAAAAGGGGCGAAGCCCGCCCCCTCACAACACAATGAAGAACATCATCCTCATCCTGTCTTTGGGTGCGTCGCTGCTGGGCGGTTGCGTCTATCTGCCCGACGATGGCCCGGTGGCGCGCCCGCAAGGCGGCCCGGGTAACGGCTTTTGCCCGCCGGGACAGGCGAAGAAGGGCAATTGCTGAGCCTTCGACTTAGCGCTCGCGCAACAAGAAGCCGGTCTGCGTGACCGGCTTCTTCTGGTTCATCGCGGAATACCGGGGGAACGCGGCGCGGGTTTTGAGGAACAAATATTCCTCGTCGCGGTACCCGTAAGCGCGGCGTTTGATGACCTTGATGGTGTTGTTGATACCCTTCGACGACGCTGGTATTGATGGGGTGGCGGGGGCCTATCCGAGATTTTGTGTGCGAGGCATATCATGAGGAGTAGAAGTGATGGATATGCCGATGAAGAAGAAACGCACGTTGGCGTCGCAGGCAGCGGCGCGAGGGCCGTTGCCTGAACTGCCCAAGGAACTGTTGGACGAGTTGGTCAAGGGGCCGATGACACCGGGCGAGGAGCAGGACCTGATGCTGGCGTTCAACAAAGCGCTCATCGAACGCGCGATGGGCGCCGAGATGAATCTGCACCTGGGCTATCAGCCGGGTCAGCCCAAACCGCCTGGTCAAGACAACGAACGCAACGGTGCCAGCGGCAAGACGGTCATCACCGATCGCGGCCCGGTCCGGGTCGAGGTGCCGCGAGACCGAGACGGCAGCTTCGCGCCGATCCTGATCCCCAAGCATGAGCGTCGCTTCACCGGCTTCGACGAGCGCATCATCGCCATGTACGCACGAGGCATGAGCGTGCGCGAGATTCAAGCCTTCCTTGCCGAGAGCTACGGCACCGAAGTCTCGCCCGACTTCATCAGCTCGGTCACCGATGACGTGATGGCCGAGGCGTTGGTTTGGCAGAGCCGCCCGCTCGAAGTCATGTACCCCGTGGTGTTCTTTGATGCCTTGCGGGTCAAGATTCGCGATGACGGCGTGGTCAGCAACAAGGCGGTGTACCTGGCCCTAGGCATCCAGGCCGACGGCCAGCGCGACGTGCTGGGCCTGTGGATCGAGCAGACCGAAGGCGCCAAGTTCTGGCTCAAGGTGTTCAACGAGCTCAAGGCACGCGGCTGTCAGGACATCTTGATCGCCGTGGTCGATGGTCTGAAGGGGCTGGCCGAGGCGATCGGCACGGCCTATCCGAGGACGACGGTGCAGACCTGCATCGTGCATCTGATTCGCAACAGTCTGGAATACGCGAGCTGGAAGGATCGTAAAGCCATCGCCCAGGCGCTGCGTCCGATCTACACGGCGGCAAGCGTTGAGGCAGCCCAGCAAGCGCTGCAGGCCTTTGCCGACGGCCCCTGGGGCGCCAAGTATCCGACCATCGTGCATTCCTGGCAGCGTGCCTGGGAGCACGTCACGCCGTTCTTTGCGTTTGCGCCAGAGATTCGGCGGGTCATCTACACGACCAATGCGATTGAAAGTCTGAGCATCCAGCTACGCAAGGTCATCAAGACGCGCGGTCACTTCCCCAATGACGAGGCCGCCATCAAGCTGCTCTGGCTGGCGCTGCGCAATGTGCTGGCCAAGTCCGTGCGGGCGGCCTTCGACTGGAAATCGGCCATGAACCAGTTTGCTATCCTGTTCGGCGACCGGTTCACGATGGCGCGCGGGTAATGATCTCTTTAACCGCCTCGCCCACAAAAATGCGGACAGGCTCAGGCCGCCAAGCTGATCGCGCGCCACTTGCCCAACGTGTTGACCTTCTTTGCCCATCGCATCACCAACGCCGTTGCCGAGGGCTTGAACTCCAAGATCGCCACAGTCCAGAAGCGCGCTTGCGGCTATCGAAATCCGGACCACTTCAAGATCGCCGTCTATTTCCATTGCGGCGGTCTCAACCTATATCCCGCTGGCGTGACCCACACGAAAGTCCGATGAACCAAAACAAAAATGCCGTTCAAGTCTTAACTGAACGGCATTACCGCGTGGCGGGGTTTCTTCCTGGCAGACCCGATCGATCAGATCGATTCGATCTTGGTCGCGGTGGGGCCCTTCTGGCCCATGCCTACGACATAACGAACCTTCTGCCCCTCCTGCAGGGACTTGAATCCATTGCCCTGGACTTCAGAGAAATGAGCGAACAGGTCGTTGCCGCCTGCGTCAGGGGTGATAAAGCCAAAGCCCTTGGAGTCGTTGAACCACTTTACTGTGCCGGTTTCCATGTTGGATATCCTCAAAAGTTTTCTGAATGAGCCTGTGCTCATCAGGCACGACAATCAAGGAAGAAACATGGAGCAAAGGAGCCGCCACTTGGCGTGACAACCCAGAACATCGGAGTAACTGCTTGAAGATCCTGCGAGACGGGTTCTACAGGTATTGCGGTGTCGTGTCAATGAATATCGAATCGAAAACCGGATTCAATGCATCGATATGACTGCCGGCGCGCATCGTAGTCCTTCCATGTCGCCCATGGATCGCAACCGCCGCGCACAGGGAAGGTTCGCATCCTCCCCATGGCTGCCTTCCACCACACGATGGCCGGGCCCTGCGCCGAGTCACTCCGGCTTGCCGCAAGCGGCGACTGCCAGAAGCTGCTACCATACGCGACCTTTGCCCTTTCTTCGCATTGATCGGGCCGGGTGCCGAACACAAGAAGCGATACAGCATCGGTCACCCGTCGGGCGTACACCCGAATCTCCCTGGGCCACACAGCCCATTACCTACCTGACCGGCGGCCCGTCCGCTCCGTACGCGGCGTGCATGTACTAGGCATGCCAGCCTACGCAAGTCCGGTCACTTCGTCGCCAATCGCTCGCGCCTTGCCTGAATGCATGCGCGTAGGCATTGGCCTTACCCCATCGTGACGTAACTCACCAGCCGGAAGTGGCTTGCATGCCTGCACCACACCTGCGTTGAGAGATCGTCCGAAACATTGCAGCGTATTGAATCAAGTCAACTCCCCATACACGGTGTCCGTGTACCCGATTGAACAAGAACCAGGCGTCTGGTTCGCCACCTACCTCATCAGTGAGTACCGGGACGGCATGGAACACATCCTCGCCAACGTCTCGATGCGCGCCGATGTACATCGCACGGAAGCACTCGCAAGGCGTGCGGCCCAGCGCGCAGGAAGGGTTGCCATCGCGCGACTCCCCTCCCGGCAAGTTGCTTGCCGCCCCCAACCACATCGTGCGGCCCATAGCGCCGCGGCAGGAGCCCAACTTGGCTAAAGAAGAACTCGTGGAATTCGGCGGCCAAGTTGCCGAAGTGCTGCCAGACAATCGCTTTCGCGTAGTTCTGGAGAATGGCGCCCAGATCTGGGCCTATTCATCGGGCCGCATGAAGAGGCACCGCATACGCATCCTCGCGGGTGACCGGGTCACGCTGGAGATGTCGCCCTATGACCTGACGAAGGGTCGGATCAACTATCGCCACAAGAATTGAACCGCGCAAGCTGCCTGACGTGGGGTGACTCCGTCGGCAGTGGCACCACTCAACCAGAATCCAACGAAAAGGAAATCACCATGTCTGCCTGCGATGAATGGGAAGAATTGCATCTGACACCCGAGGGCTGGAAGGATGGCAGCTACCGGCACGAGCCGGGCGCCGCAGTTGTTGTCGCGCCGCCGGCCAATCAAGTGCTGACGGTACGCCGGCATGTGGCGGCCGTGTACGGTGGCCCGTCGCGCGTCACGGAAGACCGGACACCCCACACGGATGACATGAGCCAGATCGAGCAATTGCTGTTGCAGTACGGCGCCCCTGTCTTTGGCGTGTAGTCTGGAAGCAGTACAACTGAACGAACCTTTACCCGACGCTGCGGCTTATCCAGAAGCCAGCGCGCCACCATGGGCTCACATCTTTTGAGAGAAAGTTTGGCATGACACTTTGCTCAGCTTGCCTTGCCATCGAAGTCCATAAGCGCGGCGCGCCAGGCCATGCTTTGCTAAGAATCACCGACACGCAACGCCTCAAGTCGTCTACGGCGCTTGCCGTTACGGTGAGCACGTTCGCATGCCCGACCTGCGGTGCACGGTGGATCTACCGCGACGAAAAAAACGTGGATAACCAAGGGTGGTCGCTTGAGCAGTAGGCGCCCAGTCTTCGAGGTGTTTGCGTTAACCATCGATCGACCGAATGAACCGCGCCGGGTTTCCTCCGACGAGGCTATTCGAGGGAACGTCCTTGGTGACGACCGCGCCCGCAGCGACCACTGAGTTTTCCCCCACCGTCACGCCACCGACAATCGTTGCACCCGCAGCGATCCAGACGTTTCGCTCAATCACGATGGGCTTTCCGATGGTGACGGATCGGCGCTGCGAAGGCTCCAGCGGATGGCTCGTCGTGATGATGCTGACATTCGGCCCGATCATCACGTCGTCTCCGATGTGGAGGCCGCCCAGGTCGTAGAAGGTGCAGTTCTGGTTGATAAAGACATTCCGCCCTACGCGAATTTCGTCTCCGCCAGCGGTATAGAACGGAGGAATCAGCACAAAGCTCGGGTCGACCGGCTGACCGATGAGTTCGCTGAACACGGCACGCACTTCGTCAGCATCGTTGAACGTCAAACGGTTAAGTGCGGCAGTGAGTACCCCCGCTCTTTTGACATTGGCCACCATCTTCGCGGATTCTGGCGTCCGCCCCCGGACTATCTTGGCGTGATCATCTTTGGTCATCTGATGTTTCAGTCTCTATGCTGGCCACAGGTTCGGAATGATCCCTCATTTCCCCACTGCGTCAGGAGCAGAGAGCCGCCGAGGATACCTTTGCTCGTTAGCCCCCACTGCAAGCGCGGCATGGAGTCGTATGGTAGGTTGGCGAAATGACCATAGACATCCATCAACTGTGGCGCATGGGTAGCACGGATGTGCTGTTGCGGAGGGCGATGCACCGTGACTGATACGAAACAGAACGCGCGACGCACACATCTAGCCGAGAAATCCGCCATCAGCAGGGCGTTACGCCTGAGCGTGCCCCCAGAGGCCAGACCTGCGCCGGTGAACAGAAAAGACTGGCTCAAGCAGAGGAAGGCGCAATTGCAGGCCGCCCGTGCCGCCGCCAAGCAACGGCGCGATCAACTCAAGGCCGAAATCATGTCGGCCGCGCACGATGTTGCCCGGGAGGAACGTGTTGCTGCCCGGCTGGAAGCCGAGCGGCTGAAGGCAGAAGCCAAGGCCGCAGGCATCCACGCAAAAGAAGACGCACGCGCCGCCGCCAAGTTCGAGCGCAGCAAACCGGGCCGCTCGACGTCGAAGCGAAAGACGCTTGGTGCAGGGAAACGCAAGCTGGTCTCGTACGCTGATCTGTTGCGAATGCGCGGATGATTGGGTGGGCGTTGGCCCCAGTCACGCGAATTGGCGCCAATCCAAAGGTTAGATCAAGCTTCCTGACATGATGGGCACGGCATCTTGCTCCAGCATCCGGTTCCGGCTCACGTTGACGAACGCGCCTGCTTCGATTGCATCGCCACTGCAAAGGACGTCGATGGGGTGACCAGCCACGGTTTTAGGCTGATGGCGCTCGGTGGCTCCGCATTCGGGTCTGCCACCCCAGCGGGAATCATGCACCTGCTTTCGCACTACGAGATTGACGTATCCGGCAAGCGAGCCGTGATCGTGGGGCGCAGCCCGATTCTCGGCAAGCCAATGGCGCTCATGCTGTCCAACGCCAATGCGACCGTGACGCTGTGCCATTCGAAAACCATCAATCTCGAGGCAGAAGTGCGGCGAGCACAGATCGTGATCGCCGCAGAGCGCGCGTGTTTCTGCCCGTCGGGGCAGGCCAAGAAGGGCCAATTGCTGAGCACTTGAGCACAGCACCAACAAAAAAAGCCGGTCACGCAGACCGGCTTTTTCTTCATGCGTCGGCAGTGCTTATTTGCGCTTGCCCGTGTGCATGTGCTGCGTCGACTTGCCGTGCTCGTGCGCACGGTCGGCGGCGCGGGCCCGGCCCTTGTCGCGGTCGGCGGATTCATGGCCATTGGTATTGGCCATGCCCTGGCTGCTCATGTGTGCGGCAGAACCGCCGCCCGCGTTGCCGCCCTTGGCCTGTGCCGACAGCGAAACCGTACACAGCAGGCCGATTACGCCTGCCGCCATCCATTGTGCTCGGGTCATGTGTTTTATCCTTCTGGTTCTAGGTTCCATCGATTGTAGGGAGGTGCCAATGAAACCGTGTACCGATGTGCAACCAATCGTAACTGCCATGGGTACGCCGATCGGGGCTCGATCAGCGCGCGGCGAAAAATTCGATGGCCGTAAGTCCGTTCGCTCATGTGAGCTTGGCTAGTCGTCTCCGATAGCGATTACTGCGCCCGTCCAACCATTCGCTCCCATCGTCGCGGTAACGAGCATATCGCCGGCCCCTGGCGCAGCAACCGTCAACTCACCCCCCTCTGCCCAAATTGCACTGCGACCAGCTGGCTCCCAGCCACCGGTCGCACCACCATGGTTGGCCATCAACACGGCCATCTTGTGTTTGGCTGCGTAGCCGGCCAAAAGTCCGGTATCACGCGGGTAACCGTTGTCGGTAATGAGCGCGCTCGCCGCATAGACCCGCACTCCCGAATCGGCTGCGCTTGCCGCATGGCTGGCATGCGAAAAATCGGCGCAGATCGCCAACGCAATGGACTGACCATCGATGATCATCGGCGGGCCTCCGCTTCCAGCAGAAAACACAAGGTCTTCACCAGGATGCAAATGCTGCTTGGTGTGCGCGTGTATTTCTCCGTCGGCGCCAAGCGTCAACGCGCCGATCCATACATCGGACCGGCCTTCTCGCCTCAGGGGCGCCCCGACAACGACGGTGACCCTCAGCCGCTGTGCCTCGGCCAACAGCGGAAGAAGTCGCTGGTCTTGCGGTTCCATCGCGAGTTGGCGGCCAAGCTCTCGCTCGTATCCCGTCAGAGACAGCTCCGGGAATACCAAGAACCTGACGCCGTGTTTCGCAGCGAACCGGAGGAAGGTCAGGTGACGCGCCACATTGGCTTCGATGTCTCCTGCTTTGGATGTGGACTGCGCAGCGGCGATGGTGAACGCGGCCATGACGGATTGGGTTGGTGGTTTGCTTGGGTGTCTTGAAGTATCAAGGACTTGCTTCGATCCAGCTACAACTCGCGCGCGGCCGGGCGTCGTTGCGATGGCATCCGTAAAGTTCGAGCCATGATTTGTGGCGGGGCTGGTTGCAGCTTGACTGGCCGCCTCCGGCCACTCACCTTCGCAATCCACCAGACGTTCTAACGACATCACCGCGCTCCGCTTCCGACATGGGGGCCAAAATCCAATTCAGTGGGTTATCGGCGTGAAGCGGACGTTCGCGCGTCGCCTGCGTCGACCTGATCTCGCCCCACAAGCTGCAACCGCACGAGAAAGTCGGACCAATGGAGTCCGGCGAAAGTGTGACGGCAGCTCAACTTGGGCGCCATTCTTGAGCCATCGCAAAGCGAGCGTAAACCCGCCTTCTAACATGAGCTGGGCGGAGTCCGCCAAAGCGAAGGATGCTCTGCCGCGGGCATGCCGCATCGGTTCTATACACGTTGACAGGAGAGCAATCATGTACAGATTCATCCGCACCGCTACCGTCAAGAATGCAGCGGTGCTGCCGTCGGCATTGGCATTTGCTGCGGAGGTTACCGCCCACCTCAACAAAAGCTATTCACTCAACATGCGCTTCGGTGCCGAACAATTCGGCGGCCCCAACGTTCATTGGCACTTTGATTCCGATAGCCTCGACAAGATGCAGCAAGTCAACGAAAAACTGATGGGGGATCGCGACTACGCCGCGTTACTCGACAAGTACCAAGGCATCTGGGCGGAAGGTTCCATGCACGACACAGTCGTCCGGCTGGCCTGAAGGGCAAATGTCGGTTGAGCGTGCCTACCGGCCCAAGCGTTTGACTGACTGAAGGGCGGGTAGGCAGGTGTTCCAGCAACGTCGCAACGAGAGGGCTGTCCCGCACATCCGGGAAGTGGCTGTTCATCCCCACGACGCTGAGCGACGGGAACGGATCGTAAGCGGTCACATTGAGGAGGCGTTGCCGCCCGCGCCCCTATGCCCCTCATCCCCATCTCGCCCCATTCCCACCAACCTCGCCTTCTGCAAATCTCCCGCATTCATCACGATGCGGAACTCGCAGTCGGCGTTGACCAGCAGAAACCACGACACGGGCGTTGCCTAGGCAGCGCAGTCAGTGGCATGCATTGGCGTGTGTCGGCGCGTTGGCGCGAGCAATGGTGCGGACCTCCCCCGGCCCGGCTCCGAGAGAGGGTAAGGATGTGGTTCGTCTTATCTGAGAGGTTGAGAACGGCTTACAGCCTGCGTGCCCGCATCACCGTCAGCGGATTCCAGTTGGCTGGGTCCGGCTGACTCCCCTCCAGGGTCAAACAGATGTAAGCGCCGATGGCATCGAGAAACCCGGCACGGTATTCCTTGCACTGCTCGCCGACATCGTTTTCAAGCACCTCGCGTAGTTCCGATGGCCGAAACAGCCGGTAACGGGCCAGGGTGAGTTGCTTGTCGAGCAGGAATTCTCGTGCGGCGAGTGCGCCGAGTTCGTAGTTGGTGCGGGGCGGTGGAGATGGGTATGAAGCGATTGGCATGAAGCCTCCTTGGGTCGTTGGAGGCCCGCCGCTCATTTCCACGTGAGGGTGGCGGGCCCGACAGCGGAGGTGGAAACTGACACCCAAGGAAGCCAGCCAGCCCGAAGGCTGCTCCGCTCGGCCCGCCATAAAAAGGACGTGCGTGAGCGCTCTCGAACAGAACTGTCCGCCTTGAGTCATTGTCGGGTTTCCACGCCCGGTTGCCGTTGGTGCGGCAGCGGGAGGAATTATAGCGATGGGAGTTCGCGCGGGATTCTGATTTCTGGATATTGGCTTCTGAGCTTCGGTTGCCGAGAAAAAAGCCTGACGCGTCGAGTTCAGAGCTTGGGCCGTCGAGAAAAAAGCCTGACGCGTCGAGTTCAGAGCTTGGGCCGCCGAGAAAAAAGCCTGACGTGTCGAGCTCAGAGCTCGGGCCGCCGGGGAGTGTCAGGATTTCCGTGTTCAAGGCGGGGGTTGAGATTCACGCGGACGGCCGAACGAATCGATC
>NZ_DBMV01000042.1 GCF_002298975.1 Ralstonia sp. UBA689
GCTTTAGCCGCTTAACCTGTGCAGGTTTCGCTGGGCCATTACATCTCCCTCGCTGACTGGCGCCTTCGGACCCATCCAAGCCTCGTCGGAATTTGCAGGATTGCCGCATCAATATGCGGGATTCCTGCAACTGCGGCAACGCCCTTTGGGTCGCAAAGCCTTATCCTGAAAGGACTGGGAGGGTTGTTCAGGACCGACTATTTACAACATTGAAAACATTGCCCCTCGACCGTGGGGAGCGTCCGCTTCTCGCCCAATGACACAATCGCCCAAACACCGGACACTGCAGGCTGACGGCAGTCGAACAACGCATTGCAGACCCAGACGGGGGAACCTCATGCAGGGAAGTTGGATTGCAATCTCGGTGGCGCGAGCCCGCGCGCACGCGCTGTACGGCGTGCGGGGCTGGCTGATCACGCTGTTGTGGCTGACGACGCTGCCGGTGTTGGCGATGGTGCTCGGGATGACTGCGGCGTTCATGCTGCGGGTGACGGGCGGCGAATGGGTGCACCCACTGCTGGTGCTGCCGTGGCTGGTCTGCCCGCTGGTGCTGGTGGCGTTGGCGTTCTTGCGCGTGCGCTGGTTTCCGGTGCTCTGGTTCGCGTACTGCCTGTTCCAGTTGCCGATCGCGTTTTACATCGGGTCATTGATCCTGGAGTGGCTGGCGCAAGCATCCAGCCACGCGGCCGGAAAACTGCCGGTCGTGTTGTTGTTTGCGCTACAGGTGCTGACGCCCTTCGTGACGATGGCGTACATCGTGCGCTCGCGCCGCGTGCGGGTCACCTATCGGCACCAGGTTCGTTTTAGCGATCCGGCGGCCGCGCCGGCTGTGTTCGATCGGCCCGATCCGAACGAAACGCCAACCGATGCCACCGACCATGCGCGCGAGCGGGCCGCGTTGCGCCGCGTGGCGCAGGAGCTGAGTTCCGGCGTGCTCGATACGCAAACCTGGATGCAGATCGTGCGCGATTACGCCGATACCACCGATAGCGAGCGCACGGCTGCCTATGTGCGTGCCCGCATGGCCGAGCTGTGCCCGCCGGCGCATGTTCACCCGCCGTTGCTGCGCACGCTTGCATCCGCTGTGGGTGCGTTGCTGGTGAGCGTGGTGGCAACGGCGCTTCTGGCGGCGGTGGTGATCGCACTGGCGCGTTGGCTGCCTGGCGCCACCATCGAACGTCTCGCGATCGTGATTGTGCTGGTGTTGTTGCTCTGCTGGCTGGCCGGCCTTGCTGCCGGCGCACGCTTCCTGCGCCGCGTCGCTTAGCGACTGGCGGTCGGCAGCGTGGCGGGTTGGTTCCCGGGGCGGCTCCAGTCTCCGCCCATGGCTTTGACCAGGAACACGCTGGTCGTCAGTTGCTGCCCCAGGATCTGCACGGCCGTGCGCTGGTTGTTCAACAGCGACTGCTGCGCGGTGATCACGTCCAGCGAGGTTGCAAGCCCGCCCTCGTAACGCACGCTGGCAATGTCGTAGACCTTGCGGGCGCTGTCCACGGCCGCGCGTGCTTGGCTTGCGGCGCGGTTCAGCGATTGCAGCCCAGCCAATCCGTCTTCCACTTCCTGCAACGCGCCCAGCACCGTCTGCCGATAGTTGGCGATGGCGCCCTGGTAGCCCGCGTTGGCAAAGTCCACCCGCGCCCGCGTGCGGCCTGCGTCGAACACTGTCTGAGCGATCTGCGTGCCGAACGACCACAGCAACGTTGGCGCCGAAAACAGCAGGGCGAAATCGCGGCTTTCCCAGCCGGCGCCACCGCCCAGCAAGACGCTCGGGAAGAAGGCGGCGCGCGCCGCACCGACCTGTGCGTTGGCAGCGGCCGCGCCGCGCTCGGCGGCGGCCACGTCGGGGCGGCGTTCGATCACGTCGGACGGTAGCGCCACCGGAATCGCGGGCGGCGCGCCGGTCAGCGGCACAGGGTCGAGATGGAAGGCGGGGGCGGGTGTACCAACCAAGGTGGCCAACGCATGCTCGTACTGCGCGCGTTGCTTGACCAGCAGCTCGGCCTGCGTGGCGGTGCTGTCGACCAGCGCCTGCTGCTGCGCGAGGTCCAGCCCCGAGGCCACACCGTCCTGATGGCGCGAGCGCACGAAATCGAGCGCCTTGTGCTGCAGGGCCAGGCCTTCCTGCACAACAGCGATCTCCGCATCGGTCTCGCGCAGGTTGTACCAGGTGGTGGCCACCTGCGCGGCCAGCAGCAGCCGGAAGTTCTCGAGGTTGGCGGCAGCCTGTTGTTCGCTGGCGCTGGCGTTGGCGACGGTGTTGCGCACGCGGCCGAACAGGTCGGCTTCATAGCTGACGTCGGCGCGCAGCACGAAGTCGTTCTGCACGGTCGACATGGTCGGGCTGCTGTATGACGAGAGCGGCCGGTCTGCCGACGTGCGCAGGCGCGCATCGTTGCTGCTGGCGGTGACGGTTGGCAGCAGGCTCGCGCGTGCCACACGCGTGAGTGCCTGCGCCTGCTCCAGGTTGGTCAGCGCGACCTTGAGCG
The DNA here is from genome assembly GCF_002298975.1 of Ralstonia sp. UBA689. Classification (GTDB taxonomy): domain Bacteria; phylum Pseudomonadota; class Gammaproteobacteria; order Burkholderiales; family Burkholderiaceae; genus Ralstonia. Next base: position 2,487 of record NZ_DBMV01000042.1, read on the forward strand.
ACTGGTTCTCGCGCAGTGCCTGCTCGACCAGCTTGTCGAGCTGCGGATCATTGAAGCGTTGCCACCAGGGGCCCTTGGGCGCATCGTCCGCGGGTTGCGCGGCGCGCCAGGGTGCCTCGGCCTGCCAGTGCGCGGGGAGGTCCATGGCGGGGCGTTCATACGTCGGCGCCAGCGAGCAGCCCGCGAGCGCCACGGCCACGGACGCCGCCAGCGCGGTCGCTTGCAGCCGGCTCATGACGCGTGCGGCGCGGAAGCCGCCGGAGCCGACGCGGGTGCCACGACCGTGACCGCCTCGCCCTGCGCGATGGAGTCGGCCGGGTTCAGGATCAGCGCATCGCTGGCGTTCAAGCCGGAGACGACTTCCACCGTGCGGCCGAAGTCCCGGCCGATGGCGACGGGGCGCAGGTCGACATGGCCGTTCTCGGCCACGGCAACGCGCGGGCCTTCCTTGCGGAAGAGCAACGCGTTGGTCGGCACGATGAAGGCGGCCTGTGCGTCGTCACCCTTCGCTGCCTTGCCGGCAATGGCCACCTGCACGTACGCACCCGGCATCAGGCGGCCATCTTTGTTGGGCAGTTGCACTTCCACCTGCATGGTGCGCGTGGTCGTATCGATGGCGCCGGACGCGCGCGCGATGGTGCCGTGGAAGGTTTGCCCCGGCAGTTCGGCCAGCGTGACGGCCACGTCCTGGCCCACCTTCACCTGCTGCGAATACGCTTGCGGCACGTACAGGTAGATGCGCAGCGGATCGGTCTGTGCGAGCGCAAACAGCTCGCGGTTGGCGCCCGCGTTGCCGGCGTTGACCAGCGTGCCGACGTCGACATTGCGCTTGGTGACCACGCCTGCAAACGGCGCCACCACGCGGCGGAAGCCTTGCAGCTCCTGCAGGCGGCGCACGTTGGCCTCGGCGGCGGCCAGGTCCGCCTGGGCCTGGTTGGCGGCACTGGTGCGCTCGTCCAATTCCTGTTGCGAGACGGCGTCTTTCTGGCGCAGGTTCTGCCAGCGCTGCATCGACGTTTGTGCCAATGCACGGCGTGCGGCGGCCTGATTGCGCGCAGCCTGGGCCTGGTTCAGTTCCTGATCGACTTCCGGCGTGTCGAGCAGAGCCAGCGCTTCGCCTTTCTCAACATGCACGCCGATGTCCTTGAACCAGCGCAGCACGTAGCCGTTGGTGCGTGCGTAGATCGGCGACTCCACAAAGCCCTGCAGCGTGCCGGGCAGCGTCAGTTCGCGGCTGGCGCTGGCGGGTTTGGGCGCGATGGTGTTGACGTAGCGGCTGCTCTGCGCGCTGACCTGCTGCTCCAGCGCGTGCGCGTTGTAGTGGCGGCTGACCAGTGTGCGCGCGGCGCCCAGCGCCAGCACCACGGCCATGGCGATGACGACCCAGCGGGCACGCCGCATGGCGTGGCCACGGTCCACCGGCTCAATCGGATCGACCGTCACGACATGATGCGGCGGGCCGTCCGCCATGTGCCCTGAATGGGCACCGGATGTTTGCTCAGACATGTCCTTCGCTTCCCCGTAATGCTGGTCCAGTACCACGCCGGGCGGCGCGCCGCTGCAATCTGTTGTGCACGCTGGCAAACACCACCGGAACAAAGAAAAGAGTCGAAACCGTGGCGAACAGCAGACCGCCGATCACCGCACGGCCAAGCGGCGCGTTTTGCTCGGCGCCTTCGCCCAGGCCCAGCGCCATTGGCACCATGCCGATGATCATCGCCAGAGCCGTCATCAGCACCGGGCGCAGGCGTGTGGCGCCGGCTTCCAGCGCGGCCTGCACTGGTGCGATGCCCTCAGCCAAGCGCTCACGCGCAAACGAGATCAGCAGGATCGAGTTGGCTGTCGCAACGCCCATCGTCATGATCGCGCCGGTCAAGGACGGCACCGAAAGCGTGGTCGCCGTCACGAAGAGCATCCACGCAATGCCCGCCAGCGCCGCCGGCAGGGCCGTCACGATGATGAGCGGGTCGATCCACGACTGGAAGTTCACGACGATCAGCAGGTACACCAGCACGATGGCCATCACCAGCCCCACGCCCAGGCCCACGAACGACGATTCCATGGTCTGCACCTGGCCGCGAATCGTCACCTGCGCGCCGCGCGGCAGCTTGGGACGGATGTCATCGACGGCCTTCTGGACTTCCTTGGCGACGGCGCCCAGGTCGCGCCCCTGCACCGAGGCGTACACATCCACCACCGGCGTGATGTTGTAGTGCGAGACCACCTGCGGTTGCACGCCGGGGCTCACCTGCACCAGGTTGCCCAGCAGTTGCGGACCGCCTGCCTGCGCCGCGCCACCACGTGCGCCAGCCACCGGCGTGCGCAGCAACGCGTCGAGCGAATCGACACGGTACTGCGGGCTCGTCACTGCCACTTGGTACACCACGCCGTTGATCGGGTTCAGCCAGAACGTGGGCGCAGTCTGGAAGCTGGAACTGAGCGACACGAGCAGGTTCTGCGCCACGTCGCGACCTTCCAGGCCGACCTGCTGGATGCGCGTGCGGTCCATGTTCAGAGCGAGCGTTGGCTGGTCGAAGCGCTGGTGCACGTGCGTATCCACCGCGCCCGGAATCTGTTTGATGCGGTTGGCCAGAATGCCCGCGAGTTGCTTGTTGGTCGCCACATCCGCGCCCGAGAACTGCACGTCAATCGCGGAAGGCAACCCGAAGTTCAGGATCTGGCTGACGATGTCTGCCGGCTGAAACGCAAATTCCACGCCCGGAAAGCGCTTGGGCAGTTCTTCGCGCAGGCGGCGCACGTAATCGGCGCTGGGCTTGCGTTCCCCCTCGCGCAGGGCGATCAGGATTTCGCCGTCCAGCGTGCCGATCGTGCCGGCGTTGCTGTACGACAGGTTGATGCCAGAGTTCGGCACGCCCAGGTTGTCGAGGATGGTGGAGAGTTCCTTCCTGGGAATGATCTCGCGGATGGCGCCTTCCACCTCATCGGCCAGGCGCGCGGTCTCCTCGATGCGCAGGCCGGACGGCGCGCGCATGTGCAGGCGGATCTGCCCGGCATCCACATCGGGGAAGAAATCGCGGCCCAGCGCCAGGTAGAGCGCGCACGACGCCACGCAGAAGCCTAGGAACGACAGCGCAAACACGCGGCGGCGCTCCAGCAGCCCGCCCAGAATGGCCGCGTAGTTGCCGCGCATGTGCTCGAACCGTGTGTTGAACGCCTCGTAGATGCGGCGCATCGGGCCGGGCTTCTTTGCGTCTTCGGTGTGGCCGGTCATGAGCATCATCACCAGCGTGGGCACCAGCGTGCGCGAGAGCACGTACGACGCCAGCATGGCAAAGATCACCGCTTCGGCCATGGGCACGAACAGATAGCGTGCCACGCCCGTGAGGAAGAACATCGGCACGAACACGATGCAGATGCATAGCGTGGAGACGAAGGCCGGAACGGCAATCTCTGCCGCGCCGTCCAGGATGGCCGTCACCGGCTCCTTGCCCTCGTGCAGATGACGCTCGATGTTCTCGATGGTGACGGTGGCGTCATCCACCAGAATCCCCACGGCGAGCGCCAGGCCGCCGAGCGTCATCAGGTTGATGGTTTCGCCCAGCAGGTGCAGCGCGATGATCGACGACAGGATCGACAGCGGAATCGACACGGCAATGATTGCTGTGCTGCGCCAATTGCCCAAAAACAGCAGGATCATGGCGGCGGTCAGGCACGCGGCGATGATCGCCTCGCGGATCACCCCCTCGATGGCCGCCTTGACGAACAACGACTGGTCGAACAGCGGCGTGATCTTGATGTCTTGCGGCAGCGCGGCAGCGGCCGTGGGCAGCAGCTTGTAGATGTTGCTGACGATGTCCAGCGTCGATGCACCGCCGTTTTTCAGGATCGACAGCAGCACGCCGCGCTGGCCGTCCTGGCGCACCACGTTGGTTTGCGGCGAAAAGCCGTCGCGCACGTTGGCCACATCGCCCAGGTAGAGCGTGGCGCCGTTGCTGGTCTTGACCGGAATGGCGTTGAGCGCGGCGATGCTGCCCGGCGTGCCGTTGAGCGTGACGCCGTATTCGGTGGCGTCGATCTTTTGCGTGCCGGCCGGCAGGATCAGGTTTTGCGCGCCCACCGCGTTGACGATGTCCACCGGTGTCAGACCCTGCGCCAGCAGCTTCTGCGTGTCGAGGTCCACCGTGATCTGGCGGCTCTTGCCGCCATATGGAAACGGCACGGCGATGCCCGGCACGGTAATCAGGCGTGGGCGCAGGAAGTTCAGCGTCGCGTCATTGAGCTCCTGCTCCGACAACGTGTTGCTCGACAGCCCGAGTTGCAGGATCGGGATGCTCGAAGCGGAATACTTGATGATCAGCGGCGGTGTCGTCCCCGGCGGCAGTTGCCGCACCTGTGCCTGAGACACCGACACGATCTGTGCCAGTGCCGTCTGGATGTTGGCGTTGGGCTGGAAGAAGACCTTGACGATCGAGATGCCGCCCAGCGACTGCGACTCGATGTGCTCGATGTCGTTGACGGTGGTCGTCAGGCTGCGCTCCGTGACGGAGACGATGCGGTCGGCCATCTCCTTGGCGGGCAGGCCGTTGTAGTTCCAGATGATGCTGACGACCGGAATGTCGATTTCCGGGAAGATGTCCGTTGGCGTACGCATAAGCGTAAACGGCGTGGCCAGCAGGATCAGCAGCGCCAGGACGATGAAGGTCAGCGGCCTTCGCAGCGCGAGTTGGACAATCCACATGGAGGCGTTTCAGAACCGCGAAGCGTTGACGGGGGCGAAGACCGCTCGAACGGCGGCGACCAGCCATTCTATCGCCGGGGGGGGGCGATCAGAATGTTCCTATGATCAGGCTTTATTACATTGCATAACGGCGGTTGCCGGGGCAACTGAAGAGTGGCGTCCGGCAAGGAGCGCCACGGCCAGTATGACCGGGCTTTGAGCGCGATGCTCGCCATTACGCGCCGCCTTGCCGCAAGCGCGCCCCAAATCGCGCGATAATGCCAAGCTTTCCCGCATTTCCTGCACTCCTTCACGCCCCGCCCGCCATGACTGGACTCACCACCGCCCTCCTGCACGCCGACCGCGAAGCCGGCGTCGAGCACTACGCCGTCCATAAGCCGCTGCATACCTCCACCACCTACGGCTACGGCGATACGCGCGAGCTGATCGAGGTGTTCCAGGGCAAGCCCGGCTACACCTATGCGCGCCAAGGCAACCCGACCACCGCTGCGCTCGAAGCCAAGATCACGATGATGGAAGACGGCCTGGCGACTTCGTGTTTTGCCACGGGCATGGCCGGCATCATGGCGGTGTTTTCGACGATGTTGCGCGCGGGTGATCACGTGGTCTCCAGTGCCTTCCTGTTCGGCAACACCAACAGCGTGTTCGAGACGTTGCGCAACCTGGGCGTGGAAGTGACGTTCGTCGATGCCACGTCTGCCCAGGCGGTGGCCGATGCGGTGCAGCCGAACACGCGCCTCGTCTTTGTGGAAACCATCGCCAACCCGCGCACGCAGGTGGCAGACCTCAAGGGCATCGGCGCCCTTTGCAAGGCGCGTGGCCTGCTGTACGTGGTCGACAGCACGATGACCTCGCCATGGCTGTTCCGCGGGCGCGATGCGCAGGCGAGCCTGGTGGTGCATTCGTTGTCCAAGTACATCGGCGGGCACGGTAACGCGCTGGGCGGTGCGGTGGTGGATACCGGCCTGTTCGACTGGACGACGTATCCGAACATCTACCCGGCATACCGCAAGGCCAAGCCGGAAATGCAGGGCATTCTGCAGATCCGCAAGAAGGGCCTGCGCGACCAGGGCGCGACCTTGATTGCCGACGCCGCGCATCGCATTGCCGTGGGTGCCGAAACGATGGCCCTGCGCATCGACCGCACCTGCAGCAACGCGCTGGCGCTGGCCCGCACGCTGGCCGCGCACCCCAAGGTGGCACGCGTGTACTACCCCGGCCTCCCGGAGCATCCCGAGCACGCCCGTGCCACCGAGCTGTTCCGCCATTACGGTGGCCTGCTGAGCTTCGAACTGGTAGACGGAGCGGATTACGTCGACATGCTCAACCGCCTGCGCTACGCCGTGCGCGCCACCCACCTGGGCGACACGCGCACGCTGGTGATTCCAGTCGCGCCGACCATCTATTGGGAAATGGGCGCCGAGCGCCGCGCCTCCATGGGCATTGCCGATTCGCTGGTGCGTGTGTCGGTCGGCATTGAGGATGAAGCTGATCTGCTGGCGGACTTTACGCAGGCGCTGGACGCTATTGCCGTCGCCTGACGGTCAGCGGAAGAACAGCTCACGCATGCCGAAGGTGTGATTGGCTTCCGCCGCCATCAGCACCATCAGCACCAGCAAGACCAGGGGCGGCATCAGGATGGCGTATACCAGCGCCAGCCGCTCCCACATCATGTGCATGAACACTGATACGATCAGGCCTGCCTTGGCGATCATCAGCACGATGATCAGCGTCCAGCGCATCAGGCCCTGCACCCGGAAGTAGTCCACCAGATACGACAGCGTGCTGAGCACGAACAGCAGGCCCCAGATCTTCAGATAGATGCCGATGGGGTGTTGTTGTCCATGCGTGGATTCGGTCTGGTCCATGGCATGCCTCACCACAAGTAGAACAACGCAAAGATGAACACCCAGACGAGATCGACGAAGTGCCAGTACAGGCCCGCGATCTCGACGATCTGGAAGTTGCCGTGTTCGGTAAAGCCCGGCTGCAGGATCTTGCGCGCGATCAGCAGCAGGTAGATCACGCCGCACGTCACGTGAAAGCCGTGGAAGCCCGTGATCATGAAGAAGCACGCGCCAAACTGCGCCGCGCCCAGCGGGTTGCCCCACGGGCGCACGCCTTCGAACACGATCAGCTTGGTCCACTCAAACGCCTGCAAGGAGACGAAGGTCGCGCCCAGCAGTGCGGTAGCCAGCATGAGTGTGGCGGCGCGTTTGGCGTTGCGCCGGTAGCCGAAGTTGACGGCCATCGCCATGGTGCCGCTGCTGCTGATGAGCACGAAGGTCATGATGGCGATCAGCAGCAACGGCACATCAACGCCGCCGATCTTCATGCCGAACACCTCGGCGGTGTTGGGCCAGGGCGCCGTGGTGGACATGCGCACCGTCATGTAGCCGATCAGGAAGCTGCTGAAGATGAAGGTGTCCGACAGCAGGAAGATCCACATCATGGCCTTGCCCCACGGCACCTGGAAGGCTTCGCGGTCGGCCGACCAGTCGTTGACGATGCCGTGCCAGCCTTGGGGTAGGGCTTCGGTGGAGTCAGTGGGCAAGGTGGGCGTGCTCATGGCGTGGCTCCATACAACGGCCCGCAGATGGCGGAAACGAACGCGGGGGTGATCCACCACATCACCGCCAGCAGCACAAGCCACACGGCCAGCAGGAAGTGCCAGTACGTCGCGCACAGCGTTACGGCATGGTGGGCGCTGCCAGGGTGGCTGCGCAGGCGCGCCATCGTCACTGCCCAGGCGGCCAGGCCGCCGATCACGTGCAGCGCGTGCAGGCCGGTGAAGACATACAGGAAACTGTTCGACGGATTGATGGCGACGCCTTGTCCGCTGGCCGACAGTTGCTGCCACGCCGTCCATTGGCCGATCACGAACAGCGCTGCGAGGGCGCCGCCTGCCAGCAACCATGGCGTGCGGCGCGCGTCTGCCCGCCGTGCAGTCTCCATCGCCACGCTCGCCAGCATCAGCACGCCGGTGTTCCACCACAGCAGTGTCGGGTGCGGGACTGGCATCCAGTCTGTCTCCCGCATGCGCATCGCATAGGCCAGGATCAGCAGCGAGAACAGCGCCGTCGCCACGGCCATGAAGACGCGCAGTCCGATGCGCCCGGCGTTGGGCAGCACGGGCGGCGCATCGGGAACGAAATGGCGGGGCAGGGTGGTCATGCGCGTACCCCGCCGGCGTGGAGGGTGTCAGCCCCTGTCTCGGGCGTGCCAGACGGCGGCTCATTCTGCGGCACGAAGTCGTCGGCGCGATCGGGCGGGCTGTACTCATAGGCCCAACGATAGACCACCGGCAGCGTCGGCCCCCAGTTGCCGTGCACGGGCGGCGTCTGCGGGGTCTGCCATTCGAGTGTCGTGGCGTGCCACGGGTTGCTGCCGGCCTTCTTGCCGCGCACGAGGCTCCACGCCAGGTTGAAGAGGAACAGCAACTGCGCCACGCCCACGATGATGGCGATGACGGTGATGAACGCATTCAGCGTCTGCGCGGAGGGCGGGATGAAGCTGTAACCCTCATATGCGTAATACCGGCGCGGCATGCCCAGCACGCCCAGGTAGTGCATCGGGAAGTAGATCAGGTACGTGCCGATGAAGGTGATCCAGAAATGCGCACGGCCCAGCGTGTCGTTCAGCATGCGGCCCGTCACCTTGGGATACCAGTGATAGAGCCCGCCGAACACCACCAGGATCGGCGACACGCCCATCACCATGTGGAAGTGCGCGACCACGAAGTACGTGTTGGATAGCGGAATGTCCACGCTCACATTGCCGAGAAAAAGCCCGGTCAGACCGCCGATCACAAACGTGCTGATGAACCCGATGGCAAACAGCATCGGCACGGTCAGGTGGATGTCGCCGCGCCACAGCGTGAGCACCCAGTTGTAGACCTTGAGCGCGGTCGGGATGGCGATGATGAGCGTGGTGGTGGCAAAGAAGAAACCGAAGTACGGGTTCATGCCCGACACGAACATGTGGTGCGCCCAGACGACGAACGACAACACACCGATGATGAGGATGGCCCACACCATCATCCGGTAGCCGAAGATGTTCTTGCGCGCGTGCGTGCTGATGAGGTCTGACACGATGCCGAAGGCCGGCAGCGCGACGATGTACACCTCCGGATGCCCGAAGAACCAGAACAGGTGCTGGAACAGCAGCGGGCTGCCGCCGGCGTGCGGCAGATGCTGCCCCATCGACACCACCGCCGGCACAAAGAAGCTGGTGCCCAGCGTCTTGTCGAGCAGCATCATGATGGCCGACACAAATAGCGCGGGAAACGCCAGCAGCGCCAGGATGGTCGCTGTAAAGATGCCCCACACCGTGAGCGGCATGCGCATGAGCGTCATGCCGCGCGTGCGCGCCTGCAGCGTGGTGGTCACATAGTTCAAGCCGCCCATGGTGGCCGCCACGATAAAGATCGCCAGTGACACCAGCATCAGCACAATGCCCCACTCCGTGCCCGGCGTGCCCGGCAGGATGGCCTGCGGCGGATACAGCGTCCAGCCCGCGCCGGTCGGCCCGCCCGGCACGAAAAAGCTCGCCACCAGCACCAGCACGGCCAGCAGGTAGACCCAGTAGCTGAGCATGTTCAGAAACGGAAACACCATGTCGCGCGCGCCCAGCATCAGCGGGATCAGGTAGTTGCCGAAGCCGCCCAGGAACAGCGCCGTAAGCAGGTAGATCACCATGATCATTCCGTGCATGGTGACGAACTGGTAGTAGTGGTTGGCGTCGATAAAGGCGAACTTGCCGGGAAAGCCCAACTGCAGCCGCATCAGGTTCGATAGCACGAGCCCCACCAGCCCGATGGCGATGGCCGTGAGCGAATACTGCACCGCGATGACCTTGTGGTCTTGGCTCCAGACGTAGCGGGTCCAGAAACTCTTGGGTTCGTGGTCCTGGCCGTGGTCGGCGTGCGCGTAGGGCATGGTTTCTCCTCGCTACGGTTTTGCAGCGGTCGCCGCAGCGTCACCACTTTGCGCTTTGATGTACGCCACCAGTGCTGCGAGTTCCTGCTCGCTCAGGTCGAAGTTCGGCATGATCGGCGCGAAGCCCTTGACCACGCGCGCTTTCGGATCACGGATGAAAGCGCGCAGATAGGCTTCATCGGCCAACGCGGTCGAGCCGTCGGCCATGGTCTGCGTGGAGCCGTACAAGCCCTTCCATGTCGGGCCGACGCCGGGGCTGCCATTGACCGAGTGGCAGGCGACGCAGCCTTTCGCCTGGGCAAGCGTCTTACCCTGATCGGCCAGCGCCTGCGCGCGGCCGCCGGCCGCTGCCGGTGCGGTCTGCCCTTGTGCTCGCTGGCTTTGCTCGAAGGTGGTCTGCTGCGCCAGCCAGCGCGCAAACGCAGCCTCGTCTTCCACCACCACCACACCGCGCATGTTGGAGTGGCCAATGCCGCAAAGCTGCGCGCACAGGATGTCGTAACGCCCCGCCTTGGTGGGCGTGAACCAGAAGCTGGTGACCATGCCCGGCACCATGTTCATGCGCGCGCGAAACGGCGGCACGTAGAAGTCGTGCAGCACATCGCGCGAGCGCGCCAATACGCGGATCGGCCGATTGAGCGGCAGGTGCAGCTCAGGCGTTTCGATCAGGACGTTATCGCGCCCGTTCGGATCGGCCGGGTTGATGCCGAACGGATTATCGTTGGTGATGTAGCGCACGTCGGTCGTGCCGAGCTTGCCGCTGGGGCCGGGAAAGCGGAAGCGCCACTGCCACTGCTGGCCGAGCACCTCCATCTGCAGCGCATTGGGCGGTGGCCGTACGTAGTCGGCATAGACGAAGAGGCCGGGCGCCAGCAGCGCCGCCACGCCCACCGAGGTGATGCCGATCAGCCACCATTCCAGGCGCTTGTTGTGCGGCTCGTAGGCGGCGCGCTGGTTGGGCCGGTCATCGCGATGGCGATAGCACAGGAGGGCAGCGACGACGAAGAGGTTGATGACGATGAACAGCGCGCCGGTGATGACGATGGTGATCGTCAGCGTGTCGTCCATGCGTACCCAGTCGGAGGCGATCGGCGTGATCCACCACGGGCTGGCAAAGTGAAACCCCACCGCCAGCACGACGATCAGCACAAGCGCAATCGCAAGGGCCATGGGCACCTCCGCCGAGGAAACGCTCCTCCACACGCTAAAGCTAGGCTAGGTCGCGCTCTCGGATCGTGCAAGGCAACGGAAGGACGAGGCGCGCCCCGCGCGCGGATCGCGCCGATGCGCCGTTTGCATGCTGCGCCGCAATGCAAAACAGCCGCCTTCGGCATGTGTTGCCTAAGGCGGCCGTCTCCTGATGGCGCCGGGTGTCATGCGGCGTCGCAGGAAAAAAACGGCGCATCAGTGCATCGTTTCCTGGCTGCGCCGCTCCAGCATGCCGTATGTGATGGCGGCCACCACGCCGAACAGCAGGTTCGCCAGCAGTGGTCCGGCGCCGCGCTCAGAGGCAAACCACGGGAACACCACCGTCATGACGTAGAAGTTCCACACATACGCCACGATCCCGAAGGCTACGCCAATGGCGGCTTCCATGCCGACGCTTGAGTCGAAGTGGAAGGGCGCGATGACGGCACCCAGGATCATCCCCATGACGGCGCCCAGCACGAAGTGCAGCACCAGCGCAGTGGCCACGATGCCGTAGCTGAACAGCGACACTTGTTCGAGCGCGCCCGGGCCCATCACCATGGCTGCGATCTTGTGGGTCGGGCGCCATGGGCTTTCATTGAGCACCATGGTCGACCAGAAGAACTCCAGCACGATGACCAGCGCGCCGCCCACGATGCCGGCCACACTCGCGGCCAGCCAGTCGGGCATGCGGCGCTCCCAATGGTGCGATTGCATATGCAGTTCCATATGAACCTCCTGCTCATGTATCGACATCGGCACCCAAGCATCGGAAGCGCCACTCGCAGTGCTTCTGAGCGCCACGCGCCTGAGTGCGATCTTGCGTAACTCAGTCTGGCAGATACGGATGCCAACGCAAGGTACAAAAACCCTGCGCATCGCACAGCACGACTGCGTTCTGTTCGAAGGCCAGCATCAGGGTGTCGGCGATGGCCGGGTCATCGATAAACAGCAGCAGGCTGGGTTCGGGTGCCCACGCATTCGACGTGCCCGCAGTCCTGTTTTCCGGCGGGCCGCCTTCACCGGCCAGCCACGGCATGCCGCGTGCTATGGCCCAGGCAAGCAGCTCGGCCTGGCGCGCGGCGTTTTCTTCCACGCTCACCGCGCGCGAAAACGGCTGATACGCCGTTACGAACACGGCCCATGGCGCATCGGCCTGCGCGAGCAGTGCGGCTAAGGCCGGGTTGGCGGCATCCACGCGCAGCAGGACGTCGCCTTGCGGCGTGTCGACGCGATACCGCGCGCGGCGGTAAGCGGCTATCAACTCAGGCGTCAGGGCGGGCGGGTGACGGTGCATTGTTGCGTCGCATGGTCGCGGCCATCTGATTTGGCGCAACGTAAAAGGGCCGTGGATGTCACAGAATAGTATGCGTGTGCGCCGGCAAGAACCTGCCGCCGCAGCACGCCAACAACAACCCCTGCGAGGCTCTCGTTATGTACAAGAAGATTCTGGTGGCCGTGGACGGCAGCGAAACCAGCAAGCTGGCTCTGGCTGAAGCCGTGCGTCTGGCCAAGTCATCGGGCGGCACCGTGCGTGCCGTCTACATCGTGGACAGCCCCGCCATGCTGTTCGACGTCGGCTATTACGACCCGAGCGAACTGCGCAAATCCTTCATCCAGGCCGGCACGCAACTACTGGCCGAGACCGAAGCCGCGCTGACGAAGGACGGCGTCCCGCAGGAAACCGCCTTGGTGGAAACCGACGGTATCGGCGAGGATGTGGCCGCAGCCCTGCAGCGCGACGCCGCCAAATGGGGCGCCGAGGTGGTGGTGATCGGCACGCACGGCCGCCGCGGCCTGGCGCATGCCATGCTGGGCAGCGTGGCGGAAAAGTTCATCCGCCTGGCGACCACGCCGGTGCTGCTGGTGCGCGGCCCAGCCAAGGACTGAGCGCGCACAGCGGTCGGGTTTAAGCGCCTGCTGACACAAACAACGTGCAGGCGCCTTCTTCCGCCGCCGACACATTGCGGCGGAAGCCCGAGAACAGATCCCGCCCGACACCCGCGTGGTAGTGCGCCAGCTCGGGCGTGCTGACTTTGCGGGCATTCCATTCCGCCTCCGGCACGCGCACCGACAGCGTGCCGGCCTCAGCATCGAGCACCACGACATCGCCATCGCGCACGCGCGCCAGCGGCCCGCCGTGGAGCGCTTCCGGCGTGACGTGGATGGCCGCCGGCACCTTGCCGGATGCGCCCGACATGCGGCCGTCCGTCACCAGCGCCACCTTGAAGCCGCGCTCCTGCAATACCGACAACGTAGGCGTGAGCTTGTGCAGCTCCGGCATGCCGTTGGCCGCCGGGCCCTGATAGGGCAGCACGGCCACGAAGTCACGCTCCAGTTCGCCGGCCTTGAAGGCGTGGATCAGATCATCCTGCGCAAGGAACACACGCGCCGGTGCCTCGACAAAACGATGCTCCGGCTTGACCGCCGATACCTTGATGACCGAACGCCCGAGGTTGCCGTCCAGCACGCGCAGGCCGCCGTCCGGCGAGAACGGCTCGGCCACGCCGCGCACGATGCTGGTATCGAGCGAAGCCGCCGCGCCATCGCGCCAGACCAACTTGCCGTCTTCCAGGAAAGGTTCCTGCGCATGGCGGCGCAGCCCCTTACCCATGACGGTGGTCACGTCGTCATGCAGCAGCCCGGCATCGAGCAGCTCGCGAATGACGATCGACAAACCGCCCGCTGCCTGGAACTCGTTCACGTCGGCTTTGCCGTTCGGGTACACGCGCGCCAGCAGCGGAATCACGCCCGACAGGTCGTTGAAGTCGTCCCACGTGAGCAGGATGCCCGCCGCGCGTGCCATGGCAACCAGGTGCAGCGTATGGTTGGTCGAGCCCCCTGTGGCCAGCAGGCCGACGATGCCGTTGACGAAGGCGCGCTCGTCCAGCACGTCGGCAATCGGTGTGAATTGTTCGCCGCCGTAGACGAGCTTGAGCACCTGGCGGGCGGATTCGCGCGTGAGCGCCTCGCGCATCGGCGTGTTCGGGTTGATGAAGGCGGTGCCCGGCAGGTGCAGGCCCATGATCTCCATCAGCATCTGGTTTGAGTTGGCCGTGCCGTAGAACGTGCAGGTGCCGGCGCCGTGATACGACTTGGATTCGGCTTCCAGCAGGTCAGCGCGCGAGAGCTTGCCCTCGGCGTAGAGTTGGCGCGTGCGGGCCTTCTCGTCATTGCTCATGCCGGTGGTCATCGGGCCGCCGGGCACGAACACGGCCGGCAGGTGCCCGAACGACAGCGCGCCGATCACCAGCCCCGGCACGATCTTGTCGCACACGCCCAGGTACAGCGCCGCGTCGAACATCTGGTGCGACAGCGCCACGGCGGTAGACAGCGCAATCGTGTCGCGCGAAAAAAGGGACAATTCCATGCCGTCCTGCCCCTGCGTCACGCCATCGCACATGGCTGGCACGCCGCCGGCAAACTGCGCGGTGCCACCGGCTTCCAGCGCGGTTTCCTTGATCCACGCCGGAAACGCTTCCAGCGGCTGGTGCGCCGAGAGCATGTCGTTATACGCCGAGACGATGCCGATGTTCGGCCGCTCCAGCGCCTTCAGGCGAATCTTCGCCTCGCCCGGCATGGCCGCAAAGCCGTGGGCGAGGTTCGTGCACGACAGCAGCGAGCGCTCGACCTTGCGGCCCGCGTTCTTGCGGGTGACGTCCAGATAGGCCTGGCGGGGGCCGCGGCTGCGATCGATGATGCGTTGGGTGACGTCGGCCAATGCGTGGTGCAGGCGATGCTGTGCCATGCGGATTCTCCAGAGTGGGGTCCGAGGTGAGGACGGAACGCTGTAATTTTCCTACAAACGGGCCGGTCGTGGGTCAGGGTTTTCCACAGGGCCGACCCCGTCACAGACGGTGAGCACGCGATTTGCGTGCCTGAAGGTGAGCCAACGGCCTGGATAAGCACCAAATTACCGTCAGAAGATCACTGCTTTGGCAGTTTCACGAATGCCTTGCTCGTGATGTAGTAATACTACAAAATGAGACTAAAGAGCAGGTTGTCTTGCTAGTCAGCTAGGCTAGCCTAATCGATGGCTCACACACAGGAGATGACGATGTCGGTGCCCGCATTCGACATGGTGTTGTTTGGCGGTACGGGCGATCTTGCCCGCCGCAAGCTGATCCCGGCCTTGTTCGATGCGCACCAGGGCGGTGATCTGCATCAGCGCGGGCGGATCTTTGCCATCGGCACCCAGCCGCTGGAAACCTCGGGTTACCTCGCTATGCTGGAACGCGACGTACGGCCAACCATGCGGCTGTATTCCGGCGCGCCGGTGTCCGACGACGCCTGGGCATCGTTCGCGCGGCGCATCGTTTATCAGCAGGTTGACGCCCGCAAGCCGGAACACTTCGATGGCTTGGCCGCCTCGCTGGGTGAGGATCGCGCGCCCATCACAGTGTGCTATCTCGCCACCGCTCCGGGCATCTTCGTGAACATCTGCGCGCAGCTTGCGCGCGTCGGCCTGAACACGTCCAACGTGCGGCTGGTGCTGGAAAAGCCGCTGGGCACCGACCTCGCGTCGAACGAGGGCATCAATTCCGCCGTGGCCGAGTTCTTTGCCGAAGAGCAGATCTATCGGATTGACCACTACCTCGGGAAAGAGTCGGTGCAGAACCTGATGGCGATCCGCTTCGGCAACGCGCTGTTCGAGCCGCTGTGGCGCCGCGAGTGGATCAAGGACGTGCAGATCACCATCGCCGAGCAGCTTGGCGTGGAAAAGCGCGGTGACTTCTACGACGGCGTCGGCGCGCTGCGCGACATGGTGCAGAACCACTTGCTGCAACTGCTGTGCATCGTGGCCATGGAGCCGCCGTCGAGTCTGTCGCAGGACGCCATCCGTGACGAGAAGCTGAAGATCCTGAAAGCGCTCAAGCCGATCCCGCTGCAGGAGGTGCCCGAGAAGACCGTGCGCGGCCAGTACCTGGAAGGCGCCATCGCTGGGCAGCCGGTGCAGGGTTATCTGCACGAGCAGGGCATTCCGGCGGACAGTCGCACCGAAACGTTTGTAGCCATCAAGGCCGAGATTGCCAACTGGCGCTGGGCCGGCGTGCCGTTCTACCTGCGCACCGGCAAGCGCATGCCGCAGCGTCTGGCGGAGATCGTGGTGCGCTTTCATGACGTGCCGCACGCACTGTTTCCCAAGCCACTGATCCAGTTTCCGGAAAACCGGCTGGTGATTCGCCTGCAGCCGGAAGAAAGCATCCGCCTGCAGTTCCTGACCAAGACGCCGGGCGCGGCGCTGGGTCTGCAACCGTCCACGCTGGACCTGGACTTTACCGACCACGGCGGCGTGCGCCACGCCGGCGCGTATGAGCGTCTGCTGATGGACGCCGTCAACGGCAAGCTGGGCCTGTTCGTGCGCCGCGACGAGCAAGCCGAGGCATGGCGCTGGGTCGAGCCCATCATCGAAGCATGGAACGAAGCCCGCACGCCGCCCAAGGGCTACACGGCCGGTAGCTGGGGCCCCGCCGCATCGAGCGCACTGCTCTCGCGCGATGGCGCGGCGTGGCACGAGGAGATGTGATGGCAATGTGTTGGCACGCCGCCCCGGATGCCGCCGCACAGGTTCAGGCGCTGGCCGAGTCCATCGCCGGCACGCTCACGCACGTGATCAACGAGCAGGGCAGCGCGTGCCTGGCCGTATCGGGTGGGCGTTCACCTATCGCGCTGTTTGCCGCATTGCGCGTACTGCCGCTGCGCTGGGCCAATGTGTCGATCACGCTGGTCGACGAGCGCGCCGTGCCGCCCGAGCATGCCGATAGCAATGCGCGTCTTGTGCGCGAGCATTTGCTGCAGGACGCTGCCGCCGAAGCGCGCTTCTTCCCGCTGGTGTTGCCGCCGCATGTGCATGGCAGTTCCGTGGACGTGGATGCCTGCGTGGCCACCGCCAACGATCCATTCCAGCAGCCGGATGTAGTCATCCTCGGTATGGGGGACGATGGGCATACGGCATCGCTGTTTCCCGACGCGGCTGAGCTCGATGCCGGCATCGACCGCACGCAAGCGCCGGGCTATCTGCCGGTGCGTCCAGGCACGGCGCCGCATCGACGCATCAGCTTGAACCTGTCCGCGCTGTGCGCGGCGCGGCGGCTTTTCCTGTCGATCACGGGGCCGGTCAAGCGCTCGGTGTTCGACAAGGCGGAGCAAGGCGGGGCGCAGCGCGCGCTGCCGGTGAGTTACGTCATTCATCAGCGGGAGGTGCCGCTCGATGTCTATTGGACTGCATGAGGTGAGCGCGGGCACCGCGGCCGATGTGACGGCCTACCCGCGCCTGGTGGCCGACGTGGGGGGCACCAATGTGCGATTCGCGCTGGAGATGGCGCCCATGCGCCTGGCCCACATCGGCGTGCTGGCCGGCGACGACTACCCTTCGCTCGAAGCGGCAATGCGCGCGTATCTGGCCGCGTTGCCGCCCGAGATTTTGGCGGCCGGCGTACGCCACGCGGCCATCGGCATCGCCAACCCGGTGCTGGGCGACCAGATCCGCATGACCAACCGCGATTGGGCGTTCTCCATCGAGGCGATGCGGCGGTCGTTGGGCTTCGACACCTTCGTCGTGCTCAATGACTTTGCCGCGCTGGCGCATGCGCTGCCCTATCTGCCCGCGGACGAACTGGAACAGGTGGGCGGTGGCGCCAGCCTGGCCGATGCGCCACGCGCGCTGCTCGGCGCAGGCACGGGACTGGGCGTGGCTTCGCTGCTGCCGACGCCGGATGGCCGCTTCATCGCCGTGGCGGGCGAGGGCGGCCACGTCGCCTTTCCGCCCATGAACGATGAAGAGGTTGCCATCTGGGAGTTCGCGCGTGCGCGTTTCGGCCATGTGTCGGCCGAGCGCCTGATCTCGGGCATGGGGCTGGAGCTGATTTACGAAGCGCTGGGCGCGTGCTTCGACCTGTGGCAGCAGGGCCCCGCCGTGCGCCGCGCCGCCGACATCACCGCCATCGCACTCGGCGAGATGGAAGACAACCTGGGCGATCACGCGCGCTGTCGCTATGCGGTCGATACGTTCTGCGCTTTCCTCGGCACCATCGCGGCCAATCTGGCGGTGACGTTGGGGGCGCGCGGCGGCGTGTACATCGGCGGTGGCATCGTGCCGCGCCTCGGGTCCACGTTCGCCAACTCGCCGTTCCGCCGGCGCTTTGAAGACAAGGGCCGATTCTCGGCTTACGTGGCGGCCATGCCGGTGTACGTGATCCACTCGCCGTACCCTGCGCTCGTCGGCCTGTGCGCCGCGATGGATCACGCAGTGGCGCAGGGGCATTGACTGCGCGCTTTACGCGCGCACGCTATTCGGGCTGGTCGGTTCGCCCGATGGCGCTGCCCTTGCGCAGCGCCACTTCCAGCACCAGCGCATCGAGCAACGCCAGGTGCAGCAACCGCGCCACCATGGAGCGGTCGGCCACGGCATCGTCCACATCGGCCGGCAGCACCACGTCGGCCAGCTTGGCCAGTGCGCTGCCGGGTGCGGTCACGGCAATGACGCGCACGCCCAGCTCGCGCACGCGCTCCACCGCCGTCTGCAGTTCGGGCAGCGCGCCCGATTTGGAAATGGCGATCACCACGTCGCCTGCCTGCAGCACGTTCAACGACATCGAAACGAGATACGGATCGCTGTACGCATTGGCGGGAATGCCGTAGCGGAAGAACTTGGTCTGCGCGTCCGCCGCCACCACGCCGGAGCTGCCGAAACCGTACAGGTCGATGCGGTGTGCGGCATCCACCAGCGCCACAGCGGCTTCGAGCGCGCGTGGGTCGAGCCGGTCCCGCAGCGTGGCGAGCGCGTCGATGGTGTTCTGCAGCACGCGCGTGCCCGAAGGTGCTGCGGTGCGTGCGGGTACCGCACCGCGTGCGCCATCCTGCGCGACATTGCCTTGCGCCAGCCGCAGCTTGAAATCCGACAGGCCATGGCAGCCCATCGATCGGCAGAAGCGGATCACGGTTGGCTGGCTGACGCCCGCTTCGCGTGCGATGGCCGCCACCGGCAGGCTCAGCACGGTGCCGGGCTGGCGCAGCACCCAGTCGGCCACCTGCCGCTCGGCCGGAGAGAGCGATGGGCGTGCCGCGCGGATGCGCTCGCGCAGGTCGGTCGAGGCATCGGCGGGGGCAGAGAAAGTGGCCTGCGGTGTGGGTGTCTGGGCGCTCATCTGCGCGCGGGTGTCGGGTGGCTGATCGCGTCACGATAAAGGCTCGCGAGGCCCCGCGCAACCGCCTCTGCCGAAGTCTGGCGGTGCCATCGGTTGCGGCTAGCGCAAGCCCAGCGAATTGCCGGTCGTGCTGAGCGCAGCCTTTGTGGTTGCCCGCCTTGCGCAAACTCGGATGACATGCCCTAGGCACAGCCGACCCCGGCTGCAACTGTACGTTTTTGCACTGTTGCAGGGGCAGCGTCGTGGATACGTTGAACGACGCCCCCGGCGCCACAAGCGTCGTGGTTTCACAACGTCGTACTCCTTAAAGGGACATCCGATGCTTCGTACTGCCACCCCCATGCAGCACCTTTCTACGTTGAGCCGTCACCTGGCCCGCGCATGGCCGCTGGTGCTGGCGGCCGGGTCCGTGCATGCCGCCACCGACTGGGTCGACACCCACACCAAGGCTTTCGTCACCGGCCCACAGCTCATGGCGCGTGGCGCCGCCAACGAGCTTGCGCCTGGCCAGACCACCGACGTGCTGCTCAGCCTCAAGCCGCGTAACGAGGCCAAGCTCAAGGCGCTCGCGCACGACGTCAACGACCCGCGCAGCCCGCACTATCGCAAGTACCTTACGAACGAGCAGTTCCTGGCCGAGCACGCGCCCACCCAGGCCCAGGTCGATGCCGTGGTGAGCTACCTGCGCCAGAACGGCTTTATCGACATCGACGTTGCGCCCAACCGCTTGCTGGTGTCGGCACGCGGCACGGCGGGCACGGTCAAGACCGCCTTCAACACGCCGCTGGTGCACTACCAGTTTGCCGGCCGCACTGGCTTTGCCAACAGTGCCCGTGCCCAGGTGCCGCGCGCGTTGGGTGGGACTGTCGGGTCAGTGCTGGGCTTGCAGAACGTGACGCGCGCCCGTCCGCTGCTGCACGTGGGGGATGTGGTCGAGGCTCGCACGCTGGCCGACGGTACGGCCACCGGCCACTATCCGTCGGAATTCCCGGCGCTGTACGGCGCGACCGGCGTGCCCAAGGCCACCGGCACCACCGTCGGCATCATCACCATCGGCGGCGTGTCGCAAACGCTGCGCGACCTGCGCACCTTCACCAACAGCAACGGCTATGCCACCGTTGCCACGCAAGCCATCAAGACCAACGGCACCAGCGGCAACTACACCGACGACCAGGAGGGCCAGGGCGAGTGGAACCTCGACAGCCAGTCCATCGTGGGCGCCGCTGGCGGCGCGGTCGGCAAGCTGGCCTTCTACATGGCCGACTTGAACGCGCCGGGCAATACGGGCCTGACCAAGGCCTTCAACAAGGCCGTGACGGACAACACCGCCAAGGTCATCAACGTGTCGCTCGGCTGGTGCGAGAACGACGCCAATGCCGACGGCACGCTCGACGCGGAAGAGGCCATCTTCACCACGGCCGCCGCGCAGGGGCAGACCTTCTCGGTCTCGTCGGGCGATGAGGGCGTCTACGAGTGCAACAACCGCGGCTATCCGGACGGCGGCAACTACAGCGTGTCGTGGCCGGCATCGTCACCGCACGTGCTGGCCATTGGCGGCACGACGCTCTACACCAGCGGTTCGAGCTTTGCCAGCGAGACCGTGTGGAACGAAGGTCTGGACGGCAACGGCAAGCTGTGGTCGACTGGCGGCGGCGTCAGCCAGATCCTGCCAGCGCCTGCCTGGCAAGGCGGCAATGCACGCCTGCTGCCTGACGTGTCGTTCGACGCGGCGCAAAGCACCGGTGCCTACATCTATAACTACGGGCAACTGCAGCAGATTGGTGGCACCAGCCTCTCGTCGCCAATCTTTGTCGGCTTCTGGGCGCGCATCCTGACGGCTAACGGCAGCAATCTGGGCTTCCCGGCGCAACGGCTGTACAACGCGATTCCGGCCAACGTTTCGCTGCTGCAATACGATGTGGTGTCGGGCAATAACGGTTACCAGGGCTATGGCTACAACGCCGCTCAGGGCTGGGATTATCCGACCGGTTGGGGCAGCCTGAACATCGGCGCGTTGAACCAGCTCATCAAGTCAGGCGGGTTCTGATCGTTATGCGAGTGTTGTTGGCAGGCGGCCGGCAAGGGGCGGCCGCTAGCGTCCAGACGATTCACCCAGGTGGCGCTTGAGCTTGCCGAGCAGGTTGGCAAGCTGGCCCTGTTCTTCACCGCTCAGGCCGTCGAACAGGGCGATGACCCACTGCTCGTGAAGCGCCGCCATCTCCGCAAACTGAGCCTTGCCCTTGTCCGTCAGGCAGACGGTGTAGGCCCGCCGGTCGCGGGGGGCGTCACGGCGCTCGATCAGGCCTTCTTCGACCAGGCGATCGGTGATGCCGGTCACATTGCCGCCGGACACCATCAGCAGCCGCGACAGGTCGCGCATCTTCAGCCCTTCCGGATGGCGTTCGAGTTGCGCCATCAGGTCGAAGCGCGGCAGGGTGGTCTCGAAGCGGGTGCGTAGCTGGTTGCGCAACTGCGTTTCGACCAGGCTGTGGCAGGTCAGCAGCCGCAGCCACAGGCGCAGCGCTGCGTGGTTGCCGGCGGATGCGCCTTCCTGCTCTGGGCGAACGGTGCCGCTGTGCGGCGATGCCGCCTTGCGTTTGCCCGGGGTGCGTGGAGGGTTCATGGGTTCTGCCACTGTGTGCGTGCGGGCCGGCACCGTCTTACGCCCGACAGACATCGATCAATTCCAGCGACGCCTCGAACAGCGGCGACTGCGGTTGCGCGAAGGCTTCGCACAGGCTCAGGTGATCGTCCTCCGGCAGGTCGATCGCGCCGCGCCAGCCATCGGGCCAGGCATCGGCAAGCAGTTTCAGTTGACGCTTGAACTCGCTGCTTTCCCGTCCGCCCACGGCGCCGATCAGCGGCGTATTTGCTACCGGCGTCTGGTGGATCGGGCTCAAGGTTGCGATGCGTTCCGGCGTGAAATGCAGATCGTTGTGCAAGACCGGCACCTGTGCCAGCGGGGCAAGATCGATTAGTGGCGACAATGCGATGCCGCCGGCCAACAGCCGTGCCGGCAGGCCAGTATCCAACGCGGGCCAGTCGGTCGCAATGACCATGCAGGTCAGGTGCCCGCCCGCCGAGTGGCCCGACACGACGATGCGGCGGCGGTCGATGCCATACGTGTCAGCTTGTTGATGCAGCCACGCGATGGCCCTGCGCGTCTGGTCGACGATGGTCTCGAGTGTCGTGGCTGGCGCCAGGCCGTAGTTGACGATCGCCACCGACACGCCGCGCTGCACGTATGCGGGCGCGACCCAGGTGAAGTCGTCCTTGTGCAGGCGCCGCCAGAAGCCGCCGTGCAGGAAGACCAGCAAGGGCGCCTTGTGCGGGGCCGGCGCGGCGCAGAAGAGGTCGAGCTGTTCCGCTTCTCCCGGCCCGTAGACGAGGTTGTAGTGACCGGGCAGCTTGTTGGACCCGTCGCGCAGCGTGCGCGAGCGCTCGCTCCACGACGACAGGGTCGACGCAAAGGCTGGCACGAAGGCCGAGACATCGTATTCGCGCGCCAGGTCCACCACTGGCGCATGCATCGGTTCAGACGCCAAGATAGCGCTCCCACAGGTCGGGCTGCGCAGCCAGCCGGGCATTGTCACCCGTCCACGGCACGTGGCCTTTTTCAATGAAGATGTGGTGATCAGCCACGCGCTGAATTTCCTTCAGGTATTTGTCGATCACCAGGATGGTCTGACCGGCGGTCTTGAGGCGGGCCAGCACGTTCCAGATTTCGCGGCGGATCAGTGGCGAGATGCCCTCGGTCGCCTCGTCCAGGATCAGCAGATGCGGATTGGTCATCAGCGCGCGGCCGATCGCCAGCATCTGCTGCTCGCCGCCGGATAACTCGTTGCCCATGTTGTCGCTGCGCTCTTTCAGGCGCGGAAACAGGGCGTGGATGCGGTCGAGGTCCCACGGGTCTGCGCTGCCGCTGCGGTTGCCGGCAAACGCAGCAAGGTTTTCGCGCACGGTCAGGTTCGGAAAGATCTGCCGGCCTTCGGGCACCAGCGCAATGCCCATCTGCGCGATGCGTTCGGTGGAGCGGCCGTTGATGCGCTCGCCACGAAAGCGGATCTCGCCACGCCAGGTCGGCAGCAGGTTGAACAGCACCTTGAGCGTGGTGGTCTTGCCCATGCCGTTGCGGCCGAGCAGGGTGGTCACCTGGCCGGCACGCAACTCGAAATCCATGCCGAACAGCACCTGGCTTTGGCCGTAGCCGGATTCCACGTGTTCAAACGAAAGCAGGGCGCTCATCTCAGATCACCATCTCGTTGGTGGCCCAGGCTTCGTCGCCGTCGTCGCTTTCGTCACCGAGGTAGGCCTGGATGACGGCGGGGTTGGCGCGGATGTCCGCCGGCGCGCCCGCGGCAATGACGTGGCCGGCTACGAGGACCGAGATCCGGTCGGCCAGGCGAAACACCGCATCCATGTCGTGCTCGACCAGCACGATGGTGTACGTGCCGCGCAATGCCTGGATCAGGTCGGCCATGCGCTGCGACTCCTCCGGGTCGGTGCCGGCCATCGGCTCGTCCAGCAGCAGCACGGCGGGCTTGCAGGCCAGCGCCATGGCCAGTTCCAGCGCGCGTTGCTTGCCGTGCGAGAGCGTGCCGACGACGCGGTTCAGCCCATCGCTCAGGCCGACGACGTGGGCGATCTCCTGCGCGGCGGCGTCCAGCTCGGATTCGCCGGCCACCACGCCCAGCACATCGAAGGAGTGCCCGGTGCGCGCCTGCGCGGCAAGCGCGAGGTTCTCACGCACCGTCAGGCGGGCAAACAGCGTTGTAATCTGGTACGAGCGCGCGATGCCCGCCGCCACACGCTGATGCACGCGCTGGCGCGTGATGTCGTTGCCGCGAAACAGGATGCGGCCGCCGTCGGGCGCCAGTTCCCCAGAAAGTTGTGCCAGCAGCGTCGTCTTGCCGGCGCCGTTCGGTCCGATCAGCGCATGGACCTCGCCGGCGGCAATTTCCAGGTTGCAGTCGTTGGTGGCGGCCAGCCCGCCAAAGCGCTTGAACAGATGGTCGACCTGCAGGATCGGGTTCATGGTTGGGCTCATTGCGCACCTCCGGCATCTCCACGGCGCAGTGCGGTGGCCACCCGGCCGCGCAGGCTCATTACGCCGTTGGGCGCCACCATTACGATCAACAGCAGCAGCGCGCCGAGCACGAGATTCCAGTGTTCGGTGCGCGAGGAGATGACCTCCTCCAGCAGCAGGAAGATCGACGCGCCGGCAATGCCGCCCCAGAAGTAGCCCGAGCCGCCCAGGATTACCATGACCATCAGCAAGCCTGACTGGTGCCACGTGAGCGTATGCGGCGTGACGCCCATGCTCAGGTTGGCCAGCAGCGCACCGGCCAGCCCCGCCAGCCCACCCGACAAGGTGAAGGCCATCAGCTTGAGCCGGTAGACGGGGTAGCCGATGGCCGCCATGCGCCGCTCGTTCTCGCGGATGGCAACCAGCGCGCGGCCGAAGCGCGAGGCAACCAGGCGGTAGAGCAGGGCGAAGGCCAAGCCCGCAATGAAGAGCACGAAGTAGTAGAAGGCCACGTCGTCGCCCAGCGACAGGCCGGGCAAGCTCAGGCGGGCGGTCAACTGCAGGCCGTCGTCACCGCCCAGCACCGGCAGCGACACCGCCAGCAGGTACAGCAACTGCGCAAAGGCCAGCGTGATCATGATGAAGTAGACACCGCTGGTGCGCAGGCTGGCCGCCCCGATCAGGAAGGCCGCCAGCGCCGCCACTGCCACGCCGGCCGGCACCGCCAGCCAGGCCGCCTGCACGCCCTGGTTCATCAGAAAGGACACGGTGTAGGCGCCGGTGCCGAGGAATGCCGCATGCCCGAGGCTGATCATGCCGCCATACCCAAGCGCCAGATTGAGCGCACTGGCGGCCAGCGCCAGGATCAGGATGCGCGCGCCCAGCGAGATGTAGAAATCCGCGCCGATGCCGTGCATCAGCAGCGGGTACAGTGCCAGGACGACCACCACGGCCAGCGCAGTCCAGCCACCGGGCAGGCCGGCCGTCAACGGTGTATCGACGGGCCGCAGGTTCAGCAGAGACGGTTGTTGCGACATGCCCTTACCCCCGCGCCGGAAAGAGGCCCTTGGGCCGGAAGAACAGGATGCCGACCATCAGCAGGCTGACCAGCATGGAGGCCAGCGTGGCGCCCAGCGTGGCCGCCTCCGACACGGCAAGTGCCTTGAGCAGCGTGGTCATCACCAGCCGGCCCAGCGTGTCGATCATGCCCACCAGCAGGGCGCCCACCAGTGCGCCGCGCATCGACCCGATGCCGCCGATCACGATCACCTCGAAGGCCGGGATCAGGATCGATTCACCCATGCCGATCGACACCGACAGCAGCGGTCCGAGCAGCGCCCCCGCCAGCGCGCACAACGCCGCGCCCAGCGCAAAGACAAACGTGAACAGCGGCTGGATGCGGATGCCCATGGTGGCCGCCATGGTCGGGTTGGAGGCGCCCGCCCGGATCCACATGCCGAGCCGCGTCTTGTTGACCAGCACGTAAAGCCCCACCGCCACCGCTACGCCCACGGCAATGATCACCAGCCGATAGAGCGGGTACTGCAGATCGTCGCCCAGCAGATTGACCGAGCCCGACAGGCTGTCCGGCATGCCGATCATCAGCGGCTGCGCGCCGAAGAGGATCTTCGTGGCCTCATTGGCAATCAGGATCAGCGCGAACGTGGCGAGCACTTGCGACAGATGCGGCATGCGCTGCAGCCGCTGGTAGAGCACCTTCTCCAGCACCGCGCCCAACAGCGCCGTCGCCACGATCGCCAGCAGCAGCGCACCGAAGAAGTTGTGCACGAGTTGGTAGAACGCCGCCGCCAGGAAGGCGCCAATCATGTACAGCGAGCCGTGGGCCAGGTTGATGAGGTCCATGATGCCGAACACGAGCGTCAGCCCGGCCGCCAGCAGGAAGAGCATCAGCCCGTACTGCAGCCCGTTGAGGAATTGTTCAAGGATCAGTGCCAGCATGACGAAACCGCAGGGAAGCGCAGAGGCGTGAAGCCATCCGGAAGGGCCGCCCCGCGTGGTGCGAAGCGGCGTTGGCAAAGAACGGTTCTGTGCCCGCCTACTGCATCTTGCAGTCGCCCACGTAAGCGTCGGCCAGCTTGTCGGCAACCTTGCCGATGACCTTGTTGCTGACACTGCCGTCGGCGTTCTTCACGACCTCGCGCAGGTAGTAGGCCTGTTCAGGGTAGTGATTGGGGCCGAAGCGGTATGCGCCGCGCGTGGTTGGCGCCTTCACGGTTTCCAGGGCTTTGCGCAATGCAGCCTTGTTGTCGAGCTTGCCGCCCACCTGCTTGACGGCCGCGTCGATCAGCAAGGCTGCGTCATAGCCCTGCGATGCATACAGCGTCGGCAGGCGGCCGTATTCCTTCTGGAAGTCGGCAACGAACTGCTTGTTGGTGGGGTTGTCCATCTCGCGATACCAGTGCGAGGTGTTGTAGATGCCCTCCATGGCCGGCCCCACGGCCTTCACGACATCCTCGTCGGCGGAGAAGCCGGGCGCGTACAGTGGCGTCTTCTTGAGCAGGCCGGACTGCGCATATTGCTTGATGAAGTTCACGCCCATCGCGCCGGGCAGGAATACGTACAGCGCATCGGCATTGGCCGCGCGGATCTGCGCGATCTCAGCGGCGTAGTCGAGCTGGCCCAGCTTGGTCATGATCTCGTCGGCCACCGCGCCCTTGTAGTAATGCTTCACGCCCGCCAGCGCGTCCTTGCCGCCCGGGTAGTTGGGCGCCAGCAGCACGGCCTTCTTGATGCCCTTGTCCTGCATGTACTTGCCCATTGCCTCGTGCAGGTTGTCGTTCTGCCACGCCACGTTGAAGAAGTACGGATTGCACTGCGCACCCGCGTACTGGCTCGGCCCCGCGTTGGCCGAGACGTAGAAAGTCTGCGCGTTGAAGAACGCCGGCCCCACCGCCAGCATGATGTTGGAGAAGACGATGCCGGTGCCGATGTCGACCTTATCCTTCTTGATGAAGCGCTCGGCAATCTGCTTGCCTGTCTCGGGGTTTTGCGCGTCGTCGGCGATCAGCACGTCGGCGGGCAGGCCGCCCAGTTTCTTGTCGAGCCGCTTGAGCGCCAGGTTGAAGCCATCTCGGATGTCGATGCCCAGGCTCGCGCCAGGGCCCGACAGCGTGGTCATCATGCCGACCTTGATGCTGTCGGCGGCCATGGCGCCCGCGGCCAGTGTGGACAGCGCCGTGGCAAGAACGAGTGGCTTGAACATGGGGTCTCCTCGGTGTTGGGGTGGATGCTGCTCGGGGTGCGGCAGAGGTGCGGCTCTTGCGTGCGCCGCGAGATGAAGCAGGGGCGGCTGGCCGCATGCCCTCCGCCTGGTGTGCGGGTCTGGGCGACGCGTCCGGGTACGGCCGCGTCAGGCTACGCAGGGCCCGGCAATGTGGCGCCGACTGCGAATGGTTTGAGTATGATTAATTTAGGTATGAACTATTTGAGGTGTCAATGGCGGCCGACTTGGGGTTTTCACGGCCCCGGCCGATGTGCGATGACAGGCCTGCACGCCCTGCCACCCATGCGCTAGGTGGCCGCAAGAGCGCATGGCGATTGGGTTTGCACGGGAGGCGAATGCTGTTGCTGCGACACGGCAAACGCTCCGTGGTCTGGGTGTGCGCAGCGTGTCTCTTTCGGATGAACGGGTAAACCAGAGGGGGCGGGCTTTCATCGGGCAATCCTGATGACGGTCTTACAATGAGTCTCCCCCGGCTCATTCTTTTCTGTCATGCGCGTACTGCTCGTGGAGCAGTGTTCCGCATTTCTCTATCCATATTGCCACTGCTTGCTCCGCGCGCGGTATTGCATGCGAAGCCTTATGCTGCTTGCATTTCTAGGATATTTGACCTGCCTCTTTGTTGCCGTCTACACCCGCCAGCACTCGCCTACACTTGGCGTATCGGCGTAGGTTTTTCGCTTATCATTGTGCTTTTCCTACGCCGCCTCTTTTGGCGTGCCTAGAGGCACAACCCACGCTGAAAAACCTACGTAATGCTCTTCGATGCGCGCGCTGCAAAACTGCTGAAGCCCGGCGAACACCTGACCGTTGACGGGCATCCCGGCCTGCGACTTGAGTGCGGCGCCACTCGGCGCACTTGGACCTACCGTTTCAAGTCGCCTATCGATAGCCGAATGCGACAAATCAAAATCGGCGCGTGGCCAGCCATGTCGGTAGCAGCGGCGATTGTCGAGTGGGAAAAGCTACGCCAGGCGCGCGACGCTGGCCGTGATGTCGCTATTGAAAAGCGAGCCATGCGCGCGGCTGTCGGCGGGAGGGGTGTGGTCGGCGCAGAGCCATACACGGTGCGCGCGATGTGCGATGACTACGTGACGGGCCACATCGAGAGAAACCGCGCGTTGAAGGGCGCGCGCGAGATTCGCCGCATGTTCAAGACGATGCTGGACCCAATTGCAGATCTTTTGCCTGAACAGGTGACGCGCGCCGTGGCGTTCGATCTTCTCAATTCATACGCACATATCCCTGTGCAAGCGGGCAAACTGCGTAGAGAGCTTGGGGCCGCCTGGAGTTACGGTCACGACTCCGGCCGGCTGGGCGAGACTGTGCCGAACTGGTGGCGTGAAATCATGCGCGGCCGCTTGCGTAGCGTCGGCAAGTCGATTAACGGGAAGCCGATCGGCAAGGTGAAGCGGGTTCTATCGGATGCGGAGGCTGGCGAGCTGATTCGTTGGCTCCCAAATTTCTCGACGCTGATTGCCGATGTGTGTGCGCTTTATCTGTGGACTGGTGCGCGTGGCGGCGAAATTGTCGAGATGCGGGCGTCGGAAATTACCGAGGAGCCCGATGGGCTCTGGTGGACTGTGCCGCATGCCAAAACCAAGAATGCGAAGCGGGAAGGGGCGACGGATTTGCGCGTGCCCCTTGTTGACCGTGCTGAGGCTATCGTGCGCCGTCGCCTTGCCTTAGCGGATCGTGAGGGCTATCTGTTCCCCTCCAAAACAGGGGCCGTGGTTTCGCAGAAAACGGTCGGCAGACTGGTGTGGTACCACATGCCTTATTGCGAAGAGCGGCCGAACGCGCGTCGGCCGAGGTTACCGGTGACACAGTGGGCACCGCACGATCTGCGTAGAACAGCGAGGACGATGCTTGCTGCGCTGGGCTGCCCGATGGAGGTTGGTGAATCGATTCTTGGGCACATGCTGCCAGGTGTGGAAGGAATCTATAACCGCCACACCTACGACCGCGAGCGGCGCGAGTGGTTGGCGCGATTGGCCGAGCACCTGGAGCGGTGCGCGGCCATGCCAAAGTCCTAGGTGCGCCGGCCAGTGTTGGGCGGTGGTGGTAGATCCGAAATCGGCTGCGCTTCCGCCCATTCCTGTACTTCGCGTAACAGCCAAGCGACACGGCGGGCGGAGATTTTCCGCGGCTTTGGAAATGACTCCTCGCGAACTAGTTGCTGCACGCTCGTCTCGGATAATGAGACCGCTGCGGCGACCGACTGGAGATCGAGGTAGATAATCGGCTTCATCGCTTAATAGCTGCGTGGGGCGTTTTGTAGCCGTACCGGCGGCCACATCAAGGGGGAGGAATGCCGTTCTTTGAACGACACGAGGAGTGGGTTGCTGCGCTGCTCGCCGGGCTTGTGTCTGGCCTCGCGGTCGCTACCGTTTGGCACTTCGGTCCACAGAAGGATTTCTGGGATGTACTGACCGCTCTCGGGACGGTTGGCGCTGCGGTTGTCGCGCTCCTTCTCGCCAACAGAGATGCGCGCCGACGAAAGAAGGAGGGCTGGGAGCGCGCGGCTCTGGCGGCGGCATCGTTGTCGTTTAGGCTTTCGATTGTGGCAGTTGATGTTCGGGGGCTGCACACAAAAATGCGCGAAGCGAGTCAGATGGACTGCGCCCCGTCCGCGTTCGAGGAATGGCAAGAGCACCTGAGCGGTTTGATTACTTTCAGCATGGCAGAAATTGAGCCATTGATTCCGCTCGGCAACTGCGCATCCGCCATTGCTAGCGCGCAGGACCGCCTCGTTGTTGCGCGCAGGCTGCTGACGCATTATTCGTCCGGCGGGCTCGACATGTCGGAAACTAGAAAGACGCGTGCTATTACACTGGCCGCCATTACGGGTGAGGCATCTCGACTCATCGATACGGCTTGCAAAGAGTGCGATCAGGCCGCTCGCGGAGCCATCTGGGCCTGAGCTGCTTGCGCTATTCATCATTGTCTCCGGTCAGGTCTGCGCGCACTGCCACCGGCCGCATGCTTCCCGTCTTGAGGTTGACGAACGCCCCATGCCAGGTCAGGCGGCCGTGGCGGAAAAACTCCCACAGAATGGCCAGCGCCGGCGTGACGACGGATTGATTGACGAATAGCTCCTGGCGCGCGAGCGCCTCGGCCAGGCCGCACGACGGTGTGTCGTCTTCCGGCTCGCTGGTGTCGACGAGCTCGGGCAGCACGTCATACGGATACGGCAGCGGCACGCTGCCGACAGGATTGAATCGGGCGTTGTGAACCTCGTTGCCTTCCTCATCCTCGATTACAGTGCGCGGCGATTGGCCGAATAGCACCTGGCCGTCACTGGCGCGGTTGCCCAGGTCGAGCAGGTAGGTGTTCACGCGGCTAGTTAGGCCAGCGTCAATCGATTTGCGCGCCGCCTTGCTGTCAACGCAAACGATGAAAATGGCCGGCCGCGCTGCCGGGCGGGCGCCATTGCTGCGCTCGAACTTGCGCGGTTGCGCGCGCCAGTCGAGCCCAAAGAAATGGTTGATGCGCTGGGTGTGCACGCACGCCTTGAATTGGCCGACGTCGGCCGGGCTGAACAACTGCCGGCCGATATTCGCCTCGCTCACGATGTCGGGGTCGAACACCTCCACGTCGAGGCCCGGGTGGCCGAGTGCGCGGATGGCGTGGTCGAGCCTGGCTAGGCCTGTGAGCATTTGCGAGCCGTTGCCGCCGCAGCCGATCAGCACGATGGCAACGCGCTCGGACAGCATGCGCGGCGGGGTGATATGGACAGCCGTCGTCATGCGCCGTCTCCGATCACTGCCGATACGGGCACGTTGAGGGGGAGGAACATCCCGAGTGCGCACAGGCGGAATCGAATCGTTGGCGCTTTTCCGTCGGCCAAGTCGCCGACCACGCAGGAAATCTTCACCTCACCAGCATCGTCCTGGTTGTCGGTGTCGCTGAAAAAGGCTGCCGTTACGCCGTGGCTGTGCAGGTCGAGCACCAGCGATTCGTGCGCTTCCAGCACTGGTCGATCGTAGGAAACTGCGTCGGGTGAGGCATTGGTGATATTCAGTTCGCGATACTGCAGGTCTCCGGTGCGGCTGTCCCAGATCACCCACGCGGCATGCTCGTTGGGGGAGGCGGACTGTGCGGCTTCGATGAATTGGCGCACCAAGGGGAACGTGGTGCCGAGGCGTTCGAATGCCAGCTTCACCTTGGGCTGCACGGAGCCGTATGGCGGCCGGACGGTCTGCCCATTGAGTGGCGCAACAGGCTGAATGACATGCAGCCACGGGCGGCGGACTTCCACGAACAGGCCTTCGGCCGTGGCCAGGAACCGGTGGCCTACCTCTTCGAGCTCCTTGAAGGCGGCGAACTTCGGCACCGCCACCGTCGGCGCGCTGTCCCACAGTTTCGAGTCGAGCTCGTATTTCTCGTCGGCCTGGTCGGCGGCGATCGGATTGCGCAGCGCCTTGGTGACCTTGTCGGCGGCTGCCTTCGCGAAATCGTCCAGGGCGCCAGCAATGCGCATGAGGCCTTCCTGCGACGTGGCGTGGAATTGTTCGATGATGGCTTGCATATCAGGCTCCGGAAGAAATGCGCTTGATGGCCTGCTCCAGCGTTTCCTTTTGCGGGAGCAGGGCAGTTGTCGGGAATTCGGTAATTTCAGGGTGCTCGAGCAGGTGCGCCCAAAGCGCGCGGCCACCGCCCTTGTATCGGGTGATGCGCGGGTGATTTGGGTGCGTGAAGCGGCTGCGGAAGAATGCTTCTTCGTAGGTGCGCAGCGCGTCCGGCGTTGGTATGTCGGGCAGCGATACGTTGCCCGTGCACACCTGGCCGGTCTTCCATACGTTGAAATACGGCGCGACACGCAGGGCCGTGCGTGGCTCGGGGCGCTCGTTCTCGGCCAGCGCGAACACAAACCAAATGTGCTCGCGCGCGATGAACACCAGCGCCGGGTGTGGCGTCACGCCATGCCGTTCGCCGATCGGCTGGTCGGAGCGGAACCACGTAGTGCGGCAAGCAGCCGGGCACCACCAGGCCATCGTGTTGGGGGCGACGTAAAGCAAGCGCGAATCGATAAAACCGCGATACGCTGTCTGCGCCTGCGCGGCCTCGACAAACTGGCTGAGTTCGCTCAGGTCAAGCGCGCGGCCGGGCAGCAACTGCGCGCCGGTCGGCAGCAATTCGACGTCGTGCGTGGTGGCGTAAACCGTGCCGTCGGGCGACGCGTTGTCGTACAGCAGCACGGCGTGTCGCAGCTTGAGCTCGCTGTTGCTGGGGTCGGCGGAAATGGTAACTTGGCCCATGCTGGCCTCACTGCACGCGGATCTGCTGGCGCAGCGGGTTTTGCGCTGCAAGCAGATCTAGCAGGGTTTCGACGCGGCGTGCGAGCTGGCCGTTTGCGCGCATCTGCTGCAGCCACTGGGCGGCATCGTGGCTGTCGATCGGGAGAGCCTTGACCGTTGCCGCATCGGTGTATTCGGCTTGACACACCTGCTGCAGGAAATCGTCGGCCAAGCGGAGCGTCAGATCGTCCGGGTGCCAGATGAGAACGGCAGTCCAACAGATCGAGTCGCCCTCGGCGTCGCGTGTGCTGCAGTCGGCGTAGCCACCGGCGGCGTCGGTTGCGAGCGCGTGGCGCCAGATGTCGTCCACGGCGCCAACAACCTGCGCGGCCAGTGCGTCTTTGCGCGCGGCAATGCGCACCTGGCGATCCGTTAGCACGCGCTCGGGGTGGACGGCCCATTCGGGCACGCGTTCGAAGAAGTCCAGGCGTGTGGGGCCCTCGTAGGCCTCGGCGGCTTCCTCGCGGGTCTTGTATTCCCCTTCGCCGAACATCCACTCGATCGCTTCCTCTTCGTCGTCCGTGCCGTGCCAGTGGACCCAACTGGCGTGATAGAACGACTCCTGTGGCGTCAGCACGTTAGGCAGATGGCTCAGCGCGTCGTACAGCACGGCCAGCACCGTTTGGCCAAGGCCTTGGCGCACGGATTCAAGTCGCTCGAACGCGTGGCCAATGTACAACTGCGGCACGGCGTGGGGCTGATCGCTCTCATCGCCGATGAACAGCCAGAGGCGCTGCGGTTGTTCAGGCTGACGGAGCCAATCGCTGTACATAGAGCGCGCATGCAGGTTCCATACGAGCAGGCGCTCGCCGGCGGTAATTTCGTTCCAGTGCCGTTGCAGGGTGCGCTTGAGCAAGGCAGCGGCGCTATTGGGCTTCGGCTGCGCGTCTTCGAGCGTCAGGGCGCCGGCATCCAGCAGGGCCAGGAGCGCGGGGGCGTGCCATGCCTGGCCGCCGCCTTTGCATACGTGACTGAGCGGAATGCCATTCAGACGCGGCAGGGACAGGGCGCTCATGCCAGCACCTGCAGGGCGGTTGACGGCGGCACGAGTGAGGCGCTGCGCGTGCGGTTGTTGCCGTAACGATAGCGCTGCGTGGTCTGCCGCAAGAGTTTGGCTACGGGGTGGTTGAGCTGGCTGGTGGGGATCAGCTTGACGCGCGGTGCGCCGCCGACGGCGTCGTCCGCGATCAGCTGGCGCAGCGTGGCCAGGT
Source organism: Ralstonia sp. UBA689 (assembly GCF_002298975.1). Taxonomy (GTDB): domain Bacteria; phylum Pseudomonadota; class Gammaproteobacteria; order Burkholderiales; family Burkholderiaceae; genus Ralstonia. The sequence goes on from NZ_DBMV01000042.1 coordinate 36,236, forward strand.
CGTTGCCCTTGGTGCCGACGGCGCGGCGGAACGTGTACACCTGCTGGGCGCCTTCAACGGCGGGGCCTTCAATATCAGCGTTGAGAATTCCCGCGTAGGTGTTGGCGTAGAAATCGCGCACCTGCTCGAGCGTGAAATTGGGCGACGGGTCGGCCAGGCGGACGCCGTTGTATCGGAATTCACGGGTGAGTTGGGTTGTTTGCATGAGTGGCTCCGTTCAGATCGGCATGTCGATGCCGACGTCGCGCGGGTCGGTGCTGGCCGGCGCATTGGGCGCCGCATCCGTCGGCTGCTCTGCCTGCGGCGTTTGCGCTGCATGAGCTTGTTCAGTGCCGGTCCGGTTGCTATCGCCTGCGGGCTCGACAAGTGACATCTGGCGCGGGTCCACTGCGGGCGCGCCCGTGTCCTCGTCCGCATCGGTGTTGCCGCCATGGGCTGCAGCGCCGGTATCCGCTTTCTCGGCCGCATTCGAGCTGGCGCTCTTGGGTGGCCGACCTGGGCCCCGCTTGGGTGGTGTTCCAGCGGCTGGCGTGTCTGTCTTGGTACTGGGCTTTGTGGCTTCCTTGGCGGTGCCCTTGCCCTTGTTGCCATTGGCGTTTGCGGCAGCTTGAGCCTGTTCCAGCAGTGGCAGCGCAGACGGCTCGAAGATCTCGATGGCCTGCGCAAAGCCCGCGTCGAGCTCTTCCGGCGTGCCCACCAGCACCAGCGGATGCATGGCGGAGCTGTTCTTGCTGGTTGGCGCTGCGTTGATTGTCACGCGCAGGTCGTCGCCCTCGGCGGCAACCGAAATGAGCAGGGATGCAGCGCGTGCAAGCGCATGGATTTCAGTGAACATGGGTTCTCCTGGTGATGTGGGATTTCAGGCGGCAGCGCGCAGGCTTGGGCGGGCATTGGCCGTTGCAATGGCGGCCAAGCGCAGCGGCGCGCGCTGTTGGATGGCGGATTGCAGACGTTGGAAAAGCGCCATCTCGGCGAGGCTTCCGGCTGGTGCGCGCGAGTTGGCGTAGTCGTCCTCTGCAACCGCGGCGGCACGCCAGATAGCAAGTTCAGCCTCGAGCGCAGAGACGCGCTGCTCGAGCGACGTGGTGTTGGCGCTCATCCCTGCACCCGCACGAAATGCTGGTCTTCGACAAGGCGGTCGAGCTCGTCGAACAAGTCTTCGGGGCGACGGTCGTTTTGGATTTCCCAGTCGCCGGGGCACACCGCAATCCCCGACTCGGTGCTATGGCTGACAACACAGAGCGCAGCGTTGCGACGAAGGTGGACGACCACGCCACGGTGCTTGCGGATCATCGCGGCTTCGTTTTCCTCGCGTACATCCGAGACCACCAGGGCGCGCCCGAGTGCGACGTGCTCGGCCAGTACCTTGTCTTCGGCCAGGCGCACCCAAATCTCGGGGTGCACAAGATAGCGGCCCCACTCAGTGCCCAGCAGTTGCATGAGTTGACGCGGCGACTTGCCGATGCCCGGCAAAATTTCTTCTTTGCGGCCGTGTTCGAAATCCTTCGGCTCTAGCGGCAGCGCTGCCAGCAACATCGCGCGGATTGGGTCGGCAAACGCGATCTGCCGGAACCCGTGGGCGGCGCGCAGGTAACCTGCGGCCGTGTCTTTGCCAACGCCGGCGTTGCCGGCAAGTCCGATCAGCATGTCGGTGCTCCAGTTGGGTCAGTCGAGGTCGTTGGCCTGTAGCTTTTTCAGGTCAACGGCGGGGGAAATGCGGCGGCGGGGTGCGGTGCGTTGCGTCCGCCGGAAGGCGCGCAGTGACCGTGCGAGCTGACGCCGAATGGCCGGGATGTCGACCTGATCCTCGGCGCGGCCGGAGCCGCGCACGCGGTGGAATTCGGCGATGAGGTCAGCACGGGAAAAGCGCGCGCGGCTCATGGCAGGCTGGCGATGTCCGGGGCGACAGCTCCGGCCAGGCCGAAGAGCAGCACGATCAGGGTGAGCGCCAGCGCCGGACGATTGGAGAGCGGGCCGTGGGCAAGGCGCGTGGCGATGGAGGGGCGACCTGTGGCAATCACAGTGCGGCCTCCGATTGAAGGTGCTCTGCGAGTTCACGCTCGGCTTGCGCTAGCGCACTGAGTGCAATGGAAAGAAGGCGTACCCTTAGCCGCCCTTTCTTAAGGATTGGGGTGCTGTAGGCATAGCGGCCGCTGCCGTCATCATCGCGATAGTCCACGGTGAAGCCGCATTTCAGTAGGGCGAGGCAGGCTTGCACTTCGACCGCGTCGTACAGCGATGAGAGGCGCAACTGCATCGAATCGCCGTAGACGGGGGTCATGGAGTCTGCGGTGAGATGGAGGCCTTCGGCGTTGAGCGCTGCGCGGTCTGACTCGATTGCCTCCATGGCTTTGCGCATCCGCTTGATTTCATCCAGTCGGTTGCGATGGCGGCGCTCTTCCAAATAGAGCGCCTGGTCGACCAGCGGCAGCGCGTTGATCTCTTCGTGGGTGAGATGCTTTTTTGCCATAGCCGACCTCATACGCCACGAGGATTTGCGATGCGCGCGCGCCCTCCAAGTTGCGCCTCTTCATCGAGGTGCAGTGCGAACGTGTGAAATGCGAGAGCGACGATGATCGCGGCGGTGTACTTCACGAAACCCGGAAGCTGGCGGATTAGGCGCATGACATTTCTCCTGTGCTTGAACAGGACGAAGTAAAGCATGCTTTATGTTAAGAATCAAGCATGCTTTATTTACGCGTGCGTTTAGTCGCTGAAGGAACCGCTTTGTGCGTCCGGCGGTAGTTCCTTGAGGTGGCGCTGCAAAGACAGCAGGGCAAAGCGACTAGCGTTGGCTGCTTCCCGAAGATCGTGCCTGTATTGCCCGCCCACTGCGATCACCGGTGCGGCTGAGGTGCTTTTCGGATGTAGCACTGCGACGATGCCGTCGTAGTCACCGGACTGGACGTGGGAGGTGATGATTTCGAGAGCCCTCTGCAGGTCGCGCCGATAAGCTGTCTGTAAGGAACTGTGGTCTGTTGCGGTGCGCGCGACTCTCTGTCGGCGGTCCACCGGGAAGCTGATGACGTTGCCCATTCTGCGTGCGATTTGGCTCTGGGCAAGGCGCGGCAAGACTTCCAGATCGCAGGCGTCCACGCGCAGAGGCCAAAACGTCCCATTCTTTGGGCGGACCGGAGACAAAAGAAAACCCGCACGAAGCGGGTGTTGCGGTCAGGCGGCGCTTTTCTTACGGCGTTTTGCGGGAGGCGTTTCCCACTTGTTCACCAGATAGGCATCGGTCGGAGCAGTGCCCGCGTCCGGGAATGCTGCTGCGCTTGGTTTGGCGCCGGCAGCGGCAGAACGCTCCTCTGCACGCTCGATCTCCGATTCAAGCTTCGCCTCTACAAACGCCAACTCTTCTGCGGGCAATTGCGTCACGCGAACCAAGTTGACGCGTGAAAACGGCCATGACGTGGTCGGTGCGCTGGTGCTCGCCACGGGCTCACCTTCGCCAGTGGCGAGCCAGAAATGATCCACACCAAGGAATCGTGCCGCGCGTGCGGAGTTCTCGGCGACCAAAGCCTTCGTATTGCCTAGCAGCACCTGCCCAATCGCCTGCTCGGAGATGTGCAGGGCCGCAGCGAGCTCTTGTCGAGTTCGCTTCGCAATGGTGAGGGCGTGCTGAAGGCGATCGCCGTACGTTCCTTTCATGAGTAAAGCATACTTACGCAGCGATAAAGAATGGTTGATGGTTGTTCGAAAGAATGCTTTAATCCGCCGCATGCAGAAATCGCACGCGATCCGAATCCTTGGAGGCACGCCGGTTGCCGCAGCTCGCGCAATCGGCGTCACGACTCAAGCGCTCTCCCAGTGGCCGGCTGTCCTGCCGCCACGTCTTGAAGATCGTGTTGTAGCTGCTGCTGCGCGCCTGTACCTCGGTGCACAGCTGTCAATAGTGCTTGCCGGCAACCACGCACTTAGCGATGCCGCCGCGCACTAGCCGGACATGACCCGCCGCCGAACGCGCCCGGTCAATGAGTTGAATCGTAGTGGCCGACGCGCCGCAGGAAAACGGTCGAATTTCTGGAGGTTTACCGTGAAAAGACTTTATGCGCTGTGGGTGCTGTGGCTGATAACGCCGGCCTTGGATTTACGCGAGCACTTCGATGACGAGTTCAGCGAGCACGTTACCGCGCTCTGCAAATCGTGGGGATTCAGCGGGCTGTTCCACGCTTCCGCAGAGCTCTCTGGCTACTGGCGGGAGCGTGGCTGTCCGGGAGGGCTTCTTGAGGCTATTCGGCGGGGCCTCACAGGGCCAAATGGACGGGCGAACGAGAGTTGATGTACTCGACCGCGTCTGCGAAGTGTGCAGCCTCGTCTTCCTTGCCGGCTTCGTTGAGGTCGCGCAGCGTCATCTGCGTAAGGCTCGAAAACTCTTGCCCGGCCTTGCCGGCAACGCCGTCAGGCAAGGCGTCGATCAATGCAATCGCAAACATCTGAAGTGCGGCCACTTGAGCCTGCAGTTCTCTAATTTTTTCTTCCACGCGTACTCCTGTTGTGTGGGAGGGGAGGGTGATATGTCTGATGAAAGAACTCCGCGCGAGAGCAATGAAAAGCTCTCACGCGCCGATGCCGATCTCATTGCAACGGTGCTTTGCTCGCTGGCGGAGCGTGATCTGTTGCATCTGGTGAAAAAAACGAGGGCCACGCTGACCAGCGAGCTGCTGGCACTGCGGGCGAGCTCCTAGCTCTGCTGCTTGATCAGTTCTGCGGCAAACGTGTTGACAAACGATGCGCAGAACTGCGCCGCATCTTGGCCCGTGCTCCTGTCGGCCCTGTTTGGGCCCATGTTGATCAGATTGGGTTGGTGTTCGATCAGCCTCTTGAGGATATCGAATGCCACTGCGCGGGCTTGTTCATTGTTCACGCGTTGCTCCTGTTGTGTGGGTTGACGAGGTGGAACTCGTCGATATTCGCACGGCAGTGAGCGCGCGCTGTAAGCAAAAAGTAAGGGGGGGTGCGTTGACCTACTTGTATTCCGACACAAGCCAGCACGAAGCGCTGTACAACGCAGCGCGCAAATTTCCCGGCGGTATCGATGGCCTCGCAAATGCATTGAGCGCGCGCCTTGGTAAGCGCATTTCTCCCAACGTGCTCCGCAACAAACTGCGCCCGGGCATCGACACGCACCACATTACGCTTGAGGATTTTTCGCTCGTGCTGGAGCTCTGCGAGGAGGCCCGTGTCGAGAGCGCGCTGCAGCCACTAGATGCGGTTTGCTGGCGCCACGGGCGTGTGGCCGTCGAGGTGCCCGAGGTTGACCCGAATGACCCGAACCCGGCGCGCACCGTCTGCCAGGTGATGGCAAAGGTCGGCGCGGTGGCCGAGGCGGTTGCGAAGGCTGCTGCGGATGGCGTCATCGACGAGCGTGAGCTCGACGAGATCGAGGCCGTGTTCTTCCGAGCGCAGGCCGCGTTGGCGAGCTGGCATGCGGAGATTCGCGTGCAGGCCGAGGCGCAGGCGCGCAAGCGCTAAGGGGGGGGCGGATGGCAACCACCAAATCGACCCTCGCCGCTCAAGCTCGCAAAGAGCGGCATGTGCGCAAGAAAATCGAGCTGCATCTCGAAGAATATCCCGGCGAGCGATTCAGCGAAACGCAGATCGGCCGCTTGTTTGGGCTAACCGGCGGTGCCGTCAAGCGCGTCATGGCTTGGCTGATGGCACACAACCCGCGCATCGTCACGTGTGGTGGCTGCATTCGGCACTACCAGGCGCTGCAGATCAGCGGGCCGTGTCTTCGTGGCGAAGGTGACTTGCACGGCTACACCGACAACCTGTTCTGTTTGGCCGAAGTGCGCATGTCGCTTCGCGGCGCGCGCTGGCGCCTGGATCAGCCCGCGGGCTGGCGGCCTGGGCAGGGCGCTGCATGACGCAACGCCAAGTTGGCGCGAACACGCTGGGCATACGGTTTGGCCCCGATCTCATCTGCTGCAAGCCAGGGCGCGTGAGTGTTGGATTGGCGTGCGACAGGCCGAAGCAACAGTGCTGCGCGTGGCACCACATTCGTCTCGTTGTGCGCCACCGAGGCGAATCCACCTTGATCCAGTTCGCCGAGCACCTTCTGACTGCGTGTCGGTGGTCGCTTGGCGAGGTGTTCTTTTCCTTCAATGCGGCCGGTGAATCTTCATCGCTGGCCGTGGTGTGCGCCAGGCATTGGCGCGCTATTCCGATTGCGGCCGATCGTGCCGCGTACCGCAACCATGTCAGCGCCGATACATCGCCGGAATTCCTAGCGGTGTTCGACGTGCTTTGCGAGGCCGGTAGCGGCCCGAAGTGAGGTTTTCTATGGATTACGCAATTGCACCACGCTCGACGGTCGTCGAGGAGGGGCGTGCCGCGCGGCTCTCTGGCGTGGCGGAGGACGAGTGCCCGTACACACTCAACTCTGACCATGCGCTCGCTTGGCGCGCGGGCTTCCGGAATGCGTTCTCACCGCTCGTATTCAAGGCTGACCGCATCCGCTACAGGGGGATCGCATGAGCGCCGGATTTCTCACCAGCAACGCCGAATGGCAAGCGCTGCGCGCCGTCGACCACCTCGCGCGCGATCTCTACCTGGCGCTACGCCGTTGTATGGATTTCCGCACCGGCATCGTCGGCGGTCCGCACAAGGCCATTTCGTGGCAGGCGCTGCGCGAAGACTGCGAGGTGCCCGGGCGCCCAGGTGTGCGCTGCTATCGGCCTTCCGAAATGCAGCTGCGCCGGCGGGTCGAGCAGCTCGAAAAATGCGGCCTCGTGCGCCGCATCAGCGTGGGGCTCTCCCTTCAATTTCGCATGCTGATGGCCAAGACGGATTCGTGTGTCCAAAAAAAAGCCGAAGGGGGTGCGAGAGGGGAGAAAAAGCCGAAGCGCCCCAGCACTGGCGCGGGTGAGCGGCGGTTGTCCACAGAGCGCAGTTCGCGAAAAGCCGACACACATCCGAACCCCGGTAAAACCTCTAATCCTTCCTCACCTTCCTTTTCCAATTCGGCGGAGGAGGAAGAGCGAGAAATCGCCCCACGCCCTCCGGTCGATGCAGTGATGCATGAGGGCGACGCGCGGCAACGGCACCAGCACTCAGAGCAACGCGAGCGCGACGCTGACGTGGTAGGGGATGGCCCTGCGGGCCAGCTTGCAGAAGGTCAACATGACGCGGAGCCAGCGTGGTCGCCCCTGCTGGCGTGGCCGCGACGCATTCCGTTGCATGAGCGTACGGCGGTGGCGCACCAGCTTTCTGTGCTCCCGCACGGGATGCGTCAGCGGGTGCTCGACGAGTGGGACGGTGCGATGGATACCGGGCAGATCGTGCGCCCGTGGTTGTTCTTCGAGAGCGTTGTCGGCCGCGCGAGCAGAGCGGGCTGGCTGCCCGAGCACGCCGACCGAGTGGCTGAGCGTCGCAAGCAGGCGAGCGCGGTGGCATCGCTGGTGGAGCGGCAGCGCGAGGGGCCAGTTGGAACGAGCGCGGCTCCGGTTGGTTCTCTGGCGGTCGAGCGTCTGCGGAAGCTGGTCAAGCCGCGAGGCACGCAATGACACCGGAGCAAGCATTCGCCGAAGCCGTTGAGCAGATGCCGCGTCGAGCCTCCGGTTCGGACACCTGGAGTTCGCGCGCGGTGTTCTGGGCCGCTGTCCGTGCCGGCGCAGCGACGCTCGCTCAGCCGTGGGCAGACGTTCACGACCGATGGGCTCAGCTCTGGGCCGTGGCATCGGAGGAGCACTTGCCGCCGATCCCGGGTGCCGCGCACGTCGGGGCGCCACCGTCGCTAGCAGCAGCTGAGCGCGGGCTCAGCGAGATCAAATCCATGGTTGGCCTTCACAGGGGGAAAGGGCATGTACACCGCTAATCCGGCACCGCCGCGTGCATCCGCGTTGCAGGGCTACCCGTACGACGCACTCGACGATCTGCTCTACGACTGGTTTGTGTGGGAGTGCACGTACAGCACAACGCGCGGCTTCTCATCAGTCGACAAGACGTGCGCCGCATCTGACAGCTCACGGCAATGGGAAAGCACCGATGCCATCCTCGAGGACAGCGTTTGTGCATGGCAAATGAAGCAGCTCGACGCCTGCGTTGACGAGCTGTCCGGCGATTACCAGCTCGCCATCCGCGTGCAGATGCGCAATCGTCGTGGCCCCGAGGTGTGGCGGAACCCGCGTGCACCGGTTCGCCAGCACGAGGTGTACGCACAGGCGAAGGCTGCGCTGCGTCCGATCCTTCATCGGCGTGGTGTCGAAGTTGAGGTCGAGTGTTGACATCATCGAATCGCGAGCCTATATTCCGCCCCGTGGGACGACGCACGTCCCTACCAAACGCAAAGCCTGACCCTCGCCGGTCGGGCTTTTTTCATTTCTGCGCCCGCCATGCCTGCACGCCCGTCCTCAATCTGCCGTCAAGCCGGTTGCGGTGTGACGATCCCGCAGCCGGGTTACTGCGATAAGCATCGGCGCCCGGCAGGTGGTTGGCGCGCCGACAGTGAGCGCGGTTCGCGTCACGCCCGCGGATACGACGCGGCGTGGGAACGTAAGCGCGACCGCATCCTCGAGCGGGCCGGCGGTCTGTGCGAGTGCGCGGACTGTGCCCGCCTTGGCCGCGTTCGCCTTGCTACCGAGGTCGACCACATTGTCCCGAAGGCGCAGGGTGGATCGGACGACGACGACAACCTGCAGGCAATCAACAAGGATTGCCACAAGGCGAAGACGCTGCGCGAGCGGCGCAAGCCAAAGCCCAAGAACACATCCAGTGCGCCGACTGCCCGATGGGTCGCCGGTGCCTTCCTGCTGCCGCGATCGCGGCGCTGAGCGCGGCGGCGCACGGTTGGTGCGCCGCCGCCGAGGGGTGGGGGGTATCGAAAGTCTGGAGGCCGAGGTGCCCGGGACCGTCCGTCCAGGCTCGCTTTGTAGACGGTCGATTTTGGAATAGGGGGGGGTCTCACTGGCAGGCCGTGAGAGCGCCTATCTCAATGCCTGCCACGATTTTCGGCCCATTCGTCGAAAGGAACGCTCTATGAACCCGCTAGACAAGCTGCTGGGCGCCAACGCGCCCGACGAGCCGTTTCCGTCTGCCGATGGCAGTGGAAAGGCAGTTCGATCACCTCCGCCGCCGCCGGGCGCGAAGCTCTCGCCGACCGAGCGCAAGGTGTGGGACTACATCTGCCAGAGCCTTCGTGAGGAAGGCCTGCCGCACCTGACCGCCGGCATCGCCATCACGGTTGTTTGCAAGACCTTCATTCGCTGGGTGCGTGCTGAGCACGAGCTGCAGAACTTCGAGGCCGGCAATAACGGCTCGTTTATGGTGACAACGCCGAACGGCCACAGCCAGCCGCATCAGCTCTATTTCGCCACGCGCAACCTCAAAGGGGAACTGCTGAAATGGTTGCCGGAGAGCTGCCTAACACTGCCGTCGTCGGTGATGGCGCGGGCGAAGCTGGGCGACGAGGGGATGCAGGACGATCTGTTCGGGGATCTTCTGGATCACGCACGCGCCGAACGGAGCGCCGTGATCGCGCGCGCCGCACAAGGAAGCAAGTTGAACGCCTGACACCGCCGCCCGAATCGCTGCAAGAGTGGGACCGGGCGTACGGCCTACCAGTCTTGCGCGGCGAAATTGTTGTTTGCGAGTACGTTTACCTCGCCGTCGAGCGACATTACCGCGACCTAATCGACGGCGCGAAGCGCGGCCTGCAATTCGACACGGCCGCGGCCTGGCACGTCATCCAGTTCATCGAACGATTCTTCGTTCACATTAAGGGGCCGTTGGCGCGCGAGCCGATCCTGCTGGACCCCTGGCAGAAATTCTGGACGGCAGTCCTCTACGGTTGGAAAACCGCCGCGGGCCTGCGCCGCTTTACGCGCGGCTACGAAGAAGTCGCGCGCAAGAACGGCAAGTCAACATGGAAGGGTCCGCAGGGCGCATACCTGTTCATGATGGACGGGGAAATTGGCGCCGAGGTATACGCGGTGGCCACCACCCGCGACCAGGCCATGTCGGTGTTCAAGCCGGCATTCGACAATTTCCGTCGATGGGCCAAGCGCTCGGCAGGTGTGAAGCGCTCGTTCAAGATCCATGAGGGCCGCAACCTCGAACAGATTACGTTCGACAGCGCGGTGTTCAAGCCGCTGCCAGCCAACGCCGAATCGCTCGACGGTCTAAACCCGTACGCGATTCTGTTCGACGAACTGCACGCACAGAAGACACCGGATGTCTGGGACGTTATGGAGACCGCGCTCGGTGCGCGCGATCAGCCGCTGCTATCAGCAATCACCACGGCGGGCTTCATTCTCGACGGCATTTGCGTTGATCAGCGCAGATACCTCATCGAGGTGCTTCGCGGCGAGCGCACCGACGACTCGTATTTCGGCTACGTCTACACAATTGACGTCGACGACGATCCATTCGACGAGCGCGTATGGATCAAGGCGAATCCGGGCCTCTGCAGCTCAAAGCGCATCGAGTACATGCGCGATATGGCGCGCAAGGCCGCGTTCCTGCCGAGCGCGCTAGTCAACTTTCTCACCAAAGACCTCAACGTCTGGGTCAACTCGGCCGACGGCTGGATCAGCCCGCAGGCATGGGACAAGGGCGCCAAGCCGTTTGATATCTCGACGCTGGCCGGGCGCAAGTGCTATGGCGGTCTCGATCTTTCGGCGACGCAGGATTTGACCGCGTTCTCGCTGGTGTTCCCACCAGCAGACGACGATCCCGATGGCGAGTGGCACGTGCTTGTCTGGACGTGGTGTCCGCAGGAGCGCGTCGACCAGCAGTCAGACCAGAAGGACGAGCGTGCGCGCTATTCCCGGTGGGTCCGTGACGGTTGGCTCGAGGCGACCGAGGGTGTGATCGTTGACTACCGGCCGGTGAAGGCGCGGATCCTCGAAGCGCGGCGCATGTTCGACGTGGTCGAGATCGGCTACGACGAATGGAACGCCGCTCACCTGGTGAACGAGCTACTCGAAGAGGGGCTGGTGATGGTCAAGGTGCCGCAGAACACGCAGGGTATGTACCCGGGCGCTCGCCGGTTCGAGGAGCTCATCTACAACAAGCAGTTGCGCCACGGCGGCAACCCTGTGTTGCGCTGGGCGACGCTTAACGTGGCCTTGCTGTTCGATACGAATGGCAATTTCCGGCCAGACAAGAAGCGTTCGAAGGGGCGCGGACGGATTGACCCAGCCGTGGCCACGGTCATCGGTTTGAGTCGCGCCGTTGCCATCGAGCCCCAGCAACCCGAATCCGGAATCATCGTGCTATGACACAAAGTTGGTACAACGAAGCGCGAGTGCGCCAGCCGGGGTCGGTCGTGCTGAATGCCTGGCGTGCGCAGCGCCAGGCGGACCGCGCCCAGGCCCAGGCAAAGCCGGTGCCGGTGTCGGATATCCGCTCCGGCACCGAAGCTTATGGCTGGCTCACGGGTGGTGTGGGCGGTGCAGGCCGCCCAGTTTCCGAACGTACGGCCATGAGCATCGGTGCGGTGTATGCATGCGTATCGCTCATCGGCGGCGCGCTAGCATCGCTCACGCTGGAGACCTACAAGCTGGTCGACGGCATTGGGGAAGCGCATCGGCCGGATCTCTGGTGGCTGCTGAATGAGGAAATGCACCCGCGCTGGGCTGCGCCGGTCGGGTGGGAATTCGGTGCGCAATCGCTCCTGCTGCACGGCGACATGTTCATGCGCATTGGTCGCCCGAGCCGATATTCACCGAACGTTGTTTCGCTCAAGCCGTATCACGCGCTGCAGGTTGACCCCCAGCCGAGCACTGACAGGGAGCGGCTCCTCTATTACCTCTGGGATGAGGATGGCAGCGTCGAGGTGGTCGATCAGGACGACATGATTCATGTGCCTGGCCCAGGATTCGACGGCCGACGCGGCATGTCGCAGATCCGGCATGTTTTGCGGCGCTCCGTGTCGTTGGCAAACGTCGGTGGAGAGCAGGCCGAATCCATGCTCGACAACATGCGCCCGGACCTTGTCCTCACCCAGGACAAAGAGTCCAAGAAGCTCGACGGCGGCGACATCGACAAGCTGCGCGAGCAATGGCTGCAACGTTACAGCGGGCCGGCCGGCAAGAACGGCGCGCCCGTGGTGCTCACCGGCGGCATGGACATCAAGCAGATCAGCATCACTCCCGAGGATGCCCAACTGCTGGAAATGCTTCAGCTTTCGGTGGAAGACACCGCACGGATTTTCGGCGTGCCGCCGTACATGATCGGCTACACCGACAAAACTTCCGGTTGGGGGAGCGGCGTCGAGCAAATGGGCATCGGCTTCGTCAAATACACGATGCAGCGCCACCTTGTGAAGATCGAGCAGGAGCTCAACCGCAAGATTTACCGTGGCAACCGTAGTGTATTCGTCGAGTTCGACACCGAGACGCTCGAGCGCGGCGACCTGAAATCGCGTCTCGAAGGGGCGCGTATCGCATACGGGCGCGCCGGAGAGCCCGGTTGGATGACGCGAACAGAAGTTCGTCGGCGCTTCAACCTGCCGGCTCCGAAGGCGGGCGACATTTTCAACGAAGGAAAGGGCGATGCGCCAAAACAAAATCCTCCAGCTGCTGAGTGACAACTGCGCCGCCGCGCGCGTATTCAACGTCGTCGCCAGCGGCGATAACGAGGTGACGGTGTACCTGTATGACTACATCGTTTCCGACGACTGGTGGGGCGGTGTATCGGCCACTACGTTCGTCAAGGAGCTCGCCGGCATTACGGCGGACGTGATCCACCTGCGCGTCAATTCTCCGGGCGGAGATGTGTTCGCTGCGCGCGCCATGGAAACGGCGTTGCGTGGGCACTCAGCCAAGGTGATCGCGCACGTGGACGGCCTGGCCGCCAGCGCGGCGAGCTTCCTGATCATGGCTGCCGACGAGATTGAGATCTCGGACGGCGGATTTCTGATGATCCACAAGGCCTGGACGGCGCTGTGGGGCAATGCTGACGACCTCCGGTCCGAAGCCGACTTGCTCGACAAGATCGATGCAACGCTTGTCAGGACCTACGGGCAGCGCAGCGGCCAGTCCGTCGACGACATTTCTGCTTGGATGGCGGCGGAAACGTGGTTCGGCGCCGACGAGGCCGTCGAAAAAGGCTTCGCTGACCGAAAGGCCGATGCTACGGCGCAGCCGTCTGCGAAGGCCTCCGCCTGGAATTTGCAGGCCTACTCAAACGCTCCGAAGCCCCCCAGCAATGAGCCTTCTGCGCCAGTGAACGCGCACGCGCCGACGACGCGCGCACAGGCGCCGGATTTCTCGGCCATGCGCCGCCGGCTCGACCTGGCACAACGAACCTGACGCGCTCCCGCGTCGGCCTGGGCCGCCCATTGGGCGGCTTTTTTCTTTTCTACCTCCGGAGATTTCATGTCCAAAAGCATCCAAGCGTTGCGGGAGCGCCGTGACGCCATCGCGAAGAACATCAACAGCCTGATGGAGAACCATCAAGGCGACAAGTGGGGCCCCGAGCAGCAAAAGGTGTACGACGATGGCATGCGCGATCTCGACAACGTCAATGCCGAGATCAAGCGCCACGAAGACTACCTGGCCCGCCTGGGCGAAGAAGCCGCAAACGGCCGCCCGGACGGCCTCATCGACGCGGCAGTGCGTACCCCGGGCGCCCACAGTGAGGAATCGCGCGCCCTGCGCGCATACCTGACCGGCGGCTATGCAGCCATGGAGCAAGAGGACGTGCGGCGCGTGCGCGCCCGCCGCAGCCCCGACATTCAAGCGGCCATGTCGACGACGAACCCGGCCGAAGGCGGCTACACCGTGGCGCAGGAGTATTACCGCCAGTTGACCGAGGCCATGCGCGCCTTTGGTGGGCTGCGCAACCTCGCTACCGTGATCCAGACGTCGACCGGCGCCGACATGAATTTCCCGACGGCCGACGCCACATCTGAGGAAGGCGAGATCGTCGGCCAGAACGCCCAGGTGAACAAGCAAGACACCACGTTCGGTAACACCGTTCTGAAGGTGTTCAAGTACAGCTCGAAGTCGATCGCCGTTCCGTTCGAGCTGATCCAGGACAGCATGTTCGACATCGAGCTCTACATCCGTAGCCTGCTCGCGATGCGCCTGGGCCGGATCACCAGCAAGCACTACGTCATCGGCGACGGTGTGACCCAGCCGATGGGCATCGTGACTGCCTCGCCCGTTGGCAAGGTCGGAGCGGCCGGCCAGGTGACCAGCGTCCTCTACGACGACCTGGTCGACCTCGAGCACAGTGTCGATCCGATCTACCGCGCGAATCCGAAGGCGGGCTGGTTGATGCACGACCAGACCATCAAGGCGGTGCGCAAGATCAAGGACACGAGCGGTCGCCCGATTTTCGTGCCCGGGTACGAGCAGGGCAATCCGGGCGGCGCGCCGGATCGCCTCCTCAACCGTCCCCTGACCGTGGATCAGGCTATGCCGACGATGGAAGCGAACGCCAAGTCGATCGCCTTCGGCGACTACTCGAAGTACATGATCCGCGAAGTGATGGACCTGACCATGTTCCGCATGGCCGACTCCAAGTACATCGAATACGGCCAGATCGGCTTCGTCGCATTCAACCGTCAGGGCGGCAATCTGGTCGATGGTGGTGGCGCGGTGAAGACCTTCCAGAACCCGGCCGCGTAACAGCGCGGCCATCCGAAAGCGCGGTGCGGTCCAGGTGACCGCGCCAACCGAGAACAAGGAATTCGAACATGGCAAAAAACCAAGCTGCTGCGACCGCGGCACTCTCGGCCCAATCGGGTGGGGCGGGTGCAGCAGGAACGCTGCAAGAGCAATCGGGCAAGCAGGAGGAGGCGAACGACAAAGCGGGTCAGCCCGGTACCGGCGACGCAAGCAAAGAGCCAGTGCAGCGCGAAGGTCCTGGCAGCACGAAGCCGGCCACTCGGCAGCAGACGACGCAGAAACGGGTTCGTGCCCGCGTACTGGTGGAGGGGCGCTTTGGCGTGCCGAACGACGTGGTCGAAGTCGACGACGACACGCTCGCTACTGCCGCTGGTGAGCTGTGCGCGCACCCGGCCTCTGTTGCTTACGCACTGTCGCTCAAGTAAGCCATGCGCATCGTGATCCAGCCGCCTGCCGAGGAAGCAATCAGCCTCGCCACGGCGAAGACGCACCTGCGTATCGAGGACGGCGAGCTGGATTCCGGCGGCGAAGCGCTGTTGCTTGCCGCGATCGAGGCCGTGCGCCAAATGGCCGAGAACGAGCTGATCCGGCCGCTGCTGCCACAGACCTGCATGGTGCGCGCCGAGCGCCTCTCCGCTCAGCTGCGCTTGTGGAATGACGTTACCGGTGTGACGAAAGTCGAGTATCGCGACGGCAACGGTGAGGAACAGCAATTTCCGCTTGATCGGTGCAGCGTCCGTGACGCCGGCATCTTGGTGCTGCGCGGAGATCTGCCGAAGGACGCCACGTCGGTGCGTGTCACGTTCGAGTGCGGTGCATGGGCGGAGCCGGCGGTGGTGCCGCGTTCCGTAGTGCAGTGGATGCTTTTGCAGCTGGGCACGCTGTCGCAGATTCGGCAAAGCGTGACCTACGGCCAGACGTTCGCGGTGCCGGGCCCGTTCGTTGGCCGCTTGCTCGACCCGTTTCGCCTAGTGGAGATCTGACGAATGGATTTCGGACGCAATAGTCGGCGTATCGAGCTGCAGCGGCGTGTGAAGGGGCGGACGCCATCGGGGCAGCCAACCGATACCTGGGAGACAGTCGCACGGCCGTGGGCTCGACCGCTTGGGCAGTCGGGCCGCGAAGTGATCGCCGCCGGTCGCGAGACCGCCACCAGGCAGCTAAGCTTGCGGATCCGGTACCGGGCAGACGTGACAGCTGCTTGGCGGGTGATCTATCGCGGAAGCGCCGCGGACATCCAAGCCGTCCTGCCGGATGAGATCAATCGCGAGCACGTCGACCTAGTGGTTTCGCTCGGTGCCAGTGAGGGGTAATCATGTTCGAGTTGCACGGTGATGTGCTGGCAGGGCTTGAGCATCTTGCAGACGATGTGGAGGAACACGTGGTGAGGTCCGTGGCACACGCCGGCGCACTGGTGTTCTACGACGAAGCACGCAACCTTGCGCCGGTTTACCGCGGCACTGAGAAAAAGGGCGTGCGACCCGGTCAGCTGCGCGCGGCGATCTACCGGGCCTATGCAGAGGAGAAATCGACCGCTGCCGAGGCGGTCTACCGCGTTTCCTGGAATGCCAAGAAGGCGCCGCACGGCCACCTGATCGAAAACGGCCACTGGCTTGTGCGCAAGGTAGCTGGGCGCAAGGAGCGCATTCAATGGGTGCCGCCGCATTCATTTATCCGGCGCGCCTATGATCAGGCGCCCGCCGCCCTGGAAGCGATGCGCCAGCGAGCCATCGAAAAGATGGCGCAGGCGTTGCGGCGCTCCGTGATCGACGATTTTGGCAACGCCGTTGCCGCAGAGGTGCCCTATGACAGTTGAGGCGGAAATCCAGCGTGCGGTTGCACCGATGGTCGAAGACCGTCTTTTCCCCGACGAGGCGCCGGCCGATACGCCGCTGCCATATGCGACCTATTCGCAGATCGGCGGCCGGCCGTTCACCTTCCTCGAAGGGCTGCCCGACAAACGCAACGGTCGGTTTCAGTTCAACGTGTGGGCGAAGACCCGCGATGAGGCGAGCACGCTGATGCGCGCCATCGCAGACACGCTCGAGCTGGACGATGTGCTGCAGGCCACGCCGCTCGGCGAGCTCGCTGCAACGCTGGAGCCCATCACCAAGCTGCGCGGCGCCACGCAGGATTTTTCGATCTGGTTTTCGCGGTAGCGCCCGCCGCGCCCGCATGTTTCCGCCCGCATAACGCGGGCTTTTTCTTTTGTGGAGATCACCACCATGGCAGTTCGCCTTCCCAATGGCACGAAATTCGCCATCGCCGCCACGTACGGCGCGTTGGTTCCATTTGCGGCCATCACCAATGCTAAGCCGCCGCAGCTCAGCAGCGTCGCGCACGGGTTGCCCGATGCTGCAATTGTCGAAATCGCTTCGGGCTGGGGGCGCCTCGATGGCCGCGTATCCCGTATCGACACGTCGACTGCAGACGCTTTCGCACTCGAGAAATTCGACACGGCCAACACGAACGACTACCCCGCGGGAACGGGCGCTGGCAGCGTGCGCCAGGTGCTGACCTTCCAGCAGATCACTCAGGTGCTGCAATCTGCTGCGTCGGGTGGGGATCAGCAGTTCTACAACTATTCGTTCCTCGAAGACACGAGCGACGAAAAGCAGATCCCGACCATCCGCAGCGCGCGCTCGTACGCTCTGACGCTTGCGGACGACCCGACGTTGCCGCACTACGAACTCATCGAGGCGGCCGATGCCGACCGTGAGCCGCGAGTGATTGAGATGACGCTGCCCGGCGGATCCAAGATCTATTTCCGCGCCTACGTCTCGTCCTCCAAGGTGCCGACCACCACGAAGAACGAAGCCATGGCTATCAACGTGACCCTGTCGCTGACCGGCGAAGTCACCCGCTACGCAGGAGCCTAAACCGATGTTCCAGATCACCCCGAATCCGACGTTCACCACAACGGTCGATATTCCGGTGGCCGGCGGCCGCGTCGAGAAGCTGAAGCTGACCTTCAAGCACAAGACCCGCGACGACGCGCTCGAATACCTGCGGCGTCCCGCCGGCGAGGGCGAAGACGACGCCTCTGTGCTGCTCGAAATCATCGCGGGCTGGGAGGACGTTGACGCGGAGTTCTCGCGCGAGGCGCTCAATCAGGTCGTGCAGAACTACCCCGGCGCGCCGCGCGCCATCTTTGACGCATACGCAGCGGAGCTGATGGGGCAGCGCCGGGGAAACTGATCGAGGCGGCGCGCCGACTGTACATGCGGTCGCACGATGCAGATCAGCTTGCCGCCTTCGGTTTGACGCCGGAAGACCTGGAGCCCGAGCCCGTTGCCGTGTGGCCGGATAACGCCACGACGGTCGAGGTGTTTGCGCATCTCGGTACGCAGTGGCGGATCGGGGCGCGTGGTCCCATCGGGCTGGATTACGCGGCGATTCCGGTCGTGCTTCAGCTTCTGCAGGTCGCTGCCGACCAGCACGCCGAGGTTTTCGCGGGCATTCGCATCATGGAACACGCCGCGCTGGCGGAAATGAACGGGGAATGACATGGCAGAGTCCGTCGTCGGTAAAGCGACGCTGGAGGTGGGCGCGGACGTGTCCGGCGTGCGCGCCGGCGTGTCCGAGGCCCGCAGTGCAGTAACCGGTCTCGCCAACACCGTCGCCACCGAAGGGCGGCGCGCTGCGCAAGGCATCGAGACGATCAGTCAGGCCGCAGCCTCGGTGGCAAAGGAGGGGGGGAAAGCGGCGGCCGGTGTGGAAACGATCGGCCAAGCCGCCACCGTAGCTGCGGGCAATATGGACGCCGCTGCGACGCGCTTCTTGCGCGGCCTGGAGCGTCAGGCGGATCGAGCGGGGAAGACGGCCGCTGAATACGCGGCGCTGCGCGCCGAGCAGCTCGGCGTGACGGCAGCGGCGCAGCAGTACATCGAGCGCCTGCGTGCCGTGGAAGTCGCCAGCAAGGCGAGCGACACAGCGCAGCAGAACCTCGGCATGTCGGCGCGCCAGACGGCGGCGGCCATGCGCATGGTCTCGCCGCAGATCACCGATATCGTCACGCAGCTCGCCGGCGGCCAGAGCCCGATGCTGGTGCTCACGCAGCAAGGCGGCCAGCTCAAGGACATGTTTGGCGGTGTCGGGCCGGCACTCAAAGGCGTTGCGTCCTACGTTGCCAGCCTGATCACGCCGACGACGGTCGCCGCTGCCGCGGCTGGTGCTCTCGCCTATGCATGGATGACGGGCGCCCAGGAGGCCCGCGGTTACACCAACGCGCTGATTATGACCGGCCACTATGCCGGCGTGTCGAGCGGGCAGATGGCGGCCATGGCCGAGTCGGTCTCGCGCGTCATCGGCACCCAGCACCAGGCCGCCGATGTGCTCACGCGCATCACGGCGACCGGGCGGGTCGCCAGTGAACAGATGGTCGAAGTCTCGTCAGCTGCCATTGCCATGGAAAAGGCGACCGGGCAGTCGATCGACGAAACCATCAAGGATTTCGTTGAGCTCGCCGAAGAGCCCGCCAAGGCCTCGGTCAAGCTGAACGAGCAATTCCACTACCTGACCGGCGCGGTTTATGAGCAGATCGCCGCCTTGGAGCGCGCCGGCCAGGTCGACGAGGCGGCGGCGCTTGCGCAAAAGACGTTCGCGGACGCACTGCGCGATCGCGCGCTTGAGGTGCGCCGCAACGTCGGTTACATGGAGCTCGCCTGGATCGGGCTGACCGAGACGGCAAAAAAGGCCTGGGACGCCATTGCCGGCATCGGCCGCGCCGAGACTGCGGGCGACAAGCTCAATGGCCTGTATCGCGCCATGGCGCAGCAGGAAAAGGAGCTGTCCGAGGCGCGCGCCAAGGGTTACAACACCGTCCAGCTCGAAGCAGCGTTGAACGCCAATCGCGCTCGCCTGCAGCAGTACAACGATGCGGTCGTCGCCGACGCGAAGCAATCTGCCGACAAGGCCGCGAAGCAGCGCGCCGAAGACGACAAGATCGGCGCTCGCGCTTCGATCGACGCACTGATGAAGAGCGTCCGGTCGCGCCAGCAGATCCGCGATGACGATCTGAAGAAATTCAAGTCTGACGCGGAAAAGGCAGGGCTGTCAGCGGAGGAATACGCCAAGGGCGTTGCCGCCATCAACGAGAAGTACAAGGACAAGGCGCCGAAGGCGGCAACCGAAGACGCTGGCGCGCGCATGTTGGAAAACCTGCGCAAGACCGGCGCCGCCCTGGCCGCGCAGCAGGCCGTCGAGGATCAGCTCACCGCCGGCCAGAAAGCACGCGCCGAGTTCGAGCAGCAGATCGCCGACATCAAGGGCAAGAAGACGCTCACGGCGGACCAGAAAAGCCTGCTGGCGCACCAGGACCAGATTCGGGCGCAGTTCGACCTGAATATTGCTGCGGAACAGGCGATTCAGAAGCGCAAGGACGAAACGGCCGAGCTGGAAAAGCAAAAGAAGCTGCTCGAAGACGCACGCCAGCAGGCAGATGGCATGGACGTTCGCATTGCGGATGCCGCGCAGGCGCGCAGCGATCAGTTCGGCCGCCAGCTCGACGCCTTTGGCCTGGGCAAGCGCGCCAACGAGCAGGTCAACGCCGCCAAGTCGATCTACCGCGAATTCGAGCGCATGCGCACCGACTGGAACAAGTCGATGACCAAGCGCGGGCTCGTCGGCTCTGACCTCTACAACGAGGAGCTCGCCAAGATCAACGACAGCGAGCGGGCCGCGCTGGGTCAGTTGGGTGCGTATTACGACCAACTGGCCGCCAAGCAATCCGACTGGAAATTCGGAGCGCTGTCGGCGCTGGCGGACTACCGGGACGCGGCAGCCAATGTGGCGGCTTCCGCTGAGCGGCTGTTCTCCAACGCGTTTCAGTCAATGGAAGACGCCGTCGCCAAGTTCGCCACAACGGGCAAGCTGGATTTCAAGAGCTTCGCGCAGAGCGTTATCGCCGATCTTGCGCGCATCCAGGCGCGGGCCGCAATTTCGGGCCTGGCGCAGATGGGAATCAGCTTCGTCGGCAGCATGTTTGCTGGCGCGGGTATGGCCGACGGCGCTGGCGCATTCGACGGTGCCGCTACGGCGGCGGCCGGTAGCGGCACCGTGCCGGTGACTGGCGACATGCTCTACGGAGGCAGCATACCGGCTCCTTCTTACGGAGGCGGCTTGTTCGTCGACGGTGCGCGAGCTGCAGGCGGACCGGTGTCCGCTGGCGGCTTGTACCTGGTGGGCGAGCAAGGGCCGGAGCTATTTCGGCCCAGCGGCTCTGGATCGATCGTGCCAAACCACGCGCTGGGCGGGGGTGGGGTGGTGGTGAACGTAATCGGCGCGCCCAGCCAACCGGAGGTGCAGCAGTCCACCGACCAGGACGGCCGAACGCAGATCGATTTGATCTTCAAGGAAGTCGACCGGCGGATCGACGACAGGCTGCAGCGTGCAACGTTGCAGGGCGGCGTGTTGTCCGGCCGTCGCAACTGACAGGAATCCCATGGCACTTGAAACCTTCACCTGGCGCGCCGTCGGCAGCAGCGCACAGGGCAGCGTCAAGCTGCGCACGCGGTCAGCGCAGTTTGGCGATGGCTACCAGCAGGTAGCGCCAGACGGCATCAACAATCGCACCAGCTCCTGGCCACTCAAATTTGTCGGTGGCGCGGCACGCATCCGAGAAATCCAAGCCTTCATTGATCGGCATGCCGGCGCCAAATCGTTCCTGTGGACGCCTCCGCTTGGGGTGCAGGGACGCTATCGAATTGGCGAATACACACCAGCAGTCGAGGCCGCCGGTGTGTATTCACTTTCTGCAACCTTCGTTGAGAGTTTCGCACCATGAGCCTCCAGCTCGAACAGATCAACTTGGGTACGGCTCCGCTGGGTAAAGACGGGGACACCCAGCGCGGAGCAAACAGCAAGATCAACTCCAACATGACGGCCATCCAAACGGCCGTGAATGGAAAGGTCGACCTTGCAGGCGGCGCTTTCACTGGGCCTGTCACCTTCAGTGGCGAAGTGCCCTGGGACTCGGGGAATCTTCCGTCGCCCGCGCAGACCACCGGCACCGACTTTACCGGGCCAGTCAGTTTCTCTGTCAGACCCACGGTCGCTGGGAAAGCCATCTGGGATGCCGGGAACCTGCCAAATCCCGTCCAAACGACAGGCGGCACGTTTACCGGGGGCGTGGTCATGCAAAGCGGTCTCGCTTTGTCCCAGGCGAACGGGGGTATCGAGCTGGGAAATCAGGCCGCCGCCAATACACCGTTCGTTGACTTTCATAGCTCCGGCGGGCCCGTCGATTGCGACGTCCGGCTCATAGCGTCGGGCGGCAGCACTTCGACGCCGGGCAAAGGGACGCTATCTCTACTGGCAGCAAACTTTGTCCTTGGGGCGGCCAACTTACAACTCAGCGGCTACGCAAATTCGCAATGGCCCCTGTGGTTCAAGAACGGTTATGCCGGGGCAACCAGCGTCATTGTGTTCAGTAATTCCGGTGGGGCCACCGTTGGCTCAATCGGCACAAGCGACACGGCCACCACCTTCTACACGACGTCTGACTATCGCCTGAAGCAAAACTACGCTCCGATCAACGGGGCACTTGAGTCGCTCAGACGCATTGGGTTTTACGCTGGTGAGTTCAAGGCCGATCCGGGCAAGATCGTCGACTACTGCATCGCCCATGAAGTGCAGGAAGAGATGGCTTTCGTTGTGAGCGGCAGCAAGGACGCCGTTCAGGAATATCCGATCTTGCGAGAGGGAGCCGACCCGCACGATGTCCAGCCAGACGACGTCGTCGGCGTCGAACAGGCGATTCTTCCCCAAGCGGTCGACTATTCGAAGATGGTTCCCCGCCTCGGCGCGGCGATTCAAGAGCTGGACGCGATGCTGCAGGCCGCATATCAGCGTATCGCACAGTTGGAGTCGCGGATGCCATGAAAATCACAGCTGACATCCAGCGCCTGGAGCCCAGCGCGCTCGTCGAGCTGTTTGAGCTTGATGCGACAGAAATCGGCGCCGACATGCTGCGCTTCCACGGCTACACGCAAGTCGGTTCCATCTGGTGGCAGGGCAACGAATACAGCCCGTGGCCGATCGAGGGGAAGGGCTTCGCTCGTTCCGGCCAGGGGCAACAGCCCGCACCGCGCCTGACCGTTGGCAACGTGGATGGCTCGATCTCGGCGGTGTGCCTGTACGCCAACGACCTCGTCGGCGCGAAGCTGCGACGCCGGCGCACGCTGGGGCGCTTCCTCGATGCGCGCAATTTCCCCGATGGGAACCCCGAGGCGGACCCCTCCGAAGAGTTGCCGCTCGAAGAGTGGTTCGTCGAGCAAAAAGCCGCCGAAACCAACGAAACCGTCGAGTTCGAGCTCTCTAGCGCACTCGACTTCAATGGCGTGCAGTTGCCGCGTCGGCAGATCGTCGCCAACGTGTGCATGTGGCTCATGATCGGCGGCTATCGGGGCCCGCAATGCGGCTATACAGGCGCGGCCATGTTTGACCGGGATGACAAGCCGGTCGCCGACCCGTCACTCGATAAGTGCGGTGGTCGGCTGTCGTCGTGCAAATGCCGCTTCGGCGCCAACAGCCCGCTGCCGTTTGGGGCATTTCCAGCAGCAGACCTGGTGCGGACTTGATATGCAGCAGAAAACGTTAGAAGACGCGCGCCACCACGCCGCGCGCGATTTCCCGCGCGAGGCGTGCGGCCTGGTCATTGTGACCAAGGGGCGCGAGCGCTATGTGCCATGCCGCAATGTGGCTGTCGGTACTGAGCATTTCGAGATGCCGGCCGAAGACTATGCAGCCGCCGAAGACCTGGGCGAGGTGATGGCCGTCGTGCACAGCCACCCGAACGCCAGCGCAGAACCCAGCCAAGCCGACCGAGTCGCGTGCGAGGCTTCCGGCGTGCCGTGGCACATCATCGCTTGGCCGGCCGACGACGTGCGCAGCATTGAGCCGTGCGGCTATCAGGCACCGCTTGTGGGGCGCCAATTTGCGCACGGCATTCTCGACTGCTACTCGCTGGTGGTCGACTGGTACGCCCGCGAGCGCGGCGTGTACCTGCCGGATTTTGAGCGGCACGACAACTGGTGGGCGGAGGGTGGCGACCTCTACATGCAGCATTACACCGAGGCGGGGTTCCGCGTGGTCTCGCAAGACGTGCCCGACAAGCCGGGGGACGTCATCCTGATGCAGCTAAGGGCGCCGGTGCCGAATCATGCCGGCATCTACCTTGGCGATGGGCACATGCTGCACCACGTGCACGGGCGGCTGTCTTCCCGCGACGTGTACGGCGGCTATTGGCAGGAGATCACGCGCTGCGTGTTGCGCCACCAGTCGGCGTTATGATCGCGGCTTCCAAGTCTTGGGAGCCCTGAATGCTTCGATCCTTCGCTGTCGCGTGTGTGGTGCCGTTGGTTGCGGCGTGCGCAACGTCCTCTGTGTCGCCGCGCGAGGCGGCTACAGTGCCGCAGGACCGCTTGTTTGCCTACCAAGCGTCGAGCGAACAACCGGGCGGGCGCGTCACGGTAACGCGCGACGACGGTTTCGCCGGCAGAGGCTGTTTGCTTGGGTTCTATGTGGACGGCAAGCTCGCGGGGTCATTTGAGGCAGGCGAGACGGCGCGCTTCTTCCTGCCGCCTGGCGAGTACGTGCTCGGCGCGGGCTTCCCGAAGGGGAGGGGCTTCTGCGCAATGCACGGCGGCGAGCTGCGCGAGCTGTCCGCTGAGTTTGCCGTTGGGCAGGAACGTTATTACCGCATGGTCAACAGGCCGGGCGACGGCGTTGCGCTGGAAGCGACCACGCAGCGCTAGACAGTATCAACGACAAAAGGGACCCGCTTCGGCGGGTTTTGTTTTATGTGCGCAACATCGGAAAAATTGAGAACCGTGCGCCTGTACGGCAAGCTGGGCGCGCGCTTCGGCCGCCGTTTTGAATTGGCTGTCGCCAGCCCGGCCGAAGCCATCCAAGCGCTGTGCGTGCTGCTCGCTGGCTTCAAGCGCGAACTCCTCACCAGTCGCGACAGGGGAGTCACCTACGCCGTCTTCGTGGGCAAGCGCAACCTCGCCAAGGAAGAGCTGGAATTGCCGCCCGGGCGCGACGAGATCCGCATTGCACCTGTGCTGATGGGGAGCAAGCGGGGCGGCATCCTGCAGACCATTCTTGGCGCCGTGTTGGTGGTGGTCGGCGCCGTTATCAGCGTCTATGGCGGCGGCGCCGGTACGCCGCTGATGCAGATGGGCGCGGCAATGATGTTCGGCGGTGTCGTGCAGATGCTGTCGCCGCAGCCACAAGGGCTGTCGGCCAGGGATGCGCCGCAGAACGGCGCCTCATACAACTTCAACGGTGCAGTCAACACCAGCGCCCAGGGGAACCCAGTGCCGCTGCTTTACGGCGAAATGCTGGTTGGTTCGGCCGTCATCTCCGGCGGCATTTACGCGGAGGACCAGGTCTAAGCGCCCGGCCCCACAACCCCACATCAAATTCTCGGCCCCGCATGTCGCGGGGCTTTTTCATTTGGGCGGCCAGAATTGAACAACATCATTGGCTACGGCGGCGGCAAAGGCGGCGGTGGCGGCAGCACGCCGATCGAGTCGCCAGACAGCCTGCACTCGATCGCCTACGCGCGCATTTTGGATCTGGTGTCGGAAGGGGAAATTGCCGGGCTGGTCAATGGATTGCAGAGCATCTACCTAGATGGCACGCCGCTGGCCAACGCAGACGGTTCGCTCAATTTCCAGAACGTCGCCGTTGACTACCGATCCGGCACGCAGGATCAAGACCACATCCCGGGGTTTCCATCGGTCGATAACGAAACAACGGTTGGCGTCGAACTGACCTACACCACGCCGTGGACGCGTGCGATCGCCAACACCCAGATTTCGGCCGTACGCGTGCAGCTCTCCGTGCTCGGCCTGTCCAAGGCGGACACGAGCAACGGCAATATCAACGGTTACCGCGTCGAATACGCGATCGATCTGTCGACGGATGGCGGGGCGTTTCAGCGCGTAATGTCCAGTGCCTTCGATGGCAAAAAGACGAACAAATACGCGCGCACGCACCGGATTGACCTTCCGCCGGCGGTCAACGGCTGGACCGTGCGCGTGAGCCGCCTGACGCCAAACGCCAACAGCGGCACGATTGCCGATACAACGCGCGTCGAGTCGTTTGCCGAGGTGATCGACGCCAAGCTGCGTTATCCCAACTCTGCGCTGATCGGCCTTCGTGTCGATGCGCGCCAATTCAACAATATCCCGACGCGGGCGTTTCACCTGCGCGGCCGCATCATCCGCATACCGAGCAACTACGACCCGGTGGCACGCACCTACTCGGGGCTGTGGGACGGGACTTTCAAGGTCGCGTACAGCAATAACCCGGCGTGGATTTTTTACGATCTGGTGCTGCACGTCCGCTACGGCCTGGGCGACCGCGTCAACGCCGGCATGATCGACAAATGGTCGCTCTACCAGATCGGCCAGTATTGCGACGAGCCGGTGCCTGACGGCCGCGGTGGGCAGGAACCGCGCTTCACCTGCAATTGCTACCTGCAACAGCGCAACGATGCTTACCCGGTGTTGCAGGATCTGGCGAGCGTGTTCCGCGGCATGGCGTTCTGGGCGGCGGGCAACGTTGTTGCGGCGGCAGACATGCCCACAACGGCGTCCTACCTGTTTCATGCGGGCAACGTGGTCGATGGCAAGTTCACCTATGCCGGCAGCTCCAGGCGGGCCCGCAAGACTGTAGCGCTGGTGTCTTGGAACGACCCGGCGGACCGTTACGTCGCCAAGGTTGAGCCGGTGCAGGACCCCGATGGCATCGCCCGCTACGGCATCCAGCAAACCGAGATATCGGCCTTCGGGTGCACATCGCAGGGGCAGGCGCAGCGAGTGGGCCAATGGCTGCTGCTAACGAGTCGTCTGGAGACTGAAACCGTCTCTTTCAAAGTTGGCCTCGACGCCGCCGTGGTGATGCCCGGTTCGATTATCGAGGTGGCCGATCCTGCGCGGGCGGGCCGCTCGAATGGCGGTCGCGTGCGCGCGGCGGCCGGGCGCACGGTCACGCTTGACAGGCCGGCAGTAGCCCAAGTGGGGGACACGTTGGTCGTGAATATGGTCGACGGGGCCGCGCAGCGCCGCACGATCAACCGGGTCGAGGGCAATGCCGTCACAGTCTCGGCTGACTGGTCGCACGACGTGCAGCCCGAGGCCGTGTGGTCCATTGAGAGCGCCGAGCTCAAAACGCAGCTCTTCCGCGTTGTGGACATCACGGAGGAGGATGGCATTACGTTCGAGATTTCGGCGCTTCAGCAGAATCCGTCGAAATATGCGGCCATTGATCACGGGACGCGGATCGATGCGCGCCCGATCTCGGTGATTCCGCCTTCCGTTCAGCCGCCGCCCACGGACGTAACGCTAAGCACCTATAGCGCTGTCGATCAAGGGATCGCAGTCACGACGATGGTGATCGAGTGGCGGCCGGCCGACAAAGCGGTCGCTTACGCGGTTGACTGGCGCCGCGACAATGGCGAATGGGTCAGTGTCGGCCGAACGGGCTCACAAAGTATCGAGGTGCGCAGCATTTGCGCCGG
Organism: Ralstonia sp. UBA689; assembly: GCF_002298975.1. Lineage (GTDB taxonomy): Bacteria > Pseudomonadota > Gammaproteobacteria > Burkholderiales > Burkholderiaceae > Ralstonia. Next base: position 63,344 of record NZ_DBMV01000042.1, read on the forward strand.
CACGTACGTCGCACGCGTGCGGGCCATCAATGCGGTCGACGTGGCCTCGGCGCCTGCTTACTCAGCTGAGACCCGGCTGCAGGGCAAGACCAGCCCGCCGCCGGTCGTGGGCACGCTGCTGGCCACGGCTATCGTGTTCGGCATCCGGCTCGACTGGGCATTTCCCACCGGGCCGCTGGATGTTGAGCGCACCGAGATCTGGTACAGCAAGACGTCCAGTCGCGACGACGCCATCAAGCTGGGGGATTTCGCGTTCCCCGCGAACACGCACACGATGATGGGCTTGGCGGCCGGCGCTCAGTTTTTCTTCTGGGCGCGCCTGGTCGACAAGTCGGGGAATATCGGTGCGTGGTATCCCAGCGGCCTTGGCGTGCCGGGCTCGAGCAGCTCGCAGGCCTCCGACATCCTGGACTATCTCAACGGCCAGATCGGCAAGACGCAGCTCGGGGCGGACCTGCTGTCTGCGATTGACAGCATCGAACCGCCAATGGCCGGCAGCGACAACGATTATGCGGGCGACGATCACGTTTTCGCCGGCATCGTGTCGACGCAATCTGTCCTCGAGGAGGCGGGCCGGGCGGTGGCGCAGCGCGTCGACACCATGCAGGCCACCGTCGCGCAAAACTCGGCGGCCGTGCAGGTCGCGCAGCAGGCCGTTGCAGATCAGAACGGCAAGCTGGCCGCGATGTACACCATCAAGACGCAGATTGCTGCCAATGGCCGGACGTACCTGGCCGGCATCGGGATTGGCGTTGAGAACAATCAGGGCGTCATCGAAAGCCAGGTGCTTATCGCGGCCGACCGTTTTGGCGTCATCCATCCGAACGGGAACAGCGTGCTCACGCCGTTCCTGATCCAGGGCGGCCAGGTGTTCATGGACTCGGCGTTTATTCAGGACGGCGCGATCACCAACGCCAAGATTGGCAACGTGATCCAGTCCAACGCGCTGGGCGCCAACGGTCGGCCGCGCTGGGTGCTCGACAAGAATGGAACGCTGGAACTCAATGGTGTGGCGGGCGGTGGGTGCCTCCGCATCACCGACCAGGTGGTGCAGGTGTTTGACGCGAACGGCGTGCTACGTGTGCGCTTGGGGAGCTGGTGATGCCTGTAGGTCTCGAGGTATATGACGCGTCGGGGCGTCCGATCGTTCGGCTCACTGATCGGATGGGTGCCATCGTCGGCGTTCTTAACACTGGCACCGGTTCGGGCTCGATCAACCTTCCTGGATTGTCTCGAGGCACACCGTTCTATGTGGTGCAAACCGGCTGGCACGTGGCGGGAGGGGCGGTGACATTGCCCCAGATTTCAATCTCAGGGACGACCGTCAGTTGGTCGTTCGCCGCTGGGGGCGGAGCGCAGTCCGTAACCGTGTATGTGGGGGTGTACTAATGCCGGCAGGATTTCAGGCTTTCAATACAGGTGGTGTCCTTCAGATCGACGAGAACTACGTCAATCTGGGCCTTGTCGCCACGGGTCAGGTGATGCCGTCCGCGCCGACCCCTGATGGGTATCTCGGTGCATTCAGGATGGCGGAGGTTAGTGCGAATGGTGTGGCGCCGATCATTGCTGTGCGAGCCAACTATGCAGTTGCACTGGGGGATGTTCGGCAAAACGGAGCCACTTGGACGTTCCGTCTTTGCGTGAATACCACGACGGATTGGGACGGCACGGCTCTTACTTACTACATCTTCGACCAGGTCCCTGCCGTCCCGCACGGCATCGGCCTCCAAGTGTTTCGCGGCGACGGTGTTTGCACCTTTGATTCGAACTACAAATATTTCAACCCTGTCGGGGCATTTACGTTGGTGGGTGGGCAGCCCTACACGCTGACTGATTACAACGACTATACGGGCCTCCCACCGGGTACGTATGCAGTGGTTTTATCCATGGAGCGGATGGATACCTATTATTGGGTATCCGAATTCGCAATCTCGTGCGGAGAGGGGTTGCGCGCATTGCCCAATGGCGTCCGGATGCGCTGGACGCAAATTCTCGTGAACGCAGTTGGCGGGAATGGCGGCGGCGATCTATTTGTAGATCAGCGCTCGCGGCAAGTGCTGCTCATCGACGTGTCGAATATCTGACTACTCGATATGCATGCTGCCGATGTTGCTGACGTCTGAGTACGTGGTGTAACGGCGCGCGGCTTCAACCTTCGCGAGCGCGGCAATCTCCGGCTTGCAGTCGGAGCGATCGCCTCGAGCCACCGCGTCACGACACTCGAATACACGGACACGCGCTGCGTGCTCCGCGCGCTCCATGCGCCAGGCGATCGGCTCTTCGTTGTTGCCAAGTGTTGCGCAGCCCGCCACGGCCGTGAGCGCCGATAGAGCTGCAATGCGGAGAGCTTGCATGGGACCCCCTTCAATGTTGTTTTTGCTGTTGCCCTTCCAGTTAGAGGGCGCGGCTGGATTCTAGGTCGTACACCGCAAACAAAACACGGCCATTTGCAACGTTTTGTGCCGTCTTTCTTGCCTCTCCACACCCGCCAATCGGCGGGTTTTTCTTTCCTCGGAGCAACCATGCCATTTACAGACCCGGCTCTGCTGGGTGGACAGAACGTGGCCGCCTTTCTCGACATGCTCGGATTCAGCGAGGGCACTGACGACGGGCGACAGTCAACGCGCGACCACGGGTATGACGTCCTGGTGGGAGGCCGCTTGTTCAACAGCTATGCCGATCACCCGCGCGTGCTGGTGGATCTCCCGCGGCTGGGGATCAAGTCCACGGCAGCCGGGCGCTATCAGCTGCTGGCCCGGTGGTACGACCCCTACAGGCGCTTGCTCAAGCTGCCGGATTTCAGCCCTGCATCGCAAGACGCGATCGCCCTGCAGCAGATTCGCGAGCGCGGCGCATTGGCCGATATTCAGGCAGGCCGCCTGCGCGACGCGATCGGCAAGTGCCGAAATATCTGGGCCAGCCTGCCGGGGGCGGGCTACGGCCAGCACGAACACACATTCGAACAACTGCGCGCGCGCTACCTAATGTGCGGCGGCAACGAGGGGGCGGCGTAAATGACGGAACAGGAAATCGTGGTGGCCGCAAAAGTGGGCGGTGCGGCCGCGCTTGGCTCTGTGATCGCCCTGCGGTTTCTGCCCGGCAGCTGGTGGCAGCGGATGCTGTCGTTCGTCAGCAGCCTCGGCATTGGTTGCCTGGCCGGCGGCGCGGCCGTCGAGCGCTTCGCTCTGGTGCCGGGCTCTTACACGCACATGCTGGCCGTCGCTTCGGCAGCCGTCTTCGGTCTGGCGATCGTGAACAACGCCATGCAGCAGATCCCGGAAATTCTCAACGATGTGCGCCGGCGCGTGATTGGCGCGAAGGAGTGAGCATGCTCGCATCCATCAACGTGGCGGCCAACGCCGTCATTTTCGCGGGGTCGCTGTGGGCTGTGCTCACGCACAAGGTCCCCACGCGCACGGGCGGCGCGGTGGTGCTGGCGCTGGTCAACGCAGCGGCGCTGGGCAACATGGTCGCACCGGGGGCATGCCACAGCGTGCCCGAGGTCGCGCTGAATGTGGCGGTGGCCATGGGCGTGCTATGGGGGTTCTGGCGACTCGAACTGCGCTGCCGCTTCAAAAGCAGGAGCACGACATGACGTTACTCGATCCCCGCGTGTGGCTGGCCGTGTTGCTGGCCCTGGGCCTGTCGTACGGAGCAGGGCGCTTCCAGCAGCATCGAGTCGATGCAAGGGCGTACCAGGCCGAGCGCACAGCCGCAGCGCTCGATGCGGCACGCGTGCAGATAAAAGCTGTGGACGATGCGCGCATCGAGGAGCAGCGCCGTGCCCAGCAAATATCGGAGATTGCCAATGAAGCCACAAAACAAGCTGCTGTCGCCCGTGCTGATGCTCGCGCTGCTGGTGCTGCTGCTGAGCGCCTGCGCGCACGAGTTGATCAACTCGTCGCCGCAAGTCGCGCCGCCAGCGATTCCGCCGCTGCCGGCGCAAGCTCGGGTCAGCCTGGTGGAGACCCCCTCGATGTGCTCGTCGACGTGCTCCGCCGGACTGACGGCGCTGCGGGAGAGCTTGGCGAATATGCTGACAACCTCAAGGTTGCCGGGCTCGCCTGCGAGCGCAGTTATGATGCCTTAGCTGCTAGTACGCCTTGACTTCGATCACCTTTGCAGTGGTCACGTCCCGATACGGTGACATAGCCTGGAAGCGCCAGGATTGCCCGGGTTCAAGTCCCGTTGTATTTGCCATAGTGATCCCCAACTGCGTGCCGGCAGCATCGAGGAGGGCAAAGGTAACGAAAATTTGGCGCGTCTTTTGCCCAGAATCGTTGAGCATGACTCCTTGAACCGCAGGTAGGCCAGCCGGTGTCATAACCAATGCCAAGTCGGAAATGGGGAGGTTGGCAACCTGTGCGTGAGCGTTGCAGACGGAAGCGGCTGCCGCCGCAACTGCGACGATTGCAAGTGGATAACGCATGTCTTCACTCCGATGAAACGGGTGGGCGGATCTGTGATTGGCAATAAAGAACGCTCTGAGCTAGGAGCCCAGAGCGTCACCTCTCTTACTGCTTCGGCTGCTTGTTGCGCAGCACAATCCGGAACGGCTGACCGTTAGGGCGGCGGATCACTTTGCCCTTGACGGTGATGGTCATACGATAGATGACCTGCTCGTCTGCGTTTTGTTGCATGTTCACTCCTTGGATGTTTCTTGCATCCAACGTGCGAACCCCAACATGAAACTTGACGTTGACAGTTGACTTGTTCAAAGCCTACTATCCCGTTGCTACACGGCATCAAGATGTGTGGCTCATGGAGTCCTTTGAGCTTCACATTTTCCCAAGACCTCAGGCGCTGCAACGCTTGGGGTCTTTTCATTTGTCACCGCCGAAGTCAAAACTCAATTGCCACGGGACAATTTTCATTCGGCGTGCGACACAAGCTGCGAATTCATCTGCTTGCCACTCTGCATCCTCTTCCCGTGTTGGTGGGGCGCTTCCAGCTTTGTGGAGTAGGGCGCGGTGGCCGAGAATGATGTGACCAATTTCATGGAATAGCGTTGAAATGGCAGCGTGGTCACCTCGGCAAGCCTCTTCATATGTGCTATTCGGCAACATGATGTGAAATTCCCGAGGGTCACACGTGGCTTCAACGAACCAGGGCCACTCACCGTCATCCACGGGGTCAATGCATATCTTGTAGCGTGATAGCTGCTCCAGAAATTGAGCAAAATTCCCGGGCGTTAAGTTATTGATTCCCAAGTATCGGCAAAAGCGGCGAGCCGTTTCTTGGATGTCGCTTTCGTTAAGGTGATGCACCTTATTCCCCTTCAACCGGTACCGCATGCTTCACCTTGTCGTTTTTGCGGGAATTAACGCGCTCCAAGAAGGCCGCTATCTCCTTCAACTCCTCAGCGCTATATGGGGATTTTGCAAAGCCAGCAACAAGGAGCTGGTGTTGGAGCGGCAGGCCGTCCACTGGTACCACCTCGTTTGAGGCTGCGGCCAAAGTGTCGAGGTTTGGGATTGGCGCTCCGTGGAGATCAAAAAATCCCGTGATCCGCGTAACCCACTCGGCACTGATCTTCTTGCGCCCCGTTTCCATTGCGCTCAGAAACGATGCCGTGACGCCCAGCTCCTGGGCCATGGACAGCAAGGTCTGGCCCGTATCGATTCGGGCCTTCCGAACGGTCTTTCCGAATTCAGTAAGTGCCATGATTTACCCCTTCAACCCAATTAATGTACTGGAGTCTACGCGAGTCAATCCTGATTTGCAACAGAAATTGTACCTATTAGGTTGAAAGTTTGGGCTGCGCTAGTTGATGGTTAGCTCGGCCCCCATGGATTGGCGGGAAGGGATGCTTGGTGGGCCCTGTTGTTGCGATTCCCATCGTATCGTTACTACGTGGGGGGGGGGGCTGCGCGGGCGGCAGTAGGCCCGCTTGTTGATGTGCTTGGCGAATATGCCGATAAACTCAAAATCGCCGGCCTCACCTGCGAACGCGCCTATGACGCGCTGAAGCTTGTAGGTGAGGTGCTTTGAGCGGATGTGATAGTGGTCGACCTGCAAAAATGGCACCCGTAGGTGCCAATCTGCTTACTTCACGACCTTGAGGGAGGGCTTGCCGCCGATCCTTGGGACCCCGTCAAGCATTTTGGTGTCAGGTGACTGGCTGCCCTTGCTAGACACAACATGCTTGGGCGGTGGCAGTGGCGGCTGACCACCCGCAAGCAGGCCCAGAATCGTATTTGCTTGCTGGACGCTCGTGTTGGCATCCTGCAGGGTCATTGTTTCGTCGCGCTTGTAATCCGCTTTGATGCGATTCAAGTGCATGTTTTTGGCAATGATGCCAATCTTGCGCGAGAGGACGTGTCGCGGATCTTCGGACTTCACGCCGGGATTCTGAAGTTGCCCATGAAGAACTTCGTGCATGCCCGTAAGGTGTCCTGGAGCATTGCCAGGAGAGGGTAGGCTGCAGTGGAAAGTCTTGATGTCGTCAAAGATCGCGTAGTAGGCGCGTGCGCACACGCCTCGCCATTCGGCTTCGCAGGCTGCTGTTTGGTGTGCCTTGTTGACGACGGGCATCAAATCCAAGGAAGTCACGCTCATGCGTGAATCCCTTGGATGGAGAAGGTCACTTCCGGGGGCAAGAAGATATTGTCCTCGGTAAGCTTATCGACAAAAGCCATCTCAAGGCCAAGTGCTTCGGATGTTGAAGCATTCACGTCATATCGGAGGCGGACTGTCGTTGCTTCGTCCGGAACGTCGAAAACCTCGAGTCCAACTGATCCGTGGAACATCAAGCCATGTTCACGCAAAACAGTGCCTACGATACTCATCAATTTGCCCAGAAGAGCGTCGTCGATTTCGGCGTTTCGCAGAATTCTCGCAGCATCTTCAAGTGAGTCGACAGGCACCCGATCCAAGTTACTCAGGTTCATCTTGCGAGCGAGTGCGACAAACTCGTGCATCGTCTGGAATGATCCGGTTGCGAGCCCGAGTGGAAGAGCTTGGGTGAACTTCCCAGTTTGCGGGTGGGCGGCCGTGCTGTAGTGCAATTGGGCATCCGATGCATAGCCCAAATTGGACAAAAAGGCGCACGCGTGCAGAGCCTGCTCGGCGTTGTCCGCAGGCTCCCCCTTCTTCAGCCCAATCGATTCCAGCGCTTGATCAATGTTCCCGCACATGTGGTGTACGTAGCCGCGCATGCGAGCCGCGCTGTCGTGATCAGCCTGTTCGAGCTTATCGATCTTGTGAAATAGATCGATGACCCTCGCATCGTCGTAGTGGAGGAGTTGGGCGGGAACAACCACCTCGTCAACGTCCTTCTCAATGTCGGAGCCAATGGTCTCGGGCTTGATGCTCATCGAGTATCCGTGCTTTCTTAGAATTCTTCTGTCAACGCTTGGCGCCCGAAACAAGGAACCTGGACGCCAACCGTAACCGGTTACGGTGGGGCATGTTCATCGGTAAACCAATGAATTGTCAAGTAGATCAACTTGTCAAGTATTGACAAGTTGATCGTGAGGTGACGTTGCCGCCATGTTTGTCACGATAGCAAATGGGCGTTATTGGCGAAACCAACCACAAGAATGAGCGTGCTTCCGTGTGATGGGGCCATGATAGACGAGCGTGAGGTTGATTACACTGGTGGTGCTGTATAAATACACAGTATGAAATCGCCACCATGCCCAGGAATCACCGAGTCTTTCGAGTGGAGTGACATCCATCGCAGGGAACGGACGTGCCCGACGTGCTCGCACGTCATACGGAAGCTCGAAGGACACGCAAACGGGCTCTTCTTTAACGTGGTAGCTGGATGCGATCGCGGGCTGCAGAACAGCAGCTATCCGTGCGATGCCTACGAGCGTGAGCCAGGCACCGATTGACGTTTCTGCGGAACTCACCAACGGTTTGCGGAACAACGTTAGCAAGCGCTCTCGAATTGGTGCCCGAGGCCGGGATCGAACCGGCACGCGCCGGTGGGGGCGCAGCGGATTTTAAGACCGCTCCTGCCTGGCCCGCATACTGACGCAGTTATGATGGTTGCGCGTCGGGAGGACGATGTGGCATAGGCGTACGTCAAAGCGTAGGCTCCAGCGTAGGTTCCATAAAAACACCAGGTAAACATTGATGCGCGTGCTCCTCGTGGAAGACGACGACATGATCGGCGATAGCGTGCGCAAGGGCTTGCGCCACGACGGATTCGCCATCGATTGGGTGCGCGACGGCGATGCCGCCGTGCAGGCCGTCACCACACCCGGCGCCCCCGGTGCTGCCGGCGCCGAATCCGGCGCCTCCATGTTCGACCTGATGCTGCTCGATCTCGGCCTGCCCAAGCGCGACGGGCTGGATGTGGTGCGTGAGGTGCGTCAGCGCGGCATCCCCATCCCCATCCTGATCCTGACCGCGCGCGATGCGGTGGCCGACCGCGTGGCCGGTCTCAACGCCGGGGCCGACGACTACCTCGTCAAGCCGTTCGATCTGCAGGAGCTGGCTGCGCGCATGCATGCGCTGCTGCGCCGCCAGGGCGGCCGGGCTGATCCGCTCATGCGCCACGGCGACGTGCTGCTCAACCCCGTCACGCGCGAGGTGCTGCGCGCGGGTATGCCCATCAAGCTGTCGGGGCGCGAGTTTGCCGTGCTGCATGCGCTGCTCGCGCGGCCGGGCAAGGTGTGGTCGATCGCGCAGTTGCAGGACAACCTCTACGGCTGGGACGAAGAGGTCGGCAGCAACACCGTGGAGGTCTACATCCACGCGCTGCGCAAGAAGCTCGGCAGCCATTTCATCCAGAACATCCGCGGCGTGGGGTACGTAATCCCGCGTGAGGCGTCAACGTCGCCCGCGGAACCTGCCGACGGCACAGGCCACCAATAACCCATGCAATCGATTCGCAAAACCCTGCTGTGGTGGCTGGCCGGCGGCCTGCTGGCGGCCATCGTCATTGCCACTGGCCTGATCTATGCGCAGGCTCGGCAAGAAGCCAATGCGCTGTTCGACTACCAGATGCAGCAGATGGCCGCCGCGTTGCCCAGCCAGTGGATCGACCCGCCGCCGCCCGCGCTGGCCGCCATCGGGCGCGACGACGACGTAGTGATCCGCATCTGGGACGGTTCTGGCCGCAGCCTGTATCTCTCGCATGCGCGTCCTGACCTGCCCGAGCGCGCGGAGCTGGGCTTTTCGGATGTGAACACGCCAGAAGGGCAGTGGCGCGTGTACAGCGTCGCCTTCGGGCCTGCCGTCGTTCAGATCGCGCAGCCGTACAGCGCGCGACACGAGGTGGCCGCGCGCATGGCGTTGCGCACGGTGGCACCGCTGCTGATCCTGTTGCCGCTGCTGGGCTGGATCGTATGGCTGGCGGTGGGGCGCGGGCTGGCACCGCTGGGCTCGGTGGCCAGGCAGGTGCAGGCGCGCGATGCGGCAGCGCTCTCGCCGCTGCCCACGCAGGGCTTGCCCGATGAGATCCGCCCGTTGACCAATGCGTTGAACGATCTGCTGGCACGTCTTGGCACGGCACTCGCACATCAGCGTGCCTTTGTGGCCGATGCCGCGCACGCGCTGCGTACGCCGCTGACAGCGCTCAAGCTGCAGTTGCAGGTGGCCGACCGTGCGCAGGACGAAGACGAACGCCGCGCCGCGCATGCTGACCTGCATCGTGGTGTGGAGCGCATGATTCGCCTCGTCGGCCAGTTGCTGACCCTCGCGCGGCAGGAGCCGGGCGCTGCCGATACGCGGCGCGTGCCGGTTGCACTCGACGCAGTGGCCGCCGAAGTGGTTGCCGAACTGGCGCCGGCGGCCGTGCATAAGGGCATCGATCTCGGCATCGCCATGGAATCGCAGCCGGCATCCGTCATCGGTAACGCCGATGCGTTGCGCGTGCTGCTCGTCAACCTCGTCGACAACGCGCTCAACTATTGCCCGCGCGGTGCCCGTGTCGATGTGTCGACAGGACACGCGCCCGACGGCGGCGCGCAGCTCGTGGTGGAAGACAACGGCCCCGGCATTCCCGCCGAAGAGCGTGAGCGTGTGCTCGACCGTTTCTACCGCCCTGCCCGGGCCCCCAGCGGTGGCAGCGGTTTAGGGCTCGCGATCGTGAGTGAGATCGCGCAGGCGCATGATGCCGCGCTGGCGTTGGAGGAGCGCGAAGGCGGCGGATTGCGGGTGGTGTTGCGGTTTCCGTTCCGTGCCAGTGTCTAGCCACCTCGCAGAAACAGTTTGTTGCATGTGACGCCAGCGCATTTAAGTCTCGATTAAGTCTGCCCGCCTACGATGCCTGCAACCGATGGGCACGGCAGGCGACCTTGCCGGCCGTGGCCCACGTGCCAAGCATGAGAGGACACGACAATGACGCGTCAAACCCTGACACGCAGCGCGGCCGGCCTGGCGGCCGTGATTGCCGTTGCAGGCGGCTATGCCTATCTGCAGAAAGATGGGATTTCGCATGCGGTGGCCGCGCCGGCGCCCATGACTGCACCTGCAGCAGCCCCCGTGGCCTTGGCCGTGCCGATGGACTTTTCCGGCATCGTCGAGCGCTACGGCCCGGCGGTGGTCAACATCAGCACCACCGCGCACGCGCAACACACCGGCATGCAGGGCCTGCCGCCCGGCATGAGCCCGGATGACCCGTTTGCCGAGTTCTTCAAGCGCTTCATGCCGCAGATGCCGCAACAGCGCGGTGACCAGATCGTGCGCGGGCTGGGCTCGGGTTTTATCGTTTCGGCCGATGGGCTGATCCTGACCAACGCGCACGTGGTCGATGGCGCGCAAGAGGTCAACGTCAAGCTGACCGACCGTCGCGAGTTCAAGGCCAAGGTGCTGGGGGTGGACAAGCAATCCGACGTGGCCGTGCTGCGCATTTCGGCCAAGAACCTGCCGGTGGTGCAGATCGGCACCCCGGCCGGCACCAAGGTGGGCGAGCCCGTGCTGGCCATCGGCTCGCCGTACGGCTTCGAGAACACTGTCACGGCGGGCATCGTGAGCGCCAAGTCGCGCTCGCTGCCGGACGATACGTACGTGCCCTTCATCCAGACCGATGTGGCTGTGAACCCCGGCAACTCGGGCGGCCCGCTGTTCAACCAGCGCGGTGAGGTGATCGGCATCAACTCGCAGATCTACAGCCAGACCGGCGGCTATCAGGGCCTGTCGTTCGCCATTCCGATCGACGTGGCGATGAAGGTGGAGCAGCAGCTCGTGGCCACCGGCAAGGTGACGCGCGGACGCCTGGGTATCGCAGTGCAGGAGGTCGACCAGTCGCTGGCCGATTCCTTCAAGCTGCCCAAGCCGGAGGGCGCGCTGGTCAACTCGGTCGAGAAAGACGGCCCCGCCGCCAAGGCCGGCTTGCAGCCCGGCGACGTGATCCTGCAGATCGGGGGTGCGCGCATCGACCGCTCGGGGGATCTGCCCGAGCAGGTGGCCGAGATCAAGCCGGGCACCACCGTGCCGCTGCAGATCATCCGTCAGGGCAAGCCGACCACGCTGTCGGTCACCGTTGGCGCGGCCAAGGACGTGAAGGTGGCGTCCAATGAGAAGGCCGCGCCCGATCAGGGCCGCCTGGGCCTCGCGGTGCGTCCGCTGCAGCCGGAAGAAAAGCGCCAGAGCGGCTTGCCCGGCGGTCTGGTGGTGATGGATGTGAGCGGCCCGTCGGCCAAGGTCGGCATCCAGCCGGGTGACGTGATCCTGTCGCTCAACGGCACGCCGGTGTCGTCGGTGCAGGAGCTGCGCTCGCTGGTGGACCGCGCCGGCAAGCATGTCGCGCTGCTGGTGCAGCGTGACGACACGAAGATATTCGTGCCGGTGGACCTTGGCTGACGCTGACTGAACCCGGTTGCGCTGTTTTCCGGTGCCTGCATGTTGCGGCGCGTGCCCGATGAGGGACGCGCCGTTTTTTCATGCGCAGCAGGGCCGTCTTCTCAGGGCTTGAAGCAAAGCCGCGCGGTCGCCCGATCCAGCGCAATGCGATGCAGGCTGTCCAGCGACTGCTCCCGAGCCACGCGCCCCACTTCGCGCGCGATTTGCGTCGGACAGTCCGCCTGGCGGCGTGCCGGGGCCGCGTTGCGCAGGGCCTGCAAGATCGACGTCTGCAGCGTGTCCAACCGGGGGCGGATCACCTCTGGCAGGCTCGCCCGTGACACGGTGGGCGGGGCGCCAGCCCTGCGCCAATCATTGAGCAGGGCGTACTGGACTTCCTTGTTCGCCTCGATCTGGTCTGCGAAGACGCTCGCCACGTCCGCCGCCGCCAGCCCGTGGCTGGGCGCCACGGCCGAGACATTGGCGATGACTTTCGCCTCCCTTTCCGGGTCGTAGACTGGCTGGCCGGTGTCCCACTTGGCCAGCGCCACGTGGTCGGCGGTGACGAGACGCTCCGCCAGGTGACGGACCAGCGGTGCGAAGGCGCTTTCCTGCACCCCTGCCTGGGTAGCGCAGCCGGTCATGAGCCACAGGCTGCAGGCGAGTACGGCGGTCTTGAGGGTGTTCTTCATGTTGTGGGCGCCGGTTGCTTGCCTGGAGTCGCTTCATGACGCTGCAAAGAGCGCCAATGATACCGAAGCAAGCGGTGTTGAATTTGCATCAAACCGCAGCGCCTTCGTTCTGGAGTTGGACGCCTTTTTGCGATCTAATACGACGCATCCCGAATGTGTTGCGCAAGGGCGGTTTTCAGTGACAGTCTCGTCACACACAGTGTTGGAGAGGCCGTTGTCCTGATGGGATCACGACCCGCCAACCCCACAACGCACCATGCATGTCGCCCGCACCCGCACAAGACTGACCGCCTGGCTCGGCCTGGTGGCGATGGTGCTTTTGCTGGTTGCGCCGATGATCAGCCAGGCGCTTGCGCCGCATGCGTTGCGCACGCCGTTCGAGCAGGCCATGCCGATGTGCGAGGCGCAGCCTGCCGCCGGCACGCAGTTGCCGGCCGATCATCACGCGGCGTGCGCCTATTGCGATCTCCTGGCGCAGCACGTGCTGGCGCCGACCATCGTCCCACCACTGGCGGTATTCGCCCCCGTTTATGTGAGCGCATGGACGGCGGCACCTGGGCGCTTGGCCGCAAGCAAAGCGCGCCATGCGGCCCGGCCGCGAGATTCCCCCTTCCTCACCTGACCACGCCTGTCCGGGCAGTGAGTGCACGCCGCATTCGCGCCGGCATCGGCTTGTGCCGAGTTCAATGACATATTGCTGCGCGCCCAAGGCTCGGCCCAGGCGCGCGAGCGCATCAGAGTGAGGAATCCCGTGACAACGCCATCCAATACGATCCGGCGCGCCGTGCTGCTTGTCTGCGCCGCCGGCACGCTTACGCCCGCCCTGGCGCAGGCTTGCGCCACTTGCGGCTGTTCGCTCAGCACCGACGCCGCGATGGGCTATTCCGCCAGCCCGGGCTGGCGCATCAGCCTGGATTACACCTACCTGCCGCAGAACCAGTTGCGCAGCGGCACCGCCTCGGTTACGCCGGCCCAGGCGGCCGCCATCAACGACGCGGGCGGCAACCAGGAGGTCGAGCGCCAGACCATCAACCGGTACATCAACCTCGGCTTCTACTACAGCCCCAACAGCAGTTGGAACTTCAGCGCGATCGTGCCTTACGTCGACCGCGGGCACACGACCTATGGTGCTGCCACGTCAGACCAGCTCACGCCGGACAACATCAGCGGTGCAACCGCAAGCGGGCTGGGAGACATCAAGCTGATCGGCAGCTATCAGGGCTTTCTGCCGACGCACAACCTGGGCATACAAGTGGGCGTCAAGCTGCCGACCGGCCGCTACGGCGGGCAGAACGTGCTGACCGGCATCACGGTCGGGCGCAATCCGGTGTTCTTCAACAGCGGCCCGAATGCAGCGGGCGGGCAGGCGCTCGATACCAGCCTGCAGCCCGGTACCGGCAGCACCGACCTGATCCTGGGCGCGTATTACTACCAGCCCGTCAGCCAGGATTTCGATGCCTTCATCAACGGTCAATTCCAGGCGGCCGTGCATCAAAACCTGCGCGATGCCGGCGCGGATTTTCGGCCCGGCAACCTTGCTACCGCGAGCTTCGGCCTGCGTTACGAGGCCAACCCGCATGTCGTGCCGCAATTGCAGTTCAACGTGACACGCAAGAATGCCGACAAGGGCGCGCTGGCCGATACCGCCAACACGGCCGGCACGGTGGTGTATCTGTCGCCGGGCATCACCGTGAGCGTCACGCACAACATGCAGGTCTATGCGTTCTTGCAGAAGGCGCTGTACAGCAATCTGCAGGGCTACCAACTCTTCCCGCGCTGGTCGGGCACCCTCGGAGCCAGCTATGCGTTCTGACTTGGAATTGAGTGCGCTTGCATCGCACACCATGTCGCGCCGCGTGTGGCTGCGCACGGCCGGCACGTTGGCCGTGGGCGCCGGGCTGGCCGGCCGGCATCCGGGCGCGCATGCAGCCAGTCTTGACGTGGGGCGCCCCGCGCCGTCCCTCGTCCTGCAAACCCTGGACGGGCGCAGCATTGCCACCGAAGCCTTGCGCGGCCACGTGGTCATTCTCACGTTCTGGGCGACGTGGTGCGGGCCGTGCCACCAAGAACTGCCGTTGCTGTCGGAGTACGCCGCCAAGCATGCGCACCAGGGGCTGCGCGTGCTTGGCTTCAGCCTCGACGAGCCCGCATCGCTGCCCGCAGTGCGCGAGATGACGGCCGGACTGAGCTTTCCCGTGGGGCTGCTCGGCAGCGCTTATGCGGGCGGCTACGGTCGCATCTGGCGGATTCCGGTCAACTTCACGATCGACCGCAACGGCTTGCTGGCCGATAACGGGTGGGACTCGCGCGAACCCGCCTGGACCGCCGAGCGTCTGGAGCGCGTTGTCACCCCATTGTTGCGCTGAAAGCGGGCGGGGCAGGGGCGACGGCCTGGGCGGCGCCGGCGTTGGATTTGCGCGTGCTGTTCGCTACAAACCCAGGTATCATGCGGGCTACGCGCCGTGTGTGTCTGCAAAGCTAGCGGCGGCGCGGTGAGCTGAGCGCACGACGATGAGTTTCGACCCCGATCTGGAAGGTTTGCCGCTGTTCGCCAAACCCGCATTCGGCTGGGAGGAATCGGTGTCGGCAGCGCCAGCCGAGACGCCCTCCACCAAACCCCGCCGCCTGCGCCAATGGCGCGGCCCGATCACGCATTGGGAACGCGGCTACCGCTCCCACTATTACCGTGACAAGCGTGGCAAGAAGCTCGGTGAAATCCACCTGAGCCCGCGCGGCCAGATGCCGCTCGTCTATCGCTGGCTGGCCGGTACGCTCTCAGGCATCGAAGGATCGCTATCGCACGCGCGCGTGCGGGTGGAAGAGGCGATTGGGTTTGGGATGCGGCAGATGGCCCTGTTCTAGGCGCCGAGGCTGCTCAGGCAGGCCAGAGCGGGCGCCAGTAGAATGCGCGCCAGCATTCCCGCTCGGGAGTTCTGGTTTGACAGCCATCCCCGATACCCTGCAATGCATCTGCGGCCGTGTGCGATTGCGCATTGCCGGCGCACCCGCCGCCTTTCAACACTCCACACGCCAGCTCAAGCGCCACTTCTGTCGCCATTGCGGCGAGACGCTGTTCGGCAACAACCGCCTCGACATGACGGTGATCCCCAACAGCCTGTTTGCACGCGCCGCGCATAACACGCTGCCCGACGCATTGGCGCCGACCATGCATCCGTTCTACCGGCGCCGCGTGGTGGATGGGTGGGACGGGCCATCCTACGAGCAGGTATAGCCCGATGTTCGGTGCCACCGCGTGCGTATGAACGGTGATATGGCCATCGCGCGATCGGTCGGTCAGCGCTACGGGGTCGTGGTGGTGCTGATTTCCCGAGCACAAGTGCACTCAGTTCGAATTGATGCGCGTGCTCGCCCCGCTTGAGTACGGCAAGCAGACAAGTTTGCGCCGGTCCCTGCCCCACCACACGGTGATGCCCGCGGAGTGCCCCCTCACGTAGAATCCTCCGCCACAAAAGACCCTGCGGGAGGGTGCCCATGCTGGATCCAGGCGTCGCCATTGCCACATCGGCGCTGACGAGCTTCGTGCTTCTGGTGCTGCTGGGCTCCCTGCTGCGCGCGGGCAAGCCCGGCATGATCGAGTGGTTTGGCGCCAATCTGGCAGTGGTTCTGGCGTTGCCGATGCTTCTGCTGCGCGGGAAGATTCCTGACGGCTTGTCTGTTGTCGCGGCCAATATCTTGCTTGCGCTGGGCGGCGCCGCGTACTACGCGGGCTGCGCGCGCTTTCTGGGGCGGCGCCCGCACTGGCCCATCTTGCTGGCGGGCGTGGCGGCGGTCGGGGTTGCCGTCATCTACTGGCGCTACGTCGTTGACAGCATCCCCATGCGGGTGTTTTCAACCACGCTGTTCTCGGCTGCATTCTGCACGGCATTGGCCGGGATGCTGGTGCGGTATCCACCGGCTGGGCGGCCGACGTATCCGTATCGGGTGACAGCCGCGATTGCCTTGACCTTCGGTGCCTGTCAGCTTGCGCGCGGCATCTACTTCCTGACACTGGATACGGCTTCCAGCCCGACCATGTTTGCCACGGCCGGCAGCGTGTTGCTGCTGGTCGTGGCGGCGGCGCTCATGCCGATCCTGTCGATGTCGGCCATGCTGATGGTGCACGGCGAATTGCTGGCCGACGCGCGTGATGCCGCCGACCACGATTTCCTGACCGGCGCGTTTTCGCGCCAGGGCTTCGAAGCGCTGGCGTGCCGCTACGTCGATCGGCTGCAGATGCAGGCCCGGCCGCTGTCACTGCTGATTCTGGATCTGGACCATTTCAAACGCATCAATGACACGCTGGGTCATGCCGCCGGCGATGCCGTGCTGCGCGCGTTCGTGCAGATGGCCCAGGCGCAGTTGCGGCCCACCGATGTGTTGGGGCGTATCGGCGGCGAGGAATTTGCGCTGCTGCTGCCCGAGACCACGCTCGACAAGGCCATGCTTCTGGCGGAGCGGTTGCGCAAGGCGGCCTACACGCAAATCGTGCCGATTGGCGCACAGGTGTGCCGCTATAGCGTCAGCGGCGGTGTGGCTGCCTGGCAGGCCGGCGAGCTGTTCGACCGGCTGAGCCTACGCGCAGACCGTGCGCTCTACGACGCCAAGCACAAGGGGCGTAATCGGATTTGTGCGGCCCACGCTACCGGTGTGGCCGCTGTTGCGTAGGGTTGCCCGGGGTTTCAGGTTTCCTCCGCCTATGCTGTAGGTGTGCTTCGCATACCGTACAGAAGGAGGCGTCATGTCCATCCACCATGGATTTGTCGGCACGGTCGGCAACACACCGCTGATCCGCCTGGACAAACTGAGTGACGAGACCGGCTGCGAGATCCTTGGCAAGGCTGAGTTCCTGAACCCCGGTGGCTCGGTCAAGGACCGCGCCGCGCGCTACATCATCGAAGACGCTGAACGGCGCGGTACGCTCAAGCCGGGCGGCACCGTGGTCGAAGGCACGGCCGGCAACACTGGCATCGGCTTGGCGCACATTTGCGCGGCGCGCGGTTACCGCTGCGTGATCGTCATCCCCGAAACGCAATCGCCCGAGAAGATGGACCTGCTGCGCGTGCTGGGCGCGGAGGTGCGCCCCGTGCCAGCGGTGCCCTACAAAGACCCGAACAACTACCAGAAGATTGCCGGGCGCCTTGCGCAGGAACTCGACAATGCCATCTGGGCCAACCAGTTCGATAACCTCGTCAACCGCCAGGCGCATTACGAGACCACCGGCCCGGAAATCTGGCGCGACACGGCGGGCAAGGTGGACGCCTTCGTCTGCGCGACCGGCACCGGCGGCACGCTGGCCGGCGTGGCGCGTTACCTGAAGGAGCAAAGCCCTGCTGTGAAGACGGTGCTGGCCGATCCGCACGGCAGCGGCCTCTACAGCTTCGTGAAGACGGGCACCATCCAGGCCGAGGGAAGCTCCATCACCGAGGGCATCGGGTCCACCCGCGTGACGGCCAACCTGGAGGGCACGCCCATCGACGACGCCATCCGCATCGACGACCAGACCTGCGTGACGATGGTCTACCACCTGCTGCGCAAGGAGGGGCTGTTCGTCGGCGGCTCGACCGGCATCAACGTGGGCGCTGCCGTGCAGCTTGCGCGCGAGATGGGCCCGGGACACACCATCGTCACGCTGCTGTGCGATCGCGGCACGCTGTACTTTGCGCGGCTGTTCAATGCGGCGTGGCTGGCGCAGAAGGGATTGCGGGACGGATGAACGCCGCACAAGGCTTTTGCAATGCGCGGCGCGTAGCATCCCGTTCCCAAAACCAACAAGAACGCACGCCATGTCCAAGACCCAGTATTACGCTGCAGCCAGCCTCGACGGGTTCATCGCCACGCCAGATCGTTCACTCGACTGGCTAATGCAGTTCGGCTCGCTGGAGGGTACGAGCTACGACGGATTCATCCGCGAGGTGGGCGCGCTGGCGATGGGCGCGTCCACGTATGAATGGCTGCTGCGCGAACTGGTTCGCCCGGGCTCTGCGCAGGCTCAGCCCTGGCCCTACACGCAGCCAGCATGGATCTTTACGTCGCGCACGTTACCGGTGGTCGAAGGTGCAGATGTGCGCTTCGTGCAAGGCGATGTCGAGCCGGTCCATCGGGAGATGCGAGCGGCGGCGGATGGCCGCAACGTCTGGATCGTCGGCGGTGGCGAGCTGGCCGGGCAGTTCCTTGATCACGGGTTGCTCGATGAACTGATCGTGCAGGTGATGCCGGTGACGCTGGGCACCGGGCTGCCGCTGCTGCCACGCCGGATTGTGCAGCCGCCGCTGAAGCTGGTCTCGGCGCTGCCGTACAAGAACACCTTCGTGGAGATGCGCTACGAGGTGGTGCGCGGGTAGCGTTCACGACCCCAGGTCATACGGCCGCGTCATGATCTCCAGGAAGTGCCCGTCGGGGTCATCGAAGTACAGGCCGCGGCCACCGTTGTACTCATACATCTGCCCAGGGTGCTTCCTGGCGGGGTCGGACCAATAGGGAATCTCCTTGACCTGGATGCGCTGCAGGGCACGCTCGAATGCCGCCTCGCTGATGAGGAAGGCGTAGTGCTGTTTGGCGATCGGCCCGTCGCTGTCGAAGAAGTCGAGTGAGACGTTGTTGGACAGCGGCACGACCAGCATCTGCCCGAATGGGATCGGTTCGGGCAGGTCAAGGATTTCGCGCAGGAAGCTGGTGGACCTCTGCTTGTCGCGGCACCAGACGATGGTGTGGTTCAGTTCGATGCGCATGCCGTGCCTCCGGGGGTGAGGTGACAGCGGCACATGCATGCCCGCCGCTACCCTTCTCGATACACGATAGGCCACGTGCTTCCGCATGCAAGAAAACCATGCCACCGCCCGGGGCGAGGCCGGCGGGTGGGCAGCGGCCTCCGCTATGCTGAGGAACGATCACCTCTCTTTCTGCCTTGGCCGGGAGCCCGCATGCCCATCGAACTCGACCGCGACACTCGCGACGAAGCGATTCAATCCCTCCAGCGTTATTTCACCGAGCACATGGAGGAGCGCATCGGCAACATCCAGGCCGGCGCGCTGCTGAACTTCTTCCTCGAAGAGATCGGCCCGGTGGTCTACAACCTTGCGGTGCATGAGGCACAGGAGCGCCTGCATACGCGCGTGGCCGAACTTGATTACGAATGCCACGAAGAGCCGTTCACGTATTGGTCGAAGGTCGGCAAGCGGCGGTAGTCCTCGCTGGTGGTTCCCAGTTAACATGCGCGGGTTCAACCGTCTGCAGATCCCATGTCTTCCTTGCGCTGGTTCTTGCAAACCGCCTTCCGCTGGCAACGCGGCCGCCAGGGCACCGGCTACGACAAGATGCTGCTGGCTACCGCGCCGTGGCCCATTCCGTTCGACAGCTACCTGATCCGCTATCCGGAGGGCTCGGAGATTCCGCCGCATACGGACCCCGTCTCCGATGGACGGCACTACCGGCTCAACGTCGTGCTGAAGGCCCCGCGTGCGGGCGGTGAGTTCGTCTGTGCCAACCCGATCTTCCAGACCCGGCGTATCAAGCTGTTCCGTCCCGATGCGTGCGAACACAGCGTGACGCGCGTGGTGGGCGGCAGCCGGTATGTGTTTTCGCTGGGCTGGGTGCTAGCGCGGCGCAGCCGAGGCGGAGCAAATTCGTGACGGCCCCGTTTGCGACCACCCCCTGGTTCCAGAGTCTGCCGCCGCGCGTGGCCGAGGCCTTGCTGGAAGCTGCCGTGCCCAGCGGCGTGCTCAAGCTGTCGATCTTCAATGCCGAGGGCGACGAGGCGATTCTCACGCTGGTCGAGCCCGGCAACTGGTTCGGTGGGCTGTCGACGCTTGATCTGCAGCCGGCGGCCACTGAGCGATCGCGCTGGAAGCGGCCGAAGTGCTGGGCGTGAGCGTTGCACGCTTCGACGATCTGATGTGTCGCAATCCGCTGAAGGCCGCGCCACCATCTCCACCTCGCAGGACGCGCTGGTCATGATGCTGGGCATCAGCCGACAGACGCTCAGCAAGGAACTGCAGGCACTCGTGAAGCTGGGCGCGATCCGCTTGCGCTACGGGCATATCGAAATCCACGACGTGCCGCTGCTGTTGAGCGTGAGCTGACGCGTGGCGTGGTCAGGCTGCCGCGCGCAGCGCCGCGAGCAGATCGTCGCCCGGCCAGCTCGGGCGCTGGGCCGCCGTCTCTGCTGCATGCACCAGCGTGCACAGTTGTGCATTGACGGGGGCGCGCTGCCCGAGCCGAACGGCCAGGCGCACGATCTCACCGTTGATCCAATCGACTTCAGTGGAGCGGCCAGCGGCGAGGTCGTCGGACATGGATGAACGCGCGAGCGGATCCATGGCGAGCATCTTGCCGCCCAGCCGTGCGAACACCGCGTCGGGCGCGGTGAGCAGGCGCGGAATCCACGCAGGCGGCACGGGCGTGAGCTTGGCCGGCCGGATGCCCGCGTGCGCCAGCAGCCGCAGTGCTTCGGTTTGCGCCAGCGCCAGGCAGCGTCGGTAGGCCCGCTGCGACAGTTCTTCCTTGAGCGGCCGGTTGGCCAGCGCGTTGATGGCGTTGTTCAGGTTGAGTAGCAGCTTGGCCCACTGCACTGACACCATGTCAGCGCGCTCGACAAGTGGCAGCCCCGCGTGGCGGAAGTCGTCGAGAAACGGCCGCAGTGCCGGCGACGCGGCCACCTCCAGTTCGCCCGCCGTGCCTTGATGGAAGGCGCCCGGCCCCGGCTGCATCACGTTGAACGGCACCATGCCCGCCAGCACGGTTTGCTGCGGCAGGGCGGCGCGCAGGACTTCCGCGTTGGACAGGCCGTTCTGGAAGCTGATGACCACCGCGCCAGGGCGCAGCGCGGGCTTGAGTTCCGCCGCCACCGACGGTGTGGCGGCGGATTTGACCGTCACCAGCACCAGATCGGCCGTGGCCGCAGCGTCCGGCTCGGTGACGTACCGCACATCCGCCGCAGCAACGTGCCACTGGCCGCTGCGGTAATCCGTCAACGTCAGGCCATGCGTGCTCAGTTCGCTGCCGATGCGCGCGCGGCCAACCAGCGTCACATCGGCGCCGGCCGCCAGCAGGCGACCGCCCAGATAGCAGCCGATCGAGCCGGCCCCAACGATGCAGATCTTTGCCATGCGGCTCCTTGTCATGAAGGCCCATCAGGCCAGGCGCGGCACCTCGTACACCAGTGCCGGCTGGAGTGTATCGATGGCGTCCACGGGTTCGGGCGGGCGCCACATGAAGAGCGAGAAGGTCATCTTCTCGGGCGTCACATCGATGATGGTAAAGCCGTTTTTCTCCGCTGGGCGCAGCGCTTCCTGCAAGGCGACGGACAACGCGGGCGTGGTTTCGACGCGGCGGAACGCCGAGGGGAAAGCGAGGTCGCCGCTGCCCAGCGTTCCGGTCATGATGGCATGCACGGGCTGAGCCAGGGCCAGCTCCGCAGAGCGCGACATCGACCCGGCGGCCGAGGCGTGAGAGTCGCCCTGCACGATGACGGCGGCGCGCTGCTTTTGTTGTGCCAGCGCGGCCACCAGGCGCTGGTGCTGCGTATGCCAGCCGCTTTGGCAGCCGGGCTTGGGGCGATTGGCCGTGTCGATCAGGCGCCCCGTCTTCTCGTCGAGCAGGTCCGGATACCAGTCGCCCAGCTTGCCAGACGAGTACGCAAACGGCAGCGCAGCACGTGACGGTCAGCGTGGGCGTGGCCACGTTTGATCGGCAAGCCGGTGCACATGTGTCGTGGCTGACCGAGACCGCAGATCGCGCGCTTTACGCCGCCAAGGTGGCCGGACGCAATCGCATGGTCGCCATGTTGTTGACTGGCCGCGCGCCGCATGCCGGGCCGGCGGCGCCGGTACCGTCTGTGCAAGGCGCCTGAGCGCCGCAGTCTGATTGACGGCGGGTTGACCGCAATCGACAACGCCCCGGTTGGCATGGCCACCGGGGCGTTGTCATGTGGCTGGTCCATGTCGTTGTGCCATGGCGAATGCCACATCGACGCACACCTTCTCCAACCCGACACTGCCTGCACGGCATCGGCTGCCGTGATTCTACGTTCAAGCGGTGTACTTACTGGAGAAGGGTCATGATTGTTCAGTTCATTGAAGGCTTCTTTCGCGCCAATGCCGCGCGCATGGCCGCAGCGACGGCCTCGGGCGCGCTGTGGGAAATCTGGTTGCAGGTTGAGTTTGCATTGGCGATGCAGCAGAACAACATCAGCTTTGCGCGTGAGGTACCGTACGGCGACGGCACCAAGCGCACAGTGGACTTCATCGTCCGTCCGCCTCAACAGGAACCGTTCTACGCGATCGAGTTCAAGATCGAGAGCCCGACCAACGCCGGCAAGGCCATCGCCGCGCGTTTGCTGACCGATGTGGAGAAGCTGAAGAACTATGCGCACGGCCCGCTGGCCGGCAAGTTTGCGATTGCCGTGGCGTACAGCGCGGAAGGGCACAAGGCCCTGACGGAAGCGGCCGCCGCAAACAAGGGACAGTACGCGCAGATTTCGCCGGCAATCGGCGTGGCGCTGGTGCCAGTCTGAGCACGGTGTTGGCACCTCGGCGCATTGGCCGCCGAGGTGCGAGATGTCATGGCGCGGTGGTCGCCTGAGCCGTCAGTAGCCCCACACCTGCATTTCGTCCAGCGAGTAGCCCCACTGCGTGGCGCGCTGCGTACCGTACATGCGCACGTAGCGGCCGCTGCCAGAAAGGTTCGAAAGCACTGCGTGGCCGTACGCCATGCCGTTGGATGTCGAATAGATGTTGGTCCAGTTCACACCATCCTTCGACGTCTGGATCGAGTAGACCTTGGCGCCGGCATCCCAGTACAGGTCGATGCCGTTGATGGTGCGGGTGGTGCCCAGGTCCACCATCAGCCACTGCGTGCCGGCGGCGCTGCCTTCGATTGAATCCCAGCGCGTGGTGGTGTTGCCGTCAAACGCGTTGGCGGGGCCGAGGCTGCTGTTGTAGCTGGACGACGCATAGGCCGGCTTGCCCTGCGAGAGCAGCACCGTCTGCTGTGCGGCGACCGTTGCCGTGGCGCCCCCCGCGTAGTAGTTCGAGCCGAGCTTGGCCTTGGTTGTGTCCGAGTTCACGCCAAACTGCGAGAGGCTCCAGCGTTGACCCGTGCTCGCGTCACCCAGGTAGAGCTGATAGCCGCCGGCCGTGGTGGACGAGAAGAACACATAGTTCGTGCCATTTACGGGGGAGGGGTCAGAGTTGTTGCTGTTGCAGTCGTTGAGCGAGAGCTGGTTGGGCGTATCGCCCGGGTTGATCTTGATGTAGATCTGGTCAGCCTGGCTGGTGGCGTCATGCCAGCGGGCGTAGAAGACGGTGCCGTCTGCGCGTACGATCGGGTAGTACGTCGCCAGGCCCGCCGGCGTGTCGAATGCCACCTTGCTCGTGCTGCCGATGGTCTGCTTGTACAGACCCATGTTGGCGCCCGTGCCGGTGGCGTAGTACACCGCGGTGCTGTCGGGTGTCGGGAAGGGCATCGAGTCTTCAAGGGTCGGTGCCGTGCGCGTCAGGTTGACGGTGGACGTGAACACCGGGCCAGAACTCGTGTACGACAGTGCAGCCTGCATGACGTCGCCGTTCTGCTTGAAGAACAACGATTTGCCGTCGGCGCTGAACTTCGGGTCTTCATTGCGCGTCTGGCCGGTGCTGTTGGTCAGGTTGATCGGCAGGTTGTTCGTGCCGACCTGCCAGAAGAACACGTTCCACGCATTGTTGGTGATGCCCATGAAGGCCAGCCACTTGCCGTCGGGGCTGAACACCGCGTTCATCGGGTCCTGGATGCCCCAGGCAGGTTGCGACACCTGCTTGAGCGTGCGCGCAGCGAAGTCGTAGATGAAGATCTGGCTGGTGCCGTCGCCGTAGTTCACGTAGCTGTGGTATGCGAGCTTGCCGGTCAGGCTGGCCGGGAAGGTGCTGTTGGATTGCGTGGGCGGGTTAACCACGCAGTTGGCCTGGGTTGCGGCCGAGAACAGGGCAAACGTTGTGCCGACAGCGAGAGACAGAGAGAGCAGTTGGGTGCGCATGAGGGTGCTTCCTAAGCAAGTTGGGTCAATGGCGGATGGCCGCTGCAGTAGGTCAACAGACCTCGTCCTCCGTCACATCGCCGGTGTTCAGGCAAAGCTCCGCCATCTCGGGGCGGGATGCCGCCAGCGAGTGAAAGGAGCGCCACAAACCGGGAGGAGTGACGAGGCGATGAAGACGCGCCAAAAAACCCTGTTGCTTCGTACCGTCGTGCTTGTTGTCGGGGCTTCGACTACATCGAAAAGGCGAGTCGCGGGCGAGACTGTACGGGCTTCGCGCGCAATTCGGTAGCGTGAGAAGCCGGCGCTTTTGCCGCCAAATCGGCTTTCAGTTTTCGACACGGGCGCCCGCCGCCACATGCGCGTGTAAAAGTGACACGCGCGATTGCCGCAACGTCGATTGCGCTGCACGCGGCCGCTTCGGATTGTCATTTTTACCGCGGCGATTTGTCGCTTAGTTGAGGTGCGCGGCTTGCTATGGATTGCGCCTTCGTGTCGTCACCCGCGCACGCATTGCGCACGGAGTTGCGACAATGCGCGGAACGTCACGCCACACCGCTGGAGCAGCGAGAGCCGACATGCATATCACCGACATCCGCGAGCAGGCCATCCCGGTTTCCCGCTATGACGATCCGTTCATCCCGTCAGGCGGACTGACGACAAGCCTTGTGGCCGTCACGACCGATGTGCTGCGCGACGGCAAGCCAGTGGTTGGTTACGGCTACGCGTCGGTCGGCCGCTTTGCGCAGGGTGGGCTGATTCGCGAGCGCTTTGCACCGCGCCTGCTGGCAGCGGCGCCCGGCAGCCTGGCCGATGATGCGGGCATCAACCTCGACCCCTTCCGTGCATGGCACACGATGATGGCCGGCGAGAAACCAGGCGGCCACGGCGAGCGCTGCATCGCTGTCGGTACATTGGACATGGCGGTCTGGGATGCCGCCGCAAAGATCGCCGGCCTGCCGCTGCACGCCTTCATGGCGCAGCGATTGGGAACGACCGTGCAGCCACGCGTGCGCGTCTACGCGGGCGGCGGTTATCGCTATCCGCATGACGATCTCGCGCGCTTGTCCGATGAGATGTGCCGCTGTGCAGACCTCGGTTTCACGCACGCCAAGATCAAGATCGGCGGCGCGGGGCTGGATGCGGATTGCCGGCGCATCGAGGCGGCCGCCGCACGGTTGTCCGACACCGCGCACCTCGCCGTCGATGCCATGAATCTGTACGACGCGAGCACTGCGTTGCAGGCGGCGTCGGTGCTGGCGCCTTGGGGGCTCTGGTGGTTCGAAGACCTGTGCGATCCGCTGGACTTCGCCACGCATGTGCGCGTGGCCGAGGTGTATGCGCCGCCGATTGCCGCGGGCGAGGCGCTCTTCTCACAGGCCGAGGCGCGCCTGCTCGACCAGTACGGCGGCCTGCGCCGGCAACGCGACGTGCTGGTGTTCGATCCAGTGCATTGCTACGGCATACCGGGCTACCTGCGCATTATCGAAACCATGACCGCCAACGGCTGGCCGCGCCACGCGTTCTGGCCGCATGGCGGGCACCTCTTTGCGCTGCATGTGACAGCGGCGCTCGGGCTGGGCGGTGCAGAGGTCAGCCCGTTTGCTTTCGCACCATTTCGCGGCCTGGCCGATGGCGCGCGCGCCGATGCCGGCTATGCGGCGTTGCCCCACGCGCCGGGCATCGGCTTCGAGACGCATGCGGAGGCGTGGCGCGTGTTCCGGCAGGCTCTTGGGTGAGCGGGCCTCAGACGGACGGTGAGGTGATGGCACGCAGGTCAAGCCCGCGCCGAAACCATTGCAGATGATGCTCGGCGGATGCCATCGCATCTTGAGCACCCGGCTGCGAGCTCGCCATGTGCAAGGCCAGTCGGTCGCGCAGTGTTGGATTGTCGAGGATGGCGATGCACTGCGCGTAGGCCTCGGCGCCGGCTACGGCAGCTACGTCCTTGCCCAACAGTGCCATGCCGGCCAGATCGAGGTTGTAGTCCGCCGCTTCGAGTAGATTGATCTCGGCTTCATAGAGCCGATGCAGATTGCCGGCGTGTGCGTAGTGACGCAGGAGGAACTGCAGGTCTTCGGCATCCTTGGCGTGCTCCAGGCCGCGCGCCCTCCAGGCGATCAGCTTGAGGACGGCAAGGCCAGCCAACGAGGCCACGCGCACCCGCAGGTTGGGCGAAACCTCGACCTCCACGGCAGCCTGCCAGGCATCGGCATAGCCCGCGACGTTCAGCATCACAGCCATGTCGGGCGGCCACTTGATCGTGGCGGGAGGCCCTTCTACGCCGCCAAATGGGATCAGGTCGATCGGCGTGGCAAAGCCGTTGCCCGTTGCTCGGTAGTACAACCGGTGTCCGCCGTCGGAGCTTGCGCTGAAGCCCTCGGTGGCTAGCAGGCGCTGCCGGACAGTTTCGAATTGCGCCCAGTCCTGCAGGGCGATGGCGAAATCCACATCGAGCGTCGCTCGCCCGGTCGAGATGCCGAACACATGCGAGAGCAGGATATCGCGCGCGGTGGCGCCGATGACGAAGAGCGGCCATTGCTGCGGAGCGGCGACGTTGTGGACGGCCCCGAGCGCGGCCAGTACGGTGGGGTCCAGCGGGCGGTCAGCGCGGATCGAATGCACGGGCGATGTCCTCCTTGCGGATGAGGCTGGCGGCCTCCAGGTTGCGCGGGTTCATGCTGGCGATGAGGTCCGCATAGACGAGGATGGGCGGGGCGATGGCGCTCTCTGCAGGTGTGTCGGGGGGGAGTTGCCAGAACCGCTCCAGCAGCTCGATGGGGCCGTTTGCTTGCGCCTGGAGTTGATGGGTGCTGGCCAGTTCGCGCAACGTGTCGCGCATGGCGTCCGGTTCGACATAGAGGGTCTGCGTGGCGGGCTTGAGGTAGCCGGTCATGCGTGCAGCGGCCACTTCTCCGCCCCAGCTTGCATGCAACCCATCCAGGCGGGCGTGTTCCCACCATGCCGGGTCGCGCGCCCGGAACCGGCGTGCGTGCAGCTTGGGGCGGAGCACGGTCGGGTAGCTGGCGACCCACTCGTCGAGCACGCGTTCCGGCGCGGCCCAGCGCCGCCCTTTGGGCGATTCGATCAGCAGGCCGCGCGCGGCCAGGTCGGCAAATACGGCCCCGACCGAGCCGAGCGCGATGCCTGCGGCTTGTGCAATATCCCGATAGGACGCCTGCAGCAGTGCGGGTGCCGAAAGCAGTGCGAACGTCATGCGCAGTGCGGTGGCATTGCCGGCGCTGCGTTGGACGGTGCGCGGTTGGAGGCCGCTTGGCTTGCGCCCGTTCACAAAGACATACAGACCGTCAGCGCACAGATAGGCATTGCCTGCGGTATCGATGAACTGCAGTCCGAGCTGCCGGCTGTGCTCGGCCAGTTGTGGGCTGAGATGCTGCGTGACCAGCAAGCCGGCTCCGGCTTGCTCGGCCAGTTGCGCATGCACGAGCGCCAGTGTGGCTGCTCGGTCTACCGTGCGTTTGCATTCGACAAGGTAGCGATGCTTCCGGCCGCCGGCGGTCAGGTCGACGATGGCGTCGGCACGCCGCGCTCGCCCGTCGGTGCGCGGCTCGGTTGTCTCGACGCGGCTGGTGATGCCGGTGGTCTCGGCCAGCGCGTTGAGCGCTGCATCGACTACCTCGCGTTCTCGGTGGAGAAGTTCATGTCGTGTAGCCATAAGTGCGCTTGTTCATTCTTCTTGTGTGTTCACGAAGCGTGAACGTGCGGTAATTATGAACGCCATACCAGTGTTGTTCAATGATTTTTGTTGTTCACGTTACGTGAACAACAGGAAATGATGAACATGCGAGCTTCGGGAGTCCGTTGCACCCATCGTGCATCCTTGTTTCGAGATTCCATACAATCGACGCGTCTTTGCGCAAACGCAGGTGATTATCAGCCGATTTATTCCTGCCTTTACCCAACGCCGCATTCGAGAAAAAGCACTACCCCAAATTGGCATGCTGCGGCGCGCAAACCGCTGTAGATTTTGTATAGTTCCAACACGCCGCTTCGTGTCTTCAGTGAGGCGCAAGGCGATGATCAGATCACCGGCACCCCTTGCCTGACGCGGGTTGGCGGCCACAAGCCTGAGCGGGGGGAGCCGCATGCCGTGTTGGCACGCGGCCATGTTCAGAACGTCAGCAAACGGGACCAGTGATGTGCCACGGGATTATCCGGCGCACGTGGCTGCTGCAATGAGCATATTTGGGAGAACGCTTGGATGGGCGCTCGCATTCTATTTACGGAAAACCGGATGACGTCGTGGCGCGCGGAGTTGCTGCGCGAACTGAATACGCTGGATGACGCCGATGCTGCATTTCGCAGCCTGCACACAGCCGTCAGCCTGCTGGGCTTCGACTACTACGCCTACGCCCTGCGCGCGGCGATCCCAATCACCCGCTTCAATACCGTGGCATGGAGCAACTACCCGGAGCGCTGGCGCGAGAGGTACGCCACGCTGGGCTATGCCGCCATCGACCCGGTGCTGCAGTTCGGCCAGCGCTGTGTAAAGCCCATGTTGTGGCCGGGTATCAGCGATCCGAACGAGCCGTTCTGGGTGGATGCGCGCGAGCACGGGCTCAGCCACGGGTGGTCGCAGACCATGCGTGATCATCGCGGCATCTTCGGCACGTTCAGCTTGGCACGCAGCGCCGAGCCCATCACCGAAGAAGAACTGGCCGCCATCGAGCCCGAGATGATCTGGCTGGGGCAATTGGCGCACGCCACCATCAGCAACCTGATGGCGAGCAAGGTGCTGCCCGATGCCGCCGCGCGCCTGAAGGACGTCGAGCGCCAGATCCTGCACTGGACAGCCGAAGGCAAGACCGTGGCCGAGGTGGCGGCCATCCTGGAGATGACCGAGCGCAACGTGAGCTTTCATATCCAGAACGCCATCACCAAGCTCAATGCCGCCAACAAGACGCATGCCGTGGTCAAGGCGGCGTTGCTGGGGTTGATTCCGGCCACGGGGAGCTAGTCGATCCAACGTTGATCCGATGTCGAACAGGCGCAGCTACCGTGCGGGCCGCATGTGGCCGACATGCGGCCGTGCGCTGCCGGCCCAGCGCCGCATGATGGGCCGCTCGACCAGCGCATACAGCGCCCACGCCAGCAGCAGCGCGGCACCGAACTCCGCCACGATCACGCCCAGTGCCACCGGCGTTGCAAATGCCTGCCCGTGCAGCAGGGTCCGCGCGCCGTACAGCACTTCCAGATGCACCATGTAGAACGCGAACGACACCTCGCCCAGCCACACCATCGTGCGGGAGGCGAGCAGGGTGGGCGTGTCTGCCACATCGGTGGCCGCCACGGCGGTGATGAGCAGCGCGATCGGCACGATGATCACCGCGTTCAGGCTGTACTGGAACGGCACCACGCGCGCCGCTGCGTAGCCGGCTGCCATGAACAGGAAGGCGGGCAGCAAGCCAAGCCGCATCCACTGCCCCGTCATCAGGATGCGCGCCATCAGCATGCCGAGCACGAACTCGAACAGCCGCAGCGGCGGAAAGAAATACGCCAGCCAGAAGCGCAGCTCCGGCAGTGGCCAGCCGGGTGCGACGGGCGAGGCCGGCGTGAGCAGCGTGATGAGCCCCTGCGCGGCCAGGAGCCCCGCCACCGTGGCTGCAGCCCACAGCCACAACCGTGATGCGGGAATGCGCCGCACCACCGGCAGGATCAGTGGAAACAGCAGATAGAACAGCAGTTCGCTGCACAGCGACCACGACACCGCGTTGACGCCGCGTAGCACGGCATCTTCCGGCACCCATGCGTGCACGAGAAACAGGTTGGGCAGCCATACCGCCGGCGGTGTCCCGGGTGCGACCAGCAGGATCATCGCCACCGCCCACGTGAGCACGTGGTTGGGGTAGATCTTGAGCAGACGCCGCTTGAGGAAGGCTGGCACCGTGTCGGTCGTGCGCGCCGACCACGTCAGAACAAAGCCGCTCAGCACGAAGAAGAACGACACGCCCACCCGCCCGCCCACGTTGAACAGGTGGTTGTAGGCGTTGGCCCACTGCGCATCGGCAAACGGGTTGAACACCACGATCTTCGTGAGCGACCCGTGATACAGGAAGACCAGCATGGCCGCCAGGAAGCGCAGCCCGGTGAGCGACGGCAGCCGGCTGGCCGCAGGCGTGCGGAGCGTGGGCACCATGAGGGTCTC
The DNA here is from genome assembly GCF_002298975.1 of Ralstonia sp. UBA689. Classification (GTDB taxonomy): domain Bacteria; phylum Pseudomonadota; class Gammaproteobacteria; order Burkholderiales; family Burkholderiaceae; genus Ralstonia. The sequence continues at coordinate 93,942 of NZ_DBMV01000042.1, forward strand.
CTGTGCGGGTCAGGCCGTGACGGCCTCGGTTTCGTGTCGCGCTTCGGTGGCCGGCATGCCCGTGCGCAGGCCGGTCAAGAAGCGCGGCAGCTCATGGTGCAGCAGGTGCTTGAGCGAGGGCGCCCGGAACGGCCGGGCCGTGGTCGCCAGGTCCGGCGAGCGCACCAGCAGCCGGCTCAGGTAGCGCGTCACCGCCAGGTTGCGCGCCACGGCCTCCAGGCGCGGCAGCTCGTAGGCGTCCAGATCGCGGGCGAGGATGGCGCGCGCCAGCACCGCCGCGTCTTCGATACCGAGATTCATGTTGGTGCCCCCGATGGGGCTGAACTGGTGCCATGCATCGCCGGCAAAGAACACGCGCCCCACGCGCGCGCGGCTGGCGATGCGGTGGCCGAATGCGCTGTGCGTGATCCAGTGCAGGTGCCGCACGGTGGCCTCGATGGGCGTCATCTCGCGGAGGATGCGTTCAATGAAGGCGGCATCGAACCCGCTCTGCGGATCTTCCCCGGGGAAGGAGGCGATCACGCGGTAGTAGCCGCCCGGGATCGGCACGATCATGAGGTAGCCGTCGACGCCGCAGAAACAGTGCATCTCCTCATTGGCAAGCGGCAATGCATCGAAAGCCACGTCGGCCACGACAAAGTAGCCTGCGTAGATCGATTGGTCGACGGGGATGTCGAGCAGGCGGCGTGCCGTGCTGTTGCCGCCGTCGCAGGCGATGACGTGGTCGGCAAGAATGCGTTCTTCCCGGCCGTCGATGTGAACACAGGTTGCGATCACGCCGGTGGGCGTCTCCTCCAGCGCCTGCAACTCCAGCCCCTGGCGGACAGGGACGCCCAGATCGGTAATGCGCCGGTACAGCGCGCGCTCGATCACGTCCTGCGTGAGGTGAAAAAAGTGCGGGCGCGCGATGTCGAGCTGGCTGAAGTTGATATCGGCAAAGTATGTCTTGCGCCGGTACAGGTTCATGCGCGGCACGCGCAGGCCCAGCGCATCCAACTGCGCGCCGATGCCGAGCTGGTCGAACACCGCCAGGCTCGCCTGGTTGACGGCAATGCCGCGCGGCAGCGTCGACAGTTCCAGCCGCTTGTCAATGATCTGCACCGGCTCGCCATGTTGTGCGAGCAGGCCCGCCAGCGTCATGCCCACGGGGCCGCATCCGACAATCAGTAGGCTCATGATCGATTCCTTGAGTGTGTCGCGCTGTGTGCTTAGAGCGTCTTGGCGAAATCGAGGATCAACCTGCCGCAGATCTCGGGCGCTTCGAGGTGTGGCACGTGGCCGACGTGGTCGAGGATGTGCACGTTGGCGGGTGGGATGCGCGGCACCCGGGCCTGCAGCTTGTCGTAGTAGGCGTTATCGATGAAGGCGTCGTTCTTGCCGCCGATGTACAGGAACGGCACCTTGCTGCCCGACAAGATGGCCAGTTCGTCCAGCCAGCCTTGCGTCTTCAAGTGGATGGCGAATTGCTCGCGGAAGTTGCCGTCGGATTCCTTGATGTCGGCCAGCATGCGCTTGTAGACCTCGGTGCCAGCCTGCGAGACATCGAGATAGGCGCGTGTGAGCGCCTCAGCCTCGTCGCCGATGAGCTGGTTCTTGAAGGCCAGCTCCTTGGGCGCTTCGGGGCGGAAGTTGGAGAACGCATCTTCGCGGCTGACGGCATGCACGCCGGCAATCGAGACGAGGCCGAGCAGGTCCGGGTCCTTGAACAGCGATTGCGTGGCGATGTTGGCGCCTACGCTGTTGCCCACCGCAATGATCTCGCGCAACGATAGTCGATGGCGGAACTCTTCGAACAGAGTACGCAGCCCGATCATGCTGTACTGAAAGCCGAAGCGTGCGACGTCAATGTGGTCCGACTGGCCATGGCCGGGAAAATCCAGTGCGATCAGGTTGAACTGGTCGCCCAGCAGCGGTTCCAGATCGGCGTAAGACGCGGCGGTGGACGCCGTGCCGTGCAGGCAGACGATGGCTGGCGCGTTGGCCTTGCCGCCCTGCAGGTAATGGACCTTGCCGAAATCGAAGTTCAGGAATCTGGATTGCATTACACGGCTCCTTCGAGGTGTTCGTTGCGGGATTCAGTGGGGCGGGCGCGCCCGCGCTTGAACAGCGTGACCGACAGGCCGATGCCCGTGGCGGCCAGCAGGGCGTTGAACGCCATCACTGCGCGCATGGCGGGCACGTAGCTGGCGTTGACCAGCGCGCGCACCGCATCGATCGGGTGATCGGCAAACATGCCAGCCACGTTGACCAGGTTCTGACTGGCGTTGACCAGGCTATGCAGGGTCTGCAACTGCTCCGGCGTGAACGTTGCGGCGGCGCTGGCGATGCGGTGCGCCAGCTCGAACTCTCCCACCTTGCTGAGGATCAGCCCCGACACCGCCACGCCAAACATCGCCCCCACCATCGACAGCGTGAAGAACAGGCCGATGGCCGTGCCGGTGTGCTTGGGCGACACCTGCGAGGTGGCACCGTTAATGGTGGCCGTGGTGAGCGCTCCGTTGGACAATCCGAAGCTCACCAACCCGATCACGAACAGCACGATCGACAGATCAACGCTCAACGTGAGGAAAGCCGCGCAGCTCACCAGCAGCAGCGCCATGCCCGTGAGCGTCGGCAGCTTGTAGCCATGGCGGTCGATGACCTTGCCGGTGATGGGCCCGACCACAAAGATGCACGCCGTCATGCACAGCACCCACAACCCTGCACGCACCTTCGAGTAGTTCAGGATGTTCTGCATGAACAGCGGCAGCACGAACAGGAAGCTTGCCATCACGAAGTTGAAGATGATGCGGATGCCCACCACCGTCAGGTAGGTGCCGTTCTTCAGCAGCGACAGGTTGATGAGCGGCGCCTCCACACGCAGGCTGCGACGCACGAACAACACAGTGGACACAGCGCCTACTGCCATCAGTACGCCGATTTGCGACCACGTGAGCGTGGCCAGCGCGTTGGACAGCACGATCAGGCAGCCGAGCCCCAGCAGATACAGCGGCACACCCACCACGTCGAGCGCGCGGGCACTCAGCTCGTTCGGGTCGTCCCTGTCGACGAACGCGGCCGTGAGCACCAGCGACAGCAACCCCAGCGGCACATTGATGAGAAAGATCATCTCCCACCCGAACGCCTGCAGGATGAACCCGCCTAGCGGCGGCCCCGCCGCCAGGCCGATGCCGGTGATGGTGACGGCCACGCCCGTTGCCAAGCCTTTCTGTTCAGGCGGGAACGCCTTGCCGATCAGGATGAGCGCCAACCCCAGCGTGGCCGAAAAGCCGATGCCCTGGATGAAGCGCGCCGCGATGATGGCCTCGATGCTGTGCGCAAACGCTCCGATGTACAGCGACGCCAGCACGAACAGCAGCCCGCCGGCCATGAAGACGCGCTTCTTGCCGTAGCGGTCTGCCAGCACGCCAGAAAGGCAGAAGAACGCCGCCGCAGCCGCCAGGTAGCTGACGATCACGAGCTGGATCTGCTCGATGGTGGCGTTGAAATGCTTTGAGAACTCGGCCAGCGCCAGATTGACGATGGTCAGGTCCAGGTTGATCAGCAGCAGGTAGATGCCGATCGAGAACAGCACGATCCATTTCTTCATGGGTTTGCCTCTTGAACCGGCAGGCGCCGCGCGGGCTCCTGCCGGTCATGTGTGCGCGGGGCGGGTTCAGTGGAACATGCGCCAGCTGTCTTCATGGCGCACCAAAAACGCGCCGATCGTGCGGCGCACCGCCTGGCACTGCTCCACGGCGTGCATCACGCGCGTGTTGAGCACGTGCAACTGGCCGGGCTTGCCGCGCACCACCAGCTTGGGCACGCCTTCGAGCTCGGGAATGGTCTGGTTGGCGAAGAACTCGCCCATCAGCGTGTTCAGCTCGGCGAAGTTTTGCGGGCGGTGGTCCCAGAACACGAGGCCCGTACCTTCATCAGAATCGGCCACCGAGAGGAACACCGAGATCTGGTTTCTCAGCTCGGAGTAGTGCTCGCCAATGGGCCAGTTGCCTGGGTCGCGCGAGAAGTGGATGGCGTCGCAATGCGGCGGCACGCTGTAGATGCCTTCTTTCTTGGGCTGGAACTCGCGTTTGGAGGTCAGCGGAAACTCCGCCCACCTGCCCACCTGCACGGTGTCGATGCCTAACGCCTCGTTGATCAGGCGCGCAAAGGCCGTGTTGCGCAACTGCCCGTTGAAACGGCCGGCATAGGCAAAGTAGTCCGCCAGCCCAACCACGAGCTTCTCGTTTTCCAGGAACTGCATCGGACCGACCGCCACGCCAGTGTTGGCCACGCCGGAGAGCGAGCGGTGCGGAATCACCTCGGGGTAGGACGGGTCGGCCCACCAGGCGTCGAGCTGTTCGGGCTTGACCACGTCCAGCAGGACGGCGATCGCGTCGCCGTCGCGCACCAGCGCCACGGCTTCATCGATCTGCATGTCACGGGTTTCGGCGGGTGCGCCAAAGCGGTGGATTTCGGAGCGATACGACGTGCTCATCGGTCATCTCCTCACAGGGTGGATTGACGGGAGCGCACCGCCATCCGCGTGGGTTGGCGTGCGTTGGCGGTGCGCCTGCGTCAGGCCAGTTGGCTCTGCAGCGTCTGCAGGTCGAAGTAGTCTTTGAACAGGGTCAGCTTGCCGGCCTCGTTGAACTCGAGGATGACGACCATCGGCAGCGTCACCTTTTTGTCACCGAAGACGATGTCGCTGGTGCGCTCGACGAACACCGTGCCGTTTTCCGACACCACGCGGTGCTTCTTCCAGACATACGAAGACGACTTGCCGAAGAACTCGGCCACCTTCTCGATAGCCTTGTCCTTGCCGCGGTGCACCGTGTCGGCCAGCGGCACGTCTTCAAAGACGACGTTGTCGGCCAGCAGGTCCGACACGGCGTCGAGATCGCGCGTTTCCAGCGCGCGGATGAACTGGTTGGCCAGGGTCTTGGAGTCTTGTTGAGCCATCTTGCTGCCTCGGGTTGGGTGAGCCGGCAGACGGGCATCCATGTTGGGACGGAGGCCGCGCACCGGCGCGCAGTTTCATCAATCCGTCGCATCCGATTGCTCGCAATCCGACGGCGGTCTTTTAAATCACGTGCGTGCACCATTCTGCAAATCAGAACGGTGCGGCAGCATCATCGATACCCTGTTTGGTGCAAGGCATGGCGACGCCGTGATTAAGCGCGGATGCTGTGTGAAAAGCGGTGACACGTCTACTGTATTTTTTTGCAGTTGACCGCATTGCAGCAAACGGTAGGATGCGTCCGGCAGACGAACGAACCGTTTATACGACTCAGTTTGCGGCATAGCACAAAAGTGCGGATTCCGAGCGTTTCCGCATATGCAAATGCAATGACGCACTTGTTGGAAAAGCGGATCGATATAAAGCAGGTGAAAATCTAGATTTAAGTGATTTTTAAAATAGATTGGCACTTCAACCACCAGAACTGCACACGACGGGCCCCTATGACTGAAAACCTTATTCGCGTGGTCGGCAACAAGTTTCAGGAGTTGTCCAACGCGCAAAGCATTCTCACGTTCGACGAGCTTGTTGCGCGTGTTCGTGGCGGACGGCTCGAACCGGCTGCCATCTCGCTGGAGCAGGGCATCTCTGAATCGCAGGTCGATGTGCTGCGCGAGCTGGTGGCGCAAAGCAGCCATGCGGGGCAGATCTCGCTCAGCAGCTACTTTGACAACCACCAGCGCTGCGACGGCACGCTCACGCACAAGATCAAGCGTTCCAACACGTTGATTTCCGATCCGCAGGCAACGGGCGAAGACACCTACGCCAGCGTGCTGCTGATCGACGATGAGTGCGCCGACCTGAGCGACCACGTGACCGGAAAGCACGTGCAGTTCATGGTGCTGCTGGAGGCGGCGCGGCAGATGGGCAATGCCGTCACGCAGAAGTTCCACTCCACGGCGGCCAAGATGTACCTGGCCGAGAACATCAACGTGGATTTCAGGGCGTTTGCCTATCCGTTCCGGGTCGATCTGGAGTACCGCGTGCTCGAGCGCAATCTGCGGCCGACCGGCGACGGCAAGATGGCCGTGCGGATCGACTTCCGCCAGCAGGACAAGCTGATTGCGCAGCTCACGCTCACCTTCACGGTGCTCGACCGCAAATTCGTGTCGGCGCTTGAGAGCTCGGCACTCAAGTCGCTGCATAACTGAAGGGGCGGCGCCGTCATGACTGCCGCCATCGCCCCCGACAGCGCCGCGCCAGTGGCCAAGGCCGCACGCATCTGCACGGTGTTCGACCTGGATGAGACGCTGATCCGCCCCAAGAGCATGATCGCTGTGCTGGAGCAGTACCACCGCAGCGTGGCGGCCTCGCTCGATCAGGCCGAGCGCCGCATTCGCGACGTGCGCGCCAACCTGACCTGGTTTGTGGAGCGGAATCCGAATCGCGTCGCACAGAATCGCTATTTCTACCGGCAGCTCGCGGGCATTTCGGTGGATGGCATGGCGCGCGCCGCGTGGCTATGGTTCGAGGCCAACCGCCCGGTGCTTTATCACGAGGCGGTGGTCGCGCAGTTCAAGGCGCACCAGCGCGAAGGGGCCATCGCCATTGTCGTGAGCGGATCATTTGCCGAGGCCATCGCACCCATCGCGGCAGACCTGGGCATTGACCACGTCGTGTGCGCGCGTCTGGAGCAGCGCGACGGCCGCTACACCGGCGCCATGCTGGGCGAGCCCACCATTGGCGAGGGCAAGGCCATCGCGTTGCGCCAGTTTCTGCAGGCGCACGGCCTGTCGATGCGCGGCGGCTTTGCTTACGGTGACCACGACAGCGATATCCCCATGCTTTCCCTGGCCGACCACCCGGTGGCGGTCGGCTCCAATGCAGCACTGCTGGACCACGCACGCCAGCATGACTGGCGCATTTCCCCGCTGTTTCCTGATGATTGAGGTGAACCGATGGACGATCGCAAATTCATTGAAGATTTCGCGGCCCTGCTCGAAGTGTCGCCGGAGCGGATCACCGATGACTTCAACATGGTCGAAGAGGCCGTGTGGGATTCGCTGGCGTTTCTCAGCACCATCGCGTTGATCGACACGCACTACCAGAAGGTGGTCGACCCCATGGCGCTGCAGGAGCTGACCACGTTCGGCGAGCTGCGCACGCTGGTTCACGGCCAAAGCGTCGAGGCTTGAATGGGCTACCGGCGCTTTCACAATGCGCGTATTGCCGGGGTGTCCGCCGCGGTGCCGGAGCACGTGCGGCGCAACGAGGACATCGCCGGCGATCCGGTGGAGATTGGCCGCACGGCCAAGCTGTGCGGCATCCGGGCCCGGCATGTGGCCCCCGACGGCATGTGCGCATCCGACCTGTGCTACGTGGCGGCCGAGCGTCTGCTGGAATCCGTCGGCTGGGAGAAGGATTCCGTCGACGCGCTGATCTTCCTCTCGCAAACGCCTGACTACGTGGTGCCGGCCACCAGTTGCGTGCTGCAGCGGCGGCTGGGGCTGTCGTTTCACTGCGCGGCGTTCGACATCACGCTCGGCTGCTCGGGCTACGTGTATGGGCTGATGGTCGCCTTCGGGTTGCTGGCGAAAGAGGGGATGCGGCGCGTGCTGCTGCTGGTGGGCGATACGCCCAGCAAGCTGATCTCGCCGCACGACATTCCGGCCAACATCCTGTTTGGCGATGCGGGCACGGCCACGGCCATCGAGTATTCGGACGACGCGGCCGAGAGCGTCTTCTTTGCTGGCACCAATGGCGCGGGCAGCGATTCGCTCATCATCGAAGCCGGTGGCTTCCGTCAGCCACGCACGGCGGAATCGGCCGAGCGCCGCCCGCATCCGCAAGACAAGGTGCTGCGCTCGCAGGAAGAGCTGTATATGGACGGCTCCGCCGTGTTCGGTCTCACGCTCAACCACGTGCCGGAACTGGTGCAGCAGCTCTCCACGATTTCCGGTTGGCCGGTGCAGAGCGTGGACCGCTGGCTTTTCCACCAGGCCAACAAGTTCATGCTCGACTACTTCTCGAAGAAGATCGGTATCGCACCCGAGAAGATGCCCAGCAACATCGATCGCTTTGGCAACACCAGCCCGCCTTCCATCCCGCTGATGATGGTGACCGAGCACGATCCTGACGCGCCACGGCCGGCGCACGAGACGCTCGGCATGGTCGGTTTTGGCGTGGGCTTCTCGTGGGGCGGGGCACTGCTGCGGCAGGCCGATCCCATCATGGTCCCCTTGGTGTATCACCGGCAATAACGTCATCGCGCAACCACGCAATCACGCGGAGTCTTCTCATGGCGGTACAGATTCAATCGATCAGCTATGCGCTGCCGGATGCGACGCTCAGCAATCAATCCATTGCCGAGCTGAACCCGGACTGGCCCATCGACAAAATCGCGGGCAAAACCGGCATCCACCTTCGGCATATCTCCGCCGACGATGAGTACAGCCTTGAGCTGGCCATTGCCGCCGGGCGCCGTCTTCTTGCCGAGCACGACATCGCGCCGGAAGAGGTGGACTTCATCCTGTTCTGCAGCCAGACGCCCAAGTTCCTGATTCCGACGAGTGCCTGCCTCGTGCAGCATGCGCTGGGCCTGCCCACGCGCAGCGGCGCGCTCGACGTGAACCAGGGCTGCTCGGGCTATGTGTCTTGCCTGATGCTGGCCGAGGGCCTGGTCGACAGCGGTCGCGCCAAGGGCGTGCTGCTCATCACGGCCGACACCTACACCAAGCTGGTGGCGCCGGAAGACCGCAGTCTCAAGACCATCATGGGCGACGCGGCCACGGCGTCGTTCATTCGCCGGGCAGAACACGGCATCGGCGTGCGCGACTTCGAGTTCGGTACCGACGGCACCGGCGCCGAGGCCATCACCGCGCATACCTCCGGCTTGCGCGGCCTGAAGAGCGGTGGCGCTTACCAGCCGGACTTCCGTATGAACGGGCCGGGCGTCTTCAACTTCGTGCTGACCAAGGTGCCGGAGGTGATCGACGCGCTGCTGGAGAAGAACGGCCTCGCGCGGGAAGAGATCGACCTGTTCGTCTTCCACCAAGCTAACGCGCACATGCTGGAATCGGTGCGCGCCAAGATGGGCATCCCGCCCGAGCGCTTCTTCGTGAGCCTGGCGGATACCGGCAATACCGGCGCCTCCAGCATCCCGCTGGCACTGGGCGACGCGGTCCGGCAGGGCCGCGTGACGCGCGGCGACAAGGTCGTGCTGATCGGCTTTGGCGCGGGGCTGTCGTGGAGCGCCTGCCTGATCGACTGGTAATCGCTTTACCCATCCAACCCAACCGGTTCCGATGCCCGCTGCGCGGCGGGGCTGGCCTCGCTCGCGCTGCGTTTTGATATCGCCCCACCTTTCGCGAGGTTCGCGTGCAATCCATCACGGCAGCAGACAAATACACGGCCACCAGCGGACGCGTGTTCCTGAGCGGCATCGATGCACTGGTACGCCTGATGGTGGTGCAGCACGTGCGCGACCGTGCCGCCGGGCTCAATACGGCGGGTTTCGTGTCGGGCTACCGCGGCTCACCCCTGGGCGGGCTGGATCAGGCGCTGTGGAAGGCGAGCGACGCGCTGGCCGCGCACGACATCCGCTTCCAGCCCGGCGTGAACGAAGACCTGGCGGCCACCGCCGTGTGGGGCACGCAGCAGGTGCACCTGCTGGGCGAATCGAAGCACGACGGCGTGTTCGCACTCTGGTATGCCAAGGGCCCAGGTGTGGACCGCTCGGCCGACGTGCTCAAGCACATGAACCACGCCGGCACCAGCGCGCGCGGCGGCGTGCTGCTGGTGGCGGGCGACGACCACGGTGCCTATTCGTCAACACTGCCCCACCAGAGCGACCACCTGTTCTGCTCGGCGATGATCCCCGTACTGTATCCGGCCGATGTGCAGGAGTACATCGAGCTGGGCCTGCATGGCTGGGCCATGTCGCGCTATTCGGGCTGCGCTGTCGGCTTCAAGGCGCTGGCCGATACCGTGGAGTCGTCTGCCGGCATTGATGCGGACCCGTTCGCGGTGCAGATCCGTCTGCCGGCGGACCACGTGCTGCCCGAGGGCGGGCTGAACTGCCGCCTCTCGTCCGACCCGCTGGGCCTGACCGCGCGCAAGCAGGAAGCGCTGATGCAGGACCACAAGCTGCCGGCGGTGTTGGCCTATGCGCGCGCCAACCGGCTCAACCGCACCACGCACGACGTCCCCACTGCACGCCTTGGCATCGTCGCCTCCGGCAAGAGCTACCGCGATGTGCTCGAAGCGCTCGCGCTATTGGAGATTGACGAGGATGCGCCGGAAATAGCCAGTCTGCGGCTGTACAAGGTAGCAATGCCGTGGCCGCTGGAGCCGCAAGGCATCTGTGATTTCGCCATCGGGCTGGACGAGATTCTCGTCATCGAGGAGAAGCGGCCGGTGGTGGAATCGCAGTTGCGCCAGTTCCTGTACGACCTGCCGGACAACGCGCGCCCGCGTATCGTCGGCAAGTCCGACGGTGTGGGCGAGCTGGCGGGGCCGACAGGCAACGGCGTGTTTTCGGCCAAGACGGATCTTTCGGTCGCGCAGATCGCCATGGTGATTGCCGACCGGCTGGCACCGTTTCATCCGCAGGGCCGCATTGCCAAGACCGCCGCGTGGCTGCGTGACCGGCAGGCCTTTCTCGACCGCGCGGAGCCGGCCCCGGGTCGCTCGGCCTACTACTGCTCGGGCTGCCCCCACAGCACGTCCACCAAGGTGCCAGAAGGCAGCCTGGCGCTGGGCGGCATTGGTTGCCACATCATGGCCACGGCCATTTACCCTGAGTACAACAAGACGTTCACGCAGATGGGTGGCGAAGGCGCGACCTGGATCGGCCAGGCGCCGTTCTCGCAGGTGCCGCATGTGTTTGCCAACCTGGGCGACGGCACGTATTTCCACTCGGGCTATCTGGCCATCCGCGCGGCGATTGCCGCCAAGGTGAACATCACCTACAAGCTGCTCTACAACGATGCGGTGGCCATGACGGGCGGCCAACCGGTGGACGGCATCGCTACCGTGCCGTCCATTGCGCGGCAGTTGGCTTCGGAGGGCGTGGCGCGCATCGCGCTGGTATCGGAAGACCCGTCGCGCCACAACGGTCGCGCTGGGTTGCCCGATGGCGTCACCATCCATTCGCGCGACGCGCTCGATGCCGTGCAGCGCGAATTGCGTGAAGTGCCAGGCACGACCGTGCTGATCTATGAGCAGGTGTGTGCGGCAGAGAAGCGCCGCCGTAAGAAGAAGCAGGCCACGCAGGCTCCCGCCAAGCATCTCTTCATCAACCCGCTGGTGTGCGAGGGCTGCGGAGACTGTGCAACGCAGTCGAACTGCTCATCCATCGTGCCGCTGGAAACCGAGTTCGGCCGCAAGCGCGCCGTGCATCAAGGGTCATGCAATCAGGACACGTCTTGCGTTCAAGGCTTCTGCCCGAGCTTTGTGACAGTGGAAGGTGGTCGCCTGCGCGGCAGCGGCCGCAGGCAGCAGAAAGCAGCCCTGCCCGACAACCTGCCAGCCCTGCCGACGCCGCAGCGCGCGTCGCTCGATGCACCGTTCAACGTGCTCATCTGCGGCATTGGCGGCACGGGCGTCGTTACTGTTGGCAGCATTCTCGGCATGGCGGCGCATCTGGAAGGCAAGGGCGCATCGGTGCTGGACATGACGGGCATGTCGCAGAAGAACGGCGCCGTGATGTCGCACGTACGCATTGCGCAGCGGCAGGACGCGTTGCACTCCCAACGCATCCCCACCGGCCGGGCCGACGTGGTGCTCGGTTATGACATCCTCACCGCCGCCGCGCGCGATGCGGTGGACAAGATCAAGCCCGGGCACACGCAGATCGTGCTGAACACGGAGGAGACCCCGCCCGGTCACGCCATCCGCCAGGTGGACTGGCAGTTCCCCTCCGAGCAACTGCGTCGCCTGCTGGGTGAGACGGCTGAGGCCAAGCTGGATTGGGTCGATGCCAGTGCCTTTGCACAGCACCACCTGGGCGATGCGCTGTACACCAACCTGCTGATGCTCGGCTATGCGTTCCAGCGTGGGCTGTTGCCGCTGGCGGAGGCGTCGATCCTGCGCGCCATCGCGTTGAACGGCGTGGCCGTGGAGGCCAACCAGCGCGCGTTCCAGTGGGGCCGGTATGTGGCATTCAATGCAGGCATCGGGGCGGGCAAGCCGTTGGCGGAATCCAGCATCAAGCTGCAGAAGCCCGCGAGCCTGGATGATGTGCTGGCGCATCGCCGCGATTTCCTGGCCGGCTATCAGAACGAAGCGTATGCACGGCGTTACGTGAATTTTGTCGAGCATGTGCGGCAGGCCGAGCGCGCAGCGACCGGCAAGCAGACATTGGCGATGGCCGTGGCGCACAACCTGTTCAAGCTGATGGCCTACAAGGATGAGTACGAAGTCGCCCGGCTATTCACAGGCGAGGCTTTCCGCCGCGCGCTGGCCGAAACCTTCGAGGGCGACGTCACACTGCGCTTTCACCTGGCGCCACCCGTCTTCTCCGCATTCGAGGGCGGCCGGCCGCGCAAGCGCGTGTTCGGACCCGGCACGCGGCGCCTGTTTGCGGTGTTGGCACGGCTGAAGTGGTTGCGGGGCACGCGTTTCGATCCGTTTGGCTACACCCATGAGCGCCGGCAGGAGCGCGCGCTGATCGTCGAGTATCAGCAGGCCATCGGTATCGCACTCGACAAGCTCAGTGCGCTGACTTACGACACGGTGCTGCAGCTTGCCAACCTGCCCAGGCAGATTCGCGGTTACGGCCATGTGAAGGCAGCCAGCGTTGATACCGCGCGCAGCCGTCAGCGTGCGTTGCTGGAGCAGTTGACCGGTCATGGCGAACCGCAGGAAGCGCAGGCGCCGGCGTGGCCGGCCTTTTCGGGGGCGGGCCCGTACGGCCTGCCGCACGAGGTGTCGTGGTAAGGAGGGCCATTGTCATGGCTTCATTGCGTTACATCGTTCCGGTCGGGCGCACGCCCGTGACCGCGCCGCGCCTGCGGCTGTATTGCTTCCACCACGCAGGTGGCAGCGCGGGCAACTTTGCCAAGTGGCCAGCAGGGCTGCCTGGCTTCGAGGTGCGGGCCATCCAGTTGCCGCATCGCTTTCTGCCGGCGGGCGTGGCGCGTGCCAGCCATCTCGATCAACTGCTGCCCGGCATGGCCGATGAAGTGGCCGGTGCGCAGGCGGATGCGTTGCCGTTTGCGTTCTATGGGCACAGTCTGGGCGCGCTGGTGGCGTTCGAGCTGGCGCGTACGCTGCATGCGCGTGGTGGTCCGCTGCCGGTGGCGTTGGCCATCTCGGGGCACCGCGCGCCGCATCGGCCGCTGGGTCGTCCGCCGATCTGCGAACTGGAGCAGGCGCCCTTTATCGAACGCCTGCGCGGCCTGGGTGGCATGCCCGAGTCTGTGCTGACGGATACGCGCACGCTGTCATACATCCTGCCCACGTTGCGGGCTGACCTGCGTCTGTCCGAGATCTACGACTATCGTGACGAGCCACGGCTCGCGCTGCCGCTGTTCGGTTTTCGGGGCAACGACGATCCGTTGCTGGATGAGCCCGACTTCACTGCGTGGGGCGAGGTCACGAGCGGCCCGAGCGTGCTGCGTACGCTGCCCGGCCACCACTTCTTCGAGTCGGAAGGGTTGGAGGCGCTGCATGCGCACCTCGCCGCTGACCTCCCACCACTGGCCCATCGCCCGGCCCGCCGTCGGCGCGATCCGGCCGAGGCGCTTTAGGGCAACGCGCTCATGCGGTGACCGGTAGCGTTTGCGCGGGTCGCATCGCTTCCAGATAAAAGCCGCTGTCGCTCTGCTTGGCGCGGCGCTTGGCCAGCGCGGCGGCGGTGCCGATGTCGTCGCTGCTGCGCGCGGCGCCCGGCAGCACGCGCAGCGCGCCGACTGCCATCGTCACGAAGCGGAAGAACGCCGGCAGGCCCTTGCGGTCTTCCGCATGGATGCCGCCGGCCGCGCGATCGGCCAGGGTGTACATCGCCAGTGCGTTGGCATTGAACGTGTCCATGGCCTGCTCGATACGCGCTTGCCAGTCGGCGCTCTGGAACAGGATCAGGAAATCGTCCCCGCCCACGTGGCCGAGAAAGTCGCGCGTGGGCTCGCATGCAGCGGCCAGAACGGCGGCGGCCATCTTCAGCATCTCATCGCCTTGCCAGTAGCCGTACTGGTCGTTGAAGGGCTTGAAGTGGTTGAGGTCGACATAGCAGGCGTGGAACTCGGCGCGTGCCTCCAGCAGCCGCTCAATGTGCAGGTTCAGCGGGATGTTGCCGGGCAGGAAGGTGAGCGGGTTGGCATAGCGGGCGGCCTCGATGCGGATCTCGGTGACGGTGCGCACGAGTTCTTCGCCCGTGCCCAGGCCCAGGTAGCGGCCGTGCTCGGTGATGACGAAACCGTCGGTCAGGTAGCGTTGGTCTTCGCTCATCAGTAGCGCCGACATGTCTTCGAGCGAAGCGGATTTTTCCACCAGCACCGGCTGCCGGTTGGCAAACGTCAGGGCCGGTTTCTTGCCGTACAGCTCGCGGTGATACGGCATCGCATAGCGATCGATAAAGGCGCGGCGCGCGATGAGCGCCAGCGGCCGTTCGCCTTCATCCAGCAAGGCCACCGCGTGCAGATCTGGATGGCGGTTGAACAGGTGCAGTACGTCATCGTTGCTGCAGCGCAGGGGCAGCGTGGGCGCCACGCGCAGCAGCTTGCTGGCCCTGATGGCACGCCAGCCGACGCGTACGGCCTGCGGAAACACCGCAATCTGCGATGACTGCAGCACGCGCGCCGCGTGGCTCGACATATCGCCCGCCGGCTTGTCCTGCGGGCGGGCCAGGAAGAAGCCTTGCCCGAATCGGATGCCCAGGTCGCGCACTACACCCAGTTCGTCTTCTGTTTCCAGCCCTTCGGCAATGATGCTCGTCGCACTGCCCTTGAGCGTTTGCTGCAGCGAGCGCGCGATATCCAGCTTGGCTGGATGTTTGGCGATATCGCGCAGGAAGTATTTGTCCAGCTTGATGAAATCCGGCGCCAGCTCAATCAGCAGGTTCAGGTTGGCGTTGCCGGTGCCGAAGTCGTCCAGCGCGCATTGCATGCCGAAGTCGCGCGCCACGGAAAGCGCTTCGGCAAAGCTCGCGAGATCGTCGATGGGCGTCTGCTCGGTCAGTTCAATGACGATGCGCGAGGGGTGCAGGTCGTGGTCGGCAATGGCGCGCAGAAGGCGGGCGTGGTCCTGCAGCAGTTGGCGTACGCCGAAGGCGCTGAAGTTCAGGAACAGCTTGCCCGGCAGGCGCATGGCCGAGAAGCTGTCGATGGCCAGGCGCGCGGCGGTCGTCTCCAGGGCAATCGCACCTTCCGCGTCCGATGCGGCCGCAAACAGCGCGGCGGGCGATTCCATGGCCGAGCCCACCGGCCCGCGCAGCAATGCCTCGTAACCGAACACCTCGGTCGTGGACAGTCGGAAGATCGGTTGAAACACCGTGCGCAGCATCTCGGGCGTAATGCCCGGCGGCAGGGGAAGCGGCGAGAAGGTCATGGCGTTGGGCGCAGAAGCGGACATTCCGCTAAACGGAGCCATGAACACAGAATTGAATGAATTTTTTATGACGCACGGCGCCGCGCGGGTTGGCGGGCCGCAGCCCCCACCACAGAGGGGCGTGGTTCAGAATGCTGTGCGCGCCTGCGTTCTCATGGGGCGCCATCCATTCACATCGCGCTTGACCCTCACATTGTGTGAGGTCCTAGCCTGTGACCAAGCCAGAAGACAGAAACAGGAGCCAGTCATGTTGTTGAAAGTGGGCGATCTCGCCAAACGCTGCGGCCTGACGGTCCGCATGCTGCATCACTACGACAGCATCGGCCTGCTCACGCCTTCGGCCCGCTCCGACAGCGGCTACCGGCTGTACGACAAGGCTGACATCGCCCGGCTGCACCAGGTTCAGGCGTTGCGGCGTTTCGGCATGTCGCTGGCTGACATCGGGGCTTTCCTGGCAAATCCGGATGTCCCCCTGACCACGATCGTGGAGCGGCAGATCGCGATGCTCGATCAGCAGATCACGCAGGCCAGCGTGCTGCGCGATCGGCTGTCGCGGCTGCACGACCAGCTAGTGCGCCAGGAAGAGCCCGAGCTTGCCGAATGGCTCACAACCTTGGAATGGATGACCATGTACGACAAATATCTTTCGCAGGAAGAGCGCGCACGGGCAGAACGTCTGGATGCGGATGTGTTGCGCGGCGAGAAGTGGGCGGCACTGGTGGCGACGGTGCGCGAGGCGATGGCGCGCAAGCTGCCCTCGCGCAGCGCCGAGGCGCAGGCGCTGGCCAAGCGCTGGGTAGCACTGCTCGCGCAGGACACTGCGCTCGATCCGGTGCTCACGGGCAAGCTGCACAAGATGCACATCAACGAGCCCGCGTTGCAGGAGCGCACCGGCATCAGCCTGGAGATGCTCGCCTTCATCATGGAGGCGATCAACGAGACCAAGCTGACGATCTATGCGAAGTACCTGTCGCCGCAGGAGCTGCAGTACATGCGCGAGAACTTCAGCAAGCGCGGCAACGAGTGGCCGGGCCTCATCGCGGATGTGCGCCAGCATATGAGCAAGGGCACGGCGCCGGATGCACCGGAAATGCAGAAACTGGCCCAGCTATGGATCGAGCTGTTCCGCTCCGGTGTTGGCGACGATCCGCAGACACAGGCCAAGGTTCGTCTGGCGATGGAGCGCGAACCGGAGCTGTCCTCCAGCCCATGGATGGGCCCTGACCTGATCGCCTATGTGCGTGAATCCATGGCGGGCCTGCAGCCGGCGTAAGCAGGGAAAAGGCGCCTGCCGTTCGGGCAGGCGCCTGGGAGGCTCGGTTGGCCGCCTTGCGTCTGCACCACGTGCGCCGCGGCCGTGCAATCGGAGCGCCCATGATTGCAGGCTGACCACCCCTGCGCTCAGCGCACGCGGCGAGTCCGGTTTTCGTCCCGCGCCGGAAACACCGTTGAGCGCTTGACCACGCCATAGGCGAAGCTCGTGTCGATGGCGGCGATCCCTGGAATCGCGTGCAGTTGGTTGCGCACGAAATGCTCGTAGTCCTGCAGGCTTTCCACCAGCACGCGCAGCAGGTAATCCGCTTCGCCGGTCAGCACGTAGCAGTCGAGGATCGCGTCGATGTCCCGAATCCGGTTCTCAAACGTCGCGACCACCTCCCGCGTGTGCTGCTGCAAGCGGATGTGGACGAACGCGGTGACCGGCAGGCCATACGCCTCTTCGTCGACGATGGCCGTGTAGCCGCGAATGACGCCTGCATCCTCCAGCAGCCGCAGCCGCCGCAGGCAGGGCGAGGGCGACAGGTTGACCCGCTCAGACAACTCCTGGTTGGTCAGCCGGCCTTCTTGCTGGAGCGCGGCAATGATCTGCCGGTCTTTCTTGTCCACGCGATTCTCCTAAAGTGGCAGGTTCTGCCAAAGCGGAATCCAGAATTGGCTGAAATAACAAGATACTACTTCACATGCTGAGGCATTCTGTCTCCATTCTTGAATGGGGATGAGGCGGAATGAGCAGTTCGACATTGACGGCGGGCGCGGGCAATGCGGTGGCGCGGGAAGCCGCCCAGACGAACCCGCTGATCGGGTATGCGGCGATGGTGGTGACGGTGCTGATCTGGGCCGGGTTTGCCCTGTCGATCCGCGCGATTGGCGCCTCACCCCTTGCGCCGGCCGACGTGGCGCTGATCCGCTTCGGCCTGCCGACCTTGTTGCTGCTGCCGTTTCTGCCGTCCCGCCTGCCGATGCTGCTGCGCGCCAAGCCGCTCAGCGCGCTGATGGTGCTGGCGGGCGGCGGTCTGCCGTTCTTCTTCATTGCTTCCGCCGGCGGCAAGGTGACATCGGCGGCGCACGTGGCCGCGCTGATCGCGGGCACCGCGCCGCTGTCCGTCGCGCTGCTCGCCTATGCGATGGACGGCCAGCGCATAGCCGCGGCGCGCGGGCGTGCCATCGCGATCATCCTGGGTGGTGTGGTGCTGTTGCTGCTGTCGCAATCGCATGCGTCGCATGGTGCGTTCCTGGGCGGGGCCGCGTTGCTCCTGCTCGCCAGCCTCTTCTGGGGCTGCTACACGTTGGGGCTGCGTCGCGCCGGGCTCGACGCCATCGGCTGCGCGCTGCTGCTGAGCGTGCCTTCGTTTTTGCTGCTGGCGCTGCTGGTGGCCCTGGGCGTGGTCGACAGCCACCTCGGGCACTTTACGCTGGCCAGCGCCATGCCGTTCCTGCTGGCCCAGGGCCTGGGCGTTGGCGTGACGGCCAGCCTGTCCTATGCGCTCGCCATCCGTCACCTGGATACGCCGCGCTGTTCCGCCATCGGCTCGCTGGCGCCGGCGCTGGCCTGCCTCGGGGCTGTGCCGCTGCTCGGCGAATCGCTGACCCTGACGGTCGTGGGCGGCATTGTCGCCATCACCGCAGGCGTGATCCTGGCAAACCGCGCCTAATCCATCGCACCGCATCGCATCGCATTTCAGGAGAACACGCGCATGCTCGCTACCCTTGAAACCGTCGCTCCGGACCCCTTGTGGGGGCTGACCGCCGCATTCCGCGCCGATCCCCGGCCCACCAAGGTCGACCTCGTGGTGGGCGTCTATCGCGATGAAACCGGGCGGACCCCAGTCATGGCTGCCGTGCAGGCCGCGGAGGAACGCCTGGCTGCCGCCGGCGGCTCCAAGGCCTATCGAGGATTGGCCGGCAATGCCGAATTCAACGCCCATCTGGCCGCCTTGCTGTTAGGCCAGGATGCCGGGCGTCTGGCTCGTCAGCACACCATGCAGACCGTGGGCGGGACCGGCGCGCTGCGCCTCCTGGCCGACTTCATTGCAGTGGCTTCGCCCGGCGCGCGCGTCTGGGTGTCCGACCCGGGCTACGTCAACCACGTGCCCATCATGCGGGCCGCCGGGCTCGTGGTTGAGCGCTACCGCTGGCACGCGCCGGACGGGCTGCTCGACGCAAACGCCGTCCTCGCAGATCTGGCCGCCGCCAGCGCGGGCGACATCGTGCTGCTGCATGGCTGCTGCCACAACCCAACCGGTATCGACATGGAGATCGGGGTCTGGCGCGTTGTGGCGGAACTCTGCGCGAAACAAGGCTTGGTGCCGCTGGTCGACATGGCCTATCTGGGGCTCGCCGACGGCCTGGAGGCGGATACCCAGGGGTTGCGGCTGCTCGTCGATGCACTCGACACGGTGCTGGTGGCCGCAAGCTGCTCGAAAAGCATGGGGCTCTATTGCGAGCGCACTGGCGCGGCGCTTGTGATCGGCAAGAGCGCGGCAGTCCTGCGGCCGGTTGGCGGCATCCTGGAGCGCATCACGCGCAGCAACTACTCCATGCCACCGGACCATGGCGCTGCCATCGTGGCCACCATTCTTGCCGATGCGGCACTGACGGCGCGCTGGCGCGAAGAGCTGGAGCACATGCGCGGGCGCATCGTCGGCAACCGGATTCGGCTCGACGATGCATTGTCCAGCCTGGGGGCGCCTTCCGAGCTGCGGAATCTGACGCGGCACAAGGGCATGTTCTCTGTGCTGCCGCTGGACGTCAGCGCCATGGAGCGCTTGCGCGCGGACCACGCCATTTATGGCACGCAGGGCGGCCGCATCAATATCGCGGGGCTGGCATCGGAGCAGATCGGCCATGTGGCCGGCGCGCTGGTTGCGGTGGCTTCCGACGCCGTGCGTACGGTGGCGGATATGACGTAGTAGGAACGCGGGATCCTTGTTGGGCTAACCGCAGCATCGCTCTCCGCGTTCGCGATGGCGCTTGGCCCCCCGCTTTGACGGCAATCGCTTTAGCCACATTCGATGCCGGGTGCTTTGCCGCACAGGTGGCTAACCAGGTCAGCATCATCGCCAGCAGTCCGGCACGCGCTGGTGTGCTGAATGCCGTCTACCTCACGCTTTACTACGCCGCTGGAGCGATCGGACCTGGGTGGCCCGGTTGGCCGATGATCAGTCGGCCGCCTTGCCCGCCCGCCATTTGCGCCGCAGCCGTGCAATCAGCGCCCACATGATCGACAGCACTTCGCGGTTGACGCGGTCCATCAGGTGCGCGTTCCGGCCGGTGGCCGCTTCCAGTTCGAGCAGGCTCGTGCGGTAGTTCTGCCGCATCTCCAGGCGCTTACCGACTTCGTCGATCGGCTGGCCCAGGTCGTCCACATGGGTGCCCTGACTGACGACGTCACCGCTGTCGGTCAGGCGCTTGCGCATGACGCGGACGCCCTTGGGGCTGGCGCGCAGGTTCAGGTGAGCGGTGCCGCCGCGCTCGTCGCGTTCGAGGTGGATGCTCGCATCCATGACTGTGCAGGGCCAGGTCGCTTGTTTGACGCGGGCGTCTTGCAGGTCGCGGTACAGGCGCTCCCGTTGTTCCGTGTCGACTTCCAGCGAGACGAGGTGTTCGTAGGCGAGAAAGCGACGTTTGGCGCCCTCGGTTCTCTTTGGGCCTATTGGGTACGGAGTTTCCAATCCCGACCGCACCTGTTTGCGTGAGCCCGGGCTGTGTAGCGGGTGAGCGAGGCGTGGGGCACGTCGGGCGCTTCTCATGCTGTCCAAGCTCGCTTGATGAAGCACGACATCCGCGCGCCGTCAAACGGGGGATCCCGGAGCTCGGCCAATGTGTCGGCGATTCTGGTTGTTTGCAAAAGTTAGTAAAGATGTAGCAACTCGCGCCTCCTGATCAGTTTTGATGCGTTTGCGTGTGGCTAAGAACGAAAGATGGGATTTCTTTCATTAGAACTTCGAGAGGCATTGGGGGTTGGCAATGCTTCCTCCACTCCGTTGAAAGCGACATGCGATGAAGCCATCCGATGGGGCCAAATCGGGTGTTTTGGGATGAGGAGGACTGAGTCGATATGCGGGCTCAGGATAGCTATGGAGATTACAAATGAAGACTAGGCGAATGCCAGCTTGGATCGCAATCGCAGCCGTTGCCGCCGCCGCACTGGTTGCGTGTGGTGGCGGTGATGATCCACCTTCTTCGACCGCCGACACATCTGTATCGCCACCGGCGACCGTGGAATCAGAGCAGGACATGTTCGCAAGAGTCGCACCGGCCGACAAAGTGCTGGAGGATGCCAACATCTACGATACGACGCTGGACGGTTCGATTGAACTCTCCAAGGTCAACGAAGAGACTTCGGTCAAGCGACACACGATCACGATGAACGGCAAGGAGCTGCCGTACGTTGCCCGTGCCGGACACCTGATTGCCTATAGCGGAACTGGGGCTGCGAAAACGCCGGAAGCGGCGGTGTTCTATACGGCCTATACCCGAGATGGGCTGCCTAAAGAACAGCGTCCCGTCACATTTTTGTGGAACGGCGGCCCTGGCTCGGCTTCGATCTGGCTGCACATGGGCTCCTGGGGGCCCAAGCGCCTGAAAACCGACGCTCCGAACATTGTCGATGAAACAAAGCAGCCCGATAGCTTGCCGTTTGAAGAGAATGCGATCTCGCTGCTCGATCAGTCGGATATTGTGTTTGTCGATCCGCCGGGAACGGGATATTCCACCGCAATCGCCCCAAAAAAGAACGCCGATTTGTGGGGGACGGATGCCGACGCCCGGGTGGTTGCGGATTTCATCACGAGCTATATCAACAAGTACAACCGCCAGAGCTCACCGAAGTATCTGTACGGCGAATCCTATGGTGGCATTCGCACGCCCATCGTCGCCAACCTGCTTGAGCAGGCGGGCACAAGCGGTTACGCGCCTGATCCGTCGGGCAAGCCCGCCAAGGTGCTGGCAGGGTTCATCCTTAACTCACCGCTTGTCAACTACAACACCAATTGTGAAATGTCGTATGAGAGCTGTGCGGGGCACCTTCCGTCCTACGCAATGACGGCGGATTTCCATAAAAAGTCGACAAAGCGAGGCGCGAAAACACAGGAGCAATATCTCGCCGAGCTACGTTTGCATGCGCAAAAATTCAATGAAGCGCTGCGTGGCAGACCAGACCCCAATATAGAGCCGGCCGCCTTCGCGTCGAGCCCCAATGGCCAAGCGCTTCTGAGCGAGTTGCAGGACTACACGGGTATTCCTGTAGCAAGATGGAAGAAATCCTTTAATTTGAGTCCAAGGGATTTTGAGCGTGAGTTGATTTCCGGATATCAACTTGGCCGTTTTGACGGGCGCATGAAGGTGCCTTCAGGAAGTTCGTTTCGGGCAGATGAATACATCGACAACGCCTTTTTGAATCAAATGAAGACATATATGCCGGATTTTTTGAACTACAGGAGCGCATCGAACTACCAGCATCTGAACAACGAGACGATTAAAAAATGGCACTGGTGGCGGGATCGCGGTCAGTCCTCCAATCCTCAAAGCATCACCGATATTCAAGCAGTGCTAATTGCTGATCCGGGAGCCAAGATCCTGGTTCTTCATGGCTATGAGGATCTTGCGACACCGGGGTTCCAGACCGAGCTTGATTTGGCGGAAGCAAACCTGGATAAGCGTATTCCGATCAAATGGTTCGAGGGCGGGCACATGACCTACAACACGGAATCGTCACGCGGGCCATTGAAGCAGGCGATCAATGATTTCTACCAATCCCCGGCGCGCGCCGCGGACGGTTCTGTACTGCAATAAAGGGGCGAGGATAACTATGAAAATCGCGTATATCGTTGTGTCTCGCATGGCTGCCGTGGTTGCCCTGGCATCGGGTATCAGCGCGGCTTTTGCGTACGATGACCTGCCCAAACCACCGCCGCCGCCCGCAGGGTGGACTCCGCCACCCATGCCAACGGAGCAATCCGTGACGCAGGACGTGGAGAATCAGATCACGCAGCGCTTTACCGCTGCCACCGGTGGGAACCCAAACGGATTGTTGTCGCGCCAGCAGGCGAAGGACGCCGGTTGGGGGTTCGTCAGTGACCATTTCGCAGAAATTGACCGCACCGGAAGCGGATACGTCAGGCTGGATGACGTGCTGCGTTTCATGTCCGATCGAACGCCGCAACGAATCATGCGCATGCAGAACACAACCAAAGCGAAATAACGTTGGGTAGCGCATCGCAGATTGCCCGCCGCATGTGGCGGGCAATCTGTTCGATCTCAGTGGCAATGTCGCCCGGGCCGGTTATCAAGACCGTGGTCGGTTTGTGAATGCAGTGATGTTGATGCGACGGTCACACATTCAGAAACGTGGATTCGAGCCGGTATCCGTGGTTGTACAACATGGAAATGCGAAGCCCGTTTTCTGCGCGCAGTCCGAGCTTGGCGCGCAGGTTGCTGATATGCGCATCGAGGGTGCGAGACTCAATCGCGTGAGATCGTCCCCAGATCGCCGCATACAGTCGTTCGCGCGAAATGACTTGCCCGAAATTTTCAAAGAATTGCACGGCCAAGGCGAATTGGGTCGCCGTCAGATGCACCTCTAGTTCGTCATGCCACGCACGGCTAGTGACGCGATCCAGGCGAAACTTGCCGATTTCCAGCATGCGGCGTTCGGTGGTCAGGGAGCGTCGTGTGACCGCCGCGATGCGAGCCAGCACTTCGTTGCGTTGGGCGGGTTTCCTAATCACGTCGTCGGCCCCGATCTTGAGGGCGGTGACGACGTCTTCCTCGCTCGTTTTGTGCGTGAGCATGATGGCCGGCGTATTGCGATACTGCCGCAACCTGAGCCATGCGAGCACGTCGATGCCGGCGTAGTCTGGAATTTCCCAGTCAAGCAGCAGCAAATCGTAGGTTTCGCTTTGCAGGCTCTTCATGTATTCGCGCCCGTTGCTGAAACCTGTGACTTCATGACCGGCTTCCTGCAGCCAGGAGACGAGCATCGCAAGTTGAGGGGGGTTGTCTTCGAGGATCGCGATTTTCATGCTGATGGTTTTCTGCTTGTGAAGGCATGCCGTACCCGCCGCCGGTATGCATGTTCAAATCATCCTCACTGCCAAAACGAAGATCACCCGTAAGCGTTGGGGTACGCAGGACAGTCAACAGACGCCCATCCCCTGGCTTTCTTGGCACGAAGCTCAACGCTTCCAACTTTAGCCTATCCAACGCAGGCACCGAATTTGCTTTAAGCAATCGTTTGCGCAAGCGTGTCGTGGCAGCTCGTAGGCGTCGTGCCGAGTGATTGCAAGGCCTCAAAAATGCGACCCCTAATCGATGCGTTCTGGGGTGCTGACGTTTCTACAGGTGTGGATGACAAGCGGGTGAGGATTTTTTGCAAGATGCCAGAGTCATCATGACGTCGTTCCCTGTTGGCCATTGAGAATCATTAAGAATCTTTACATTGTCGCGCTGTTCAGGTCGTGTTTTGCCAGTGGTTCGTGGTTTATCGCGATAACCGTGCTCTCCAGATTTCGGTAGAAAGTAGCGCATAGAGCTCTTTTCTTTGTGCAAATGAGATGTTTTACAGCGCTGTGCTCAGGGTTGCCCAAAAATGGGGAATTTGAGCCTCAATTTTGTGCAGTTACCGTGTAATGAAATCATGCGCATCGTCCCGTCTTTGCATTTGTTTGCATTTGTTCATGATCTGGACTTCACTCTATCCGGACCTTGATCAATCAGTGGAATGTCTTGATGGACGTTGTTTTCTGGTGAGCTTGCGTTGGTATTGATGGTTGTTGATTTTTTTATCTGATGTGATTGCTGTATTTAAGTTTTTTCTTAGATTAAGAGAATTTATAAATAAGAAGGCCAAGTTGATGAGGTGATAAACAACGGCCGGCGGCAGATGTGTGGGGCGGAGATGGGGTTTCGAATATTTAGGGTATTGGCAAATGTGGCGACAGGAAAAATACTGGCGCTACGAGGGGCCTATTGGCTTGCTTGTTTGGTCGCATTCATATTGATCTGCTTGCCAATGGGGCGACTTCTTGCCATTGACTATGCGGCTTATAAAAAAGCAATCGAAGCACAAAGCGCGCTGCAACTCGTCAATGATGCACTGCTTGCCTACTACGCCGTTTCTGCGGAGCGCGGTCCGGCAAACGCGCTTCTTGGCAGGGTGCCGGAGAGCGAGCGTGCGGCACGCCTTGAGGCGCTAACGCGGGCGCGACACAGTTCAGATGCCGCGTTGGACGCGCTGGCACAGCGCTTTGGTCAGCGGAATCCGCCGCATTGCAGCCAGGCGCAAGCTGCCGTGCTTCGCGTGAAGCAGCAACTGATCGCCGCGCGTGCGACGATCGACCAACTGCACGCCCGGCCCACCGGCACGTTGAGTGCGCACGAAATCTCCGACGGTATTGCGGAGATGATCGGTGTCGCAATCAGCTTTAACTTCATTTTGAACCGCGCCGCGTTGATTCTCGAGCAATACGAGTCTGCAGCCTCAGGCGATGCTCGGCAGGCCCGGCAAGCCGCCGAGCTACGCGAGTATGCGGGTCGACTCGGTTCGTTGCTGACGGCCACGTTCGCTACGGAAGGAACCATAAGCCCAAAGGATCAGAATTCGATTCATCGGACGGAAGGACGAATCGATCAATTACGCGAGCAACTATTTGGAAGCCTGGAGATCAATCAGGGTGACTTCACTTTTCGGGATATCGTCGGAGAGATTCGGGGTGTTTATTTTGATCACGCCTATCGCATTATTCATTTCAGTATGGGCGAACACAAGATTCGGAATGAGACGGGCCGGGACCTGACCCCTGCAACGTTCGCGGACCAATATGTACCTGCAATGGCGCCCATCGTGGCATTGCGCGATCACATGCTTGCCAAGGGGCAGGAGAAGCTCAAAGACTCGCGCTTGAAGAAGCGGAACAGGTTGCTACAGACGGGCGGATGCTGCGGCATCATCCTGATGCTGATCGCTGGGGCGATGGTGTATTTCGGAACGCACTATGTGTCTCCGCTGCAAGGGCTGGTGGATGCGCTGTTATCCATGTCAGACGAAGGCCTGCCTTCGGCGTTGCAGTTGGCTGCGGTGTCACACGATATTCAGTCGCCGCAATCCGCGATCCTTGCATTGCTGGAGATGTCGCGCACTAATGGCACGTACAACAAGAGTCCTGAGATTTTCGGAAAGATCGAGGCGTATGCGATGCGTACGCTATCGATGGTGGAGGAGTTCATTGCGCTGGGCCAGTTGCAGTCCAGCCGGCAGAAATCGTTCCGGTCTATCGACTTGCACGGGGTCGTACTGGATGCCTGCGATTCCGTTGCCGTTGCCGCACTGGCGCGGCGCACCACGGTGATCGTCAACGCCGACGAAGGGCCGCTTGTTGTACGCGGCGAACGCGGGTTGTTGGTGCGCGCGGTTGTGAATCTTCTGGACAATGCCGTCAAGTACAGCCCTGACGGTAGCAAGGTGCATTGCCGCATCTCCCGTGAAGGCAAAACCATCATGCTGGAAGTTCAGGACGCCGGCTATGGCATTCGTGGCCATGACATGCAACACCTGTTCCGGCGTTTTCGGCGGTTCTCGGCACCGGGGCAGCCGCGCGTCAAGGGGTCCGGTTTGGGGCTGGTGTTCGTGCGCAGCGTGGTCCGGCGCATGCGTGGCGACATCACATGCCAATCAGAGGTTGGGCGGGGGAGCACTTTTACCATTTGGTTCCCCGCTTCAAAGTCGCTTTGACGTGTCCGCCAATTCCTTGCCGGATAGAACTGTGCTGCCGACGTGGGCGTTGTCAGTAGGCGTGCCGGGCTGACTCAAGGCAAGCTCCCAGAATCATGTTGGACGTTTGGCTGCTGGCAATAGAGGTTCCCAGCGGAAGGTCGATGATTGCAAAAGACAGTTAATCCGCGGAGATTGATTAACTTGGATTGTGATAAGTTTTGTGATCCATTTCAGGTGTTTTGACATATGACGGATGTCGTTTTTCCACAATTTATAAGTTGGATGACTTAATGAGGGGGAATTTTTTGCTGCAATTAATGCTATTAATTTCAATTTTCTGGAAATAACATTTTTTTCAATGCTTTGAATGATGACATCGCGTTACGCGCTACTGTGCAGAATGAATCAAACGCTGTTTGATGGAATGGCAAGCGCGCTCACCTTTTGCAGGTCGCAAGGAAACCCCTATTTTGATATCCCGCATTGGTTGCATGAGTTGCTGCGTACACCTGATGGCGACATCCAGCGGATACTGCGTCACGCAAGCGTTGATCGGTCTGCACTGGATGCCGACCTAAGCCGCGCGTTAGCTGCGCTGCCCACTGGGGCCGCATCTATCAATAACTTTTCGTTTCAGATTGAAAGAGCCATTGAGCGTGCCTGGGGTGTTGCCACACTCGCGTTTGCCGATAACCATGTCCGTGGCGCCTATCTGCTGGTAGCGCTGCTCGAAACCCCCGAGCTACGGCGCACGATGCTGGACATATCGAACCAGTTTGCCAAGGTGCGTGCCGCCGATTTTGTCGATGTCATACCAGCACTGATGGCGCAATCGCCGGAACGTGCAGAGGCCGCTGACGACGGCGCTACCGAGTTGACGCTGCACCCCACGGAAAGGTGTGATCCTGGTCAGGCCCCGAAGGTAACGGGCGCATTCGCCTGCAGGCATCCTGACGCTTCTGGCGATTGCCCGTTACCACCTATTCCCGCGATCCTGCAGAAGCTGGATGCGAGCAACCTTGTCGATTGTTCGCTTGATCCAAGCGACCTCGCGACGCAAGGACACGACCAACACGAAGAAGACGGCGATCCGAGGAAGAATCGCTTGCACGCGGTACGACCGCGCCACAGCAAAACAGCACCGACTGACCATTGATGAGCCCAGGGACAAGGCAATCGGGAAGAGGCGAGGTGCCTTGTCGCGGGTGCCTCGTGTTGGGAGAGGAGACGGGCGGCGGGCACAGCCCAGCGTGCGATGCCGCGTATGCCTGATCCGCTTGCACGACAAAAGACGCCCGCCGGCAAATCCGGTCGGGCGTTTTCTTTGGTGATGCGTTGCGCGTCAGGCGCCTTGCGGGACACCGCGCGGCGCACGTTCGCCGCGTTGCTTTTCGATGATGTCGTCGTGCATGCCGTCCACTTCGTCCAGATAGCGCGTGTGCCAGCCGCTGGCCACGCCCCAGTGGTAGAAGACCAGTGAGACGGCGGCCACGATCCCCATGTCCCAGCCATAGGCGATGTAGCCGTGGCCACCGAACTCCTTGCTGCCGCAGTACGACAGTGCGGCGATGACGGGCAGGTAGGCGATCATCCACCAGGCGCCCTTGAGCTCGCGCTTGAAGTCGGGCCAGCCGGCCTTGGCCTGGTAGTAGAAGTACACGGGCAGGGCCACGAGCATCAGCACGATGATCTCGCCGGTGAGCGGCCACTTGGCCCAGTACAGGATCAGCGATGCGCACACGAATGCAAACGGCGCGACGAGCGACAGACCGGCCAGGCGCAGCGGACGGCGCAGATTCGGCGAGCTGCGGCGCAGCGACATCACGCTGATCGGCCCCGTCAGGTACGAGATGACCGTCGCCACCGAAATGACTGCCGCCAGTTCGCCCCAGCCACGGAAGAAGAACAGGAAGATGAACGACACGCCCAGGTTGAACCACATGGCTGGACGCGACACGCCGAACACCGGATGCACGCGGCCGAAGATGGCCGGCAGGGTGTTGTTGCGCTCCATCGCGTAGATCATGCGCGTGGTCGTGGCCATGTACGTGCTGCCGGTGCCCGAGGGGCTGACGAAGGCGTCGATGTACAGCACGATCGCCAGCCAGTTCAGGTTCAGCGCAATCGCCAGTTGAGCAAACGGGGAGTGGAAGTCGATGCCGTGCCAGCCGTGGACGAGCAATTCCGGCGGCACCGCGCCCAGGAAGGCGATCTGTAGCGCCACATAAATCACTGCCGCCAGCAGGATCGAGCCGATCACCGCGATGGGCACGTTGCGGCCCGGGTTGCGCGCCTCACCCGCCAGGTTGATCGGGCTCTGGAAGCCGTTGAACGCGAACACGATGCCGCTGGTGGCAATGGCGGTCAGCACCGCAGACCAGCCGTACGGCGCAAAACCTTGTCCCGCCCCATTTGCGCTTTCAGTCATGCCGAAGTTGCCCGGGTGGAAGCCCGCGCCAATCAGCGCCACGGCCGTCGCCACCGGAATGATGAACTTGAAGATCGTAATGGCGTTGTTGGCCTTGGCAAACACCTTTACGCCCCAGTAGTTCAGCAGGAAGTACACGATCACCAGTACGGCGGAAAGCACCAGCCCCACCGGCGTCAGTTCGCCATGCTGGAACAGTGCCTGCGCCCACGGCCACGGCCAACTGCTCATGTACTGGATGGAAGCCTCGGCCTCAATCGGGATGACGGTGACGATGGCGATCCAGTTGGCCCAGGCAGCCACGAAGCCTACCAGCGAACCGTGCGAATAGCGCGCATAGCGCACCATGCCGCCCGATTCCGGGAACATCGCGCCCAGCTCCGCATACGTTAGCGCGATGGCGAGGATAACGATGGCGCCGATGACCCAGGTGAAGATGGCGGCGGGGCCTGCCACCTGTGCGGCATGACCCGCGCCGAACAGCCAGCCCGAACCGATGATCGAGCCCAGGCCGGTCAGCATCAGGGGCCAGGCGCCAAGGTTGCGTTGTACGTTTTTTTCCAAGGGAGTCTCCGCCCCGGCGAGTCGGGCTCGACAGGGCATCGCGGTGTGTTGACCAATCCGCTTAGTTCTACCGAGGCGACGCCGCTTTAGCATCGCCCACCGTCCTGTGCGGTGGGTGTCACCGGCGCAGGACATGCGTGTGCGGGCCGACGCGTGGCATCAGCCGCACCAGTCCGGTCGCGATGAAGGGCGCGGCGCGGTGCCTGGCCTCCGGGGGGGATTCGCGTATAGTCACCGGCGACGTTGTGCGGGGTGCCGCACTTGCCGCCCGATTGCCGGAACTCGCAATGGGGCGCAATGATAGCGAAATCGTCAGCGGTTGCACCTCCTTTTTTACCGTTTCTCCCGGTTTTATCCCCCATGGAGTCCTCATCCGTCACATTGGTTGCACCCGCCTCGCCCGCGCAGTGGCACCGGCGCGTGCTGATGCTGGCGTTTCCCATCGTGTTGGCCAACCTGACGCAGCCGATCCTGTCGGCGGTCGATACAACCGTGGCGGGGCACTTGCCGGGGCCGGAATACATCGGTGGGGTAGCGCTGGGCGGGGTGTTCTTCAACTTCGTGTTCTGGGGCTTTGGCTTCTTGCGCATGGGCACCACGGGGCTGGTGTCGCAGGCGCACGGCGCAGGCGATGCACGGGCGCTGCGGGCGAGTGTGGTGCGCGCGCTGCTGTTGGCGTTTGCCATCGGAGCGATGCTGCTGGTGCTGCAGGGGCCGGCCATCCGCATCACGCTGGCGCTGCTGGGGGCGAGCGAATCCGTCACGCGCATGGCCGAGGTGTATTGCCACGCGCGCATCTGGTCGGCACCGTTTGCGCTGGCCAACTACGTGGTGCTCGGCACATTGCTCGGGCGTCAGCAGGTGCGGCGGGCGCTGCTGCTGCAGGTGTTCATCAACGTGGTGAATATGGCGGCGGTGCTGGGTCTGGTGCTGGGCGCCGGCATGAGCGTGAGCGGTATCGGCGCGGCCACGGCGTTGGCCGATATGGCAGGTTTTGCGCTGGGCATGCTACTGCTGTGGCTGCAAAGGCCACTCGATCTGCCGTCGCTCACGCGCGCTGAACTGCTCGATCGCAATGCCTGGCGCCGGCTGATGGGCCTGAACACCGACATCTTCCTGCGCACGCTGTGCCTGCTGGCGGCATTCGGCTGGTTTGCGCATTCCGGCGCGCGGCAGGGCGACGTGGTGCTGGCTGCCAACGCGTTGCTACTCAACTTCCTGACCTTCATGGCCTACGGGCTGGACGGCTTCGCGCATGCCGCCGAGGCCTTGGTGGGCGCCGCCCTGGGCGCGCGTGACCGCCACGCGCTGCGCATGGCGATCCGCGTGTCGACGTTCTGGTCGGTGCTGGGGGCGGGGCTGTTTGCGGCGGTCTATGCGCTGGCGGGTTCAGCCATCATCGGCTGGCTGACCGACCAAGCCGCCGTGCGCGAGGCCGCACGCCACTACCTGGTGTGGGCAGCGCTGCTGCCGGTGGTGTCGGTGTGGGGCTTCCAGTTTGACGGCATGTTCATCGGCGCCACGCGCACGCGTGAACTGCTGGTGACGATGGCGGTGGCCGCTGCCGCGTTCTGGGGGCTGTCCGTCACGCTGCAGCCGCTGTGGGGCAACCACGGGCTGTGGCTGTCGATGCTGGGCTTTATGGCGCTGCGCGGGGTGATGCTTGGGGCCCTGCTGCCGAGGGTGTGGCGGGTGCCGCAGTTGCGGGCGACCTAGGCGACCTCAAACGTCGCCGTTACTGCGCATACTCCACCACCAGCAACGCCGTCGCCACCGTCTTGCCCGCATTCGAGATCGCGTGCTGCACGTCCACCGGATAGCGCGCCGATTCCCCATGCCGCACCTTCTTCTCGCTCGGGCCTGACTGCACGGTGACCGTGCCGCTGAGCACCGACAAGTGTTCCTTGGCGCCCAGCTCGTGCGGTTCCGACGCCAGCACACCGCCCGGCTGGATCGCCAGTTCATACCATTCAAACCGCGCCGCCAGGTCAACCGGGCCGAGAATCTTCAATTCGCACTTGCCATCCGGGCTTTTGATGACTGGGATGGAGTGAGCAGGAATGACGGTTACGGCCGGCGCTGCATCGGCCGCGCCTTCGGGCGACAGGAAGTCCGCCAGCCCCACGCCCAGTGCCGTGGCCAGGCGCCACAACACGGCCACGGTCGGGTTGGCGAGGTTGCGCTCGACTTGCGAGAGCATCGACTTGGAAACGCCAGCGCGGCGCGACAGCTCGTCGAGCGATAGCTTGCGTGCCTGACGCAGCACTTGCAGCTTGGCGCCAACAGCCGGCGGGCCGTCGGTGAGCGGATCGGTGGCGGGGGCTTGTGCCATCGGTGGGTGTCTTGTAAATTGAACGAATTATTCGATATATAGAACTTGTGCGATATATCGATCAACGCAGTCTACAGGAGGAGCACCATGGGGACAACGCAAGCCAACGCTTCGATTGACGCCTTCTACGCGGCCATCCGCCACGAACTGGAAGCCATCGAAGCGGCCGGTCTGTACAAGACCGAGCGCATCATCACCTCGCCGCAGGGCAGCGTGATCCGCACGGCAGACGGTAAGGAGGTCATCAACCTCTGTGCCAACAACTACCTGGGTTTGTCGTCGCACCCCGAGGTGCTGAAGGCCGCGCATGAGGCGCTGGATTCGCACGGCTTTGGTTTGAGCTCGGTGCGCTTTATTTGTGGCACGCAGGATCTGCACAAGACGCTGGAGGCGCGGCTGGCGAAGTTCCTCGGTACGGAAGACACGATTCTCTACGGCTCGGCGTTCGATGCCAACGGTGGGTTATTCGAGACGCTGCTTGGGGCCGAGGATGCCGTCATCAGCGATGAACTGAACCACGCGTCCATCATCGACGGCATTCGCCTGTGCAAGGCCAAGCGCTTCCGCTATAAGCACAACGATCTGGAAGACCTGCGCGCGCAATTGAAGGCCGCCGATGCAGATGGCGCGCGCTTCAAGCTCGTCTTCACCGATGGCGTGTTCTCGATGGACGGCACCATCGCGCGGCTCGATGAGATCCGCGCCATCTGCGACGAATTCGGCGCGCTGCTGGGTATCGATGACTGCCACGCCACGGGTTTCCTGGGCAAGCGCGGGCGCGGCTCGCACGAGCATCGCGGTGTGTTCGGCAAGATCGACATCATCACCGGCACGCTGGGCAAGGGCTTGGGCGGCGCGTCGGGCGGCTTCACCAGCGCGCGCAAGGAAGTGGTAGCGCTGCTGCGTCAGCGCTCACGCCCGTATCTGTTCTCGAACACGGTGGCGCCGTGCATCGTCGGGGCGTCGATCAAGGTGCTCGATCTGCTGGAGGCCGGTACCGCTTTGCGCGACAAGCTGGAAGACAGCGCGCTGTATTTCCGCCGAAAGATCGTCGAACTCGGTTTTGAAATCAAACCGGGCGACCACCCCATCGTGCCGATCATGGTGTACGACGCGCAGAAGGCGCAGGACCTGTCCAAACGCTTGCTGGAGCTGGGCGTGTACGTGATCGGCTTCTTCTATCCGGTGGTGCCCAAGGGGCAGGCGCGCATCCGCGTGCAGATCAGCGCGGTGCATGAGCGTGCGCAACTCGATGCAGCACTCAAGGCGTTCGAGACGGCAGGCAAGGAACTGGGGATCATCTGATGAGCACCGGACCAGGCGCCAGCAGCGCACCGCGCATCCTCATCATCGGCGCCAATGGGCAGTTGGGCACCGAGCTGGCCGTGGCGCTGGCCGAGCGCTATGGCACCGGCAATGTCGTCACCAGCGATATGGTGCCCAAGGGCCGTCATCCGCAGATCCGCCACGAGATGCTCGACGTGACCGATCGCGGGCAACTGCGCGAGGTGATCGAACGCCACGGCATCACGCAGATCTACCACCTGGCGGCAGCGCTTTCCGCTGCCGCCGAGCAGTCGCCCACCTGGGGCTGGCAGCTCAACATGAACGGCTTGCTGAACGTGCTGGAGGCCGCGCGCAACTACCACCTTGAGCGCATCTTCTGGCCCAGTTCGATTGCCGCCTTCGGCCCCACCACGCCGCGCGACGCCACGCCGCAGAGCACGATCATGGAGCCCAAGACTGTCTACGGCATCTCCAAGCTGGCGGGCGAGGGTTGGTGCCGCTGGTACTTCGAGCATCACGGCATTGACGTGCGCAGCTTGCGTTATCCGGGGCTGATTTCGTACAAGACGGCGCCGGGCGGCGGCACCACGGACTACGCCATCGACATCTTTTACTCGGCCGTCAAGCGCGAGCGCTACACGTGCTTCCTGAACAGCGATGAGGCGCTGCCCATGATGTACATGCCCGATGCCGTGCGCGCCACCATCGAGTTGATGGAAGCCCCGGCCGAGCGCATCACCGAGCGCGGCAGCTACAACCTGGCGGGCGTGAGCTTTACGCCGGCAGAACTTGCGGCTGAAATCCGCCGGCATTGTCCGGCGTTCGAGGTGGCGTACGAGCCGGATTTCCGCCAGGCGATCGCGGCGAGCTGGCCCAACTCCATCGACGATTCGGTTGCCCGGCGCGACTGGGGGTGGCAGCCCGAGTACGGGCTGGCCGAGATCACCACCGACATGCTGAAGAACCTCGCGCACCTGGCAACGCAAGGGGAGCCTCACGGCGCCGGCGCCAGTTGAGCACCCGCAGAAATAGGGTGAATGTGCCGGGCTGTTTCCGGTTTCGGTCGGATCGGTTGTGTCCAACAATGCAACATGCCCGCCACTTTCTGCTTCCGCTGCATGTCCCGTCCGACTCCCGATCCGGCACCGCGCCATCGCGACGATCCGCCATCTGCCCCGCGCGCATGGTGGGTGCCGGTGACACGCATGTCGGTGGTGGCGGGCGTGGTGACCGCCATTGCGCACACGTCGATCCCCCTGCCGTTTGCCGATGGCGCCTGGATGCTGCACGCGGCCGCAGGGCTCATCTTCATGGTGGGGGCGATCGATAGCCTCTTTCTGTTTGCGATGCGTCGCAAGTCCTGACAGGTCTCGCATCGGTCACCTCCGCGACGCCGGCGTTGCATGCCGAGTGGTGCCGCCCCTTCACGCTCGGTAAGTTTTAAATCAGGTTGTAAAAACGTTCAGCCGACGGCCGAGGGCATGAGCACGTGTTCGTCACCTGTCGCGTGGTCGTGACCGTTTTGTGACCGAAATGGCGTGCGCATGCGGCAGTGCGGCAAGCGACGCCGTCGGCTGGCAAGCCTTTGCTGTACGGGCTATCCACTGCTTTCGCGCTCTCCGGTCTTGTGCCAGGAGTGTAAGCAGATGTTGCATTGCACGGTCCTGGCCCGATGCTTGCTCCATGTCCTGCGGTCACTCAGCGTGGGCAAGACGCTTGCGCCACACACAAACAACGTTCTTCCAATAAGCGAATCCGGAGCGGTACCAACGGCATTTGCATCCCGCCTCTTCAAAGCCGGCCCCTCAGGCCAGCGACAAGGCGCTTCTCTCAGACGGTCCCGGGGTTTCGACGGTCATACGTGTAATGCGTGCATGCCTGCCACGGCTGGCATTGCTCGGGCTTTTGCGCGTGTGACCGGAATCGCTTCACCAGAAAACGAGGAAACCATGAAAGCAGTCCTGCTGGAGAACCATCCGTTATTGCGAGCCGGACTTGCGCAATTGCTCGCGCATCCCACCCTGGGTTTGGAGGTCGTCGCTCCCGCACCGTCCGCGGGAGAGCCGGGTGAACTGCAACCCGTCGACGAACTGGCCGGTCTGTTGGTCATCGGCCTGGGTGAGGCCGACACACCGGTTGACGTAGTCCAACTGCGCGAAGTCATCGCCCGCAGCGAGCCCAGTCACGTGGTGTTGCTTGCCGCTCGCCTGTCGGCCGAAGAGGCCCACGTTGCCATGACGTGCGGGGTGGACGCCTATGTCGCCAAATCGCAATCGCCCGAAGTGCTGCTGGCCACGCTGCGGCTGGTGCTGGCCGGCGGCCAATCGTATCCGGCGCTGATGCCGCGTGCAGCTTCCGCGGCAGCGCCAATGCTTGCGCTCGATGCGTCGGAATCGGCGCAGCGGCTGAATGTATCGCTGCGCCAGTACGAGGTGCTCGTGCTGCTTTCGCGCGGGCATTCGGTCAAGGGCGTTGGCCGCCTGCTGGGCATTTCGGAAGCCACCGTCAAGACGCACGCCTGCACCCTGTATCGGCGCTTGAACGTGCGCAACAAGAGCGAGGCGGTGTACGCCGCCATGCGCCTGGGCATTCCGCTGGAGATGCCGGGCATGGGTGCAGCGCTTGCCAATGCATCGCAAGACGAGGCCCCGTTTGTCCAGACGGTGACGAGCGTGCCGCGTGTTGCCGCGCCAGCCGTTGATGCGGTGATGGCATCTTCCCGGCCGCCCGGTCCAGGTCGTGGTGCCGAAGTGAGAACAGAAGCGGGTGCCGAATCGCGCTGGGCCGCCATGACACGCGCCTTTGGCGGCCTGTCTCCGGTCAAACCGATGTGCTCGCCCGTGCGCATCGCCAACGGCACGGCTCGCCTGAGCTGATCACGCCCAGGTTGCTCCCCACCCAATGCGGCTGCTGTGCCGATGCACGTGCCGCTCACTGGACGCCACAACAATGACAGCCTACGAGCCAACCTTCCGGAGCCAGCCCGCTGGTCGCACCTGCGCGGCCGGCGTAGGGTCCGACAAGCGGCACCCCCAATGGCACCCGCGCCGCTGCGCGATCGCGGCCGCTACCGTCGTGGTGGTCGGCAGCGCGCCCATGCTTGCGGTCGCCGCATCCAACGACGCCGCCAACGCTGCCACGCGCCGCCTGATCGACGCACAACTGCAAGTGGACGCGGTTGCACCAGCGCTATCCGCCGGCTCGTCCGCCCCCGCCACGGCCATCGGCGGTGGCGATGGCCTGCCGGCGTCACCCGCCAATGCGTTGCTGATTGCGCAGCAACCCGCCCCTCCGGCACCTGCGCCCATGTTGGGCGCCGAAGCCCCACCGCCTGCCCAGCCTGCGCTGCCTGATCAGCCCTCTGTCCCACCGTCGCCCACGGTCATCCTGCCGCCAGGCGTCACGTCGCCCGACGCTGCGCCGCCTGCGCCTGCGCCTGCGATTGGACCTGCGGCACCTGCCGGCCCGAGCGCTCAAGGCCCGGGCACGCTTGAGCCGTTGCAGGTTTCACCCGAAGCTGCCAATGCCGCGGCCGCCAGCACGGCGGGCAACCTGCCGCAAAACGCCCCCACCGGTCCGATGCCGAGCGACCGTGCCGCGTTCCACGACGAAGTCCTGCGCGAGGCACGCGAAGGGGCCGCCTCGCTGGCGCAGGAGCATCTGCGTGAGCATCCGGACTGGTTTACCGAGGCCGAGTCGTGGCACGTCGATCATGCCGCCGCGGCACAGCGCATCCGCTGGGGCCGCCAGCAGATGAAGTCGATCTACGGCCCGGAGCGCTTCGTCATCATCGACCAGGCCGTAGCCGAGATCGAGACACTGATCAAGAAGGTGCCGGACACGCCAGAGAACGCCGCCTTCCGTCAGGAGATCGTGGCCGACGAGGTGGTGGCGCTGGCTTCGCGCGGGCGCATGAAGGATGCCGTCAAGCGCTACGAGGCGATGTCGCAAGCGGGCAAGGTGCCTGCCTACACGCGCGTGGCCGCAGGCGACGCATATGCGTTTCTGGATACGCCCGACCGCGCCGCCGCCGCCTACTCGCAAGCCCTGAAAGATGCCGGCCCGGGTGAGATCGAGACCGGCGATGTGCAGGAAGGCCTCTTCTACGCCTTGCTCGATACCGGCCGTTTTGAAGAGGCCCGCGCGCTGATCGACAAGATGAAGGCCGACAACCCGGAATACGTACGCCTGGCGCCGGAAGCCGGCACGCCCAACCCCGACTACACGCGTGTCAAACGGATGGAAGCGCAGTACACGATCCTGACGGGGCACGTGCACCAGGGCATTGCCGAGCTGGACAAGTGGCGGCACGAGGCACCGTTCGCCGCCTCGCTGGTGAGCGCGCGTGCCGACGGCGCGATGGTGCAGGCCGAGCCCTACCGCTCGCGCGAGATGTACAAGACCGCGCTGGCCGAGCACCCGGACGATCTGAGCGTGGTGTCGGGCTACGGGCGCGCATCGCTGGCGGTGGACGACCTGAAGACCGCCAAGGACGTTGCCAACGGCCTGGGTGAGCGGTTTCCCGAGAACGGCTCGATCCACGCGCTGAACAAGGATCTGGATGTCTATCAGAGCCCGCAGCTCATCATTCAGTCGATGGCCGACAAGGGCAATTCGGTGTTCGCCAACAACGAGTTTGGCGTGGATACAAAGGCGTACAGCAGCCCGTTTGCCGACCACTACCGCTTGTTCTTCCACAACTTCGCAGGGCGCGCTGTTTTTGACGGCACATCGCAGAGCCGCGTGCGCAATGGCGCAGGCGTGCAGTGGTTCGACACCGGCGTCGAGGTCAACGGCGAAGTGCACCAGTCGGTTGGTTCGGCGGGCAAGACCGGCGGCACAGTCGATGCCACCTGGATGCCGAGCGACCACTGGAAGGTCTCGGGCATGGCCACCACTGATGATCTGGAGGTGCCGTACAAGGCCTACCAGGTGGGCGTGACGGGCAAGACGCTGTCCGGCAACGTGCGCTACACGTGGGATGAAACGCGCTATGCCTCGTTGACGTACGGCGTCTCGCGCTATTCCGACAGCAACCTGCGTCAGCGCTGGGCGGCCAATTATTACCAGCAGTTGTTTACCTCGCCGCGGCACACGCTGGGCGTGCTGTTCGGCGCCGACACGAGCAGCGCCACGATGACGAACCTGAATTACTTCAGCCCGTCGCGCGACTACAGCGGCACCGCCACCGCCATCTGGTCATGGACACCCTGGCGCTACGCCGACAAGTCGTTCACGCAGCGCGTGTACCTGACCGGCGGGATGTACAACGAGCAGTCTTTCGGTTCGAGCCCCATGGTCGAGGCACGGCTGGAGCACGTCTGGCAGGTCAGCCGCAAGGCGCAGATCTCGTACGGCATCGGGTTTGGCCGCCATCGCTACGACGGCCAGCCCGAAAACCGCAAGTTCATCTACCTGAA
Organism: Ralstonia sp. UBA689; assembly: GCF_002298975.1. GTDB lineage: Bacteria > Pseudomonadota > Gammaproteobacteria > Burkholderiales > Burkholderiaceae > Ralstonia. The sequence continues at coordinate 132,447 of NZ_DBMV01000042.1, forward strand.
CCTCAACGTTCCCCTTTGATTCCCATGCGGCCCATGAAAGCTCCCCGACAACCGTCATTGCGACGATTCTTCAGTTGGATGTTCTTGATCACGGCATTGGCGCTGGTTGCCGCCGTTCGTCCGGCTGCAGCCGTACAGGTGGACTTCCTGCCCAAGCCCGACCCGGATGACGGCAAGACTTTCCGTGTGCTGTGTTTCCACGACATCCGCGACAACCTGCGCGCCAGCTTCGAGACACTGCCGGACGCCTTCGCCATCGACTCCAAGGCGCTCACCAACATGTTCAGTTGGCTGCAGGCGAACGGCTACCACCCCGTCACGCTGGCGCAGATCGGCGAAGCGCGCAACGGCGGCAAGCCGTTGCCCAAGCGGCCGGTGCTGCTGACCTTTGACGATGGCTACGAGAGCCACTACACGAAGGTCTTTCCGCTGCTCAAGCAGTTCCGATTCCCTGCTGTGTTCGGGCTGGTGACCGAGTGGACCAACGCGCCGCAGGGCTCGAAGGTCAAGCTGTCGGACAAGCAGATCGTCGATCGCGACTTCTTCATGAATTGGCAGCAGATCCGCGAGATGCAGGCTTCGGGCCTGGCGGAGTTCGCCACGCACACGCACGACATGCACCATGGGGCGCTCGGCAATCCGCAGGGCAACGAGATGCCTGCCGCCAGCACGCACCTATACCTGCCCAAGCTGGGCCGTTACGAAACCGACGACGAGTTCCGCAAGCGCGTGCGCGATGATCTGCAGCGCAGTATCGACATCATCCAGAAGAACGTCGGCGCCAAGGTGCAGACCGTGGTGTGGCCGTATGGCGCGCACAACCTGATGCTGGACCAGGAGGCTGCCAACGTGGGCCTGAAGTACATGCTCACGCTGGAGCCAGGTCCGAACACGCCCGACGTTCCGCTCACCGCCATCCGCCGCAGCCTGATGGGTTACGACACCGAGACCGGCAGTCTGGAGCGCTCGCTGCGCGAGCCCGTCACGCACCACGGCCAGATCAACCCGGTGCAGCGCGTCGTGCAGGTCGACATGGACTACATCTACGACCCCGACCCGAAGCAGCAGGAGGCCAACCTCGGCAAGCTGATCGACCGCATCAAAGATCTCGCCCCCCGCGTCGTCTATCTGCAGGCCTTTGCCGACCCGAAGGGCAATGGGGCGGTGGAGTCTGTGTACTTTCCGAACCGGCACATGCCCATGCGGGCTGACCTCTTCTCGCGCGTGTCGTGGCAGTTGAAGACGCGCGCCAAGGTGGAGGTGTACGCATGGTTGCCGATGCTGTCGTTCAAGCTACCCGCCAACAATCCGGCCGCCACGCACCTGGTGCAGGCGGTGCCGGGCGCGCCGCAGAAGCCGGGCACGGCCAAGCCGCCGCGGTTGTCACCGTTCGACCCACAGGCACGCCAGGTGATCCGAGATATCTACGAAGACCTGGCAAAGAATTCCATCATCGACGGCATCCTCTTCCACGATGACGGTGTGCTCGACGACTATGAAGACGCCAGCCCCGCCGCACTCAAGGCCTATGCGGGCATGGGCCTGCCGGGCGACATCAACCAGATCCGCCAGTCGCCCGAGTTGATGCAGAAGTGGACGCGCGCCAAGACCGCCGCCCTGATCGCCCTCACGCACGAGCTGACCGCCGTGGCGCAGGGCTACCAGAACGGCCGCGACATGCTGACCGCGCGCAACATCTTCGCCAACCCTGTTCTTGACCCGAAATCCGAGGCGTGGACCGCGCAGAATTTCGACGACTTCCTGGAGGCGTACGACTACGTCGCGCTTGAGGCCATGCCCTACATGGAAGAGGCCAAAGACCCGAAGGACTGGATGAAGAAGCTGACGGCGGCCGTGAGCAAGCACAAGGACGGCTTGAAGAAGACCATCTTCGAGTTGCAAGCCGTGGACTGGCGTAACCAGAGCAAGCCGATCCCGACGGCCGAGCTGCGTGACCAGATGCGTCGCCTGCGCACCGCTGGGGCCCTCAACTACGGCTACTACCCGGACGACTTCCTGGCCGGGCGGCCCGACACGGAGGTGCTGCGCGATGTGATGTCGCTCAAGAACTACATCGAGACGCGCAGCACAACGCCCAGCGTTGAAAAGCTCAACAGCGCGGCACCTCAACTTCGCCAGGGCCAGCCGCCGAGCGCTGCGAAGGACCCGAAGGCGGTTGCGACCGAGGCGGCCAATCCGGCAGCGACCAACAAGGCGGGAGGCTGACATGGACCCGCTGTTCGCCAAACGCTGGATCTCCGGTTTCGTCTTCTACTACCCGTTCTTCATGTCGTATTTCTGGATGATCGGGGGGCTGCTGCATTTCTTCCTGCTCGAGCGCGGCACGCAGGGTGTGCGGCACCCGCTGGCGCTGCTGGGCGTGAAGTCGTACCCCAAGGTCTCCATCATCGTGCCTTGCTACAACGAAGAGGCCAACGTGCGCGAGGTGATCAGCCACCTTGCCCGCATGCGGTATCCGAACTACGACATCATCGCCGTGAACGACGGCAGTTCCGACCGAACCGGCGAGCGCCTGAACGAACTGGCCGCGCAATACCCGCAGCTCGTGGTGATCCACCAGTCGTCCAACCAGGGCAAGGCGATCGGGCTGACCACCGCCGCGCAGGTGACGGACGCCGAGTACCTGATGTGCATCGACGGCGATTCCATCCTCGACGTGGATGCCATTGCCTGGATGATCCGCCACCTGCTGGAGAACCCGGTCATGGGAGCGGTCACGGGCAACCCGCGTATCCGCACGCGTTCCACGCTGCTGGGGCGCATGCAGGTGGGCGAGTTCTCGTCGATCGTGGGGCTCATCAAGCGCACGCAGCAGATCTACGGGCGTCTGCTGACGGTGTCGGGCGTGGTGGTGATGTTCCGCAAGCACGCGCTGGAAGAGGTGGGTTATTGGAGCAACGACATGCTCACCGAAGACATCGACATCAGTTGGAAGCTGCAGGTGGGCGGCTGGATCATCCGCTACGAGCCGCGGGCGCTGTCGTGGATCCTGATGCCCGAGACCTTTCGCGGCCTGTACAAGCAACGGCTGCGCTGGGCCAAGGGCGGCATCCAGGCGCTCATCAAGTACGCGCCGGCCATGCTCTCTTTGCGGCAATCGATGATGTGGCCGATCTTCATTGAGTACGCGCTGTCGGTCGTGTGGGCGTACAACATGCTGTTCGTCATCACGTGGTCGGTGCTGGGCTTCTTTATCGACATGCCGCCCGAGTGGCGTTTCGAGGCCTTCCCGCGCTGGCACGGCACGCTGCTGTTTATTACCTGCGTGCTGCAACTGGGCATCGGCTGCTATATCGATCGCCGCTACGACGATGGCATCCTGCGCTACTTCATCGATACCGTCTGGTATCCGGTGGCGTTCTGGATTCTCAACCTCATCACCACGGTGGTCGGCTTTCCGGCCGTCGCCTTCCAGCGCGAGCGTGCACGTGCCCGCTGGACCAGCCCCGACCGGGGCGTACAACAACAGGGGAATTCGCCATGACCATGCTTGTCATTGACGTTTCGCGCAACTCGATCCGACAGTCGTTCTCGGACAAGGGGATCGTCGGCACGGTGCATCACGTGTTGTGGTTCCGCATCTTCCGGCCGATTCTCGTGATCTCGATCTGGGCGCTGCTGGGGCTGTACGTGGGCTACTCCGTCAGCAGCGTGGGCCCGAGCGGCCTGCCATTCGAACAACTGCGCCTGTACGGCGACATCATCGCCGGCATGGGCGGGGTGCTGGTGGTGTGGATGGTTCTGTCGCGCCTGGACCGCGCCATTCGCCGCAAGATGGCGCGCGCGCGCGTGGCCAACCCCACATCGGTTGCGTCCGTCACGGCTTCTCGCGCTGCATTGGAAGCGCAGCAGCGCGCCTGGCAGCGTCCGCGCAACACGCGTCTGCTGGTGGTCGACCATGATGACGACGGCGACATCACGCACGTGCGCTCCTGGCAGGAATGGACTGGACGCCCGGCGCCTGTCGGTACGGGCGTGCCGCTCGCGCCAATGATGCGCAGCCCGGAATACGACCCGGAGGAACCGGTACTGACAGCCAGCGAAGTCATCGTTGTCGAGCGCGCGGATCGCGCCGAGCCGTCGCTGGTGCATCGCGATGGATCTGCGCCGCAGCCGCGTGAGGTGGCACGGGCCGTCGATACGGTAACGGCCGACGCCGCAGGCTTTCACCGCTTCGGCTACCGCGCTCGGCTTGGACGCAACGATTGGGTGGAACCGGAAGAGGAACCGGTGCCGTCGTTTGCGATGCGCCCAGGTATGGCGCGCCACTATGGCAGCGTGAACGCAGTGGTACATGGCCGCGCTGCCGTACAGATGGCAGATCGGGCGACGGAGCGCCGCCGCAGCCTGCATGCTTTCGGTACGCATGCGCAGTTGGTCGATCCATATGCAGAGTTGGAGCGCGTGGAGCGCATCGATCCGCTGCACGGGTTTGGACGTCGCGCCAATATCGTCGCCGACGACGAGTCAGCGCGTTAAGGGCGCGGGTACTGAGCCCGCACGCCCCGGTGATGAGAATCGCCGGGACTTTTTTATGTCGACGCTACCGCAACAGGCAAAAGCGCTAGCTCGAAAGCACTAGGACGCAGGCTCATCGCCATTGCAATCGTTGCCGCCCGTGCTCAGGCCCGCACAGCAAACGTGTGTCGCGCTGCGCCCCGAGGCACGCATCATGCGCTGCACAATCGATGCATGCGCGGTCTTGCGATCGTCGCCTTGATTGGTTGGGCACGCACGCCTATGCTTTCTTTTCCTGCAAGCAGGCACGGCGCTCTCTCGGTTGTCCGCCAGCCCTTGCAGTTCTCAAGTTGTCAGTGAACCAAGCCCACCGTCGCGGACATTCTGTTCGTGGCAACCAAACAAGCTGGAGTCAACTGTGCTGAGTCCCCATGAATTTGCCGTCCTGCTCCTGGTCAACGATGGTGCCGAGTCCGCTGAACTGGACCGAGCCGATGTCGAGGCGCTGATCGAGCGACAGCTCGTGACGTTGGAGTGCCAGGGTCCCGACCGTTGTTACGCACGGGTCACGCTCCAGGGGTACGTGTTTCTCAAGGCTTCCGGGCATGTCCGCACAAGCGGGCGCCGCACGGCGGCGGATCTTCACTAGGTGGTTTGCCTTCGGCCGGAGCGCTCTCGCGCACCGGCGCCTGCGTGTCTTGCGGCGTGTCCTGAATTTGTGAGGACGGCGTGCCGGAGACCAAGTCGGAACAGGTAACGGCAGCGGCGCTGGCGTATGCCGCACTCGCCACGATTGTGGTTCGAGCGCAGTCGCCATCCTTATCCCATCGCTTTTGACCGCCCATGTCTGGCAGGTTTGAATTTCCGGGGTGCGGGTATCGCACCAGTTGCGGCCATCCTGACGCGCCAGAGTCAGCCTTGGGGCCGGAGCGGCTGCTCAGCCGGTGTCGATGCTGCGCAGGGGCTCGTCTTTCTTCAAGAATCCACTTCCGACAACGCGTTGAGCCCCACCGACAGCATCGCCAGATCCGCCGACCCGGCGGCCACCTGGTCGGCAATCACGCGGTGGTAGCGCGCCAGCGCTTCCTGCCGTGCGGCACGCCAGGTTTCGACCAAAGCCTCGGCGCTGGCGCTGGCTGTCGCATCGTGCAGCACCGAGCTGGTGAGCCTGCGGCGCAATTGCGTCAGTTCTTCGAGCAGGGACGCGCGTGCCAGCATCTGCCAATGGGTTTGCGTCGGCAAGCCGAGGATGCCGGTTAGCAGCCAGCCGTAGCTCAGCGGTTGGTCGAGCGCAAAGTACACCCGTGCGGCAAGCCGAGCGTCGCAACCGCTCGCGGTGGCGACTTCGGCAATGTCGAGCAGCGACACCCGTGCCGGCACACCCGCTGCCGTACGCGCCAGGGCTTCGGGCACACCCGCAGCGACGAACGCCTGCTGCTGTTGCGCAGCCGCATGCGCCGATTCTTCCGTCTGCAGACCGTCGACTTCGGCGCTGAGCGCGTCGACCGCCGTACGGAAGCGCTCGACCGTGGCCGGCACATCGGACACCCGCCGGCGCAGGAACCAGAGCGTGGCGCGCTCATGCAATTGAGCGAGCGCGCCGAATAGGGCGGCCTGCGTTTCGTGCGGCACCCGTGCATCCAGCACGTCGACTTCCTGCCAGAGGCCGTCGAGCCGGTAGACGGCGCGCGCGACCAGGCTGGCCCACACCACGGCGATTGGTTCCGCGCCGGTTTCCTCGGCCAGCCGGTTCACGAACGTCACCCCCGCGCGGTTGACGAGCGCGTTGGCGTGCATCGTCGCCAGGATCTCGCGCCGCAGCGGGTGCCGCGGTACCGCCGCGCCGCAACGTGCCTGCAGCGGCCGCGGAAAATATGCGGGCAGGCCATCGGCCACAAACGGCTGGTCGGGCAGGTCGCTGCCCAGCAACGCGTCGTACAGCCACATCTTGCTGTAGGCCATCAGCACCGCGCGCTCGGGCGTGGTCAGGCCCCCGCCGGCCGCGCGCCGGATGTCGACTTCATCATCGGCGGGCAGGAATTCGATGAGCCGGTTCAGGTGCCCGGCGCGCTCCAGGTGCCGCATCAGCCGTGCCTCGGGGTCGAGCCACTGGGCTGTGCGCGTGCGCGCGAGCGAGAGCGCCTGCGTCTGGAAGTAGTTGTCGAGCAGGACCAGCTCGCCCACCTCGTCCGTCATCTCCGCGAGCAGCGTGTTGCGCTGCTTGAGCGTCATCTCGCCGTCAGCCACCACCAGCCCCAGCAGGATCTTGATGTTGACCTCGTGGTCCGAGCAATCGACGCCGGCCGAATTGTCGATGGCATCGGTATTGATGCGTCCGCCGTGCTGCGCATATTCGATGCGGCCGAGCTGCGTGCAGCCCAGGTTGCCGCCCTCGGCCACGACCTTGCAGCGCAGCTCGTCGCCGTTCACACGCAGCCCATCGTTGGCGCGGTCGCCCACCTGGGCGTGCGTTTCGGTACTGGCCTTGATGTAGGTGCCGATGCCGCCGTTGTAGAGCAAGTCCACCGGCGCCTTGAGGATGGCGTGCAGCAGATCGTTTGGCGCCATCTCGCTGACGGTGACGGCCAGCATGGCGCGCACTTCGGGCGAGAGCGCGATCGCCTTGGCCGTGCGTGGGAACACCCCGCCGCCCGGGCTGATCAGCGCGCGATCGTAATCCGCCCAGCTTGAACGCGGCAGATTGAACAGGCGCTCGCGCTCGGCAAAACTCGTGGCGGCATCTGGCGACGGGTCGAGAAAGACATGTCGATGGTCGAACGCCGCCAGCAGGCGGATATGGCGCGAGAGCAGCATGCCGTTGCCGAACACATCGCCCGACATGTCGCCGACGCCGACCACGGTGAAGTCTTGCGACTGCGTATCGACGCCCATCTCGCTGAAATGCCGCTTGACCGATTCCCATGCACCGCGCGCGGTGATGGCCATCTTCTTGTGGTCGTAGCCGACCGAACCACCCGAGGCGAAGGCGTCACCCAACCAGAAGCCGTATTCGGCCGAGATGGCGTTGGCGTAATCCGAGAACGTGGCCGTGCCCTTGTCGGCGGCTACTACCAGGTAGGGGTCGTCACCGTCGTAGCGCACCACATCGCGCGGTGGCACCAGGCGGCCGTCGACGTAGTTGTCGGTCAGGTCCAGCAGGCCACGCAGGAAGGTCTGGTAGCAAGCCACGCCTTCGGCCAGAACCGCATCGCGGTCGCCCGCCGCGGGAGGCTGCTTGACGATGAAGCCGCCCTTGGAGCCGACCGGCACGATGACGGTGTTCTTGACCATCTGCGCCTTGACCAGCCCGAGCACCTCGGTGCGGAAATCCTCGCGCCGGTCGGACCAGCGCAGCCCGCCGCGCGCCACTTTGCCGCCGCGCAGATGCACGCCCTCCACGCGCGACGAGTACACCCAGATCTCGAACATCGGCTTGGGCTCGGGCAGGCCCGGTACGCGGCTGGGGTCGAACTTGAACGACAGGTACGGCCTGGATTGCCCCTGCTCCTGTCTTTCTTCTTGTCTCTTCTCCGCGCTCTGGAAGTAGTTGGTGCGCAGGGTGGCTTCGATCACGCCGAGGAATTGGCGCAGGATGCGGTCTTCGTCCAGGTTCGGCACCTCTTCCAGCGCATCGGCAATCTGTGCGCGCAGCGTGTCGCTGCTGTGCGTGCGCTCCGCAGCGTCGAGCGCCGGGTCGAAGCGCACCAGGAACAGATGCACCAGTGCCCGCGCGATCGACGGATTGCCGGTCAGTGCGCTTTCCATATACGCGTTGCTGAACGTCGAACCGATCTGGCGAATGTAGCGTGCATACGCGCGCAGGATGCGCACCTCGCGCCAGGTCAGCCCCGCCAGCAGCACCAGCCGGTTGAGATCATCGTTCTCCAGTTCGCCGTTCCAGATGCTTGCGAAGGCGTCTTCGAAGCGCCCGCGGGCCTCGTCGAGATCGACGTCGCTGCCGTCTATCGTGACCATGCCGAAGTCGTGCATCCAGATCGGTGCGGCGTCGGCCGGCTCGATGCAGTAGGGCCGCTCTTCGTTGACACGCACGCCAAGATGTTCAAGCATCGGCAGGCTGCGCGAGAGCGAGGTCGGCTGACCGGCGCGGTAGATCTTGAAGCGCAGTGCGCCGGGGGGGGCTTCGAGCGGCCGATAGAGCTGCATCGTGAGTGCACCATCGGCAGCGGTTTCCGGTGCAAGCAGCGGCTCCATCAGTTCGATGTCGCGCACGGCCAGGCGCGCCGCGTAGTCTTCCCGGAAGCCGGCGGGGAAGGCATCTCCGTAGCGGCGCAGCAGGCGGTTGCCGTGTTCTTCGCCGCCGCGTTCAAGCAGCGCATCGGCCAGGTCGTCCTGCCAGCGCCGCGCGGCCAGCACGATGCGTTCTTCCAGTTCGGCCACATCCACCTCGGGCACGTTGCCCGACTGCGTGCGCACGGTAATGTGGATGCGCGCCAGCATCGATTCCGACAGCAGCGGCGTGAACTCGACGGAGGTACCGTTGTACGCGGTTTGCAACAGCCCTTGGATGCGCACGCGCAGGTCGGTGTTGAATTTCTCGCGCGGCACGAACACAAGACACGACACGAAGCGATCAAAGGGGTCGCGGCGCACGAACAGCCGCGTGCGTTGCCGTTCCTGCAGCCGCAGGATGCCCAGCGCGATGTCGTGCAGCGACGCATTGTCGATCTGGAAGAGTTCGTCGCGCGGGTATTGTTCGAGGATGGTTTCCAGCGTCTTGGCCAAGTGCCCGTTGGGCAGGAAGCCCGTGCGCTGGATCACGCTGGCGACCTTGCGCCGCACCAGCGGAATGTCCTCGGTCGGCACCATGTAGACGTTGGACGTGTACAGACCCAGGAAACGTCGCTGGCCGCACACGCGGCCCTCGGCATCGAACAGCTTGATCCCGACGTAGTCTAGGTAGCCTGGGCGGTGCACGGTTGCGCGCGAGTTGGCCTTGGTCAGGAAGATCGGTTCCGGCGCGTCGATGATCTGAGCGGCACCCGGGGCGAGCTTGGAGATGTCGGGGGTGGTCGGGTCGCGCCTCGCCTCGCGCAGCACGCCCAGCCCGGTACCCGGCATGCCCTGCAGGAAGTGACCATCGTCCTGGATGACGAGGGCGTAGTCGCGATAGCCAAGGAATGTGAAATGCCGCTCCAGCATCCAGGCCAGAAAGGCTTGTGTTTCGGCAATCTCTGCGCGCTCGGCTTCGCCGGCAGAGGATTGCGCGGCGCGCGTGCTGAGTGAATCGATGGCGGTCTGAACCATGGCCTGCATCGGCTTCCAGTCTTCCACCGCCGCGCGCACGTCGCCCAGCACACGCACCAGCCCGTCGTGCAGGGCCTGCATGCGCTGCGGTTCGGAGAAGCGATCGACCTCGATGTGGATATACGACTCGTAGCGCGCGTCTCCGTTGGTCTTGCCGTTGGTCCCGTTGTTTGCCTCGGCGTGCGCGTCCGGCCCTTCATGTGCAAGCTCGCCCGTGAGCGCCGGCATGCCGCCACCGGCTTCCACGGCCACGCGCGTGCCGGTTGTATCGCGCTGCATGCGATAGACCGGATGAAATGCCGAATGCAGCGCGAGCCCCTGCCGGTTGATCTCCATGGTCACGGAGTCGAACAGGAACGGCATGTCGTCGTTGACGATCTCGACCACCGTGTGGCCGCAGTACCAGCCGTGCTGTTCAAGGCTCGGGTTGTAGATGCGCACGCGCGGTTGCCCGGGCACGAACTTCGCCCCAAGCTGCCAGTGCGCCATCGCAGCGCCGTACAGATCGGCCACGCTGCGCGAGATGACATCTTCGGGGTCGGCCAGCCCGTAGTAATGCCGCAGGTACAGCTCGAACAGCGCGGCAATATCGGGCGCACGTCCGCGTGCGAGGGCCACCGCGTCCGCCATGTGCTGGCGGACCTTTTCTTCGTGTTGGGCAGACATGGCGTGCCTCCCGAAAAAGGGCCTCCCCATGCTACGCCGCGTGCCCTTGGCTGACAATCGGGGGCGCCTTGGGCGGGATGGCTAAGCGCGCATTCTTGCGCGCCGCACAGGCTGTTCCTCTGCAGCCTGATGCACCTTGCCCAGCAAGCGCTTGGTCCTGTCCGTGCAGTCTTCACCCTCAACGCGGTTCTCGATCTCGCCCACGAGCACGATCAGGTGGTGCTTGCTCTGCGCGAGCCGCTGTTCCAGCAATTCGATCTCGCCGATCTTGCGGCGCAGCGCCAGGAGGAGTTCGTCATGCGGCCACTTGTCGAGATCCGGCGGCAGCATGGCGCGGATTTCCTCCAGCGAGAATCCGGCACCCTGCGCGCACAGGATGATCTCCAGCCGGGTCAGTGTGTCCGCCGTGTATTCGCGGTAGCCATTGGCTTGCCGCTGCGCGGGCTGGAGCAGCCCGTTGGCCTCGTAAAACCGGATGCGTGAGGCGGCCACGCCGCTTCGCTGCGCGAGTTCTCCAATCTTCATGTGAGTGCTTTCGGGTCTTGACATTAAAGTTGACTTTAAGCTTAGGGTAAGGGTGCGTCAAACCAGGAAGCCCCTTATGAAGCTGTTTTCGCCCCTTGTCCTGCCCAACGGCGCGGTGATCCCCAGCCGTCTGGCCAAAGCCGCCATGGAAGAGAACATGGCCGATGCGGACCACGCACCGTCCGACGCGCTCCTGCGCCTGTATGACGCCTGGGCCAAAGGCAAGGCCGGCCTGATCCTGACGGGCAACGTGATGGTGGACCGCCGCGCCATGACCGGGCCGAATGGCGTGGTGCTGGAAGACGACACACATCTGGACCGCTTCCGACGCTGGGCGCAGATTGCGCGGGCCCACGGCGCCCAAGCCTGGATGCAGATCAACCACCCTGGGCGCCAGATGCAAGCGGCATTGGGCCAGACCACGCTGGCGCCGTCCGCCGTGCCGATGGATCTGGGTGCGCTGTCCAAGCAGTTTCCGGTGCCGAAGGAAATGACGCACAGCGACATCGCCGAGGTGCAGCAGCGCTTTACGCGGGCGGCGGTGCTGGCTGAGCGGAGTGGCTTCACCGGCGTGGAGATTCACGCAGCGCACGGTTACCTGTTGAGCCAGTTCCTGTCGCCGATCACGAACAAGCGTCAGGACCAGTGGGGCGGGCCGATCGAGAACCGCGCGCGCTTGCTGCTCGACATCGTGCGGTCCGTGCGAAGCGCGGTGTCGCCCGGGTTTGCAGTGGCCGTCAAGCTGAACTCGGCCGACTTCCAGCGCGGCGGCTTCAGCCCAGACGATGCAAAGCGCGTGGTGGAGATGCTCAATCCGCTGGGCGCGGATCTGGTGGAGCTGTCAGGCGGGAGCTATGAAGCCCCGGCGATGCAGGGGCAGGCGCGCGATGGACGTACGCTGGCCCGGGAGGCTTACTTTCTGGAGTTCGCGCGCGACATCGCGGCCGTCGCGCGCATGCCGCTGATGGTGACGGGCGGCATTCGGCGCCGGGCCGTGGCGGAGCAGGTGGTCGACAGCGGTATCGCCATGGTCGGCATTGCCACCGCGCTCTCCATCGATCCGAACCTGCCGCGCGACTGGCACGCCGGCAAGAACAACGCCCCGGCGCTGCGTCCGATCACTTGGAAGAACAAGGTGCTGGGCTCGCTGGCCAACATGGCGGTCGTCAAATTTCAGCTCAAGCGGCTGAGCGAAGGGCGCGGTGCGGACCCGCGCGTCTCCCCGCTCAGGGCATTGCTTTTGCAGCAGTGGGTCACGTCTTGCCAGACGCGGCGTTACCGAAAATGGATGGCTGAACGCATGCCACGCTAGTAGCGCCGTGGCCGCTCAGGCCTTGGGGATCACGTTGATGCGCAGCGCCTCGCCACCAGCCGCGATGGCAAGCAGGCGGTCGACGTTCGGGTGCGCGCCCGGGCGGTTGCGCGCATCGGCCGTATGTTCCGCAAACACCGCCAGACCGTGCTCGGCCGCCTTGGCGTCAAGCTGGCCGAACGCTTGCTGCAGGTAGTGATACACCGCCAGCGAACCCTGCTTGCCCGGTTTGTTCTCGATGTCTGCCACCACGCCGCCGTTGCCGTCGACCAGATCGATGCGCTCGATGCTGTCAATGGCAGGTAGTTGAGCGAGGTTGTCCTTGAAGATGTTGCGCGGTTGAATCACTGAAGTTACTCCGTTGATGGGTCAGGGCGCCGGGGTGTGGGGCCATGTGCGGCCGTATGGTATCCGTTCAGGCGCGGCCTGGGTTTCTGGCGCCCCTGTTGAACGGTTGCACACCTGCCTACAATGCGCGAGCAGACATCGAAACGCTGCTGCAACCCGCCGCAACACCAAACACCACCAGGCGTGCGATCCCCAACTCAGCGAGAGAGGTGACATGAGGAAGACCCCATCCGAAGGCGAAGTCTCCGCGTCCGAACAGATCGACGCCAGAATCAAAGAACTCGGCGACTGGCGCGGCGCCATGCTTGCACGGATTCGTGTGCTGATCCGGGAGGCGGAGCCCGACGTGGTCGAAGAATGGAAATGGAGCGTCCCCGTCTGGTCACTGGGTGGCATCCTCTGCACCGGAGAGACCTACAAGCAAACGGTCAAGTTGACGTTCGCCAAAGGGGCCTCGCTGCCGGACCCATCCGGGCTGTTCAACTCCAGCCTTGAAGGCAACACCCGGCGCGCCATCGACATCCGCGAGGGAGGCAAGCTGAACGAGAAGGCGCTCAAGGCGCTGATTCAAGCCGCTGCCAAGTTGAACAAGGCTTCGGTGCACCGCTGATCGGGCAAGGCCGGTTCGCCTTTCTTTTATGGGCGAGACCCGGCCTATTCAGGCCAATGCCACGTTAGTCGGGCGCCAGGAAACTGGGAAATGATCTTTTTCCGCAATTTGAATTGCGGAAAAAATAATGATCCGCAAAATCAATATAAAAGAGCGGACATTTATTTAACGGCACGCCAGAAAAAAACTTGAGCCATCCTGAAGCGATTCCCCACTTGAGAAGGGTGCGCACACGTTTGGCCGCGAACCCAGTTGGTGCGCGCGTGTGCGGCTTTGTGCTTGCATGTGGCGACTCAATATTGCAATGCCGGAATTTTCAAAGGGATAGTCATCGATTGGTCATCTTTCGCCTTCAATAATTGCGCCTCCGATGTGCAAGGCAGATATGGATGAATACCCCTCTTTTGAAGGGGGCGGCAATTTGACCGAGAGAATTTCAAATGACGATTCGTCATCGCATTACATTGCTGGTGGTGCTGATGTTCGTGGCGCTGGCGGCCATTGGTGGCTATGCGGTCTACCAGACCCGCAGCAGTGCGTCGGAGGTCCGGCAGGTGACCGAAGGCGTTGTGCCGAGTGCCCTCGCGTCTGCTGACCTGGTTTCGCTCGTCAAGGACGTGCAGTTGGCGACGATGGTGCTGGTCTATGCACCCGACGGCAACATCGTCACGCAGGCCAAGGACGACCTGAAGACCAAGGAAGCCAACCTGCAGGCCGCTCTGGCGCTGCAGGCCAAGCGTGCCAACAGCCATGCGCAGGAAGGGCTCGTTGCGCAGGCCAAGGAGAGCGTCGACAACTACTTCGATGCGATTGCACAAACCATCGACATGAAGCTGGCAGGCAAGAGCGAGCTTGCCCAAGCCTTCCTGTTTGCCAATGTGGCCAGTTATCGCGATGTGCTGGAAAAGATCGTCGAGACGCTGCGCATCGAAAAGAACCGCGAGAAGGACGACGCCATCACGGTGCTCAACGGCAAGCTCGCCACCACGGCCACCGCCATCGGCGGGGTGAGCGGCGTGGCCATCGTGCTGCTGACCGCGATCGGCATGCTGCTGTATCGCCAGATCACCCGGCCGCTCACGCGCATGCAGGCCGAGATGAGCGAGATTGCCGCCAGCCAGGACTTCACGCGCCGCGTGCCGGTGGGCCGCATGGATGAGATCGGTCGCTCGGTGGTCGCGTTCAACCAGATGATCGAAAAGATCCAGGAGAACGCCGCGCTGCTCAAGCAGAAGACTGCCGACATCCAAGCCATGTTGCAGAACATGCAGCAGGGCATCCTGACCGTGGTGGACGGCAGCCGCGTGCATGAGGAGTATTCGATCTATCTCGAATCGATTTTCGAGACGCAGGACATCGCTGGCCGCAGCCTGATGGAACTGGTGTTTGCCGACACCAACCTGGGTGCCGATGCGCTGTCGCAAGTGGAAGCGGCGGTCGATGCCTGCCTGGGGCAGGACATCATCAACTTCGCCTTCAACCAGCACCTGCTGGCAAGCGAAGTCGAGAAGCGCATGCCGGACGGCCGCGTGAAGACGCTGGATCTGTCGTGGTCGGCCATCACCGATGAGAGCGACACCGTCCTGCGCCTGATGCTGTGCGTGCGCGACGTGACCGAGCTGCGCAAGCTTGCGGCGGAGGCCAGCGAGCAGCGCCGCAACCTGGATATCATCGGCGAGATCCTGGCGGTGAGCCAGGAGAAGTTCCAGCACTTCATCGATAGCTCGACCGGCTTCGTGCACGAGAACGAGCGCATCATCCGCCAGTATTCGCAAGCCGACAGCGCGGCCATCGCAGCGCTGTTCCGCAACATGCACACCATCAAGGGCAATGCGCGCACGTACAACCTGCAGTACCTGACCAACGTCGTGCACGAGACCGAGCAGACTTACCACGCGCTGCGCGAGCCCGGCACCGAGCACACCTGGGACCAGGACTGGCTGATGGCCGAACTGACCCGCGTGCGCGAGGCCATCGAGAACTACGCCCGCATCAACGAGGTCAGCCTCGGTCGCAAGGGTGCCGAGGGCGGCATGGGCGGCATCGGGCAGACCACGCCCGATGCCATGGCACGCATCCAGGAAAGCCTGCGCCTGCTGGAGTCGGCCAACCCCGGCAGCCTGTACGAACTGGTGTCGATGCGGGATTCCGTCTATCAGTTGCTGCGCCTGCTTGGCAGCGAGAGCGTGGGTGAATTGCTTTCCGGTGCGCTGCAATCGCTGCCGTCGCTGGCGAAGGAGCTGGGCAAGGCGCCCGCAGCCGTGCGCATCGACGACAACGGCTACCGCGTGCGCACCGAAGCGCGCGAGATTCTGCAGAACGTGTTCATGCACCTGCTGCGCAACGCCATCGACCACGGCATTGAAACGGCCGACGCGCGCACCGCGCAGGGCAAGCCGGCCGCAGGCGCGATCGACATCGAAGTCGGTGTCGACCAGGGCATGCTGCAGATCACGCTGTGCGATGACGGCCGCGGCCTGGCGCTCGATCGCATCCGCGGCATTGCCGTCGAGCGCGGCTGGATTGGCGCCGATGAACGCCCGAGCGACGAAGACATCGCGCAGTTCATCTTCCGCCCCGGCTTCTCGACCGCCGAGACCGTTACGGAGGTGTCCGGGCGCGGTGTCGGCATGGATGCGGTGGTGGAATTCCTCAAGCGCGAACAAGGCCGCATCGAACTGCGCTTTACCGACGACCTCAACGGAGCCGCGTTCCGCCAGTTCCAGACCGTGGTCTGCCTGCCCGAGCGTTTCGCGGTGGACAGCGTGAGCGCTGCGCTTGGCGGCCAGCCGGAAGCGCACATGGACATGGATAAGGAAGCGTCGTGATGGGGTCGATTGTTCTGGCCGTGCTGGCGGGCGGATTGGTGTTTGGCGTGCTGGCGTGGATGGCTCAACAGCGCCGGGTGAATACGGTAGTGCATGCACTGGATGATGCCGAGCGTCGTATCGTCGGGCTGTCGGCTGACCTTGCGAAGCAGGCATCGTTGGTGGAGGCGGGCAGGCGGGAAGTGCAGACGCTGGAAGCCACCATCGCGCAGATGCAGGACACTGCTGCCAAACAGTCGGAAGCCACCGAGCAACTGCGTAGCGAGCTGAAGACGGCCACTGACGACAAGGACCAGTGGGCAAACCGCGCTCGCCAGATTGCCGAAGAAGCGGCACGCCTGCGCGGCCTGGCACTGACCTTCGAGCGCTGGCACGAGCAGATGATCTCGCTCATGGAGCAGAACCACGACATGCATGCCAAGAATCAGGAGTTGCAGTCGATCGTGCGGCATGTGGTGATCGTCTCGCTCAACGCATCCATTGAAGCGGCACGCGCGGGCCAGGCCGGGCGCGGGTTTGCCGTGGTCGCCAGCGAGGTGCGCTCGCTTGCGGCCCGTTCGGAAGAACTCTCCAAGAGCTACCGCAACAGCCTGCACCTCAACGATCTGACCACCACCGCCACGTTCCAGGACATCCAGGCCGGCGGCAAGATGATCACCGCGTCGCTGTCAAGCGTCGAGGCGCTGGCCAGCCGGTTTCAATCTCAGCTTCATTAGGCAGGGCAGAAGTGATCAGCAGCAACGCGCAAGACAGCTTCGACCGCATTTTCCGCAAGGCCGCGCGCTCCCGGCTCGCGCTGCATGCAGAGGACACCTGCAACATCGTCACGGCAGGTCAGGGCGATGCCATCAAGGGCGATCAGGCCCTGATCCTGACCATTTCCTCCATCGCCTTCCGTCTGCTGCTGGTGCTGCGTTTTGACGACGGAGCCGACACGCAGGCGTACTACACGGGCGAAGGCTCAGGCCGCTCATTCGAAGAGGCCTGTCTTGAGCTCGGCAACCTGTGCTGTGGGGCGGTGAACCAGGAGCTGCTGCAGGTGTGTCCCGACCTGGGCATGTCGACGCCCTATGTGGTGAGCGCACGCTGCCTGCCGTACCTGGATGCACTCAAGCCCACGTATCTGGCCGCCTACGCGGTCACGATCAACGATGCGGTGCGGGTGGCCGCAACCGTGTGTGTTTGTGCCGATGCGCCGCTGGACTTCGTCGCCGACGTGAGCGACGAGGTGGAATCCAGCGGCGAATTGGAACTGTTTTGACGAACAACGAGGACAGACTCATGACCAAGATCTTGGTTGTCGATGATTCGAGCACCGTGCGCGACGAGGTGGCCGGATTCCTGAAGAAGAACGGCCTGGCCGTCGATACGGCCGTGGACGGCAAGGACGGCCTGGCAAAGATCAAGGCCAACCCCGGCATCAAGCTCGTCATCAGCGACGTGAACATGCCCAACATGGACGGCCTGACCATGGTCGAGAAGGTGCGCGGCGAGCTGGGCAACAAGACCGTCAACGTCATCATGCTCACGACTGAAAGCAGCCCCGCCATGAAGGATCGCGGCAAGGCTGCAGGCGTGAAAGGCTGGATCGTCAAGCCGTTCAAGGGCGACGCGGTGCTGGAGACGTTCAAGAAGCTGGCAAGCTGAGCAGACCCAACAAAAAGGGGGCGTGACGACGCCCCGGTTTTGGAGCCAAACTTGCGCTGCTGAACGCAAGGAGGCCCGGACACCATGACGGGGTTGGCTGACGCGGTGCTCGTGCTGCATGCGCTGCTTGTCTTGTTCATCGTCGCCGGGTTGATCGCGATCTGGATAGGCGCGGCGTTCAAGCGCGGTTGGGCGCGCAACCGCGTGTTCCGGCTGATGCATCTGGTGGCGATCGGCGTCGTCGCGACATTGGCCGTTGTCGATATACCGTGCCCGCTCACCGTGCTGGAGGACCGGCTGCGCACGGGGGCGGCCGGTTCACGCGGTTTTGTTCAGCACTGGGTGAGCGCCTGGCTCTACTACGATCTGCCGCCTTGGGTGTTCGCCGTCAGCTATGTAGCGTTCCTGATGGCCGTGGTCGTCACATGGCGGCGCATTCCGCCGCGCGGATGACCGGGCACGGGGTGGGCGCGCGTCGCACCCCGTTGGGGCAAGGTCCGCTGGCCTATCGAATTGGCTTTCAACATGCCGATTCCTTGATACGCTGGATGACATCGGGCCGGTGCGGCGCCCCGGTGACGCTTGCGGCACAGCATGAGACGACAACGCGTTCGGGCCAGCCAGGAACCGGGCTTGCGCGGCTGAAGGAGTCATCATGCAAGAGCTCGCTTTGCTCCCCTTTCGCACCCTGCTGTACCGCTACTTCTTCTTCGGCTGGCTGTTCAAGGATGCCAGCCACGGCAATCTGTTCGAGCGCTCCGCGGCCTGGCGTTTCAACCAGGCACACGCGCATTGGTTGCTGCCCTACATGCGACGATGGCTCTGGTGCGGGCTGTTTTTCTACGCTTTGGGCGGGGTGGCCGAGCTGGGGCTCAAGACCCCCGGCCTCTCTGCGTTGTTCTATGTGCCCAGCGCGCTGAGCGTGCCCGTCAACGTGGTGATCGGTGTGCTGTGGATCGGCCTGAAGGCGCTGCCTGGGCCGGTGCGTGAACGGTGATCTGCCACGCACCCACTGAGCGCTATGCCGTCGCGACCAGCAGCTCCTCCGCGTTGCTCGGCGGGCGAAGGCCATCGGCCCGGCCTGCAAAGTAGCGCTCGGTCAACTCCGCTGCCGAGACATGCTGGGCTTCGCGAAAGCCGGTTTGCCGCGCCAGCGCCTGGATTTCCGGTGGCGTGAAGAAGCTGATGAAGGGCGTGCCGCTCGCGCGTGCACCCTTTTCGGCCATCTCCAGCCCGGGGCGTACCTCGGGGTCCGCCATCTCCAGCGGCAGCAGGAACGTCATGGCGAGCATCGATCCTGGCGCGAGCGCGGCCACCTCGCGCAGCGTGGCCTCGTTCGCTGCCTTGGTGAGATACATGCTGACGCCGGTTGAGACCACGATGGCCGGCTTGCTGCGATCAAAACCGGCCGCGGCAAGACCCGCCTGCCAGGACCCACCCGCCTCGAAATCGACCGGCACGAAGCGCAGCCAGTCCGGGATGCCCAAGCCCGATTCGACCAGACGCTGGCGCTTCCATGCCTGCGGATTGGGTTGATCGACTTCGAAGATCTTGAGGCTGGCGGCAATGTCCGGCCTGCGTTGCGCAAAGCTGTCCAGCCCAGCGCCGAGGATGACATATTGGCTTAACCCCCGAGCTGCCTGCTCGATCACCAGGTCCTCGATAAAGCGCGCACGGGCCACGATGGAGGCGCGGAAGGGTCGCGTGAACTGCGGGTCCATGTCACCGCGCTGTTGCCAGCCTGTTTCGGGCGCCAGCAGCTTCAGGCCGACTTCGTCTTCCAGTACATGCGGGGGCGCGTCGATCTGGACATGCAGCGCGCGCCACAAGGCGACCCGTGCTGCTGTGCTGTCTGGTGCCACATCCTGTGTCTCATTCATGGCCGTGAACATCTCCTTTAGTTAGACAACGGGCTGAAACTCGGGAAACACCGCAACGGCCTGCACGGGCTGTTTCGTCATGCAGACTTCAAACAGGCGGCTGCTCAGCCAGCCTGCCAGCCAGTTTTGTACGGCGGGCAATGTCTGGCTTGCAAACCAGTCCGGCTCCACCGCTGCAAACTGGCGCACGAACGGGAAGATCGCCAGATCGGTGGCGCATGGGGCCGCGCCTCCAAGATAGTGCTGACCTTGCAGTCTTGCCTCCAGCGGCGTCAGCAACGTGGCGACCGCCTGCGCGCGCACGGCCTCGCGTGGTTGTCCGTCTTTCGGGTAGCGGTCCGGGTATTTGTAGCGATCCAGGTGGCGCTTGAAGTCGCCGTCGTTGGTGCGCACCAGGTGCAGGTTGGCGTCCGTTTGGGCGCGGCTCCACCAGCCTTGCGTGTCGGGCGATTCGAGCGCCCAGCGCATGATGTCCCAGCTTTCTTCGAGCACACCGCCATCGGGCAGATGCAGGACGGGCACGGTGCCCTTGGGCGACAGCGCCAGCAGTTCGGCCGGCTTGTCGCGCATGACGATTTCGAACGTCCGGAAGCGCCGATTGGCCTGCAGCATCGCCAGACGGGCACGCATCGCGTACGGGCAGCGGCGGTAGCTATAGAGCAGGGGCAGGGCGGTATCGGTGGACATGTGCGGGCAAGAGGCGTGGATCTTGAATCTGGACCGCTAGGGTAGCGGGTTTGCCGCATGCGCGCGTCTCACGCTGCCAACTGTGCCCGCCCTGACCGACCCGAGCGCCGTACCGACTGCGGCGGCTGCCCGAACACGCGGATGAACGCACGCCGCATGCGTTCGGGGTCGGTAAAGCCCACCGCGCGGGCCACCTGTTCCAGGGATTCATCACCGGCTTCCACGCGGGGGCGGGCGGCCTCCGCGCGCAGCTTTTCGACAGCCTTGGCGGGCGTCTGGCCGGTCTCGGCCGCGAAAGCGCGATCGAATTGGCGGCGGCTCAGGTGCGCGACTTCGGCCAGGCGGTCCACGTCCAGTGTCTCGTGCAGGTGATCGCGCGCATAGCTCAACGCACGCGCGATGCGGCTCGATGCGGGGTCCAACTCCAGCAGCGCCGAGAACTGCGACTGCCCGCCCGGTCGCCGGTGATACACCACCAGCTCGCGCGCCACGGCACGGGATACGTCGACGCCCAGATCCTCTTCGATCAGCGCCAGCGCCAGATCAATGCCTGACGAGATGCCGGCCGACGTCCACACCGGCCCATCGTGGATGAAGATGTGGTCGCTCTGCACGTGCACTTGCGGATAGCGCCGCTGCAGCAACGCGGCCATGCGCCAGTGCGTGGTGGCGCGGCGGCCGTCCAGCAGCCCCGCCGCCGCCAGTGCAAACGCTCCGGAGCACACGCTGGTCATGCGCCGCGAATGCTGTGCCGCCTCCTGCACGAAGGCAATCAACCTGGGGGAGAAGGCATCCTCGCGCGGGCCGTTGCCACCCGAGATGACGAGCGTGTCAAAGGCCGGATCGTCCAGGCCCTGCGTCTGCATGACCAGGCCGGGCGCGCTCTGCACCTGCGTACCGCCTTCCGACAGTACGTCGATGCGGTAGGCCGGTTGCGGCGCCAGCCGGTTGGCGACGTCGAAGGCCGTCAGCGGGCCGGTGAAATCCAGCAAGCTGCAGCCCGGAAACACCAAAAAGCCGATTCTACGCATGATGTCTTGAAATGAGGGAATAACGTCATTTAGGCCTGATCTTGCTCCGCCAGACTGCGCCTGTCAAACGCATTCCTGGAGAGACGATCATGACGACTGCAGTGCCGAATGTGGTGCATTCGCCGGCAGCTTCCACACACCTTGCGCGCCATCACCGCTGGAAGGTGCTGGGCGTGGGCGTGGCGGCCAATGCCAGCTTTTCGGCTGCGTTTTCAGGCATTCCGACCACGGCGGTGTTCATCCGCTCGGCCTATCACCTGGGCAATGCCGAGCTTGGCATGGCGCTTGGCGCGATGGGGCTGGGCATTGCCGTGAGCGAACTGCCGTGGGGTCTGCTGACCGACCGCTGGGGCGATCGCACCGTGCTGCTGGCGGGCCTTGGGGCTACAGCGCTGGCGCTGCTCGTGATGGCCTGTTGCGTCGCACCACTACACGGCAGCGTGCCGCCGCTGGCGTGGCTGGTGGCGGGCATGTTGAGCGTTGGTCTGCTGGGCGGTAGCGTGAACGGATCGAGCGGCCGTGCGGTGATGGGCTGGTTTCGTGAAGGCGAGCGCGGGTTGGCCATGAGCATCCGCCAGACCGCCGTGCCGCTGGGCGGTGGCATCGGCGCGCTGGTGCTGCCGAGCCTGGCCGCGCACGCCGGGTTTGCCGTGGTGTATGGCGTGCTGGCCGCTGCCTGCGCGCTGACGGCCGCGCTGACGTGGCTGTGGGTGCATGAGGCACCGGATGTCGTGGCCGGCGCCCCCGCCAAGGTATCAGTCCCTGACGGTCCTGGCCCCCTGCGTGATGTGATGCTGTGGCGCATGGCATTGGCCATCGGTCTGCTGTGTGTGCCGCAGGGGGCGGTCGTTGCTTTCGCCACCGTGTTCCTGCGCGATTTTGCGCACGCCAATGTGTTGACGCTCAGCCTGACCATGGCGGCGGTGCAGGGCGGCGCGGCCGTCATGCGCGTGTGGAGCGGCCGCTGGACGGATCGCCACGGCAATCGCCGCGCCTATCTGCTGGCCTGCGCCCGACTCAGCGCCGCGCTGTTCGTCGTGCTGGCTGGCGTGGCGTGGATGACGGCTGCGCTGCCCATCGATCTGTCGATCATGCGCGCCGCGCTGGTGGCGGCCATCGTGGTGGGCGGTATCTGCGTGTCGGCTTGGCACGGTGTGGGCTATACCGAACTGGCGACGATGGCGGGTGCGCAGCGTGCCGGTACTGCGCTGGGCTTGGGCAACACTGGGGCCTTTGCGGCGCTGGGGCTCACCTCGCTGTGCCTGCCGCAGGTGCTGGCGTGGTCGTCGTGGCCGGTGGTGTGGCTGGCGGCGGCGGGCAGTGCATTGATCGCGTGGCGGGTGCTGCCGGCGGACCATCGATAGCCTGAGCGCGGCGCCAATCCGCTTCGTTTCTTCCTATAGTGAGCCGCAGGCCGCCATCATCGAAAGTCATCGAAAGCGCGCGGCCGCCACACAACGAAGACGAGGGGGCCACCATGGCAGGCCTGAATGTCATCCAGCACGTGGTCGTGCTGATGCTGGAGAACCGGTCGTTCGACAACCTGTTCGGCACGCTTTACCCGAAGAGCGCCGAGTTCGACGGCCTCTCCGGCACCGAGACCAACCCCGACGGCAGCGGCGAGCCCATCCGCGTGTGGAGCACCCCCGCGCCGCCCAACGTGATGACGCTGCCCAACCCCGACCCGGGCGAGCTGTACACCGACATCAACCAGCAGCTCTTCGGCGCGCAGATGCCGCTGGGGCAGACGCCCACCATGCAGGGTTTCACCACCAACTACGCCAAGAACGGCGGTGACCCGCGCAACATCATGCATTGCTTCACGCCGGACCAGGTACCGGCGCTGTCCACGCTGGCGCGCAACTACGCCGTGTGCGATGCCTGGTTTGCCTCGGCGCCGTGCCAGACCTGGCCCAACCGCTTCTTCGTGCATACCGGCACCGCGCATGGGTATCCGAACAATTCGCCGGTGCACTTTCCGTATCTGATGCCGACGCTGTTCAACGCGCTCGACGGCGTGGCGCCCGACGACTGGGCTGTCTACTATCACGATTTCGCGCAGTCGCTCACGCTCACGCGGCTGTGGCTGCATCTGGATCACTTTCACCTGTTCGACGATTTTCTGGACGATGCGGCCAACGGTAAGTTGTCGTCGTACAGCTTTATCGAGCCGCGCTACTTTGCCGACATCGACTGGCCCAACGACATGCACCCGCCGCACGATGTCGGCTACGGCGATGCGCTGGTCGCGCGGGTGTACAACGCGCTGCGCAACTCGCCGCAGTGGCACCAGACGATGCTCGTCATCGTCTTCGACGAACACGGCGGCTGTTATGACCACGTGCCGCCGCAGGCCGTGGTGCCGCCCAGCCCACCGCAGCCGGGGCAGCTCTTCGCGTTCGACCGGCTGGGGGTACGCGTGCCGGCGGTGGTGGTCTCGCCATGGATTCCCAAGGGCACGATCTTCCGCTCGACCGTTGCGCAACCTTACGACCACACCGCCATCATCAAGACGCTGCGCATGCGCTACGGCATTCAGACGCCGCTCACCGCCCGCGATGCCGGCGCGCCGGATCTTGCCCAGGTGCTGGAGCTGAATGCGCCCGATGACAACCGTGATCCTGTCACCGCCCGCGTCATGACAGCCGACCCATCCGGCTTGCAAGCCGCACGCAACGCGCCGCTCAACGATTTCCAGTGGGCCATGCACGAATCGGCCGCCATGCTTGCGCCGCTGGGCACGGGCATTACCATCGATGACCACGTGCGCAACCTCTCGACCGACCAGCAGCCGGCCGTGCCCGCCGCGCAGAACGCACAGCAGGCGGCGCAACACATCAAGGACGTGCTAGCTTCCATGGATCTGCCGTACGCGGGGCAATGACCGTGAACGCACCGCTTCAGCACCACCCCTTGGTGATCCGACCTTTCCGCCCTGGCGATGAGCCAGCCTTGCACGCCGTCTTTCATTCCGCCGTGCACGAGATTGCCGCCGCACGCTATCGCCCCGAGCAGCTCGATGCCTGGGCACCCGCCGACTACGACGCCGTGCAATGGGCCGAGCGCATCCGTCGCAATCAGCCCTTCGTGGCCGAGATCGACGGGCAGCCCGTGGGCTATGCCGACCTGCAGGTGAATGGAGAGATCGACCACTTTTTCGTGGCGGCGGCATACGCCCGACAGGGTGTCGGTCAGCGGCTGATGAATTACATCCTGGGGCTGGCCGCGCAACGCGGTCTACCGCGTGTGCAAGCCCATGTCAGCCTGAACGCCGAGCCCTTCTTCGCCCGCAACGGGTTTGCTGTGATGGCGCGCCAGATCGTCAACGTGCGCGGTGTGGCACTAGATAACGCGTTGATGGTGCGGATGCAGGCCTGAGCCGGAATGTACTTGCAGTTTGCTCAGTACAAACCCGTAGAAATCGATTAAAGAATTCTGAGTATCTGTCGTTAGTTTGATTGAAGTCGGGGTCGCCGAGGCATTCCGCAACGCTTCACCCCCAAGCAAACAACGGCAGATATGAAGACGCTTTCCATCAAGGCCCGGCTGGCGCTGGTGCTGTTTGTTCTGGCTGTATTTCTGGCGGGCATCGGCGCGCTGGGGCTTTACGGCAACCTGAAATCCAACGCGGCACTCAAGGAAACCTACAGCAACCAACTGGCCTCGGCGCGTGCGCTGGGCAAGGCGATTTCCCGTGTGGGGCAGACCCGGACGGCACTGGATCGTGCCATTTTCGAAACGGACGAAGCCAAGCTTACAACGCTGCTGAAAGCTGCCGAAGACCGCTACAAGGAAGGCTTGGCTGCCTGGAAGGACTACAACGACTTGCCGTTCTCCACCGCCGAAGAAGAGCGCGCGGCCGGCGAAGCCAAGACCGCGCTCGACGCGTTTATGAAGGAAGGCATTGAGCCGACTTTCGATGCCTTCAAGCGCCGCGACACCGAGACCGCCAAGGCACTGGTGATGGAAAGGCTCTACGTTCTGTCCGCGCCGTATCTGGCCAAACTTGAACGCTTGAACGCCATTCAGACCGAGGTGTCGTCCGCCGCTTACGCTGGAGCGCAGTCCTTCTTTATCAAACTGGTGTGGGCATTCGTGATCGTGATCGGGTTGGGCATTGCGCTGGCCGCCGCTTGCTACCTCGTGCTCTCACGCGCCATCTCGCGCCCGCTGGAAGACATGCTGGTGCACTTCCGTGAGATTGCCGCCGGCAACCTGACGACCGACGTGCGTATCCACTCGCGTGACGAGATGGGCGTGCTGATGGAAGGCCTGCAGCAGATGCAGGCCAAGCTCAAGGAAACCGTGGTCACGGTGCGCCGTGGCAGCGAGTCGATTGCCTCGGCCACGCAGCAGATCGCGGCGGGCAACACCAACTTGTCACAGCGTACGGAAGAGCAGGCCAGCTCGCTGGAAGAAACCGCTTCCAGTATGGAAGAGCTGACCAGTATCGTGAAGCAGAATGCCGACAACGCGCGCCAGGCCAGCACGCTGGCGGTGAGCGCTTCCGAGATCGCCGTGCAGGGCGGCGCCGTGGTGCAGGACGTGGTGACGACCATGGGCGAGATCAGCGAGTCGTCGCGCAAGATCACCGACATCATCTCGGTGATCGAAGGCATTGCCTTCCAGACCAACATCCTGGCGCTGAACGCGGCGGTGGAAGCCGCGCGTGCCGGCGAGCAGGGCCGCGGTTTTGCGGTGGTGGCCGGTGAGGTGCGTACGCTGGCGCAACGCAGCGCCGGTGCGGCCAAGGAGATCAAGTCGCTGATCGAGGATTCCGCCACGCGCGTGGAATCGGGTTCGACGCTGGTGGCGCGCGCCGGCAAGACGATGGAAGAGATCGTTATTGCCGTGAAGCGCGTGACCGACATCATGGGCGAGATCAGCGCGGGCTCGGCCGAGCAGAGTACCGGCATTGAGCAGATCAACGAAGCTGTCACGCAGATGGACGACGTGACACAGCAGAACGCTGCGTTGGTGGAGCAGGCTGCTGCCGCTGCGCAGGCGCTGGAGGAACAGGCCGACGAACTGCGCCGCGCGGTGGCGGTGTTCCGCGTGGCCATGTAATACGTACCCCATGTAATACGTATCGGTAACCGATGGCTTGCCCAGGCAACGAAGCTGCCGAGGCGAGGCTACACTGCGGGGTCAGCCTTTGGGCTGGCCCGCTTGCTTTATGCGGTGCGCTCATAACGATTATTCGGAGGTGTCATGCGTTTCCAGTGTCGTCGTGTTCCTGTTCGCGCCCTTGTGTCTGCCGCCGTGCTGGCGTGCAGTGCCGGGGCCATCGCTCAGACCATCCCTGCCAGCAAGCCAGCGCCCGCCACACTCACGCCCGAGCAGCAGCGCTACCACGACATCTACAGGGAACTGGTCGAGATCAACACGACGCATTCGGCAGGTGACACCACCAAGGCCGCGCGCGCGATGGAAAAGCGTCTGGCCGACGCCGGCTTTGCAGCATCCGACATGCAGGTGATCGAGCCCTTCCCGAAGAAGGGCAACCTGGTGCTGCGCTACAAGGGCACGGGCGCGAAGAAGCCGATCCTGCTGCTTGCCCATATCGACGTGGTGGAAGCCAAGCGCGAAGACTGGAAGACCGACCCCTTCAAGCTGCAGGAGACCGACGGCTACTTCACCGCGCGCGGCTCAATTGATGACAAGGCGATGGCCTCTGCGTTCGTCTCGGTGCTGGGGCAGCTCAAGCAGGAAGGCTTCAAGCCCTCGCGCGACATCATCCTGGCGCTGACCACCGATGAAGAGCGCGGCGACGTGCCGAGCAACGGTGCCTACTGGATCGTCAACAACAAGCCCGAGCTGGTGAAGGCCGAGTTCGGCATCAACGAAGGTGGCGGCGGTGAGTTGCGCGGTGGCAAGCCGGTGCTGCATCGCATCCAGGTGGCCGAGAAGATGTACACCACCTACGAGCTGGAAGTGCATGACGTGGGCGGCCACAGCTCGATCCCGACCAAGACGAACCCGGTATATGCGCTGTCGGCGGCGCTGGATCGGCTTGGGGCGTATCAGTTTCCCGTCAAGCTGGCTGACGTGACGCAGACCTATTTCGCACGCAGCGCCCCGCTGGCCACGGGCCAACTGG
The DNA here is from genome assembly GCF_002298975.1 of Ralstonia sp. UBA689. Lineage (GTDB taxonomy): Bacteria > Pseudomonadota > Gammaproteobacteria > Burkholderiales > Burkholderiaceae > Ralstonia. The sequence goes on from NZ_DBMV01000042.1 coordinate 159,825, forward strand.
CCGAAGACATGCGCGCGGTTGGTACCGGCAAGCCGGACCAGGTCGCCATCGATCGCCTGTCGGCCATTCCGTTCTACAACGCGCAGTTGCGGACCACGTGCGTGGCGACGATGGTCAACGCCGGCCATGCGGAGAACGCGCTGCCGCAGTCGGCCAAGGCCACCGTCAATTGCCGCATTCTGCCGCATGACGCCCCGGCCGATATCGACCGTCAGCTCAAGCAGGTGATCGGCAACGACAAGATCAGCGTGCGCTATGTCAACAGGCCGCTGGCCAGCCCGGCCTCGCCGCTCAATGGTGATCTGGTGAAGACGGTGGATGCGCTGACGCAGCAGATGTGGAACGTGCCGGTTATCCCTGCCATGAGCACGGGCGCGACAGACAGTCGCTTCATGCGCAACGCGGGCATTCCGATGTATGGCGTGTCGGGGTTGTTTACTGAGCCGGCGGATCTGCGTACGCACGGTTTGGATGAGCGTATCGAGATTGCGCGGCTGTATGACGGGCGCGAGTTCCTCTATCGCTTGGTCAAGCAGTTGGCTGAGTAAGTGCGAGTGCCGCGCCTGTGTTTTGCGGGCGCGGTTGCTGAGCATTGGTGTTGATGGTGCATCTGCGGTTTCGTCCCCTGCCGGGGCCGACTCACTTTCTTTGTCTTGNNGTAAGCAAAGAAAGGCGCGCCCGATGCGGCAACCCCCTCCTTGGATTTTTGTCGCGGGGAGGGAGAGCGGGCAAACTCGCTGCGCTCAGACAGGCCCGCTCTCTTTTTCCTCCCCGCAACAAAAATCCAAGGCGCCGCATAGGGCAGGGGACGGCCAAACCGTCGGGGCGCGCGTGTTGACGTTATGGCTCGCTTTGGCTGATCGTGGACGGCCTCTTAGATGAAGCCGCCGTCGGTCATGAGTGTGCGGCCGGTGATCCAGCGTGCGTCATCGGAAGCCAGGAATGCGACGGCGTCGGCAATGTCGTCGGGTTCGGCCAGGCGGCCCAGTGGGGTGGATTCGCGCATGCGGGCTTTTACCTCATCGGAGATCGGCGCGGTCATGTCGGTGCGCGTCATGGCCGGTGCCACTGCGTTGACGGTGATGTTGCGCGGGCCCAGTTCGATGGCAAACGAATGCGTCAGGGCGCTGACCGCGGCCTTGCTCGCGGCATAGACCGATAGCCCAGCGCGCGGCCGATACACCAGGCTTGACGAAACATTCACGATGCGCCCGCCGCGTGCCGGCATATGCGGCAGCACGGCCTGAGACACGAGGATTGTCGAGAAGGCATTGGTGCGGAATTGCGCATCGAATGACGCCAGGTCGATGCTGCCCACCGGCTGGCCTTCCAGGATGCCCGCGTTGTTGATGAGGATGTCGATGGCGCCGAAGGCCTCGCGCACGGTGCTGACCATCACGTTGACGGAGGCTGAGTCAGCCACATCCGCCTGCACGGCAATCGCTTCTGCGCCGCTCTCGCGAATGGACTGGACGACGGCATCGGCCTCGCTGCTGTTGTTGCGATAAACCACGGCCACGCGGGCGCCGTCAGCCGCCAGGCGGCGCGCGACTGCTGCGCCGATGCCGCGCGAACCGCCGGTGACGATGGCCGTGCGGCCGGCCAGGCGGGCAGCGGAGGTGGGTTGGGTTTGGATCTGGGACATGCTGTTCTCCTGAAAGGGTGCCGATGCTTCGGGAGAACAGGTTACGAACCGCGCGGCCAGTGCGCAGCGGGTCCGGCAGCGACGCGGCGTTCCAGGATTGGAACGACCGGGAATCGCTCAGCCCTGCTGACGCTTGCGGTATTCCGCCACCTTATGCCGGTTGCCGCAGATGGCCATGCTGCACCAGCGCCGCTTGTGCGACTTGGTGCGGTCGTAGAACCACAGCGTGCATTCCGGGTGCTCGCATACGCGTACGAGCTCGAAGTCGCCTTCGGCCAGCAAATGCGCGGCGGCCTCGGCCAGCGGGGCGAGGCACTGCTCCACGGAGTCGGCCGGGCGCGCGCGTTCCACGTGCGGGGTGGCGCCATTCCAAACCAGCACGGGGTGGCTGGGCGCTTGTCGCAGGAACACGTTCAGGGCGTCGGCGCTGGCGGGCCGCCCGGCCTTGCGCGCTTCCACCAATGCTCGAATCACCTCGCGCAGGTGTCGAGCCACCGCCAGCAGTACGCCGGGCGGATAGCGGCCGGCCAGCGGTTCGGCCAACCAACCGGCGCGCACGAGCCATGCAGAGACATCGTCATCGGATTGCCAGAAGTCGTGCGGCTGGCCGTTGATGTTGGCCACGGTGTTGAGCATGTCGAGCACCGGGTGATCGGCGATCAGCAGCGGCGTATCGGTAGGGGCAGCGGCGGGCGTGGACATGGTGATGAGCGGGAATTCGGTTGCTTTTATTGTAACCGTTTTGTTTTGTTATTCCAGTTACGACATTCGGTAACGTATCGCGGCCAGAATCTTTGAAGAAGGCTCCCGCATTACCATGTGCACATCCATTTTCTTGCCGGAGACGATTATGAGCGCATGGCCCGATGCCCGCGTGCTGGAGCTGTTCCACATCGACGTGCCCATCGTGCTGGGGCCGATGGCAGGCGTGGCCGGCGTGGAGCTGGCCATTGCCGTGGCACGTGGCGGTGGTCTTGGCTCGTTGCCCTGCGCCATGTTGAACGCCGAGCAGATCCGCCAGCAGGTCGAGCAGTTTCGCGCGGCCGTGCGTGCCCCCATCAACCTGAACTTCTTCTGCCACACGCCGCCGCAGCCCGACCCGGAGCGCGAGGCGAAATGGCGCGCGCATCTGGTGCCGTACTACGCCGAATTCGGCATCGACCTGAACACGCAGGCGCCGGCCGTCAACCGCGCGCCGTTTGACGAGACCACCTGCGCGCTCGTTGAAGAACTCAAGCCCGAGGTGGTGAGCTTCCACTTTGGTTTGCCGACACCTGAACTGCAGGCGCGCGTGAAGGCCACGGGTGCCAAGATCATCTCCGCGGCCACCACCGTGGAAGAAGCACGCTGGCTGGAGGCGCGCGGCGTGGATGCCATCATCGCCATGGGCAACGAGGCGGGCGGCCATCGGGGCATGTTCCTCGCCAAGACCATCGAATCGCAGGTCGGCACGTTTGCGCTGGTGCCGCAGGTGGCGGACGCCGTCCGTGTGCCAATTATCGCGGCCGGCGGCATTGCGGATGCGCGTGGCGTGGTGGCAGCGTTTGCGCTGGGCGCTTCGGCCGTGCAGATCGGCACGGCCTATATGTTGTCGCCAGAGGCCAAGACCTCGGCCATTCATCGTGCCGCACTCAAGCGGGCGACGGATGCGGACACCGCGCTCACCAACCTGTTTACTGGCCGCCCCGCGCGTGGCATCGTCAATCGGCTGATGCGGGAGATTGGCCCGATGAGCCCGTTTGCGCCAGCCTTCCCGACCGCCGGTGGCGCGCTGGCCCCGCTGCGTGCCAAGACCGAGCCGGCCGGGTCCGGCGACTTTATCAACCTGTGGTCGGGCCAGTCCGGCCAACTGGCGACCGAGGATTCCGCCGAAGCCATCACCCGCCGTATTGCCACCCAGGCCGCCCAGGTGTTTGAACGGCTCGCGCCCGCGCACCGCCGCACCTGAGTTTTTTTGCTGCATCGCTCCCCAAGCGGGCACGCCACACGGCGTGCCCGTTTTGCTTTGCATCACAGATTAGGATGCCGTCGATGGAGAAATTTTATGTAACTTGAAAAACAATATTTAAGAGGTTACTATGCGTTCCGTGCAGTTCCCGGAAACCCCTTCAGGAGTCTTGCCATGCACACCCCCACCCAAGCCGCCGATCTCGTTGTCGATGCCTATGCACCCACCGCCGTGCGTCATCGCGCAGTTGCCGTCGATGGCGTCAACGTCTTCTACCGCGAGGCCGGTCCGGCCAATGCGCCCGTCGTGCTGCTGCTGCACGGTTTTCCGAGCGCTTCGCACATGTTCCGCAACCTGATTCCTCAACTGGCCGGGCGCTATCACGTCGTGGCGCCGGATTTGCCGGGCTTCGGCCTGACGCGGGTGCCGGAGGGCTTTCGCTACACCTTCGACAACCTGGCACGCGTGGTGGACGGCTTCACGCAGGCCATCGGCCTGTCGCGCTACGCGATCTACGTGTTCGACTATGGCGCGCCGGTCGGCTGGCGCCTTGCGATGGCGCATCCGGAGCGCATCACGGCTATCGTCACGCAAAACGGCAACGCCTATGAGGACGGTCTGGGCGAAGGGCCCTGGGCACCGGTCAAGGCCTATTGGGCGAATCCGGATGAGGCGCACCGGCGCGAGCTGCACATGCTCGTCACCGATGAGATGACGCAATGGCAATACCTGAACGGTGTGCCTGACCCAACGCGCGTGGCACCGGATGGCTACCTGCTGGACCAGTACTTCCTGAGCCGTCCCGGGCAGCGCGACCTCCAGATGGATCTGTTCCTGGACTACGCGAGCAACGTGGCGCTATATCCTGCGCTGCACGCGTACTTCCGCGCGCATCGTCCGCCGCTGCTGGCCGTGTGGGGCCGCAACGATGCCATCTTCATTCCGCCCGGCGCCGAGGCCTTCAAGCGGGACCTTCCGGAGGCCGAGGTGCACTTTGTCGACAGCGGCCACTTTGCGCTGGAAACGCACCACGAGGTGATCGGCGCACACATGCTCGACTTCCTCGGCCGCGTGGTGAGGTAGGCGACCGGCCTCAGGGGATAGGCCGCATGGTGGGTTCCTCGGCGAAGCGCTCCCGCAGGAACGCCACCAGCGCCTTCACCGATGGCGGCACGCCAGCGCGCGATGGATACAGCGCATGCAGGTCGGCCGGCTCGGGCTTCCAGCCCGGCAGCACGGTGCGCAATCGGCCGTCGGCCAGCGCCGCGTGACAGCAGTGCTGCGGCAGCACGGCCAGGCCCAGCCCGGCGACGGCGGCTTCGCGCAGGGCGATGATGTTGTCGGCGGCAAAGCGCGGGCGAACGGGCAGGGCGAGCCGATGCCCGCGGGCATCCTGCAAGACCCAGTCGCGGCTGCGTGCAAGGGTGCCCTGGCCGAGGCAAGGCAGGTCTTCGAGGTCCGCAGGGGTGGCGGGCGCACCCGCGCGTGAGAGCAGCGCCGGGCTGCCCACCAGCACGCGCGGCGATACCGCCAGGTGCCGCGCCACCACGTCGCGCGAGGGCAGCGGCCCCGTGGCCGCGCGGATGGCCACGTCGATGCGCTGCTCGATCAGGTCGACATAGGTGTTGGAGAGGTCCAGCTCGATGCGCAGCTTCGGGTGGGCATCGGCAAATTCGGCCAGCCATCCGGCCAGCAGCGTTTCGGCCAGCAACGGTGAGGTGCCCACGCGCAGCACACCTGCGGGCTCGCTGCGTGCGGCGCCCACCAAGGCTTCGATGGCGGCTGTGGCATCCGCCATGTCACGCGCATGCCGATACACCGCCTCACCCACCGGTGTGACCGACACGCGATGGCTTGAGCGTTGCAGTAGGCGCGTGCCGAGCTGCGATTCCAGCTCGGCAATGCGGCGGCTCAGCCGCGATTTGGGGATGCCCGTGGCGCGCTCGGCGGCAGAAAAGCCACCGGCTTCCACCACGCGAGTGAAGAGGTACAGGTCGTCGAAGCGCTTCATGTTGAGCGATGTTGCGGTCGAATCGCATTGAAGCACACCTGCACACCGTATTGCAGCAGTCGCATGGCTGGAGCGTGATAGCAGTGGCACGACAGGTACAGGGACCTGGGGCTCGTTGTCGTGGGTGACCACACGCCCGAATACCTGCTCGAGAAGTCGACCGCCAACGTGCAAACGACGCTCAAGCGCTTCGACATTCGCTATCCAGTTGCGCAGGACAACAGCTACGTCACGTGGCCTGTGATCCGCAAGCTCTTGTCAGAGCGTCGATGGCGTGCCGATATGGCGATGGCCGATACACCAACCGCCGCCCTGATCGATCCAGACGACCGACGGAACTCGCATCGTTGGGCAAGTATTTCCACCCGCGAGCAACGGAGGCTGGTCCGAGAAAACCGTCATTGGCAGGGCTTTGCCGTTGACGCGTTCTCTGCGGTTAGCGGACCGCCAGCGCCTGCTCCAGTGTGACCGCGTCCTCGAAAACGCTCGAGAAGTCCCGCGACCCGTGGCCGTTGGCGCGATGCACTTCGAAGATGCGCCGTGCCAGATCGCCCAGCGGGGTGGCCACGTCGCTCGCCGTTGCGGCAGCGGCTGCCAGGCGCAGGTCCTTGGCCATCAGGTCGGTGGCAAAGCCTCCGGTGTAGCCGCGTGAGGCGGGGGCCGTCTCCATCACGCCGGGGCATGGGTTGTAGACCTCAAGCGTCCAGTTGCGCCCGGAGCTTTGCTGCATGACGGCCGAGACCACCTTTGGGTCGAGCCCGTTGGCGATGCCCAGCCGCAGCGCTTCGCTCGTACCTGCCATCAGGATGCCCAGCAGCATGTTGTTGCACAGCTTGAGTGTTTGCCCGGCGCCCAGCGGCCCGCCGTGATGAATGGCCCGTCCCATCGTTGCGAACAGCGGCCGCATGCGTTCGACCAGCGCCGCCTCGCCGCCAACCATGAACGTGAGCGTGCCTGCCGCCGCGCCCGCCGTGCCACCGGACACCGGAGCGTCGAGCAACAGGGTGCCGGGGCGCGCCAGCGTCGCGAGCCGGCGCGGCACGTCCGGCGGCACCGTGCTGCTGTCGATCAGCACGGCGTGCGGCGCGGCATGTGCGAGGATGCCGTCGGCCCCGCTGTAAGCCGCCAGCACATGCTCGCCCGCAGGCAGCATCGTGATGACCACGTCGGCCCCGTGCACGGCGTCGGCGATCGAGCCGGCTGCCTGGCCGCCCTGCGCCGCCAGTCGCTCCAGTGCCGCCTCCGACAGATCGAAGCCGCGCACGGTGTGTCCGGCCTTGACGAGGTTGGCCGCCATCGGGCCGCCCATGTTGCCCAGCCCGATGAAGGCGATCTGCTGTATCGACATCGTTGTCTCCTGCGTTGGTGACGTGCCGGCGGTGCCAGCGTTACTTCAGCGTGATGGTTGTGTTCACGCCGGCCGGCCCCGTGCCGCGCGCCTGCCAGCGTGCGGTCACGGTCTTGGTCTGCGTCCAGAACAGGATCGCCTGCTTGCCGTTGGGGCCAAGATCGCCCAGTTTCGACGCGCGTGAGCCGGTAAAGCTGAACCACGCCACCGGCACCGGAATCGGCAGGTTGATGCCGACCTGGCCGACATCGATCTCGTTCTGGAACTGGCGCGCGGCGCCGCCATCCTGCGTGAACAACGCGACGCCGTTGCCATTCGGATTGGCGTTGACGAAGTCGATGGCCTCGTCGAGCGTATCGACGCCCGTCATGCACAGCACCGGCCCGAAGATTTCTTCACGGTAGATCGACATGTCGGCGCTCACGCCGTCGAACACCGTCGGCCCGACGAAGTTGCCTTCAGGCGCCTGGGGCACCGCATGGCCGCGGCCGTCGAGCAGCAGCTTGGCGCCTTCTTCCACGCCAGCGCCGATCAAACGCTCGATGCGCGAGCGGGCGCTTTTTGAAACGACCGGGCCGAGGTCGGCGGTGCGGTCCGTGCCGGGGGCCACCTTGAGCTTGCGCGCGCGTTCGACAATCTCGGGCGCCCATGCGCGCGCCTCGCCCACCAGCACCGCAACAGACGTCGCCATACAGCGCTGACCCGCCGCGCCGAAGGCCGCGCCCAGCAGATGGTTGATGGCCTGTTCGCGATCGGCGTCGGGCAGGATCACGCAATGGTTTTTAGCGCCCATCATGGCCTGGCAGCGCTTGCCGGCTTCCGAGGCTCGGCGGTAGATCTGCGTGCCGACGTGCGTCGAGCCGATGAACGACACGGCCTTGATGTCCGGGTGTTCGCACAGCCCATTGGCGATGTCCGGCCCGCCATGCACGACGTTGAGCACGCCCGGCGGCAGGCCGGCTTCGAGCGCCAGTTCCGCCAGCAGCAGCGATGCGCTCGGATCCTGCTCCGAGGGCTTGAGCACGAACGTGTTGCCGCATGCCACCGCCAGCGGGAACATGAAGCACGGCAGCATCACAGGGAAGTTGAACGCGGTGATGCCAGCGCACACGCCAAGCGGCTCGATGAGCGTGTAGACATCAACGCCGCCGGCTGCGTTCTGCGCATACTCGCCAAGCTGCAGCGAGGCGATCGAGCAGGCATGCTCGACCACTTCCAGACCGCGCCCCACCTCGCCCTCCGCGTCGGGCAGCGTCTTGCCGTGCTCGCGGGTGATCAGCTCCGCCAGCTCGGTCGTGTGCTCGCGCAGCAGTTGCTGGAAACGCAGCATGATGCGCATGCGCGCGGCCTGCGAGGTGTGGCGCCACGCCTTGTATGCAGCCTTGGACGAGGCGATGGCCGCGCCCAGTTCTTCGACCGTCGCAAACGGTACGCGCGCGACCACTTCCTGCGTGGCCGGGTTGATGACGTCGCGCCATTGCGTGGTTTTCGATTCAACCCGCTTGCCGTCGATGAGCAGCGGAAGGGTCGGAATGGACATGAAACGCTCTCCTGGAGAACCGGATCGGATAACAAAAAAATTGAGGAAAAAGAGGGAACGCAGTGCCGCCGCAGCGGCACCCGTCATTGCGCTACCGCGTGCTGAATCAGCGCGACGCGGTGGCCGTCTTCACCAGCGGGCAGCTCGACTTCGACATCGGCTGGAATGCTTCGGCGGCTGGCACCGTCGCGATGGGGGTGTAGTAGTCCCACGGCCCCTTCGATTCAGCCGGCGACTTGACGCGGAACAGCGTCATGTCGTGAATCACGCGGCCGTCGGGGCGGATCGAGGCGTTGCGCATGATCGGATCGTGGATCGGCAGCTCACGCATCTTCTGCGCGACGGTTTTCGCGTCGACGGTCTTGGCCGCCGCCACCGCGCGCAGGTAATGCAGCACGCTCGAATACACGCCAGCCTGCACCATCGTCGGCTTCAGGCCCCTGAATTTCTGCTGGAAGCGGGTGGACCAGGCGCGCGAGGCGTCGTCGTAGTCCCAATAGAAGCCGTCGGTGAACATCAGCCCCTGCGCGGTCTCCAGGCCGAGCGCGTGCACGTCCGACAGAAACACCAGCAGGGCGGCAAGCTTCTGGCCACGCTGCATGATGCCGAACTCGCGCGCGGCCTTGAGCGCGTTGACAGTGTCCTGCCCGCCGTTGGCCAGTGCCACCACTTGCGCCTTCGAGGCCTGCGCCTGCAGCAGGAACGATGCGAAATCCGACGCGTTGAGCGGGTGGCGCGACTGGCCGGCGACCGTTCCGCCAAGTGCCTTGACGTTGTCGGCCGCGTCTTTCTCCAGCGAAGTGCCGAATGCATAGTCGACGGTCAGGAAGTACCACGACTTGCCACCGCCCTGGACCATCGCGCGGGCCGTGGCGGCCGACTGCGAATACGTGTCGAACATCCAGTGGAAGCCCGTCGGCGAGCAGTCTTCATTGGTCAGGCGCGTGGTTGCCGGGCCAGAGAACATCACCACGCGCTGTTTCTCCATGGCCAGCTTCTGCACGGCCAGGGCCGCGGCGGAGTTGGTCAGGTCGGCAATCGCATCGACGTTGTCACGGTCGAACCACTCGCGCGCCTTGTTGGCGGCCACGTCAGCCTTGTTCTGGTTGTCCGCCGAAACCAGGCTGATCTTCATGCCCTTGCACTCGGCCGCCAGGCAGTCGTCGATAGCCATCTGCGCGGCAGCCACCGAGCCCGGGCCGCCCATTGCCGAATACGGGCCCGACATGTCGGTCAGCACGCCGACCTTCACCGGCCGGTCGGGCAGTTGCGCAAAGCTTGCGGGCATGCTGGCGAAAACGCTCGCGCCGAGTCCCAGCGCAAGCAGCCATGGCTTGATCTTCATCGCTCGTCTCCTTGAGGTTTCTTCTTGTCCTGCGTTGCCATCTCTGCGTGGCTTCGGGCGAGTATATTTGTGCGAATTTGCTTTAGATGGTGAATATCTGCATTTATGATGTGCAGAAACACACAAAGGAGGCGACGTCATGGCGAGCCGCAGGAACGTGGCCGCGCATGCGGCGAGGCCGGCCGGCACACACACTGCCTCTCCCGGTGGCTTGCCGGAAGCGCGCCCCGACTGGGATGACTTGCGGTACTTCCTCGAAGTTGCCCGCACGCAGCGGGTGAGCGTGGCGGCGCAGCGCCTTGGGGTCGATCACACCACAGTCTCGCGCCGCGTGCGCGCGCTCGAGCAGGCGCTCGGCACGCTGCTCTTCGACAAGTCGCGCAACGCGGGCTTTGTGCTCACGCCGGAAGGCCAGCAGCTCCAGGTGTACGCTGAACAGATGGAGGGCACGCTGCAATCGGCCTGCGAGCAAGTGGCCGGTTGGGGGCAGACGCTGTCGGGGCACGTGCGCATCGGCTCGACCGAGGCGTTCGGTACGTACTTCCTCACGCCGCTGCTGTCGCGCTTCCAGCGGCAATATCCGTTGATTCAGCTCGACATCCTGCCCGTGCCGCGCTTCGTGAGCCTGTCTAAGCGCGAGGCAGATCTGGCCATCACCATCGAACGCCCGCGGCGCGGCCCCTACGTGTGCAGCAAGCTGTGCGACTACCGGCTACAGCTTTACGCAACGACGGAGTATCTCGCCACCCATGGTGCCGTGAGCCGGCCCGGCGACCTCAAGGGCCGGCGCTTCATCAGCTACGTAGACGAACTCACGTTCAGCAAGGAGCTGCGCTATCTGGAGGACGTCGTGCCCGGCAGCGACGTCGTGCTGCGCAGCACGAGCGTGATTGCGCAATACCAAGCCGCGCTGCAAGGCGAGGCACTGGCGATCCTGCCCTGCTTCATGGCCGCGCAAGACCCGAGGCTCGTACCGCTGCTGGTGGACGAGGTGGCGGTCAAGCGCAGCTTCTGGATCTATTGCCACGAAGAGCTGCGCACGCTCAAGCGCATCACCACGCTGTGGGATTACCTGCGCGACGCGGCACAACGCAACCAGGCCCTGCTGCAGGGCAAGGCTGGCGAGTTACGACACGTGTGAGTGCGTGCCGAGGGATGGGGTGAGCGTGAGGAAGCCCACGAATGGCATCCCTTTTGATGATGTTCGCCCCGAGGAGTGGACGCCAAGTTATGCAGGCGGAGCATCTAGGGTTGATTTTCTTCTGCCGGAGATCGAAGCAGTCGTTGAGATCAAGAAGATGCGATCGGGGCTGAGCGCCAGGCAGCTCGGGGAACAGCTCATTGTGGACATTGCAAGGTACAAGAAACATCCTACCTGCGAAATTGCAGCCCCCAATGGGCGGTCCTACACTCCCGCCTCAATCAAATCCGAAATCTGCACCGCCGCCCGCGCAGAATCAGTCAGCGCGCGAGCGCGCTTGTGCCGATAGCTGCCGGCCGAGATGACGACCGACTCCTTGGCCATCGTCCGCCTGCCGGACGATGAGCATGCCGATGTAGCGGTGTCTGCCCAGTAGATGTGTTTGTTGAGCAGTTGCAGCGCGCGCTGCGCCGCGCCCTGACGCCCTATGTGTTCATCCTGATCAAGCCGGGCGATGTCTTTCGAGGCGTTCTGAACGTTGAACGTGTTGCGGATGTCGATTGCAGCAAACTACTGCCGAGAACGTTCAGCACGGCACGCGCGCAACGACGCCCCCACCCGACTGGGTGCACCAACGCTGAACCGGTTGCGGTTGTTGGGGCGCCGGATATGACAGCCCTGTCCGCGGATCGATTGAATCGTTTCGATGGGCAGAAGCATTCTCAGCAGCCCAGGCGCGACTGGCAGCCAGTTGCTTGCCAGTCTCGATTCGCTGCTGCAAGATGGCCGCCTTCTGCGTCTCGTCCACCTTCTTGGTCATGGCGACCAAACGTGCGTACGCCGGGTCACCAACGTTTTGCAGTGGCGGCAGCGGCGGCGCAACCGGCATGAACAGGAGAGGCCCGGTGTATTTCGGTATCGACATCTTGGATGTCCATCCCCAATTGACCGCCTCTCCGATATTCCAGACCGCAACATCCATCTCCAGCGCACGTTGGTACTGCCGGTTCACGTCTGCCAGCGTGGGGGTTGCCGTTGGCGCAGGAAGCGGTTGAAGCGCGGCGTCCTGCAAGCCCGCCGGATAGACGACACGAACCCAACTCCGGCAGGCAACGGAGTATTGATCGAGCAGGCGCTGATAGGCCTCCAATATCTGGGCACGGCTAGAACTGCTTTGGCTCTTGATGGTGTTTGTAGGCCGCCAGCATCTTGCTGTAGAGGACGTTTTCATCCCTCTGTGAGATCACAAGCTGCTGCTGAGTCGGCCCTGAACAATTCTCCCAATCCTTGCAGGGCAAGGCTTTGCAGCCAGAAGAGCATTGCCGCAATTGCAGGAATCAA
>NZ_DBMV01000046.1 GCF_002298975.1 Ralstonia sp. UBA689
GGCCGCAAAGGTGCGCAGCGTCGGGTCTTCCAGCAGGTTGCCGGCCGGGTCGAAGTCGAAGGTCTCTTGGCCGAGGGCGCTGTTGGCCTGCAGCAGACGCCCGACGGGGTCGTAGCGGTAACTGAGGCTGCCGCGCCGGGTGTCGCTGATGTCAGTGAGTTGTCCGGCTTGGTCGTAGCGGTACTTGCGGCGGTTTACATATGCGGTGGTGCGGTCCAGGTGCGAGAGCGTTTGCTCCAGCAGCCGGCCTGCGGCGTCGTAGGTCTGCGACTGGGTGAGCCGGTTGCCTTGGGTGCGAATGGTTTCGCGGTGCAGGTTGTCACGCTCGAAGCCCACCAGTTCTTGCCCGTCCAGGTGGATGCCGTGAACGTGGCCGCTGCCGTAGGTGAGCACATCGACACGGTGACCGTCGGGGCGGATGGTCGTGATGCGCTGGTTCAGGGCGTCGTATTCGTGGCGCCAGACCGCAACCCGCTGCGGCTCCACGCAGGTGTAGTGCTGATGCTCTCGGGTGACGTTGCCTGCGGCGTCGTGGAACCATTGCAGGCGGCTCGATGCGTTCTCGGCCAGGATCAGGCGGCCGTTGCCGTCGTAGGCAAAGGATTCGCTTGCGAAACGCGGCACCTTGTTGTTGGCATCGACCAGCCCGGCACGGCGGCGTGTCAGGCGCCCGATGGCATCGAAACCGAACTCCACCATGAGCCGGCCCGGCTCCATTGCCCAATCCAGTACGCCGCTCTCTGGGTGGTAGTGGTATTCGGTCGCCTCGCCGTCGAAGCCGGTCTGCTTGAGCAGCCGGCCCACCGGGTCGTACTGGAAGCTGATCTGACGGGCGTTCTCGTTGGTCAGGCCGGTGAGGCGGCCGAGCTTGTCCCAGCGGTAGGCGAGCGTGCCGTTGGCGGCGTCGGTGCGGCTGGCGATGAGGCCGGCTTCGCAGTAGGTCCAGGTGGTACGCCGGTGCAGTGCGTCGGTATGGGTCAGGAGCCGGCCTTCTGCGTCGCGCTCGAAGCGCTCAGCGGTGTCGTCGGGGCGGATCAGCCGGACCAGTTGGCCGGCTTCGTATTCGTAGCGCGTGTCGCCACCTGCCGCGTCCGTGAACTTGCTGAGCCGGCCACGCTTGTCGTACTGCCAGGCGCTGGTCTTGCCGGAGCAATCCGTATAGGCCGTCAGTTGGCCTGCGGCGTTGTAGGCGAGCTGCTTCTTGCCGCCCTTGGCATCGGTGATCTCGACCGGCAAGCCGGCTTTGTTGTAGGCGTATTCGGTCTTGTGGCCCAGCGGGTCGATCTCTTCGGTGAGGTTGCCCTTCGGGTCGTAGTCTCGCTGCCACAGGCCGCCTTCGGCATCGCGGACCTTGATGAGCTGATCCTTGTCGTCGTAAGCGTAGTGGACGCGGCTATCGTCGGCGCGGATGTGTTCGACGAGATTGCCGCGCGCGTCATAGCTGAAGCGCTCGATGCTGCCGTTGGTGTGGAGGTGCTGGACGACATTCTTGGCGTCATCGCGGAAGAACCATTCGGACAGGCCATCCGGGTGCTTGATGCGATAGGTGTAGCCGAGGCTGTCGTAGTAGTGCCAGGTTTCGTTGCCGTGGGCATCCGTCACGTAGGTCAGGCGGATGTTCTCGTCCCACGCCAGGCGGGTGTCGAAGCTGCCGTCGTCGGCCCACTCCCGAATCGCCTTTGCGTCGGGACTGTCGCCTGTCCATTGCAGGTTCATGCCGCGTCCGGTGCGGTCGGTGTAGCGGGTGACGAGGTGGTGCTGGTAGGTGTAGTCCCAGTGCGCGGCGTTCTCGTCCTGAGCCAGGATGAGGTCGCCGGCTGCGTCGTACTGGTAGCGCGAGAGTTGGCGCACAAGTTGCCCATCGGCGATCTGCCAGAGCTCGGTAATGCGGCCTTGTTCGTCGGGGCGAATGCCGACGTGAGCCAAGGTGGTTTGACCTTGGTAGGCAATCACATCAGACAGGACGGTGCGGTTGCCAATGCGGTGGTCGTAGTGCAGGGCCACGCTGGCGCCGCTTTTGAGGGTGACGCCGGTGAGGCGGAAGCACGCGCCATGGCGTTGATAGGCCTCCTGGCTATCGAAGCCACGCGCGAGCGTGAGGGCGTGCTCGGAGACGCGCACCAGCGTCACGTCCTCAATCGGATCGTGGTGGAATTTGCCAATCTCAGGTAGCGGATAAGCGTGGCTGCGCCCATCGGCGGCGTGATACATCAGGCTCTGCCTTCCGCGCTCCGTCAACACATCAAAGCGTGTGGTGAAGGAGGTGATCCAGCGCGCGCCTTGTTCGCCGTCATCGTAAGCACCGAGGCTGGAGCGGTAGGTGCGTGTCCATGCGATGGGGAACAGGCCTAGTAGGACGAAATCGGAGTGCACGAGTGTTTCATCGCCCTTGGCCAGGCTGATGCTCATGCCGGTGCCGTCCGGTGCTGGACAGTTCTTGCAGCCGGGTGCGCCTGTTACCGTGGCCTGGCTCCGGGACCCACCCAGCTCGCCTTCGTGCGCAGTGTGCTTCGCCTGACTGGTCTGGCTGGTATGAACGTTGGCGGCTTGCCCGCTGCTGTTGCGCTTGCGCCATGCGGAAACGGCCGCGGAGATTTGCCCCAGCGACCATCCGATGGTGTGTGCGGTGGCCGGGTCGGTCTGTTGCCCCATGTGGGCGGGCAACTGGATCGCGAGTTGACGCAACTTGGTGACCGTGGCGTCAATGCGTTGTCGGGCTGCGGCGGGCGCGACCGCCTGCGTAGCGGTGTTGCTCATCACCTTGCCGGAAGCCTGGTAGGCCTTCCAGGCAGCGCCGAAGATGTTGTCTATCTTGGATGCCGGGTCGTAGCGAATCGGTTCGGCAGCGGTTCGCGGCTGAGAGGCAACCGCTACGACCTTGCCCGCTGCATCGCGGCTTCCGAATGCCACGCGTTCGATGCCGAGGGCGAGTTGCTCGATCATTGCGGCACCAAGCTGCGCGGCGTCGCTCAAGATGCTGGCTATCCGGCCCTGGGCCTGTTTCACAAAGTCGTCGATTTCGCCAACGATGGTTGCGTTCAGGTGGCCGACAAGGACTTCGACGAAGGCGTCTCCGAGTGCTTCCTTCCTGCGCTGCTGCAATTCCTGGCTGGCAAGCATGAGCATGGGGCGCAAGCTCATGCGGGCAGCAACCGTATCAGGCGGGTTGGGTGTGATGGCGATCAGATCGGTTCCGAGGTCGGCCAACGCTGGCAACGCAGGTGGTTGACTGACCATTGCCACGATCCCATCTAGTGCGCCGACCAAAGCCATGATGTTGCCGGCCACCGGGATATCCCCGGCGACGGTCTGCAGGTGCTCAAGCGTGACGGAGCCACCGCTTATTTCACGCAACCATGCATCGACCCGGGCGGCTCCGATGCCAATGTCTTCGAGGGCGATCGTGCTCAGCGGGGCGACCGCAACCTGAGGTATCCGGGGCTGGCTTGCTGGTGTGGAAGGTGTCATGACCTGTTGTTTTCGTTCGTGTTTGTTTCAGAGCAGGCGTGCGATCAGACGGGACCGGGCATGCGCGCCGTGGTGGGGTGGATGTGACCGCTGACGGCACTCAATATGGGCGCCGTGCTCGGCAAGACCTTGCTCAGAAGCGCCTGAGCGCCCGACAAGCCGAGGCTGGCGAGTCCGGCAGGCCCGGCCTTGTCGGCATTGGCAACCTGCCGACCCATCTGGAGAACTTGGCTTGCTATAACGCCGGGCAATGCGGGGGAGGTGCCCTCAGAGGAAGTTGGACGCGCACCTTGTTTTGGCCACGTCCGGTGACCCACATGGCTGGATTTGGCCCAGGTATCGGCCGGGTCCTGGCCGAAGGTGACGCGTGCTGGCCCTGGCGCAATGCCGCTGACCGCTGCAAAGCCCTTGGCATCCAACGTGCCCTTGACCACCTTGCCCAGCGCATCTTCCACGCGGAAGTCGCCACCCTTGATCCCCAGGCGGTTGGCGTATTGGTTAAACACCTCCAGATTGCCCTGGCCGGGTTTCGGCTTCCCGGGGAACTGCGCTAACTGCGTAGCCGCTGTAGTGACGGTGTAACCGCCAGCGTGCACGGTGTAGGCGGCTGGGGTCTTGTGCGTGATGCCGCCGGCGCTGTAAGTGGTGCCACTGCCGCCACCACTGATCACCAACGCCTCCTTGGCCGAGATCGTGATGCGGTTGGCCGTGGCCGTCACGTTGAGCTTGGCCAGCAGGTTGACGCTGTTCTGCAGGGCGCGCAGGTCGATGTCACCGCTGAAGGCCACCAGCCGCCAGCCCAGGCTCTGGATGAAGACGCGCACCCCACGGCTGACGCTGGCGAGCAGTTTCTGCCCAACCGCGAGGCTGGCGTGCCCGGTGCTGGTGAGGGCAAGGTGTTCTCCGGTAGCCAGATGCATCGACTTGGGTGTGGTGGCTTCGATGCCGGCGGGGCTGGCGAGGACGAGGTGCGGCGCACTCAGTTCAGGGAAGCTTCCAGTCTCGGGGTTGGCTGATCCCTTGCCTCGGATATCGTCGTTCTGGGCCTGTATGGTGCGGGCGACTTCGGCCTGGTCGCCAGGCTCCTGCGCTTCGTGTTCCTGCGCGAGTTCGGCGAAGGTTTCCTGCTGGTCGCGCGCAACGGTCAGGCGTTGCACGGTTTCGCCAAGGTCCTTGTGGTGAGCTTGGGCGTTCTGGCGTAGCTCGGTGGTGACCAGCATGCCGCCACCGGCACGCACGACACCTTGCGCGTCGGTGCGCAGCTCGAAGCCTTCACCGCGCTTGTCCTTGCGCCCTTGGCCGCGCAGCACCCGCGTGATGAAGCCCAGGCTCAACCACGAGCTCCGGTGGTCGCTCTGGAGCTGCGTCTGAATTTGCCCCTCGGTGTCGTCTTGCACGAAGGTGTTCGTGCGGCCGCCGTGCAGTTCCTTGCTAACGAAGCCGGAGAGTGCGTGCTGTGCAGGCAGCGGCCATTGCGGCATGTTGTCCCGGTTGGGCACACGGCCGGTGATGATCGGGCAATCCGGATCGCCATTCAAAAAGTCGACGATGACTTCCTGGCCGATGCGCGGGATCTGGATGGCGCCAAAGCGCTCGCCCTGCCAAGGGGAGGCGGCGCGTACCCAGCACGTGCTGTTGGCATCGCGCTGGCCGATGCGGTCCCAGTGGAATTGCAGGCGTACGCGCCCGAACGCGTCGGTCCAGGTTTCTTCGCCTGCGGGGCCCACGACGGTAGCGGTCTGCGGGCCGGTGGTGCGTGGCTTGGGTTGGGTGCGTTCGGGGCGGAACAGCTCATTCGAAGGCTGAGCGGTGAAGGCGACTTCGCACCGCCAAGGTTGAGAACCTCCGGAGGCTTCGGGCACGTCTTCAATCAGGAGCTGCGTGCCGAGAATCAGGTACTCCCGATTGGCTTCGTCCTGCAGGAAGTGCGTCAGCTTGAAGGTGCGGCCCGGCACCATCGCGCGTACATTGCCCGCGCCGCTGGCACGCCGGCCATGCTGGCGCAGCGCTTCCATGCGCAGGCGGGCGATCTGGTTGCCTTCGGCCCAGGGGTCGTTGCCGGTGGCGGGCTGGCTGTGGTCGCCGGGCCATTCGCGCACTTCGGCATCGGCGTGGGCAGTGTCGAGTGGGTCGGACGCGCGGACCGTCAGATCGGCGGTCGGCTTGACGAAGTCGTAGTCGGAACTCGTCCATTGGCCGGACACAACGCGGTCGTGCAGTTCAAATGCGTGCAGGTGTTCTTCGTCGATGCGATCGGCCGAAGGTTGCCAGCGGATGTTGTGATAGGCCGTGCTGGCAAACGGCGCAAACGCGCTGTTGCTGTCGGTGAGCACAAGCCGATGTTTGCCGCCACGATGCGCAATATGCCAAGCGATGCCCCATTCCTGCGTGAGGCGCTGGAAGAATTCGAAATCGCTTTCACCGTATTGGACTTGGTACTCGCGCCTGGGGTAGCGCGCGACATCCAGGCGGAGCTCGACGGGGAAGATGTAATCCGCGAGCAGTGTGTCGAGAATCTCGACGACGCTTTGCTGCTGGAAGATGCGGAAGTCGCGGTTGCGGGTGGCGAGCCAGAGCCACGGGCGCAGCGTGAGGCGGTACTTGATCTGTCGGCCGTCAGGGATCGGGCCGTGGATGTCGGTGACGATGCCGGTGATCTCGCGCGCGCCTGCGCCGAAGCCGCCTTCCAATCCTGTGCCATTGCCATCGAGGGCGATGGTGACCGTGACTTCCTGGCCGCGCAGGGCATTGGTGTCGAGATTGGCGGCGGGACCGAATAGAGCGTTCTGCTCGTCAGGGGTCTTGAGTTCGAGCTCGTACTGGAACAGTTCGCACAGGCGCTCGGTGCCGGTCAGCTTGGAGAACACCAAGGCTGGCTGGCCCATGATCTCGGGCAGGCCGTTGCCCGTGACGCTGACGGTTCTGGTGGATAGCGGCAGGTCTCGATGGCCCATGGAGTGGTTCTCCAGCGTGGCAAACATGCGAGGGTAGCCAGCGAGTGCCCCGCTTGTGCGCGGCATCACCAAATTTGACTCAATTCATTGTGCGTCGAAGAGGTATCCCGTCTCGGTTCGAGGGTTCTCGATCCGGACGGAGCACAGGCGAGCCGCCTGGCTGGGCTCTATGCGACCTTGTTTTCCTGAACACCGTCCCTTGCGGCCAGCCAAGTTGCCGGTGGTGGATCGCGTCGATCAACCGGCATAGGCCGAATCTGATTTATAGTTCCGCCCGGTTTTGATGAAACCACAGTCATTACACTTTCCGGTATCGCTTTCGGTGCCATAGAGAAAGTGATCGAGGTGTGGAAGCCTCGTGACTGGCGGGCAAGGACCGAGCATAGGACCTTGTCCTCATTTGCTATGGCCTGGCGTCATCATCATTGGGTGAGCCAGGCGAGAGCGGCTTCGGCCGCGCCGATTGCTAGTCATCGGACTTCCACCTTGCCTGTGCTCGCCCACCCCCCCCTTCATTGGGCGAGCGCGGTTCCGTTCATCACGTGAAAAGGAAACCCGATGACCCGCTCGATCCCCGAATCTTTTAATCCCAAACGCCTTGAGGCGCATGCCGAGCTGTTCGACAAGCTGTCGAAGTTGCGCACGATGCTCGCAATGCTGCATTCCAACGGCTTCGAGCACTTCCGCAGCCTGGATGAGACGCGGCAGGCGGAGTACCTCTGGACGTGTATGGAATACGCAGATGGGGCGTATCAGGCGATGCTGGCGTCGGATGGATTGGTGGGTGGTTAGAACCGTTGGCGAACCGCTTCAATTGCTCACGCGGCTGGGCGATGAGCTTTGCCAGAGGTGGGCAACCGCGGCAACTTCCCCTGCAATCCCTCCTTCAGAAAATCAAGCAGATGCCGTGTCGCCAGCGTGCGGTAGCGGCTCGGCATTGCCAGCATGTAAAGCCGACTGCCGAACACGGAAAACCGATACCCCGGCAGCACGCGTTTGACGTGGCCCGCGTGCAGATCATCGGCCATCGCGTAGTAAGGCAGGATGCCCAGCCCATTGCCCGCGCGCACGGCGGCCTGCAGGAACAGATAGTTATCGGACGAGACGCCAGGGTCGAGCGTGATGTGTGTGCGCTCATCGCCCAATTGCGCGGATAGCCGCAGCGGTTGCCCGACCGCCGGCGCGCTGACGATGGTGTGCTCGGCCAACGCGTCGAGCGTCTTCGGCATGCCGTGCGCTGCCAGGTAGTCCGGCGCGGCGCACAGCACCCAATCGACCTCATCGAGCAGCGTGGCGACGAGCGATTCCGGCGGGTTCGAAACAATGCGCAGCGCCACATCCACATCTTCGCCAATCAGGTCAGATACACGGTTGTCGAATCGCACATCAAGCCGGATGTCCGGATACTCACGCTTGAACGCCACCAGCAGCGGCGACACCAGCAGATGCCCCAGCCCCGTTGGCACCGACAGCCGCACGCTCCCTTGCAGCGATTTGCCCAGCGACGACACCAGCGCATCCGCCGCCGCCATCTCACGCAGGATGCTGCGGCCGTGCTCGTAGACGCCGGCGCCGACCTCGGTGGGCTCCACCCGGCGCGTGGTCCTGCGCAGCAGTTGCACGCCCAGCGCGCGCTCGAACGCCTTGAGCCGGTGGCTGACGTTGGAGCGCGTGGTCTGCAGCTTGCGCGCCGCCGCCGACAGGTTGCCCGCATCGACAATTTCCACGAACAGCTTGAGCGCATTGAGATCCATGGTGGCCAACGAGATTGGTGAAGGGGATTCGACATTCTGTTGATTGCGGGTTGGATTGTCAAAACGCACGAACCCGGTAACATCCTGCGGAATATTCCACAGGAGCATGTGACATGGCGCTCGATGACGAATCCTTCGGCCTGCTGCAGCAATCGGTGCAGCGCTTCATCGCAGAACGGCTCGTGCCAGCGGAGAACTTCCTCGAAGAAGAGGACGACGTGCCTGCCGACATCGTCGCCGACATGAAGGAGATGGGCCTGTTCGGCCTGTCGATTCCGGAAGAGTACGGCGGCATTGGCCTGGCGATGGCGCAGGAATGCGAGGTGGCGTACGACCTCGGGCACACGGCGCTCGCCTTCCGCTCGGTGTTCGGCACCAACGTCGGCATCGGCTCGCAGGGCATCCTGATGGACGGCACCGAGGCGCAGAAAGCCGGCTACCTGCCGCGCATCGCCAGCGGCGAGCTGATCATTTCGTTTGCGCTGACGGAGCCGAACGCCGGGTCGGATGCGGCTTCGCTGCAGACGCGCGCCACGCTGGATGGCGATGATTACGTCATTAACGGCACAAAGCGCTTCATCACCAACGCGCCGCGTGCCGGTGCGTTTACGTTGATGGCGCGAACCGGGGGCGAAGGCGCGGGCGGCATTTCTGCCTTCATTGTGCCGGCCGACACGCCGGGCATCACGCTTGGCAAGCCCGACAAGAAGATGGGCCAGCGCGGCACCAAGACGTGCGACGTGATGCTCGACAACGTGCGTGTGCCAGCCGGCAATATCATCGGCGGCGTGGCGGGGCAGGGCTTCAAGACGGCGATGAAGGTGCTGGACCGGGGGCGTCTGCATATCTCCGCACTCGCCTGCGGCATGGCGCATCGCCTCATCACCGATGCCGTGGCCTATGCCAAGGAACGCAAGCAGTTCGGCCAGCCGATCGCAGATTTCCAGTTGATCCAGGCCATGCTGGCCGACAGCCAGACCGAGTTGTACGCGGGCATGTCAATGGTGCGCGACTGCGCGCGCCGCTACGATGCCAAGCCCGTCGGCAAACAGGACCACGAAGTCAGCATGCTGGCCTCCTGCACCAAGATGTTCTGCACCGAGATGGTCGGCCGTGTGGCGGATCGCGCCGTGCAGATCCACGGAGGTGCCGGCTACATTGCCGAGTACAAGGCTGAGCGCTTCTACCGCGACGTGCGTCTGCTGCGCCTGTACGAAGGCACGACGCAGATCCAGCAACTCATCATCGCCAAGAATCTGCTGCGTGACTGATCTGCGCACTTCGATGACGGTTCGATGACGATTCCCCGACCGTTGATTTGCGTCAACGGTCGGTGGGCAGCTTCGTCCACCATACTCGACCATGGATGTGGCATCGCCTGCGCCGCAGGTACCGTGCCCGCAAGCCCGAAGGGGATGAACCATGGAGCACCATGCCGAGGTGCTGAGAGGTGGCCGATGGCTCGCGCGCAGCCCCCGCTGGCGCGATTTGCTGGCCGTGCTGCTGGTGCTGGGCATGTTGGTCTTGCTTGGCAGCGGCGCGCGGCAGATGGTTGGGCCGCTGGTCTTGGCCAACCAGCCCGAGATCTCGCTGTCGCCCGCAGCGCTGCCGGGTTACGTGCTGCGCACGGTGATGCGCATGCTGGCCGCGCTGGCGGCCTCGCTGCTGTTTACGTTCACCTACGCAACGCTGGCGGCCAAGAGCCGCCGTGCCGAGATGGTGCTGATCCCGCTGCTGGACGTGCTGCAGTCGGTACCCATTCTTGGCTATCTGTCGTTTACGGTGGTGTTCTTCATGTCGCTGTTTCCCGGCAACGTGCTTGGGGCGGAACTCGCGGCCATCTTCGTCATCTTCACCAGCCAGGCCTGGAACATGGCGTTCAGTTTCTACCAGGCGCTGCGCACTGTGCCCACCGATCTTGACGAGGCCAGCCGGGGTTTTCGGGCGTCGGCGTGGCAGCGCTTCTGGCGGCTTGAAGTGCCATTTGCGATGCCGGGCCTGATCTGGAACATGATGATGTCGATGTCAGGCGGGTGGTTCTTTGTGGTGGCCTCCGAGGCGATTGCGGTGGGCGAACTGCAAGTCGCGCTGCCCGGCGTCGGGTCATATGTGGCGCGTGCGATCCAGTTGCGCGACCTGGGTGGGGTCGGCTGGGCCATTCTGGCGATGAGCATCGCGATCATGCTCTATGACCAGTTGCTCTTCCGCCCGGTGGTGGCTTGGGCAGACAAGTTCCGCTTCGAGCAGACTGCCGCGCAGGTGACGCCAAGGAGTTGGTTGCTCGATGTGTTTCACCGTTCAGCGCTGATGCAGCGCGTATCAGCGCCCGTCGGCGTGGTTTTGCATCAGGCCGCGCGCGCGCCGCTCAGGTGGGCGTCACCCATGCCCGCATTGCATCTGTCGGTACCGCAGCGCCTGGGGGATGCACTCTGGCTGGCGTTGTGCGCAGCCGGTGTGGCTTATGCGGCGCTGGCGTTGCACCGGTTTGCCGGGCACGCCCTGTCGTGGGCCGATGTGCTGATTGTGGCGCGTAGCGGCGCACTCACCTTGCTGCGCGTGGCCGTGCTGATTGTCCTGGCATCGCTCATCTGGGTGCCGATCGGGGTGGCAGTTGGGCTGAGCCCACGCTGGACGGAGCGTGTGCAGCCGGTCGCCCAGTTCCTGGCGGCGTTTCCGGCCAACCTGCTGTTTCCGGTTGCGGTGTTCCTGATCGTGCATTTCCGGCTCTCGCCCAATATCTGGCTCAGCCCCCTTATGATCCTGGGGACCCAGTGGTACATCTTGTTCAACGTCATTGCCGGGGCGACGGCCTTCCCGAGTGACCTGCGCGAGACCGCGACGAGCTTCCGTGTCCGGCAGATCAACTGGTGGCGCAAGGTGATGCTGCCGGGCATCTTTCCCTATTACGTGACGGGCGCCATCACCGCATCGGGCGGTGCGTGGAATGCCAGCATCGTTTCCGAGGCCGTGAGCTGGGGGCCGGTGCACCTGAGCGCCGACGGGCTGGGCGCCTACATTGCGCAGATGACTGCCGCCGGAGATTACCCGCGCATCGCACTGGGCATCGCCGTCATGTCATTGATGCTGATTGCCATGAACCGGCTGCTCTGGCGGCCGCTCTATGCCTATGCGGAACGCCGCATGCGGCTGGACTGAACCGCCATGTCGAACCCACCATCTTCAGCGCTCCATATCGTTGTCACACCGCATGCACGGCCCGAGGCGTCCGTCATCGCGTTGGATCAGGTGTGCAAGTCATTCGCCAAGCCGTCCGGCGAGCCGCTGACCGTGCTGGCCAATATCGACCTGGCCGTGCAGGAGGGCGAGATCCTCGGCCTGCTCGGGCGTTCAGGCTCGGGAAAATCCACGCTGCTGCGCATTGCTGCCGGGTTGGTCAAACCGTCTTCCGGGCAGGTGCTCTATCGTGGCCAGCCGCTTGACGGGCCGGCTGAAGGCATCGCCGTCGTGTTCCAGACCTTTGCGCTCTATCCATGGCTGACCGTGCTCGACAACGTGGAGCTGGGCTTGGATGCGCTCAACCTGCCGCTCGATGAGGCGCGCAAGCGTGCGATGGCGGCCATCGACTTGATCGGCCTGGACGGTTTTGAGTCGGCGTTTCCGCGCGAACTGTCGGGTGGCATGCGCCAGCGGGTCGGGTTTGCGCGCGCGCTGGTGAGCGAGCCGACCTTGCTGTTGATGGACGAGCCGTTCTCCGCGCTGGACGTGCTCACTGCCGAGACCCTGCGCACCGATTTTCTCGACCTGTGGACGGAGCATCAATTGCCGACGCAGGCGGTGCTGATGGTCACGCACAACATCGAGGAAGCGGTGCTGATGTGCGACCGTATTCTCGTGTTGGGGGCCAATCCGGGGCATATCGTGGCCGAGATCAACGTGCCCCTGGCGCAGCCGCGCAATCGCCTCGATGCAGCCTTCCAGGCCATCGTGAACGACATTTACGCGATCCTCACCGCGCGATTGACCGAGACGCTGGACGCCCGGGGGCAGTCGCATGGCGGGTTGGCGATGCGCCTGCCGGACGTATCCAGCCATCAGATCGACGGGCTGATCGACGCACTGGCCGCACCGGCCAATGAAGGCCGGGCTGAGCTCGGCAGGATTGCCGGGGCACTCATGCTCAAGCTCAATGACCTGTTTCCGATTGCCGTCGCGCTGCACATTCTCGAATTCGCTGAATTGCAAGGCGGTGGCATCAAGCTGACCGCCGCCGGCCGCGTCTTCGCACAAAGCAACGACGATGAGCGCAAGCGCCTGTTCCGCGAGCACCTGCAGCGGTTCGTTCCACTTGCCATGCATATTCGCGAGGTGCTGGATGAGCGCGAGGGGCATCGAGCACCGCGTGCCCGTTTTGCGCTGGAGCTGCAGGATCACCTGAACCAGGCTGACGCCGAATCCACACTGCGCACCGCAATCGACTGGGGGCGTTATGCGGGGCTCTTCACCTACGACGACCGCACACGCATGTTCGGCAGCGAGCCCACGTAACGTCGCTCGCGCCGGCACATCAACCGACACCAATGGATGGAGCCGATCATGGCCTCGCACACGCGTCGTGCGGAGCGCTTCGGTGGGTGGCGTGCGGCCGTGCTCCGGGGCCGACGAGGGGGTGCTGTCGATGTCGAGCTTGATGGCGGAGGCCTTGGTTCCCGAAAATGGCGCCGGACTGGCTCTATATCCCGAGCCGGTTTGGCATCACAATGGACGCCGCGTGTCTGACACGCTCAATGTCACGGCTTCCGGAGTTGCCATGTACGTTCCCGCCCACTTTGAAGAGTCGCGCACCGAGGCGCTGCACACGCTGATCGCGCAGAACCCGTTCGGCTCACTGGTCACGCATGGCAAGAACGGCCTCGATGCCAACCACATCCCGTTCCTGCTGCTTCCCGAGGAAGGCAAGTTTGGCGTATTGCATGCCCACGTAGCGCGTGCCAACCCGGTCTGGCAAGACGTGACCAATGGCGACGAAGTGCTCGTTATTTTTCGCGCGGGCGATGCCTATATCTCGCCGACGTGGTATCTGAGCAAGCAAGAACACCATAAGCACGTGCCGACGTGGAACTACCGCGTGGTCCACGCACATGGCCGCATTACCATCCGCGACGACGAGCGCTTCCTACGCGGTGTGCTTGGGCGCCTGACGCGTGCGCATGAAGCATCGCAGCCCGTGCCGTGGAAGATGTCCGACGCCCCGGCCGATTACGTCAATGCACTGCTGACGATGATCGTCGGCATCGAGATCGAGATCACGTGGCTCGAAGGCAAGCTCAAGCTGGGCCAGAACCGGGAAATTCGGGATGCCCGAGGCGCCGGAGAAGCGCTCAAGGCCTCGGGCCAGAGCGTGATCGGCGATGCGATGCTCGCCAGCGTCGCAGCCAGGACGGAGTGAGGAGGCTCCCTCCGGCTCAACCCTGACGGACGCCCCCATGACCTGGACAAATATCTGGTTCTTCGTGATTCCTTACCTGATCGCATCGGCCTTGCCGGGGCCGGCCCAGGGTTCGATGGTGGCCCATGTCATTGCGCGAGGCAGAGCTTCGGCCCTGTCGTTTGTCGTTGGAATGGTGTCGGGCAACGCAATCTGGTTGGTCGCGACGATCCTCGGGCTGGCGACGCTGGCACTGCGCTTTGCGTCGGTGTTCGTAGTCGTCAAGTGGCTAGGCGTGCTGTATCTGCTGTTCGTGGCGTGGAAACTGTGGACGTCGGACCCTGCGTCCGGTGAGTCGCGCGAAACGCGGTCCAAGGGCTTTCTTGCCGGCGCGCTTCTGACGCTGGGCAACCCCAAGGCGGTCGTGTTTTTCGGGGCTGTGCTGCCGCAGGCGTTTGATTTGAGCGCTTTGTCGATGACCGAAGCGCTGTGCATTGTCGCGATGGGCGTTGTCATCGATCTGTCGATGCAGTCGTTCTATCTGGTGGCGGCATTGAAGGCCCGCAAGCTCATCACGGCGCCTCGCCACATGCGACTGGTCAATCGAGCTGCAGCAGCGCTGATCGGCGGGTGCGCACTGCTGATCGCGAAGCGGGCGTAACGGATGTTACGCATGGTCCCAACAAGAAAAAAACCTCTGCGAATAATCGCAGAGGTTTTTTTTCGCCCGCCCGCCGTAGCGGATTGGGTTACTTCACGCTGCGTGCCGGCAGCACCTCGCCGCGCACTTCACCAAAGCCAACGCGATAGCCGTCCCCCTGGCACCAGCCGGTCATGATGACTTCATCGCCGTCTTCCAGGAAGGCACGCGTGGCGCCGTTGCCCAGTTGCAGCGGCTGCTTGCCGTTGGTGGTCAGTTCCAGCAGGCTGCCGTACGAATCCGGCGTGGTGCCGCTGATGGTGCCGGAGCCCATCAGATCACCCACGCGCACGTTGCAGCCGGAGACGGTGTGGTGCGCAAGCTGCTGCGCCATCGTCCAGTACATTGCGCGGAAGTTGGTACGTGCAATGGTCGTGCGCTCGCCGCCGTGCGGGCGCAGTGCGGTTTCCAGTGCGATGTCGTAGGCGTTCGGCTTGCTTTGGCGCAGGTATTCGAGCGGCTCGGGCGATTGCGCCGGGTTGGCCACGCGGAAGGGTTCCAGCGCTTCCATCGTCACGATCCACGGCGAGATCGACGTGCCGAAGGTCTTGGCGTTGAACGGCCCCAGCGGTACGTATTCCCACTGCTGGATGTCGCGCGCGCTCCAGTCGTTGAGCAGCACGACGCCGAACATGTGGTCGGCCGCGGCATCGATGGGAATTGCTTCGCCCAGCGCGCTCGGCTTGCCGACCACGAAGGCCATCTCCAGTTCGTAGTCCAGCTTGCGGCAGGCGCTGAAGATTGGGCGCGGCTGGTCCGGCAGCTTGATCTGGCCCATCGGGCGGTGCAGCGGCGTGCCGCTCACCACCACCGAGCTGGCGCGACCGTTGTAACCGATGGGGATCTCCAGCCAGTTGGGCAGCAGCGCGTTCTCCGGGTCACGGAACATGCGGCCGACGTTGGTGGCGTGCTCCTTGGACGAATAGAAATCCGTGTAGCCGGGAATGTCGATCGGCAGATGCATCACCGCGTGAGCCTGTGGCACCAACACGCGCGCGTGCAGCGAGGCGTTGTCGCGCACGTGCGTGTCGGCCACGCTGAACAGCGTTTGCAGGCGCTTGCGTGTCTCGTGCCAAACGGGCTTGCCCAACGCGATAAACGTGTTGAGCGTGCCGGTGCGGAAGGCCCCGCGCGCAGATGCGGGCAGCAGGCCGGCATCGTCCAGTGTGCCGAGGTCGATCACCTGGTCGCCCAGGGCGACGCCCGCGCGCGGCGAGGGATTCTCCTTGGTGGAGAAGATGCCGAACGGCAGGTTCTCCAACGGGAAGTGCGTGTCGGGCGTGTTGGCCGATTCCAGCCAGCTCAAGAGTCGTGTGGTCATGTCGGGGGCGTTGTTCGTTCGTGTTGTGGTCGAGTCGAGCGGCTCAGCGCTGGTTCGGGTCGAACTGCTTCTTCAGGCCCTGCCAGCACTCGAAGTACTTGGCTTGCAACTGTGCCGATTCGGCCGCAAAGCGTGTCGGGCGGATCACCCCGGGCGTCTCGAACATGAAGGCCATCGTCGCGTCCACCTTGTGCGGCTTGGTGGTGTCCGCATGGCTGGCCTTCTCGAAGGTCTCGGCGTCAGGCCCGTGGCCGCTCATGCAGTTGTGCAGGCTGGCTCCACCCGGCACGAAGCCTTCGGCCTTGGCGTCGTACACGCCTTGGATGAGCCCCATGAACTCGCTTGCGATGTTGCGGTGGAACCAGGGCGGGCGGAACGAATGTTCCATCGCCAGCCAGCGCGGCGGGAAGATCACGAAGTCGATGGTGTCTACGCCCGGCGTGGCGGATGGGCTCTGCAACACCAGGAAGATCGACGGGTCCGGATGGTCGTAGCTGATCGAGCCGATGGTGTTGAACAGGCGCAGGTCGTACTTGTACGGCGCAAAGTTGCCGTGCCAGGCCACCACGTCCAGCGGCGAGTGGCCGATCTTCGCGCGCCACAGGTTGCCCTGGAACTTGGTGACGAGTTCGAAATCGCCTTCGCGGTCTTCATACCAGGCGTGCGGCGTGAGGAAGTCGCGCGGGTTGGCCAGGCCATTGGAGCCGATCACGCCAAGATCCGGCAGGCGGAAGAGGGCGCCGAAGTTCTCGCAGATGTAGCCGCGCGCCTCGCCGTCCGGCAGCTCGACGCGGAAGCGCACGCCGCGCGGGACGACGGCAATCTCCAGTGGCTCGACGTCGACCACGCCCATTTCGGTCAGCAGGCGCAGGTGACCTTGCTGGGGCACGATCAGCAGTTCGCCGTCGGCGTTGTAGAAGAAGCGGTTGGTCATCGACGCGTTGGCGGCGTACAGGTGGATGCCGCAGCCGGTTTGCGCGTCCGGCCCGCCGTTGCCGGCGAAGGTGACGATGCCATCGATGAAGTCGGTGCCGGCAGCCGGCGCGGGCAGCGGATCCCAGCGCAACTGGTTGGGCGAGGGCGGCACCTCATTGAAATTGTTATGGAAGCGCTGCTGCGCCATGGCCTCGAACGGCAGATGCACCGCGCCCGGGCGGATGCGGTACAGCCACGAGCGGCGGTTGTGTGCACGCGGCGCGGTGAACGCGGTGCCGGAAATCTGCTCCGCATACAGGCCATACGGCGCCTTCTGCGGCGAGTTCTGGCCGTGCGGCAGCGCGCCGGGCAGGGCTTCGGTGGCGAACTCGTTGCCGAAGCCGCTCTGGTAAGCGGGCCGGTCCAGCGACGCGGGGGTGAATGCGTTCTTGGCCGTCGGGGCGAGCATGTTCATGGTGAAGTCCTTGGAGAAAAAGTCAGGAGCGTCTTCAGGGAAAGCGTAGTCGTTACGGGGCCATCAGGCGGGCTTGCCGGTTGTGCGACCTGAGGCAAAGCGTGCGGCGTCCGGGCCACTGGCGGCCAGCGTTAGCGCCAGCACCATGCCGAACGACACCAGCGCCGGCACCGCCGCGGCCGAGAACAGCGCCGGTCCACTCCACTGCATGGCAATCAGTTGTCCGCCGATCACCGGGCCGATGACGGAGCCGATGCGGCCCACGCCCAGGCTCCAGCCGATGCCGGTGGCGCGCAGCGTGGTGGGGTAATACGTGGCGGCCAGCGCATTCACGGCAGGCTGCCCGCCGACGATGCAAAAGCCCGTCACGAACACCACCGCCACCAGCAACGGCAGCGCCGCCGCCACGTGGCCGATCAGCGCGACGGTGGTGCAGGCAATCAGGAAGCACATCGCCAGCACGCGCACAAAACCCAGGCGGTCGATCAGGCGGCCCAGCGTGAGCGTGCCGATCACGCCGCCCACCTGCAGCGCGGTCGCCACCAGCACCGAGGTGTCGGTCGGGTAGCCCGCGTCGCGAATCAGCGTCGGCAGCCAGTTCGACAGGAAATACAGGTCGATCAGGTTCATGAAGTTGATGACCCACAGCACCAGCGTGACCTTGGCGCGGCCCTCGGTGAACAGCGCGGAGACGGGCATACCTCGCGCCGGCGCCTCCGGCACGACAAATTGCGTCTGCGCATCCACCTTGAGCTGCGGATCAAGCTTGCCCAGCCAACGCGCGAGACGCTGATGGCGCGTTTGCGGATCGCCCTTGAGCACCAGGTATTGCAGCGATTCCGGCAGCCACAGCACCATCATCGTGCCAATCACCAACGGCACCAGCCCGCCCACTAGAAACACTGCCTGCCAGCCAAAACGCGACAGCAGCGCCGCACTTACGAACCCGCCCAGCGCAGCACCTACGGTAAAGCCGCACGACACCAGCATCATCCAGGTCACGCGCGAGCGCGCCGGACTGAACTCACCGGCCAGTGCCATCGCGTTGGGCATGATGCAGCCAAGGCCCAGGCCGGTGATGAAACGCAGGACCAGCAGCGCCTGCACGGTTTCCACCTGCGTGGTAGCGAGCATGCAAGCTGCAAAGAAGAGCGTGGCGATGATCAGCACCGGGCGCCGCCCGAAACGATCGCCCAGCACGCCAAAAACCAGCGAGCCGACCAACATGCCGAACAGCCCCGCGCCGAACACCGGTCCCAGGCTCGCCTTGGTGATATTCCAGTCCTTGATGATGGCCGGCGCCACATAGCCCATGGCCTGCACGTCAAAACCGTCGATGATCAGGCACAGCCCGCAGATGGCGAGCAGCAGAATCTGGAAGCCGCCGACCTTGCGCTGGTCGATGAGGCGCGCGAGGTCAATGGAAGCGGATGGCGCTGCGTGGGCAGCGGGGGCAGGGCGCATGGGTGGTCTCCGGTGGCGGCGTTGCCGCTCTGTTCTGGATTTTTGGTATGCGCGTATTGTCCGGATTGGCTGAAAATTTGAAATATCAATGCGAGAATGCATGATATTGATATTGTGAATGTTGGGGCGATGCCATGCTCAATCTGCGGGATGTGGATCTGAACCTGCTCGTGCTTTTTCAGGAAATCCTGCGCGAGAAGCGCATTTCCGTCGTGGCCGAGCGGTTGGGCCTGTCGCAGCCGGCGGTGAGTAACGCGCTTTCGCGCCTGCGCCAGACGTTTGACGACGAACTGTTCGTGCGCACCCCGCGCGGCATGATGCCGACCGCACTTGCCGAGCAGTTGGCCGAGCCGGTGGCTATGGCGCTCGATACGCTGCAGCGCGCCTTTGGTCAGCGCACGCACTTTGAAGCGGTCAGTTCCACACGCACGTTCACCATCGCCATGAGCGACGTCGGCGAGGTGTATTTCATGCCGGTGCTGGCGCAGTTATGTGCCGAGCAGGCGCCTGGCGTGCGTATCGACACGGTGCGTGCCGGCGCATTCGACATGAAGTCCGGGATGGAGGCGGGCGCCATCGACCTCGCCATCGGCGCGTTCGATGATCTTTCCGGCGAGAGCGTCTTCCAGCGTCGTCTGTTCCAGCAGGCCTTCGTGACGATGTTCCGGCGCGGGCACGCGTTAGCGGAGGGGGAGGTGACGCTGGAGCGCTTTCGCGCCGCGTCGCACCTGGTGGTGGCCAGTTCAGCCAGCCCGTATAACGCCATCGGTCCGCTGCTTGACAAGGCGGGGATCACGCAATCGGCGCGCTTCTCGGTGCCGCACTTTGTGGCAGTGCCATACATCGTCAGCACGACCGACTTGGTGGTGACAGTGCCGCGCAAGCTTGCCGAGCGCGCGGCGCCGCCGTTCGGGCTGCACTTCGTGCCGCCGCCGCTGAAGCTTCCGGCGCTGCAGACCAATGTGTTCTGGCACCGGCGCTTTCATCAGGACGCAGGCAACCAGTGGCTGCGCAATCTGGTGGCGCAGCGGTTTGCGGAGGTGGATGGATAACCTGTGGTAATGCTGAAAAGCCTTGAGCGTAAATCCGCAACACACCTCATCCCAATGGGAGCCGATTCGTGGCCCATCTTGCCAACCCAGACTTTGCACAAAGCGTTGCCGCCAGCTTCGATAGGCAAAATGCGATGCACTTGATTCGTGCCACGCTGCCTGTCGTCGAGCACGGGCGAACCGAAATCCATGTTCCGCATTGGGCGGGCGTGGAGCAGCAGCATGGCTTTGTTCACGGCGGGGTCGTCGGCATGATTGCCGATTCCGCAGCCGGTTACGCTGCCATGACGATGGTCCCGGCCAGTGCGTCGGTCCTGACGGTGGAATACAAGATGAACCTGGTCGCGCCTGCGGATGGCGACAAGCTCATTGCCCGGGGGCAGGTCGTTCGCCCGGGGCGGACGTTGATCGTGACGAAGGCGGAGGTGTTTGCCGTCAAGAATGGCAAGGAGGTGCTGTGTGCCCTCATGCAGCAGACCATCATGGTCATGCACGGCAAGGCAGAGAAGTAGCTGCTGTTCGCGCTGGCTCCGTCGTGCCGCCTCGTTGTGTTGCCCGGCGTCAGGAGGCGTTGGCCGGCAACGCCGTGCGTGCCGCATTCAACGCCTCGCGAAGCACCGCCATATCGCCGATGTGGTTGGCGAGCAGCAGGATGAGCTGCGCGTTGAGCATCGCGCTCTGCGCATCGGTGAGGTCGCGGTGTGTGTCGATCAGCGCTTCGTAGAAGTCGTCCGGGCGCGGCAGATTGGGTTGGGTATTGAGCGGCATGGCGGTCAGGCGGTGGCAGCGGCGCGCGGTGTCTCGGTGGGCAGGGGGAGGCCGGTGGCGCGACGGACGGCTGCAGCCAATTTGGCGATGTCGACGCCGCGCCAGCGTGCGCAGATATGCTGATCCGGGCGAATCAGGTACAGCGTGCCGGGGCGCGCGTCATAGCGTTGCGCGACGAGGCCGTCGATGTCTTCAAGCGCGGTCACGTTGGCCGACACGGTGCCCATGCCGCCCGACGGGAAGATCGCCAGCGTGGGCAACGGCAGCGCATCGACATGCTCGCCGGCGCCGCAGAAGCGCAGCACGCAGAACCCATCGCGCATGCGGGAAAGCAACCAGTCGGCGCGGCCATCTGCACCTCGCACCGGGGCATCGAGTGCGACAGCACCCGGCACCAGCGGCCCGGCGAACGGCGATTCGTCCGCCGTCAACAGCGGTGAGCCTTCGAGCACCGTCGGCACCGACAGCCGTCCGCTGTTGACCAGTGCGCGTGCAAATGGATAGTGCTTGGCCAGACGCAGCGTGGCATCGCGGAAGAGCCGGCTGACTGCGCTCTTGGGCGTGATGAAATCGGTCGAGTGCGTGGAGTGGCGGATGTTGTCATCCGCAGCGAATTCGCGCTCGCTCGCATAGGTGTCGAGCAGGGTGTCGGGGGCGTCGCCACGCAGGACCATGCGCAGCTTCCAGGCGAGGTTCTCCGCATCCTGCAGGCCGCTGTTGGCGCCGCGTGCACCGAACGGCGACACGCGGTGCGCCGCATCGCCGATGAACAGCACGCGGCCGTGGCGGAAGCGGTCCATGCGCTCGCACGAGAAGGTGTAGATGCTCACCCACTCCAGCTCGAAGTCGACACCCTCGCCCAGCAGCGCGCGCACGCGCGGGATGACGCGCTCGGGTTGCTTCTCGGCCACCGGGTCGGCATCCCAGCCGAGCTGGAAGTCGATGCGCCAGACGTTGTCAGGCTGGTGGTGCAGCAGCACGGATTGGTTCGGATGGAACGGTGGGTCGAACCAGAACCACCGCTCGCTCGGGAAGGGTGCCTCCATGCGCACGTCGGCGATCAGGAAGCGGTCTTTGAAGGTCTGGCCGTGCGCTTCGAGGCCCATCATCTGGCGCACGGGGCTGCGCGAGCCATCGGCGGCGACCACGTATTGCGCATGTTGCGTGTAGGTGCCGTCGGGCGTCTCGATGGTAAGCGTCACGCCATCGGCATCCTGCGCCAGGCCCGTCACCTTGCTTTTCCAGCGCAGCTCGATGTTGGGCAGCGCCTGCGCGCGTTCCACGAGGAAGCCTTCTACGTAGTACTGCTGCAGGTTGATGAAGGCGGGGCGGTGGTGGCCGGTTTCTGGCAGCAGGTCGAAGCTATAGAGGAGTTCGTTCTTCAGGTAGACCTTACCGACGTTCCAGCTCACGCCCTTGTCGACCATGCGATCGCCGCAACCCAGGCGGTCGAAGATCTCCAGCGAGCGCTTGGAAAAGCAGATTGCGCGCGAGCCGGCGGACAGCGTGCAGTCGTCATCCACAACGACGACGGGCACGCCCTGCTGGGCCAGGTCGATGGCCGTGGCCAGGCCGACCGGCCCCGCGCCGACGATGACAACGGGGCGGGGTGCCGTGGCACTGTCGGGCTGCTGTTCAGCACACGGCGTGTAAGAGAAGACGCGGTTCTGGAAATCGGGGTTCATGTCTCGCTCGCACCTGCGGCGGTCGTGGCCGCCGCTTTGTTGGTGGATGGTGGGTCGCCGGAGCGGTTGGAGCTGTCAGCTTTGCAGCGCCTGCCACATCTCCTGGTCGCGCTGGGCTGTCCAGATGCGCGGGTGCTTGATGCCGCTGGCCTCGTCATAGGCACGCGTCACGTCGAAGGGCAGGCAATGTTCGTAGATGAAGACCTGGCCGAACTTCGGGTCCATCGCCGCACGGGCGTGAGCCATGGCGGCCTTCAGGTCCATCTTCTGTGCCACGGCTTCGCGGCCAGCGTGGAGCAGCGTCGAGACGAAATCGCGCGTGTAGGCGAGACCCTTGTCGACTTCGGCCGGGTTGAGCAGCGCGGGCCCGCGGCCCGGCACGAGTTTCTCGGCGCCGAGCGCGCGCAGGGCATCCAGCGTGGCGGGCCATTCTTCGAGCTGGGCATCGCCGCAGTAGCAGGCGGCGTCGTATTCGACCAGATCACCCGAGAACAGCACCTTCTGCGACGGAATCCACACCACCGTGTCGCCCTTGGTGTGGCCCGGGCCAAGGTGCAGGATCTTCACTTCCAGCTTGCCGAGGAAGAGCGTGAGCTCGCGCTCGAACACCAGCGTCGGCCAAGTCAGGCCGGGCACGGTCTCGACACCGGCAAACAGGCGCGGGAAGCGTTCGATCTCCGACTTCATGTCGGCCTCGCCGCGCTCGACGATCATCTCGTACGTGCCGCGGCTGGCGATGATGTTCTGCGCGCCCTCGGCAAAGTAGGCCGACGCGCCCAGCACGCGCACCGCGTGGTAGTGCGAGAGCACCACGTGCTTGATGGGTTTGTCGGTGATGCTGCGGATGCGCGCGATCAGGTCTTGCGCCATCGCCGGCGTGGCGGTGGTGTCGACGATCAGCACCGAATCGTCGCCGATGATGACGCCAGAATTGGGGTCGCCCTCGGCGGTGTAGGCGTAGGCGTTGGGCGAGAGCTGGGTGAAGGTGACTTGTTTGGCCTCGAGGTCGGCTTGCGAGGCGAAGGCTTTGGCCATTCGGTCACTCCTGGTGTAGTGAATTACGGTTGGGGGAATTGTTGCGAAGCCGGAACAGGCCTGGAAGCGCGGTTGGGAGCACGCAGATGTCAGGTCATGCCGAACGTTGCCCATCATAGACGGCACGCTCTGGAGTCGCGCCTAGGGTATACGAGAGTTATGCTTAGAAGCATTGTTTTTACAATGCATAAAAATGAAATGTGGCAGATGGGCGCCTGCGGCATGCTACGCTCGCGCCACTTGCCGGCCTCCGGCACCTGCCCAACACGCACCCAACACGCGCCCCAGAGGACATGGAGACCACCGAAGTCGAAGATGACCTGTCGCCCGAAAGCGATACCGAGGATGCGCGCGCGAGTCGTGACCGCTCGGGCATCCAGTCCATCGAGGTCGGCGCCCAATTGCTGGCCGCACTCACGCGGGCCATGCGGGCGATGGCGCTGGGCGATCTGGCCCGCGCGGCCGGTATGCACCCGTCCAAGGCACACCGCTACCTGGTGAGCCTGCAGCGCGTCGGTGCCGTTTCACAAGATCCGCTGACCAGCCGCTACGAGCTTGGCCCGTTTGCGCTGCGCCTGGGCTTGGCGAGTCTCAACCGCTCGCAATCGATCATCCGCGCGCGGCCCTTGCTGGCCGGCTTGCGCGACCAGACGGGCCACACCATCGGCATTGCAGTCTGGAGCGATCGCGGCCCAACCGTCGTGCACTGGGAAAAGGCGGGCGGCGCGCCCGGTGTGAACCTGCGCATCGGCGATGTCATGCCCATGCTCAATTCCGCCACCGGCCGCCTCTTCGGTGCGTATCTGCCGATCGAGCAGACGCTGCCGCTGGTTGAGCGCGAGCTCCACGAGCGCACCGGCGACGACCTGCCAGACCTGCCGCGTTCGCTTACCGATTACTACCGCCTGTGCGAGGAGATCCGCGTGCAAGGCGCATCATGGGTCTCGGGCAGCCTGCTGCCGGGCGTGAGTGCGCTGTCGCTGCCGGTGTTCGGTGCGCACGGGCAATTGGCGCTGGTGCTGATTGCGCTGAATGTCAAGCCGCTGTTCCATGCGCAGCGCGGCGGTGGGCTCGAGGCTACGCTGCGTGCCTTTGTGACGCAGCTTTCTGCCATGCTGCAGGCTCCCATGCCGGAGCCTGCGTCTCGGTCCCCAAGACCTGGCGCGAGACGTGCGCGAGCCGAGCGTTAGGGTTCTCGCCAATTTCACCCTCGCGTAAAAAATTTACCATCCCGTAATTCGTGGCGCCCCCTCGTGCTCGGCGCGAACTCCACGACTACAAGAACGAGGAGACTCATGGACTTGTCGATTGCCGCCATCCTGGCGCAGGACGGCGTAACGTCAGGTGCGATCTACGCGCTGCTGGCGTTGGCGCTCGTGCTGGTGTTTTCCGTCACGCGCGTGATCTTCATCCCGCAAGGCGAGTTCGTGGCCTATGGCGCGCTTACGCTGGCGGCCATTCAGGGCAACAAGGCGCCGTTGTCGGCCACCATGCTGGTGGTGCTTGGCGTGCTGACCTTCCTGTTTGAAATGGGCCGCACTTTGCGGCAGCCCGAGTTGCGCCTGCATGCGCTGCGCACGGGTGCCATCTACGCGGTCAAGTACCTCGCGTTTCCGCTGGCGGTGTATGCCGCGGCCGCAGTGTTGGCGCCGATGGCGCTACCGCAGGCCGTGCAGGTGGCGCTCGCACTGCTGATCGTCATCCCGATGGGCCCGATGATCTATCGCCTGGCCTACGAACCGCTGGCCGAAGCGAGCACGCTGGTGCTGCTGATCGTCTCGGTGGGCGTGCACTTTGCGATGGTGGGGCTGGGCCTCGTGATGTTCGGCGCGGAAGGCTCGCGCACGGATGCGTTTTCCGATGCGCGCTTCGATCTGGGCGCGCTCACCGTGTCGGGCCAGAGCCTGTGGGTGGTGGCAGTGTCGGCGCTGATGATCGTGGCGCTGTACTTCTACTTTGGCCGCACTGTGTCGGGCAAGGCGCTGCGCGCCACCGCCGTCAACCGGCTGGGGGCGCGGCTGGTGGGCATCGGCACCACGCAGGCGGGGCGGCTGGCCTTCACGCTGGCGGCGGCGCTGGGCGCGTTGTGCGGCATCCTGATCGCGCCGCTCACCACGGTCTATTACGAGTCGGGCTTCCTGATCGGCCTGAAGGGCTTCGTGGGCGCCATCGTCGGCGGGCTGGTGAGCTATCCGGTGGCGG
This sequence comes from Ralstonia sp. UBA689, assembly GCF_002298975.1. Taxonomy (GTDB): domain Bacteria; phylum Pseudomonadota; class Gammaproteobacteria; order Burkholderiales; family Burkholderiaceae; genus Ralstonia. The sequence continues at coordinate 25,180 of NZ_DBMV01000046.1, forward strand.
CGCTGGGCGCGTTGCTGGTGGGGCTGCTGGAATCGTATGCATCGTTCTGGGCGTCGGCGTTCAAGGAGGTGATCGTGTTCACGCTGATCATCCCCGTGCTGCTGTGGCGATCGCTCACCACCAAGCACGTCGAAGAAGAGGAATAAGCCGATGACCACGTTGACCAAATCTTCCGAGAACAACACGCAACGCGGCTGGCTTTCTCGCAACCGCCTGTTGACGTCGGTGTTTGTGATCGTGCTGGCGCTGCTGCCCGTGCTGCCAACGCCTGAGTTCTGGATCACGCTGCTGAACTACATCGGGCTCTACAGTCTTGTCGCGCTGGGGCTGGTGCTGTTGACGGGCGTCGGTGGGCTGACTTCGTTCGGGCAGGCGGCGTTCGTGGGCCTGGGGGCGTACAGCACGGCGTACCTGACGACGCAGTATGGGCTGTCTCCGTGGCTGGGTTTGCTTGCGGGGCTGGTGATCACGGTGGTCTGCGCTTACGTAATCGGCATCATCACGATGCGCATGTCGGGCCATTACCTGCCGCTGGCGACGATTGCCTGGGGGCTGTCGCTGTTCTTCCTGTTCGGCAACCTGGAGTTCCTGGGCAAGTACGACGGGCTCAATGGCATTCCGGTGCTGAACGTGCTTGGCAAATCGCTGCAGACCGGGCGCGAGATGTTCTACCTGATCTGGGCCGTGGTGGTGGTGGCCGTGCTGGCGGTGCAGAACCTGCTCAACTCGCGCCCGGGGCGCGCCATCCGCGCGCTCAAGGGCGGCGGCACGATGGCCGAGGCGATGGGCGTGAACACGGCGTGGATGAAGGTCGTGATCTTCGTGTGTGCAGCGGTGCTGGCGTGCATTTCGGGCTTTCTGTATGCCCACTTGCAGCGCGCGGTGAACCCGACGCCGTTCGGCCTGAACTACGGCATCGAATACCTGTTCATGGCCGTGGTGGGCGGTGTGGGCCACGTGTGGGGCGCGGTGCTGGGCGCGGGTCTGCTGACCATCCTGAAGGACAGTCTGCAAAGCATCCTGCCGAAGCTGCTGGGCTCCAACGGCAATTTCGAGATCATTGTATTCGGCGTGCTGCTGGTCCTGCTGTTGCAATACGCGCGCGATGGCGTGTGGCCGTTCATCCGCAAGCTGTTTCCGTCGGCGCCGACGGCCCACGCGCCAGATGATGCGCCGGCGTTGCCGCTACGCGAGAAGCCGAAGGCCGGCGAACTGATTCTCGACGTGCGGGCTGCACGCAAAGAGTTCGGCGGGCTGGTGGCCGTCAACGACGTGAGCTTCCAGGTCAAGGCCGGCGAGATCATCGGTCTGATCGGGCCCAACGGCGCGGGCAAGTCGACCACCTTCAACCTCGTCACCGGCGTGCTGCCGGTCACGCGCGGCGAGGTGCTTTACCGTGGCGAGCGCATCAGCGACAAGCCTTCACGCGAGATCGTCAAGCGCGGCATCGGTCGCACCTTCCAGCACGTGCAGTTGCTGTCTGGCATGACGGTGCTCGAAAACGTGGCGCTGGGCGCCCACCTGCGTGGTGACTTTGCCGCGCAGGGCGGGGTGCTCGCCAGCGTGGTGCGCATGAACCAGGCCGAAGAGCAGAAGCTGCTGTTCGAAGCGCGCCGGCAGTTGGAGCGCGTGGGCCTGGCCGATTGCATGTACCAGGAGGCTGGCAGCCTGGCGCTGGGCCAGCAGCGGATTCTGGAAATCGCCCGCGCGCTGTGCTGCGACCCGGCGTTGCTGCTGCTGGACGAGCCCGCCGCCGGCCTGCGTTACAAGGAAAAGGAGGCGCTGGCAGCCCTGCTGACCAAGCTGAAGTCTGAAGGTATGAGCGTGCTGCTGGTCGAGCACGACATGGATTTCGTCATGAACCTGACCGACCGGCTGGTGGTGATGGAGTTCGGCACCAAGATCGCCGAAGGCCTGCCGCAGGAAGTGCAGCAGAATCCGGCGGTGCTGGAAGCCTACTTGGGTGGCGTGGAATAAGGAGAACGCGCATGTCAGTCATTCTCGAAGTGAAGGACCTGCACGTCCGTTACGGCAAGGTGGAAGCGCTGCACGGCGCCAACCTGAAGGTAGGCGCGGGCCAGATCGTCACTGTCATCGGGCCGAACGGTGCGGGCAAGTCGACCATGCTGGGCGCCATCATGGGGGCGTTGCCAACCACGGGATCAGCCAATGGCGTGGTCTCGTACCTGGGCCACAACCTGACGGGGCTGCCGGTGGAGAAGCGCGTGGCGCGCGGCATGTGCCTGGTGCCGGAAAAGCGCGAGCTGTTCGCCACCATGAGCGTGGAAGACAACCTCGTGCTCGGCGCCTACCGCCGCAAGCGCGCCGGCGAGCGCAACTACCTGGATCAGATGGACGTGGTGTATGACCTCTTCCCGCGCCTGAAGGAGCGTCGCGCGCAGGAAGCGGGCACGCTCTCCGGTGGCGAACGCCAGATGCTGGCCGTGGGCCGCGCGCTGATGGCCAAGCCGCAATTGCTGATGCTGGACGAGCCGAGCCTCGGCCTCGCGCCGCTGATCGTCAAGGAGATCTTCCACATCATCAGCGACCTGCGCAGAACAGGCGTGGCGACGCTCCTGATCGAGCAGAATGCGCGCGCCGCCCTGCAAGTGGCCGACTATGGCTACGTGCTGGAAACGGGCGACATGACGCTCGAAGGCCCTGCGGGGGAACTGGCCGTCAACCCGCGCGTGATCGAGACCTATCTGGGGCTCGCGAAGAAGGCGGCCTGAGGTTCGTCAGGCGCCACGATCAATCGTCGTCGTCGTGACGATGGTGGTGATGATGTTCGCGCCATTCGCGTTCGCGCCAGCGTTGCTCGCGCCATTGCCGCTCACGCCAGTCTTCGTAGTAGCCGGGGGCAACCACCACCGGCTGCGGCTCGACGTACACGGGTTGCGGGGCGTAGACAGGGGGCGGTGCATACACCGGGGCGGGGGCGACATAGACCGGCGCGACCGGAATGCCAATGCCGACATCAACATTGACGCGAGCCAGCGCGGCTTGGGATGACAACGCCGCCATTGCGGCCAGCGCGCACAGCGCCACATTCTTCTGCATGGTGGAACTCCTCGACAGGGCTGCACTGTAGTCGAGTGGCGCGCGTGCAGTCTTGCAGAAGATATACCGGTGTTACGAAATGTAACGATGCGAAATCCGAGAGGTCAGGGAAGCCTGCGTTCCATCAGTTCGGCGTCGTCACCGTAGATGGCGCGCAGCGTCTGCAATTGGCTGGGTTCGATGGCGGCGGGCTGATAGCCGAGGCGGCGCCAGAATGCATCGGCGCCTTGCACGGCCACCAGGCGAGATTGGCGCAGGCCCTGCGCCTGGGCAGCGGCACGAGCCATCGCGTAGAGCCGCTCACCAAGGCGCTGGCCACGGCCGGCTGGCGCAATGGCCATGTCGTGCACGAACCAGAGCACGTCAGCCGCATCCGCGGCCGGCAGCGGCACGTGCAACTTGGGTGGCGCCCATGCGTGCCACGCATGCGAGAGCAGGTAGCCGACCACCTGGTGGCCGTTCAACGCAACCAGGCACATGGCCGGGCTGCGCGCCCAACGGCTGGCAAGCGCCTCGCCAGGTTCCAGGAACCCATCGCCATAGCACGCCTGCTGCACGGCCAGGATGCCGGGCAAGTCTCGGGCGGCGGCAGGGCGGATGACGAGTTCGGACATGGCTGGCGCAGTGGGCGGGAGGTGGCCGGAAAACCAGCGAGTCTACCGGACGCTCCCGGACCATCATGCCGTTTGCGCATAACCTGCCTGCAAATCGCTATTCGCGGTGCGGCGCACGTATCCTGTAGATTCGTTGGCAGGGCAGTCCCGCCCGGCTTGAATCTCTCCTCCCCAGCATGTCCCGAATCGTCTTCCTGAACGGCCAATACGTGCCGGCCGCCGAGGCTACCGTCTCCATCATGGACCGTGGCTTTACCTTTGCCGATGGCATTTATGAAGTGACCGCCGTGGCGCGCGGCAAGCTTGTCGACAGTGATGCGCACCTCGCGCGCCTGACGCGCTCGCTGTCCGCCATCGACATCAAGAACCCGTACACCGAGGCCGAATGGACGCGCGTGTGCGAGGAGCTGGTGGCTCGCAACGGCCTGGAAGAAGGCGTGGTCTACATGCAGGTCACGCGCGGCGTGGCCGAGCGCGACTTCGGTATTCCTGCCAGCATCACGCCGACGGCCGTGGCCTTTACCCAGGTCAAGACCATCGTCGACAGCCCGCTGGCGAAGAAAGGCGCAACCGTAGTGACGGTGCCCGACCTGCGCTGGAAGCGCTGCGACATCAAGAGCGTCGGCCTGCTGCCGCAGGTGATGGCCAAGCAGATGGCCGCCGCCGCCGGCGCCCATGAGGCCTGGATGACCGACGGCGACCGCGTGACCGAAGGCGCGTCGTCCACCGCCTTCATCATCACCGCAGACAAGCGCCTGATCACGCGGCCGCTGTCCAATGCCGTGCTGCCTGGTATCACGCGCGTCTCGGTGCTGGCGCTGGCGCGTGAGCACGGCCTGACGCTGGAGGAGCGTGCCTTTACCGTGCAGGAAGCCCAGCGGGCGGCGGAGGCGTTCTATACGAGCGCGTCGACGTTCGTGATGCCGGTTGCCTCCATTGACGGCGTGAAGATCGGAAACGGCCAGCCCGGGGCGCTCACGCAGGCGCTGCGTGCGCTGTATCTGCGCTTCGCGGGCATCGCTACCGCCGAGATTGCCGAGCCCGCCAATCAGATGTGACGAGAACGGCTGGGCTTGCACGGTAGAATCACCGGCTGAGTTTTTTGCAGCTAGGCGAGACATCCCATGAAGACAGGAGGCTGGCGCCGGCAAGGCGCCATCGCGGCGACCGCCCTGGTCGTCGCGCAATGGGCCGCGATGCCCGTGTTCGCTCAAACCGTATCGCCGTCGGCGGCTGCGCCGGCGGTATCTGTGGCCGCCGATGTGGTATCCATATCCGGGCAAGCCGGTGCTGATGCGCGCTGGCGCCGCTTCGTGGGCGCTACCGGCGTGGTGTCCTATGTTGATCGGCAATCGGTCAAGCCGCAGGTCGACGCCGGTGCTGGCACCAGCGACATGCCCACCGTGCACTTCCGGCTGCTGCGCAACGTCCTGCCCGATTTCACGATCAAGACGTCGGACGGCCAGCCGATCCGCTCGTCGGTCAAGCAGGTGGTGCTTGACTGCGCGCGACGTACCTACACGGTGATTGCGCAGACGCTCTACCGCGCACGCAACGCCACCGGCAAACCGCTCTACCAGATTCATTACGGCGACGACGCGCAAAGCCGCTCGCTGCGCGAGGGCAGCGTGTTCGACTGGATCGCGGGCCGCTTCTGCACGGCAGGCCAGTAGTGAGCCAGTAATGCAAGGCGGCACGCATGCCGCCTCGGCCCTTCAGATCGGCGCTTCTTCCTCTTTGTCGACATCTTCGCGGCCCCGCGCGTAGGGCTGCCGCTCCTGTTCGAGCTCCGGATACCGGCGCGAAGCGAAGCCCATGGCGGCTTCATAAGACACGAACTGGTTCGATTCCGCGGCCACGCCGTCGTTGACCAGAATCGCGTACCACTTCCCGTATAGCGGTCCGTACACCACGACCTTGCTTTTCATTGTCTCGTATCCCTGTCTTTTGTCTCGATGGCCGGGTGCCGCGGTTCGCGCGGCGTCGGCGTCTCGGGCTATCCGGCCGTCAGATCGTGACGCACCGCCAGCGGTGTTGCAGGCGGACGATGATTGCAGCGAGATGCATGCACGTCAACGTTTGCGTTGGGCGCAATGTTCTAATACGAATCGTTGAAAATGTGCTTTGGCAGTTAAATTTTGCGAAATTGACATTGGCGATGTGCGCTCTCTTAGGTTCTCGGGCGCGCTGCATGTCGCGTATGAGGCTACAGGCCGGAGTGCTGTTTCGCCTGGCCAAGGAAAGCGGTGTGGTGCTGCTGCCGGGCAACGGCTTCGGCACGCTCAACCCGTCTGTGCGTGTGTCGCTGGCCAACCTGAACGAGCCGGACTACATCCGCATCGGCAGCAACGCTGCAGCGCCCGCTGGAGGAATAGGAATACCACCGGCGTTTGGTCGAGTGAGGCGGCAAGTAACGCGTCAGCAGAATCAATGATCAGGCCGGCACGCTCGTGCCGGCTACGCGGGCCTGCTGCAGCACGGCGGGTTCGTTGCCCGATTCCACATAGTCGGCAAAGCGGCGGATGCAATCCGCCACCCAGTCAGGGCGACGCAGCGGCAGCCAGTGGCCCGCGTCGATCTCGTGCCGCCAGTAGTGCGGCACCCACGCCTCGACGGCGCGCGTGACGGCTGGGCTCACGTAGTGGTCCCGCGTCGGCACGATCAACTGCACGGGCGCATGCGGTGCGCGCACCTGCGGGCGTGCCAACCGCTCACGGAAGTTCGCGCGATACATCTGCACGCCATTGCACGCGTCGCGCACTAGCGTTGGCCGCTGTCCTACGCCGCGGATGCCTTCCGTCTTGCGCAGCCACCACGGCCACGCGCGCGCCACCCACAATCGCCACGACCATTCCGGCACCACCGGCAGGTGGAAATAACCCACGTACCAAGACTGCAGCCGCTGCTTCCACACGGCGCGCTTGGCCGCCCACGTGCCGGCATTGAGCTGCGCGCGCATCCAATGGCCGACGTGGTCCAGGCAAGGCCCCGAGATCGATGTGTACGACGCGATGCGCCCGCGCAGGCGGTCGGTGGTCACCGATTCCCAACTGTGGATGGAGCCCCAGTCGTGCCCGACCAGGTGGAAGCGTTCGCCAGGCAGCAGTGCATCGGCCACGGCGGCAAGGTCGTCGGCGAACAGGGGGATGCGGTAGCCGGCGATATCGGCGGGGGCGTCCGACAGGCCCGCGCCGCGCGCGTCGAAAGTGAGGACGCGGCAATGGCGCGACAGCGCATCGCGCACGCCGTCCCACACCGAGCTGTCGTCCGGATAGCCGTGGACCAGGACGACGGCGGGGCGCTCACGGGCGCGGGCGTCCTTCGGGTCTTGAGGCTGGGTCAGGCGCGCGTGCAGTCGGATGCCGCCGGAATGCACCACATGAGATGACTGCGCGGCGCCATTTTTCGGGCGCTGGGAATCGGTGGGCGTGAGCATCGGCGGACCTCCATGTCGATCAGATTGCGACATTGATCGATGGCATGGTGGAACCGGCATCACCGTTTGACAATGCGTGACTTTCCCAACGTTGCGTGTGCGCGTCGCAACAAACTTCGTGCTTTCCTTGGAAAATCTCCATAGAATGCGAACGCGAATTGTTCCTATTACTATTAATCGAATCATTTAGGTTGGCCGCAGCGCCGCCGGCATCAGGGAAATGCAAGAAAGAGAACATGGAGGAGACGGCGTGTGCGCCCGCCGAGTGGTGCGCGTGTCGTGGCACGCAATGTGGCTGGCAGCGTGCACAGCGGTCGTTGCGGCTTGCGGTGGCGGGGACGGTGGCAGCAGCAGTCAGTCGACGCCGTCCTCGGGGCTCTCGCCGATGGCGCAGGTCGGCAAGCAGATCTTCTTCGACCAGGCGTTCTCAGCCTCGGGCAAGCAGTCGTGCGCGTCATGTCACGATCCGGCGCGCGGGTTTACTGACCCGAACAACCTGGCCGTGTCGTTCGGCGGGCCGAATGGCGATCTGCCGGGTTTGCGCAACACGCCGTCGCTGAACTACGCGTCGTACACGCCCACCTTCCAGACCGACAACACCGGCAAGACCTTCGGCGGCTTCTTCCGCGATGGGCGCTCGCCGTCGTTGATGGATCAGGCACAGCAGCCGTTCACCAACGCGTTCGAGATGGCCAACGCCTCGGCCGACGACGTGCTCAAGACGCTGCTGACGCGCCCGTACATCGACCAGTTCACTGCCGTCTTTACCAAGGCAGGCGTCCAGGACAGCACGACCGCCATGCAGAGCATCGGCCGCGCGCTGGCCGCCTACCAGTCCGAAGACCCGAGCTTCCACACCTTCGACAGCAAGTTCGACGCGTACCTGGCAGGCAAGGCAACGCTGTCCGATGCTGAAATGCGCGGCCTGTTGCTGTTCAACAACCCGACCAAGGGCAACTGCAACGCCTGCCATATCTCGACGGGCAAGGGCACGACGCCGGCGCTGTTTACCGACTTCACCAACGACAACGTCGGCATCCCGCGCAACTGGAGCATTGCCGCCAACCAAGAAGGCACCACGCTGCCGTACGTGCCGAAGAACGGCCTGGCGCTGGGCGATCCGAACTACAGCTATTACGACATGGGCCTATGTGGCCCGCTGCGGACCGACTTCCGCGTGGGTGGCCAGACATGCGGCCGCTTCAAGGTGCCGACGCTGCGCAATATCGCGCTCACGCCGCCGTATTTCCACAACGGCGTGTTCCAGACGCTGGACCAGGTGGTGGCGTGGTACGTCACGCGCGATACCGACCCTGGCCGTTGGTACGTCAAGGCCGATGGCACGCCCGACGTTCCGTACAACGACCTGCCGGTCGCCTTTGATGGCAACGTGAACGTGGCGGAGGTGCCGTACAACCCGGCCAAGGCGCCCTCGCTGACGAACCAGGAGATGAGCGACATCGTGCATTTCCTGTGCACGCTGACCGACGGGTTCGATCCGGCCAATCCTTCCGCTTACCGCGTGCCGGCGCAATGCGGCTCCACCGCCGCCAGCGTGGGTGCCGCACGCATCCAGACCGTCTCGGCCACTGGAGCCACAGGCGCCAAGACGAGCAGCACCAAATAAACCATTCAAGACGCCAAGGGAGTCACATCATGAAGCGAACCGCCTTGTCGGCTGCGGCCGTCATTGCGCTGATGGGCGCGGGCGCGGCCAATGCCGCCACCTCCGCGCAACTGGAGCAGAGGCTGGATGCGATGGCCGCGCAGATCGAAGCGCTCAAGGCCGAGCTGAAGGAAGTGAAGGCACAGAATGCGACGCTGGCCACGCAGCAGCAGACGCAGGCCAAGGCCCAGGAGCAGCAAACCGCGGCGTTGCAGGATGTGCAGCAGACCGTGCAGACCGCGCAGCTTGCCTCGACCAAGCCGTCGCCGCTGGACAACCTGACGCTGTGGGGTTACGGCGAAGCCAACTACAGCCGCCCAACCCGCCACTCCGAAGACACCAGGTTCGACCTCTCGCGCGCCGTGTTCGGCATCGGTTACCGCTTTAACGACAAGACGCGTTTCAACTCGGAATTCGAGGTCGAGCATGCAATTGCATCGTCGACCGATTCGGGTGAATTCGAGGTCGAGCAGTTCTACATCGACCACAAGCTGACGGACAAGATCGGCCTGAACGCCGGTCTGTTCCTGATCCCGACGGGCTTCATCAACCGCAATCACGAGCCGACCAACTACTACGGCGTGCATCGTAACTTTGTCGAAACGCTGATCATCCCGAGCACGTGGCGCGAGGGTGGCCTGTCGCTGTACGGCGATACCGATTTCGGTCTGAACTGGAACGTGGGCCTGACCACTGGCCTGGACCTGGCCAAGTGGAACTTCAACCCCGAGAACCCGCCATTCAGCTCCGCGCTGGAGATGCAGAACAACGGCGCCGGCCCGCTGCAGCAGACCCACCAGGAACTGGGGCTGGCAAATGCGAAGAACCTGTCGCAGTACGTGGCGCTCAACTACACCGGTATCTCGGGCCTGACGCTGGGCGGCTCGGTTTTCACGGGCAAGAGCAGTCGGTCGAGCACCGAAGCTGTGCTGCCTGAACAGCGCGCCACACTGTACGAAGCGCATGCCCGCTGGACGCCCGGCAAGTGGGATCTGTCCGCCCTGTATGCGCGCGGTTTGTTCAGCAATACCGCTGTCATCAACCAAGCGAACCCGGGGGCGGCCAATCCGATGCCAGCGGCGTTCTACGGCTGGTTCATGCAGGCGGCCTACAACGTGTGGCAGAAGGGTGACTACCGCTTTGCGCCGTTCGTTCGCTACGAGCGCTACAACATGGGCGAGAAATACGCGGGTCTGGCGCCGGGCTTTACGTTCCCCGCAGGCTGGCCGTCGCTGTCCGACACGGTCTACACCATCGGCGCGAACTTCTACCTGAACCCGAATGTGGTCTTCAAGGTCGATTACCAGCGCTTCAAGCAGAATCGCGATTTCTCGCGGGTGGACCTGGGCTTGGGCGTATCGTTCTAAGTGGCGTCAATCCGAAGAACCGAAGGAGGTGCAAGCCATGCGTTACCAGCCAGTGCCCATTGTTCTCGTGTGTGCCGCCGCCATTGGCGCGCCGGGAATCGTCGTCACGAAGGCCTTTGCGGCGGACTACATGTCCGCTGCCGAGGCTCAGAAGTCGATGTTTCCCCACGCCACCAGCTTCGAGCCGGTGCCGCTCGCGCTGTCGGCCGATCAGCTCAGGCAGTTGGCTGACCGCGCCGGCGGGCAGGCCAAGCCCGGTGCCTGGCGTGCGTGGCAAGCCAGGCAGGGCGATAAGGCGATCGGCTACGTCGTCACCGACGCCGTCATCGGCAAGTTCGAGCTGATCAACTACGCCGTGGGCCTGAACCCGGCGGGCGAGATTACCGGCGTCGAGATCCTTACGTACCGTGAGAGCCACGGCTACGAAGTTCGCAACAAGCCGTGGCGCACGCAGTTCTTGGGCAAGTCGGCCAAGTCGGCGCTGCGCATTGGCGACGACATCAACAACATCAGCGGAGCGACGCTGTCGTGCACGCACCTGACCGACGGCATCCGACGCATCGCGGTGATGGCGCAACTGGCGCTCGTCAAGAGCTGAGGCGAGTGGTGGAGTCTGTCGTCTTCCGGCGTGCGCGGCCGCTGCTCGGTACGCTCGTCGACATACAGGCAGAAGGTCCCGATGCAGAGATGGCCGTGGCGGCGGCATTCAACGAGATTGCCGCCGTGCATGCATTGCTGAGCTTCCACACGCACGACAGTGAGTTGCAGACGGTCAATCACGCAGTGCCCGGTGCGCGGCTGCATGTCGATCCCCGAACGCTCGCCGTTCTGCGCTTGGCTGGCGCGCTGCATGAAGCATCGGCGCGTGCCTTCGATTGCCGTGTCGGAACGCCGGAACGCTTGGCCGACACGCGCTTTCCAGTCGCCTTCGAAGGCGATGTGCTGCTCAAGCTGACCGATGCGCCGATGGATCTGGGCGGCATCGCCAAGGGGTTTGCCGTCGATCGTGCAGTCGAGGTGATGCGTGATTTCGCCATTGACCGCGCCGTCGTCAACGCTGGCGGCGATCTGCGCCACCACGGTGCGCGTCCGATGACGGTGCAGGTGCGCGACCCGCGCAACGCGGCACGCATCGCAACCACGGTGATGCTCGACAACGCGGCATTGGCCAGTTCGACGGCAGGTGGTCTGGGCGCCGATGCAGAGAGTGCTTCGCGACTCCACAACGCAGCGCGAACCAGCTTGCCGGCGCTTGCTGGGGCAACCGTGCTGGCGCCGACCTGCATGCTGGCCGATGCGCTGACCAAGGTGGTATTGGCCACGGGTGACGTTGCGCATCCACTGTTGGGTCAGTACGGCGCGGCGGTGGCCGTATACTCCGCGGGTTAACCGGTTGCTTCGTCCGACATGTCTGCGCCCCGTTTTTCCCACCATCTGCGCGAAAGTGCGTTCCGCCTGGGCCCTCGCCGGCGTTGGGCGGTGTATGGCGTGTTCGCCTTGCTGCTGGTGACGGGCCTGGTCTGGCTGGTGCTGCATTTCCTGGATGACGGCAGCGAGGGCGGCATGCTGGCGCTGGCATGGAGCATGAAGCTGCATGGCGCGGCCGCCATGGCGGGCCTGTACCTCTTCGGCATGCTGTGGGGCCCGCATATCCGCAACGCGTGGGTACGGCGGCGCAATCGTGCGGCGGGCGCCGTGTTTAGTGCGTTGACGGCGGTGCTGGTGGCAACCGGCTATGCGCTGTACTACGTCAATGGTGAGCTGCCGCGCCAGAGTGCGGAGATCCTGCATTGGGTGGCGGGCGTGGTGGTGTGCATTGCGCTGTGGGTGCACATCGCGATCGGGCGCAGGCGGCGCAGGGCTGCGTCGGCGTTCCAGATGTAGCGTTCAGGCGGTCGACTCAAGGCCGTCCTGCAGCAGCGGTGTTGCGGCCGCGAATTCAGCCAGATGCTCCAGCAGCGTGCGCACCTTGCGCGGCAATTGTTGCTGTGGCCACACTGCATAAATGGGGCGCTGCGGCGTGCGCCACTCGGGCAGCGCACGCACCAGGCGGCCGCTCTCCAGCGCTTCGTGGCATAGCGTGCGCGGGCAATACAGCAGGCCTTGTCCCGCTTCTGCCAGCGTGACTGCCAGCTCGATGTCGTTCACGTCGCATTGCCCCTGGGGCTGCATTTCGATGATCTCGTTGCCGTCGGGCGAGGTGAAGCGCCATGTGGAGATGGGCGATGCCACCAACAGCCGATGCGCTGCCAGTTCGCGCGGGTGCTCGGGCGTGCCGCGGGCCGCCAGATAGGTGGGCGACGCCACCAGCACGATCCCGATCACGCCCAGCCGGCGCTGCCGCAGCTTCGGGTCGTCTTGCGGGCCGACGCGGATGGCGAGATCCGCGCCGTGCCGCCATACATCTTCGTTGCGGTTGCTCAGAGACAGTTCCAGCCGAATCTCCGGCCACGTCGCCATGAAACTGGCATACGCCGGCCCAAATAGCCCGCGCGACAGGTTCAGCGGGGCCAGCACGCGCAGCGTGCCCTTGACCTGGTTGAGATCGTCGTCGAGCGTGGCGGTGGTCTGCGCGAGCGCGGTCAGCAGCGGGCGGCATTGCTCGTAATAGAGCTGGCCCTCGGGCGTGGGTTTCAGGCTGCGGGCGCTGCGTAGTAGAAGCTGGCAGCCGAGCGAAGCCTCAAGCTTTTGCAGGCGCCGCGTGAGCGTGGCCGGGGGCAGGTTGGCGTGGCGGGCTGCGGCCTGCAGGCTGCCGTGCTCCACGATGGAAACGAAGAGGGCCAAGTCGTCAAACATGATTCCATTTTCGGAATTTAAGTTTCAATAAACGTATGTAGTTTCTTGAAACGCGGTTGTCTAGCATACCGTCAATCACATTTGATGGCTCTACAGGAGAACCGCCATGTCGACGCCCACTCGCCTACGTGTCACTTTTGCCTGGTTGATGTCCGGCCTGATGTCGCTCTTGATGACAGGCTGGATCGGCTGGATCAATGCTGGCTTCGGCCCTGACTTTTTCGCCCGCTGGCCGCATGCCTTCGTGCTGGCTTGGCCGGCCGCCTTTACCATCGTGCTGATCGCTGCGCCGACGGTGCAACGCCTGACGCAACGCCTCGTGACGCCCTGATCCGCAGAAAAGAAAACGGCCCGCCAGGAGGGCCAGCGGGCCGGAGAATTGACAGCAGGAAAGACCGATCAAATCGGTACAACGAACAGGCTGGCGGCGTGCAGAAGTCCCGTTCGCAACGTCGCCAACCGAATCGCGCCTTGCAGTATCGACGCGGCAATCTTTCGGTCGGGTGCGGCGCGGATTCCCCAATCACGCCGAACGCCCGCCCTTGCCGCGCAATGCTGCCAAACGCGACTACCTGACACCCGACCGATTCCACCGTGCACACCGGTGGAGATCGATCATCGCCAAGCAGTGGCTGCACTGTATGGCCCGCATGCTTTCGTCAAACTTTCGGGTGGCCTCGGGACTTACCCGCATGTGCATGCCGATACTGCATGCCCTGTGTCAGCGAATTCACATCCCCCCTGGCAAAATGGCGGCCTCACCACACGGACTGCCCACGATGCCCGCACCCGCAGACTTGCTGATCCGGCCCATCCGCCAAGACGACTTTGCCGCCTGGAAACCGCTCTGGGACGGCTACAACGCCTTCTACGGCCGCGCTGGCGACACCGCCTTGCCCGACATCGTCACGCAGACGACGTGGCAGCGCTTCTTCGACGAGCAAGAGCCCGTCTACGCCATGGTCGCGGAGCGTGATGGGGTGGTGCTGGGCATCGTGCATTTCCTCTTTCATCGCAGCACGACGCAGTTGCAGATGACGTGCTATCTGCAGGACCTCTTCACCGCGGAAGCAGCGCGCGGGCAGGGCGTGGGCCGCGCGTTGATCGAAGCGGTCTACCGCCGTGCGGCAGAAGCCGGCCTGCCGCGCGTCTACTGGCAGACGCACGAGACCAACGCCACCGCCATGAAGCTCTACAACACCGTTGCCGAAAAATCGGGCTTTGTGGTCTATCGCAAGTTCCTGTAGCGGCGCGATCAGATGCGGTCATCGTGCGTTCCGGCAAAGCGCCGTGCGATCTTGATATCGCTGTGAGGGCCTGATCGGCAGACTGTCCTCACGCCGCGACGCCTGCGGCGCAACCGATCGCACAGGAGCACACGATGTCTGCCACCGAAGGACGCCCGCCGTTTCCGCCGTTCACGCTGGAATCCGCCACCCAGAAAGTCCGCCTGGCCGAAGACGGCTGGAACAGCCGCAACCCGGAGAAGGTAGCGCTGGCCTATACGCCGGACAGCCAATGGCGCAACCGCGCCGAGTTCGTCACCGGCCGCTCGCAGATCGTCGCCTTCCTCACGCGCAAGTGGCAGAAGGAACTCGACTACCGCCTGATCAAGGAGCTGTGGGCTTTCGGCGGCAATCGCATCGGTGTGCGCTTTGCCTACGAGTGGCACGACGATTCCGGCAACTGGTACCGCTCGTATGGCAACGAGAACTGGGAGTTCGATGCGCACGGCGTGATGCAGCGCCGCTATGCGTGCATCAACGATGCGCCGATCAAAGAGTCCGATCGCAAGTTCTTCTGGTCGCTGGGCCGCCGCCCGGATGACCATCCGGGTTTGTCGGATCTGGGCCTATGAGGGTGCGATGCCCGGCTTCGGCCGGGCGCGGCATGTTCAGTCGCGCAGACCGTCGCGCGTGTGACGTCGCCAGATCGACGGGCTGTCACCCACGTGCCGCTTGAACACGGTCGAGAAATGCGCCTGGCTCTGAAAGCCCACCGCCAGCGCGATATCGACGATGGTCGTTTCGCTTTGCACGAGCAGGAGCTTGGCGCGCTCGATGCGCCGGTGCAGCAGGTAGTCGTGCGGGCGCACACCCGTCGCCGCACGGAACTGCGCTGCGAAGTGCATGCGCGTCAGGCCCACCGCGCGGGCGATATCTTCCAATCGCACTGGCCCGGCCAGGTGGGCGTCGACATAGGCCGCCGCCAGCCTCAGGCGCCACAGCGGTAGCGGTGCCGGCCGCGTGCGTGTTGGTTGCACGATGGGGCGGCAATCGGTGAGGATGGCGGGCAGCGCGGTTGTCACGAAGTCAGTACATGATACAGGTCTGTCTACATGATTGAGTAGACAGGTCTGTCTGTCAAGACCATACTGCCGTCATCCCACCTGAAGGCATCGACATGACCAAGGCAGCCGAAACCCTTTCCGCCCGTGAGCGCATCATGGAAACGGCCGAGCGCCTGTTCCTGCAGGAAGGTTATCGTGCCACCGGGATCGACCGGATCATTGCCGAATCCGGTGTGGCGAAGATGTCGCTGTACCGGCATTTCCCGTCCAAGAGCGACTTGATTGCCGCCTTCCTCGAAGCGCGCCATGAACGCTGGATGGCATGGTTTCGCGAAGCGACGGAAGCGCGCCTGACCAAGCGTGCCGATCTGGATGTGTTGGCTGACGTTCTGGCGCACTGGTTCCAGACCGACACCTACCGCGGTTGCGCGTTCATCAACCTGGTGGCCGAATCCGGCGCCGAAACCGGCGATGCGCAACTGATGGAGAAGGCTGTGGCGCACAAGGCGGACCTCGCCGCCTATCTGGCCGAGCTGGCCAAGCGCCTTGGCTATGCACGCCCGAAAGCCATTGCCGAAGAAGCATTGCTGTGCGTGGAGGGCATGATCGTGCGCTATCAGATGACCGGCGACCGTGCGGCCATCGATGCCGGGCGGCGCCTGCTGGCCCGTTTGCGCTAAGACCCACGCCGGGCGCGCCATCCGACCGACCGACCGGCTTCAGGCGCTAATTTTCCCCACAAAAGCATAGGGTAATCCCGCATCTGCGATTTCGAAGGCGCGGTCTATAGTTGCACCTGTGTTTCAGATATTAACAAGCGTTTTATAGGTAAAACAAGCGAAACGTGATGGAGTCATGATGAACTCGACAGCGATGCAGCCGCAATACAACCCCGAACTCGCTCCGTGGGAGCCGGTTTCCCCCAACAATATCGCCGGCAAGGGCCGCATCGAGCGCCCCGGCCACGTTGCCAATCTGGTGTGGCAAACGCGTGCGGCCGAGCCGACCACCTATGAGAACCAACTGGCCGATTCGCTGGAAGCCGCATTTCTGGGTGGTGCGCAGACGCCGGCCGAGATCGTCGTCGTGCTGAACGAACGTGGCCCGCGGACCCCCGCCGGCGAGGCGTGGACGGAGAACGCCTTCCTGGCCGAGATGCGCCGCCTGGGCGCCTGAGCCCAGAGCGGTTCTTTCATCCGAATTGATGCCGCATCGCCCACAGAGGCGGCCGGCCCAACCCCATCAAGCGAGGCAAGCAATGGAAGGCAACAAGGAAGCGCTGAAAGACAAGCGCATCAACACCGGTCTGCGCAACTACTGGTACCCGGTGGCTGCATCGTGGAATGTCAAGAACGCCCCGGTGGGCATTACCCGCCTGAGTCAGAACATCGTGCTGTGGCGCGATGCCGATGGGCAGTTGCATGCGCTGGAAGACCGCTGCCCGCACCGCGGCGCCCGCCTGTCGATGGGCTGGAATCTGGGCAACCGCGTGGCCTGCTGGTACCACGGCGTCGAGGTGAACGGCGATGGCGTGGTCGAGAGCGTGCCGGCGGTCGATAGCTGCAGCATGGAAGGTAAGAGCTGCGTGCGCAGCTACCCGGTGCAGGAGCGCGCCGGCGCCATCTTCTTGTGGTTCGGCGACAAGGCGCCCTCCGAGTTCGACGAAGCCGTCGGCACGTTGCGCCTGCCCGAAGAACTGACGAACGACGAGCACAGCCACTTCCTCTGCTTCGCGCACTGGAACGTCAACTACCGCTATGCCATCGACAACGTCATGGACCCGATGCACGGTGCTTACCTGCATGCTGTGTCGCACTCGATGGCCAGCGGTGACAAGAAGGCCGAGATGGAAATCATCGAGACCGACACCGGCATCATGTTCCAGAAGACCGGCCAACGCGGCGTGAACTTCGATTGGACCGAGTTTGGCGAGACCGGCACGATGTGGCTGCGTCTGTCGATTCCGTATCAGCCGAAGGTGGGCCCGGGCGGCCCGTTCACCATCGTCGGCATCGCCACGCCGGTCGATGAGGAGCACTGCATGGTGTTCTTCTGGCGCACCCGCAACGTGCAAGGCTGGCAGCGCGACGTGTGGCGCTTCCTGTACCGCAATCGCCTGGAAGGTCTGCACTGGGACGTGCTGGAGCAGGACCGCGTGGTGCTCGAATCCATGGCGCCGAACGCGCGCGATCATGAGATCCTGTACCAACACGACATCGGCGTGACGCGCATCCGCCGCGTGCTGGCGCGCCGCGCGGCTGCCGAACTGGCTGACGAGCCGGTTGCCATGCTCAAGCCCGTTTCCGCGGAAGCCCACCATGCCTGAGCGCAATCAAACCGCCGGGTTGCTGGCCGGCCGCAAGGTGCTCGTGACGGGCGCCGCGCGCGGGCTGGGGTTGGCCTTCGCCAAGTCCATTGCTGAAGCCGGTGCCGCTGTTGCTCTGGCCGACATCCTGGGCGCGCGCGTGCAGGAAGAGGCTGCGGCGCTGCGTGCAGCCGGCTTCAACGCGCATGGTTTTGTACTGGATCTGGGCGATCCGACCTCCGTTCAAGCCTGCGCTGCGGCGGCAACCGAAGCGCTCGGCGGTCTGGACGGGTTGGTCAACAATGCGGCCATCACCAACTCAGGCGGGCGCGACGCATCGTCCATCGACGTGGACACCTGGGACCGCGTGATGAACGTCAACGTGCGCGGCACCTGGCTGATGACGACGGCCTGCCTGCCGGCGCTCAAGGCTTCCGCCCGTGGCGCCATCGTCAACCTGGCTTCCGACACGCCGTTGTGGGGCGCGCCCAACCTGCTGGCCTATGTGGCGAGCAAGAGCGCCATCATCGGCATGACCAAGTCGCTGGCGCGCGAATGTGGGGCGGACGGCATCACCGTCAACGCCATCGCGCCGGGCCTGACGCTGGTGGAAGCCACCGAATACGTGCCTGCGCACCGGCACGCGCTGTACCGCGACCAGCGTGCCATCTCGCGCGACCAGGTGCCCGACGACGTCTGCGGCGCCGTGCTGTTCGCGCTGTCGGATCTTTCCCGGTTCGTGACGGGCCAGACGTTGGCCGTCAACGGCGGTTTTGTCATGCACTGACGTGACCACATTCTGCAACCACACACCACAGAGAAGAGGTATTCGATGAGCGATCTCTCCGAACAACAGCAAGTGCAGCGCACGTGGGACCGTCCTGAGGGCGCGTCGTTTGAAGAGTGGATGAACAGCCGTGTGGCGCGCTTCTCCACCCGCCGCTACGACTGGGACGCCCTCAAGTTCCAAGCCGATTACGATCCGAAGTACCGCCGCGCACAGATGCGCTACCTGGGCACGGGTGGTACGGGCGTGGCCGCGGACACCAACACGGTGCCGTCGGAGCACTTTACGTTCTCGACCATGATCATCCCGGCAGGCCATGAAGGCCCGTCGCACCTCCACACGGATGTGGAAGAGGTGTTCTTCGTCCTGCGCGGCAAGCTCAAGCTGATCCTGGAGAAGGACGGTGAGCGCTACGAGACCATCCTGACCGACCGTGACCTCGTTTCCGTGCCGCCGGGCGTGTACCGCGAAGAGATCAACATCGGCGAGGAAGACGCGCTGATGTGCGTGATGCTCGGCGCCAAGAAGCCGATCACGCCGACGTATCCGCCCGAGCATCCGCTCACCAAGATCAAGCGTTGATGCCATGAGCGCGCAGGCTGTCATGTCTTCCTCCGCTTTCCGTGTTGCTGACGCCCTGGCGGTGCTTGGCGCGGAGTTTGCCGAACGCACGGTCACGATCAATGAGCGGCGCGATCGTATCGGCTACCGGCAGTGGGGCGAGCGCGGGCCGCTGGTGGTGCTGCTGCATGGCATCAGTTCCAGCGCCGCGTCGTGGCTGCCCTGCGCGCGCGTGCTGTCGCAAACCATGCGCGTGCTTGCGTGGGATGCGCCGGGCTACGGCAACTCGACGCCGCTCGAACAGGCGGAGCCGCGTGCGGCCGACTATGCCCTGCGTTTGCAAGCGTGGCTTGCAGCGTTGCATGTGAGGCCAGACGTGATCGTCGGTCATTCGCTGGGTGCGTTGATGGCCTCCGCGTATGTGGCCGAAGCACCGGCGGCGATGCAGCCGAACAACCTGCTTCTGCTGAACCCCGCACAAGGTTACGGCCAGCCGGGGCAGGAAGAGAAGTCCCGTGCGGTGCAGGCTCAGCGTCTGGCAACGCTCGATTCGCTTGGCATCAACGGCATGGCCGAGTCGCGCCACGCACATCTGCTGCGCCCCGATGCCACGGGCGAAGAACGTGCCTGGGTGCGCTGGAACATGGCGCGCCTGAACGACGGCGGCTACCGCCAGGCGGTTGCCATGCTGAGCGGTGACGACATCGGCGCCTACTTGCGAAAGCGCCCGACATCCGTATCGGCCCGCGTGGCCTGCGGTGATGTCGACGGCATCACGCCGCCGGCTGGCTGCGCAGCGCTGGCCCAAACATTTGGCGTGCCGTTCGCACTGGTGCCGGCAGCTGGGCACGCCTCCTATATCGATGCACCTGAAGCGGTTGCGGGCTGGATCGAGCAAGCCGTTATTCCCAATCCTCAAAACGCCTAGACACCTAAGGGCCAAGACGTATGAGCAGCGACCTCATCCCAGAAGACGTGCAGGAGAAGTACATCGTTCCCGGGCTCGAACGCGGCCTGCGGCTGCTGTGCGAGTTCAGCCATAAAGACCGGGTGTTGTCCGCGCCGGAGCTGGCGCGCCGGCTGAAGGTGCCACGCTCGACGGTGTTCCGCTTGCTGACCACGCTCGAAGTGATGGGCTTTATCGAACGTGTGGATGGCGGCCGCGATTTCCGTCTCGGCATGGCCGTGCTGCGCCTGGGTTTTGAATACCTCGCCTCGCTGGAACTGACCGAGCTCGGCCGCCCGCTGCTCGATCGCCTGCGCGACGATATCCACTACCCGTGCAACCTCGTGGTGCGCGATGGCCGCTCGATCGTCTATGTGGCGAAGTCGGTGGCGCCCACGCCGTTCACAAGTTCCGTCAACGTCGGTACGCGTCTGCCCGCGCATGCCACGGTGCTGGGCCGTGTGCTGCTGGCGGATCTGTCGCTGGCCGAACTGCGCCAGTTGTATCCGGAGTCGCAGTTGGAATTGTTCTCTGCAAACACGCCGCGCACCGTTGAGCAGTTGTTCGAACTGGTCCAGCGCGACCGCGAGCACGGCTACGTGCTGGAAGAGGGCTTCTTCGAAGCCAACATTTCGACGATTGCCGCGCCGGTGCTGGACCGCGCCGGCAAGGTGGTGGCTGCGCTCGGCACGACGATCCCGTCGCCGCGCATCGAGCCCTCGCAACTCGACCCGATGGTCGACAAGGTGCGCGCCGCCGCCGGTGAGCTGTCGTACCTGCTGGATTACCGTCCGGCTGAGGCCAAAGTCGTCAACCTGTTTCGGGAATGACCATGCCGATGATCGACCTGACCGGCAAGACGGCCGTGGTGACGGGGGGCTCTTCCGGCATCGGCCTCGCCACTGTTGAACTGCTGCTGGAAGCCGGCGCCGCCGTGGCGCTGTGCGGCCGCAATGCCGAACGTCTGGCGGCTGCCGAGCAAGCGCTGCGCAGCCGCTTTCCCGGTGCCAGGCTGTTCGCCGCCAGCTGCGACGTGCTCGACGCCGCGCAGATGACCGCGTTTGCCGATGCGGTGGAGAAAGAACTCGGGCCTGTCGACATGCTGGTCAACAACGCCGGCCAGGGCCGCGTCTCGACGTTTGCCGATACCGAAGATGCGGCGTGGACGGACGAGCTGCACCTGAAGTTCTTCTCCGTCATCCACCCGACGCGTGCCTTCCTGCCGCAATTGGAGCGCTCGGGGCAGGGCGCCATCGTCTGCGTCAACTCGCTGCTGGCGCAGCAACCCGAGCCGCACATGGTGGCCACCTCGGCCGCGCGCGCCGGTGTGCTCAACCTGGTGCGCTCGATGGCCACCGAATTCGCCCCCAAGGGCGTGCGCGTGAACGGCATCCTGATCGGGCTGGTCGAGTCCGGCCAGTGGCGCCGCCGTTTCGAGGCACGTCCGGAAGCCGATCGTCATCTCGACTGGGCCGCGTGGACGCGCCGCCTGGCCGTGCAAAAGCATATCCCCCTTGGCCGTCTGGGCCTGCCAGAAGAGGCAGCCCGCGCCATTCTGTTCCTTGCCTCGCCGTTGTCTTCGTACACCACGGGCAGCCATATCGATATCTCCGGAGGACACTCCCGTCATGCGTAACGAACAACAACTGGTCACGGTGGGCTGCGCCATCGCCGCCTTCCTGGAAGCCTGCGAGGTCAAGGCCGCCTTTGGCGTGATCTCGATCCACAACATGCCGATCCTCGATGCGATGGGCGAGCGCGGCAAGATCCGCTTCATCCCGGCACGCGGTGAAGCGGGTGGCACCAACATGGCCGACGCCTATGCTCGTACCACGGGTGGCCTGGGCGTGTGCCTGACGAGCACCGGCACCGCCGCCGGCAATGCCGCCGGTGCGATGGTGGAAGCGCTGACCGCCGGCACGCCGCTGCTGCACATTACTGGCCAGATCGAAACGCCGTACCTGGACCAGAGCCTGGCGTACATCCACGAGGCGCCGGACCAGCTCACCATGCTCAAGGCCGTCTCCAAGGCCGCCTTCCGTGTGCGCAGCGCCGACACCGCCATCAGTACCATGAAGCTGGCTGTGCAGACCGCGCTCACTGCCCCGACCGGCCCGGTGAGCGTGGAGATTCCGATCGACATCCAGGCCGCGCTGATCCCGATGCCGGAAGACCTGCGCCCGCTGCAGGTGCCGCAGCATGTGCCGTCGGCTCACGCGCTGGACGAACTGGCCGAGCGCCTGTTGCGCGCGCGCCGTCCGATGTTGTGGCTGGGCGGTGGCGCCCGCCATGCCGCCAAGCAGGTCAAGCGCCTGATGGACCTGGGCTTTGGTGTGGTCACCAGCACGCAGGGCCGCGGCATCGTGCCGGAAGATGACCCGCGCTCGCTGGGCGCCTTCAACCTGCACAAGCCGGTCGAGGCGTTCTACCAGACGTGCGATGCGATGGTCGTGGTGGGCTCGCGCCTGCGCGGCAACGAAACGCTCAAGTACGAACTGAAGTTGCCCCGCCCGCTTTACCGCATCGATGCCGATGCGTCTGCGGAGGGCCGCTGCTACGCCAGCGACTACTTCGTCTGCGGCGATTCAGCTCTGGCACTGGACGGCTTGGCCGATCGGCTGGAAAAGAAGATGCAGATCGACGCCGCGTTTGCGGGCGACCTGCGTGCCGTGCACGAGAAGGCCGTCGGCGGGCTGATCGATGGCCTGGGCCCGTACACCAAGCTGGTGGAAGCGCTGCAGTCGGCAGTCGGTCGCGAGTTCAACTGGGTGCGCGACGTGACCGTCTCGAACAGCACCTGGGGCAACCGCCAACTGCGCATCTTCGATTCGCGTGCCGGCGTGCATGCGCTGGGCGGCGGCATCGGCCAGGGCCTGGCGATGGGCATTGGCGCAGCCATCGGCGCGGCCGCCACGGCATCGGGCAAGAAGACCTTCTGTCTGGCCGGTGACGGCGGCTTCATCCTGAACCTGGGTGAGCTGGCCACCGCTGTGCAGGAGCGCGCCAACCTCGTCATTGTGCTGATGAATGACAAGGGCTACGGCGTCATCAAGAACATCCAGGACGCGCAGTACGGCGGCCGCCGCCACTATGTCGAGCTCCATACGCCGGACTACGCCGTGTTGTCGCAGTCGCTGTCGCTGCGCCATCGCCGCGTGTCGGATCTGGCCGACATCGGCAATGCACTGAACGACGCAATCGACGGCGAAGGCCCGTTCCTGCTGGAGATCGACATGCTCTCCATCGGCAGCTTCAAGACGGCCTTTGCCGGCCCGCCGGTCAACCAGCAGGCACCGGGCGGCCAGGGCAAGCGCGCTGCCGAACGTACCACGGTGGTGGCGTGAACTTGCAACGGCAAGAACCCAAGGAGCCGCACATGCTGCATGTATCGATGGTCGGTTGCGGTGCAATCGGGCAGGGCGTGCTGGAACTGCTCAAGAGCGATCCGGACGTCTGCTTCGACGCGGTGATCGTGCCCGAGCACGCGATGGACAAGGCACGCGAGGCGATTGCTCCGCTGGCCCCGCATGCGCGGGTGACGACGCACCTGTCGGCTGATGCACGCCCCGACCTGCTGGTCGAATGCGCGGGCCATGAGGCACTGAAAGAGCATGTGATGCCTGCGCTGGAGCAGGGCATCGATTGCCTGGTGGTGTCAGTGGGAGCGCTGTCCGAGCCCGGCCTGGCCGAGCGCCTGGAAGCCGCAGCCCGGCGCGGCAATGCGCAAGTGCAATTGCTCTCGGGTGCCATCGGTGCCATCGATGCGCTGGCGGCTGCGCGCGTCGGCGGGCTGGATGCCGTGATCTACACCGGCCGCAAGCCGCCCCGTGCCTGGAAGGACACGCCGGCAGACGGGCAATTCGATCTCGATGCGCTGCGCGAGCCGACCGTGATCTTCGAGGGCAATGCCCGCGAAGCCGCGCGCCTGTTCCCGAAGAACGCCAACGTGGCGGCCACGCTGTCGCTGGCGGGCCTGGGGCTGGAGCACACGCAGGTCAAACTGCTGGCCGACCCGACCGTCGACGAGAACGTTCATCACGTCGAGGCACGCGGCGCCTTTGGCGGCTTCGAGCTGACCATGCGCGGCAAGCCGCTGGCAGCCAATCCCAAGACTTCAGCGCTGACGGTGTTCAGCGTGGTGCGTGCGCTGGGCAACCGCGCGCACGCTGTTTCGATTTAAGCGAGTCCAGCGCATGACTGTCTCAACCATGAATGCAACCGCAACTTCTCTGCTTCCGATCTGCATCGCGGGCGAATGGCGCCTCGGCTCGGGCGAGCGCTATGCCACCCGCTACCCGGCCACGGGTGAGGTCGTCGCCGAACTCAACGCCGCCAGCGTGGCCGATGTGGAGGAGGCGGTCGCCGGTGCCTACCGTGCCTTCCTCTCCAGCGGTTGGGCCCAGCGCAAGCCGCACGAGCGTGCCGCCGTGCTGTACCGCGTGGCCGAGCTGATCCGCACGCGCAGTGAGGCACTGGCGCAGCGCCAGCGCCTGGACAATGGCAAGCCGATCAGTGAGACGCGTGCCCTGGTGGCTAGTGCGGCAGCCACGTTTCAGTTCTTTGCAGCGGCTTGCGAGACGCTGGAAGAATCGCTCACCCCGGCACGCGGCGACTGCCTCACGATGAGCGTGCACGAGCCGATGGGCGTGGTGGCCGCCATCACGCCGTGGAATTCCCCCATTGCCAGCGAAGCGCAGAAGATGGCGCCCGCGCTGGCCGCCGGTAACGCCGTCGTCGTCAAGCCTGCCGAGGTGACGCCGCTGATGGCGCTGGAGCTGGCTGCCATCTGTGAAGAGGCGGGCGTGCCCAAGGGCATGATCAGCGTGCTGCCGGGCAAGGGTTCGATCATCGGCGATGCGATCACCAAGCATCCGCTGGTGCGCCGCGTATCGTTCACGGGCGGCACGACCACAGGCCGCCATATCGCGCACATTGCTGCCGAGAAGATGATGCCGGTGTCGCTGGAGCTGGGCGGCAAGTCGCCGACCATGGTGTTTGACGATGCCGACCTCGACCACGCGGTCAACGGTGTGCTGTACGGCATCTTCAGTTCGTCGGGCGAGTCGTGCATCGCGGGCTCGCGTCTGTTCGTGGCACGTTCGCTGTACGAGCCATTCATGGACCGTCTGGCCGCTGGTGCGGCACGTCTGCGTGTGGGCAACCCGGCCGACGAGCAAACGCAGATGGGCCCGCTGATCACCGATCGCCATCGCGAGACCATCGAATCGTACGTGGCGATGGGCGTGGAGGACGGCGGCCACCTGCGCACTGGCGGCCTGCGCCCAGAGATTGCCGGCTGCGAGTCGGGCTACTTCTACACGCCCACCATCATCGAAGGCCTGACCAACCGCGACCGCATCTGCCAGGAAGAAATCTTCGGCCCGGTGCTCGTGGCCATGCCGTTCGACGATGAAGAGGAACTGATCGAGCAGGCCAACGACAGCGTCTACGCACTGGCTGCTGGCATCTGGACGCGCGACTACAAGCGCGCTTGGCGCGTCGCGCGCGCCGTGCAGGCCGGCAACGTATGGATCAACACGTACAAGCAGTTTTCGATCTCGACGCCGTTTGGCGGCTGGCGTGACAGCGGCCTGGGTCGCGAGAAGGGTCGCCTGGGCATCCTGCAATACATGGAACAGAAGAGCCTCTACTGGGGCCTGAACGAACAACCGCTGGCCTGGGCCAACTAAGGCCGAGAACTGGTGTGGAGGAGACAAGGATGAGCATCAATTTGGGCAAAGGCTTTGCCATGAAGCCGACACAAGCGCCGGCAACGCAAAGGAGCGCGCAATGAACTCGAACGCGCAACGCTGGCTGGGCGTGACCACGCTGTTTCTGGTCGTCGCCGTTTCTTACGTCGACCGCATCAATATTGCGGTGCTGATTACGCAGCACGACTTTCTGCAACATATGGGCCTTGCCGCCAACGACCGCAGCGGCCAGGGCTTGCTGGCAACGGCCTTTATGGCTGGCTACGGTTTGTCGGCCGTTGTGTTTACCCCGTTCTGTGCGGCGCTGTTCGGTGTGCGCCGTAGCCTGATCTATGGGCTCAGTCTGTGGGGGGCCATCACCATTGCCTCGCCCTGGTTCCACAGCTACATGGAGCTTCTGTCGTCGCGCTTTGTGCTGGGCTTTGCCGAAGGGCCGTTGTTCTCGCTGGGGGCGTCCTACATCAAGGCTCATTTCGACAGCCGGGAAAGCGGTAAGCCCAACGCCCTGTTCAACATGGGCACCGGCATCGGCCTGGCCGTGGGTTATCCGCTGGTCGGTTACGCCATCGCGAACGTCGACTGGGAAGCATCATTCCATCTGCTGGGCTTGTGCAACCTGCTGTTGGGCATTCCGCTGGTGCTGGCCTTTGTGCGTATGCCGGCCCGCTACGCAGCCATGCCCAGGCCGGAGTCCTTCTCCGCCGCACTGAGCACGGTGGGCGATATGTTCCGTGGCGCCTTCCACACCCGCCATATCTTGACCATGACAGTGCTGACCGCGGCCTTTCTCTCTTACTTGTGGGGGAGCAGCAACTGGTTGCCGACCTACTTGAAGGAGGCGCGCGGCTTCTCCTTGCGGGAAATGGGCTGGATGGCTTCTATGCCGCAATACGCGGCGGTGTTGGGTGTGCTGCTGGGTGGCCTGTTGCTGGATATCATCCCGCGCCGTCGCGTGCCGTTGGTGTTCGTGCTGGGCAGCTTGGGTGTGGCGGTCGCAGTGTTGCTGGCGATCAATAGCACTGATCGCTATGCCGCTGCCTACTGGCTGACCGCGGCAAGTCTGTGCTGGGGCCTGCAAAGCCCTGCCATTCCCAGCACGGTGCAGTTCAACTCGGCGCCCGAACATGTCGCTTGCGCCTTTGGGGTGGTCAATGGCGTGGGTAGCCTAGTAGCGGGTTTCATGCCAGCTGTCATGGGGGTCGTGATCGCCCTCGGGAATGGTGGCGGCCTTGCTGCCGGCTTCGGCAGCCTGGTGGGCACCCAACTTGTCGTGCTGGTGTGTGGCCTGGCCTTGCTGCGGAGTGGTGCGCTTGCTGCCCAGCGCATCCCGGGTGCGGCGTGATCCCGCTCTGTCAGGACATCAAGAATTTACAGCGACCGTTGGCCACCCGGTGCCAAGCGGAGCAAAGCAGGAGATGAAGATGAATACCATTCGGGGCATCGACGAAATCGTCTACGGTGCCGACGATCTTGCCGCATGCAAGCAGTTCTTCCAGGACTGGGGCCTCGCGCTGCAGGCCGAAGACGCAGGCGGCCTGCTGTTCGAAACGCTCAACGGCTGCCGCGTGCGCGTCAGGCACGCCGATGACTCGTCGCTGCCGCCGGCCATTGAGGCAGGCCCGACGCTGCGCGAGGTGATTTGGGGCGCGGATTCGCAAGGTGTGCTTGATCGACTGGCCGACAAGCTGGCTGACCAGCCCGGCTACATCAACGCGGATGGCCGCGTCGGCTGTACCGACCCGAACGGCCTGGCTGTGCGCGTGCAGCTCACCCGCAAGCGCGAGATCAACGTGCAATGCGCGGCCATGAACACCTGGACCGACAAGCCGCGCGTGAACCAGCCCAGCCCGATCTATGAACGGGCCACGCCCATCGAAGTGGGTCACGTGGTGTTCTTCGTGAAGGACGTGGCGGCCACCGAGCGTTTCTATATCGACAAGCTTGGCTTTGTGCCGTCGGATCACTATCCGGGCCGTGGTGCCTTCTTGCGCTGCGAGCCCGAAGGTGGCCACCACGATCTGTTCCTGCTGCAATTGCCGCAGGCCAAGAGCGGGCTGAACCACGTTGCCTTTACCGTGCGTGACATCCATGAGGTGTTCGGCGGCGGCATGCAGATGTCGCGCTGCGGCTGGGATACGCAGCTCGGGCCGGGGCGCCACCCGATCTCATCGGCGTACTTCTGGTACTTCAAAAACCCAGCCGGCGGCCTGATCGAGTATTACGCCGACGAAGACCAGCTTGACGCCGAATGGCTGCCGCGCGATTTCGAGCCCGGCCCCACGGTGTTTGCGGAGTGGGCCATTGAAGGCGGGATCGACGGCAATACGCGCCGTCAGAAGAACGCCGGCGGACCGGAAGGCAAGTTCCTGACCGAGAAGCGCTAAACCGAAGTTTCCAGAGAAGTGCCATGAGTACGAATCCCCCTCTCACCCTGCGCGTGCAGGCCATGCGCTACGAAGCCCAGGGCATCGTGAGCGTGGAGCTGCGCGATGTCGAGGGCAAGACCCTGCCGGAGTTCTCGCCGGGTGCGCATATCGACTTGCACCTCGGCAACGGCCTGGTGCGCAGCTATTCGCTCTGCGGCGCACCGGAGGTGCGTGACCGCTACGTGGTCGGTGTGCTGCTCGACCGCAACAGCCGCGGCGGCTCCCGCTACGTGCACGAGCAGTTGCGTGTTGGCTCGACGCTCAAGATCGGTGGCCCGCGCAATAACTTTGAGCTGGATGAGGCCGCGCCGCGCACGGTGCTGGTGGCGGGTGGTATCGGCGTGACGCCTATCGTGTGCATGGCGCGCCGGCTGGCAGAGCTGGGCAAGACGTTCTCGATGCTGTACTGCGCGCGCTCGCGTGCCGAGGCGGCCTTCGCTGATGAGTTGGCTGCTCATGGCGATGCAGTGCGCTTCCATTTTGACGCCGATGCGGGTGGCCCCCCCGACTTGAAGGCGCTGCTCGCAGGCCATCCCGCCGATACGCACTTCTATTGCTGCGGCCCCGGCCCGATGTTGCGCGCCTTTGAGGCCGCGTGCGAGGCGCTTGGTTACACCAACGTCCACATCGAGCGTTTTGCCGCCGATGCAGCGGTGGCATCGGTGCAGGAGGGCGAGTATACGGTCAAGCTCAATCGAACCGGCTCAGAGCTGTGTGTGCCGGCCGGCAAGTCGCTGCTCGACGCGTTGTTGGAAGTGGGTGTCGAGGTGGAATACAGCTGCAAGGAGGGCGTGTGCGGCTCGTGCGAGACCCGTGTGCTGGAGGGCGAGCCCGAACATCGCGACAGCGTGCTGTCCAAGAGCGAACGCGCATCGAACCAGACCATGATGGTCTGCGTATCGGGCTGCAAGGGCAAGCGCCTGGTGATTGATCTTTAAGTATGGGGGCGCCGATCTGACCAGTCGTGCGCTCCTTTTTTTTCATCTTCACCCATTTTTTAAACGTCGTTTCGTATACGGAACGAAGACAATCAGCCCGCCCACCAAGGCGGCGACAACAATCGGCGGGGCCGGCGCCCCAGCCACCGGAGGAAACAAATGAGGAAGACATTGTTCGCCATGGCAGCGATGGGCTTGGCCGGCACGGCCGCCGCACAAAGCAACGTGACTTTGTACGGCAGCATCGACCAGGGCGTGGCCTATATCAACAACGTCAAGAGCGGCGCGACGAGCGGTTCTGTCATGCGCGTGGACCCGGGCACGATGCAGCCGGACCGTTTCGGCTTCCGTGGCTCGGAGGATCTGGGGCAAGGCACGCAGGCTATCTTCCAATTGGAGTCGGGCTTCCTGGGCGACACCGGCAATAGCGTGGTGGCTGGCAAGCTGTTCAACCGTGCCGCGTGGGTGGGGCTGACGAACGAGAACCTGGGCAACATTCAGCTCGGCCACCAGGCGGATTTCATGTTCGATTACCTTGGCCGCCTGAGCAACGGCTTCCAGCTCACCAACTTCTATCTGTTCCACCCGGGCAACTTCGACAACCTGGCCAACCAGTTCCAGATCGACAATGCCGTGCGCTATGTCTCGCCCATCTTCGGCGGGCTGCAACTGGGCGGCATGTATGGTTTTGGCGAAGTGCCAGGTTCGCCGTCCAAGAGCCGCAGCTACAGCTTGGGTGCGTACTACAGCAATGGCGGTTTCCGTGCGGCGGCAGCCTACACCGCGTCGAATGACCGCGCGCTGGACATTGCCGGCCGCCTGGGGATCACCAATACGCTGGGCACGACGCTGGTGCCGGGCGTGATGACGCCGATGAGCTCGGTCAAGTCGTTCGGTGCGGGCACGCTGTACCAGTTCAGCAGCCTGCCGGTGCAGATCAACGCCGTGTACACGCAGACGCGCATCACGCTGGGCGGTGCCAATGCCCGTGCGCAGAACGTCGACCTGGGCACCGCATGGCACTACAGCGCGGCCAACACGCTCAACGTGGGCTACACCTTCAGCAAGTACGAGAGCGCACGCTGGAACCAGTTCAGCCTGGGTAACGTCTATGCGTTCTCCAAGCGCACGCAGGTGTATCTGCAAGGGACGTATCAGCGTGCTTCCGGTGATGCGCCGTCGGCGGCCATCAATGGGGTGGGCGTATCGGCCAACCGCAGCCAGATCGTTGTCAGCACCGGGGTGCACCACTCGTTCTAATCGTTGAGCCGAACGCGTGCCGCCGGGCTGAAATCCGGCGGCACTGCGTCGGCTTTAAGGTAGGTCCCATGCGGGCCGCACTGCGTCGATCGACGTGCGGTCAGGCGATCGTGTGATCTGCCATCAGTTCCAGCGCGCGGACCATGGCCGAGTGGTCCCAGGCCTTGCCGCCGTTGGCGGCGCATGCATTGAAGAGTTGCTGCGCGCTCGCGGTGTTCGGCAGAGCGATGCCCAGCTTGCGGGCGCCGTCCAGCGCCAGGTTCAGGTCTTTCTGATGCAGTTCGATGCGAAAGCCGGGATCGAACGTGCGCTTGATCATGCGCTCGCCGTGCACTTCCAGAATGCGCGATGAGGCAAAGCCGCCCATCAGCGCTTCGCGCACGCGCGCCGGATCTGCGCCGGCCTTGGAGGCGAACAGCAGTGCTTCGCCAACCGCCTCGATGGTCAGCGCCACAATGATCTGGTTGGCCACTTTGCAGGTCTGCCCGGCGCCGGATTTACCCACGAGGGTGACGTTCTTGCCCATGAGCGCAAACAGCGGCTTGGCGCGCTCGAAGGCGGCTTCCCTACCGCCGACCATGATCGTGAGCGTCGCGTCACGCGCGCCGATTTCACCGCCGGACACAGGGGCGTCGAGGTAATCCGCACCGAGCGTTTCGACGCGCTTGGCAAACGCCTGCGTTTCGATGGGGGAAATCGAACTCATGTCGATGAAGAGCTTGCCGGCAGACAGCCCCCGAGCGACGCCATCCTCACCGAACAGGACGTCGGCCACGTCCGCTGTGTCCGGCACCATGGCGATGATGATGTCGGCCGCCTGCGCGACGGCGGCGGAGTTGGCGACAACCGTGGCATGTGCACGTAGATCGTCGGGTACGGAGTGCTTGCCGCTGACGACGAGTGTGTGACTGCCCTTGAGCAGGTTGCGAGCCATGTGGGTACCCATGATGCCCAGGCCGATGAAACCGATGGTTGCCATGATGTGTTCCCGCTTGTTCTGTGTGGAAGAAAAGAGCGTTGCCGCGCAGGCAGCGCATCTCACAAGCGTAGGCCAGATCGCACGGCGCAGCATTGTGCGGGCGCTGCACCTGTACATGCGGTGCGTTGTGCCCATCCAGAAGCGTGGGCTGGGAATAGACCCCGAGAACCGTCATTGCTCGCGCAATGGTTTTGCGCAGCCCTTACATAAGCTGAACACGAGCCGATAACACAGCTATCGGGGCACGGCAGAGATGGGAGGGAATATGTCCACCACAGCAGCCAACTGGATCGTCATCCTGATATGTGCGTACATGGAGTACAGCACCTGGCGCGGCATGAGCGTCTACCGCCGCACGGTCGACTATGGCAACGTGGTCTGGTGCTGACTAGCGCACCGCAGGCTTGGCCAACAACCTCCGGATCAGATCATCATGTGCCGAATGACTCTCCAACAGCACACGGCTTTCCGCCAGTTCGAATTCACTGAACTCGAAGCCCGGCGAGACCGTGCAGCCCACCAGCACATAACCGTGCACTCCCGCCACGCGTTCAGCCGCAAACCAGCGGCCCGCCGGCACCACCGCCTGGTACACCGCCATCTCGTCCTCGGCCGCATGGCCCAGGCGATGCGTGCGCACCGTACCGTTGCCTTCCAGTACATGCACGTCTAACGGATCGCCTGTATGGAAATGCCAGAGCTCATCCGACTGGATCCGATGCCAGGCGGAATATGCATCATCCGCCAGCAGGTAGTAGATGGCGGTGGCAGCCGCGCGTTCGACGGGCGGGATGCCGCGCTGGACGCGTTCCTGGCTGCGATAGGTCTCGCGGTAGAAGCCGCCTTCCGGATGCGGTTCGAGACCGAGGCGGTCGATCAGGCGCTGGGCAGCGGGTGCGATCGGCATGACGAGCCTCCCTCGACTCAGTTCTGCTGACGGCGGAACGGAAAGCGTTGCTGGTTCAGGAAGCCGTCAGGCATGTAGTCGCCCACCACGCCATATTTTTCCGGAAAGGCCTTCTTCGATTTCACCGCTGTACCGAACAGGTAGTCGATGAAGGCGAAGTGCGCGGCGTAGTTCTTGTCGATCGCCTCGTCTTCCGACGAGTGGTGCCAGTGGTGGAAATCGGGCGTCACGAAGATGTACTTCAGCGGCCCCCACGGCAGGTGCACGTTGGCATGATTGAACACCGCCTGGAAGCCCACGATGATGATGTAGACATCCACCACCGATTTGTCGAAACCCAGCACGAAGAGCGGCCCCAGCACGGCCACGCGCGTGACGATCAACTCCAGGATGTGCTGGCGCGAGCCGGCCAGCCAGTCCATGGTCTTGACGCTGTGGTGCACGGCATGGAAGCGCCACAGGAAGGGCACCTCGTGGTACGCGCGGTGCGCGCCGTACTCCATCAGGTCGGCCACCAGCATGCACAGCAGCAGTTGCGGGATGAACCAGATGCGCTGCACGGCTTCTTGGAAGTCAGCATGCACCATCCACCCGAACACGCGGTGGACCAGGAAGTTGACCACCAGCAGCACCAGCCCCACGATGAAATGGTTAACGGCAAAGTGCACCATGTCAGTCTGCCATTCGGCACGGAACACCGGTTGCTTCTTGTAGAGCGGGAATAGCTTCTCAAGCAGCACGAAAATCGCGGTGGAGCCGAGCAGGTCGAGAATGAACCAGTCCATGCCGATATACGGCGTATGGTCCGGAAAATCCCCCACCGGCACGCGCGAGCCGCCCAGCGCCACCGCCACCACCACGAACAGAAACGCCAGGCCATTGAGGCGCCGCCGGTTATCCAGCACGATATTCGCGAGCGACAGGCCGCCCGAAATCAGCAGTGAGAAAAACAGGATCTGCCGTATTACATCAACGGAGTACGCGCGTCGCAATTCGGGCGTCGTCAGGTACTGCGGAAAATGGAATGCCAGCACACCCAACAGGCACAGGAAGCCCAGCACCAGCGCCAGGATCGTCCCGATCATGCCGCGGCCGCAGACCAGGCCGCCGCTTGATTGGAGCAGCGTATTGGCATCACGGATCGTCGCGTCGGCCACGCGGACGATGGCAGGGTGGTGTTCCTCTTCAGGCGAAGGTGCTGAAGGCTTTTGAGAGACATCCATGGATCTGGCTCGCTGTATTGTTTTATTTTGTTAATAAACAATGTGCCCCGCACCGGAGCCCCGTTCAGCTTGGATACAGCTTGCTGTAGCGGTTTTTCGTAGGGTCAGGGCCCTGGATCATATACCGGTGTGCGATAAAAATCGCCCCGGTTCTCTTTCGCCTGGCTCCTGACCGATTCCCGGAATCGAGGTGTGCGTTAGGAGCGCCAGATGGCAAAAGTCAAACTGACCAAAACCGTTATTGATGCTGCCCAAGCACGAGAGCGCGATGTCGAACTACGGGACACGATGGTTCCCGGGTTTATGTGCAAGAAAACCCGAAGGATCGTAAGGTGTTCATGCTCCAATATCGCCCGAACTTGGGCGTGTTCCGTAAGCCAGCGATCGGGCAGTTCGGCGAGCTGACTGTCGAGCAGGCGCGGTCTCTGGCGCAGGACTGGCTGGCTGAAGTTCGCCGCGGTGGTGATCCTGGACACGACAAGGTGGAGGCCCGCAAAGCGCCGATAGTTAAAGAGTTATGCGGCAGGTTCATGAGGGATCTTCCAAGCGGCATAACAAGCCAAGCACACAAGCCGGTTACCAGCACCGTATTGATAACTTCATCCCGCCCGCATTTGGTGGCAAGAAGGTTGCTGAAGTTACGCGCCCAGACATCAACGCGTTGATGAGGTGGACGGAGATGCCCCCCATTCAGGCCAATCGGGCCTTGGGTTGCATCCGCGAGACATTCAACATGGCTGAGCTGTGGGGCTACCGTTCTGGCTTGACGAAGACCAGCGCGGTGGCCGTGCGCTCTGTCCTCAGACACGGGCTCGGTCATCCTAGGATCAGACAAACGGCACGGACTGGTCTGGGCGCCTGAACAGCGTTCAAACTTTACCTCGCTAGTCGGATTGGAAGATACAAGGTGCCAGCGCGTATCTCGGCTTCGAACGGCGCGTGGTTTTGGTGGACTGCCTTCCAATATGTCGAGACGGGATGCGGATCTCGGTAGTGGATCGAGGGCCTTCGTTCGCCGTGCTTGAGCGGCACAGGTCGCGCCAGAGGGGGCGACGTCAGGCCACTCATCGCATCCATCAGAATCGATGGCGTCTACGCCTGTAGTTACCGCAACAAGTACGGTAACTGTGTATCCGCCCGAGAGCCTGCGGGCAAGAACACTGCATACACGAACAACGATCATTTTCCGGTCAGGAAATTCATGCTGCAGCAGCTTGCTGCGATTGGGAGGTCTGCCGGCCAAGGGCCGGCGATTCAATGCCTCGTGACTTGGTCCAGATCGTAATTTCCACGCGGCGGTTTCTCGACCGGCCATATGCGGTCATGTTGCTAGCAATGGGGTCCGCATCACCCTTGCCCTTGGTGGATAAGCGATTGGGTGAAACGCCCGCAGCCTGCAGAATTCTTCCGGTCTGCGTCGCCCGTTGTTCGGAAAGCGCCTGATTCATGGCAGCGCCGGTGTTCAGCGTGGTTGTGCCATCGGCATAACCCGTCACCTCGACTGCACCCGTGGTCTGTACCAATTCACGGCCGATCTTCGCAAGAATGGGGCCAGCCCACGGATTGACCGTGCTGGCGCCCGACTGGAACACATCATTGCAGCGAAGTCTGATGACTTCGCCCAGCGTGTCAGCCTCCATGGACACGGTGCCAGCGGCCAGTTCATTGGAAAGCGCCGTCCGCATCTGCTGCGCAACCTCACCGAAGTCCGCTCTCTGAGGTTGCGCTTGGGCGACGGTATTTGTAGCCGACAGGCTGTGCCAACGCCAGACGGCTCCAACGGCGAGCGCAGTCAGTACGGCACCGAACATCATCAAGGCAATGCGCCGCAGTCTCCGACGATCTATTGCCAAGTCGACAAGCAGTGACACCTGAAGCGGCGCAGCGGCGCCCATCCTGTCGGACCGCCAGTGTTTCGCGCTTGAGGGGTTGTTTGCAGTGATGCGTATTGCTAGCGAAGCTCGTGGGAGCGCATTCGATTGCGCCGCATCGCCATCTTGGATAGCGACGTCTAGCGCCTGTTGTACTTGCTCCATTTTTCGCTGGCCATCTGGCTCGAAGCGATAGCGCCCTCTGAAACCCAGTTTCAGGATGGCATCAATCAGCGCAAGAAAATCCCCGTGTTGGTTTGGTGAGGCAATTTCCCGCTCCAATAACCGATAAACCCTGTCGGCGCCCTGGCGATCGCCGTGTAATGTCAAGCACAGACCTTGCGTGATCCACTCGTTTCCGCGGCCATCGTTTCGGCCCCAAGCGGTGCGCATCGCTGCCTCGTCTAGCGCGGCACACAGGCAATAGCTCGCGTTGCGCACAGTCTCCCGGGGTACGCCTGACGCGACACACGATTGCTGGAATTTGCGAACCGCGTTGACGAGCATCGCGCGTCGCGCCTCGACACCGTTGGTATCGAGGTGCTCAGGCGTATGGGCCAGCGCGCGCAGCAAGGGCTGGGCTAGCGCAAGCAGGGAATTGTCGCCGGGATGGGATGCCACGATGTCCTGCACCTGATCTCGCATGACATTGCCACGCTGATCTGCCGCTCTCATGAATCTTCGCTGGCTGCGCTTTCCCACTGCGCGAGCAACTCCGCGGGAATGGCTTGAATGATCTCCGCATAGCGTTTGCCAACAAACTGCTCGGCGCGCTGCAGCAGCACGGGAATTGGGCTGCTTGGCTCATGGCGTTCAAACCATAGGCGGGCCTGGCGGATTTGTGCAACAGCGTCTTCTCGCTCGCCCGCCCCTTGATGAGCCGGGCCAAAGGCTGGCTCGGCAGGGCCGTGATAGGGGCTGGATTCTTCGCGTTGTGCGGTGTGTTGCGCGGGTTTGCCATCATCTGCATGCCCGGAGGCGCCCGCTGCGTGATGTTCCGCCACCGTGTGCAAGGTTGGTGCGTCGGCGCATGCCAGCCTGGATAGCAGCCTCTCCATCGGCGACAAGTCTGGGCAGTAGGCGTACAGATGTTCTGTGCACCAGGCTTGGATTTCCGCCAGGCTGTGCCGTGCCTCGTCAAACCCCGCCATGTTTGCCGGTTGCTGGACGCGCAAATCCGCCAGTTGCCGATTGACCGATTCCGGCGCCAGTGCATCGCTCGGGCGCGGATGCGCGAAGGCTCGCTCGACGTCGCGCACTTGCAGGCGTGTGGCCATCGCTTTGGCAAGCACAATTTCGCGCACGTCGCCCAGCAGGCCTTCTGCGTCGGTCAGTGCCTGAAGTGCGTTCATGCGGATCTCGAGCGCACCATCGGGATCGTCATCGGCGCCAAGCTGGGGATGGATCTCCTTGGGAAACGCTGCCAGCCAGGCGGCCAACAGATGGGTGCCCTCAGCCAAGCCCGTGGCACCGGCCAGTCGTGTGCGGCATCGCGCAAACAGGATTGCCAGTCGTACATCCTTGCTGCGCATCATGAGCCGACGGCAGTCCCGATCAATGTCGCTCCAGTTGACGGGGTCCGGTGTTCCCACGAAGTTGCCATATTGCGCTTCGGCCTTGGGCGCGACGCGGGCGAAGAGCACCACGAACTCCGGGTCGTACTCGAGGTCGGGGCCACACGGCGCGTCGGCATCGATGGGCGCCACCCAATCATGGCCCGCCGGTTCCTTGGCGGCGTTGCCCGAACGCGATGGTTTGGATTGGGTGTGTTTCTTCGGTTGACTCATAGTTGGATCGCTTGAGCGGTTTGTGCAGCAGGCGGGGGATTGGCGTGGGCGAACGACTGTGCGTAGTGCTCCGGTATGAATCGCATGCCGGTGATGGGTTCGCCAGACGGCATATGACCAAGCCAGCTTGACCAGCCAAGCTGCTGCGGGCCACCGATGACCGCTGGTGGTGCGCGATGCGGCTTGATGTGCAACTCCAATTCCCACTCGAATTCGTAGCCGATGAACGCCCGCACCCACTCGACCAGGCGCGGCAGGTCAACTCCTTGCGGGGTGAAGCGCAAGTACGCTTCGATATCGAGCGGGCCGATGACAATGCGGAACTTGTGCTGCCGGTCGGGGACCATTTCGCCAAGCATGAAGCCTTCGCCAAGTACGGATGTCGATCCCGGACTGCCCAGATGACTCTGCTCGGTAGGGCCGATGGCAATCCAATGAAAGACCGTCTCCTCAATCGCGACCGGCACCCCGAAATACTGCATGAGGGTCGCGCGCAGGCCATCGGGATTGCGTGACTCACGCACCAGGTGTGCGCTCGCGGCAAGACGTGGGTGAGCGGGCAGGGGGCTCGCGGCGATCTCATCAGGATCCTGTCCAGTGAGGCTCGCGATATAGAACGAGAACCGCTCCTCCTGAGGCCTGTCCAGGCTGGCGGTCGCTTGCGCAGAGGCCCATGCGCGATAGAGCAGCGTGAGATATCGGTGATGAAAGATGTCCAGGAAATCCACCAGCGTCGAGTCGCGCCGGCTTTGCTGGCGGTCTCGGGCAATTTCCGTGACGTGAATGGGTAGCGGTCCGTTGGGGCCGAGCGTGCCCAGCCCAAACAGTTGCACGCGCAGGTTGCCGCCATCGAGGCTTGCACTGGCGATCTCGCGGGGAGCGAAGGCTAGGCTCGGCTGCTGCCCCAGCCGGAATGGCTCGGCCAATGGCCGCCGGGCCCTGCCAATGGGGTCCTTGGTGCTGCATGCGTCGATGCGGCGCAGCAGCATCAGGAATCCGTGGCGCCAGGGTTCGGCCTGCAACTGCTCGAGCAGCTCGGGGCGTAGTGAAATCCGCCCATCCACTGCGGGAAGCGTCTCGCGTTTCATCAGGCCACTCCACGCGTACCCATGCGCACCGGGAACCGGGCCAGGCACCCTCGTTGCATCGAGTGCAGCTCCGTCTGCGTGAAGGTATTGATTGAGACATGGCGCGAGAGGTAGTGCTCGATGATCAAGCCAAAGAGATAGGGGCTGATGCCAGAGAATCCCGTCTCGTCGACAGTCAAGGTGCATTCGATTCCGCGGCCGAATACCAGCGGGCCGGAGCCCGGGAGTTTGCGCGTGACTGGGCGGGTCTTGACGCCGACCACGCCTTCGATCTGGCGCCGATGGTCGCTGTCGTCGTTAGAGAGAAACAGCCGCAGCAGGTCGCGCAGCCCCTGGCCGCCCGCCCGGTGATCGAGCTCGTCGAGCGGGAGGTAATTGAAATTGAGTTGTCGGATGAGCCTCCAAGCCATCTCACGCTCGGCGTAGGGCGCCTGCGGTGCGCTTGGGGGCCGGATCAGACCGACGCTCTCGAGCGGGGCCGACTGTGCGATGGTCAGGTCGCTTACGCCGTCGCGCGGCACGAGGTTAGGCAGGTCGCGATTGGTCACGAGCGCATCGACGGACAGGTAGCGGATTGTCTCCCGATAGGGGGCTTCGTGCTGATCGACGAGCGAGATGAATACTTCGGTGCCGATGTAGGGCGTGCGCGTACCGTAGCGCCGCGCAGAGTCGGAAAGAAGGCGCCGCTCTCGGCGTGTTGAGAAATATCGCCCGTGGTTGCCTTCGTCGTTGTTGAGCGTCTCATAAAGCGGACGGAATTCCTGCTCGGCCGAGGTGGCGGCGACTTGGCCGTGGATCTTCTCGATCGAGAACACCTCATAGTCGAGCGGCGCCAATCGCGCGGGCACGATGCGATGTTCGGTTTTCGCACTCGACAACTCGACTTGGTCGGTGTGCTTGGGGAACAGGTTGATGACCGGTGTGCAGAACAGAGCGAAGCGCGAGGCATCGACCAGGTTGGCCAACTGCTCGACCGGCCGATTCAACAGCACGACAATCTCGACCTGCGCCGTATTGATGCGCCGCAGACCCTCCTGCAAACCGGTCAGCGCGAAGAAGTAGAACCGCGCCGGACAGGCGAAGTATTCGTGCAGCAGGTTGTGTCCGTGGAACTTGGACCAGGACAGCGGCAGCAATCCCTGATCAATGCCAAGCCCCTCGTGTTCGACCGGGCGCGTGGTCACGGCCGAAAACGGCGTGCCCGCACTGCCGAAGCCGCCAGGCGTGCCGATCAGGGATGCCACGCTGGCGGTATGCAGCAGCTCGAACAGGTGGGATGCCACCTGCTCATCACCGGCCAAGTAGATGGGGAGGCGATCCAGTCCCTGCAGGTCGGCGATGGGGATGTTGCTGGTGGTGCGCAGCCGCAGCCGCAAGGCCCCGCGCACGGTGGTGCTGGGCCCGACGTACCTGTCAAGTGCCGGAATATCGGGCGGCACGCCAGTCAGACGCGCCTCGACAATCTCAAGCGGATACAGGGTGACGTGCTGGCCGCTGCGAAACTGACAGGCGGTTTTTTCGCCATCGGGCACGCGAGCGTTGAAAGTCGTGCCGCGCTCGATCCGGAAGCCCTGGGCGAGGCTGCCTTCGGAGCGGCTCGGATACAACCGCGCGACAGCCATCGACGGCGTGGGCGCCACGTAGTTCGGATACAGGACTTCCAGCAGGCGGCCCGTGAAGCGCGGAAACTCGGCATCAAGCTTGATCTGCATGCGCGCCGCCATGAAGGAGAACGACTCGATCAGTCGCTCGACGTAGGGATCGGCGACTTCACCGGCCTGCATGCCCAGCCGCCGTGCAACCTTGGGGTGGGCCTGCGCGAACTCGCTGGCGAGCTCGCGCATGTAGATCAATTCCTGGTTGTAATAGTCGAGCAGTCTTGGATCCATAAATGGCGGAGGCGATGGTCTTGGGGCGGCGGCAACTCAGCCTGCGCGCATGCCGGTGACATTGACTTGGCTGGTTTCGAGATCGAGCGAGCTTTGCACCATGAATTCCAGCGGATACGGGTCCATGCGAACCATGCCGCGAACCTCGAAAAGCAGCACGTTGTGTGGCTCAGCCCGATCGGGTGGGGCCAGCGGCGAGACGGTAAGCGAGTCGGGAATCAGGCGCGGCTCGAACTCGCTGATCGCGCGGCGGATAATCCGCTCGACATCGGCCCATTTGCGTGAAGCCATGAAGGTCCCGGCCAGGGGGGGTACCCCAAAATTCACCGTTGATGCGGCTGCTTCAGGGTAGCGCTGCCGGTCGATCTGGTCTTCGATGTTGGTCGTGTTGAGTAGGAAGGCCAAGTCGCGCTGGACGATGTCGCGCATCTGTGCGCGCGTCAT
This sequence comes from Ralstonia sp. UBA689, assembly GCF_002298975.1. Taxonomy (GTDB): domain Bacteria; phylum Pseudomonadota; class Gammaproteobacteria; order Burkholderiales; family Burkholderiaceae; genus Ralstonia. The sequence goes on from NZ_DBMV01000046.1 coordinate 65,531, forward strand.
GGCGTATTCGCCAGGCGCTTCGCTCAGGCGTTGGGGAGCATCGTCGCGCAGGCGGTCCAGCAGCGTTGGCAGCAGATGCGTGCTGGCACGGCGTGGCGCCGGCGCGGTGTTTGCGCCGGACCGGGCACGATCAGGTCGGTTCTTGTCAGCGCTGCTCATTGCCCGTCTCCTGTGATTGAGGGGCGTGTTGCCGCACCTGTGCCGACGGTGCAGGTGTTCAATTCGAACAACCCGTAATCTCCAGCGTCGGTTGTCCACGTCTTGCGCCCCGCAGCGATTACGGTCGCGCGACCGGCATCGCGCCAGATGGTTTGATTGCCAAGGCAGATCGCATCGCTGTGGTCGCCTGTCTCGGCGTTCGCTTCGGTCTGCGGATAGCGCACGGGTGCGAATCCGCGCAGCGCACTGCCATCGGCCAGCGTGAGCGAGCAGGGCGCCCAAACCAGGTCGATGAGGGTGGACGGCGTTGCAATGTCCCACGCGGCGAGATCGGAGAGGGGGAGCCACCGGTATCGGCCAGCCGTGATGAGCTCAAATACCGGACCCAGTCGTGAGTCGCTGTCGGTAATCCACTCGAACGTGCCGAGCGTGTGGTGCCCGGCAACCATGGGGGCGGCGTCGAGGGCGCCCTCCCGTGCGTCGTTCGCAGCATCCGTCTCGCCGGCTGCAGCCAGGCGCAGGGCCTCAAGCAGTCCTTCCATCCACGCTGGGGTGTCGAACACAAGCCCTGGGCGTTCCTGGCCATTCAACACGCGGTTGCGCCAGTGCTCTGCGCGGATCAAATCACGATAGGCCTGCACCAGCGCGGTTTGCTGGGGATGCAATCGTCCCCAGACCTGCAGTTGCACGATCGCGCGTGTCCACTGGCCCATCACGCACAGCAGTTCGAACAGCGCCCAGCGGTGCTCATGTTGGGTCGGCTTGCTACGCACAAGCGCCTCCAGATCAGCAAGACGTTCTGCGAGCGGCATGCGAAGCGAAGTCGGCAGCGTTGCCGCCGGCGATTGCGTGTCGGCAGGTTGTTGGTTGGCTGGGGTGGTCATGGCGTCTGATGGGGGCCAAGCAGTTCTGGCGCGTTAAGCGGGCTGTCTACCGTAAGCACCTGGTGTTCGCGGCGAGTCAACTCGGGCGGCAGCGAAGCCGGGCCGCGTGCGAGGCTCGCCTGGTAGGCAGCCGGGGCGAACAGGCGCAGGATCTCGGGTGCCGGCTCAAGCGCGAATTCAGTTTGGTTGCTGCCTTGCGTGCTCAGGGGGCCGAACACCTCGTCGAGCGTGCGCTCTCCGCTGATCAGCGTCTCGATGGAGGTGCCAGCGTTCGTAGATGGCCGATCAGCGGTTGCGTCGTCAGCGTAGACAGATGAGTCATTCGTCTGCGTCCTGTCCCACGGTTGGGCGGCCGGCGCCCGCGGATTCAGAAGGGCTTGCCAATACTGCGAGTGCAGTAGCTGCGCGATGTCGGCTTCTGCGCCGGTCTCGCCGTCAGCATGTGGCGTTGATCTGACGTGTGCAAGCGCACCAGCGTCCAGCTTGGCCGACGGGCCGATCAGCCCAAGCACTGCGTTCTCAACAGGCTGGTCGCTGTGCGAGCGTTCCGGATCAATCTGCAACCCGGCTACGACAGAGGCACGAGGCTTATCTAAAGTCGAATCAGTCATAGCTGGTTCCAGGGCGCCCGAATGCATTTTTTTAGACGTTCGAAACGGGACCATGTGAAGCCGTCATTGAAATGGTTTGGCATTTTAAGCGCGATTTGCCGCAATTCGCGTTGTGTTGAGGACAAAATTCAATATTAGGGGGTTGCGGCAAAAAAATGGCACCAAATTGCAAACGAAATGAAAACAAAAGATGTTAAATGTTTCTAAATAATCATCGTGCAGGGCTGGTTGTTGAGTGTATGCAAACGAAGCATCTGATTGGGTTTGTGGTCGAAAGAAGTGAATCTAAGATCAGAATTCAATTCAAGTTAATATCCAACAAATGTTACAAAAAAAGGGGAACGCGTTGACGGGTGAAAAGTGCAGGCTGTATCCTTTGCTAAATCGTATTTTTTCTTTAAAAATATATAGAGTAATTTATATATTATTGGCCCTATTTGATTGGTTAATTGGTGGTTTCACTATTTGATCTTTCAGTGTAGAAAAAGTCAGTTGGCGATCCATAGCATTCCTGCACGTCATGGCAATTCCGCGTCAAGCTCTGTTCGGAAAGCTTGGCTCGACGCTGTACCGAAGCGTTGAGTCGGCGACTAGTTTTTGCAAGCTGCGAGGTAACCCGTATGTCGAACTGGTGCACTGGTTGCACCAGCTGCTGCAGTTGCCCGACAGCGATCTGCATCGGATCGTCCGGCACGCGGGCATCGACCGCGAGGCGCTGGATCGCGACATGGCCCGCGCGCTCGCTGCGTTGCCTGCGGGGGCGAGTTCAATCAGCGATTTTTCCTGGCACCTGGAATCTGCCATCGAGCACGCTTGGGTGCTGGCAACGCTGACTTGGGGCGACTCGCGCGTGCGCGGGGCATGGCTGATTGAAGCGCTCGTCAAAACGGCGGAGTTGCGCCGCGTGCTGCTCTCCATCTCGCCTGCCTTTGGCAGGATTCCCGTCGACGATCTGGCACAGACGCTGCCGGCATGGATTGAGGGCTCGCCGGAGGGGGCGGATCTGCCCTATGACGGCAGCAATTTCGCGAGCGCAGTTCCCGGTGAAGCCTCCGGCGCCATGCCGGCCACGGCTACGGGCTCGACAATCGAGCAGTTCTGCACGGATCTCACTGAGCAGGCCAGGGACGGCCGGATCGACCCGGTGATTGGCCGCGAGCTCGAGATTCGCACCATGATCGACGTGCTGCTGCGCCGCCGTCAGAACAACCCGCTGCTGACCGGCGAAGCGGGCGTTGGCAAGACCGCAGTGGTCGAGGGGCTGGCGCTTGCGATCGCGCAAGGAACCGTGCCACCCAAGCTTGCGAATGTGCGGCTGATGAGTCTGGACGTCGGGGCGCTGCTGGCCGGTGCCAGCATGAAGGGCGAGTTCGAGGCGCGCATCAAGGGGGTTCTGGAGGCTGCCGCGAAGTCCCCGGTCCCTATCATTCTGTTTATCGACGAAATCCACACGTTGATCGGCGCGGGTGGCCAGGCTGGAACGGGCGACGCGGCCAACCTGCTCAAGCCAGCGCTTGCGCGCGGCACCATCCGCACCATCGGTGCGACGACGTGGGCTGAGTACAAGCGGCACATTGAGAAGGACCCCGCGCTGACGCGGCGTTTTCAGGTTCTCCAGGTGCCGGAGCCGAGCGAAGCCGCTGCCACTGATATGGTGCGGGGCCTCGCGCATACGTTTTCCGAACACCACGGCGTGGCTGTGCTCGACGAAGCCATCCGCGCAGCCGTCACGCTTTCACACCGCTACATTCCCTCGCGTCAATTGCCTGACAAGGCGATCAGTCTGCTCGACACGGCCTGCGCCAGGGTTGCGCTCTCCCAGCACGCCGCTCCCCGAGAGCTCGATAGCGTGCGTGAACGCCTTGCGGCGGCCAGCACGGAACGCGATCTGCTGGCCGAGGAGAACCGCATTGGCATGAATGCCGACCAACGGTTCACTGCCGCTTGCGAACGCATTGATGCGTTGGAGCGCGAAGCGCAGCGGCTGGAGGCCCAGTGGCAAAAGCAGACGGCGGCCGCCACCGCACTGCTCGAAGCCCGACACGCGGCTCGGGCCGACGAGGGCGATGCGGCGGAGGTGCCCGTGGACGCGCTTCGCATGTTGGAGCGCCAGCTTGCTGTGCTGCAATCCGAACAGGCGCTGGTCTTTCCGGAGGTCAACGAGGCGATTGTGGCCTCGATCGTGTCGGACTGGACCGGCATTCCCGTCGGGCGCATGGTGACTGATGAGATCAGCGCGGTTCGCCGTTTGCCTCAGATGCTTGGCGAGCGCGTGGTGGGCCAATCCGAGGCACTGCGCCAGATCGGCGAGCGCGTGCAGACCGCGCGCGCGGGTTTGTCTGACCCGAAGAAGCCGCTGGGCGTATTTCTGCTGGCGGGGCCTTCGGGGGTGGGCAAGACAGAAACAGCGCTGGCGCTGGCCGAGGCGCTCTATGGTGGCGAACAGAACCTGATCACCATCAACATGAGCGAGTATCAGGAATCCCACACGGTGTCCGGGCTCAAGGGAGCGCCGCCGGGCTACGTGGGTTACGGCGAGGGCGGCGTCCTGACAGAAGCAGTGCGCCGCAGGCCGTACTCGGTGGTGCTGCTCGACGAGATTGAGAAAGCGCATCGCGATGTGCACGAAATGTTCTTCCAGGTGTTCGACAAGGGCTACATGGAAGACGGCGACGGCCGCCACATTGATTTCCGCAACACGACGATCCTGCTCACGAGCAATGAGGGTGCCGACCTGATCGCTAGCCTCTGCGCCGACACGGCGTTGGCTCCCGATGCGAAGGGCCTGTCCGAGGCGATTGCTCCTGAGTTGCTCAAGGCGTTTCCGGCGGCGTTTCTCGGTCGCGTCACCGTGGTGCCGTATCGGCCGCTACAGGACACGTCACTTGCCAGCATCGTGTGCCTGCACCTGGGCCGCGTGGTCAAGCGCATGGCCGATGTGCACGAAATTGCGCTGACTTTTGACAACGCTGTCGTCGACTACATCGTGGGCCACTGCCTGGTTCAGGAAACCGGCGCCCGTGTGCTCATTGGCTTTATCGAGCAGCACATCCTGCCGCGCCTGTCGGAGCTGTGGCTCGATGCGTTTGCCCAGAAGCAGCCGCTTGAGCGCATTCACATCGACGTTGGCGACGCTGGTGGCCAACCGGCAGGTTCGCCGGAGCAGGCGCTCATGTTTGTCCCGGGCTTCGCCGACACGGCACAGGATTTACCGCAACCCCGGCGAGCCTGACCGATCCTCGCAGGCTTTCCTTTTTCCACTCCACGGAGTCTTTATGTCCGCATCCAGCAGTTCGCAGAAATTCATCGCGCGCAACCGTGCGCCGCGCGTACAGATCGAGTACGACGTCGAGGTTTACGGCTCGGAAAAAAAGGTCGAACTGCCGTTCGTGATGGGGGTGCTGGCAGATCTGTCTGGCAAGCCCGTGGAGCCGCTGCCGCCCGTTGCTGACCGTAGCTTTCTGGATATCGACGTGGACAACTTCGATGAGCGTATGAAGGCCATCAAGCCGCGCGTCGCGCTCGCAGTGCCCAACACGCTCACGGGCGAGGGCCAGATGATGGTCGACATGACCTTCGAGAGCATCGAGGATTTTTCGCCGGCCGCCATTGCCCGCAAGGTGGAACCGCTGCGCCAGTTGCTCGAAGCGCGCACCCAGCTCGCGAACCTGCAGACCTATATGGATGGCAAGGCCGGCGCCGAATCGCTCGTCAACCAACTGCTGCAGGACCCGGCGCTGCTCAAGTCGCTTGCTGCTGCACCCAAGCCGGAGCAGCAAGCCGCTGACGGCGAAGCGACCGCCTGAGCGCAACAGCCAATACCCCAGGAGCACAGACTATGGCAAAACAACAGGCTCAAGCCGCTCAAGTCCAAGACGCGCGGACGACCACCGATTTCTCGCAACTGCTGGCGCAGGAATTCCGGCCAAAGACCGAGCAAGCCCGCGAGGCGGTCGTGTATGCGGTGCAAACGCTTGCCGAGCAGGCGCTCAAGCAGTCCGCCACGATCAGCGACGATGCCTACAAGAGCATCGCCGCCATCATCGCGCAGATTGATCACAAGCTCTCCGAGCAGATCAACCTGATCCTGCACCATGAGGATTACCAGAAGCTGGAGTCGGCTTGGCGCGGCCTGCACCACCTCGTCTCCAACACCGAAACCGACGAGCGCCTGAAGATCCGCTTCATGGACGTCTCCAAGGACGAGCTGCGTCGCACCATGCGCCGCTACAAGGGCCAGGCGTGGGACCAAAGCCCGCTGTTCAAGCAGATCTACGAAGAAGAGTACGGCCAGCTTGGCGGGGAGCCGTATGGATGCCTGGTGGCGGACTACTACTTTGACCACACGCCGCCCGATGTCGACCTGCTTGGCTCGATCGCCAAGGTTGCGGCTGCGGCCCACACACCGTTCGTCTCCGGTGCCGCGCCGTCGGTTCTGCAAATGGAATCTTGGCAAGAGCTTGCCAACCCACGTGATCTGACCAAGATCTTTACGCAGAACCTCGAATACGCCTCGTGGAACTCGCTGCGCAATACCGAGGATGCCCGTTACGTGGGTCTCGCCATGCCGCGCTTCCTGGCGCGTCTGCCGTATGGCGCCCAGACCAACCCGGTCGACGAGTTCGACTTCGAGGAGGATACCTCCGGCTCTGATCACCGCCGCTATGCCTGGGCGAATGCCGCCTACGCGATGGGCGTCAACATCAACCGCTCGTTCAAGCTGTACGGCTGGTGCTCGCTGATTCGCGGTGTTGAATCGGGCGGTACGGTCGAGAACCTGCCGTGCCACACCTTCCCGACCGACGACGGCGGCGTGGATATGAAGTGCCCGACGGAGATTGCGATTTCGGACCGGCGCGAGGCGGAACTGTCGAAGAATGGCTTCATTCCGCTGATCCACCGCAAGAACACCGACCACGCGACCTTTATCGGCGCGCAGTCCCTGCAGAAGCCGGCTGAGTACCACGACCCAGACGCCACGGCCAACGCCAACCTGTCTGCACGCCTGCCGTACCTCTTTGCGTGCTCGCGTTTTGCGCATTACCTCAAGTGCATCGTGCGCGACAAGATTGGAGCGTTCAAGGAGCGCGAGGACATGCAGCGATGGCTCAACGAATGGATCATGCGCTATGTCGACGCGGACCCGGCCAACTCGTCGCAGGAGACCAAGGCGCGCCGTCCGCTGGCGGATGCCGAGGTGCTGGTCGAGGACGTGGAGGGCAATCCTGGCTATTACCAGGCCAAGTTCTTCCTGCGTCCGCACTTCCAGCTCGAAGGCCTGACGGTCTCGCTGCGCCTGGTCGCCAAGCTGCCGTCGATCAAGGAAGCCGCCTGAGCCGTATCTGGCGTCTCGTCTGGCTCGGCTTGAGTTTCGCATCGTGCGCGCCCCAAGCCGGCTGTTTGTAATACCAACCCAACCGTACCAAGGAGCAAGCATATGGCTCAGGATATTTTTCTCAAGATTGACGGCATCAATGGTGAGTCGCTGGATGACAAGCACAAGGACGAAATCGAAGTCCTGACCTGGGAATGGGAAATTCAGCAGGAGTCGAGCATGCATGCCGGCAGCGGCGGCGGCGCCGGCAAGGCAACCGTCAAGGACCTGACGTTCGAGCACGCGATCGACCGCGCCAGCCCCAACCTGATGAAGTACGCCCTGACTGGCAAGCACATCAATCAGGCTGTGCTCGTCATGCGCAAGGCCGGCGGCAATCCGCTCGAGTATCTCAAGCTCACTATGAGCGACGTGATCGTGACGCGCGTGAAGCCCGCAGGCAGCAAGCTGGATGCGGACAAGAGCCGCGAAGTGGTGTCGCTGTCGTTCTCGAAGGTTAAGCAGGAATACGTCGTGCAGAACGCGCAGGGCGGCAGTGGCGGCGCGGTGACCGCGAGCTTCGACATCAAGGGCAACAAGGAAGCCTGATCCATCAACGCTTCCGTGTGACCTGCTGGGGCGGTGGATCAACCACCGCCCCGGCGCTTTTTTCTATCGTTCCACCGTGCCGTCTGCCATGACCCGAGTGCTCCCCACGCAATTGACGCTTGTCCTGAGCGCTGTCATTCCGGCGCTTCTGCTCGGCGCGTGCGCCAGCGGCGATCCAAGCCCAAAGGAAGCCACCCGGCTGGAATTGACGCTCAACGCCGCATCCACGGTCAATCCGGATGACCAGAAGCGGCCCGCGCCGATCGCGGTGCGGCTCTATGAATTGAAGACCGATGGCGCCTTCAACGCGGCAGACTTCTTCACGCTGCAGGACAAGGACAAAACCGTGCTGGCCGACGACCTTGTCAAGCGAGACCAATACCTGCTGCGGCCGGGTGAACACGTGACGCTCGCCCGGCCTATTGATCCCGCGGCGACAACGCTTGGCGTTCTCGCTGCCTATCGTGATCTGCCCAATTCCGTCTGGCGCACGGCCTACACATTGCCGCCCGCGCGCGACGCCGCCTGGTATCACGTCTTCAAGCAAAAGCTCAAGCTCACCATCGACCTCGAGGCCAACGCCATCAAGGTTACGGAAGTCAAAGACTGAAACCGGGCGCATCACAGGAATAGCGGGAATACACACATGAGTTGGTACAACAAGGTGACCTGGAGCGAAGGGCTGTTCATGCGCCCGCAACTGTTTCAACAGCAGGAGCGCTACCTCGAGCATTACGCCCATCGCCGCGCAGCGACGCTCTCACCGTTCTTCTTTGGCTTTGCCCACTATGCGCTGGATACGGAAGCCCTGGCGCTTGGCAAGGTGATCCTGAAATCCGCCTCTGGCGTGTTTGCCGATGGCACGCCGTTCGATGCGCCGGGCAGCACGCCGCCGCCAGCGCCCCTGACCATCCGCCCGGAGCACCTGGAGCAGTTGATCTATCTGGCGGTGCCGGTGCGCGTACCGAACGGTGAAGAAACGACGTTCGAGAACACGGCGGATTCACTGGCGCGCTATGTCGTGTTCGACACGGACCTGTGCGACACGAATTCTGTCGGCCAGGGGCCGAAGACGGTGCAGTTGTCGAATCTTCGGCTGCGCCTGCTCCCCGAGAAAGAGCTGACTGACGCGTGGATTGGTTTGGCATTGGCCCGCGTGCGCACCATTCGCGCCGACGGCAGCATTGAATTGGACGACACGCAGGTGCCGCCCGTGGCCGGATATGGCGCAAGCGACATGCTGGCCGGCTGGCTCGCCAAGATCCACGATTTGACGCATCTGCGCGCGAATGCGCTGGCCGAACGGCTGACCGGCAGCGACGGCAAGGCTGCCACCACCGCCGAGGTTTCCGACTACCTGCTGCTGCAGACACTCAACCGCTATGAGCCGGTTCTGCAACACGTGCGGCGCGTGCCGACAACGTCGCCGGCGGATATCTATGCGCTGCTGATCAGCATGGCGGGGGAACTGTCGACCTATGTGCGCACCGACACGCGTCGCCCGCTCGAATCACACCCGCCATACCAGCACACGATGCCCTACGCATGTCTGAAGCCCGTGGTGGACGACGTGCACCGGCTGCTCAACGCCGTCCTTGTGCGCAGCGCCCAGAGCATCGCACTGCAGGAGCAGGCGCATGGCCTGCGCAACGCCGTGATCGACCCCGCCGAGATTCGGGGCTTCAACTCGGTCGTGCTGGCTGTGCACGCGGCCATGCCGCCCGATGTGCTGGTCCAGCAGTTCGCTGCGCAGGCCAAGGCCGGCCCGTCAGACAAGCTGCCCGACCTGGTGCGCGGCCACTTGCCGGGCATCGCCCTGCAAGCGCTGCCTGTGCCGCCACGGCAGATTCCGTTCAACGCGGGGTATGTCTACTACGAACTCGCGCGCAGTGGATCGCTGTGGGAAGAGGTGGCCAGACACGGCGGGCTTGCGCTGCACGTGGCGGGGGAGTTTCCGTCGCTCAAGTTGGAGCTTTGGGGCGTGCGCGGGTAAGGCGCGCATCGCTGAGGTGTCATGGATGGCTGGCAGCCCGCTAGCAGCCCCATTTGAGGAGAGTCGCGTATGGGTTCGATGAACGAGTTGTTTGGCGCGCGGCGCACGCTGTCGGTGGCCGGCGCGGCCATGCCGGCCTACGGCGGCCAGCCCGTCCTGACGCCGGTGCGGCTCTCGGGCAAGGAAGCGCTGGGTGAGCTGTTCGAGTATCGGCTTGAACTCAAGACGCCCGATGCGCTGGCGTTCTCACCCAGTCTTGCGGCCAACATCGAACTCGACAAGGTGGTCGGCACCGAGGTGACCGTGACCATTGAGATCGAGGGACGCGGCCATTTTATGGCGGGCCTGGCCGGAGACGCTGGCAAGGTGAACATTGGCGCAGGCAAGCGCGAGATCACGGGCATCGTGAGCGAAGCGCGCCTGCTGCGCGAGGATGGTCGCACGATCGTCTATGAACTGACGCTGCGCCCGTGGCTGTGGCACGCCGCCAAGAATCGGAACTGCCGCCTGTTCCAGGACATGTCGGTGGTGGAGATCACTGACGCGGTGCTTGCGAGCTATCCGTTTCCGGTTGACAAGCGCCTGACCACGCCACGCCCGAACAAGGTCTGGCCCAAGCGCGACCTGCAGCGCCAGCACTGGGAGAGCGATTGGGCCTTCCTGCAGCGCCTGTGGGAAGAGTGGGGCATCTTCTACTTCTTTGAACACAGCGACGGCAAGCACCGGCTGGTGCTGTGCGACTCGATGGGGGCACTGCAACCGCATGGTGAGGCCTACGCCACGATTCGCTACGAGGCGCCCACCGGCCAGCGCATCGACGAGGAGCATATCCACGCGCTGGCGGTCACGCATGCATTGACCACAGGCGCGGTCACCCGCGTCGATTACGACTACACATGGCCGCGCGCTGATCTGACCGTCGGACGCGAAGACCCGCGCGATACGGGTCTTGCGCATCAGGAACACTACGGTTGGGGAGATTATGGCCAGCCCCAGGCGGGCGCAGCGGGCCTGACCGGCGAGCACAACGAGCCGCGCACCGAAGCCGAATACCTGACCCTCGTACAGATGCAGGCGATGCGTTGCCAGGGCTTGCGCGCAGCAGGCCAAGGCAACCTGCGCGGGCTGGTGACCGGGCAGACCTTCGTGCTCACGCACTATCCGCAGACGGCCGCCAACCGCGAATACGTGGTGCTTGCCTGCCGGATCGAGATCGAGGACGTGGGCGAAGCGACGGATTCTGCGCAGCGCTACCGCTGCCAGACGGACTTCGATATCCAGCCGAGCAACGAAGCCTTCCGGCTGTTGCGCACGCTTTCCAAGCCGCGCGCGACCGGGGTCGAGTACGCAGTCGTGGTGTGCCCCGAAGGACAGGAGATCTGGACGGACGCCTATGGCCGGGTGAAGGTGCAGTTCATCTGGGACCGGCTCGGCAAGAACGATGAGCGCTCAAGCTGTTGGGTGCGAGTGGCCGCCCCGTGGCAAGGCGACCAGTTTGGCGGCACGTTCCTCCCACGCCGTGGTCAGGAAGTGTCGGTGGACTTCATCAATGGGGACCCGGACTTGCCGATTCTGACGGGCCGGGTTGTCAATGCGTTCAACCAGCCGGCGTGGATGCTGCCGGATAACCAGGCGCTGGCGGGTTTCCGTAGCCGTGAGATTGGCGGCATGCGCGCCAATACGCTGGCCTTTGATGATACGAACGGCAAGATCCAGGCGCATTTGAGCAGCGATGAAGGTGCTTCGCAGCTCAATCTTGGTTACATCACGCGCATCAACGGCAACGCTGGGCGGCAGGATGAGCGGGGCAAGGGTGCCGAGCTGCGGACCGATGGCAACGCGGCGGTGCGAGGTGCGCGCGGCCTGCTGTTGACGACCTTTGCGCGTGTCTCGTCCAACGGCGATGCGTTCAACGTTGACGAAATCGACGAGCAATTGCGACAGGCCCAGGAAACAGCGGAAAGCCTCGCGCAGTCGGCGCAAACCGCTGGCGCCCAGGATGGGGAACAGAAACAGATTGCCACCGCGCTCAAAGCTCAGACCAAGGCGGTGCGTGGCGAGGGCGCACTCAAGCAGTTCAACGATCCGCAACTGGTGCTGGCCAGCCCCACAGGTCTGGTTGGGAGCACGCCCGAGCAGATTCACTTGAGCAGCGGCCGCGCCACGGCGATGACGGTGGGCACGGACCTCTCGGTTTCCACGGGCGGCGGGTTCTTTGCGAGCATGCGCCGTGCGTTGCGCCTGTTCGTCTATGAGGCGGGCATGCGCCTGATCGCCGGCGCTGGCGACATCGACATCAAGGCGCTGAAGAACAGCATCAACCTCCTGGCCAAGCTCAACGTCACCGTGGTGGCCGACAGGATTCGCATCAGCGCGCAGCAGGAGGTCGAGATCAGCGGAGGTGGTAGCTACACGCGCTGGAGCGCCGGACAGATCAAGAGCGGAACGAATGGCGCCTTCGAGGTGCACTCGGCAGGCCGGACGTTCACCGGGCCGGATAACGTCACCACGCCGCAGTTGCCCCAGGCGGTTGAATCACCGCAGAACCTGCATTTTGCGCTGGGGGCGTTGCCGGGGGAGGCGCATCGCTATGCAAACGAGCCGTATGAACTCTACAAGGGTGACGCGAAGATTGGTCAGGGTGTCACCGACGAACACGGGCATGTGGTCGTCAAGGACCACAAGGCTGGCACATCGGCCTATCGGGTCAAGCTCGCCAATGGCGCGCATTTCGATTTGAAGGTGAAAGACGCATTGGCTGCCGATCCGGAGCATGCCGACCAGCGTTCCAACTGCGGTGAGCGGATGGCTTAAGGCGCAGACACCAAGAGTCGGCTGACGAACGAGGACAAGACCATGGCGGAACATCTCAGGACACAAAACGCGGTTGACGTGGCCATCGACGAAGCGGGTCGCAAGGCGCAGGGGTCGGTGCAGTGGTTGCTGGAAAGCAGCAGGAGAATCAATGACCAACCGTGAAATAGAGGGGATTATGAATTTCTTGCCGAGAGGAGCGACAGCATTGCTGCTGTGGACGTTGTGCGCGACCGCGTTTGCGGCGTCTGGCCCAGCGGTGAAGCTCTGTGAAGACGCAGCATGTCAGATGCCGCTAGCGAGCGAACCGTACCAGTGGAAGTCTTCAGATGGGAAGGTGCTGAAGAAGGGAATAACGGACGACGAAGGGAACGCTCAGGTCATTCAGGCTCCAAATGTCTCCAGATATGTGCTCGAAACCATCAATCGGCATTGGGGCTATCAAGTGGAGGCGCGATGCTGGAAAGCTTCGTTTCAAAGTTGCGTCAAGCTTGTTGACGCTTGGAATATTGACGGCTTTGAAGATAACGAATCCATCGAGAAGCGCGAGGCAAAGAAAGCGGCAGAAGAGGAAGAGCAGCGAAGCCTGGCACGCGTACGTCTTCGCATGTATGCGCAAGCGGCGGCAAGCAATAACGATCCACTCGCATGGCTTGGCCCTCTGCCGCCAGAATGGCCGGCAGAGGATGTGCTGACACGCTGGAGGCGGCTGCACGAGCAGGTTAAGAACGATATTGAAACGTTCACGAGTTCTGACAAGTTATTGAGCGAATTTCATTGCAAGACTGCAGCGGAGTTCGGTGATGTTCCAGATGAAGCAGCGGTCCAACAGTTCCTGACGGAGTACACGAGAGGGAACGTGGGCGAGGCGACGTGGGACGCCGTTATGACGGCCGCACAAAAGGGTAACTGGCAAGCGCGGTGGTTCGTGTATGCACACTTTAAGGACATGCTTCGCAACCGCGACAATCTTGCGCTTCAATACCGGGTGTTGCAGTTAAAGGAATGGTTGGTGTCCCATCAGATCGGGCCCGTCTATGCGGAATTCGCGGAAGCGCTGGCCGCAACCGGTTTGGGCAGCGGTTCAGGTGGGAGGAAGTATGCCTCGCTGGGATATTTCGCAGCGGCGCAGCGAGGAAGCTATACGTCCATGGCAGGAGTCGGGGACCTCCTGCAGGAGAGAGCATCAAGCGAAGAACAGAGTGTGGGACGTGCGATGGTTGCGTGTGCAAAGGCCAACATGCCGAAGCTAGTGAACTGAACGCGGTGAGCCGATGGTTTGACGCACACAACGACACGGCTGACAGACGAGGACAAGACCATGGCGGAACATCTCAGGACACAAAACGCGGTTGACGTGGCCATCGACGAAGCGGGCCGCAAGGCACAGGGGTCGTTGCAATGGCTGCTGGAGAACGGCAAGGGGCTCAACGGCCATCCGCCCATCAAGGATGCGCCCAAGAAGTACCGGGACACGGATCTGCAGTTCTTCATCTGCGGCCAGAAGGGCTTTGGGGCAATTGCCAAAGATCTGCGGGCGGCCCAATCGACGGTCGACATCATCTGCTGGGGCTTTGACCCAGGCATGGAGCTGGAGGAGCGCTCAGCGGGAGATTGGCCGCGCGGCACGACATATGGCGATCTGCTGGAACAGACAGCCAAGCGTGGCGTGAGAGTGCGGTTGTTGGTCTGGTTCGACATGCTCGCTTCGACGAAGCAAAACAACGTGCCGGGCTATTCCGATGCCAAGGCCGGACCGTTTGCCTCGCCTTATGACGGCAGGAAGCGCCAGAATTACTGCATTCGGTGGTGGCAGGAGCATTTGCCGAACGGGCAAAGCGGGGCAGGCAGACTCGCGAATCTACAGGTTGTCTTGCGCAGCGTTCACAAGTCGGATGTCGACAGATTGATGGCGCAGGAACCCAAGGAAGAGGACAAGCCAGATGCCATGGAGGACGCCTTATTCCTTTTTGGGACCCACCATCAGAAGCCCATTTTGATCGACTATGCCCACGAGGGCGGCAGCAAGGCGGTGGGCTATGTGATGGGATTGAATTCCATCACGGACTTCTGGGATACCACCGACCACGTGTTGGACGACCCGCGGCGGCAACGTTGGACGGAGGGCGCGGCCAAGAGCGAATACGACCACGAATACGATACCGAGAAAGAGCGCAGCAACGCCAAGTACAGCTACACCAAACCTTATCAGGACTATGCCTGCCGCGTCGTGGGGTTGGCGTTGGAGCGGTTGCACCAGAACTTCGAGCGTGGCTGGAATGCCTTTGCGCCGGCCGCATTGCGGACCCATGAACTGGGCTCCCCACCTCCCAAGTTGGCGAGATCGAGCAGATCGGCGGCTTACGAGGTGCAGATCGTGCGCACGCAGGCCGCCGAGCGTGAGAAGAGCATCAAGGAGGTGTATTTCCAATCCACCAGCGTCGCGCGCAATTACATCTACATCGAGAACCAGTATTTCTTTTACCCGGAGTTCGTGCGTCACCTGAAAAAGGAGCGCGACAAATTCTGCGATCAGTGGGTTGCCTATTCCGGCAAGCCGCTGACCGACATTCCGAAGCTGCATCTGTTCATTGTGATCCCACACCCCGAAGACGACGGCATGATCCCACGCACGTTCGACACGCTCACGGGACTCGGGCACAGCGACCGCATGAAGGATCAGGCTGATCTCATTGATCACCGGGTGGCGGGCCAGCACTATGAGGACGTGGTCGACGCCACATACACGCTGGATCTGCAGGATGCGGAGGGGCGCCCGTTCACCGTCAAAGGCACGCACAAAGTGCTGGACCGGCCGAGCGTGGAGGCTTTGAAGAAGTCGTTCGGCCTGGAAGTGAGCGTGGCGCGTCTGCGCACTTATGGGCTGGACGCGAACCACCGCCCGGCCTACCGCGAGATCTACATCCACTCCAAGCTGATGATTATTGACGACGTGTTCCTGACCATGGGTAGCGCCAATTTGAACCAGCGCAGCATGTCGGTGGACGGCGAGATCAATGTCGCGGCGACCGGGCTGGCGTGGGCTTCGGATCTGCGCCAACGGGTGTTTGCGTTGCACTCGGGAGGCAAGGTGCTCGGCACGGGGGAGCGCGCGCTGGTGCCCAAAGTGTTTGACGATTGGACCAAGCAAATGGACAGCAACAAGCTCGCTCGTAAAGGCGGCAAGCCCATGCAAGGCTTCCTGCTGCGGTTCGAGGATCGCCGCTCAACGACCACAATGCACGCATAGGAGAGGCCTTGATGAAAGGGATCCGCTGGCGCCTCATTGGCGCGTTCATGTGCGGTGTACTGATTGCCAGCGCTCAAGCTGGCCCGCTCTCCGCTCTCACCAACAAGCTAGATATGGCCGCCAAATCTGATCTGCCGCGCTACGAGAAACTGCCGCTGTTCAACCCGCACCGTAAGACCTTCACGTGCGTGTACCAGGACCAGCATGTGCCGCCCATCGATCCCCAGGCCGAACTGTGGTTCCAGCAAGCGCTGGCACTGGATGATCCGGACATTTACTATAAGAAGCGCGACTACCCCAAGATTTACCAACTCTATACGCAAGCCGCCGAGCGTAACCATTGGAAGGCGATGCTCAATATGGCGGCGTTGATTCTGGACAGCGGCACGTATCGGAATATGCCAGTGAAAGACCCGGAGGTAGCTATTCAATGGGTCGAGAAGGCTATGAAGCTGGGCGTGCCCGATGCGTACGACACGATGGGCACGTATCACGAAAACGGCATCGTGCACGGCGGCGGCTCGACCATGGCCTATGCGTTTTACCAGAAGGCGGCGGACATGGGCAGTCCGTTGGCGATGACCTACTTGGGCGACAAGCTGGGCGGGACCTACGATGCGCCGCCGGAGTTCTGGGGGAACCGGCCCATTGCGGTGCAGATGCTGCAATGTGCGGTGGCACAGGGGTATGGGGATGCGGCGTACGAGTTGGCTTATTACCAGAAAGACGGATACACAGCGGAAGGCAAGGCCCTTGCCCTCAAGACCTTGCACGAGGGGGTGAAGCTTGGCAGTTACAAGTGCGCAAAGGATTTGGCTTCCGAGTTTCGCGGATTCGGGCTTAGCGATGGCGAAAACCTTGTTGGTCACATCGACAGTGCCCGTGCCGACCGGTATTTTGAATTGGGCCGGATGCTTGAGTTTTACTCCGGCCGCATCAAGCTCCCCAACCTGGACAAGGTGCTGCCGCTGCCGCCCGCGCCGCTGCCCAAGTGGGACGGTGACGAAAAGAAACTGATCGACGCGGCGAAGGCGGTCACGCCGCCTCCCAAACCGAACCCGAAGGCGGCGCTGCAAGGCCGGGAACAGATGCCGCAGGACCATGATGTCCTGCCGCTGGCGCAGAGCCCTTACGCCGTGACTGGCGACAAGGTCGTGCCTGAAACCGGTTACTGGCTGGCGCTCTATGGGCTCTCCACGATGACCCGCGAACAGCTCTTGCCGGCGCGTCGCGGTTATCCGGAGCGCTACGAGGCCGGAGAGCGCTTCGAACTAGGCAAGCCAGGATTGCTTGCGCCCGAGCAGGTCCAATGGTTCTTTCTGGGCGAAGCAAAGCCGGTGCCGCCCGCGCCCGACGTTTACCTCAAGCAACTGACCGACGCTGGTTTCCTGCGCCAGATCGAACAGCCACCCCAGGCACGCACATGCCACGGCTTGGAGCACTGCCCGCGCACGGGCATCTGGGAGGGCCGAGTCAAGCGCGACCACCCGATGGCGGCGGTTTTCAACCGCTGGGACCAGCAGGCCTTCGTTCAGGAGGGGCAGCCGTTTCCAGAGCCGGAGCTGCGCCACCTGGATATCCCCTTGGAGCAGGTGCAGTGGACTTACCTGGGCAGCGCCAATGGAAAGACGCCTGATGGCTTTGATCAGATTGCGCTGTGAGCACTGTCCGCGCTCGACAAACATCGATGGAATCTTGAGGAACGTATGGCTCGACAAATGATTGTGGTTGGCGACACCCTGTCTCCGCATGGCGGCAAGGTCATCAGCGGCTCCAGTGCCGACAGTGTTGACGGCAAGGCAGTTGCGCGCCGGAACGACTTGGCCGACTGCGCCAAACACGGCGTCAATCCGATCGCCGAAGGCGACCCGTCCATGTTGGTGAACGGTGAGCCTGCCTCGCTTGAAGGCCATCATGCGAGCTGCGGCTGTGTGCTGGTCAGTGTCCGAGCCACCTTATCGGTTGGATGAGTCAGCGCGACGTTCACCGGCACTGTTTTTATTTCCATCACAAGAACCGTTGATTCACGTATGAGCCATTCCTCCAGCAGCGCGTTGCGCGCTGTCGGCTTATCAGCGCCGGGCGGTGCAGACCATTCTGCGACCTCTGCTGGTATTGACGAAACCCGGTTTCGCGAGCGCCTGCATGGCGTCCAAACCGCCCAGAATCCGCTGCTTGAAGCGGCAAGTTCCCTGCTTCGCGCACTTGCTGACATGCCCGAACATCTGCCGCCGGAGGGGGTGATGTCACTGCGCATGCTGCTCGAGCAGGAAGTCCGCACCTTCCAAAAGCTCTGCGAGCAAGCCAACATCCGCCGCGACCACATGATCGGCGCGCGCTACTGCCTGTGCACGGCGCTGGACGAAGCGGCCATGCAGACGTCGTGGGGCAAGAACAGCGGCGTGGAGTGGGGCACGAGCGGCCTGTCTACCACCTTCCACGAAGATCGCGATGGCGGCCAGAAGGTCTACCTGCTGATCGGCCGGCTGTTGGACGAGCCCCGGGAGCACCTTGACCTGCTGGAAGTCATTTACCGAATCCTGAGCCTCGGCTTCGAAGGGCGCTACAGGTACGAGGCAGGCGGCCATCGCAAGCACGACGCCGTGCGCCAGCGCCTCTATAACGAAATCATGTCGCAGCGGGAGGCCGTACCGGTTGCGCTGTCACCCCACTGGCAGTCCAACGTCCGGGGCAAGCGGATTTCTTTCTACGATTTCCCGGTATGGATCACGGCGGTGGTGCTGTCGGCCATCCTGATCGGCCTGTTCGCGTATTTCAAAGTCCAACTCTCGCACCGTGGCGCAGCGGTGGAGAAGCAGGTGATCGACATTGCGCGCATGACGCCGCCACCGGCACCGCCCGCGCTGCACCTCAAGGAACTGCTCAAATCCGAAATCGCCGCTGGGACGGTGAGCGTTGATGAGGACGCACGCGCAAGCATGGTGAGGTTCCGGGGCGATTCGATGTTTACGCCGGGCGGAGGCGGCGTCAATTCCGGAATGAATTCGCTCATCGCCAAGATTGCCGCCGAAGTTGCCAAGGTGCCCGGTAAGGTGACGGTAGCCGGCTACACAGACAACATTCCGATCAAGAGCCGCCAGTTCGAATCGAACCAAGCGCTGTCAGAGGAACGCGCCACGCAGGTGATGCAGGCCTTGATATCGGGTGGTGTGCAGGCCAGCCGCCTGGAGGCGGTCGGCAAGGGGGATGCCGATCCTATCGGCGACAACCGGACTGCAAAGGGCCGCGCGCAAAACCGCCGCGTCGAAATCACCGTCGCGCGCTGACGGATCAGCCATCGGAATACAGGTAGCAGGTATGACGAAGTTTCTTTCTTTTTTGGGCTCACGCCAGTTTCTGGCCTTTGTTGCACTCGTGATTGCAGCGCTGGCGATCTGGTTTGTCGGGCCCCTGATCGCGTTCGGCGGTCTGAAGCCGCTGGCCGGCATAGGCATGCGCGTGTTCATGATCGTGCTGCTGTTGGCCTGGGCGCTGCTGTGGCTGGCGGAGTTTTCTGTCAGCCCCGTGGTTGCGGCCCTGCTGTGTGTGCTGATCTGGTATGCATCGCCGCTGCTTACGTTTGGCCGCAGCGAGCCGTTTGCGCCTGAATCTGTCCGCCTGTCCGCCATTGCCGTCGTGCTGGCGCTGTTCTTCGTCTACTGGATCTACCGCCTGTGGCGCAAGATGCGCGAAGACGAACAGTTCACCAAGCAGTTGCTGCAATTCGGTGGCAAGAAGGAGCCATCGCCCGCAGCAGCGCGCTTGGTGGCGCTCAACGGCATCGTCCTGACCGCCTTGTCGCGCCTGAAGACGATGCGCACCGGCGCGCGCGGCCTGGGGCGGCTGTTTCAGGGCAAGCGCTACCTGTATGAGGTGCCGTGGTACATCACCCTGGGTTCGAACGCCTCGGGTAAGACCAGCGCGCTGCTGGGGGGCGGGTTGCCGTTTCCGATCGGCGAGCAGTTGCAGCGCTCCGCGGGCGAAGGCATGGCCGCACCGGTCGACTGGTGGCTGACCAACAGCGCCGTGCTGATCGACACGACGGGCTACTACACCCGCCACGGAACGTCGACCGAGGCGCTGCCGCTCGTTGCTGCGTCGTCAACGCCGGCCCAATCGACGGCGAGCGACGCAACAGCCGCCGAGGCCATGGGCACCCCCAGCGAGCAGGGAGCCGATGGGAAGACCCAGGCAGAGTCGAGTTCTGGGGCTCCGGCATCGGCGGCCGTACCGGCGTCTTTGACAGACGCGTCGGACAAGGCGCGTCGCCTCACCATCGACCGCGCTGAGTGGCTGGGTTTTCTGGGGATGCTGCGCAAGCATCGTCCGCGTTCTCCCGTCAACGGTGCGCTGGTTGCAGTTGACTTGGCCCAGTTGGTCAATGGAGATGAACGCAGCAATATCGCGCAAGCCGGGGCGCTGCGTGCCCGTCTCGCTGAATTGCGCCAAGAGCTTGGCATCCGCTTTCCGGTGTATCTGCTGATCACCAAGATGGATCGGCTCACCGGCTTCGACGAGTATTTTGGTTCGCTCACGGCAGAGGCGCGGGCGCAAACCTGGGGGTTCACGCTCCCCTATGGCCGGGAAACCATTGCCCGTGAGGGGATTCGCGCGCGCTGCACTGAAGAACTCGGCTTGCTGGCCGGCCGTCTTGCGAACGGCATCAACACGCGCCTGCAGGACGAATACGATGTGCTCAAGCGCCGCCAACTGGCGGGGTTGTCGGAGGAGTTTGCCGCGCTCACGCCGCCGGTGTGCGACCTGATCGAGCGTGTGTTTCTGGACTCCCGGTACGACGACACGCAGTTGCACACGACCTTGCGCGGTGTGTACTTCACCAGCGCAAAGCAGGAGGGCACTGAAGTTGCTGCACAGCGCCGCACGGTGGCGCAGCGCCTGATGGCTTCACTCGGGCTTTCCAAACCGGCCCACATTCAGCAGAGCGGCAATCAGAGTTTCTTCCTGCACGACCTGCTGACCAAGGTGGTGATTCCCGAGGCGCATCTTGTGCGTCCGAACCTGCGGTGGGAGTTCCGCTTCGGGGTGCTTCGGCTGATTGGCCATACGTTGGCGCTGATCCTGTTCGCCTGGCTGGCAATCGGCCTGCGCGCCAGCTTTGGCCACAACAGCGACTATCTCGAATCGGTCGAGCACAAGGCACGGGCCCTGGCGGCCCGCGTGACCCAGCTCTACAAAGAGCCGAAACCCGAAGCTGTGCCCGACACCCTGACCGAGGCGCGCTACCTGCCGACCTATTCGGGGCTTGATCTGTCGAGCCCGCAGGCCGACTGGCGCTACGGCCTTTACACCCCGCCGGATATCGTTGATGCGAGCCACCACGTCTACGACGTGCTCGAGGACAACCTGCTGCTGCCGCAGATCGTGCATCGGATGGAGGACGTGATCACACGGGCCACGGCCAATAAGGATGCCAAGGCCGCATACGATGCGCTGCGCGTCTATCTCATGCTGTACGACAAGGCAAAGTTCAACGCCGGCGAAGTCAAAGCCTGGGTGCTGGACGACTGGGCCAAGTCTGATAGCGCGGCCGTGTTCGGTGGCCGGGCGACCATGATTGACCACGTTCAGCAACTGTTTGCAGGGCAGCGTGTGGTTCAGTCGCCCCTGATCCGCAATGACACGCTGATTCGGCAGGCTCGCGATTTTCTCGATGGCAGCAACGCCACAGAGCGCCTGTACGAGCGCGCCAAGACCGCGATGCTGAAAGAGGCGCCCGACGAATTTACGCTGCTGCGCGCGGTTGGGCCGCAGGCCGGAACCGTCTTTACGCGAGCCAGCGGCGCACCGCTTTCAAGGGGCGTGCCAGGACTCTTCACCTACGAAGGTTATCGCAACCTGTTCGACAAGCGATTGCCGGAATTCACGCAGGTCGCGCGCGATGACGATGCATGGGTGATGGGGCGCTCGTACCTTGGCGCGGCTCAAAAAAAAACGGTTGAGCTCGTGAGTGCGGCAACTGGCGCGGATGACCCGCTCACGGAAGCGATCCGGCGTTCTTATCTGTTGGAGTATGCGCAGCAATGGGACGCGTTTCTCGGGGATATCCGCACGGTGACCGGCACGAGCCTGGCGTTTGATCTGCAAGTGCTGCGCAGTTTTGCGGCCCCCGATTCGCCGCTGGCGCGCCTGGCCCGTGCAGCCGTGCGTGAAACTGCCCTGACGCAGTCCCAGGCTGCGGCAGACGGTTCGTTCTTGCAGAAGGCGACTGATCAGTTGAGCCAAAAGGCGGACAAGGCACTCGGCATCCGCGCCTCCGAGCGCATCGAGCGTGAGCTGGTGGATAACCACTTTGCGGCGCTGCGCGAGGTGGTAACCGGAAGCGCGGAAGCGCGCGGCGGCGCCCAGCCCGGGTCCCAAGCCGGCAAGACTGGCCTGGATGGGGTGGCGAATCTTTTGAACGATTTTTACACCGCGTTGACGGTTGCCGACAACGCGCTGTCGAACAACAGCATGCCGCCGGCAAGCGACACGGCGGCCAAGCTCAAGATGACGGCCGATACGATGCCGGCCCCATTCCGGGACGTGTTGCTAGCTCTGGCGGCTGACGGCTCGCGCGAAGTGAATCAGGGCATTGGCCAACTGCTGTCGCGGCAGATGGAGGCCGGGATCGGCGATACCTGCAGGCTGACGGTGGCTGGCAACTATCCGTTTGCGCCGGAGAGCGGCCGCGATATCGGGATGGGAGATTTCACACGCTTGTTCGCGCAGGGCGGCGTGCTGGATGAGTTCTTTACCAAGACGCTTGCGCCGTATGTCGACACGCTGGCCAAGCCATGGCGCTACAAGACGCTGCCGGGAGCAACCGAGCCCGTCCAGGGCCCGGATCTGGAACCGTTTCAGCATGCCAAGGCCATTCGGGACGTGTTCTTTGCGGATCCGGGGCAAAAGCAGTCGGCCTGGAAGGCCGACATCCGGATCACCGAGCTTGACCCCACCATCACGAGCCTGGCGGTGGATATAGATGGCCAGTCGATCGTGTACCAGCATGGTCCCGTGGCACCGTTCATGGTGAACTGGCCGGGGCCGCGCGGCGGAACCCACGCAGAGATCACGGCGAGCCCCCGAATCCGCCCGGAGACGTCGACGATCGCGCTGGACGGCCCGTGGGCGCTGATGCGGCTGCTGCAAAAGGGGCGCGTCTCCGACGCCGCCACACCCGGACGCACACGCGTGACGCTCGACTTCGATGGTCGCAAGGCTGTGCTCGATCTGACCAGCGCGGGAAGTACCGCGAATCCGCTCACCAGCGACTTGCTGAGGAGTTTCCGGTGCCCGAGTTCGGTGCCGACGTTTCCTGCCGGAAATGGCAGCCGGGCAGGGGCGTTGCCTCCTATTCCTCCGGCCATGATGCCGCGCGTTGCTGGAGCGAGCACCTGATGAAGCAACGAGAAGAGAGTGGAGATCGGTTGATGCCAAGACTCATGGCGCTTTACGCAATCAATTTCGGCGACGGCCGGCACCGGGGCAAAACACCGTGGCTATCGGCCGCGGTGGTGGCCGGCCTTGGCATCGTGCTGCTGGCAGCGACCATTCCAGCGCGCGCGGAATACCGGGAAGAATGGCTAAGCGAAAAACAGATCACGACATTAAACGGTGCTGGCGCTGCCGGCTCGGCGCAGGCCCGTCAGGAACACGTCGCAGAATCCGCAAAGACGAAGCCCGTTGCGAAGAAGGCGCATCAGGCGGTCAGTCCGCAACCGGACCGGCTTGGTGAGCTGCTTCAGAAGGAGGAAGCGCGGGCGCAGGTGCGTAAGCGGCGGCATCGCAGCCACTGACGCCCTGGCCGAGCACGATTTTCTGCCTTTCGCGGAGCCTCATCGCTTGCAGCGCTGAAGCCGCCCTCGCAATAAGAACATGAGCCCTGACGGTCTTTGCCTGCAGCGGACGTTCCTGCCGCTGGAAGCGTCAAAGGAGTTGTGAATGATGCAGTATCGCCGACGCCGCCTGCGCCGCAGGCTTTGCGTGGCACTGGGCCTTGCAGCCGTGTGGACCCAGGCAGCGGCCGATTGTTTTGAGCAGGCTGGCGCCTATCAGGGCGTCAATCCGGCCGTGCTGCGGGCCATTGTGTGGTTCGAATCGAAAGGCCATGCAAACGCGGTGCACCACAACGCGGATGGTTCGTTCGACATTGGTATGGCGCAGATCAATTCGGTCCATTTCAGCACCCTTGCGCGCTACGGCGTCGGGCGTGAGGCGCTCACCGATGCCTGCGTCAACGTGTACGTGGCGGCGTGGCTGCTCAAGCAGAAGATGGTGCGGCATGGCAATACCTGGCGGGCAATCGGGGCCTACCACTCCGAGGTGCCCGCACGGCGCGATGCCTATGCGCGCAGCATCCAGAACGTGCTGGCGTCATGGGGGGCTATGTGCGGCGGCCGCTGCTCCGGATTTGGCGCCGTTCGTTAAGCCTGCCCAATGCGGACAACCCAGCGAATCGCGCTAGACACACACTCAGCCATGCAATTGACGAGATACAAGCTTCGCTCCGACCTGCCGTCGTTTCTGCCAATGCTGACCGTAAGCACCGCCGGCACATTCAGCCTGTGGGGGCTGACCTTCGCGCTGGGCGCGAGCTTTGGGTCTGGCGCGGAAGCGCTGTTGGGCAGTTGCATGCTCCTGATCGCGGCGTATGGAGCACAGCTTTTGACGAGACGCTGGGCCCGCACGATTGGCTATGCCACGCCGGCTCTGGTTTGGCCCTGCTGGTGGCCGGTCTTGACAAGCATGGCCTTGCGCCAAATAGACCCGGCAACGGGCGTGGTGCCGTTGCGTTTCGCCCAGGCCTGGTACAGCAGCGTATGGTTCAAAGTGCTTGTGGAGATCGGCTTGCTTGTTCTGTTCGCTTTGGCGGTGATGCGCACGCGCCGTAAGCATCGGGCGGCCTTACGCGGCACGCCGACCGAGTCAATGGTGCTGCCCGCAGAGCGCCCGCCGGCACTGCTCTGCATGGATGGCGAACTTTCTGGGGAAATACGATGAAGCACGTTGAGGTGCCCGGCGCATCGACGTACGAGCCCTCGGGCTTTCGTGGGCCCGAAGGTTCGATTTCGTTTCGCCCGGGAGCCAAGAGAGAAGCCGACGCCGCGACACGGTAATTTAACAATTGGCAGGCGAGCGGATGTTTCGCTGGTTCTAACATCCGCAATGTGGTGAGTAGCTGATCTAGCACCTGCAATCTGTTCGAAATTTCAATCATGACGACCGAAAACCAATCAGAACGCATTTCCCTCGCCGTGGTAGCAGCCGTGATCGGCGTGTTGCTCAGCGGTGTTGTCATCTACGCCGTACGCTTTGTCAGCGGCCAGACACCTGCCGCGACATCTGCAATGGCCGTGGAGCCAAGTACGCGCGCCGTTGAGCGACCCATTGCGCCCGGCGCTGTCGCCCTTGTGGGGGACGCCAAACAGATCACCATCAGCGGCACCGTGCCAGACGAGGCGACCAAGGAACGCTTGCTCAAGCCAGCACGCGTGCTCTGGGGTAAGGACAACGTCGTGGACAAGGTCGAGGTCAGCGCCGGCGCTTTGCCGCTGTGGTGGCAGAGCCGTCCGGTTGATGTGCTTGCCCGCCTCAAGCAAATGACCAGCTTCGATCTGCATACGTCAAGCGATGGCATGCAACTGAGCGGTGCGGCCCCGAACGATGCGGTGCGGTCTTCCATCGGTACGGCGGCCCCCGGCTGGATCGCGGGCCAACTGAAGTCGGCGATTGATGTGTCCATTAACGCAGGTTCCGGTGCAGGTGCCTCTGCGCCCTCTGACAGCCTGCTCGACGAGCACATCGAGTTTGCTTCGGGTTCGACAACCTTGCCGGATCCGGCCAAGGCGCGGCTCGATGAAATTGCTTCGTTGTTGAAAGACGATGATCGTACGATCGTCATCACTGGGCACACCGACAATCAGGGCAGCGGGGAATCCAATCGAAAGCTCTCGCTGGAGCGCGCGGAAGCTGTCCGTCAATATCTGGCAAGCCAGGGCGTGCCGGCAGAGCGTATGCGGGCAGCAGGAGCCGGAGACAGCCAGCCGGTCGCGGATAATGCCAGCCCTGAGGGCCGTCAGCGCAACCGCCGCATTACATTTGCGGTGGCCTCGGCACAGTCGGCGTAAGCCGTTCATTTTGAGCGGCAGTGTTTCCATGCGCCCCCGCAAAACAAAAGCGGTTTCATCAAGTGAGTCCAATGACGCCGTGACTGAGGCAACCGTGCTGGCGTTGTTGCAGCAGTCACCGTACACGCGCTTCAACGCCACGCTGGTTGCGCGGCGTCTGGGGTGCGGCACGGAGCTCGCCATCGCGCTTCTCAACGCGGTCGCTAAGCGCGGCGCGATTCGCGTCGAAACAAGCCGGCTCGGCGAGCCTGCCTATTCCGCACTGCCAGACGACACCAAACTTCAGGATCTACGGGAGATCGTCGCGCGAGGCGAACTCGAGAACGATTACAACGGCGCACGCAGGCATTGGGAGCTCTGCATGACCATCCGTCGAACGTGATTTTTGAGCCCCACTGGAACGGCGTCGCAGAGATCAGTTCCTTGCAGCACCAGCGCCAGCCGCTGGTACTGCCGTGCAAGCGGTGGCCGCACGCGGCATCGTGTTCGGCCATCCTGGCACGAGCCCGCTGCATGCATTGGGAGGCGTCAGCCCCCATGTCGTAGCAGCCGCGGCGCAGAACGGGGAGGGAATCGTCTCGCTGTTCCTGTGGTCGCAGATACGGGTGGTCAGCATCAAATATGACGGTGCTGATGAAGGCGGACAACCACGGCCAGGGCAGGTTGCCAGCGCTGCTTGCGTGGTTTGTCTGCGGCCGCAGAGGCGTGCTGCGCTCGGTGTTTGTGGCAGGGTTCGGCACCACCATGCTGTACGGCAACGGGCGTCGTTAACCCGGCGATCTCGGTAGCCATCGCGATCAAGGAGACGAAGGCGACCATGCAAGCGCTCTCGCACTACGTCATCTATATTCAATGCCTGCTATTAGAAACAGTGATCACGCTATAACAGCGCGGCACGGCAGGGCTGCGGCGCTCGTCGCGTCGCTTGCTGTCGTGTTTGCCGTTCTGACGGCGCCTTGTTACGCCGAACCGGTGGATCAGGAAGAACCAAGCGCCATTGTGTCTTTGCCGACCGATGCCCCACAGCCTGCGGACTCCATGTTGGAGCGGCTCAGACAGAGCGCTCTGAACCTCGTTGGCATCCGGTACCGGTATGGAGGGAATGCGCCACAAACCGGATTCGATTGCAGCGGCCTTGTCCAGTACGTGTTGCGCTATACCGCGGGTATGCACGTTGGCCGCACGGCAGCGAGTCTTGCGGGGGAGGGGCGCCCTGTCGGGCGCGAGCAATTGCAGCTGGGCGATCTGGTGTTCTTCAACACGCGGGGCGCTGGGTATTCGCATGTCGGCATCTACCTTGGTCGCGGTCAGTTCGTGCACGCCCCGTCCGCGGGAGGCCGCGTGCGCGTGGAAAATCTGGCCGGATCGTACTGGCAGTCTCACTATGTCGGTGCCAGACGGCTGTTCTTTGGCATCTTGCCGGCATCATGAAAGCGCTGGCGGCAAACGGCGCAAAACCACCGGCAGGGCGTGGTCCGATTTCATTTCTGACGATGCCGATCCGCCTGCGCGGCCGGCTCACCTGACCAATTATCAACGTTTGTAAGCGGCCTCAGGAACCGTCAACGGCTCGTTTTGGGAAGCCGTTATCGGGGCGTGGGGACATCGTCTCCACACTAACCAAATATGAAGAAGGGAGATGTTTCCATGAAGAATTTTGTCGCTGCAGTGCTCACCGGTATGGCCTCCGTCGCAGCTTTCGCACAAGTGACTGCACCGCAAGTTCAGGTGACGGCTCCCAATGTAACGGTCCCACAAGTGCAAGTGACTGGGACTCAGATGGCCCCGAAGCAGGACGCAGCGGTGGTATCTGCTCAGAATTCCGCCAATGTGCCCGCGAAGCACAAGCATCACCATCACCACCATCAGCATAAGAAGGCGGCTGAATCGAACGCGCAGAAGCAGTAAGCCGTTCAATTCGCAATTGAGTTTTCGCAAGGACGTTTCGTGCGGCGTTTGCTAATGACCGGACACGCTGCCCTTCAAGGATCCAAATCATGAAGAAACTGATTGTTGCTGCTATTGCCATGTTGTTTGCCGCTGGGGCTTTTGCCCAGAGCGCGGGTGGCACGCCGCATCACAAGCATCACAAGCACCACCATCGCGCACACCGCGGGTAAGGGCAGGAGGGGCCGCGTGAAGCGCGGCCTCCGTTCGACTCGCTGCGGCGGCTTGCGCGGAGACTGTTCATCCCCGGTTTGAAATTCTTCAGCTTTTTTTAAATAGCATTGGAGTACTCGTATGGGAATTTTTGCGGATATCGTTAATCGGATTCGTGGTAAAGCTAAGCCGGATCAGCCGCCACTCGCCTCCGAGCCAGTGCCGGTTCCGGCGAGCACAGCCAACGCAGATGCTGCAGGCGATCCGCCACCGCTTGCTGAAATGGACGTGGAGTCTGTGATGGACCACCTGGTTCTTGAAAGTGGCCAATCTTTGAACTGGCGGACGTCGATCGTTGACACCATGAAGGCGCTCGGTGTTGACAGCAGCCTTGAGCATCGCAGGCAGCTTGCACAAGAACTGAGCTATCAGGGGGACATGTCTGATTCCGCGAGCATGAACATATGGCTACATGCCCAACTTATGAAAGCGCTGGCTGCCAACGGCGGAAAACTGCCGCCAAGCCTGACAGCTTAAGGCGTGGCCTTGTGCAGTCCAACCCATGTGGTACATGAACCTAGAACGCTGATGGTCGACGATATTTCTCGGCCCGTTTCGCTTTCACTTGAGCAACTGAAAGCGTTCTCTCTGTTATTGACCCCTGATTCCCTGATGAGGCGAGCCACTTTGCAAGTGATTGGTGAGCACGAGCAGAGGATCTCTATCATCGAACAGCGGCACCATGTGCGATGCCATCAGTGGGATTAAGGGCCTTGGCGGTTCGTAAGAACGTTCGTCTGTCAGAATTGCCGCGAAAATAGTGTCTCAACATGGCGGAGCACCGTACCGATGATGAGCTGGATTTCATTACCTGGCTGAGCCGGAAATATCGAGGGGCGGAAGGGGGCGAGGTCCTTCGCACATACGTCCAGGCGCTGCGTCAGCGTGCACGTTGGGACGATGTCGACTCGAACAGAGTCATCGCGTATGCAGAAGAATGCTTGCGGAAGATTCGGTCGTAAAAAGAAGCGAGCAAGCAGGGTGCCGCGCTGGCGGCGGCCTCCCTCTGATGTTACTCGCAGGCGTCAATGCGAATGTAGCTTCGACGTCATCTCGCCCTGAAGGCAAAGCGATACACGTGCACCAGGGTCATTGGCTTGCCACGCATGGTTTCATCGCAGATAGAGTGCATATCGTGACGATTGTTATCGCGGTATGACGGTCTTGTCATTGAGCAATCTTCGCAACGCGCGCGGGTGAGCGCCCCACATGCGGTCTACGTACGGGCACGTGCAGCGGCCATTCCCGCAAGGGTTCGCGCGCTGATGAGATTGCGCTCGAACTCGGCAAGCGCGGCCATCATATGGAAGAGGAGCACACCGGTCGGCGACTGGGTATTGATTGCTTCGTTCAGTGAGATGAAGTCGATCTGCTTCCTGCCCAATTCGTTGACAAGGGCTACAAGCATGCTCAAAGAGCGGCCGAGTCGGTCTAGTCGCCAGACCACGAGCGTATCGCCATGCCGAAGGTGATTGAGCGCATCAGCTAATCCAGGTCTCACAAACTCGATTCCCGAGACACCCTGGTCGGAGTAGATGCGATCACATCCCGCTTCCCCCCGAATGGGCAATAGGTCTCCCGCCTAATACGAATGGCATAGATCAAACAAAGGTTGTGGCCTCGTGTTCCAGCGTTCCCAAAACGCCAAAAAACGGCACAAATGCGACGCCGTGTTGTTATCCCAACACATAAAAAAGCACGCTCTTCGGCGCATGAACCGTACGGTGGTCGCTTTCGTTCACTATCGCCACCCTATGCGATGGAGTGTACGTCGCATAGGTACAAGGACGAATGCAAACAAACGTTAAGTTTCAATGGGTTGGGGCGCATCTTACTGGACAAATAAGGCCCCTTGTATCAGAGTTAAAAAAAATTTAACACCCAGTCCCCTGGAGGCCGCGTGGTGCCATCCGGTCGCCCCCGCTTTGGCCTAGCGAAAAAAGGGCCCCCTTTTGTGCAGTTTCCCGGCGCATTTTGAATGTCGTTTCTTGAAATTCAGAGGGCTGTATGAGATCTAGGGATTGTGACAACCGACGCACTCCGCCACACGGGACGCCATTTCGATAAAGCTACGTGCCACGCGGCATGAGGGGGACATGAAGCCAGTCAGCTCAAATATCGACTCCCACATCGGCCGGGAAGGGGTGGCGCGTGTAGAAATCTGCATGAAATTCTGCTGCCCGTGATGGATTCAAATGGCGGGCCGCTTGGTGATCAACGGGAATGTCGCCCATTGGATCGAACACTTCCGGAAATGGGGAAGTGGTTAACCGTCGCCTGAGTTGTCAATTTGTTTTGATGGTTAGGTCGGTGTCGGTTGGATGGTTTTGAGACGTTGATTTACTTTGGTGAGTATCGGTGGTTTTGTTGTTTGATTAGAGGTTATGTATATTGATTGCTATTAAGTAATTGAATTTATTCGGCGGGTAATAAGGCGAAGTTTCCTACTCGGTGGCGTTGTTAGGTTGTTGCTGATGCATTAATTGTCTGATTCTGCTGGTTGACGGCGAGATGCTCCAAGAAACGTTATGAATCCAGTGGTCAACGCTTACTTTGCTCGCAAGCGGCAGCGGTGCCGATGGGCCGATTACATTGCGCGAATCCTCCTGGTGGGGGTGGGCGTGGCCATGGCCCTGCTGCTGCTCCGAACCTTGACCGGCGCGGCCACGCCTACGCTAGTCAGCGCCTTGGCCCATTGCGATCGGCGTCTCTTTGCCGCAATTGATGGCGAGCGCGATCGCCTTGATGATATTGCCCAGGTCAAGCGACGCAGTGGGTCTCTTTCCTACATCGCGGTTGGCGACCGGCTTCGTAGTGACTCCAGCGCAGTACGTTTTCTTGCCCCCTATCAAGATGGCCCGTTGGTACTGGACGGCTACTTTGATGAAGTTGAAGACCTCGGCGCAGGAGATGCGATCTTCACCTGGGGTTTTCTGGTGCGAGGCAGCGTGAGCGATGTGAGCAGGGCGCTAGGGCTGAATACGTTGCAGGCTTGGTCGTTGCACCGCGAAGGCAATGCTTTTGTTCGCACCGAAGTCTGGGATGGTAGCCACTGGCTGTTCGGTGCTCCAGACGGTGGAGAGGATCTGCCGAGTGACGCTCGGGTAGAGCGAATTCTGTTTATGGAGGAAACCGAGCCAACAGGGGTGGCATCGGTGCGAATCGGTTGTTCTCTTCAAGGGCACGTAAGTGCGCCGATGCTGCTGTCTGCGCGCCCTGACCTTTGAGCCCGTTGTCGCCGTCCATCGAACTCGTGTCTGGCCAGGTGGAGCGGGTTCGCTACTTTGTCGTTCGGCATGCCCGTCTGGCACGCATGCTTTCTGAGAGGAGCGCGCTCCGACTGAAACGGCTGTCAACGCCACGGTTCAAGGTTTGCTGATCTGTGTGGTGACAAGGAGAAGTCAAGAACTGACAGGAAAACGCGTTGGAATGTTGGTGGTAGAAATGGTGTGGGTAGGTGCTGGCGTACCGAGCATCTGCCCCAACACATATAAATGGAAGTCGCCAATGAAGCGGCTATCCAAAAGGGCGCATGCACAGGCCCGAATACGCAGTAGCGCCCACTTCATGGCAGGCAATGTGTATCGCTTGCCCATGCTGCAGTGTGCATTGGGGAAGGAGTACAGAAATGGATGTCGCGTGCTTGGAAAGCAGAGCATTGAGTGCGGGGTTGGTCCAGCGGAATCTCGAATCGCTTGGCCATCGCTGTGTTTCCTTTAACCGGGCGCAGACCCTCTTGGCGTCCGTGCGCAGGAGTACGTTCAGTCTTTATGTTGTGACTGCGCCGCAGCCGGATATCGAGTGCGAAGAGCTGGTGCAATGGTTGCGTAACACGCTGGGTACGGGCGTGCCGATCATGGTATTGGCACCCAACGGAGACGAGCGCTTCATGGTGCGGATGCTCTCTGCGGGCGCGGATAGATGCATGACAGGTTCTATCAACGGCAATGAACTTCGGGCGCACGTGAGTGCGTTGCTGCGTCGTGCGTATCTCGGACAGCACGATGAGGCAGCCGATCTGTTTGAGGAGGGGCAGTACGCCTTCGACCTCAAGAACGAGATCGTGACCTACCAGGGGCAGACGCTCTGTGTGTCGACTCGCGAGTTCAAACTGGCGCTCTATATGTTTCGCCATCTGGACTGGTTGGTTCCGCGAGACTTTCTGGAGACGTTCATCTGGGGCAAGTCAATCAGCCCGGACTCGCGCGCACTGGACGCACTGGTATCACGTGTGCGCACACGTTTTTTCCTGAATCGACAAAGTACCTATTCCTTGGTGAGCGTGTATTCGCACGGTTTCAAGCTGATTCGAAAAAGTGCAGTCGAAATGGGCCACGCATCCCCGGATACCGCTACGCGTTTGATTGCATGATCCCGTTCTGGGATATGCGCCGCAAATAGTCTCGGTGCGTGGCCGGATGTCACCCCTTGAAGTGCGCCAGCGCAATGACCAGGTTGCGCATGGCTGGCACAGCGTCGGGGGGGGCGTGCGTGAAGGGCATATCGTCGCGCACCGTTGCCGCGTTGCGCATTCCTTCATGCCGTTAACCCGCGCAATGTAAAACGACGTGGCGAGCGGCTTCGGGCCATGTCCGCGGTCGACTCAGGGGGGGGGGCTGGCAACGTAGATCGGATCTTTAGCCACCCTCACTCGGTTGCCGCCGCCGCCCTCTGCGCGCTGGCGAGCCGGTTTTCGCCGCTTGCCGGCGTAGCGTCAAGCTCGAGCGGTTGAGGGCAGCCGCACATCGTCGCCACGCAGCGCGTCGCATCAAGACCTCTGCAATCCAGTGTGAAGGTCCTGTGCGGCAGCTCGCCAAATCACAGTTCATGTTCGTCTCTCGCCTGACGAGGTTCCGTCTTGTCGCCCTGTCCTGGGGCCGCTGGTTAGCTGCATCAAGCGGTGTTCAACGAAAGTCCTCACATTTATTAACACTTCGCGGAACAGTTGTTGTAATTCCAGTTTCTGCAGCGCACTACCTTCGCTATAAGCCGTTCTTGTCGAGAACAAGGGCGCTTGTCTTAACCGAAACCTACTTGCGGGCTCGTCAATAAGAACACGACGACGTAACCGGCCGCCGGCGGGGACAACTGAGCAGCGAAGATGAACAAGTCATATCGAAGCATTTGGAACGAAGCCCTCGGTGCGTGGGTGGCTGCATCCGAAATTACCACCGCCCGCGGAAAGGGCCGAGGCAAGGGATCAGCGTCAGCCAAGTTGCTGGCCGGTGTGCTGCTTCTTGGCGCTGCTCAGGCGGGGTACGCGGGCGTCTATTCGTTTTCCAGCGCAGCGGGCTGCGGTACCTTAGCCGCTACAGGCCCCGATGGCGTGCGCACGTATCCTGCAGGATCAAATCCTATCGACGGCAACGGTAGCTGGTCGTCTGTTGCGGGTTGTGGCGCGAATGGCGGCGGTACCCTGCTCGGGGTGACACTGTATGGTTCATTTACCACTGCGACAGGGAATGGTGCCGCTGCTTTTGGTATGGGCGCGATGGCGGGCAAGTGGGCCACGGCGTTGGGGCTTCAGGCAACTGCGTCGGGCGTTGCCTCCACGGCTTTAGGTTATAACTCTACCGCTTCTGGGGGGTATGGGGTCGCGATCGGCTCCAGCGCCCTGTCACCAGTAACCTCCACGGGGGATGGCGGGGTTGCCATCGGTGGCAGTACCGCGACCAAGGGCGCTCAAGCGTCGGGGGGCAACGCAGTGGCCATCGGCGGTGACTCTGTTGCCTCAGCGATCGATACGCTCGCAATTGGCGCGGGCGCCCACTCGACCGGCAATTACGCCACTTCGTTTGGCACCGCCGCATGGGCTGCCGGAGTTGGCGCCACAGCATTGGGCAGTAACGCAACGCAGGGCGCCGCTGCTAATGCGGCCGATTCGATTGCGATGGCCGGGCAATCCGTGGTGGCCGCTGCGGCAACCTCTGGTATTGCAATCGGACGTGGCGCAACCGCGAGCGGCGCATTCGGTATTGCGGAAGGCGATGGCGTCATTTCCGGCGCAACGGGTCAGAACGTTGCGATCGGCTCCAGCGGCACGACAGCCAACAGCTCGACGGCCACCGGTGGCGCAGTCGCAATTGGTCGCGGGCAAACGGCAACCGGAAATGGCGCGGTCGCCATCGGCGACCCGAATGCGGCCACCGGCACCGGCGCCGTTGCGATGGGGGCCAACGACACTGCGAGCGGCACTGGCGCAGTCGCGCTCGGTAACGCTAATACGGCGACCGGACAAGGTTCTGTGGCATTCGGCAACTCGAACACAGCGTCGGGCGCTTCGTCGACAGCCTTCGGTAACCTTGCTACGGCATCCGCCACCAACGGCACCGCAATTGGTAACGGCGCCAAGGCATCTGTACAAGACAACGGCATTGCGATTGGTACAGGCGCGGTTGCAACTGCGGCAGCCAACCAATCAACCAAGAGCGGCGGCATTGCCATTGGTCAGGTTGCTTCCGCATCCACTGCAAATGCGATGGCCCTCGGTTTCGGCGCGATCGCCTCGGCTGAAGGCGCAGCCGCAGTTGGGCAGCAAACAACAGCTTCGGGTGCCCAAGCCACCGCGTTGGGGGTTGGCGCACTGGCCTCGGGAGGCGGCTCGTCAGCTCTGGGTGCGTTTGCGACCAGTTCTGCGCCTTCATCGGTTGCTCTTGGTCAAGGTGCCACTGCAAACGTGACGGGCTCTGTCGCAATTGGCCAGAATGCGGTGACGACGGGCACGGCAACGGCTGCCACGGGCGGAACAGGTGTGGTCAGCTCCTCGACCATCAACGGCACGACATTAAGCTCGTACGCCGGTACCAGCTCAACCTCTGGTGTGGTCAGCGTCGGCGCTGCTGGCGCCGAGCGCCGCATCCAGAATGTTGCCGCCGGGTTGGTGAGCGCAACCAGCACCGATGCAATCAACGGTAGCCAGCTCTATGCGGCGGTGTCGGCCACCCGCACGCATTACTACAGCGTGAACGACAACGGCGCGCAGCAGGGCAACTACAACGACAATGGCGCGACGGGCCTCAATGCCCTGGCCGCCGGCACCAATGCAACGGCAGCCGGTGCAAGCGCAGTCGCGGTGGGCGATAGCGCCAACGCGAGTGCAGTAGATGCGGTTGCAGTCGGTTATGGCAGCACCGCATCGAATACCTCCGCGCTTGCCTTAGGCGACCGGTCGACAGCATCAGGCGTCACTGCCACGGCAATCGGTGCCTCGGCCACGTCGTCTGGAGACTTCTCGATGGCGCTCGGCAATTTTGCGACGGCAAGCGGGACGAAAGCGATGGCATACGGGGCGAGTTCGATCGCGTCGGGCAACCAGGCAACGGCGCTCGGCAATTTTGCGACGGCGAGCGGGGGAAATGGGGTCGCAATCGGGACGAGTGCGATCGCATCTAGCATCGCTTCATCGGTGGCGCTGGGCGCTTACGCCACTTCGTCTGGTATTTGGGCAACCGCAATTGGCGACAGTGCAGCGGCCACCGGCGCGGGTTCAGTTGCGATCGGCTCGAACACGAGCGCCGGTGCCATGTCGGCTGCATCGGACGGCATCGCCCTGGGCGGCCAGTCATCCGTCGCAGCGGCGGCCACGTCTGGCATTGCAGTCGGACGTGGTGCAACCGCGAGCGGCGCGTTCGGCATCGCGCAAGGCGATGGCATCATTTCCGGCGCAACGGGCCAGAACGTTGCGATTGGCTCCAGCGGCACGACAGCCAACAGCTCGACGGCCACTGGCGGCGCAGTTGCAATTGGTCGAGGGCAAACGGCGACTGGGGATGGCGCGGTCGCTATCGGTGACCCGAATGCGGCCACCGGCACGGGCGCGGTTGCGTTGGGTGCCAACAACACAGCGAACGGCAATGGCGCCGTCGCGCTCGGTAACGCCAATACGGCGACCGGGCAAGGTTCTGTGGCGCTGGGTAATGCCAGCAGTGCTTCCGCTGCAGGCAGCGTAGCACTGGGCGATACCGCCCAAGCCAGCGCCACCAATGCGCAGGCATTCGGTTCCGGCTCTGTGGCCAATGTTGCCGGCTCCGTTGCGCTTGGTTCCGGTGCTGCCACAACGGGTGCCGCAACGGCCGCTACGGGCGGCACGGGAACGGTCAGCAGCACGACCATTGGCAGCACCACATACGGTACGTACGCCGGCGCCAGCTCGGCTGCAGGTGTGGTTAGCGTAGGCGCCCCCGGCACCGAGCGCCGTATTCAGAATGTCGCTGCCGGTCTGATCAGTGCAACCAGCACCGATGCAATCAACGGCAGCCAGCTCTATGCGGTCGCCAGCACGACGACGTCGAGCATCGCTAGCCTGTCGACCTCGGCGTCAACCGGCATCAGCTCGCTGTCAACGGGTCTGAGCACGACGAACAGCACGGTGGCGTCGCTGTCGACCTCGACCTCGACCGGCATCAGCTCGCTGTCGACGGGGTTGTCGACGACGAACAGCAGCCTGGCGTCGCTGTCGACTTCGACGTCGACGACGGCCAGCTCGCTGTCCACGGGTCTGAGCACGACGAACA
>NZ_DBMV01000015.1 GCF_002298975.1 Ralstonia sp. UBA689
CCCGCTCGAAGCGCTCCTGTTGCCCACCCGCCCGGGTCACCTGCACAAGCTGCCCGGCTTCATACCGGTAACGCGTGGTCTCTCCGGCCGCATTCTTCGCCTCCACCAGACGGCCCCGGTCGTCGTACTGCCACGCTCCGGTCTTGCCCGAGCAGTCCGTGTAGCTGGCGAGCTGCCCGTCCGCGCGCCAGGCAAGCCGGCGCTGCCCCCCCTTGGGGTCGGTGATCGCCACCGGCAGGCCGGCATCGTTGTATTCGTACTTGGTGATGCGGCCCAGCGGATCGACCGCCTCGACCACGTTGCCGCGGCTGTCGTAGTACCGCTCCCAGCGATAGCCCTCCGGGTCCTGCACGCCCGTGAGGTTGTCTCGTTCGTCGTGCACGTAGTAGGCCGTGCGGCCATCTCTTGCGGTGTGCGAAGTCAGGTTGCCCCGCGCATCCCACGTAAAGCTCTCTTCCGCGCCGTCTGGGAACACGTGCCGGATCACGTTCCGGGCGGCATCCCGGAAGTACCACTCTTCCGTGTCGTCCGGATACACCACGCGGTACGGATAGCCGTCGATGTCGTAGTACTGCTGCGTCGTGTTGCCGAGTGCGTCGGTCACAAAGGTCAGGCGCAGCCGTTCGTGCCACGTCAGGTGCGTGTCAAACGTGCCGTCATCGGCCCATTCGCGCACCGCGCGCGCGTCCAGCCCCGTGCCATCCCACGCCAGGTTCATGCCGCGCCCAGTCCGGTCGCTGTAGCGGGTGATGAGGTGATGCGTGTAGGCGTAGCTCCACGCGGCGCCGTCTTCATCGGTGGCCGCCACCAGATCGCCCGCCGCATCGTAGGCGTAGGCGGCCAGCGTGCGGCCCGCCTGCCCGCCCTCGTCCACTTGCACGATGCGCGTGATGCGGCCCGCTTCGTCGTGCTCAACCTTGGCAGCGGCGCCCGCGCTGTTGGCGATGCCCGTCAGGCGCCCCTGCGCATAGGTCAACGTCACGTCATTGCCCGAGCGGTCGGCCATGCGGGTGAGCCGGAAGCGCTCGCCCTGGCGTTCGTAGGTCTCGGTGAGCACCGATCCGCGCGCGAGTTCGATAACGTTCTCTGACACACGCTTCACCGTCTGCTGCTCGATTGCATCGTGGTGGCTGCGGCCGATCTCGACCTGGGGGTAGTTCAGGCTGCGGCCGGAGGTGTCGTGGTAGACGAGGGTCTGGCCCCGCGCCTCAAAGCTGGCGTGGTAGGGCGTGGTCCAACGCGGGCCCAGCGGGCCACCCTCGTCGTGGCCGCCAAAGTTCGAGTGGTAGGTGCGCGACCATTCGATGCCGATCACCCCGGGCAGTACAAAGTCCGTGTGCGTAAAGGTCTCGTCGCCCAGCGCAAAGCCGATCGAGGGCTTCGTGCCGACTGCGGGCTGGCCCGGCGCGCATGTCTTGCACTGCGACGGGCCGGGCTTTTGTGCACGGGCCTGGTCGTGCTGGCTCTCGGTTTGACCGTCGCCATGCTGCTTATGGGCTTGACTGGCTTTCTGGCTTTGAATCGTCGCTTCAATATGGTGCTTCTTGTCCTCGTACACCTGGATCGCGCGGATCAGGATGTTGAGCAGGTACATCACCGAGCCCACATCCTCGCTCGACAGGCTGTGGATCTTGGTCTTGACGGTCGGGATGAACGCGCGGATATCCCCTGCCAGCGTGTGAATGTGCCGCTTGGCAGCGTCAGGCATCATGGAGACCGCCACGTTGGCTTCGGCCTTGATGCCGGCCTTGCCTACTTCCCATGCCGCGTCCCACAGGTTGCCCAGCGTCCGTTTGGGGTCATGCACCAGGGCACTGGCCGACACCTTGGAGAGATCGCGCCGCGCCGCCTTCAGGTTGACATTGGGATCAGTTAGCTGCCCACTGGCCAGCGCATCCAGCGCGTGGGCCAGGTTGTTCAGCACCTTCTCCACTTCCTTGGCCGCGTCATCGAGCAGTTCGTTCAACTGCGCCTTGGCCTTCATCACGAAGGGCTTGAGTTCCCCCATCAACGAGGCGGTGAGGTGTCCCGCGATGACGGCCACCAAGGCCTCAGCGAGGTCCTTGCCGCCCCGCAGGACCGTCTGCCGCACGATGGACAGCGTGGGGCGCAGCGTCATGCGCGCTGCTGACGTACCCGGCGGAATGGGCATCACGCCAATCAGGTTGATTGCCAGGTTGGCCCAGTCCAGCATCCGCTCAGCATCGGAGCGGGTGCGGTCGTTGCGATGCTCCCACAGCGTGGCGACATCCCCACACACATCCACCGCCGCAATGATGTTGCCCAGCACCGGCATTGCCGCCGACACTTCCTTGATCCGCTCCAGTGTCACGTAGCCGCCGCTGGCCGAGCGCAGCCAGTGGTCGAAACGGGTTGCGCCTGCTTGCAGGTCGGCAATGTGGACTCGGTTCAGTGGAACGATGGCCGTGTCGACTTGCGGCAGATTGCGTGCGTTGGGTGGTGCCATAGGGGGATCAGGTCAAAGCGTTAGGGGAGAATCAGGCGACCAGCGATTCGGCGCCTTCGGGCATCCAGCGGGGCTGACGCAGCGCACTGCTTTGCGCCCACGGGTCATGCGGGTCGTGCCCGAAGCTCACGGCCACCGCGCCGGCGCTCAGGCCGCTCACCAGCGCGCGCCCGGATGCATCGAGCGTGCCCTTGTGCTGCGCCCCCAGACTGTCGGTCACGGTAAATGCGCTGCCCTTGACGGGCTCGCCGCTCACGTACTGGCGCAGCAGCTCCAGTTGGCCGGGGCCGGCCTGCGGCACTGGCGGGAAACCCGCCCCCTTGCTCTGCGGCCCCAGCGTCTGGTGCGACGCTGCATGGACTTCGTGCTTGCCCGCGGTGTAGACCACCACCCCCTCGGCGCTGATCTCCACCACAGAGCCGCCGCCGTTCAGGCGAATACCCTGCTTGGCCTTGGCATCAATCCAGTCCTTGGTGCTCATGAGCTTGAGCACGCGCTCGGCCACCAGCTCCATTTCGTCGCGCT
Organism: Ralstonia sp. UBA689; assembly: GCF_002298975.1. Lineage (GTDB taxonomy): Bacteria > Pseudomonadota > Gammaproteobacteria > Burkholderiales > Burkholderiaceae > Ralstonia. The sequence continues at coordinate 2,993 of NZ_DBMV01000015.1, forward strand.
GCGCTTCGATGTGCACCTTGCCCGAGGCCGCCACCAGCTTGATACCCA